>JAIQZO010000100.1 GCA_021777055.1 Candidatus Anammoxibacter sp. | reverse complement strand
CGCCGGCGAAGGTCTTGGAGCCAAAGTAAAGCAGGGGTTTGAATTAGGAGCCAAAGCGGCTGGTGTATTCGCGGACGGTCTTCACGGTGTTCGCATAATCATCAAGGGAGTCGAAACGCTGGCGCGTGCCATGAACTTTGTCTTGATCGGTGGTTTTGTGAAGCTGATCGAAATAATCGCCGATGTATCCAACGCAATCATTGATGGACTTGTGTTCCCAATCCGCAAGGTATTGGAACTGGCCGCCCCGTTCAACGATTTGGCCGCTGATGCACTGGTCGACCTCGACGCACTAGCCGACCGATTGAAGGTAGAGGTTCCCGCGTCGTTTCAAGCATTTGCCGATGCCCAGGCGGCCGCATTTGACGTGGCGCGCGGTGAACTACATGCCTTGCTGATGGAAGACTTGCCCAGCAATGTGCTCAAAGCAAACCTTGACAGAGTTCTGGCCGAAGTCGACGCACGGGTACAAGAAAGGGTGGCCGAATCCCGCGCCAAGCTGGCGGCCAACGTCAACCCGGAAGGCGAAGTTACCGAAGATCCCCGCGCCGTCGCTGAACGGGAACGGCTGGCGCAAAGTATACGACGGCTTGACGAACAACACCTGACCGAAATGCAAATATTGCAAGTTCAATTTGCCGAAGAACTATTGTTAATCCAGCAAGCCGAAGACCAAAAGCTGTTGACTCAAGAGTCCGCAAACGCCAAGCGGTTGCGTGCCAACGAACGCTTTGAACTGGATAAAACACTGTTGGTCACGAAATCCGAAATGGCGCGCCTGGCAATTTCGCGAAGCCTTGGTCAACTGTCGGATGCGTTCGCACAAACGGGTTCGAAGAAAGCGTTCAAGGTTGCCAAGGCGTTGGCCTTGGCACAAACGGCCGTGTCGCTTCCGGCCGCCGTGGTTAGATCATATCAAGAGTTAGGCTATCCGCTAGGAATTCCGGCCGCGATCGCGATGGCGGCAACTGGCTTGGCACAGATCAAACAAATCAAGTCCACTCAATTTGGCGGTAGTGGTGGTGCTGTCAGTGCAACGGCTGGCGGTGGTGGCAGTGGGTCCGGCGCCCCGTCTCCGGTTCGCGACCTCAAACAGCTCGGTATCCCAGATCCGCCATCGCAGAATGAGGCGCCAGGAAAGCGGGTGGTCATTCAAGTCAGCGGCGATGTTGTTACCGAGAACATCGGGACATGGCTGATTGAGAAGATCAGACCGGAGATCGACGAGAACGACGCTATTTTGATCGAAAACCCTAACAGCGCACAGGCATCCCTGCTGCTCTCGGGGGGTTAGGTGTATATCAGCTACGTTCCACTTCGAAACCTTGCGGATTCGGAGAACGGGAGCTATTTCGCGTGGGAGGGAACCGAGAACACGAACCCTTCTACGAACTACGCCGGCGGCGACAAGCATACGTTCTCAGTTACTGGGATTGTGACGGGCCTTCGTCATCGTGCACGAATGTCATCTGTGGATGGAACACAACACTACGGATTCAATTCCGTAGATTTTGGAGTACTGGCTACGGTCGCGGCAGAGCGATGGAACGAATTCTCAGCGAGTTCCATCAATGGTGTCAACGAAATCTCGATATGGGGTACCGCCGCAGACCTTGCCGTCATCCACGAAATTGAAGTGATCAAGGGTGGCGATATCGAATGCGGATTTCAGCCATATACGAAGCGGCCATCCCCAGAAGGTAAACAGTTCAAGAGCCTGTCAGGCTCGCCGCATGGAACGCTGTTCAACTTCGAAAAATCCCATCCGATTACGACTGTTCCGCTCGTTGTCACGGACGCGGATATTGCGCAGTGGTGGGAGTTTGCTGAGAGCGTGGCGGCGAGCGAAACGTTCTGGCTGGATCTGAAGGGTACAAAGGCCGCGCCTGTTAGCCCGGTGCAGGCGTATATGAAGCAAGGTACATTCTCGGAAATCTGGGCGGGACCTATTCATCGACAATTCTCATTCACTGCGATCGAGCTGTAGTCGATGCGAATCAATACCAACGAATTTGAGGTATTCAACCAGGCAAAAAGCCAGTCACTTCGGCTCGTCGTCAAAATCAACTACGGAACACCTCTATACTTTCCATCGCACAGCGACATTCCAAACATACCTGCCAACAACATTCCTAATTGCGTCCGGAAGATAGCGACGATATCTCAAAGCCTGAAGCCCGATTCTGGGTTCGCCGAAATCGGGTCAATATCGTTCCAGCTGTTGGACCTGGACGCGGCTGTGACTAATGAGATTCGCACTGAGCTCCAGGCTGGGAACGGACTAAAGGGCGTAGAAGTTGAGGTCTTTCGCGGTGGCGAAGGGATGGACTGGTCGGACTTTCGGGTTGAGCAGACCCAGATAGTCGATAAGTCGATAACCATTGCAGATGGCGTGTATCGAATCGCGTGCGCCGATCGTCAACGTGAAATCAAGAAGGACTTGTTCGACGTCAAGAAGACGTTGCTTGCGCTGGATTTCCTCGCGGGCGCTGCGACGTTGAACGTGGTGAGCACTGATGGCTTTAATGCATGTAGTCACGTTGCCAGTTTCGGTGACCAGGCAACGGGCAGTTTTTATTATCTCAAGATCAAATATCAGAATGGCTTCGAGATTGTTCGAGCAACCGGTAAGACTGCCACGACATTTACGGGTGTTGTGCGTGGACTCTTCAACACCAACGACTTAGATCATCTTGTGCCTGTTGGTAGTAATAGCGACAAGGGCGTTGAGGTCGAGGAATACGTCTATCTAGAGTTGCCAGCCCCAGCGATGGCCTATGCACTCCTGACGGGCAATATCATTGGTGGCGGGACAATTCCGTGGAATCTTGGAGTTGCTACCGCCGATGTCACGCTCATCGAGTTCGAGGACAATAATCCGGACTGGTTCGATAGCTCGGATTACACAACAGGATTCATCGTCCGGTTTCAGGGTCTCACGAAAATCGACGGAAAGACCTTCATAGAGAAGGAGGTGGCCCTGCTAACGGGTTTTTTCATGCCTGTTCATGCCGATGGCAAGATCGGACTCAAGCGGAAAACCGGCGTCCTGAGCTCGTCAGACTATGTCGATGAGATCACCGTTGATCACATTGTGTCCCGATCGGCACTGACGCACGACCTGTCTGCTGTTGTAAATGAAATATTAGTTAAGTGGGCTTGGGCCGAGTATTCCGGATTCGCCGCGGATTATTATCGGACAAACGTTCTTCTTGATGCGACAAGCGCGGGTATGCATGGTCCGGGCAAAACGAAATCTCTCAGTTTCAAGGGGCTGCACAACTCGCGTCACACGTTCAATCACATCAGAACACGGTTTGACGCGCTTCGCGATCGTTTCGCCGGACCGCCGCTTAGGCAGAGATATCAGCTCGTGCCGACGAAGAACGACCTGGAGGTTGGTGATGTCGTTCGGATAATTGATCCGTATACGCAAGACTTTTCTGATGGCGGAACATTAGATCGGTCGTTCGAAATTCAGCGAATAGCCGTTAATCAAGTCACCGGCCAAGTTGATATTGACGTGTTCGGTAGCAGTCAGCAGGCAAGCGCGATCGTAGATGGTGGTGCTGGAGCGTCCGCCGAACTCCCGGACGGATGGTATACAGCGACCGGTACGGATGCCCATACCCCATTGTCAATTGACGGTGCCGGAATACTCACGGCCGACGGAACATTGACCGGCGGCGGCGCCCGAACAGTCTTTTACGTCGATGGAGATTTCACGGTCCCGGCCGCTCGAACACTGACGATTACCGACAATGTTGAACTTCGAGTCAAAGGTCACTGCCAGATTGATGGTACGGTCCGAGCCACGAGTGCGAGTAATGGCCTTGCGTATCTTGGATCAACACGCTCGGCATCGGGTTTTAGAAAAGGCGCTTCAGGCAGACCTCGAAGTTATGTGACGGGTTCGGCACCTGCCATAAATAGCGGTCAGCATCAGGCGGTTCCTACACTCGAAATACTCAACAACGCCGGTGTGATTGATGGAATTCCCACTGATATGCGGGGCACAGGCGGCCCACAAGGCGTACAGAATCAATCATGGAATTACGCTGACGTTGTTTGGGATGTCAATTCAGCTGGCGGCGCCGGCGGAACGGGTGGCGGGTCCTTAGTTATTATTTCCAGAGGTGGCGGGCTTGGAGTTGGTGCCTCGATCGATACGTCTGGCGCAGACGGAACCGCCGGATCGATCGGTACTGGTCCAATGTCGAGCTACTACGCCGGTAGTGGCGGTGGCGGCGCTCCAGGAGCATTCGTTTGGGGTATCGACGGAAGCACTCAGAGCGCACCAATTCTGTTAGGAAAAATTGATGCCAACTATGGCGCGAGCCCAGCTCCAGCTGGAGCGAGTGAGCACATCATCGGTGATGCACCTTGGTATCTGAACAACGGGAAAGCGAAAGCTGGAGAAACTTTCAATCTAGAACTGGCCGCCGCTAGAATATTCTACGTGCCCAAGAGCCGTGATCCGTATCCTGACTACACCAATTCGAATCTCGGTAGCCAAGACGGTAACAGTGCTCTTGTTGCCAGCGTTTACAAACGTTCCGCCTCGGCGCCTGCAACACCCGCCGCTGATGATGGATCGTACAATTTTACTACTCGGTCTCTAACGCCTCCGACTGGATGGTCGGCAACACCTCCAGCCACTGACGGAAACCCGCTTTACGTATCAACCGGTATATTCGAGATCAATGGCATTACTGGTACTGACAATACTGTTACGTGGTCTGCACCGGCGGTTCTAGTATCCGACGGAGCGACAGGTTCAACCGGTGCCGCAGGTGCTGACGGTACCGACGGAGCCACAGGAGCCACGGGTTCAACAGGAGCGACAGGTTCAACCGGAGCCACGGGAACAGCAGGTAACAGTTCAATCGTTGCGCAGATTTTTCAACGAGCGGCAAGCGCACCATCTACGCCAGCCGTTGATGCTGGATCTTACAACTTCACTACGAGGACATTGACACCTCCAGCTGGCTGGAGCACGACGCCACCGGCCACCGATGGCAATCCTCTCTATGTGTCCACTGGTATTTTTGAGATTACTGGTACGACTGGCACAGATGAAACGGTTACATGGACTGCCCCTGCCATTCTAGTAACAGATGGCTCTGACGGCGCCACCGGAAGTACAGGAGCAACCGGGGGCACTGGGCCCGCTGGCAGTGATGGAGCTGATGGCGCAACCGGAGCAACAGGGTCGACCGGAGCCGACGGTGCAGATGGCATCGATTCGCAAGAAATGGTTGCCGATCCGCTGATA
>JAIQZO010000099.1 GCA_021777055.1 Candidatus Anammoxibacter sp. | reverse complement strand
TATCGGTGGCGTCGGCGTCGGTGTTATCGGTGGCGTCGGCGTCGGTGTTATCGGTGGCGTCGGCGTCGGTGTTATCGGTGGCGTCGGCGTCGGTGTTATCGGTGGCGTCGGCGTCGGTGTTATCGGTGGCGTCGGCGTCGGTGTTATTGGCGGCGTCGGCGTCGGTGTTATTGGCGGCGTTGGCGTCGGTGTTATTGGCGGCGTTGGCGTCGGTGTTATTGGCGGCGTCGGCGTCGGTGTTATTGGCGGCGTTGGCGTCGGTGTTATTGGCGGCGTTGGCGTCGGTGTTATCGGCGGCGTCGGCGTCGGTGTCGTTGTTACAATACACTCACAGAACTGTATGTTTGAGATGTCAGGTGTACCGGGCAAGTTCGAATTATCAAAACTACCAGACATTGTTTGACCAAATGTTTGTTGATCAGCATTTGGTCCCCCTTTTACTACAATAGCACAAATATCTACACCAGCACCAACAGTGGACCAATCACCTCCATCACACCCCTCATTAGTGAAAACTACAATATCAGAGGTTCCAGCTTTTACTTCAAAATCATATTCACAAGGGTCCTCATTTTGATCTACATTATACTTAGCTGCTAACGTTGTACCCACAGGACAATCTTCGTTAGGATTACCCCCAGCAAAAGCCATGTTGGTATCTACAACATTACCAATAAATAACGATGCCAGTAAAAAACCACCAAGCATCATTAAATTCTTAAATCTAGAACCACATTTTTTCATTTTCCACTCCCCCTCCTTTTTTTTGGAAAAAACTAGTAAAACAGTTCAACAATTTCCTTCCTTGATGAAAATAAGCAAGTTAAAAAATATGCCTTTAACCCCATTACATCATAAAAAAATCGTTAAATTTTTAACAAAACAAACATCACCATTCAAATTTTAAAGCAATTGCTAAGCCATACACAAACACAATAAAACAATAATCCGTAAACCTCACCCCTTTAACGAGTTACCTGAAAGCGGCAATTTACACAATATCCTATTATCTGTTAACTTTCTAACTGCCACATATGCAACAAACATACATTTTCAGTTGTAAGTGCTTTTATAACAACACAAAAAGACAATTGCCAGCCAAACGGCAACAATATATACGATGTGCAATTTCTAACAGAACAATCACCTGATAAATTAATTCCAGAACTAGCATGAAATCTAATTGTTAGAATATGTACAGCATCTTACTTTATAACTGCAGATATATTTATTGCTTACGACCTCTCTGATACCACATATGCAGGATCAGGTTTTCAAGTTATCATCTTCAGCAGACTTTTTGGCTTTTAATATCTTAATCCTAATCCTAAACATACTCTTAATCTTAATCCACACACTGCGATTAGAATTATTGAAGGGTTTCGCTATCACTCAACCCATCCTACATTTTAGCACTTCACAAATACAATAGTTACACCTTGGGACTAAAAAAACTTATCCTCCCTAAATGAAAATCCCTATGCTATTGAATTAATGCTCACGGCGGACTTTTTAGCTTTTAAAATCTTAATCCTAATCGTACTCTTAATTTTAATCCACACACAATGATTACCATTAAGATTATGAACAAAGAAATTTAGCCCTGTAAGGACGTAACATACATTGGCTATGAATCGGGAAAATATGTTGCACCCATTCAGGGTGCGATTTAATGGTTACCTTTGACCCAGGGCGTTGCCCTGGGCTGGTATGTATAACCCCGTTGGGGTATTTTGTATATTTTTAAATCTTTCTATTTTAAATTACACCAAATTTATAATCTTAATCTTGGTCCATCCACAGTGACTATGAATATAGACTTAATGAAAATTCATATACTATTTAATTATCGCCTTCGGCGGACTCTTTACCATAGACTAACTTTGAATACTATCGTTGTTAGTTCAAGTCTCTGACTTGAACTAATCTGACATTAACAATACTCTGTATGATTTTGCATTTTGGACACAACCAATTGCCTGTAAACATTAATCTCTTTTACTCGCAACAGAGTTGCGTTAAGGTCAGATGTGATTCAAATCGGGAGATTTGAACCAGCTGCAACAACAAACATAACTCACACCACACACAGCAGTTACGCTTAAACGCCAACAAAATAACCTATTCAACCCAAAATGAAAATTCCTATACTATCAAGTTATTGCGGAAGCGGCTGGCAATATTTACCTTAAACATTTCTGTATTGCAGAACAAATTGGATCTTCTCGTGATTATCTCTTATATGATGGGATAATATTGATTTTCGTAATGGATCAAACTTTTATGGTGGGATTAAAGCTGATGAAGGCATGGATATTGACCATATTTATGCTGAAAGTTCTTATTAATTAGAGGAGGAAATATTGTTGACTCGGATGACACAAGAGGGATTCAGTTAATTCGAAATGTAGGGCACTTATTAATTCAATAATGAGTTGGTTATTAAGTAGCAGTTAAAACTATGCATCGCAGGTTAATATACTCAAAGTGATTAAAGATTCTATATTTGGTTATTCAGGTTTTAATTAAGGCTGAAGACTGATTTACTTCACTATTCAGTCTTCAGCCTATTCACTTAAATAATTTCAACGAAATTCTTATAAAGCAATACTACAGTTATATCCTCATTCCACCGTCAACCTCATAGACACGACCGGTAGCAAAATCGTTCTGGATAATAAACTGTACGGTCTGTGATATCTCTTCCATTTCACCCAATCTACCAACAGGAATATTCTTTATGATCTTATCAAGCACTTCCTGACGTATTTGGGAAACCATCTCCGTATTGATGTAACCCGGTGCAATGGCCCCTACACGGATTCCATACCTTGAGAGCTCTTTGGACCAGGTCACTGTCATGGCATCAATTGCTGATTTACTCGCAGCATAGTTAGTCTGCCCAAGGTTCCCTGCCCGACTAATGGATGAAATATTAATAATTACACCTTTTACGCCGTGCTTTACCATCTGGTATGAAGCTTCTCTGGCACACAAGAAAACCCCTGTAAGGTTAACATTAAGCACCTTGTTCCAATTATCAAACGGGAACTTCTTTATTTCATCCCCTTTCTGCTTTATAAAGAGGGCATCTGCTGTGATACCCGCATTATTGATTAACACATCCGGAGCCCCGTTTTCAGCAGTATAACTTTCAAAAAAGGCCTCCACCTCAGATTCATTGCTTACATCAACAATTTTACCTGAGATATCCGCCTCACTCTTAAGTGAATCAAGGTTCTCCTTTAAGACATCCAAAACAAACGGTTTAGCGCCAAGCTTCTTCAGATCAACAGCAAACTGTTTACCCATGCCCCTGCCGCCTCCGGTAATTATCACATTTTTACCAGCTATCTCCATTACATTTTCTCCTCTTAAAAGCAAATTACAGTATCATAATGCGGCAAAGCCGCAACAAAATTAGGTGAATAGGCTGAAGACTGAAGGCTAAAGTAAATCAACTAAATCCCAACGCACTAATCAAGCTATTTAAAACTTTTCCCGGTTTAGCTCAATCAGGTATAAATCCAGATAACCCAAGAGACCTCGCCGATTGCCAAGACTTAATTGATTACGTTTTGTATGATCACGTGTTATTTTTCTCTAATAGCCTTCTGCCTTCAGCCTATCCCCACTGAGTAGTTACACTTACTTTACCCTTTCTACCACGGTTGCGATTCCCTGGCCGCCTCCTATACAGAGAGATGCAAGACCCAGATTAACATTTTCCCTCACCATTTCATGCAAAAGGGTAATTAAGACACGTGTACCACTTGCACCCACCGGATGCCCAAGGGCTATTGCCCCTCCAAGAACATTCACTTTTGCCATATCCCAACCTAATTCACGGTGAACCTGAATAGATTGAGAAGCAAACGCTTCATTCACCTCGATCAGATCAAGGTCACTAATCGTGCACTTTGCCTTTTTAATCACCCCATTTGAAGCATTTATAGGTCCCAACCCCATATATGCAGGATCCAAAGCTGCAGAGTGAGATGCCACAATCTTAAATGCCCACTTAGGATTCATTGACTCCATTTTCTCTTTCGAGACAACAAGTACAACGCCAGCACCGTCATTAACCCCAGACGCGTTACCTGCCGTCACAGAGCCATCACTTTTAAATGCTGGTTTTAATTTATTAAGTGCTTCTGAGGTTGTTCCAAATCTCGGATGTTCATCAGTATCAAAGACAATATCGTCACCTCTCTTCTGTTTTATCATCACTGGAACAATCTCATCCTTGAATTTTCCTTCGTTAATAGCCTTCTCCGCTTTGTTTTGTGAATCCGCGGAAAACAGGTCCTGATCGTCCCTTGAAATGTTATACTTCTGCGCTATGTTCTCCGCCGTTATACCCATATGACAATCGTAAAAGTTGTCCCACAAAGCATCGCATAACATGGAATCTATGGTCTCACCATTTCCCATGCGCTGCCCCCATCGGGCGGTCTTCAACAAATAAGGAGAACCAGACATATGTTCTGTGCCTCCTGCAATAATCAAGCTGCTCTCTCCGGAGGCAATTGCTTGCCCGGCAAGGCTTACAGATTTCAAACCCGAACCGCAAACCTTGTTTACAGTAAAGCACGGAACGTTATGTGGCACGTCAGCCTTTAAAGCACATTGCCGAGCGGGATTCTGCCCCAGCCCGGCCTGAATAACATTTCCCAGAATAACTTCATCCAGTTCATTAACATCAAGGGACGTCCTTTCAACAAGCCCTTTAATTACCATGGAACCAAGATCTATAGCATTAAAAGATGCCAAAGAGCCGTTAAAACGTCCAGTAGCAGTTCTCACACCACCAATTATATATGCTTCCAAACATACCTCCCTTATATATTTAAGATATTGCCTAAAACAAAATCAGATCAATTCACAAGTTCATTTTCAGTACCTGACATAACTAATCTTTTTTCTCACCCTTAAACATATCTTCTATCTTCTGAAACCCGTCTTCCATCAGTCTTCTATATTCATCTCTACCCTTCTTTGCATTCTCAACAAAATCATCCACCATCTTCACGCCATCCTCCTGAACCTCTTTCCCTTTACCAATCATATCCTTAAACATCTTCGAGTTCAGGTCCTGAATCTTTACCATATTATCAAATGTTGTATCAAATGAAGATTTCATGAACGAAAGAACATCTTTACCCATATTTGAAGGATCAAACCCTTCTCTCTTTTCTTCTGCCATTTTTGTTCCTTTCTGACCAATTTCTTTCTACAGAAAAAAGGTCTTACGCAAAAATAAATCTAAATACTATTATAATAAACAACTAAAAACCTCAGTTCCAATAAGCCAGGAACCTTGTTTACACTTACGATTATATCTTAACTATTGTATCCATTCATCGTATATTACACACCCCGTCTGCTTACACATCCACCCCTCTTTCTAAAGGGGATTAACAGGATATGTTTTATGAGATATAAATCCAACCCAGAAAGACAATGGGCCAGTAATAACCTATTGGTCCCCTCTAAAAAGATGGGATTTAGGGGTGTGTTACTGGATTTCGCTGAACAATTGCTATTTTTCAGATCTTTTATGAAGCCATTCTGACACAGCCGGGGCCAGCTCTTTCTGTGATTTAGAGCCTACAAATACGCCTATGTGGCCCCCTTTAAACTCATAGAGTTCCTTGTCTTCACTACCCACTAAATCGTTTAGCGGTTTTGTCGCACACGGGGTCACAATATGGTCACTTATTGCAAATATATTTAGCAACGGCATGGTTATTTTTTTTAGATCGACCTTTCTTTCTCCAATGCAAAGTTCACCTTTTACAAGTTTGTTTCCCTGGTAGAGGTCCTTAACAAATTGCCTTAGACATTCACCAGCTTGCGCAGGACTGTCAAATATCCACTTTTCCATTCTTAAAAAGTTTAACAGTTTATCCTTATCCTGCATAATATCAAGCATGTCCATGTATTTTGTTATATGGAGAGTAAAAGGCATTAACATAAGAAATCCCGAATTCAGAAAATCACCTGGGATTACCCCATATGTATCCACAAGGGCATCTATGTTCATATGCTTTGACCAACTAAAAAGCAGACCTTCATTGGTTGCGAAATCAACAGGAGTTACCAATGTTACAAGGTTCCGGACCTTTTCCGGGTGCAGAGCAGAATAGATAACGGAAAACGTGCCGCCCTGGCATACACCCATTATGTTAACCTTATCACTATTGGTATCCTTTCTAAGGAAATCCACGCAATCGTTCAGGTACTCATTTACGTAATCATCAATGGTCAAATATCTATCAGCATTAGTTGGATATCCCCAATCTAAGACATAAAGATCTATACCATGTTCAAGAAGATTCCTTACAATGCTCCTATCAGGCTGCAAATCCAGCATATAGTATCTGTTGACAAGCGCATAGACAATAATTACAGGAGTTTTGCATGTTGCAGCTCCCTCCCGTTTATATCTATATAGTTTAACCTTATCTGTCTCGTACACCAACTCCTTAAGAGACGTACCGACGTCAACATCTTCTACTTCAGTAAGGGTTTCCGTTGCCTTTAACAGTTTTATATTTAAATCATTAATCTCTTTAACATAAGTTCTCGTATCAAATGACATAAACGGTGTTTTCATTATTTTTCTCCTTGCGATTACTTCACATTAAGAGTTTTTTCCATGGACTTTATCTTTTTATTCATTGCGTTCACCGTCTCCTTTAAACCAGAGACCTCTTTTTGCAGTTCTTCCGTCTCTTTCTCCTTTTTCAACATTTTCCTGACATTTTTGTTTAGTGTATAAACTGTTTTATATACATCATCCATTTCTGAACGCAGTGCAATAGGAAAATCTTCCAGATATAGCTCCATCAACTGCTGAAAATACCTTCTGGTATCAAGGGATACATCCAGTACAGTTCCCTGAAGTTTTGCAAACTCCTCTGTCTTAAATAGTTCAAGGAAGTCTTTCTCATTTACATCCGCCCAAAGTCTAAAAAACTGATCAAAGTCCGCAATGTCCTCTTTATTTCTAATCTTCTCCGCAATGGATTCTACTACCTTTTCCATTGCATTTTGTCCCGTAACGAACATTTTGTGTTGAAATTCTGTATTTTTAGCAAGAAAAACCGTATACCTGTCAAAAGTCTTTAGCAATAACTCAATCTCTTGCCTATCCTTTCCCACTGCCGGAATCTTAAAACCCTTTCCAAAGGTCTTTTCAAAGGCAGAATAGATATTATGAAAGATATTATAACCAGCCTCAACATCACCTTTTGCAAAAGCGAGGTAAGAATCCATATTCTCTTGTATCGCATCTGTCCACGGTTTGATAAATAGATGGGACTTACCAGCCCATGTTTCAAACATCTCTGACGTTTGACCACAAAAATCTGCAACCCCCTCAGGAGAACTAAAACCAAAGATCTTACTTACCATTTCCCTGTACTTCTCAGGTTCAAACATCTCCTTATAGGATTCAGGATCAAAGGCTGATTCCTGTATACTCTTTATTAGAGGTTCCCAAAACTCGTAAAGTTTTACATAAGCATCTGCGCCGCCAAAGAGCTTTGACATGGTATCAGTATTCACACCGCCAGGATAACTCTTCATCGTAGTATCGAAATACTTACCAAAGGTATCTTTCCATGACTGATAGAATCCAAACACATCTTTTGTCTCACTACTCTTTGTATTTTTTGACCAATCCATACCTTTAAACGCATTCTGAAAACTATTTGCAGCGTTATTCCAGTTATCCATATACTCCTTTTGAAATTTAAACCAACTATCAAACATAGCCGAAGCGTTTCCAGTAAATTTATCCATCTAAGCCTCCTTTTCTCTAATCCAAGTTCCGACTGATTTCACGAAATTATCTCGGAATTTCATCCTTTGATCAGCCTTGTTACTATTATTCTTTATCGTTTTTATCTTCATAGGGTTTAAATATATCAAAAAAATTCTTGGAAAACTCTTTAGCTGCATCCATCTGCTTCTCCACTACATCCTTCCACATCTCTTGCGCTTTCTCACTACCTTCTGTAAACACTTTAAGGTTCATCTCTTTAATCGTATTTTCCAAAAATTCAATCTTTTCCTTTAATCTTTTATTCTCATTAACTACCTTGTCATATTTTGCCTTCGGGACAAATCCCAGATTTTCATAAAAAGATGCCATCTTCTCAAACATATCCGTAGGATCAAATGAGAATGCACTTTTTTCAGGACTCACATCCCAAAACCTTTTTGCGGCCTCCATCCCCTCTTCTTGCATTTTTGTGAAGAATGCGAGGAAAGATTTCTTAAAAACAGCATCATTATAAAGTCCCATTAGGGACTTAAACATCTCTTCATTCATTAATTACTCCATTGTAACAATTTATAATAAATCACAAGACTATCACTAATATACGTAACTATCTACCGATTAACCATTTAAAAACACTCTACAAGGATGCTACAGGGATAAATGGCAGGTCTACTCTCCTGGCCCAAACCAAACTATATGTTATTTATCAAATTGTGCAGCTCTCAGACGGCCGTGTGTTGCACTTCAGCAGTGTATACATCAATTTAACCGTACTTTTATATTATACCCCTATTTCCCTATTTTGCTCTGTTTTTTAGCGAAAAAATATATATTAAAATGGACCAGGCCCAAATGAACACATTTTTAAGAAATATGATCCTTCACATTGGATATATTACCCCCTAATAGGATCAATAGAAGATTGGGTTTTATAATTATATTTAACTATATTTGATTACAAAGAATGGACGGAAGGATTTCGTATAATGGCTCGAACGGGACGTCCAGCCAGAGGATACACTTTCAAAACGTTGTTTAAACAGATCTAACGTAACTCTAATCGTAAAATGGGAAACTTCGTTGTAATACCCACTTAAAAACTTAAACATCTCTTCACTCATTAATTACTCCGCTGTAATAACTTATAATAAAACCCAGCACAATTGCTGATATACGTATCTCTATCAATTAATTAAATCTTTAGAAACACTCTACAAGTTTATTCCAAATATAACTGACAGTGCTACGCTGCCCATATCCAACTGAATTTCTCTTTATCAAATTGATCAACTGACAGACGGCCATCACTTGATCCGCAACTCTACTTTCGTCAGTTTTACAATACTTTAATATTATACCCCATCTTTTACATTCTGCTTTCTTTTATGAAATTTTTTTTGTGAAGGATACAAATGAACCAGTCCACGAAACACGTGGTTAAGAAGAATAACGAAACTATTCAGAATACAGGATAAAGCTTAAGGAAGGTGCATGTAATAAACATTTAAGTTGAAAAAACAAACTTAAAGATGTTTTGCAAAACAACTAAAGAAAAAATATCGTATTAATACCTTATTCTGTCTTCTGAATTCGCTGATTATTTACTAAACCACACATGTAATTATTTACCTGGAAAGGCCAGCGTTGTCAGGTTATGTATTTGCTTGGCAGATATAGGCGCGAACATCCAGTGCCTAAAATGCCTAAAATGCCTAAAATGCCTAAAATGCCTAAAATGCCTAAAATTATAGAATTTTATTTATTATTAATAAGAATCAACACTATAAATTCTAGGCACTTTAAGTAATTAGGTATTTTAGCCAATTCTTTGAACTTTGATGTTGAAAAACATCTATAAATATGAAAATTTATTTCACGGCAAAAGGCTAACCGGACAACCCGCTGGAAACGCACTGAAACAGATGGAAATTAATTGAAACTCATACCACAACATCATACAATTACAACATACATTGTAAGCATATAGACAAGGAGACAAATATGCGAACCACACTAAACATTGATGACCTTTTAATGAAAAAGCTTCTTGAAACTACCCACGAAAAATCAAAAACCAAGGCTATTACTATTGCAATCAAAGACTATCTTAAAAAGAATCAAATAAAAAAAATCCTATCTTATCAAGGTAAATTAGACATAGAAAGTAATTGGCAACAATTAGAAAAAGATGAAATGATGGAATATGAAGACAGAAAATAATCCAAAAGTTATTGCAGGCACTTGTATCTGGATGGAATTCTTTCGTACAAGATCAGAGATTTCAAACCGGCTGAGAGACCTTATATCTAAAAACCTTGTAGCTGGTATTGGTATAATCATCGCGGAACTACTCCAAGGTATTAAGACAAATAAAGAACGGGAAATTATAAAAGAAATTTTCAACACAATTAAATATATCGAAATTACGAAAGATATCTGGGTTGAATCCGGAAACCTTGCAAGAGAACTTCGATCCCAGGGAAAAACAGTTCCTCTTTCCGATATCATAATTGCTTGTTGCGCAAAGAAGCAAAAATATCAAATTTTTACAATAGACAAACACTTCCAGATTATTCCAGATATAGAAATTATTTGACTTATTCTTATTTGTTTGTACCTAGAAGCAACTGCAAAAGTAACTCTTAAGCACAAAGACTATTCAAATATACTCATTGAAGAGCCTTATGTGAGAAATCCGCAAAAAAGGCCCAGTAAGGGACTGAGTGGATAATCCCTTCAGTCTACTGGGCACATCTCATCAATTGGTTAAACATTGACAAGCCTATCGCTCTTTAAATAATCTTCACCACTGATTTTTAACAATGCTAATTCTAAAACAACATTTTTTAAAAATATAGTTGAGCAAAAGGAATGAATTACTCACCGCTTTAGTCTTGTATTTAAAAAACTTGATTTCTTTTCGCCATTGTACTATTATCGAAACGGCATTTAGAATGAAACGCAAAAGTTAAGATAGAATCAGATAATCTATCTATAAAAATAAAAAACTAAAAGGGGTGGTGAATTATATTTTAGAAATTCGTAATACAAAATGATTAGGTCGTGTTTAAAATAGTTAAAAATAGATATTGGACGAATTTGAAAACTTAAACACTGACTTTAACAACAAATAGAATTATGGTGGCTCTTGAGGTGTGGCGAGCAAGTTAAATTTTATATTTAACTTTTCTCTTCCCTCAATTAATTGAGGATGGTATTCCTCGTATTACAAGATAGAGGCTGATGCCTTATTTGTAAAAAATATTGTCTTGTGTTTAATCTTTCTTCCATCAATAATTGAGGATTTTATTCCTCTTGTTTCAAGAAAGATGTTTCCATCTTTCTTGTTTTCCACTTCCGAAGAAGTGGGCTGTGACTTACGGAACGCTTTAGTTCCAGTAGAACACCAGTAGTGTTTTACTTAGGTATCAGATTGCTTTTCTGCATGCATTAAGTCGATGAACCGTCGAACTTTATTATGCTCTAGCTTTGTGGGCGCGCAGCAGCCCCTGGCCGGAATGCGATCATGGAAGTCCAGTAATCTCAATGTAATTTATATTGATGGTATGAATAGATTTAATTTTAGGAAATTGTCTGGAATTGATCCCGGCGATCTAGATTAGGTAGGAGAATAGACCGAGCTTTTGTTTGGCTTGATTGGTCGTTAAATCCTACACTGATTTAGCAAACGTGCATTCTGTGATTTAGCTTTATTGTTCCGTAGTGCGGTGTCATTGTTTTACCGCCGCATAGGTAAAGAAATATAACTATAACTTTTCAACAACACTCCATAAAAACTATTTGTTGGAACAAGTCAGTGTCTGATTTTGCAAATTTAATATTTGCTCGTGTTTCCTTTTAACCACTGGCAGGATATAAAAGCCTCGTATCTATCTAAAAGCATTTTGAAATTTCTGGAATAATCCTTGTATGGTTAACCACAAATAATTCCCTCCCTTTTGAAACTGTAAGCTTTAAAAATAAAAAAAAACTAGAGTTTATGAAGTTACAAAAGTTACTGTCACAACATGCCCGCTATTTCCATGAATTGGAAAAGCTTCACCAGAAGTATCTTTATGGAGGCGGACTTTACACCATTAAGCAAAATGATCTTTCCCTTGCGAATTTTTGTTTTAACCAAAAAAAAGTAGCAAAACTGCTATCTAAATCAATATCACGTGAAAAATATGAATTGGGATCAGCAAAGAAGCGAATAATCTATACCGGTCAATATAAAGACAAGAAACGTATAGTTTATTCTGTAACCATTACAGACATGGTTGTTCATGGTGTGATTGCAGGTATTATTAATGAAATTATGGACCCTATGTTGTCGTCGCGTCTATTTTCTTTTCGTAAAGGCATTACATGGCAAGCCCCCCTTTCTCAATTTGCGTCATATCTCAAATCACATAAAAAGACACATCTGCAGTCTAAGGGTATTTACGTTATTCGTGGTGATGTAGAGTCTTATGGAGATCACATTCCGTTAGGAAAGCAGTCACGAGTATGGCAATTATTTAAAGATGTGTTTAAATCACAGGGAACAGATTTCATTACTGATTATCAGTGGAATTTAATCGAAAAAGTTTCTCGCATTGAGGTTGAAGGCGAAAACGGAGAAAATTACACTCTTGTTCGAGGTGCTCCAACAGGACTTCCCATGACAACGGTCCTTGATAATATATATCTTATGCCTTTAGACAAAATCTGTGAAAATATCCCTGGCGGATTTTATGCAAGATATGGCGATGATATTATCTTTGCCCATCCTGACCCTAAAGTAATCCAGGAAACCGATAAGACAATCAGGAAAACCCTTTCTGATTTTGAATTAGGCGTTAGTGACAAAAAGTATTGTATTTATCACTTGTCCCATCGAGGAAACACGTCTAAGGAATGGCCAGAAACCATTAACACATCTTATATCCCTTACTTGGGATGTAATGTATGGAGCAAAGGAACTATTTCGTTAGATAACCAAAAAGTAAATAGATTATTAAAAGATCTTAAGCATAGATCCATAAAAACCTTTCGGACATTAAGAAACCCAAGCCCCGAAATCGCAGGACCTATGATCTGTTCGGTTATTAACCGTGCACTTCAGCCAAAAACTGCTTTTTCGCAACAAAGATCAGCGTCATTGCTTCGTCGTGCAGTTACTGATCGTAGCCAACTAAAACATATTGATTATTGCATAGCAAAAATAGTCCTTTATGTGATAACTAAAAATTCTTCGGCAAAGATGTTCCGACAATATTCCTATAAAACCATTCGTTGTAAATGGAAATTAATGTCCCTCTTCCATAGAAGAAACATGTGGGGAAAATCTAAATACAAAAACCGTGAGGATTAAAATGAAGAAGCTGAACCAGTGGATGGAGAAACAACGTAATCACGAAAGACGCACTACCTTCTTAGAAGATGCGCTTCTTAGCAATCGCTTTTCTTCATATACAATATATCGAATGCGTTTTTTTATGGTTCGCCATCTTTTAGAAGCAATTCTACATGGTATTGAATTTACGTTTTTAACCTCTATTTTTTCAATCGATCTCTTAATTTCATTATTGGTTCTGAAACTGGTACATAACGTAATCACAAGTTTTTGGTGGGGAGCCTTAGAAGACATGCGAAATGAAATTCGTTATTTGTCCAGGGAAGGAAGGCCTCACCTTATACCAGAGGAAATTAGCCGTTGGTTGTCAAATGCCATCTTATTGGCGCCTATTCCACTTATTATTTGTGCAGTCTGGATTATCCATGATCTTAATAACGATATTCATACATTTGGTGTACTTCATCTTTATATCTTTTCAATTGCATTACGTTTATCTTTAAACTTTATTGTTAGAACCTACCATTCAGGAGTGTATGCTATAAAGCGGGTTTACAGGCCGCTCCTTTCTATTTTTGCCGTTCAATTCATCAGCTTCTTTGGTGTATTAGGTCTATGGCCGTGGCTAAAAGAGTGGAGTTTCCCCATTATGATGGTTATTACGCCTTTTGTTACCTCCTGGTTAACCATATACTACACGTCACGCATATATCGTTTTTTCAATTTTTCTTCACTTAAACTTTTTAACCGGGAAAGATATCATCGTCAACCACGGACAGACCGAATTATTCGCTTTTTTCTTTCTGGATTTTCATACTGTATTATCAAGACTTATGCTTTAATATCAATATTTCTCTTTTTAAAACCATCGGGAGATTTGTCATCAGGAATGGCACATTTTGCCATATTGCTTTATATAATTAGTCCTATGATTCATGCTACTTATGATTGGGCACAACTCTACTATTTTGATTTTAAACGATTGGAATTAGATTTATTCGATAATTTAAAAAAACGATTTATAAAGCTGCTCTTTCATCTTTCATGGATTTTTGGTATTGTTTTTTGGGGACTTGCTTCAATTTTCGGAAGTTTATTCCTCCAAACGAATTTAGGTTTGACTTACTGTTTATTGCTCCCTTTTTTTCTTTCACGGTCTATTCTTGCAATTATCCAAATCCGCGCCTTTTCTCACCGACAATTTGGAGCTCTTATTATAAGCGGGATAGTATTTCTTTTAATTACATTCGCACTCAAACAGCTTAGTCTCTCAAATGAATTAAAACTCCTTAGTCTTTCTGCTATGTCTTTAGGCGTTGCGGTTCTATTAAGAAAATTACACTCAATCTGGAAAGATCCTCTACAAGAAAGTCGGATTTATCCCTTTGCATCTTGGTTGGATAAAGCTACAAACCTTAAAGGCCCAATTCGAATTAGGAGCGTTAGGTTCTGGATCCAGGATCAAAAGGAGAGACGAATAACAAAAGAAAACTGGGCAGCGGAAAACCAATGGCGACGAGTAAGGTTGGCAGAACTTATTGCAAAAAAACTTACTCCATGGTCTTGGGGATATAGAAAAACATACGGGCTTGTAACTATAGTTTATCCTGACCGAATCAGCTGGGTAGAATGCGCGGATAACCCAAATCCAATACAAGACAAATGGCTTGTTCATATGGGCGGTGGGTTACTGGATCGCATAAAGACTACTCCTTATTATGCATATCCACAATATGCTATGAAAATTGCAGCAGAAAGAAACTATTTAGGAAAAACCATTTCAAAAATGGATTTATTCAAACCATCTTGCATTTCATCTGAAGAGGTGAAAAGTTTTTTTACAAACGCCTTTCCAAAGGGCATTGTTTTTGATTCGGACAAACCTATTCCTAACAAATTCCATTTACTTAGATCACAGGACCGAAAGGAAATTCTGTCAAATGCTATTCAATATACAAACAACTTGAACCATCGCTCTAAAGGCGCTTTACCGTATGATATAACTAGCTTCTCTCCAAAGGGCAAATTAAATTTGATCTTTCTGGTTAATAAGAAAGAACATGCACACCATTATTCCAAATGGAGAAAATTTATTGAACGTGCAAACATTAAAGCTACGTTATCAATATCATCAGGTATTTATTGACAGCATGACGATAACGCTATCGTTACAACATGGCAATACAATCTAAATTCTTTCATTTTTTTTTATGGCCCCTGCATCCGGTATTCTAATTTTCTGAATGGAAAGGAATTGCAGATTCACTTTACATAAACCCAATTGGATTGATACCGGAATTTACATCGTAAAAGTTTTCTAAATTAGGGAATATTATTGGAAGATCTGTGGCGTTCACCCCAAACCAGCAAGCTAATTCTGCAAAATAAGAATCAGTAGATGTTGTGGGAATTAACCTGCCTCTTCCAGTATCCAATGGATTTCCGGCAAAAAGGCTAGGATACTCACCATAGATATCTCTACCCTTTACGGCTCCTCCCATGACCATATGGTTACCACCCCAGGCATGGTCAGAACCTCTGCCATTGGAAGTAAGAGTTCGACCAAAATCTGATGTAGTAAATGTTGTAACTTCGTTTTCTATACCAATCTCTTTTAATACAGAATAGAATTCAGACAAACCTTTACTAACAACGGGCAACATTTGCCGTTGATTGTTCAATACTTCATCATGATGATCCCATCCTCCAAGCTGAATAAAGAAGGTTTGTCTTCTCATTTCTAATGTATTCCTAGCTGCAATTGTTTTTGCCACCATCTGCAAACTTTGTGAGAATTTTGATTGAGAGAACTGTGTACTAAAATCATCTATGTTTTCTATGGCAGAGGAGAAGAGCTTATTACTTTCAATGGAATCTATTGTCTTCGCGGCTATGGTCCTTTCAAAAATATTATTGTACTCCCTTTCCAAAATCCTGTTGATAGCATTGGTCTTTATCTCATAATATGGATCCTCATAATATGGATCCTCATTATTACCAAACCCGTTAATCTCAATACCACCGGACCCATTAGCTTGAACTTCGTACTCAAAAGATTCATTTCCCACCTGAAAAATATTACTCCCGGATAGAGATATATTCATGGAGATATTTTGGTTTGGATTTATGGTACTCATTATATCGGCCATCCTACCACCCCAGCCGGTAACAGAACGTTGATTAGGAATAGATGTTTGCCAATGTGCTATTTGATCGCTATGAGAAAACATACCTAGGGGTAATTTAACAGCATTATTTTCAAACTGTTCAAGTGTTGTAGGTTCAACCAATGTCCCAACATTTGCCAAAAAAGCAAGGTTTCCATCATTAAACAAACCCTGCACTTCAGGCATAGAAGGGTGCAGCCCATACGCTTTCCCATCATTTGTCTCAGGTGTAATAGGTAAAAGGGTATCTTGTTCCAACGCCAAATCGGACCGAATTTGATTGTATTCGCCATATTCAATATTTCCCCGTGGAACCAGAATATTAAATGAATCAATCCCCCCTGCAAACAGAATGCAAACTAAGGCCTTGTAATCGTTATTATCCGGAGCCTGAAACCCTTCCGCCATGTTTGTTATACCTAAGTTTAGCAATGTGGATGCAAATGCGCTTGCACCAACAAGAGCACAACTGGATTGGCACATGAAATCCCTTCTAGATATTTTTCTTCTTTTCATACCCTATACCTCCCCATACAGAGTTGTATATGTTTACTATGTCAATAATTGTAAATTTGTATACACTTTCTGAATTATGTTTTCTATTATTCTGACTCCTGACTCCTGCATTCTCAATTCTGGTTGCGGTTTCGCAACATCATGCTATTTCAATATGGTATATTCCGGTGATATTGATATTAAAAAGATTGCAAATCTTACTTGCTCTTCCTTCTCATCAAATTGAGATATAGCATCTTTAACTATCTGTTTAGTTTCGTCAGAAAGGTTTCCATAGACCATCACAAGGTCAAGTCTATCAATGAGAGCATCTAAGTCCTCAGCTAACTCTACCTCTTCCTGAAGATTAAACCTTGCAAAATACTTTCTATTTTTTAAGATTGCAACTACCGGATTCATGCCACCCTCTATGTCCTCGTAAAGCTCATAGATATCATTTAAAGCCCCGTTAACGACAACTTCTTCCATAAAGTTTATGCTCGTAATTGCAGTGGTTGATGTAGTAATCTGAAACTCAGGCGCCACTAGTCCAGCATCACTAATGGGCCCCTTAGGACTATAATCAGGCAGAAAGAAGTTAAAAACAGAAGGAGACGTTAAAACATGTTGCCGCATCATCTCTTCCACTTGAAAACCTGCATTATGGAAGACGCCATTTCTTGTTTGAGCATTAAATACTTTTAGAATAGATACATAACGGATGAATGGTTCCCGTAACATTCCATGGTTAATATTGTCCATCATCTCCATGTCACGCGCTTCTTGATCCAGAAGGATAGCCTTTATAACTGCCTTCATATCGCCACGAACCCCACTACCATTATCGTTAAAAGCTGCAGTGACCCGGTTAATGTACTCAGGGCTGGGATTTGACGTGACTAAACGCTGAATAAGTTTACGCCCGATAAAGGGGCCGACATTTGGATGGTTGAACAAATTGTCAATAGCATCACTTATATCCTCTAAACCTGTTTGACCACCTGGTACAACTTTTCCATTTAACAATTGCTTTTCACCAGGTTCATGTTCATCATCATCCATCTCCATAAAATGGCGAAACATTTCACCCCGGTTAATAGCGGGAATTCTTCTTACGAATTCTTGATCTTCCAATTCCCATAATAGATCAAGTCCCGTAAATATTTTGGCAAACTCTGTAATTTCTTTATTCGTATAGGTTGAAATTGGTTCTCCGTTTTCATCTAAAACTCTGGAACCATCTGGATTTAATTCAAAGAGGCCAATGGAAAATAGCTGCATAACTTCACGAGCATAATTCTCATCTGGAAATCGATTTATTTCAGGATCAGCTTTAACATTACCGGCATGGCTTAAATAAATACCCATTGACGGATGTAATGTAACTTCATAGAGAAGGTCTCCAAAGTTACCAAATGCGTGTTTTAACAGCAAATCGTAATAATCCACTTGTGATAACGGATAAAAGAACAGATCATCAGATAGAATAGAGATAACGAGTATTTCACTTAGAGCTAAAGCCATACGCTGTCTAAGATGATCTTCACTGTTCATAACAGTTTCCCACCAAGCGTAACGGCCATAAACAAAAGGGATCTCGATTATCCTCTCATCTCTTGGGACAAACAGTCTGTTTCTTATTTCAGCCTTAGCTTCTTCTACATATTTCTCAACAATATTATCAAAATGGGATTTATGAAAAGTGATGGGTTTACTAAATTGCTCTTCAAGCCATTCGTCAATACCAAGCAACGCAGCATGTTTGATCTCTTCATAGTTTGCTCCTAACGTTGCTTGCGTTAAAAACCTTGCTGTTTCTTTCAATGAATCATTATTATCACTACTTTCAATATTCAACAATAAATCTGATTTTTTAGGATTTACACTCCCGGTTATTGACAAATCTGTTTGGGCATTTGCCTGGCAACATAAAGCTATTTGCAAATTAAGAAAGAGAAAAAAAGGTATGTATCTCTTTTTCATATTATTCTCCCTATTCTGCTCAAAACCTAAATTAAGCGGATTTAGAAATATTATAAATAGTGTGACAGGCATCCTTGCCTGTCATCCGTTAATCAGAGGCAAAGATACCTGGCACACTATTTTTGAGGACCAATACAACCAGCGGATGCAACTGACTCTCTATTAGCCGGTTTACCACAATGGGGATAGTATTTCCGGCCAATAAAGCACCTCGAGACGAGGTATTTAACTACCGATCTCAGTTGAGCTACTGGTTCTATTGATCCAACGTTATGGGAAATTATACTGGTATTAAAAAGTATCCTATTTGCATACTGAATACTTATACTGCACATTATGTACCAATTCGGATAGCTGTCATATAATAATAGTCATCCGCTATTAGAATAAGGGTATAAGATAAAACATATTTACCCCCATAATATCTAGCGATATTGGCACTTACCAGAATGCGTTATTCCGTTTAAATAAAGATAATGGATACATGTAGATTAATAATGTGTAATTATTAAGATAGAATAATACAAAATGTTACTTTATGTAACGAACGGTTTTCCTTTATTACATACAAACTTTACGAACAAAGGAGCATGTAGACCTATTTACATAACAAGAAATGAGTTACAGCATGCTGATATTGCAATAAAAAGATACATATTATGATTTGCAACAATAAGTAACACTGATTTGGGAAAACTGAGAAATTCTAGGAGAAATTACAATTTAAATAGAAAATGTAGGGTATTATGGACAAACAAGTTTGTTCATAACTTTCACACCACTTCACAAACTTTTAGATCCCATGATATTTAAAAAAATTTCAGATAGTTTCCTACTTGATCCTCCCCCACTTTTTGTTTAACCTATTAATGAGGATGTTTTATTAGTTTAACCGTAATTGTTCAGCAAAATAACGTAACACACCCCTAAATCCCCTCTTATTAGAGGGGACGATAAATTTTAGAACAAATGTTTTTATCACCTCTAGAAAGATGGGCGGCTGCGTATGCAGACAGGGTGTGTAATATACGCGGAATAGTTATTTAATAACGATAACTACCGCTTTAACATCTGTAGTAAATTGCTACTATTTACAAATAATCAAGAAAAAACATGTCTAAAATCTGGTACCCCTATACACAAATGAAGAAAATGGATGAACCTTACAGCGTTGCATCCGCAAAAGGGGTATATATTAAACTTTCAAATGGAAGAGACCTTATTGACGGCATAAGTTCATGGTGGTGTATGATTCATGGCTATCGCCATCCCGAACTTGATGCAGCTATAATTGACCAGGTAAACAAGATGTCACATGTAATGCTCGGTGGATTAACACATGAACCTGCGTTAGAGCTTGCAGAGAAGCTGGTAGACATAACACCTCAGGGATTAGATCATGTTTTTTATAGTGATAGCGGTTCTGTAGGGGTAGAGATTGCCCTGAAAATGGCTTTACAATTCTGGAGAAACAGAGGTGAACCGAAAAGAAATAAGTTCGTCGCTCTAAATGGAGCTTATCACGGAGATACTACAGGTTGTATGGCGGTATGTGATCCTGGTGATGGAATGCACTATCTATTTAACGACGCAATGGTCAAACATTATTTCATTGATAACCCTCCAGATGGTTTTGATCAAGAAGAGGGTAAGGTTAATGATTACACGTTGAAACTTAAGTGTTTTTTTGAAAAGCACCACAACGAACTTGCGGCATTCATTGTTGAACCGATCTTGCAGGCCGCAGGTGGTTTTAAGATCTATTCTCCAATTGTTCTAAAACAGATACGGCAACTTTGTGATGAATACAACATACTTTTTATCTTTGATGAAGTTGCCACTGGATTTGGTAGAACAGGAGCTCTTTTTGCAGCACAACACTCCAATGTGTGTCCTGATATTATGATCTTAGGTAAAGGGCTAACAGCTGGATACATGGGACACGCGGCAACCCTAACTACCACAAAAGTTTTTAATGCATTTTGCAGTAATGATGCAGGAAAGGCCTTTATGCATGGCCCTACCTTTATGGGAAATCCATTAGCATGCTCAGTTGCCTTAAAAAGTATCGAAATTTTTGAACGAGACAATTATCTATATAAAATAAAGGCCATAGAGGAGAGATTAAGAGAGAGATTGTTCCAAATCAAATCACCAAAAATTAAAGAGACTAGAGTTATAGGCGCAGCAGGTGTTATTGAAGTCTATGACGAAAAAGATCTTTCCGGGTTTCAAAGCTTTGCAGTTGAAAAAGGTATCTGGCTGAGGCCATTTAGCCGTTTTTTATATACCATGCCTCCATATATAATTTCAGAAGACTCACTGAATAAAATTATTGATGCCATGCAAATGTGGTTTTCGCTGGAAAAGAGAAAACAAAATACAAGTTGAAAGATTTTATCAGTGCAAATGCAAGTGATAGCCCCCGATGTTTACGTAATGAAATCTTACCATCCTTTCAATTACTCCAATATAGTATTACCCTGCAAAAACTCAGCATTGTCCGGTTAGATATTTGCGGAACACATAATGTGTGCTAACATTAAGTGCCTAAAATGCCTAAAGTGCGCTAAAATGCCTAAAATTATAGAAATTTATTATTAATAAAAAACAAAGCTATTAACTTTAGGTACTTTTTCGCATCATTATGTTGCAAAATGTTCATAAATATGGAACATTTTTGCACTGCAAAAGGCTAACCGGACAATGCTGGCAAAAACTTGTTTTTTAGAAAGAATTTATACAACTTGTTAAGTTCTATTATAATCGATAGAGACTGGACACTTGATGCTGGATATTATTTTGATTTACAAACAAGGATTAACGAATAGCGATTTACTATCCTAATGTCTAAACTGACACTTCAAAATAAAGATTCGTTAATCTTTGTTCGTAAATCGCTTTTCAAGAATCACATGGTATGTATATCATGCTCCAAGACGATTACGAAAATGATATAGATTGTCTATAAAAGCCAAACCATGTTTTATCATTGTTTACTAATGATCTATTGTATAACAAACACAAATCTATGCTTTATTCTGAATTCTGTCTCCTGACTCCTGTATTCTGTATTTAGGTTACGGCTCCGCCACCCTATACCAATCCCCCCCCATTCGATTCTTCTTGACAAATAATTTCACCAAGAAAAAGTATATATAATAAGTTGAAAAGGATAACTTAATGAAATAAACTATTATGAATCTTAAAATCGTCTAAATTGATATAAAAAATATCTACAACCCGTGATTAAAGATAAATTACCTGAATCTTTTTATAATATAAACTTTTTGTAAGCGGGAGTATCTCTTTGCATATTATTAGGCCAATACGCACTTCTGATCTTGATGATTTTGTAAAGCTCGTAAATGAGATATCATTCGGGATATCGTCTTTACCTAAGGACAAAGAAGTTTTGCAAAAGAAAGTTTCTGAATCAGAAGAAAGTTTTGGAAAAACCATAAAAGAACCAGGAGGGGAAACATATCTATTCGCATTGGAAGAACTTGATACAGGAAAGCTTATTGGGGTGAGCGGTATAGTATCAAAGGTTGGTGGGTTCGACCCGTTTTATACATATAAAATCGAAAAAGTCACACATGAATCAAAAACGTTAAATGTCCATAAAGAGGTTAAAATACTGAACTTAGTCGCAGAACACAATGGACCATGTGAAATTGGAAGCCTCTATCTTTTACCTCAAAAGAGAAAATCAGGTATGGGACTTTTTCTTTCATTGTCACGTTTTTTATTTATGGCAGAGAATAAAAATCTATTTGATCCATATGTTATTGCAGAAATGCGGGGCGTTATTGATAAAAAAGGTCAATCTCCATTCTGGGAAGCCATAGGAAGACACTTTTTTGATATCGACTTTTCCAAAGCTGATTATTTATCTGTTGTAAACAAGAAATTAATTGCCGAACTTATGCCTAAAAATCCGATTTATGTCCCACTTCTACCAAAAAAGGCTCAAGAGGTCATTGGTGATGTACATAAAAACACTAAACCTGCATTAAAAATTTTGGAAGGAGAGGGGTTTAAATTTGACAACATGATAGGTGTTTTTGAAGGTGGTCCGGTAATTAGTAGTAATTTAAAGAATATTCGTTCAGTTAAAGAGAGTGTGAAAAGCCCTGTTTTTGAAATAAGAGATGAAAAAATAGAATCAGATATGTTTATTATTTCTAGTGGTACAAAGAAAGACTTTCGAGCCACCTTAGGAAACTTAGATACCGATAGTTCTGGCCGAATATGCATTGAAAGCAAAACCGCCCTTGCACTAAATGTTAAAATAGACGACCATGTCCGTTTTGTCTCCTTTTACTCTCAGCCATCCAAAAAAGAGAAATAAGAATTAAATATTTCCCTTTGAGAACAAATAATAAGACAGAATGCAACCTTCTCTGCGGCAGCATGGATTCTTTACTATATACAGAAAGGTATAATAAGACCAAAGTCTTTAGTTTTTTTACCATTCTTTTTGTTGACAGTTAACAATTTCTATATCTCAACGACCCAATTGACATCAAACCTCGCATGACAACTAGGGCAGATCAAGATTATTTTACAAATTTTATCAGATTGACGTACAAATGAATTGTGGAATCCATCCTTGTACCCACATTGAGGGCAAATATAAAGCTCTTCTTCTATTAAAACTTTCTTTGGCTTTTCAATATCCATAACATAACCCATCTATTGAATCGAAAGATATATAATCATATATAGAATAAAAATAGAATTTGTTTCAGGTAAATAACATTCGTATTCAAGCGTTCTAAGTCCCTCATCACACAACTCTCAACAATTAAATTCACAACCTAAATTTTAGTGATTTAAATAAAAGTGTCAATGAAAATATAACTGATTTCAACTCTCCTCCTTAGGCCATAATAACGTAAGAACAAAGATAATTTACACTAATGCTGATTGAAAGTTTACGGAAAAAAATCAAAAAGACTACTGGATTCCAAGTAAATATACCAAAAATCTATACCTAAATTAGCGTAATTGAACCCTTGACTTTAAGTAAATATATTTCACTTAATATGGTTCTGCAAAGAAAATCGAGTTTGTTTTTAACAAGTTGTTTTTTCTCTAAAAATATGGTACTGTTTTTAAAATAAAGAGCTATAGAAAGTATCAAAAAACCGATTGTAAAGAGTGCGAAAGTAGCCATCAAAGTAAAAATTACAGAAATATTTTACATTATTAATCGTGATACAGTACAGGCCAAGCACTTTGTTAAAGATACTATCATTAGTGGCGCAGTTCACAAATTTTATATAATAAAGAAATAAGACGACAAAATGAAAATCCTTCATCTATTTAGTAACTGGAAGTGGACTGGGCCGGCAGAGCCAGCACTTAATCTCAGCCTCTCTTTAAAAAAAAGAGGACATGATGTAACATTTGCATGCGGTACTGCGACTAAAGGTAACACCAACTACGTGGCAACAAAAGCCATGGAAAGGGGAATTACTCCAGTAACTGCGTTTAAGCTAAAAAAACATTTCAATGTTATTAACAACTTGCGGGATATCTCTCATGTTAAACAATTTATAAAAAAGAATAGATATGATATAGTTCATACCCATATGCCAAATGATCACCTTATTGGCGGAAAAGCCGCCAGGGGATGCGGACATGAAGTCTTGGTTGTACGTACCGATTATTCAGGAATTGAACCTACAGATAGTTTACGAAACAGATATCTTTTAAAGAATCTGACCGATGGACTATTAGTTGTTTCAGATAAAAGCTTGAAAGGGAATATGGCTACCTTTAATCTGAAAAGAGAAACGGTGCAAAAGATTGATGGAGCTATAGACCTTAACAGATTTGATCCGGCTAACAGTAAACAGGATTTACAAAACAGCCTTGGGATTAAAGAAGACGACGTGGTTGTGGGTATTGTTGCCAGGGTACAGAGACATCGTCAGTTTGATCTCTTATTACACGCCATATCTATAGCGGTAAAGGAGTACGCAAATCTTAAATTATTAATAATAGGTCGTGGCACAAATATAAACGAAATAGCGGTGGAACGGTCAAGTGAGATGAACATTGATAATAACGTTATATTTGCCGGATACCGTAAAGATGACTTTGTTGATGTGCTTGCATGTATGGACATAAACGTCTTTCTTGTCCCAGGTTCCGACGGATCATGCCGGGCAGTAAGGGAAGTTATGGCAATGGGTAAACCAGTAATAACCCTTCCAAATGGAATGCTACCGGAAATGGTCATTAATGGGGAAACTGGTTTTATAGTTAATGATAATGCCCCGGATATGGCGGATGCTTTTCTTAAATTAACACAGAATAAACAATTACGTGAAAAATTAGGAATGGCAGCAAGGGAAAAGGCGGTGAATGATTTTAATTTAGACCGGCAGTCTGAGATTGTAGAAAAGTTTTATTATTCCCTGATTGAGCAAAGGTCCAGTTTATAGAAAAAGCAAGAGAACTTCGCCCGTTTGTAAAGCTCCCCAAAATACATTAAACAGATGCAATAGTTTAACTTTTGTAGTTTTTCTAATAAATACTATAATATGCAAAAAGATAAGAAAATACATTAGCATTGGATATCAAAAAAATGTTTATTATTACAGTGACGGTAAGTATCTTTTTTCGGAGAATGCAATGAGAACCATCTATAAACTGTTTGGCAAATCGCCTTTTATTTCATTACAGTATCACATGTCTAAAGTTGGAGAGTGCGTAAATAAGGTTGAAGAGATATTTAAAGCCTTATCTAACAATGACTATGACAGTGTAAAAAGTATATGCAAAGAGATCTCAAAACTTGAGCATGCCGCTGACGTAGCCAAAGATGATATCAGGAACAACTTAAGCAAGAATCTATTTCTTCCGGTAGACAAAGGTAAATTGTTGGAAATACTTAAGATTCAAGACAACATAGCTGATAATTGTGAGGATGTCGGGGTTTTACTAACAATGAAGGAGCTGAATCTCTTAGATGAATTTAAGGATGATTTTAATCTTTTCTTACAAAAAAACATAGAAACCTATAAAGTTGCAGAAGCGATTATACAGCAAATGGATGAACTATTAGAAACGTCATTTTCTGGACTTGAAGCCGAAAAAGTACGAAACATGATTGATAGCGTCTCTTATAAAGAACATGAAGCTGATAACTTACAACAGAAATTATTAAGTAGACTTTTTGAACTCGAAGAATCTATATCATACGGAACATTCATAATTTGGTTAAAGATTTTTGAGACCCTTAGCAAACTGTCAGATTCTGCAGAAAATATAGGAGACCGTGTGCGTACATTGCTTAACATAAAGTCTAAATAATCGATAATAATAATTCCAAAGATTTAGTTAATAGACAACATTAAAAGAAAAAGAAAACATGAACCCTGAATATATTTTATTTGGTCTCGTAATCGCTTTTGGTTTCTATATGGCCTGGAGCATAGGTGCAAATGATGTGGCAAATGCCATGGGCACCTCTGTGGGCTCCGGCGCACTTACTATGAGGCGCGCCGTAATTTTCGCAGCTATTCTTGAGTTTGCCGGGGCATTTCTTGTGGGTACAAATGTCTCAAACACAGTACGTAAAGGCATTATAAACCCGGATCTTTTTGTTTCTGAACCAATGCTTCTTGCCTATGGTATGATCGCATCATTACTCGCCGCGGCAGTGTGGTTACAATTAGCCTCGTATAAGGGGTGGCCCGTCTCGACAACACATACTATAGTAGGTGCTATTCTAGGATTCGGTATTGCAGTTGGAGGTCTGGAGGCAGTATATTGGAACAAAGTAGGATCAATAGTTGCAAGCTGGTTTGTCTCCCCACTTATGAGCGGCACAATCTCATTTTTTATCTTTACACTCCTGCGAAAAAAAATATTCTTTTCTAGCAATCCAGTAAGAGCGACAAAAAAATTAACACCATGGTTAGTATTCTTCGTTTTTTCAATCCTAACACTGGTTATGGTATTTAAAGGACTAAAGAATCTTAAACTGGACCTATCCTTCTCTCACGCCTTAGGATTAGCTGGAATCGTTGGGATTGTTGCAGCCCTTGTAAGCTGGAAACTTGTTCAAAGAATCCATGAGGATGAGAAACAGGAAGTAGAGCACCATTTCCAGTCACCTAAAGTGGTTAACGGAATTGCCAAGGCAAAGAAACATCTGGAACTGGTAAAAGAGAATGCAACTGGTGAAACACGATATCATATTTCGCGGGTATTAGGTGAAGTATCCATGCTTTCCAATATGGTAGAGGTAGAAGTTCATGATGAGAAAACCAGTGACAAGTTTAAGACCGTTGAAAAGATATTTGTCTATTTACAAATCCTTAGTGCTTGTTTTGTCGCGTTTGCACACGGATCAAATGATGTTGCAAATGCAATAGGTCCTCTAGCTGCAGCTATAGGGATATTAAAGACTGGCGCGATAACCATGAAATCCGCTGTACCAATGTGGGTACTGGCATTGGGAGGAGCAGGTATTGTTGTGGGACTTGCAACATGGGGTTGGCGGGTAATTGAAACAATAGGAAAGAAGATCACAGAACTTACACCCACACGCGGGTTTTCTGCAGAATTTGGAGCGGCAATAACAATAGTTATTGCCTCAAAATTCGGTTTGCCTATTTCCACTACACATACACTCGTTGGCGGTGTTCTAGGCGTTGGTATGGCAAGAGGTATAGGGGCTCTGAACCTAAGCACTGTTCGTGATATTGCAACATCGTGGTTGTACACCATCCCTGCCGGGGCATTAATGGCGGTTATATTCTTTTATATTTTACGTAGCATTTTCGGTTAAACCTTCAGGATCTTCCTGAAAAAATCAGAGATAAAGTTAGCTATTCAATTAACTTTCCAATGGCAAACTTTATCAACATCCTATTACTTATCGTATACACATTGTTGAGCTGTCTAAAGACCATAATGCCCAATGTTTCTTTTACGCCTCGGCATAGGTTCTCCTGTGGTTAATACCTGCATTCCATTATACCAGAGTAAAATATCGCACAGAATCTAGAGCTGGAGTAGTGGCAGCAGGTAATAGTTTGTATTCACAGTTTACCGCCCTTTTCGTTTGTGAATATCAGAATATCACAATCATACCATATTTCTAACTCCCGCTCATCAAACGAACTATGAGGTTTTCCTTATACCGTTTTCCCATAACTATCATGTTCAAGCTTTAAAATGCTATCACCGCATTTTGCTATGTAAATAAAAGACCAAGTTTCTCAAATTAACTCTAAGGGGCGTGACAGTCGCCAAATCCTCTCCAACTATTTTTCCTGCATATAAATCCTACTAATTTTTCATAGATGTATAAATCTATTGCTCCAACGTACCTGGTGGAGTTGCCTTAATGAACATATTGCTCTAAAAATAGAGAGCTTAAACTTTCTATTAAACTAACCAAATAACCCTTCTTCTATTATTTAAACATTGACAAAAAGCCTTCATTGGTATAACATACCATTGTTGGCGTATTATACCAATAATTATGGTTGGCAGTTATATGCATGATAAAACCAAATGAAGACCTTGAATTATCAAAAAGATTAAAAGAGTTTGGTAAATCCTTGTACTCGACAATCCATATACTATTGATAATTTTAATAAAAGAACTGGACCTGCTATGCGATTTACCAAAAAACGTGATTTACATGTTCGTTTTACCAATAACCTAATTTACAGAAACGAAAGTAGGCATTCATCAAGCTTATGGAGAAATAGATGAAAGGAGCACGGTGAAGGTAAAAAAAATCAAGCTCGGAATGAAAGACGTTAAACAGGTTTCCAATGGTGCTGGGAAAAAAGGGACATTGGAAAATGAAAAAGACACGAATAATGATAAGAAGCTTTGTTTTGAAAGTATAAAAGAGTTTAGAAAGGCTATTACACCAAAAAGGATTGAGTTGTTACATATAACAAAAACAATGAATCCTAAAAGTATAAATGAACTTGCGCGGATCTTGGAGCGGGATATTAAAAGTATTTCAACTGATATACATTTATTAGGAAAACTAGGCTTAGTTAATTTTAAAAGAAAGACTGAAGGACGTAAAGAAGTAATGCCGGTAGTAGACTACGCCAAGATAAGCCTGGAAATTGTTGTATAGCAGAACAGAAAGGAGGAACTCACCATGAAAAAGGCGATTTTTATAGCAAGTTTGTGTTTGTCCGTATTTATAGCCGTTTTGTTTTTATTCGTGTTTGGTCTTGCTAAAGTATCCGCGGCAGGAGATGTTTATCTGTCTGGATCTGAGGCTGCAAATAAAGGTTTATCTAATGTATATAACACCTCTATTCTAGGACAATAACTAAATTAATCGTGTAAGATCTGTAGTTAATTGTGGAATTATTATCTCTTTTGGAATAGAAACGCATACCAATAAATGTAAATGTAAAAGTGAAAAAGAATGTTACAAGACTCAAACAAATATATGAGTTGAAAAAAAGGATCGGTATTTATAACTACCTTTCAGAACACCTTAATGACTACGGAACACAATAAACTAAATTTGCATAATGAATGCAAAATAATTTTTTTGTCTACCTTAAACATACTAATTGACGCACCACATATTGGCAGTTTCTTCATTTACCTGTATTTGAGAAAACCGATTAGGATAGGTGCTTTTTTTAAACTACAAAATAGGAGCCTCCCATGGTAAAAAAAATATTATCCGAAAAAGAAGAAATCCAGAGTAAAGTAGAGGAAACGGTTAAAGGTAAAACAGTGAAAGCAGAAAAGAAAAAAGCAACATCTGCCAAGAAAACAACTAAGTCTATAACTCGAAAAAAAGTTGTTTGGAAAGTTTTCGATAACAATTTCAAAGAGGTAGCATGCTTTTCTCATTTAGAAAAAACAGAAGCATATTCAGCCGCTGATGCGCTTACAGTAAAAAAGAAGAAGAGTCATTTTGTCAATGAAGTAAATGTACCTATGCTTTAAGCAGAAGGCCTGCATCATATTACAAATTCAGATGCTATGCGGGTGGATTCTTTGCTTCAAACAAGATTCATAAGAAAGAAGGTAGAGATGGACACATTTTTTATATGTCCCAAGTGTGGTAATGATAAAGAATTTAAAATCTTTACCACAAATTTTCAAGATATTATACAGTCGTCAAAACTTGGATTACGTTTAGAGGAAAGTGGTTTTTTACCGAGTCTTCGGCAAGGAGACACTCATATTGAATGCAAATGTTGTTTTCAAAAGATTGAGTACGACTATGCTGAAACGACGTAGTAAACATATATCCAGAAGCAACTAAAAGACTTCTGGAAGAACAACAGGCTTTAACATGGAGTGACGCATAATGATGATAAGCATAAAGCATGAAAAACTGACAGTGCTGCATGTAGCAACACTTAACCAGCCAATTGGACCAGACCTTGGTTATGGCCCCATTGAAACGATCATCCATAACATAGATAAAGGACTCGATTATATAGGCCACAAGTCGATAGTTGCCTGTTCAGGTGATTCCATCGTCTTCGGGGAACACCACGTAACTGTTGACAAGAGCATAGGTGATTATTGGAGCAATAACACAACTGAAAAGCGCAATACCATTAATGTGCACCTTTCAAATGCATTGCACAGGGCGAGTAAAGGTGACATTGACATCATACACACTCATGATCCAAAGGCAGTTGAGTTCATGCATGACAGTGCGTTCAGAATGCAGATACCTATCGTAATGACCCTTCACGTATCCGCAAAAGACAGCTCCTTGGGAGGGGCTTACCAGCGCTGGTGTAATCCTCTTCTGGCTGCTCCCCTGGTATACTGTGCTGCAATAAGTGAATATCAAAAAATGCAGTATAATGACCTGGTGAAAACAAAAGATGTTGTTTACCACGGAATTGACGTTAAAGAATATCCAGTAAAAGAGCATCCGGATAAAGGAAGCTATTTATTCTCTATCGGCAGGATAACCAGTGACAAGGGGCAGGACAAGGCCATAGAAATTGCAAAAAAAACAGGTTCCAAGCTTATCATTGCCGGCTGTGTCCAGAACAAACCTGCTGACAGAGAGTTTTATGCTGACCTCAAAAATTCTATCGACCTCTTCGCTGACGTAGGCAAACATCCGGTGGATAAAGACTATTATGCGAGGGTAATAAAACCATTACTTGACAGCGACAAACAGATTATCTACATTGGAGAGATCAGCAGCGAGCATAAAAAACATTGGTACAGGCATGCGCGAGCTACGTTATTCCCTATACAATGGGGTGAGCCATTTGGGCTTGTCCTTGTAGAATCAATGGCATGCGGCACACCGGTCGTGGCATTAAATAGAGGCGCTGTTCCTGAAATAGTCGTAGACGGGGAAACTGGTTTTGTGGTAGATTCTATAGATGCCATGATTGAAGCAGTCAATCGAATAGATAATATTGATCCCCGCGAATGCAGGAGACATGTACAGAATCATTTCTCCATAACTAGTATGGCCTTTAACTATTCAGAATTATATCATCAGATAATCGGCAGTCATAAAACATTAGACACCCGTAGAGTATTGCCAATCGTCCATCCTTTGAAACCTTTACCCCATGGGGCGCAAGCCGCATAGTAAATTATGCCCAAAGACATCCCGGTAAGCAACGGTAATTTTCTTTTAAATTTTGATTTAGATTATCAGATTAGGGATGTGTATTTCCCCTATATAGGACAAGAGAACCATTCAAAAGGAGATCCTTTCCGGTTTGGAGTGTGGGTGGTTGGGCACTGCTCCTGGATGGGTCCGGAATGGGAAAAAGATTTACGATATCACGATGACAGCCTCGTTACTAATGTTTTCCTGAAAAACAGATCCCTAGGTCTGGAGCTGCGTTGCCATGACGTGGTTGATGTGGAATTGAATGTATATATTAAGAAGATTGAGGTTACAAATCTGAAGGAGAAGGAACGTCAGGTAAAGCTCTTTTTCTGTCACGACTTCCATCTTTATGGCTATGATATCGGAGATACGGCCTATTTTGATCCACGGACCAACACCATCATCCACTACAAGGATAATCGTTACTTTCTAATTAATTGTTACAAGTCCGGAAAGTATGGCGTAAATCATTATGCTTGTTGCGACAAGGAGACTCCGGTTAGGGAAGAAATATGGAATAACGCAGAGCGCGGAATACTTAACGGAAACCAAATTTCATGTGGTTCTGCGGACTCTGCAGTTGGAATATGGTTGCACGTGCCACCGGGAGGAAAAACCACAGCTTATTACTGGATTGCAGCAGGCACGCATTATAATGAAGTGGAACAACTTAACCGGAAGGTAATAGAGAAAACACCGGAACTACTGATCAAACGCACATCTGATTACTGGAAGGCGTGGGTTACGAAAGAATCCAGGTCCTTTGGAGATTTGCCAAAATCTGTTATTAACATATACAACCGCAGTCTGCTGATTTTAAGGACCCAGATAGATAACAGGGGTGCAATTACCGCTGCAAATGATTCTGATATAGTTCGTTTTTCAAGAGATACATATTCCTACATGTGGGGACGCGATGGAGCTTTTGTGGCCGCGGCATTGGCAAAGGCCGGTTACACGCATGTATGTGAGAAATTTTACGACTTTTGTGCTAGAGCTTTATCAGAGGAAGGATATCTTTACCAGCGTTACAATCCTGATGGATCACTGGCCAGCAACTGGCACCCTTGGATGGTGGATGGAAAAGCCGTTCTCCCGATACAGGAGGATTCTACTGCTTTGATTCTTTGGGCACTATGGATACACTATGAGAGTTCTAAAGACATAGATTTCATCAGACCTTTCTATGATACGCTTATTAAAAAGTCTGCTGACTTTATGGTAACCAACCGCGATCCTGATACGAAACTGCCCATTCCATGTTATGATCTCTGGGAAGAGCGTTTTGGAGTGCACACATATACTGTAGCTTCAGTAATAGCAGGTCTCAGGGCCGCAGCGAATTTTGCAAGGCTTTTTCAGGACGCCGCATTGTCAGAAAAATATGACAAAACTGCGGAAGAGATAAAAGGGGGAATTACTAAGCATCTCTACCACAAGGGACTGAAGAGATACGCCCGATCCGGTTACAGAAAAGGCAAAGGCTATGAACTTGATGAAGTAATCGATGTCAGTTTATCCGCACTCGTTATCCTGGGAGTATTGCCCCCAAAAGATCCGCATATGGTTGAAACAATGGAGGCAATACGTCAGCAATTATGGCTTAATTCCTCTGTTGAAGGCTGTGCCAGATACCAGAATGATGGTTATCATAGTCCTGAAGATAGTCCTGAAGAGATTCCCGGCAACCCCTGGTTTATCTCAACGCTTTGGTTGGCAGAGTATTATATACTCAGTGCAGAAAGTCTTCCTGAACTTCACAAGGCCATTCCTTATATAGAATGGTGCGCGAAAAATGCGCTTCCTTCCGGTGTGTTTGCAGAGCAGGTACACCCTGTAAACGGTTCTCCGCTCTCAGTTTCACCTCTCACATGGAGCCATGCATCTTTTGTGTGGACCATACTACAATATGAGGACAAATTCAATTCATTAAAGAAATGATAGTGTTTAGTACATGTCATTTCTAATTAGGTTTTTATTAAATGCACTTAGCGCTTCAGTTGATGAATTAATCCTCCAATCCTTTTCACCTTCGCCTCGTTTGTCATAATTAAACCATATAAAGAGCTTTAGCCTCGGCATTTTTTTTACGTGGACAAAGAGGCTGTCAATCCATTTCCCTTTACTATTTGAATCGCTTTCAGCACACCCTGTTTCAGATATCATAATCGGTTTCTCTGGAGCAAGTTTGCCAATTCTCTTTAATGGTCCACTAAAAATATCATCAAAGGTCTCCCATTTAAAGTATGGTCTTTTAGGATTTTCATCACCCCAATTGTAACCATCAAGCCCAACCCAATCCACAAATTCATCTCCAGGATAATACTCTTCCATGCGATTACAATCTTTGTCAGGTGACGATCTATAGTTAGGTGACCATACCCATATTGCGTTATCACAACCGCTATCTTTAAACAGTTTATAAATATGTTTCCAAACAACCTTAAATTTTTCGGGCTTACCACCCCATGAAAACCAGTTACCATTCATCTCAAACCCTGGCCGAATAAACAGCGGCCTCCCCCATTTTTTGCAATCACTACTCCACCTAGCAAAGTAAGCATCAAATCTGCCTTTCAAAATATCACTCAAATAATCTCCATCCCTACCCCAAACGCACCATTCCCATGATATCATAGGAATGGTGTCTGTATTATCAATAATTTCCGCATAAGAAGATGGAAATCCCCTATCGTAGCTTATATCCCTATAAAACATAACCACTGAAGGCTTCCCATTGAGAATAGATAGATTCTTGTCAAGCTCTCTCCTAAACTGAGCAGGATTCCAGGCAATTTGGTAAATACCAAAAGAATTCGTAACAGAATCATTGGATAAGTCATCTAATAACGAAGTTGATGAATCTGACCGATCTGCCCCATATGCTAATCTAGAAAAAACAATAATGACAATGAATATAAATATTGAATTTGTAATGGACTTGTTCACAATATGTTTTCTCGTTTGTAATAATATTAGTTAAATTTAGTGCTTACGGCGGACTAGAATCTCCAAAGAGAAGCACCTCCTATGGCAAACGGATATCTCTCCACATACATCATCAAGGCTAAAGCCTTGAGTTACGAAATGTAACTCAAACCTTCAGGTTTGATTCGATTAGAAAAGAAACAACTATCTGAATCTTAAAATGAAAATTCCTATACTATAAATTTAGCCTTTTAAAGAAACAAACTGTTTTAAATCACCCGCCCCAAATGTCTTCGCTTAGACACCAATAGAGGATTGTCAATAGGCCTCCCTTTGAAACCTTTACCCCAAGGGGAGTGTGCAGCATAGTAAATTATGCCCAAAGATATTCGGGTTAGCAACAGTAATTTCCATTTAATAGGAAATAAAAGAGGTTGACGTAACATTACAGCACCAACTTAAGTTCATCTTATTACAATTAATCCGAGCAGAAATTGAACCATACCGTGATTAGTATTTGACAATCTTGTAATGTCTCTATAAAAGTTGGACAAATTCTCTGTGATCAACTATCTTTCCTTCAGTTTAAAATTATATCTTTGTAGTCAAACTAAAGGAGGTAAAAGAAGGGGGTATTAAGAGAACGTATGTTGAAGGAGATGAAGTTAAGAAATTTAAGTGAAAAGACAGTAAAATCATATATAATGCAAATGGAACTGTATGCTAGAACGTTTGGTAAATCCCCTGCTGCGCTTGGCGAGGTAGAGATACGGAAGTATATGCCTATTTGAGAGAAGAGAAGGAGTTGAGCTCCTCTAGTGTTTAATCAGATGTTCCAGCAATTACCGAGCAAGATATTGTTGTAAGTCTTTACGTTATAGCAGTTTTTCGCCGTTCACCAAGTTTTTCCCTCGTGGACACATTAATATTGCGACATGGTAACGCATCCGGCAATGTGACCTTGGCCAAAGACAGGAGTTTTTTGCCCAGGACTCTTGGTTGCGGTATTTGGTTGTACGTAACTTCACCTATATTTACCTCATTGTTGCTTATAGTTGAAAGTTCTGTTATACCCTCCTCTACCGTCATATCAAGCTCCGACCACAACTCCTGAAGTTCATGAACAGTCATTGACCACCAGCATAGCTGGTGGCTTGAGGAAACCCCCTAAAAGGGGGTAATAGAGATTCATATCTCAATCATGGTGTAACGCTTAAATATACCGGTTACGATTACTTGAATTTATTTATTTTGTTTACTTTTAACTATAAGGCCTACTTTCAAGCCGCAGACATATCTTCGTCAATCTTTTTTTAACAATTTCTATTGTTTCTTTATTTGCATGTTTAGACATTGCAAACTCAAGGAAGAGCTCTTTTCTCTCTTTCAATAGCTGCATTCAAATATAACAAAGTCAACTTAAAAGAAAAACGTTGAAGTCATATTCTCGCACTACACGGCATAGCCTTATTTAGTCACACCAGCATAGCTGGTGGTTTACTAACTTAATAACTTCAGACAATCTAAATTTATCTATCACAACTTCTACTTTTGCCTTGGCAACTGAGACCTTTGCCCTTTTGTGCTCAGATAAATACTCGTTCTCTCGTTTTACTAACAACCGAACCTTTTCTACCTTTTCAGCTCTTGCCGTTTCTATTTCTTGCGCCCTTATTGGATTTCGTCGCAAAATATATCTTACTGCATTGTCTTCTATTTCGCATATTTTTTCCTCAAACAACTCAAGTTGTATTATGCCTTTTTTTATTAAGGTGTTTATCTGCTTTTTTGTTATTGCCGTAATATAATTAAAGGCAGCTCCTTTGAGTTGTTTGATCTGGCCGCTTTTTATCATGCCTCTGTCACCCACTATTGTTACTTCGTTTATGTTAAATCGCTCCGCCAGTTTTTTTATCTGGTTTAAACATGTAGTAGGATCTGCTGTATTGCCTTTGAACACTTCTATGAATACAGAGACTCCCTCTTCGTCTGTTAAAAGCCCTATAACTATTTGCTTCTTGCCCTTTTTACCGTCACGGTTATAACCTCAATCACCTAACTCATTTTCTGCCCCTTCAAGATAACTACTGGTTACATCGTACAAATATAACCGAGGAACCCCTGCTGTTTTATAACGAAACTTAAATAGCCTTAAAATCTAATACATTTAATTTTTCTAAAAACAGACTCACCAAAGGGAATAAAATTAATTTTTATCGATAAAACAAATTAGTGCCTTATAAGATCGATTTCGTTATCCTCCCACTTCTGATAGCCTTTTGGCTTTTCAGAACTCATTACTTTTTTGGTGGCTTTTTGTGCACTAATATCGGGAGGCTCTTCATTCGGATTACTTGTTTCAATTGGGTCAGTGTCAGTTGGCTCATCGTTAGGTGTGTGATCAAAACATGACGAGACCATCTTGACAATCGTGGTTCTATCACGTTCATGTTTCTTCTTATTATGTCTATCTATTCCAATATAGATGCCCGCCCCAGTTGCTAATAAAATCATGATTGTAAATGCCAGGGTTATCTTACTATTAAGAGATGCATGGTGGTTTTTAAGAAAATGGCCATAATTATCCATTCTGTTATGGACCGTATCAACTAATATATTTAATCCGAAACCCTTCGCAATCTCTGACGCTTTATACGCACTTTCTGATTTTAAAGACGGTTCAATATTAGAAGAAAAATCTTCACATGGTGATAAAGTTCTAGCTCTGTTAAGTAATTCCCAAAATTTAGCGATGTAGCGGAATTCCACAAACAATGGGCTTGTACAGTACACCGCAGTAAAAAAGGCAGCAATACAAATAGACATAACGATATGTTCTGCTTCTATCCATAAAGGGACACAACAGTCTACAATGCTTAATACTGCACAACCTATAATAAACCATTGTGGTATATTAGGTTTAAAGTATTGCCATTGAGTAACATTTGCATCTGTCAACATATTATTTATGCGCCATGATATGTTCTCTTCTAACTCCTTATTAAAGTTACTAACTGATTTTTGTGTTGCAAAAATAGATTCCATACAAAATAAGATACTATGATATGGTGTGTCTAATGCGCGGCTTTTATCACGATTACCAGCAACAATTAAGGCTCGTTTTTCTACAAATATAGCATCTTGATTTCCTCGCGAAATAGACCTTCGCAATAAATAATCACTATTATTGTCATCTGCTCCTGGAATATTTAAATGTTCTTCCAATGCATATGTTTGTGTTACTATCGCAGTCAATACTCGTATAGCATGATCAGACAAGACATCTTTCTTTATATATTTGTTGCCGGGAGGAAATTTATTAAACTTAATAGCTATATAAGGATGTACATATAATGGGCCTTTCCAAAGAGATCCATAATGTTCGCAAGTTTTGGATAAAATTTCTTTACGTTTGTCTTCTTTGTTCGCAGGGGTGAGTTCTATGGAATCTTCCAATAAATTTTTAAAAGTTTCATCTTTGAGAAGAGGACAATTCATGCTCTCGTTATCTTTTAATGGGCAATCATCCTGATTTTCGCATATATTTCGCGATAATATGCTGAACATCATTGCAAGCGATTCAAGAAGTTTCCTCTTTTCTTCGGTGGTTTTTGTTTTATTAGCATTAGGATGACTTGTATATTTGTAGCTTTCATAAATTTTTTTCTTATCACTATCTAAAAGATCACCTTTATATATTAGATATTTTCTATCTCTCTTCTCATAATAAGATACTTGTTCACTAAAATCCGATAAATCGGGCACGTGTTGTATTTCAACCATCACCTCTTTTTTTGTGTATTCTCCCAATGAATATCTATCAGATAGTAAATTATGATCCTTTGTGGTTTCGGGCTTAATTCTGGTTATGTGCAGTATGTCCGCATATTCTTTATGCTTAGGGTCCTTAAGACATGTAAAAAAGTCATTAAAGACATGACCGGCTAATTCGTGGGTATATATATTTAAAAACCCACTAACTTTGCGAGGATGATATTTGTCAGTAGATTCTTTGCGCCGTTGAACTTCACAATGTTGGTTAATAGTTAGGTCTCGTCTGTCTATGGCGAGGTTAGGGAACTTTATTAAATGAATTATTTGATCAGGATGTAATCGAACTGCTGTTTCTGGTTGTGTTTCTACCCTGATGCTCAATGAACCGGTAGAAAATAATGTAACAAATACGGATAGTGTTTGTGTGAAATGATGAATATCCTCGACACATATAGGTTCCATAGTGTCATAGTTTTTGCTATAAATATAGGTTTTCTCAAAATACTCTTCATTTAATATTGGAGGGTTATTCTTTATTTCTGTATAGACATGTCCGCCCTCTTCGTAATACCGTTTTAATGCTTTAATGAATAACTTGTTCCGACTGTCATCGTGTCCTGTTGTAAATCCCCATGTTCCTAATACAGACTTATTGATAAATGCCGGTGATATAAAGTTTCCTAATTCTTTCTCTTTTATTGGTTCATATACGAACGGAGGAATCCCCGTTGCGCATTTTCCTTCCCTCCGGCACTCATTGCAATCACCGTTTAGGAGATTGTAGAAGATCTTGTCTTTTTCTTCATAATAGGTAGTACGTGGTAGCCTATATTTTATTTCATTATTTTTTCTATTGGTTTTTGTACAACCTTTTTTATGTTCGGCTACAATTTGCTCAGATATATCAAATTTACCGTCTAAGCTCACAGTAAAAATAAAGGCAAAATCTGGATTTTCTATATAGCGACTAGCATTTATATATTTTGTGGTTAACACAACGCTAGCATTTTTAATTGATTGATGCATAGCCTCAAATTTGCTGGTTAGTTTTTCTTGCGTTAGTTCTCTCTCTTGAGCATCATCAATTTCTGACAGCTTACGGCAGTTGTTTTTATATTTATTCTCTTCCGATTGCGCCTTCTTCAACAAACGAATTAATTTATTTTCCGTACTATCAAGGATTACTTTTTCAAACTTACCTTTAGTATTATATCCAGCAATTAACCACTCTGTATAATCAGGTTTTTCTTTGTCATCAATGCCGACAATTAAGACTTCATGATGTTTGCTATGTGATTTAAATTCTTCTATTAAACCATCCCTTTTCGGAACGTTATCTTTTTTATGTATATCGTTATCATATAACGATATATTCAGCTTCAAATCCATAATGTTTCTTTGTAATGTATGTATTGACCTGTCCAATGTAATATGCTAAATAGCTAACATGGACAAATTTGATAAAATATTAGGTTGTATTAACCGTTATGATCTTCCGGAAGGACATACATATTTGTCTTCAATATGCTGTGCTTTCAAATTACTAAAAATCGAATTGCAAGATATTAAAGATCGTAAAAGCTCTTTTGTCTCATCAAGCACGCATTGATGAACTTTTGACTGTTAGTTAATCAATGCGTGTTTGCGGTCTAGGGAAAAAGGCGTAACCTACATTAATTAACTATTGGAATAAAGTTAATTAAAATGAAAGATGCAATTCACGGCCAGCAGCTTGTGCTATACACGACAAAAGTCCTAAAGATGGTATACGGGTTGTTTTTGCCATCTCTAATCATTATATAACTTCCAGTGTAGTTTCTGCTCTTTTCGCAAGTTTTTCTTGGGGAAGTTTAGCGGCCTTTCTCATGTCAGCAACATTTTTAGCTATTTCGTTTATTAAAAGTTCTTGTTCAAATAATTTTTTTTCTTCCTTGGTTGTTATTGATCTAGCAATAACATCATTAAGCTTAACAGTTTTTTTCATTTTCCATGTACTTCATTCTAGTGCTTAATTACATAAGTTACCAATAATATTTTCGTAGCAGAATGCTTTTACAATAGTCAATCCGCTGGTTTTGTTTAATATCATTTATTATCTCAAGTAAGCACTAGAAACGTGATGTCATTGTTTTGTTTTCTGCTTGATTTTATCGAATATCCTATCAACAGTATATTCGTTTTGCCATTATTGGCGATCTTTCGTGTAATTACCATGCCCTTTGTCAAATTGCTGCATAAACCTAATTAAGTCAACAACCTAAGCTTGTTTATTACCTCAACAGTTTCTGAGGCTAATTGAATAATTGCAAGAAGATTATTTCTTCGTAAGATGTCATAAGTATTTGAAATCTCAAATTCAAGTACTTGACTGCTTATTAATATCCATTTCTGTTGATCAAATAGAGAAATGATTGCTTTAATTGATTCTGCCTCCAAGTGGATACGAATATCTGTCTGATCATCAAATGGTCTATTTAAGCAACAGTTGTCCATATAAATCTACATGAATAAAATTATAACATATTGGGGAATGCAGCAACTAAAAGCTACATAGGGTCAAAAAGCTACATAGGGTCAGAAGCTACATAGAAAGCTACATAGGGTCAGACCCAGAAAACAGGAAAGCTACATAGGGTCAGACCCAGAAAACAGAAAATACAATTTAGAAGCTACATAGGGTCAGCCGTAACAGTTAAGCTGCCTAATGCAGATTATGAGGTGTCAAGTAGCGATTTTGTGATTTTGTGAAGTTGATTGTCTGGAGTTACCAAGACATTTTGTAGAAAATCTACAAGCTTATTGCCTTTTAGTTTACACGTCTCTAGC
>JAIQZO010000098.1 GCA_021777055.1 Candidatus Anammoxibacter sp. | reverse complement strand
CTTATTGATAATTTTACAAGCAAACATATTAAGCGATAAACAATATATTTTATATTAAGCATTATTTGGATATCTATAATTATTAAAAATACTATTTCTGGATAGCTTTTTTCAGGTCTCTTATTGACAACGCTACCAAATATTTATCAGCAAAATCACTATATTCTGAATTCTGGCTACTGAATTCTGTATATTTTTTTTTGGATGAAAGAATGGATAATGATATAGCGCTAATAGCAAATAAATCGTTAGAAAAGAAGGAGATCAACCGTAAAGACGCCGCACAACTCTTATCTGTTGAGGGTGAGGAGATATATGATCTCTTATACTGGGCAAACAAAATACGGTTCAAATATCTGGGTGATAAGGTGTCTTTGTGTGCTATCCTTAGCGCAAAGCAGGGAAGTTGTACAGAGGATTGCACATTTTGTACACAATCAGATTTTTACAAAACGGAAACAAAGTCCTTTCCATTGGTGGGAGAAGAAGAGATATCAAATACCATATCACAAGCTTGTGAGGATGGAGCAGATTCTCTAGGGTTGGTTACAAGCGGGTATAGTTTAAACAGTTTAGCTCGACGTGGTGATCTGTTGGATCGAGAGAATGACTTTGAGAAGTTTTGTGGTCTTGTAAAAAAGAGTTCCAGTTCCTCAGGGGTACCACTACATGCTTCCATTGGTTGTCTTTCAGAGGAGATGGCGTTACAACTGGCATCTTCCGGCATAAAACAGGTGAACCATAATCTTGAAACATCAAGGAATCATTTCAAAAAAATATGTACTACACATTCTTATGATGATAGGCTGTCAACTTTGAATAACGCAAAAAAGGCTGGATTAAAGGTGTGCAGCGGTGGTATTTTTGGTATAGGGGAAAAGATGGATGATGTTATTGATCTTGCCTTTACACTTAGAGAGGTAGATGTGGATACAGTTCCATTAAACTTTTTAAATCATATTCCTGGTACTCCTCTGGCAAAGAATCCTTCGTTAAAGCCTATGGAGATACTGAAGACTATTGCATTCTTTCGATTTATATTACCAGATAAAGAGATAAAGGTGGCTGGTGGACGTGAGACAAACCTGCGTGATCTGCAAAGCTGGATGTTTTATGCTGGAGCCAGCAGTACTATGATTGGAAACTACCTTACAACGGAGGGAAGGCCGGCAAGTGAAGATCGTCAAATGATTGAAGACCTTGGTCTTGTGTGTGTGAGAAATTGATGGGTGATCATATAACATTTCCCCAAACTATCTCATGGCTGAAGCCGGAACTCTTTAAGAACAATATTAGGCCAAACAAGAGATTTGGTCAAAATTTCTTAATAGACCAAAACATTCTGACATTCATTGTTAAGGCAGGTGAGACCAATGAAAATGATGTTGTTCTTGAAATAGGTACTGGAACTGCAGCACTTACTACCATTCTTGCGGAGAAAGCCAGGAGTGTTGTTACTGTTGAAATAGACAATGGACTCTACGCATTTGCACAAAAAGTAGCAAAGGGGCATGAAAACATCATCTTTATAAATAAAGATGTGATAATAAATAAATCGCACCTGGAACCTGACGTTATTAACATTGTTGAAAGGCTGTTACATACTTCAGGTTCTGGTAGAGAATGTGTCGGATTAGACCTGAAAGTCATTGCGAATCTTCCATATAATATAAGCACCCCACTAATTATAAATCTCCTTGAAAGTGATTTTCCATTAAAGTTGATGGTGTTAACACTTCAAAAGGATATTACAAACCGATTGTCTGCCAGGCCTGGAACAAAGGATTATGGCATACTATCTGTGATATCACAGTATTTTTGTAAAATCGAGGTGTTAAAACATCTTCCTCCTGATGTCTTTTGGCCCAGTCCTAAAGTAGAATCTTCTATAGTAAAGCTTGTTCTTTATAATAAGGAGAAGATGACGCCTATCTCGAATTATGACCTGTTCAGGAATATTGTAAAAACCATTTTTATGTCGAGACGAAAAACGATTTGCAACTCGTTGAAAGTTTTATACAAAGGATCGGTTGGCAATGAACTTATACTACCAGTTTTAGAAAAAGTGGGCATCAATCCGACGGTCAGGGGGGAAACGTTAGATGTGGAGGAGATTATCAAGTTGACCAGCGAATTAGATAAAAGTATCTAACTATTCAGTGTATTCAGAATATTGTTACGCTATTTGCATCGGTATAGTTACTGGTTACTTGATACTCGATGCTTGATAATTTATTCCGACACCTTAAAATGTTATATCTTAAATTGAGTTTGTCTCTTTTTATCTGACGTCTTAACAAATTACCAATATCCAGTATCCAACATCTAGCCTTTTGGTTGTGGATTTGCCGCGTTATGATATTTTCATTTAATTGCTTGGCAAAATGTTTATTTTTGCTTAAACGTAACATATGAGTATAAAAAAGCTTATGATAAATTGCGGTTAAGCAACTTAAATTTAACTGGAAAGATGTCGACTAATTTAACCTGATGACTAAGCTTTATCCTGAATTCAGACTTCTGACTACTGGATATTGAAAATTTGCAAAAGTATTAACATTGAAAAGAGTTGACGGGGCTGTTATATGCAGGGCAACGAGAATAAGTGTTATAAGCTCTTAAACAAGTTTTTATATGCGGTTCTTATGAACCTTAATAAACTCTTGTGTAAGGGCTGGTATAATCTAAAGGTAGTAGGCAAGTGTACCGTTCCTCAAACTGGTTCGGCAATATTGGTTGCGAATCATACATCAATGATTGACCCTGCCGTTCTTGTCGCTGCCGTAAGATACCGGTGTCCAACGTTTTTGATGGCGAAGGAGTATTCAAATATTCCTCTCCTCTGGAGATTGTTTAAGCTCTTGGAATGTATTCCTGTGGACAGAGATAAGCAGGATGTTGGTGCGACAAAGGCTTCTATTAAACTATTAAGGGCGGGTAAACTTTTGGGCGTATTTATTGAGGGAGGGATCTCTGTGGATGGTAACAGGCGGGCTCTTAAAAGAGGAGCGGCAATGTTGGCTATGCGTACAGGGGCGGTTATAATACCTGCTTATATAAACGGAACAGAGCATAAAAAGAGGGTTATTTCAGACATTTTGTTCAGGCATAACGCCAGGGTCAAGTTTGGCCAACCTATTAAACTTGAACGAAATAGTCATAAATGTGACAGTTATGATGCTATTTTGAAAGCTACGGATGATATATATTCCAGGATTATAGAGTTAAGAGAAGAGTTGGAAAGTGAAAAGTGAAAAGTGAAAAGTGAAAAGTGAAAAGTGAAAAGTGAAAAGTGAAAAGTGAAAAGTGAAAAGTGAAAAGTGAAAAGTGTTACTTTTCACGTAGATATGTTTAGGAATTGAGTACTTCTTTTAATACCTCGTTAATTTCTTCAATAACAAATGGTTTATGCATTACGCCTTTAAATCCATACTCGTTGTAGTTTGCCAGTATGGGGTCATTAGAGTATCCGCTGTAAACAATTGATTTTGCTGCAGGATCAAATTCTAGTAACCTTTTTATTGCCTCCTTGCCGCCCATTCCACCAGGTATGGTTAAATCCATAATAACAACATCAAATGGTTTCTTTGTGTTTGCTGCATCTTTGTACGTTGATAATAATTCATCTCCGTTACAGATGCAAACAGTAGAATAACCAATTGTGGTTAACATGGTATGAACCATATCTCTGATCATCTCTTCATCTTCCATTAACAGTATCCTTCCTGATCCGGATAAATTATTCTTTTTCTCAACAGTAGGCTTGTGGACAGGTGCTTCTGACGCTGGTAAGTATACATAAAAAGTAGTACCTTTTTTCTCTTCGGATTTAACCTTAATAATTCCGCCGTGATTTCTGATAATAGAGTATGAACTGGCAAGTCCGAGTCCACTGCCTTTCTCTTTTGTGGTAAAATATGGGTCAAATATTTTTGGAATAAGGTTCTTTGGTATCCCAACTCCTCTATCCTTAATTAAAATAGATATATATCTTCCCGGGTTTAACATTGCAATGTCTTTTGATTCTGTTTCATTAATGTTTCTGGCTTTAATTGTTAATATGCCACCCTCTGGCATGGCCTGTTGAGCATTAATTACCAGGTTATTAATTACCTGATTTATTTGGCCTTCGTCAACATTTGCGGTCCACAGGTCAGGATCAATTATCACTTCTGGTTTTACATTTGAACCTTTAAGGGCAATTTCTACAGACTCTTTAACTAGGTCGGCCACAGATGTTATCTTTTTTGCCGGTTCTCCACCTTTTGAAAACGTAAGTAGCTGAAACGTCAAATCTCTAGCACGTAGGCAAGCTTTCTCCACATTATTTAGAATATTACAAACTTTATCATTAGATTTTGCATGTACCGCAGCCAAGTTAGTGTTCCCAAGGATTACGGTTAAGATATTGTTGAAATCATGTGCTATCCCTCCGGCGAGGACACCAACAGATTCAAGTTTTTGTGATCTTAGAATTTCAGCTTGCATCTTTGAACGTTCGGTTATATCTTCAATTGTTCCCACTAAGGATACGGGAATCCTTTTGTCATTATATTTTACTTTGACACGTTCATAAACGATCCGTTCTGTTCCGTCAGGTCTGGTTACTCGGTGTTCAATTCCCGAAGGAGCCTCTTCACCTGTATCGTTTTGTAATAATTCTTTTACAAACAATTGAACTTTCACCTTGTCATCTTTATGGATAGTGTTCATAGAATCACTAAAGGTCTTTAATTTGCTTTTGTCTATACCGCAAATATTAAAGAATTCCTCTGTCCCCTCAACCTTATCTTCAAGCATGTTCCAGATCCAACTTCCCAGATGGGCAATACTTTGTGCTTCATTTAGGCGTGCTTCACTTATGAGCAGTTTTTCTTCAGCTAGTTTACGTTCAGTAATATCACGTACAAATGCAAGGTTATACTCATCTCCGTCAAACAGCTGATAGTTGAATGTTATTTCTACAGGAAATTCTATGCCATCTTTTGTTATATGGCGTGATTCAAATACAGTATGTTTCTTTTCTTTTAATCGTTCCCAATCTTTTTCCCAGTATTCAGCCTTTAACGTTTTATCTATAGTGTGGAACGTTAATGTCATCAACTCCTCTTTAGTGTATCCAAGAATAGTTGCCGCCGCTTTATTGGCGTTGATGATACGTGCGTCCTTCCTAATCCAGAAAATCGAATCTAAAAGGTGATTAAGGAAAAATTCGGCCAGCATTGCTTTCTTTTGAGCCTCTTTTTGGCTGGTTATATCTCGTGCTATACCAACAACACCAATAATATCAGTTTTTTCATTCCTTAAAGGAATACTTTTATACTCGCATATCTTTCCCGTGCTCTTGAAACGCAATTCCACGGGATTAATCTCGCCGGATAATCTTCTTGTATATGCATCTACAGCTTTCTCTAAAACATCTGTATCGAAAAGAGGAAGAAATGGCTTGCCGATAAAGTCTTCAGGTTTTTTCCCTGTTAATTTTTCGAATACGTTATTGACAAAAATTATGTTTCCGTTCGCGTCGCATATATACGCAAGGTCCGAAATGTTATCTATTATTATTTTATATTTTAGTAATATATCTTCTGTTTGCTTGTTTTTTATTCTGAAATCTTGCACCAATTTATTTAGCGTGTTAATAAGTTTGTCGGTCTCACTATTTTCCCGCGCCTTGTGAAATTCTTTCGCTTCTCCAATATTGACATTTGTAATGGTATGATCCAGCTTGCTGATGGTGCCGGATAAACGCGTTGTAAAATATATACTGATTATTATTGTAAAAACTAATGCCGCGGAGATGAGTGCTATTCCTATCTTTAAGTTTGAGGTTGTAGTCGGCGTGGTTTTGCTTATATCCGTTTCTTTCTCCGGAATTACACTCCAGTCAACTTCTTTAGCTGGAAGCGTAACCCTGTCGGCTTTGTTCAGAGAATATATTACATATCCTGCCGTGCTCGTTATAGCATATATAATTAGAAGAGATAAAATTAGTTTTTGTGGGGATCTCATTTTATGATTTCTGTATCCTTAATATATAACTAGTACATAGTCATTGTTCTAATGACTGGTGCAATTTCTTAAGTCTTATCCGCTGTAGCTACTCCAGTGAATAGGCTGAAGGCTGAAGGTAAAAGCATAAAGCCTTTTAAGTGAACTGGCTAAGGGCAAAAAGCAAAAGCTAAAGCCTTTTTGCTTTTAAGCTTTACCTTCAGCCTTCAGCCTATCCACCTGAGTAATTACTACCTGTTAACAAAAAGAGTTTAGATTACATGGCTATCGTCAATGCAACATAGACGTTGTACTAGGATTCATACACAACTACTTACTTTTGTTCGTTTAGATGTAAAATAAACTTTTTGCAATCGGTGTCAAACTTTGCACGTTTATTCTCTTTAATTATGATATTACTATTCTTCTTGGGGTTTAGGTTCTGGGATTTTAACTTGCTCCCTGTGTGTATAACAATTTTTTTACACAGAACATCAAACATTGTACATTTTTTTTATATAAACTCAACCCCATGTTTTTTTATATATTAAAAAATTCTGTTATATGTTGAACATCACTGTGTTATTAAAAAAGTTTTGTTTTTGTTTGACATAGTGATCTTTTTTGATAATATGTTTGAGACTGTGTCTCAATTGCATCTCTCTATGGGAAGTCTGAAATATTATTTGAATAAGTTGACTTTATAGAGATAATCTTTGGATATAAAACTCTATTATATATACTTCTATAGGTAAATCTCTAGTTAGAACTTGTATTAAAATAAGCATAACGGAGTTGTTCTCTAATTACTATCACTGTTTGTTTGATAATTAATTTTGTTGTGAGTTCATAGTATAGGGATTTTCATTTTAATTAGTTGTAGTGGAAAAGGTAGTAGAATGTGTGAAATATAAAAATTGGGAGTGTCTTGCGCTCCTATATAATTTAAGTAGCCCACTTCGGTGCATAAATGCACCCTACATAAACAATCTGACTGTTTCTGTAGAATCTTGAGATCAAAATTCGCAGTCGGCACTAATTTATATCAAGGTATAGAATGTAATATTATAAATTGGTAAGCTTGATATTCTTCAATTTCCAGAGACTTCATTCAAGAAAAGCTGATAACTTACATACATATTTACCTACCTAGACCTATATAGTTATAACCTATATAGTTCCATATTTATTTCTTTGAAAAGGTAAAAATTTTTCAATCTGTGTGAGATGACGTCTCAATTGCAATGCTATTTTTTCTGTATATTGCAATTGGGTAGGTGAAAAAGGTAATGGGCACAGATGTTTTCAATGCCTTTGCTATAAATTTGTTTGAGTTTATTTGATTATACCGGAAGTATGGGCTAAGTTACTTTGAGTATTTGGTGGTTGAAGGTTGGACAAAAATGTTCTAAATCTGCGTGCGGGTTGTCGCAACTATTTGTGTATGACTTTTTAGAAAGGATGGCAATGAATTATGGGAATATTTGTTAATAGTAAAAGAGTTTTTATCATATTGCTGATAATTATGGGTGCAGCCTTTTCTTCACGTGTTATTATTGCTGATGATACGGATATTTATAATCGTCTGAAAATGATGGAAGAAGAGATAAAAAACTTAAAACGTGCTTTGATGGAGAAAGAGTCCCAGGAAAATGAGGCACATATGAAAAGAGAGTCTCCGGGAAAACTGATATATGTAGAAGATGAGTTGGATGAAATAGAAGAGATAAAAGTGGTGGATATAGAGCGTGAAAAGAAAATAGATGAGATTTTGGCGAGTTATGAGGCATCAAAGAAAAATGAAGATGAAGCTTTAAACGAATATTATTTTGCAAAGAAGACCAAAGAAATGGAAGATAAGGGGCTTGCTCCTTGGTTTGGTGGTATAGGAACACAACCGTTCCTGACGAATCTTGGCCGCAATACTTATCTTGGCGGGTACATGGATGTTGAGTTTAGGACAACGGAGATCTCAGATGACGGACTACTACAAACTCCAAACACTCCTGCTGCGGCTAGAACAGATAATGACACTTTTCGTCAATTTCGGTTTATCCCTTTTATATATGCTGATGTTTCTGAGCGTATCAAACTTTCGGCTGAATTGGAGTTTGAGTTTGAGGGTGTAGGAGGTGGACGTGCCGGTGAAGTTATTGTGGAGTTTGCTGTAATAGATTTTCTCATAAAAGACTGGATTAACTGGCGTGGCGGTGTGATCCTTGAGCCTTTGGGAAAGGTTAATTTGGTCCATGATACCCCGCTTCAGGACATGGTTGACAGACCAATGGTGTCACAGATGATAATACCTACAACTTTGAGTGGTACTGGCATGGGACTCTTTGGTACATTTTATCCAGGTGAGACATCAAAGCTCGATTATGAAATCTACGCTGTAAATGGGTTTGAGGGGCTGGATGATGAAGGTAGAAGGCGTTTCTCCAGGTCGTCGGGGCTTGCAGGAAGTAATGGTGGATACAGGGAAAACGGCAATAACAGTTTTGATGTAGTGGGAAGGCTTGCATACAGCCCTTTTATTGGGTTGGAGTTAGCTGCTTCTGCACATACCGGAGCCTATGATGAAAAGAATGATAACCGTCTTACAATTGCGGCATTTGACTGGACATACCAAAAAGGACCTTTTGAATTTGTTGGTGAAATGGCGAGGGCTTATATCGAAAGGGATGACTTTGCAAGGGTCGCTGGTATAACCGGAGATATGTTTGGATACTATGCCGAGCTAAGGTACCATTTTTTGCCTCAGATCCTTAAGACATGGGCACCAACATTCTTTACGGATGAGTCAACGTTTACTGCAGTTCTTCGTCATGGGCGAGTGCAAACAGAGGCAAAAGACGGAGAGACGAATAGAGCTAATATTGAGCAAGGAATTAACACAAATCCTGAAACAAAATTTCTTAGAGATCGTATTACTGTGGGGCTTAACTACAGAATTACAGAGGATACGGTTTTTAAGTTGAACTATCAGATTAATACGGAACATAAAGACCTTCCATCGGCTTCAAACAACGAGTTGTTGTTTCAGGTTTCTACATATTTCTAAACAAATATTATAATGCTGCGAAGCCGCAACCAAAATACAGAATACAGGAGTCAGGTGACAGAATTCAGAGTAAAGCATTGAATAGAGTAATACTATAAAGTAAATAAAAAAGGATTTAGCTTTGCCTGATAATCGGCTCGTAACGGCAGACTTATATAATGAGCATGGACGAATGTGAATGGACCATGCTCATTCTTATGGTTCTTTAACAACGTAACATATTTATAATTTATATTATTGTATAAACAGAAGGGAGTTTTAGAATATGTATTGCTATCTAGGGAAACGTTTTAAGATTATTGCGGTTAGTAGTCTGCTTTTTGTCTCTGCCTTTATATTTGTAGTTAATTTACCTGTGTATGCACTTGAGCAGAATTTCCAAAAGACATCTTCTACTGATTTAATTGATAAAGCGTCTCAGTCTCATGCGCAGATTAATGTATTGCGCCGGGAAGATCCCATAGACATGGATGCCATTGAATCATTATATACCAATGATATACAACCTTTGGTGCAGGAAGTTGACGTCAATAATGATTTCGCGCTCGATGCAGATATTCTTCAAGCAATAGAGGATATGAAAAACCAAGTTGATACAGCTCTTGCAGCTCAAGTGGTTGATAAAACCATACGCCGTGTATTTTTTATAATGGCACTCAGTCGTGCAAATAAGGTAAAAGATGAGTTTGGCCAGTTAACAACTGCGGAATTAAACAAACTTTGGGATGAAGGGTTTGCAGCGTTTGATTCTGTAGACGGTACTGTAGGACAAACTGCGAAAGTTCTTTCAGTGGACAAATTGTTTATCCTAGATAGCTCGGATCCAGGATTGAATGACAATGTGATCCGTGCGTTTATTAATGGACAGGATGCCATTAACAAAGATTCCCTGAGTCAGGATGATGGAGGATCGGATGCGGATCTTACACGAATTAAGGTGCAAAGGCAGATAATCAGGTTTACAATGGAAAGGGGCTTTTACCTCATAGTGCTTAAAGAGGTTAAAGGGGCACTTGAAAAAAGGGATGATAACCCTGATGGTGCAAAAGTAAACCAGAAAGAGGGTGAGGTCTTACATAGGGCGATTGCTTCCAAAGTAGCTCGTGATAATCCGGAAGGTAATGTTATCATTGAAGATCAGTTAAGTGGCCCTCTTGAAGGCATTGTGGCTGAGACATTAATAAAGGAATATAGCAAGGCGTGGATGGCTGGTACTATTCGTGAACTAGATGGAAATTCCGGGGCAATGAGAGATGGAGATATCCCGAAGGCAATTGAGACCGCCCATGAAGGCATCCTTTTTGCTTCAATGTTCATAGATGACCTGGAACAAAGGTTAGGAAAAGATCTTCGTGATACGGTAACAAGGACATTTGGAAATCTTATATTATCAAGTGCAAAAGGATCTGTAGATGATGCGCTTGAGCAGAGAAATATTCTCAGAGAGATATTGGAACAGTATGAAGAGAATCTCTAAAATAATCGCGTAAATCACCTCTTTTACAGAATTATTCCTGATTAAATTGGATAAATTAGAAAACAATTGATTTTAATGAAGAAAAAATATCTGCCATATGTTTTAGCTGTAATCTGTTTGGCCAGTCGGCTTCTGTTTTTTGGCAGATATGTTGATGATTGGGATGGGGTTAACTTTGTGTTTGCTTTGCTACATGGTTATGATCCCCTTAATGACCAACCGCACTTTCATGGCTATCCGGTTTATATGTTTGTTTGCTGGGTTATATATAATATTTGGAGCTCCGAGATCGGGGCATTGATCCTTCCAGGTATTATTTTCAGCAGTTTGGCGGTTATACCGTTTTATATGCTGGTAATCAGGATGTATTCTCAAAGAGTAGCGCTGCTTGCATCGGTGTTGTATATTGTTAACTCACAGATTTGGCTCCAATCTGAGAAAACGCTATCCGATGCATTTGGGCTATTTTTTGTGATTCTGTTTATATATTTTTTTTACAGAGCGGTTGAACCTTGTCCTCAAGATAATGATATAGATAAACACTGTGACCATAAAATAGCAGGAGATGAAACTTCTCCTATAGGGCTTGAAAAAAAAGATGTACCATATTCTTTATGGTTGTTTCTTGGTAGCCTTGTTCTTGGAATTGGTATTGGAATACGTATATCATATTTGGCGTTTTTCTTTTTGTGGTGTTTTGTTTGCCTTATTGTTTGTAAAAGAAGACCAATAAAGAAGGTATTACTGTCTGGTGTAGGGGGCCTTGGTCTTGGTATTGTCGTATGGTTAGGTTATCTGGTTGCCCGTTTCGGGTTATTTAATTATATAGATAAATTTCAAAGCCACTCAAAGTATCACTTTGTAGACCAGAGTTATTCTATATTAGCTACAACAGATTATCTACATAGATTGATACTTATACTGAAGAATATAACGGCACATTCTTTAGGTGTTTATTGGTTTGACACTCCTCTGTTACGTGTATTTCCTACGGTGGTTATGATAATAGCGGTAGTGATATATATAATTAAAGAAAAGTTAAACATGAGAAATGTTTTTCTCCTGGTTTCTATTGCAGCGTATATTGTCTGGATTATTACTGTACAAACTGCCATAAGACATACAATGGTCCTTACACCATTTATTACAATACTTATTGCTGCGGGTATATTTCATTTTTGCTCCAGTATGCAATCTGCAAATAAAAAAAGAAAGTGGCTGTTGCCTCTTATACTATTCTTTATTGTTGTGCCTGTGACATTTGATTCTGTGAGACTTGTCTGGATAAATAAATATAGGACCCCGCCTCAAGTTGCGATGGTGGATTATATATCCTCGAATTATGATAGGGAAACTACTAAGTTTTATTGCCTCAACACGTGGAAACTATTTCAATACTATGCACCTCAATGGTGTGATTATAAAAATAGTCACGTATACTTTACGTCACGAATAAGTTATGTGGAGAGGAATCTAAGAAAAATAGATCCTCGTCCGGATAATATTTTGATATCTTCTGCTCTTTTTGAGAGACACAAATATAAAGACAGATTACGTAAAGTAACTTCTTTTAAGAGAGATAACTATGCTGTTGCTGAATACAATTGGCTGGCTTTGTTTGAATTTGTGCCGGATTCAGAATAATATGTCGTTCAGAACATTTTATATTTAAAAGAATTTTATATATAATATTTTTTTTAGAAGGGGGAGGAAACGAAAATAGCATAAGCAATAAATGTCGTGAGATTTTTATGAATGGTGATTGTATTGCTATTTATTCATTTCTTCATGTTATTTTTGCTGGAGGAAAATGGAAATATGATCTTTGGCTTGTTGTTCTGCCAATTGTCAGGATAAGTAATTATATAAATAAAAAATTAGAAAGGTGAAGCAATGAAACAAATGTGCCTCAAAAAAAGATTGAACAAGTTTGTGACTCTGATTGGCGCTTTTCTTATCGGAGTTTTATTAGTCAATGGGAGCGTTAACGCGGGTGAAGTTGTAATTGGAGAAGAGAGTATAAACGGTGAAATAGCGTTAATATTCGAGGCTGTCCCTGCCGACACAGTATCTCCATCCTTTATGCATCTACCAGAAGATGAAACAGAGGTGCATCTTGAAGTTAAAGCTAACTTTGAAGAGAATAACAGTTATGCCTCTTCTGAAGGAGGATTTGTTCCATATCTAAATGTAAATGCATTTATTAAAAACAGGGCAACCGGTGAAGCGTTGCAGATAACTTTAACTCCCCATTTAAATCTAGTTGATAGTTTTCATTATGCCAGGAATATTGATTTGCCGGGTGATCCGGTTAGTGATTCATATGATCTGACGTTCTTTGTTAACCCAGCTGGACTTTTTAAGGTGCAGATTCATGCAGATTTTAGGATAAACCTGGGAGGTAGTATAATTGAAAGCCAGGAATTTACATTTGAGAATGTTAATTTTGCAGAGGTTTTTAATTAAGCGTAGATTTGTAAAACCATGGCGGCTGTTGGTTATATTAATAACAAAGATGGAAAATATTTAAGAAAGGATGGTTATGGTGAGTTTGAGAATAATTAAAGATAATTGGGGAAAATACGTTTCTGCTATAGCATTGTTTGCCGGAGTATGTGTATTTTTCGCTGCAGAGAAAAGATCTTTTGCCGGTGAAGTAGAGATTGGGGTGGAACAGCTTGGAACCGGAGGGATAGAGCTGATTTTTGAGGCAGCGCCTAGCGATGCTATTACTCCTAGCGAACAAAACACATCTTCCGCAACAGCAGATGTCCATTTTGAGGTTAGGGCTAATTTTACGGAAAATAACAGCTTTGCAGCAGAAGCAGGTGGTTTTGTACCATATCTTAATGTAAATATGCTTGCGACAAACAAGAGAAGCGGAGAGACTGTACACACAACTCTGCTTCCGCATCTTAATCAAATCGACGGATTTCACTATGCACGAAATGTTGATTTGCCAGGTGATCCGGCGAGTACGAGGAGGTTTCGTCGTGCGGAGTATGATTTGACATTTTGGATTAATCCTCCTGATATAGGTGTTGTCTCTATTCATTCGGATTTTGGCGGCCAGACGGACCAAAATAAGATCGTTGAGCCACAGGTCTTTACATTTAGCGATGTAAATTTTGCAGATGTTTTTACTGGCAGTGGTCCTAGTGGATCTGGTGAGACACCTGAGCCTGTTGAGACTGAGACACCTGAGCCTACAGATACAGGGACACCTGATCCTTTTGAGACACCTGATCCAGGTGGCGGAACTGGATCGGGCGGTGTGTCCGGTGGTATTTCAGGAAGTGGAAGTAGTGCTATCAGTGTAGAAAGTAATGGATCAGGAAAACTAAGGTTGTTTTTCTAGATTTTATTTTGTGAATAAATGATGCTCACAATCGTTTCTCGATTGTGAGCATCATTTGGCGATATTTTTTATAGACAGTGTTGTAAATAACAGATTAATAGAGTGTAAAATGGAGCGCATAATAAGTAGATTAGACATTGTTAATAATATTTTTGTTGACATATAAGAAGGAAAAGTTAAAATTTGATATTTGTTGCGACGGAGTCTCAGTCTCTTTTCTGGCGGGACTGGACTACAATGTCTTTTTAGATTAATTAATAATGAAAGGAGGATTGATTATCTTAGAGTTTCTTGATTAATGTAAGCTGTTTGTTTGTATCATAATATTCCAATATAGATGAAAATGAGAGAGAAATTTACATTTTTTTTTGATAACCCGGACATTGCTGTAAGGTTTGATTCTTTATGGGATGTCAAAGAATTTAAGGGGGCCAATATGGTAGATTTGTTAAGAGGAAAGTGTAGGATTATTGTTGCTGTTTGTTTTGCTCTGGTGTTGTCTTTCCATATAAATGCAAATATCGTAAAAGCGGATGAAAATACTCAATCTGAAACGTTACGGGAACTTTTAGGGCAGGTAGTAGAAAACAGAGGATTCACTACCACAGATGAGGCTTTAGGTGTTAGCTGTTTTATGGATGCAACTACAAACTTTCTAGATGAATTAAATGAATGCGAAAATCAACAGGGTTGCCAACTACAAGCGATTTCAAAGTGGTTTAGTGAAATCTCTGGATGCTTAAGCGGTGTCGGTCCTGGTGAGACACCTGAACCAAGTGAGACACCTGAGCCAAGTGCAACACCTATACAAGGTGGTGGTAGTGGATCTGGCGGTGCTTCCGGAAGTGGTACCGGTGGTATTTCTGGAAGTGGCGCCGGAGGTGATGGTGCGGGAAGTGGATCCGGTGGTATTTCAGGAAGCGGAAGTAGTTTTATTGGTGTAGAAGGTAATGGAACAAAAAAACTGAGGTTGATTTTCTAGATTTTATTTCATGAATAAAAGATGATCACAATAATGAAGTTATTGTGATCATCTTTTGTTAATAGAATATTAAATGGAGCGCATAACAAGTAGATTAGGTATTGTTAATAAGATTTTCATTGACATACAAAAAAGTGGAGTTAAAATCTGATCTTAGGTGAGACATAGTCTCAGTCTCATTGGTAAGGTGAGTGGGATTACCGTGCCTTTGTTGTTTAAATCAAAAAATCCCAATAACATATTACAAGAAGGAATAAGGAGTAGGTAACTTCTTATAAGCAGTAGATAATGTATAAAATTGATATTTTAGGCGGAGGAGCAGCTGGATTAGCTGCTGGATATTTTGCCAAAAAGAGTGAGATTCCTTTTCGAATTTATGAAGCGGCAAATGTTACCGGTGGAAATTGTAGGACTTTCAAATATAAGGATTTCAGGTTTGACTCCGGTGCTCACAGGTTTCACGATAAGGATCCGGAGATAACAAGGGAAGTGTTGTCATTAATGGGAGATGAAATTATGGAGGTTTCTGCTCCAAGCTACATTTCTCACAACAAAAGGCTAGTTCATTTTCCTATAACGCCAACAAATTTATTGGCCAATCTGAGTCCCATTACCAGCATAGCTGCAATATTTAACTTTCTTTCCGCAAAGTTTAGAAAAGAAGAGATTAAAAGTTTTGAAGATTATGCAATGCAAAAATATGGCAAAACAATCTCAAACCTCTTCTTAACTAATTACTCGGAAAAATTGTGGGGACTCTCAACTGATAAACTATCGCCAAATGTAGCCGGAAGCAGGTTAAAAGATTTAAATATAAAGAGTTTCTTGACTGAACTCTTACGCCCTAACCAAAAAGCCAAACACCTTGAAGGTTCATTTTATTATCCGCGAAATGGATTTGGTCAGTTAATGAACAAGATCGCAACATACTGTGGTGATGAAAACATAGAGTTGGACAGTAGAGTTACAAAGATATTCCACAGTGATAACCGGATAGACTCTTTTGAAATTAACAACAGCATTATTAATAGAACAGATTATCTTGTATCGTCTTTACCCATTTCTGTTTTTATAAAATCTCTGTTTCCTGCTCCACCAAAAGAGATTCTTGATACAGTAGAAAAATTGAAATTCAGGCACTTAAAACTTATATGTTTCTGTATAAATAAACCTCAAATCAACAAGGCAGCAACAATGTATTTCCCTGATGGTAAGTTTATCTTTACAAGGGCATATGAGCCAAAAAACAGGTGCAAAACCATGGCAAGGCCAGAGATGACTTCATTGGTCCTTGAAATACCCTATTCGTTTAATGATAAGGTTGACATGATGGATATAAATGCCCTAACTGCTAGAACAAGATCAGATTTATTAAAAACCGGTTTGATTAATAAAGATGATATCATCTCAACCGTGGTAAAAGAGATTCCATATGCATACCCGGTATTGGAAAAAGAGTATGAACTTCATATGGATCAACTACTTAGATATTTAAGGCAGTTCAAGAATTTATATCTCACAGGTAGAAATGGGAAATTTGTCTACTCATGGACGCACAATATGATGAAATTCGGAAAGGAAATAATAGATGATATAGTAATTAAAGAAGCTTGCAGTAAAAACGAGCAAAGTGCAAATTTGGGAACAGATCCATTAGAACTGCAGTTAAACCTCGTATGAGGGTGAAAAAGGCCGTGTAATAACCGTAATGGGGCTAAACCGTAACCAAATTTGGAATACAGAATTCAGAATAAAGCATAGTTTGTAGTTATTCTCTATGCTTGCTTTTTGTTGTACTGGCCCCTGGCTCATGAATTTTGTATTCCAAAAAAAACTACAAAATCTTTTTAAAAAAGAAGTATTTATAAAGTAATACTATATTACATCGTAAATTAGCTTTTGGTCGACATTAATGAAAAGCAAAATAAATTTTGCACTCCGAGTTAGGGACTCTTTAACTTAACGGAGTGCAAGATTTATCTTGCTTTTTAATTATTAAAATCATCTCTTTTTTTTTTAAAGAAGTATTTATAAAGTAATACTATACCGCATCGTAAATTCGCTTTTGGCAAACATTAATGAAAAGCAAAATAAATTTTGCGCTCCGCGCTAGGGACTCTTTAACTTAACAGAGTGCAAGATTTATATTGCTTTTCATTATTAAAAATCGTCTCTGTTTGCTTCAGTTAATATTAGCTGTTTATATTGAGGGTAATCATAAAACTGTTTTGCTAAAGCATCTCTTCCTATCTCTTTTATAGAGCAAGAAAAACTTGAAGCTTCATAATCATTTAAATCTGCGACATAACCATGTTTAACCGGATTGTATAACAGATAATTAAGTCTGATGTAATAACCTTTTTCATCGCGGGGACAATAATCCCAATAATTCCACCATACAGGAGTATCACATTTCGTTGCTTGAACAATGAAATGGCTGGATGAACCATGGATTCTCTTAATTATCTCAGTTAACGTAGATCCCTTACTGCTGATAACCATTAAATGGTAATGGTTATCAAGTATTACCCAATGTGTCAATTCCCAATTATATTCATGAAAATACTTATACATCTTTTCTAAAAGCATTAATTTCAGGCTTTGGGTGTTTAGTAATTTGCGTTTTTTGTATATTGCTCCAGTAATAAAATAGGATCTGTTATCAAAGAATAAATGTGCGGGAGTATGTTGGTGTCGTTTTAACATCATCGTATATTAGCTTTTGACATTAATGAAAAGCAAAATGAATTTTGCACTCCGAGTTAGGGACTCTTTAACTTAACGGAGTGCAAGATTTATCTTGCTTTTTAATTATTAAAAAGCATCTCTGTTTGCTTTAGTTAATATTAGCTGCTTATATTGAGGGTAATCATAAAACTGTTTTGCTAAAGCATCCTTCCTATCTCTTTTATAGAGCAAGAAAAACTTGAAGCTTCATAATCATTTAAATCTGCGACATAACCATGTTTAACCGGATTGTATAACAGATAATTAAGCCTCGTAAATTCGCTTTTGGTCGACATTAATGAAAAGCAAAATAAATTTTGCACTCCGTTAAGTTAAAGAGTTCCAGGCTCGGAGTGCAAGATTTATCTTGCTCTTTGAAATTCAATAAATTTACGAAGTTAACTCTATTATTTATTCCCCTTCCTTCGGTGTGCCTTCTTTCAGGATTATACTACTATTACTAACGTAAAACCCTAAAGAATTTTGAAGTGTTTCTGATTCGGAGTGCAAGATTTATCTTGCTATAAGTTGGTCACTAAAAGCTTTTTAAGTAGTCGCGTACTTTCTGTACATCTTCCCATGTTTTTCTTTTTTCTTCTGGGTTTCTTAAAAGGTATGCCGGGTGGTATGTTGCTATAAGTTTTGTTCCATGATAATCATGAAACTTCCCCCTGAGTCTGCCTATGGATTCAGTGGTGTTTAGAAGTGATTGTGCTGCGAATGTGCCTAACGCGCAAATAATCTTCGGCTTAATAAGGTCTATTTGCTTTTCGAGGTATGGGTAACAAAATGCAATTTCGTCTGGTTTTGGATTTCTGTTCTCAGGTGGCCTGCATTTAAGTATGTTTGCTATATAAATATCTTCCCTTTTAAAATCTATGGCATTTATGATTTTTGTTAACAGCTCTCCTGCCTTTCCTACAAATGGGAGGCCTTTGACATCTTCATAATAGCCTGGTGCTTCACCTACAAACATCAAATCTGCATTGGGATTTCCCTCCCCAAAGACAACATTGGTACGTGTTTGATGTAATCCGCATAATGTGCATTTTAATGCGTTTTCTTTTAATGAAGATAGTAGTTCGATGTCACTTTGTTTGTTTTCCTTAATAGCAGTTGTGGGTGTAGTTTTTTCCTCTTCTTGTTTGGTTGTCGTCTGCTCTGTTCTTTTTATTGCGGTAATACCAAATGATTTTTCGTATTCAAGTCGCGCCTTTATGCCTTTCGTCAATGTAGCGATTTCGTTTCTTATCTCAGAGATCTCTTTTTGCATATAATAGAGTGCCTAAACTGCCTAAAATGCTTTAGCGATGTCGGGTTAGTTATTTGCATGACACATATGTGTCTTAACATTAAGTGCCTAAAATGCCTAAAATGAGCTAAAGTGCCTAAAATTATAGAAATTTATTATTAATAAAAAAATCTCTATTTAACTTTAGGAACTTTCTAACATCATAATTTTGTAAAATGTTCATAAATATGAAATATTTTTACACAGCAAAATGCTAACCGGACAATGCTGTAAAAACCTATAAATTCCATTTTGTTTAGAATCTCTTTAATATCTCATCAACAATTGTTTTATGAACATCTTCAATAGAGCCTTTGATTTCGCATCCGGAAGCCTTTATGTGCCCACCGCCGCCAAATGTTTTAGCTATCTCATTAACGTCAATATCGTTTTTGCTTCGTAAGCTCACTTTTATTTCGTTATTATTGTTAAACTCTTTCAGCATTACTCCCACTTCAACGTTTTCAATGGACAGAGGTGTGTCTGTAAAAATTTGTGTATCAATATCTTTTGCCGCACCCGCTTCATTTATCATATTCTTTGTAAGCCACAGAACAGAGATCTTTCCCTCTGCTTCAAGTTTAATGCTGTTTATAGTCATAGCTTGGAGTTTGAGCTCGCTGAATGAAACTGTTTGGTAAAGATGTTTAGCTATTTCTGATGGATTAGCTCCCAGCTCAATGAGGTCTGATGCTATACGCAGACATTTTGGGGTAGTATTTGCATGGACAAAACGTCCGGTGTCAGTTATTATAGAAGTATATAGAGATGTGGCAATTGCCGGTGTTATTTCTTGACCTGTTTCCTTGAAAAAATCGTAAATCATTTCTCCGGTTGAACATGCGTGTGGGCGGACCCAGTTTATGTCCCCAAAATACTCATTAGAGATATGATGGTCTATGTTTATCACCGTGGTATCCTTTGGCACCATTTCATATGTTTTTCCTAGTCTCGCAAAGTTTGGAGTGTCCAGTGATATGACTACTTCAAAAGCTGGAGCACTTTTTGGCTGATATTTTGATGCGTCGAAGATCGAGTTTGTAATAAATTCAGGTGTAATATCATTTACAGCAAGTTTGTTTTTGCCGATAAGAAAATTTAATGAGTCGGGAAATGGAGAGTCGTTAATTATCGTGACGTTTTTCTTCATACTGATCAGCAAGTAAAACAATGCGAGCTCTGAAGATATTCCGTCGGGGTCTGATCTGATATGCGTGGTAATAAGAATATTATCGTTTCTGTGAATTATATCTGCTATTGTGTTTATAATTTTTTGGTTTTCTGCATCTTCTTGCAGTTGCCCGGTTGTCTCTTTTTTCATAAGTTTCTTTTAAATGGTGTGACTTGTATTGTATATGTTCATAGTGTTGTCAAAGGCAGCAACCCAAAGGTGGAGTAATGGAAGAATGGGGTGTTGGATTAATCGTCTCTTTTTCTTATTACACCTGTATTAACAATCGCTTGGAAATCTTTTGGGGTATATCGAATAATTGTTTCCCTTTGTAAAAATAATATTTTGCCAACGAGTTGATTATATCTATGTAGATGATTGATGTCAAATCCTCTTTTATCTTGAATTTAAACATAATAAAGTATACAATAAATTGTTTATGTAAAAATATCTGTGCTGATTGTGGGATCGCATTCTGTAAATAGGGTCAAAATAGTTCAAAATAGTTAGTATAGTATAGAGAAAAACCGAATATACAACGAAGTAGTAACAATATATTAGGAGGTTTTAATGTATAAAATTGTTAAAAAAGAGCAGATATCCGATGTGGTTTTTAAAATGGTGATTGATGCGCCAAAAATTGCTGCAAAGAGAAAAGCGGGTCAGTTTGTTGTTATACGGCCAAATGAAAAGGGTGAAAGGATTCCGTTAACTATTGCAGGTTCGGATAATGATAACGGGACAATTGATATAATCTTTCAAGCTGTTGGTGGTACAACAAAATTGATGGCAACATTGGATTCGGGTGATACACTGCTGGATGTTGTGGGACCGTTAGGCCATCCTACTCATATTGAAAACTTTGGTAATGTCGTTTGTATTGGCGGTGGTCTTGGAATAGCATTAGTTATGCCAATTACAGAAGCCCTTTATCATGCTGGTAACCATGTAACCTCTATTATCAGTGCTAGAGACGAAAGTTTGCTTTTGATGGAAGATGAGATGAGGGCAGTTAGTCATGATTTTAAGATTGCAACGGATGATGGATCAAAAGGGATTAAGGGTTTTCCTACAGTACCGCTTCAGGAAATGATTGATAATGGTGAAAAGATCGATTTGGTGGTTGCCGTTGGTCCTGTTCCGCTTATGGGGGCAATTAGTAAGCTAACAGAGCCGTATAAAATTAAGACGGTTGTTAGTCTTAATCCTATTATGGTTGACGGTACAGGTATGTGTGGTGGATGCCGTGTGACTATAGGTGGTAAGACAAAATTTGCATGTATAGATGGGCCTGAATTTGACGGCCATGAAGTTGATTTTAAAGAGTTGTGGGAACGGTTGAAGACATTCCCTTCTGATAAATCAGAACTTAATTTGAAGTTTTCGCAGCCAACAACACACTGCTGGGAACAGTCACAGAAGGATTTTGATTTGAGGACTGTGGACAAAGGCGACAGGGTTCGTGTACCAAAGCAGGATATGCCACAGCAGGAGCCTAACGTTAGGGCCAGAAATTTTGCAGAGGTACCGTTTGGGCTGGATCCTGAAAGTGCTAAACTGGAAGCTGGAAGATGTTTGCAGTGTAAGAAACCTTTGTGTGTTTTAGGGTGTCCTGTGGGAATTGATATTCCGGGTTTTATAAAATTGGCAGCTGAGGGAGATTTTGTTGCTTCTGCAAGGAAGATTAAGGAAAAAAGTAGCCTTCCCGCGGTTTGTGGCAGGGTATGTCCGCAGGAGGATCAATGTGAAATGTCCTGTATGGCTGGTAGAAGGGGAAAACCCGTTGCCATAGGGAACCTTGAACGGTTTGTTGCTGACTATGAGAGGGAAAATGCAGATATTGTTATACCCGAAATTCCACCTGCAACCGGTTACAAGATTGCTATTATAGGAGGTGGGCCGGCTGGTTTGACTGCGGCAGGATCATTGGTGCAAAAGGGTCATGATGTTACCATCTTTGAAGCATTGCATAAAGCAGGTGGTGTTCTGGTGTACGGTATCCCGGAGTTCAGACTTCCAAAAGCAATCGTTGCGCAAGAGGTTGATTACTTGGTGAAAATGGGAGTGAAGATTGAATGCAATTACGTTGTTGGAAAGGTTGAAACCATTGACGATTTACTGAGTCGTGGCTTTGATGCTGCTTTTGTGGGCACTGGCGCAGGTCTTCCAATGTTTATGGGGATACCGGGAGAAAACTTAAATGGAGTGTTCTCAGCAAATGAATATCTAACCAGGGTAAACCTTATGAAGGCGTTTGATCCAGAATATTCCACACCTATCTTGACCAAGAAAAAGGTTGCCATCTTTGGAGCCGGAAACGTTGCCATGGATGCCGCAAGGACAGCCCTTCGGCTGGGAGCAGAGGATGCGTATATTATCTATCGTCGTTCCAGGGCAGAAATGCCTGCTCGTATTGAAGAGATTCATCATGGAGAAGAAGAGGGGATTCAATTTAAATTTCTGGTGAACCCTATTCGTATATTGGGTGATGAAAAAGGTTGGGTAAACGGTCTTGAACTTATGCGTATGGAATTGGGCGCTCCTGATGATTCAGGAAGAAGGAGGCCGGTACCTATAGAGGGATCTGAATTTATTCTGGATGTCGACAGCGTTGTTGTCTCTATTGGGCAGGGACCTCATCCACTTGTTCCAGCTACAACACCGGGATTAAAGACAACTAGATGGGGCAACGTTGTTGCAGATGAGGAGACAGGGGTAACTTCCAGAGAAGAGATTTTTGCAGGAGGTGATATTGTTACCGGTGCGGCGACTGTGATACTTGCCATGGGGGCGGGTAAATCTGCGGCTGAAACCATTGATGAATATGTCAGGTCTAAAGAGCCTAAAAGTGCAACAACTGTAAGTACAGGTGACGCAGTACTTGTTTAATACTTTGTAGGTTGTAGGCTTATTGGTTAAATAATAAAAGATAAAGGAATATACAGTATTAATTACTATAGGCGAGGTTACAAACAGGGATATTTGTAAACATGGTTCAATAATGATGATTGTAGTAATCATTGTTGAATAGAAAGAAAGTATAATAGTATGTTTACAAAAAGCCTGTTTGTGACCTCGTTTAGTATAGTGGTTTATAGTATTACCATGTGAAAACGTGTTTTCTTAGAAAGAAATTTTTACTGTGCATTGTTAAGTTATTTGTAACAGTATAGTTACTTATTACTTGATGCTTGATAATTTGTTCCGGCGTCTTAAAATGTATATCTTGAATTGAGTTTGTCTCTTTTTCATATGATATTTTGACAAAAAGAACTAGAAATCGAACTATTCGCAAGTATCCAGTATCTGGTCTCTAGTGTTTTGGGTGCGGATTTGTCGTTTTATGATAGTGGTTTATGTGATGCTTTTTGGTTTGGGAATTTGCATTAATGAATATTACAGTTAATGGAGAGAAAATAGATTGCCGCGATGATGCGACTGTGATGGATTTGCTGAAGGATCTTGAAATAGATATTAACCGTGTGGCAGTTGAATTGAATTATAATATAATCCCTAAAGCGCAATTAATGGAAAAAAAAGTGGAAGAGAATGATAATCTTGAGATTGTTACATTTGTTGGTGGAGGATGAGCGCCTGGGGCGTTGCGTAAGGGAGGGGAAAATTATTGATGGATGATAGTAAACTTAAAATAGGCAAATATGAGTTTTCGTCCCGCCTGTTTGTTGGTACGGGAAAGTATGAAACAATGCAGCTTATGGCAGATGCTTTAGATGCGAGTGGTACAGAGGTTGTTACGGTTGCGGTTAGACGTGCTAAATTGGGGACAAGTGAGTCGTTGTTAGATTATATAGATAAAGAAAGATATACTATTCTACCTAATACTGCCGGGTGTTACACTGCGGATGAAGCCATTAGGACAGCTCGCCTTGGCAGGGAGGCCGGATTATCCGATTTGGTAAAATTAGAGGTCCTTGGTGATAAGAACACATTGCTGCCAGATCCCATTGGGACCCTTGAAGCTACAAATGTCTTGGTTAATGAAGGTTTTACTGTACTAGTTTATACTTCAGATGATCCGATTATTGCAAAACGTTTGGAAGATGCCGGTGCTGCCAGTGTGATGCCTGCCGGTGCACCAATAGGTTCAGGGCAGGGTATTCTGAACAAAAACAACATACGTATAATAATGGAGACTTTAAAGGTCCCTATTATTGTGGATGCCGGTGTAGGAACAGCATCAGATGTTACAGTTGCAATGGAATTGGGCAGTGATGGCGTGTTACTTAATACAGGAGTCGCTTCGGCAAAGTATCCCATAAGGATGGCAAAAGCGATGAGATTGGCATGTGAGTCAGGTCGGCTTGCTTTTCTTGCGGGAAGGATTCCGAAAAAACTTTATGCTAACGCCAGCAGTCCGGAAAAAGATTTCTAGAACTGTTGTTTTGTATCTATTAGATTCTTACACAGTAATTGTGAGAATTTATCTCTCAAATTTATAATCAACAGAAAATAAAGTTTTTTGTGAGTTCAATGTTCAGGGTTCAAAGGTTAAAGGAATGGAAAAAACCTTGAACCTTTAAACCCCAAAAATTTTAAATATTTTTGGCTAGTTTTAATTTTATATTCGTAAAAGTATTAAGGTAATTATTATACAGTAGTGTTAGCTAAACGTATTATTCCGTGTTTGGATGTTAAAGATGGTCGAGTTGTTAAAGGTATAAATTTTGTCAATCTGAGGGATGCTGGTGATCCTGTTGAAGTTGCAAATATTTATGATAATGAGGGGGCAGACGAGTTAACGTTTTTAGATATTACTGCTTCCCATGAAAAGAGAAATATAATTCTTGACGTTGTAAAAAAAACCGCAGAGCAGGTATTTATACCGTTGACAGTTGGAGGGGGCATACGGAATGTAGATGATATTCGGAAACTCTTAAAAGCTGGCGCTGATAAGGTCTCTATTAATAGTGCAGCGGTGACTGATCCGGATTTTGTCGAGGTTGCAGCTAAAAGATTTGGTAGTCAATGTATTGTTGTTGCTGTTGATGCTAAAAGGGTTGCGGAAGAGGATCTTTCCAATAAGAATGAGAAGGGCAGCAAATCAAATGGGAAATGGCAAGTTTATATAAACGGAGGCCGTGTTCCTACGGGGTTGGATGTTATAGAGTGGGTTAAAGAGGTCGCTGAAAGAGGTGCCGGAGAAATTCTTCTAACTAGTATGGATTGTGATGGCACAAAAGATGGTTTTGATTTAGAGTTGACCAGGGCCGTATCAGAGAGTATATCAATTCCTGTAATTGCGTCTGGAGGAGCTGGGAATAGTGAACATTTTTCAGAAATTCTTTCTCATGGTAAAGCAGATGCTGCGCTTGCGGCATCAATCTTTCATTATGGAGAGTGTAAGATATCTGATATAAAGGAATTTTTGGCAAAAAATGGTATTGAAGTTCGTAGATAGCAGAAATTTGGCGTCTTTAGATATGTTTTTGTTCAGTTCATCGAAATACTTTTTTTTCATGCATTTTTATCATACCTTTTAGATAATTTTACATGGTTATCTAGTAGTTTTCCTTACAATTAAGGCGTCGTATGCCTTGGGTTTGTTATTTTTTTTAAGAAAAAGGCTATTACTCATGGCGCAGTTTTTTTCAAAGGATAAGCTTGCGGAAGTCCAGCAGGCATCAAATATTGTTAATGTAGTTTCCCGCTATGTTTCGCTTAAAAACAGAGGTAAAAACTATTTTGGACTTTGCCCTTTCCATAATGAGAAGACGCCGTCATTTACTGTAAATCCTGATCGCCAATTCTATAAATGCTTTGGTTGTGGTGAGTCTGGCACAGTTTTTACGTTTTTGATGAAACATAATGGGATTAGTTTTGTTGATGCAGTTAGAGAGCTTGCCGGTGCAGCAGGTATTGTTTTACCAAATGAAGGCGGTTTAAAGAATAGTGGTAATGAAGTCTCACCTTTGTACGATATTAATAGTCATTTTGTAAAATATTACAATGGAATACTTTTAGGCGAAAATAAGTCTATTAAAGTAAGGGATTATATTAAGAAGAGGGGTATAAATAATAAAACGGTTGAAAAGTTTCAGTTAGGATTTTCCCGTCCCTCATGGGATGCATCATTGAGTGAGGCTCTTGCTCACAAGTTTAAAGTGGAGTCTGTTGAAAATGCAGGCATTGTGGTGCGAAAGAAAGATGGTCGCAGTCATTATGATCGTTTTCGCGGGCGACTTATGTTTCCTATATTTAATGATGCTGGAAATGTTGTGGGTTTTGGCGCAAGAACTTTGGAGAATGAACAACCCAAATATCTGAATTCCCCTGAAAGCGCAGTGTTCAATAAAAGGCGCATACTCTATGGGCTAAACTTTGCAAAAGAAGCCATTGCACGTCAAAAAGAGGCCATTCTCATGGAGGGGTATACTGATGTAATTATGGCACATCAATATGGTATTGATTGGACCGTAGGGGTGATGGGTACATCTTTAACCGAGGATCATATAAAGTTGGTTACGAGGTACTGTAGTCAGGTAGTCTTGGTCCTTGATTCTGATGAGGCTGGGATAAGATCTGCTGATAAAAGTGCCTGTATGTTTATCGAGAATGGTTTTGATGTTAAGATTGTTAAATTGCCTTCAGGATGTGATCCTTGTGATTATATTGTTTCCAATGGGAAGGATGCGTTTCTAAAACAGGTTGAAAATGCTGATGATTTTTTTGATTTTAAACTCAAAATAGCAAAGACAACAGGTGCGTTGGAGAGTGTTTCCGGAAAAGCGAAGGTGTTTAACGATATTATCCTTGCGGCTATGAAGATTCCAGATATTTTAAGACGGAGAATTCAAATCAATGAAATTGCAGGGAAACTGAATATTGCTGAGGCGGATATAGTAAAACACGTAGAGAAAATTGGTGGCGTACCTAAAAGAATGGTTCCTGAAACAGAGAACCCTTCTAGAGTAAAGAGTCGCCAACGTTCGGATTTAGGAAAGTTTAGTGCCTCTCACCATGTGGAAACAAGTTTGATAATGTTAATGTTGGCAGACAATCGATTTATACCCATGGTAAAAGACGAAATAGGGCTGGAAAATTTCTTTAATGAGGAGTTGAAACATATTACCAGTGCCATATTCGATGAGTATGCTGTCCATAGTAATGTTGAGGTTAGTGCTCTTTTTTCTGCCCTTGCTGAACCTGAATTACATACGATTTTGGCTGATATTATGAGTATTGATTCTGTGATTGGGGATAACGATCAAATCTTTAATGGATGTTTAAAGTATTTTAAGAGAAAAAAAAGCCGGAATGTGATTAGAAAGACAAAAGAGCAAACAAAAGATTTTCAATCTGGCAACAATAAATCTTTGGAAGATGATGAGCATGGGAATTTAAACAAATTGCTGGATAAGTTTCATAAAGAAAACAAGAGACTGCAGTCTTTTAAAAGAGGTCGTGGTGGGGTAAGCGGACTATCAAACCGTCCAGAGGTTTTTATGTGATATAATATTATTTATAAAAACTTCTTTTTTTACGATTTTGTAGTTTTTGTGGAATACAGAATACAGTAGTCCGTGTTCAGGATAAAGCATACAGCTAGAGTTGTATTTGTTTTATCCTGTTATATTACTTATTGTAAATATTCTGATTTCTGGCTCCGGGTTTCAGTACTCTGCGTTTTATTTGAGGCATTGACGCTTTATGTAGTTTTAGAAAGGAGCATGAAATAAATTGTAAATGTAATAATCAGATTTACCTTAGATCTGTTCAAATGGATTGAAACAAACCAGATGCGCGACCATAGTTGCGTTGTGGATTTGGGGATTGAAAATTGGACAAAGATAATGTGAAGATGTGTGGTAGACTTGCAATTTATTTCATGCTCCTCTTAAGTTAGAATTAACAGTTACTTTAGCTGTTTTTAGCCATTTTGCGGTAAATTAAAATCTTTCAACCAGGGAATTTTAATGGAAGAATTTGAACAAAAAATAAAAAATATTGTAAAAAAGGGGAAACAGGCGGGTTATTTAACATATGATGAGTTAAATGAGACACTACCTGTTGATACAATTGAGTCGCCGGAAAAGATTGATGATGTCCTCATGATGTTAGATGAGATGGGGATTGATTTGGTTGATGTTACGGAGATAGAGAATAAAGATATTGATCCTGTTAGTGATCATGAAGTGGATGTGGATGTGGATGTGGATGTGGACAACGTTGAAGATAGTGAAGAAGAAGATGAAGATGATGGTGACGACGAAGGAGATGATTTTGTTGAGCCTGAAAATAGCGATGATGCCTTTTCAGGTGAACTTGATATTACCGAAAAGATTGATGATCCCGTTCGTATGTACTTAACTCAAATGGGTGAAATACCTTTGCTATCAAGGGTTGAAGAGATAATGCTTGCGAAAAGGATAGAAGTAACACGTAAGAGACTTCTAAAAAAGGCACTTGAATCTGATTTCTCACTTAATGCATGTTTAAAAATAATGGAGGATGTTAATAGCGAAGAGGTTCCATTTGAAAGGACGCTTAAGATAGATACTTTGAGTGATGAAGATAGAGAGGCCATATTAAAGAAATTCCCGGAAAATGCAAATAAACTAAGAACATTATTGAAAAAGAATCAAGAAGATTTCGAACGCCTTCAGAATGATGGTAGCCGAATGAGCAATGAGGAGAGAATTAAGACACTAAGAGAGGTTCGGAAAAGGAGAAGGAAGTGCATAACATTGATTGAGATGCTCAATTTCAGGACAAAAAAAATCTATGCATTAATGAAGAATCTGTTTGATAAACTAAAAAAGGTTGAATCTCTTGGTAAGCTTATTAACGGGGCAAAAAACAGTCCTTCGGGTAATGGAAATATTAAAGAGTTGAAAAAACAGTTAAAGGCGGTTTTAGATGAGGTTAAAGAGAACCCTAAAGTGTTAAAAAAGAGAGTTCAGCTTATTAATGTTTTACTGAAAGAGCATGAGATTGCCAAAAGAAAACTCTCAGGGGCAAATCTTCGTTTGGTTGTAAGTATTGCAAAGAAATATAGAAATAGGGGGCTTAGCTTTCTTGATCTAATCCAGGAAGGGAATACGGGTCTTATGAGAGCCGTTGATAAATATGAGTACAGGAGAGGGTTTAAGTTTAGTACTTATGCAACTTGGTGGATAAGGCAGGCAATAACGCGTTCCATTGCGGACCAGGCGAGAACCATAAGAATACCAGTGCATATGATAGAGACCATGAGTAAGATTCGCAACATTTCTAAAAAGTTATTGCAGGAGAAGGGAAGAGAGCCTACAATACATGAAATTGCAAGAGGTGTGAAAATAACTGTCTCTGAGGCCAAAAGGGTGTTGAAAATCTCACGTCATCAAGTATCGCTTGATAGACCTGTTGGTGAGAGTGAGGATAGCTCTTTTGGAGATTTTGTTGAAGATGAAAGAGCTGAATCACCGGTGACAGCGGCAACACAAGAGTTGCTTAAAGACAGGATTGAGTCAGTATTGCAGACCCTTACATTTAGGGAACGTGAGATAATTAAGTACCGTTACGGCATAGGCAATGGGTACACATATACTTTAGAAGAGGTGGGAAAGATCTTTAAAGTTACACGGGAAAGGGTACGGCAGATAGAAGCAAAAGCCGTTCGTAAGCTTCAGCATCCTATAAGAAGTAGAAAGTTATCTGGTTTCTTAGACAATGTTTAACCTAAGTTGAGTTTGCTTCTTTTGTTAAGAGATACGTAAGTTTTACAGAACTGTCTATTATAAATATTAATGATGTACTCATTGTGTGGATCGTAGTAGAACAGGCACCCGTGTCTGTCATCAGTTGAAGCACAGGCAAGGAGGCCTGTGCTATTATTTATAATGGCGTGAAATTAAACAGTTCAGGTTTAATTAAGATAAGTTGTGTAGGCTGCTTTAAACACAAATGTTAATTCCTCTAATTGACATTTTATGAAATCTAATCAAGAGGTGGTTTTTCTGTTATAGTGTTTTTCTGTTTATACTCAAAGTGATTAGAAATTTATCATTTAGTGATCCATCGTTATGCTATCTTTGGATGTTATTCCATGGTGACTTTTTGTCCATGTAGCATCGGTTACACCTACTCCTATGGGGAACCGGTCAATTTTAACATTCAGATCTTGCCAAATCCTAAATCATTAAATGTTGAATCTCTAATCACTTTGAGTATATAATTTTAGTTACTTTCTCTTGGTTATTTTTAAATGGTAAAATAGATACTTTATTAAAAAATGATAGAACAAATCGAGGTATTAATACGCTTACAATCCATTAGTAATGAGTTGATAAAACTTAAACGAAATAAAGAGTATAGATATAATGACATAACTGATTTCAAGAAAAAGGTCAAAGAAAAAGAGATGGTGGTTGAGGAAGGCGAAAAGAGGTTCAAATCTTTCCAGGTGAAAATGGATAATAAAGAACTTGACCTTAAAGGGATTGAAAGCGAAATAGATAAATTTAAAGTCCAGCTTAATCAAATAAAAAATAATAAAGAGTACTCTGCTCTAAAAAGTGAGATAGGGTTAAAAGAGGCGGATAAGTCTGTTATAGAGGATGAAGTGTTAAAGATGATGGATGGGCTGGAGGAGGAGAGAAATAAAGTTAATGAGTTGAGAAACGATGTTAAGCAGGATGAGATAAAATTGGCCCAGTTGACGAAAGCAATTGAAGATGATGTTAAACGCATTGATGATGAGATAAAAACAGTTATCGCAAGACGGGATGGCCTGGTAGAAACCCTTGAGAAGGACCCAAAGCACCATTTTCAAAGGTTGATAAAGAGTACAGATGGTGTTGCGGTTGCAGAGGTTGTAAATAATGCTTGTCAGAGATGCTTTTTTACTGTAACGCCACAGACAATAAATCAGTTGCTTTCTGAAAAGGAGTTGGTTTTTTGTTTAAGTTGCGGTCGTATTCTATATATGAATAATAAAGATGTAGTCTTCCCGAAGTAAACGAGGTAGTCGCTGGGTTGGTTATACTAACCACCTGGAGGAAAGTCCGAGCTCCATAGGGCATAGTGGTCCTTAACAGGGACTGAGAGTGATCTTAAGGAAAGTGCCGCAGAAAATATACCGTCCGGGATATAATTAGGAGCTGTCACTAAATAAGTTGAGTCTTTTGTGTTTAGATTTAGGTTAAATTTAACAAATCTGATTGAACCAAACCGGAAGCGCAGCCTTAGCTGAGTTGAGGATTTGGAGATTGAAAATTTGGTAAAGTTAGCCTAAACATGAATGAATGGAAGAAGATTAGCTTATTTAGTGACAGCTCCTAATTTCGGATAAGGGTGAAATGGCGGGTCCTGTAATTAAGCGGGATTAAAGTAAGAGCCCACCGTTTCGATGGTGACATCGAAAGCTTGGTAAACCCCACTAGGAGAAAGGCCAAATAGAGAAGGAAGGAATTGTCCGTTCCGATGGCTATAGTGTAAATGGGTATTAAACCCGTTTTACTATATGCTGGAACTTTCGGGTAGGCCGTTAGATTTTAATGGCAACATTAAAGCCAGATAAATGATTACCTATTACAAAACTCGGCTTATTGTTTGCTTCAGGAAAGCTACTTGTAGAGTGTACCTAGATATTATTTGTAATTGTACAGCCGGTTTCCTTAAAAGGTTAACAAAAGTATATTTCTATGAATAATATGTAATTAAGATAAATAACAATAAACAAAACTCAAAAAACAAATAAATTCCAAATTCTAAATTTCAATACAATAGATATGGAAAATACCCCAACGGAGTTATACATGCCAGCCCAGGGCAGCGCCCTGGGGCAAAGGTAAGCATTACTTTGCACCCTGAATGGGTGCAACATATTTTCGAGATTCATAGCTAATCGAATCAATGCTTTTAGCCTTGATGATGTATGGGGAGATATATCCGTTTGAGATAGAAGGCGTTTCTTTTTGGAGATTCTAGTCCGCCGTAAGCACTAATTTAACGCATTTAAGTACCAATTTCTTTAGAACAAGATGTAATTACTGCTCGATTTGTTATTAGCAAAATAAATTCGCTCTCCATAAAGAACAAAAGCTCGCATACCTCGGAGTGCAAGATTTATCTTGCATAAAATTAGTCAAATCAGATAGAACCAAACTGGAAGGCATACAAATTATTTCTAGGCATCCTATTAGTTACTTTTACAGAATTCAGGTTTTCATTTATGCCCCCGTTGAGGATAAACACTAATTATCAAAGGAGAATAATATGTCAATACTAAATGATTTATATCAAAGGATGATAGATGCCATGGGAGTGGATGGACTTTCCATCCCTACAAATGCAGTTAAAATCTATAAAAATGGTGAGAACATTCCTGAAGAGGTTATGGCGAACCATCCCTCCATTACATTGACAAGTTGTCAAGCGGCGAAGCAGGCATCCCTAGGTGACGCGGCCTTTCTTACAGAAGAGAACATAGGCTGCATAGCTGCGGCAATAACATTTGGTTTGGTAGACGAAGATCAGGATGAACCTTTAAAAGGTGCAAGAGTTTACACAGAAATAATGCATGAACAGTCAGGGTTGGGTGACAATTTTGCACCACCTTCACCTAAAGACTTTACCGAAGGCACTGTATATGCTTGCAAACATGCAAACCGTCCGGACTTTGCCCTGTTTGGAGATGAGGACAGTGGTCGTTTTAAAGATACAGAAACCGCAAAGAGAGCAATTGAAGATATGATGGCCATTCAGCCACCGACGACAAAGGGAGTGTTCTTTTTTTCTTGTGAGTATGATGATATTGATCTGGTACCAGATGTAGTGGTGCTTAGTGTTCGTCCTGTAGAGCTTACACGCATTGTTCAGGCCTATCAGTTTAACACGGGGAAACGTGTTAATGCTAGTATGGGCGGCTTAAGAGTTGTAAATTCTGACTTGATAGTTAGACCCTATTTAACCCAGGAACTTAACATATCTACTTACTGCCTTGGTGCAAGGCTAATAGCTGAATATGAAGCAAACCGTATGGGCATGGGTATGCCTTTTCATGTTTTTGAAGAGATTGTAAAAGGTATGGAAGACTCAAAGACGGGATTTCCATTTCCAAATTATCCCGGAGCTGCAGACTAATTTATCATGCGGTAAAGTTGCAATTAGATTGAGAATCCAGAATCCAGGAGCCAGAATTCAGAATAAAGCATAAAATTGTGGTTAACCCCGGAGCTGCGGAATAATTTATCGTGCGGTAAAGTTACAATTAGATTGAGAATCCAGAATCCAGGAGCCAGAATTCAGAATAAAGCATAAATTTGTCGTTAACTTAAAATATAAAGAGTTAAAGATATGCAAAATACCCCAAAGGGGTAATACATATCAGCCCAGGGCGACGCCCTGGGTTAAATGTAATCTCAATACGTGGAAAACAGAATACAGGAGTCAGGAGTCAGAATTCAGAATAAAGCATAAATTTGTTGAAATAACGGCGTGCAAGATTTATCTTGCAGAAATCAGATGTAATACAATCTTAAAACTAGGATTTCTACAAAGATTAATCATTACCAGCTTTTCATATCTCTCTAAATCTTTAGAAGATGTTAGAAGATGATTGAATCACATCTGGTCGAAACTGTTAATTAGAATCCTGTATCTTCCATTTGTATAATTGAATCACTAGCAAAATAAATTTTGCACTCCGATTAACCTAACCAAAGCAGTTAATTTCTTAAAGAAAGAAGTTTTTATCTGCATTGCCCGGTTAGCCTTTTGCAGTGTAAAAATATTTTATATTTATGAACATTTTACAACATCGTACTGTAAAAAAGCTCTCGAAGTTAATAGCCTTGTTTTTTGTTAATAATAAATTTCTATAATTTTAGGCATTTTAGGCACTCAATGTTAGTATACATATGTGTTATGCAAATAACTAACCGGACAACGCTGAGTTTTTATAAAGTTATATCATAGTGCGGCGAAGCCGCAACCAGAATCCAGGAGTCAGGAGTCAGAATTCAGAATAAAGCATAAAATTGTTGAAATAACGGAGTGCAAGATTTATCTTGCAGAAATCAGATGTAATACAATCTTAAAAATAGGATTTCTACAAAGATTAATCATTACCAGCTTTTCATATCTCTCTAAATCTTTAGAAGATTTTAGAAGATGATTGAATCACATCTGGTCGAAACCGTTAATTAGAATCCTGTATCTTCCATTTGTATAATTGAATTACTAGCAAAATAAATTTTGCACTCCGATTAACATAACCAAAGCAGTTAATTTCTTAAAAAAAGAAGTTTTTATAAAGTTATATCATAGTGCGGCAAAGCCGCAACCAGAATACAGGAGTCAGGAGTCAGTATCCAGAATAAAGCATAAATTTGTTGAAATAACGGAGTGCAAGATTTATCTTGCTGAAAATCAGATGTAATACAATCTTAAAAATAGGATTTCTACAGCAAAATAAATTTTGCACTCCGATTAACCTAATCAAAGCTGTTAATTTCTTTTAAAAAAGAAGTTTTTATAAAGTAAATATCATAGTGCGGCGAAGCCGCAACCAGAATACAGGAGTCAGTATCAAGTATCAAGCATCAAGTATCTAAAATCCAGTATCTAGAATCAAGCATCAAGTATCTAGAATCTAGAATCCAGCATCCAGTAACCAGCATCCAGCATCCAGTATCAAGAATACATGCTTTTATAAAGCAATATCATAAGGATTGAAGAATGAACAATCTAACAAAAACAATGGTAAACCGGATGTCAAGGGTTACAAATACCCATTTGACAGACCGCCACAATGAACTACTGGAATATGTCTGTAGTTATTACGAAGAACATAGAGTTGGACCTCTTTATCAGAATATAAAGAGGGTGACAGGTGCAACGAAAGAAGAGATAGATTCGCTTTTCCCGTACGGATTGGTATCCCTTTACACCTGGGTTGGTATTCCAATTCAGTCCGCCGGAAGCCCGTGTAAACCCATGGCGGCAGTAAAAGTTGACAATTTTAGAGAGGTATATTTTGACCATAATGCTACTACGTTTGTCCGTGACGAGGTAAAGAGCTGTTTAGTAAAGTATTATTCGGGAGAGTATGGATTTGGTAATCCAAGTAGTAGTAACAATGTAGGTAAGAATGCTTATAATATCATTCACACTGCCCATGCCCGTATTGCAGATCTCTTGAAAGTGGACGTGGAAGATATAATATTTACCGGGTGTGGTTCTGAGTCCAACAACATGGCCATAAAGGGTATTGCATTTAACCATTTGAAAGATAAGGGGCACATAATTACCAGTAATGTTGAGCATCCGGCGGTTTTAGAGTCAGTTCAATTTTTGGAAGAGCTGGGATTTGACGTAACATACCTGGAAGTGGATAGTGATGGACGAATATTACCTCAGGCAGTTAAAGAGTCTTTGCGTAAAGATACCATACTGGTTTCTATTATGGCGGTTAATAATGAGATCGGTATGATAAATCCCATTAAGGATATCGGTGCAATATGCCGTGAAGCAAAAGTACCGTTTATGGTGGATGCAATCCAGGGTTTTGGAAAGATAAAACTACGACCAAAGGAGTGGGGAATATCGTTACTATCTATGTCAGGACATAAAATCTACGCCCCTAAAGGAGTTGGAGCCCTTTATGTTGAAAAAGGATTACAATTAGCACCATTAATTCATGGTGGGAGTCAGGAGTTTGGTAAACGTGCAGGTACCGAGAACGTGGGTTCTATTATGGCATTTGGCCTGGCTGCAGAATTGGCAAAGAAAGAGATGGACTCCGAAGCACAACGGTTGACAGAGCTGCGTAGTATATTTTTAGATGAGTTGCGGAGAATAGAACCGGCCGCAATTATTAACGGTTCCCTGGAAAATCGGATTCCCAATAATATAAATGTTGGTTTTCCCGGTATTGATAGCGGCTCCCTTCTTTTAAGTTTGAATCTGATTGGCGTGTACGTTTCTGCAGGTTCCGCGTGCAGCGCTGGCAGCAGTGAAGCTTCTTATGTGATCAAAGCACTTGGTGTGGATACCGATCGTTACGGTATAATCCGTTTCAGCTTTGGATTGCCTAACACCATTGAGGACGTAAAATATCTGTTTAAATATTTACCCCCAATCCTGGAACAGCTAAGACTTGACCAAAAATAGCTTTAGATTCTTATTCCATAATTCTATGCAATTGCGCGAATTTGTCTCGCAAATTTATAACCAACTGAAAATAACGTTTTTTTTACGAGTTCATGGTTCAGGTTCTGGGTTCACCGTTCAAAGGTTAAAGATACAAAAAGAAACGTTGAACGTTGAACCCAGAACCTTTGAACACAAAAATTGCTAATATTCTTGGCTAACTTTTAACTTTTAGCTTTTAGCTTTTAGCTTTTAGCTTTTAACTTTTAGTTTTTAACTTTTGAATCTCATTCACTTTTAGTCCGGTTATTTTAGATATTAGTTCGATTTCCATACCTGTTTTTAACATATTTGCCGCTATTTTAAGTGCCTTTATCGTTTCTCCTTTTTTTCGCCCCAACTCTTCACCCTTCTTTAACCCAATCTCTTCACCTTTAGCCACACCTTTCCCGTAACTTGAATCATCAATACTTACTTTATCTCGAAGGTTTTCCAGATACATTTTGTATTCCATCTGCTTATCCCTGCCAATTTTCATGATATCAAGACTATCATTAGCCATTTGTATTCCCTTGGCATCGAATTCTTCCTTTATCTCCCCGTTCTTGAGAAAATATATCCACTCGTCCAGTTTGTCATGCAATAGGTCATTAAATCTTCCCGTTTCTATTATGTAATACTCAGGAAATAAGGAACGTATCTCATCATTCATGTATACTTTTTCCTGCTTGGCTGTAAGTTTTAGCTCATCATCTTTATGAATACCCCTAAAACTTGTGGAACCGTAATAAACATAATCTTCACCTTGTCCCAGGTTAAAGTATACGATGCTTATTGATATTACCTTTTTTACGTTTTGGTATACATTCCCTTCCTTTATATATTCAGTTATTAATCTCGAAGCACCATACAGTATCCGTTGAAAATAATCCAATTCGTATTCATTCTGTAGCTCTATCAGTACCTTTTGGTCACTGCTATCTTTTACAAGCATATCCACATTGCAAAATTTGTCATCTTCCCATTGCTTGTTATCTTCTCTCTCAAGAACTTCAATTATCTTTACATCTTCTTTTATTAATTCGCTTATAAATCCTTCCAAAATTGGAAAGTTTACCTTATCTTTTAATAGCTTCTTTATTGCCCAATCAAATCTTATTAATCGTTTCATTAGATATAATCCTAAAAATACAAAAATCAGTTACTTATTAAAACTTTTGTTTAGGAAAACGCATGTCATAAATTGCGTATGTAACATGCAGATTTACGTTAGGTTTATCCAAACTAACTTCCGCCTTCCGCCTTCCGCCTTCCGCCTAGACATCGGAGTAGTTGTAAATATACTACAATATCATAGATGTTATTTCCATAGATAACTATTGAATTAGCATTGGCTTTCACCAGAATTTATGTTTTTCTTCCGCATTGTCCGGTTAGTCTTTTGCAGTGCAATAATGTTCCATATTTATGGATCTTTTTCAATTCGTTACCCACAAAAAGTAACGAAACAAAACGAATAACGAACCGCAGAACAGGGAATATCCAATTTCGAAGGAAAAAAAACTTCATAATTCGACATTCTTTGTTCCATATTTGATATTAACTCGTAACAAGGCTGAAGCCTTGTTACGCACTGTCCCTAGAGGCTCAGCCTCTCCTTGTTTTATGGAACAAACAATTCCACATCCATGATACTAGTTTCAACAGTCAAAAAGATAGAGACACAATTGACAACTGTCATTGTAATAAAATAAGGCTGGTTGTTTTAAAATATATTGTATTTGCTTCTCATTATTTTACAAGAGGTAGAGCCTCTTTGAACAGTGCGTAACAAGGCGTCAGCCTTGTTACGAGTCTCGAAGTGAGAATTCAGAATAGTTTATAGATTTGTAATCATTTTACCATGTTTCTTGTCGTAAGATTAGTATGCATTCCCCAAATCATCTTTTCTATTATTCTGGATTCTGACTCCTGGATTCTCTATTCCATATTTGCTATTTGGTTTTGGTCAGACTTAAATGTGATAATGGATTGTTCCAACTTGATTTCCTCGTTTACATACAGCAATCACCCCACAGAATACAGCAATTACCCCACAAAATACACACACTTACCCTAATTGTTTTGCAGAGCTAGATAATGTAGACTTCACATGCAGTAATCACAAGAGTGATAATGAAGAGTTGATGAATTTACAAAGTAAGATAGTTTTGTTCTTTAACAAAGAATGTTTAGATTTACACTACTAACTTAAAATAGAAAGATTTAAAGATATGCAAAATACCCCAACGGGGTTATACATATCAGCCCAGGGCAACGTACCTGGGTTAGCGATAACCATTAAATCGCACCCTGCATGGGAGCAACATTTTTTTGCAGATTCATCACCAATGTATGTTACGATCTTTCAGGACTAAATCTTTTTGTGTTTTTGTCTGCAGCGACTATATAAATGTAGCGAAGCTGACGGTTGAGGGCTAAAGGTTAAAGGCGGTAATAACAAGGTGGCAATAACATAGTTGGTTCAAATCTCCAGGTTTGAACCAGGCCTGACGTTAACGCAACTCTGTTGCGAGTAAAAAAGATTAATGATTACAGGAAATTGATTGTGTCTAGACTAATAAGCAAAACCATGCAGAGTATTGTTAATGTCAGATTAGTTCAAGTTGAAGACTTGAACCATCCGCAGTTTTACCACCTTTGTTCTGGAGTTGATATTGCTTTTGTAACTACTTACTTAGGTGGCATGCATAAAGTAAATTAGGTGGAGAGCATTCAGTTAATTTACATAGGTAGATTTTCTCAGCCTTCAGTCTTCAGTCTATCCACCTAATTTGTTTTCATTGAAAAAAGCATTAATTACGCGAAAAAATTAGAAGTAGACAACAGTTATTTGATCAAAAAAATAAAAAAAATTTTTGGATATTTTTGATAAAAATGGGGTTGAAAACAGCGGAAATAAATGCGAAAAATGTTGCATGTGTAAGAAATTTTGATACAGCATGTTACGATTCGTACATGGTGAACTTTCATTAATAATGGAACATTGTTTTGTAAGGGAAACCCCTACAAGGCTTGTAGTGTAATGCCTTACAAGTTATACACATTGTACTTTTGTTTCTGTTGACAGTGATTAATGATTGTGATATATGTCTTACGTAATTGGGTAGGCTCAGATAATTTTCTATTCGTAGTGCTTGGCTTTAGATTATGATTATAAATTTACAGTTAACTTAAAATAGAAAGATTTAAAGATATGCAAAATACCCCAACGGGGTTATACATACTAGCCCAGGGCATCGCCCTGGGTTAACAATAACCATTAAATCGCACCCTGAATGGGTGCTACATATTTTCCAGATTCATAGCCAATGTATGTTACGCCCTTACAGGGCTATATTTTTTTTTGTATTTTTGTCCCAGGGCCTTACCCTGGGCTGGTAGATCAGCCCCTTTCAGGGTCAAACAAGAGCAATGTTCATAATCTTAATTATCGCGTGTGGATTAAGATTTAAAATGCAAAGAGTCCGCCGTAGGCGCTAATTCAAATCTCAAGCTTTGAACGCTTCATGGAGCAGATTTGTATCAGCTTCTAAATGTTTTATAGTGCGAGTTATATTCTGGAGTAATAGTAATATTGTTCTGACTTTCAGGTTTTCCAGTTTAGAGAGAAAAGATTTAATAATGGGTGCGAGATTAAGGTTGTACAAGAAACGTTTAGGAGCAGTCTGCAAGACTGCTCCAGCAAGCGTTCAAGTCTGAGACTTGAAGCAACTGTGAATGAAGTTTGGGCAAAGATTGCCTGAAGTTGAATCTAAAAGGTGGAAGTTGTTTTTGCTCGTATCCTTAATCGCACAAGACTGTTTTATACTCTGAGTAATAAGAAATTCAATATTTTGTGATGTAGATTTTGGTTAGGTTTGAATGATTTGTTTAACCTGTTCCACTGGTGTCGCTCCATCAGGGAAGCATGGCTGTATAACATCCAAAGATAACTGAAAGATGGACCTTTAAATGTTTAATCTCTTATTCCTTTGAGAGTATACATATTATCTTCGTTGTGTATTGTATCGGTGATAATATTATTTACTTTAGGAAATATTATATTTTATTTGTTGATTTTTGTTTTTAATAGGGGGAGCTGATATGAATATTAGGTCGCTGAACATCTTTCTTTTAATGGTTTTAGTTTCCATATCTCTTACAACAATAGCAATGGGACAAACCTCTACGTTTGTCAGCGAACATGCTGTCGCAAAGGAAGGGAATGTCGCGGAAGAGAACATTACTTCAGGGATTCCAGGGCCAGTAGAGACCCTTGGGACATCTGGTAGTGATCTAGAACTTACAAGTGACTCTGCAGAAGGCAAACAGCAGGTAGTTGGTATTCGTTTTCCTAATGTAAGTGTTCCTCAAGGGGCCACTATTGTTGATGCATTTATACAGTTTGTCGCAGATGAAAATCAAGATGGTGATGTAGATATTACTATTATAGGTGAAGCCGCTGATAACGCGGCCTTGTTTAGTGAAACATCAGGTGATGTATCAAGTAGGCCTCACACAAATGCCTCTGTTGATTGGAGTCCTTTCAACTGGGATAAACGCGATGCGGGCCCTGCGCAAAGAACACCCGGGTTAGCGTCAATAGTACAAGAAGTAATAGATAGACAAGGCTGGGCGTCAGGGAACGCTATAGCATTTATTGCAGAAAGTAATGATTTTCCTAATCACCGTACTGCAGAAAATCGTGCAGCAGATGGACCTGTCTTGACAATCTTGTTTGAACTTTGTGATACGGAATTTGTTAGCAGTCGTGCGGTTCATAAAGAGGGTAATATCGCAGAAGAGAATATAACCGGAGGAGCCCCCGGAGGGGTAGAGACCCTTGGGTCGGGTAGTGATCTTGAACTTACAAGTGACTCTCAAGAAGGTAAACAACAGGTCGTAGGTATTCGTTTCCCCGATGTAAATGTCTCACGTGGAGCAACAATTCTTGAAGCGTATATACAGTTTGAGTCAGATGAAAACCAAAGTGGCCAGGTTGATATTACTATTAGGGGAGAAGCCAGTGACAATGCTGCACTGTTCAGCAAAACACCGGGTGACGTGACCAATAGACAAAACTCAAATGCGGCAGTTGGTTGGAGTCCTGCTGATTGGGCTCAAGGTGATGCTGGAGTTGAACAAAAAACGCCAAATTTGGCATCAATAGTACAAGAGGTATTAGATAGACCAGGTTGGTGGTACGGGAATGCAATGGCATTTATTGCCAGCAGCAATGATTTACTTAATCACCGTACTGCTGAAAACGGAACAACAAATGGTCCTATCCTGACCATTGTTGACGTAAAAAGAATCATCTCCGGTACGGTTTTAGGTTTTAATAGCCAACCGGTTGCAGGGATCCTGGTACATGCGTTTGATTTTAATATGGCCGGTGATTTTATGTTTTATACTGGAACTACTGACCTTAATGGTAATTATTCAATTTGCGTTCCTACCGGCAAATTCAGAGTGGGTACCGATGCGGGCGGGACAGATTTTATTGATGAATTTTATGATGACGTAATTAACTTTAATCTATCTAGCGAGATAGTTGTTGATGCGCAAAATGATGTCTCAAATATTGACTTTATGCTGGATATTGGAGGTTCCATATCAGGGACAGTACTTGATGAAAATAATCAGCCTGTTGTTGGTATTGTTGTACATGCTAATGACTTTAATGGTGACTTCTGGGTTGATAGTGCCACAACAGATGCCGGAGGTAATTATACAATAAGAGGACTTCCTGAAGGTGATTTCTGGGTACGTACAAATGCCGATGGCACAAACCTTGTGAATGAATATTTTGACAATGTCACTGATCAAAATCTTGCAACCCCTGTACATGTGGAGGTTTTGACTGATACACCCAATATTGACTTTGCCTTAGAGCAAGGCGGTTCCATATCAGGAACAGTACTTGATGAGGATAATCGCCCAATCAGAGGTGTTGTTGTGGACGCCTTTACTAAAGATGGTGATTTCTGGATTAACAGTGGGGCAACCGATGCTCATGGCGATTATACCATACCGGGTATTCCTGCTGGAGAATACAGGGTACGTACAAATGCGGATGGAACAAACTTTGTAAATGAAAACTATGATGATGAGGTTGATCATGGAAAGTCAACATTTGTAAATGTAACAGTTCCTAATGATACACCCGATATTGATTTTGTGTTAGCTCAAGGTGGCTCCATTTCAGGAACAGTTGAGAATGCACTACCTATTGCCGGTATTATTGTAGATGCGTTTAACATGGCCGGTGATTTTTGGGTTAATAGTGCCATAACAAATATAGATGGTAACTATACTATCCCGGGTCTTCCTGCCGGAAATTACAGGGTCCGTACAGACACGAATGACACAAACTATGTGAATGAAAACTTTGATAATGCCATTAATCATAATCAGGCAACACCGGTAAATGTGGTAGTGTTAAATGATACGCCAAATATTGACTTTGAACTAGAGCACGGTGGTTCCATATCCGGAACAGTCCTTGATGAAAACAATCAATCTGTTTCAGGAATCTATGTGGATGCGTTTAGCTTTAACAACAGTTTTTGGGTTAATAGCGCTATAACTGACGCATTTGGTAACTACACTATTTTTGGTCTTCATAGTGGTGATTTCAGGATACATACTGATGCTAGTGGGACAGGTCTTGTAAATGAATATTTTGATAATGTCGTTGGGTTCAATCTGGCAACACCTGTAAATGTGATTCCATTAAATAATACACCTAATATTGATTTCGCATTAGACCTGTTTGTAAATAATGCTAACGAAGCTCAACCAATAGTAAGTAATGAAGAAAGTGTTAATGCGAATGAAGAGTTACAAGAGTTGCCACGTAAACCATCTGGTAATACCGGAGGGAGAGGACATATGTCCGGAAGGATTGATAAGAACGTTGGCTCCATGTTCTTAAAAGCAAGAAATAAATAAGCCAGTCGCTAGCTGTTTACAGATGAAAACTAACTCGTTCCAGGAGAAAGTCCTAGAACGAGTTGGTTAGTAGTAATTTGTAGGGGTTCAAGATCTTGAACCCAATAAATATCCGAATGTAGGGGGTCAAGATTTTGAACCCTTACAAACATAATATGAAGATCAGCGTCCCATTTACATTTGCAGGTATAGCTTTATCAGCAATGTGTAGGGGTTCAAGATTTTGAACCCTTACAAATATAATGTGAAGATCAGCGTCCCATTTGCATTTGCAGTATTTAAATATAAGTAAACAAATGAAGAAAAACAACAAAATACATTGTCCAAAACCTATGCGATTAATCCTGTTACTTTTAGGATTCCTTGCTGTTAGCCATATATGGTTATCAACTAATGATGTTTCAGGAAATGAATACATTATAGGACCATTTGATACACTGGATATCCAGGTGTGGAACCAACAAGAGTTAAACAGAACTATTGAGCTTGATCAGGAAGCCGCCTTGACATTCCCTCTTATTGGCAAAATATTTGCCAAAGGACTCTCTATTTCTGAACTTGAGCAACTTATTGAAAAGAAATTAGCAGATGGGTTCTTAGATAACCCCAAAGTGACAGTTAGTGTTAAAGAGTATAAAAGCCAGAAGGTCCATATCTTTGGTGAAGTAAATAAACCAGGAAGTTACTCCATAAAGGGCAAAACGCATATCCTGGAAGTTATATCAGAGGCCGGTGGTTTTACAAAAGATGCCGGACAAATTATCAAGATTATCCATGCTGAACAAGGTGAAGATTTGTCCTCTGAAAATAATAAAGAGAATGTAGGTGTTGTAGGGGGGCAAGATCTTGACCCCAATAAATCACCGAAGGTGGTAACAATAGATTTCGACAGGTTTGAAGCAGATGGTGATTTTAGTAAGCTCTATGTTGTTGCAGGAGATACTATTCACGTTAGCCAGAATCAATGGATCTTTGTAATCGGTGAAGTAGAAAAACCGGGCCAATTTAAATGGAGAAAGAATTTGACCGTTCATCAGGCCATCTCCATTGCCGGCGGACCTACAAAACTGGGGAAATCTAAACGAGCCAAGAGATTTCGAGTTACGGATGGCATAGAGAACGAAAGTAATCCCGAAATGAGTGACCTTGTAATCCCAAATGACATTATAAAAGTACCAAGACGTCATTTTTAATGGGACGCAGATAAAAGCTGATTAACGCAGATTAATATATCCGCGTACGCGCGGTTTTTTAATCAGCCTTTATCTGCGTTAATCAGCGTCCTAAAAGGAACAATTATGGATCAGCAAACAAACAATAGGTTTTCAGGAAACCAAACAGAATTTCCTGAAGAAGAGATACATATAACCGATTATCTCAATGTGCTAAGAAGACACAAATGGGTGGCTATTATAGCTTTTGTGGCCATAGTAGCAATAGGCACAATACATACATTTAGAACCACACCCGTCTATCAAACCAGTTCAAAGATACTTATCCAGAGACAAGATTCATTTATGGATGATATGTCAGATGTTAAATACATGGATAATATAACCTTTTATGAAGGCTATTACGAGACCTACCACAGTCTTCTTCAGAGTAGAACCCTTGCGGCAAAGGTTATTAAAGAGTTGGATCTTGTGAATGAGTTTGCATCAATAGGTGCAGAGAAAAAACCGGATTTTGTGAGCGCGTCCATAAGGAAGATTAAAAACCTTATTGGTTCCATAGGAAGTGTTAATGTCTCTGAGAGTCAAGAGGAAGAAGAGGATCTTGACGTTCCCGTTTATCTGGTTAACTGGTATCTTGGCAATCTTGGTGTCTCACCCATTAGGGAGACCCGTCTTGTTAATGTCAGCTTCACAAGTACATCGCCCAAATTAGCAAAACGTATAGCAAATGCCCATTCCAAGGCATTTATTGATATGAACAAAGATGAAAACCGCATGGAATCAGTGGAGGCACTGGATTGGCTCAAGAAACAACTCCATAATCAACAGGTAAAAGTTGGTTTGTCCCAACAAAAAATCATTAAATACAAATATGATCAACTGGGAGAATTTACGGTCTATGATGACAGCTTCTTCTCCATACCTGAGATAGCAGAAAACCCTATTATTTTCGACCTCCGTAAACAGTTAAGTGATCTTACCGGACGAAAGTTAGAGTTGGCAACCATATATGAACCAAGGCATCCATTGACAATGGAGAATAATGAAAACATAAAAAATCTGGAACAGAAAATTGTTGCCCAGGTGAAACTTACAAGGGAAAAGATTAAAACAGATCTCGACATGGCTACCGTTTTAGAAGAACCTAACAACAAGTTTACCAATGCCGGGTTGAAAGAGGCTGTGGTGAATAATGATAAAAAGAGAGTAAATTATAAGATGCTTCTCATGGAAGCTGAAAGAGATAAGAAGATCTATGATATTTTGCTAACACGGACCAATGAGATCGGACTTACAGGCAATTTTACGAAAAGCAATATCCGTATCGTTGATAAAGCCGAACTACCTCGCTATCCAATCAAACCAAGGATATTCATAAATATCCTACTCTCTATAGTACTGGGTCTGACTTGCGGTGTTGGTTTGGCGTTTTTCTTCGAGTATATGGACAAAACGGTAAAGACCTCAGAAGATGTTGTACAGCGTGTAGGAATGAAGGTTTTGGGTGTGGTGCCATATGATAGAATTCTCAAAAAGAACAAAGGTGTTGTAATGCTGCCTGATAAACCTGGCCATCAAAAGAAAGAAAAGGCGGTAAAGATAATAAACGATACAAGAGGTTATTCTCCATACGGAGCATACAATTTGGCAGGAAACTTTTTAACCCGTTTACCATCTATGCAATTCGGAATGAGGAAAGGGCAATCGTTTATGGTTGGAAGTACAAAGATGGGAGAAGGAAAGACCACCGTCCTGGCAAAATCAGCAATTAGTATGGCAAAGTCCGGTCTAAAGGTTGCAGCCATTGATGCTGACCTTCAAAGGCCTGCACTGCATAAAGCCCTTGGTGTAAATCTTAATGAATCAGCAGGGCTGGTTAATCTAATGACGGATATTGTATCCCATGATATAAGTCATGGAACATTGGATAAATGTAGCCTTTGTGATCTCTTTTTTCTCATTTCATTAAAAAAACTTAGCGGACAACTGGTAATTACAAGCGATGAGCAGACCATAACTACCACCTTTGAAAATGGTTGTCTAATATACATACATGATAAGAATATGCCTTTTAATAATAGGATAGGAACCATGCTTGTTCGCGGAGGCCTAATATCAGATGATCAAATGAAAGATGCATTGGATCGTAATCAACGTACAGGTCAACCGTTAGGGTACATTCTCGTTAATTCAGGATATATAAATCATGGTAAGCTGCAAGGACCATTAAAATTACAGATAGAGGAGCAGCTCCAGAAACTATTTAGCTGGAAGCAGGGGAGTTTTGTCTTTGAACCGGGCACAGTAGTGACACATGAAGACAAAAAGATATATTTTGAAGAAGATTATGCACCCGTTATCAACCGCTTGAGCAGCCCGGCAGAAAATCATTTTCTAAAGAGCCAATTGGATAAACACATGGTAACCGTAAACGGACACCATCTAAAACTGCTTACAGCAGGGATAGAGCATTCAGAACTTGAAGGCGCTGCCTATTTTGCAATGCTTGAAAAGCTTTTCACCGTATTGAAAAGCCAATTTGATGTTGTACTTGTAGATGCACCACCAATGATGGCATTAGATAGTGCCGCACCTCTACTCTCTTTAGTAGATGGTGTGATCTTTATAATAAAATCCGGTGAAGCATCCGTAAGCATGATAAATAAAGCAAAAGCCCATATGCAGGATGCCAATGCAAATATAGTAGGCGCCGTACTTAACCAGGCAAAAAACGAAAACAGTTACGGATATTATGGATATTACGGATATAAATCTGCGTAGGGGTTCAAGATTTTGAACCCCTACAATACGTTCAATCAGTATCACAGAAACCAATAGACGTCATTTATGATGATGTAATTATCGGAGAATATTTTGCGGATATTGTCGTATGGGTTCAAAATTTTGAACCCGTACAATAAAGCAGCAAAAAGTATTGCAGATGATGTCGTAGGGGTTCAATATTTTGAACCCCTACAATTTAACTTTGGCACGCAACCCGTAGGGGTTCAAAATGTTGAACCCGAACAATAATAAACGAAAACAATAGGACGCAGATAAAAGCAGATAAGAGCTGATTTTTATTTTTTTTTGCTTTCCGCTCTTCTTTGTTTTTATCAGCTTTTATCCGCGTTAATCAGCGTCCCATTATGAACAAAGAATTACTAGAAAAATATCCGTGCCGTAATGAATCAGAATGCATATGGCGAGTTGTAGACGGTGAGGCTGTTATCATCTCCGGTGATGGACAACGTCGCCACAAATTAAACTATGTAGGACTGGAAATCTGGAAATTGTGTGATGGCACCAAAAGTTTAGACGAAATGTTTGATAAAATTTGCGAAAAATATGATGTTGAAAAAGAGACGGCAATGAAAGACACTCTTTCGTTTATTGAGGAGCTTGCAAAACAGCGCTTATTAACATTTAATGCTACGAAATAAATATGTCAATAAAAAGTTTCTTAAATTATGTTAATAAATTGTGCAAGATAGGTCATGAAAACGGCAAAAGCCATATCTGTTCAGCCAAAGAATTCGCCCATATTCTTGAACGGGAGCGGTGTAGGGTGGACAGAGACAATGGCCATTTCACACTTATATTGTTTGATCTTCAAAGACCGAACCAGAACGAAAAAAACGTAGATCCCATTATAGCTTTGTTAAAAAATCGTAAGCTGCGCACGACTGACGAAATGGGCTGGATGAGTTGTAAAAAACGGATTGGTGTCTTACTTCATAATACGGAAACAAAAGGCGCAATGGTTTTTGTAGGGGAGATTAGTGATTTAATGGAAACCACCGATGAACCACTTATATACCAGTTATGTCATTACCCTGATACGGGAAACCTGAATGGTGGTAATAGTAAAAAAGAATTCCAGGTTAACAGATTATCTACAAACGTTAGGAATACCAGTGATAGGAATAGCGATAGGAACAGCCGCTCGGTAAAACAAGATGACAATATGTTATTTGCCTCATCGTTTTTCCTGGAATCTAATCTCTCTGGAAACGGTATACAGGAATCTCAAAATGAAAATGATCCATTTCTTAAAAGATTGCCAGCCTGGAAACGTGTTTTTGACATTGTAGGGTCTGTTATATGCATTTTCTTTTTTTTGCCGATTATGATCTCTATAGTAATAGCAATAAAGATTAGTTCAAAAGGTCCTGTCGTATTTAAACAACAGCGTAGCGGTTTAGGGCATAAACCTTTTGGCTTTTACAAGTTTCGATCTATGTGCCTGGATGCAGAATGCAGGAAAAAGGAACTTATGGAATTCAATGAGCGTGAAGGCCCGGTATTCAAAATGGCAAACGATCCCCGTGTTACACCAGTAGGTAAGTTTATTAGAAAGTGGAGTTTAGACGAACTCCCCCAGTTATTTAATGTGCTAAAAGGTGATATGAGCTTAGTAGGACCAAGGCCACCCACATTGGATGAAATTCCAAAGTATGATATATGGCAAAACAGACGGCTTGATATTACCCCCGGTATAACCTGTATCTGGCAAATATATGCCAGGCATGATAAATGCTTTAAGAAATGGACCAGAATGGATATAGAGTATGCAAGGAACCAATCGTTCTTCCTGGACATGAAAATTTTGGTAAAAACTATTCCGGCAGTATTCTCTTGTAATGGAGCATGTTGAAAAAAGGGACGCAGATTAACGCTGATAAAGGCTGATAGAAAACAACTAACCGCCTATAGGAAATAATAATCAGCTCTTATCTGCATTAATCTGCGTCCTATTAATATTAGCTTATCATTTGAAATGTTTTTATCTTTGATGTAGAATCCTACGCGGGTTATGTCTTGATACTAATATTAAAAGTTTAGGAGGACGATTTATGGAAATGGTAAATATTTCAATCTCCAAAGAAATTATTGAAAGATTAAAGATAATAGAAGGAGTAAACGTTGAAGCAAAACTTGTTTATCTCTTGAATAGTGGTTTTGTGTCACAATTAAGAGAATGCGAGAGCAACATTTTAGATTATGAAACCAAGTATGGGTTGAGCTTTGATGATTTTAGTGATTTATGGAACAAAAATCAAATCAAAGAAAAACATTCTCACGAAGTAGAAAGAGACTTTATGGAATGGGAAGGCTTTCAATTGGAGCGAAGTAAATGGCTAGGGATGATAAGAGACCTAAAGAATATCGAGTCAGAGTATGGATGAATCTATCAAGGTATTCTATAAAAAAATAAAAGAGCTGATGATAATTCATTTACCTAAGGCAGAACTAAAAGATGTATATAAAAGAATAGACAAAGTGAGTCTAAGGATTTTAATAGATAAAGATCTTTTTGTCGATATCTATTCAAACACGCAAACCAGTAGGATTGATTTTACACTAGTTAATCACGAAACAAGAATCTTTGGATATGATAACGCTGGTGGTTGGCTCTATCATCCATTGAAAGATCCTGACTCACATATAAGATGTGATAAAATTACATTAGAAGAGATGTTTCAAGAGGTTTCTAATATCGTAAAAGAGATGGATGATATCTGATCTTTTATATGCCCGGCACGATAAATGCTTTAAGAAATGGACAAGGTTGGATATAGAATACGCCCGTTACCAATCGTTTTTACTGGACATGAAAATTTTGGTAAAAACTATTCCAGCAGTATTCTCTTGTAATGGAGCATGTAAAAAAGATTTTGATTTATGCCTTATCAGCGTTAAATCCATTAAATCAGTGTTCTGTTAATAATTGTACGCAGAAATTCAAAGCATGTGGCACAGATTTAATTAAACAGGTGAAGATAATGAGAAAAATCACTTATCATGGAATAGTTGAAAAGAGTGGCGATAGATATACTGCAATATGTCATTAGCTGGGTTTAGCAAATGAAGGAGAGTCATTAAAAGAGGCCAAAAACAATCTAATAGTGCTGCTAGTGGAATGACTGTTATTGTTAATGTGTTTTATGAAATTAATGGCAATACCACTATGGGTATGGCAAGGTGTAATAATCTCTTTATATAATAGAAGTCTCTATTAATGGGAAATTCCATCATGTGGAAACTTGCCCATTCATGGTTTGTTGGGATTCTTTGTGCAAGAGGAAAGTTTAGTTTTATGCTTAACAGGGCTATCTAATAGGTGACGTGCGTTCAAATCAAAGGAAAGACAATAAATGTACTTTAATTTAAAACAACGTCTTATCTCGGATAGTATTTGGGCATTTGGAGCTAAGATTGGTACGGGGATTTCTCAAGTATTTGTTGGGATTATGTTAACAAGAATCCTTACGCCTAATGATTTTGGTGTGTTTCAAGTTGTTTTACGAGTTATAGTTTTTTGTGCTATATTAGGGTCATCTGGAATGGGATGGGTTGTTGTTCGTTTGGTGGCCGAAGGAATCACACACGGTAATCCTGAGCAGTGCTACCATATTGCTAAAAAGGTTTTTCAGCTAGTTTTGTTTTTAAGTGGATTGTTGGCCATTTTGAACATATTTTTTGGGGAAAAGTTGATCTCTTCATTGTTTCACATTTCTATTGATGGGAGTTCATATATTCTTGCCCTTTTAATAATAGCGGCAGCTTTTCAACAGATAATACCAGAATGTTTCAGAGGGTTGCATGATATTCACTTTGCTTCACTATTTAGTGGCCTTGCAACTAATATGCTATTCTTATGTGTTCTTATCTTTGTGTGGTTGGTATTTGAGGAAACCAGTTTTATTAGAGTGCTTGAACTATTCACTTTAACGTCTTGTTTTGTAGTCTCTGTTTCAAGTTTTTTTTTACGTAAGAAACTATGCGGTATCAAACAGAAGGATCATCATGGACAAGAAAGTTATTTGGATATTCTAAAAATTAGTTTACCACTCCTGTGTTCAACTTTGCTCTTGTTTTTTATTAGTCAAGCAGATGTTTGGATTGTAGCTTCATTCTTTGCAACAGAAGTGGCAGCCTATTATGCTGCTGCTTCAAGATTAATTATTATCCTTACTGTTCCATTGATGATTGCAAATGCCGTAATAAAACCTATTGTTACTGATTTATGGATAAAAAAGAAGAAAGAAAGACTTGAAAGTTTACTTAGGAATGTAGCAAGTATAACTTTTGTAATAAGTATTTTTCCTGCTATTGTATTTGTTTTTTGGCCAGATGCTGTTTTGGGATTTCTTTATGGTAGTTTTTATAGAAATGGAGATGGTGTGATGAAAATCCTAACCATTGGCCAGCTTATGACTGTTGCACTTGGACCATGTAGCGTTCTCTTGGTAATGACAGGTAGACAAGTGTATTTGCTTTTGTCGACCTGTATTGGTTCGAGTATTTTTATAACAGCTACATTTGTTTTATATAAAATTATGGGACATACGGGCATTGCCATGAGTGTTGTTATTGGTACCGTAGCTATACAGGGGCTAGCGACATATTATTGTTGGAGAAAGCTCGGGATCAAAACATATATAAGATTTTCCAAATGGAGAAATGTTTGAAGAAAATGATTGGATATGCACGAATGAAAATTGAACGGCGTGCTCGGTGGGATGAATTATGGCGTCCTCTTGATTTTTTTCTAAGGCACATAGAAACATTGTATTGGCGTGTTCGATGTTTTACAATTATTGAGTGTTTTGGCGATTCCCATGTCAAAGTGTTTAGAAGAATGAACTGGCTGTATTCTGCCTCAGGTTTACGATTTAGAACTATATCAGTTAAGGGGGCAACCGCCTATGGTATTATCAATGCAAATTCAGTTACAGGAGCCAGAAGTATTTATGATAAACGTCTTAAACGATTAAATAGTGACAGCATAATAATTGTTTTGTTGGGTGAAATAGACGCAAGCTTTTTAGTATGGTATCTGGCTCAAGAAAAAGACATCAATGTAAATTTGGTTTTGCAAAAATCAATTAATCATTATATTAAGTTTTTAAATTATATTCTTAATTTGAAACTAAAATTGATCGTTTGTAGTGCACCGTTACCAACTGCTGATGACAATTCAATAAATACTGCATTCATGTCAATCAGAGATAAAATTAAAGTTAATAAATTAAAAAAAACCCAAATGACATTAAAATTTAATAGAAAAATTCGTGAATATTGTGAATCTAAAGAAATAATATATATGGATATGGATAAATTTGCTCTTGATAAACGATCAGGAACTGTAAAGCAAAAATTAATTAACTCCAACCCTTTTGATCACCATTACGAAGAAAATATATTTATTGAAATGATTAATAAATGCTTGTTGGAACTAAACGTATTTCAAAATTGGAAGAAAAAAATATAATGAGGGGCAATATTATTATCTGCGGTGGGCCTAGATGTGGTACAACTTCACTATTTAGATATCTTGGATATCATCCGCAAATTATTATTTCTAATAAAAAGGAAATGAATTATTTTATGGGTGGTTCATATACCAAAAATCAATTCAAGAAAAACAATGCAACTATTGCTGACTATTGTAATCTATTTAAAGACTATGGCCCAAATAAGTGGAGTTTAGAAGCTAGTCCTTTGTACATGCATCCATCCGTGATGGAAATAGTAGCAGAAAGAATAAGTACTGTTCTTCCAGCAGCTAAGCTTATATTTATTTTGAGGGATCCTCTGAAACGTCTACTTTCTCAATATCTTAGTGAAAAAATAAAGAGAAGTCGAGTTACTAAAGATAGCAGTTTCAATTCTTATGTAAACAGCTGCCTAACATATGATGATAAAATAATTTCTGACAAAAGTGAACGGGCACGTGTGATTCTAAATTTTGAAGGATTGGATCTTGGTTGCTATGCAATTACTTTGACCAAATACCTTGAGTATTTTGATCCAAAGCAAATTTTTGTTGGTTTTTCGGAAGATTTTTTTAATGATCCTAAAGTAACAGTTCAGAAAATTTGTCACTTTATAGGGGTAGATTCAACGGTTTATGACTTTTTCCAATTTACTGTAGAGAATAAACAAATAAATCCAAAGAACAAGTTGTTATATAAATTAGCATTAAACGTCAATCAGTTTGCAGAGCCAGTATTAAATAAATTCCCGAGAATCAAAAATCAAATAAGAGAAATACATAACCAAATAAATTCTGGTTCAAATAACACAATTGAAATGTCGATTGATGTTAAAACATCAGAGCAATTGTTTGAGTTTTTTACCCCTCAAAACCGTTTACTGATTACACTGCTAAGTAATGTTTGGAAAATAAAAATATTTCCTAGTTGGTTAGAAAAAAGTTTAACAAATAATTAAATATGGTAGGAATATTTACTTTACCGAGGAGGATTGGTACTTGGTTTTTACTTATCGCTAGCGTTATAGGATTAATTTATAACATTGATCCAACAAATCAGGGTTTCGGTTCAACCTTTGTTCCGATATTAAAGTACCTTCCTTATTGCCTTGCATTTGCTTCTTGTGTTCTCTTTTTTATATCTGGGAATTATAACATCAATTTTCTAACATTTTTTCTGCTTATTTTTGTTTTTCTAATTATTTCAGGGTCTTGCTATTCGTTGATAATTATGGATTTTGAAATTGAGGAAACATATTTAGGCCGAGCTTTGGGAGGATTTGTTTTAATAGCATTTTATATGATGGCATATCATTATGAAGAGATGACTTTTTTCTTAAAAAGATTTTTTTATGTTTTTCTGTTTTGTTCTCTAATAATGGTAATAATAGTAACATTATTCCGTTTAAACGTTGCATATACTGATTTGACCCAAATGTTTCAAACTAGCGTAATCATGTTTCTTGGTTCATCTGTGTTGGTCTTTTTTTTGCTCCAAGTTAAAACTTGGAAATACATATTAGCTTTGATATATATTTTGGGTGCATTATTGGTAGTAAAGACAACCGCTATTTTAAGTTGTACTCTTACCGGTCTATTTATATTAATAATTTATATCAAAAATCCTCAAAACTATTCAAAAAAAGCATTCAGAACGTTAGTTGTATTAAAGGGTTTAACTATTCTTATAATAGGAACATTAATATCTACAACAGGAATGTTGATATATAAAATAATTGATCAAAGAGTGATGGACAGAGATACAATTGTAAGAAAATTAACAATGAGACTACGGCTTCAGGAATTTTATGATCAACCTTTTGGCGGAAACTTCTTTACAGGATCTCCTTTAGTTGATGTTGGTTCTTTGCACATTCCAAGCCATTCAGATATTTTGGATTTATTGTCGCTTGGTGGAACACTTTCAATATTTCTTTTTTTTTTCCCGGTATTGTTTTTGTTGAAAAAAAATATATTGCAAGCGGGAACTAACTTTACTGATCTGCGGGCCTGGTTTGCATTTGTTATAGCAATGATGTTAGAAATTATGTTTATAAACCCTATCTTAGGTTTGCCACGTTTAGGGTTTATTTTCTGGATGTCTTTGGGATTATTGGCAAATGGAAATAAAATTTCTTTAAACGATTAAACTCTTGACATATCAAGGTAATTATATTCACAAATTAGTTTCTAACGTTTTAGGAGAAGGTTTTGATTTTGGATCGTATAGCATTTTATCTTTGGTATTTTAAAACAAAAAAACAAAAAAAGATTAAATGCCATTTTACAGCATATACAAAAAATACAGATTTAGAAGATTATGTCCATCTTGATGCTAAAACATTGCTAACTAATTGTAAAATTGGATCATATAGTTATATTTCTAAAGGGACTGCAATGGTAAATTGTAAAGTTGGCAGATATTCATCTATTGGGCCAGCATGTCGCATTGGTATTGGCAAACATCCGACAAACCTTTTAAGCACTTCTCCAATCTTTTTTTCTAAAAATAATAAATTTAACATTTCCCTTGGTATTGCAATAGACTATGACGAGTTGCCTCAAATAATAATTGGAAACGATGTTTGGATTGGCAGTAGGGCTACAATTCTTAGTGGATGTACTATTGGTAATGGTTCTGTTATTGGTGCAGGTGCTGTTGTAACTAAAGATGTTGAACCATTTTCAATTGTTGGAGGTATTCCTGCCCGAGAAATAAAAAAACGGTTTGCGCTGGATTTGATTTCTTTGATTGAAGAGTCACAATGGTGGATGCATGATCATAATGAATTGGAAAAATTTGCTGAATCAGTTTTCGGCAAAAATAGAGTATGGGATGAATATGACATCAAAAAACTTTGTTCAAAACTAATTGACAAATGATAGCAATTTATTACTAATACCTAGTCAAATTTAGTAGGAATAAAGATTTTAATTATGACACTACCTGTTTGGGGGATGGTTTTTAATTTAGGAAACAAAATGAAGAAAGTAATGATCAATTCTTTACCAAAGTCTGGCACCAAATTGCTGACAAGTCTTATTAAGTGCATAGGTTTTTCATTTTCCGGTACTAGTTTTTCATCAATGAGTGTTCATGGACGATATTTTAGAGCAAAGACTTTCTTGCGTGGTACTTTACCATTTAGCCAAAGTACAGATGTTGGGCTTGATATCACTGCAAATGTTCGATATCAATGGATAATATCTAAAATCAGGAAAGTAAAGACTATGCAATACATTGGAGGACATCTTCCGTATTCGGATCAAATGGGTAGGCTTCTTGATGACAACAATATAAGTATTATTTATCTTTTGCGTGATCCAAGAGCTGTTATAACGTCCTGGGCGCATTATGTTCCAAAAACCACCTGGCATTATGGTAAAAAAGGTCTTGACGGATGTTCACTTGATGATCGTGTAATAAAATTGTTGAATGGGTACAAATCAGGGAGTTACAACATTGAAGGTTTTCGAAACATTCTAAGAAGAATGGAAGGGTGGTTTGATAATAAGCGTGTGCATATTGTTAGATTTGAGGAATTGGTAGGTACAAAAGGAGGTGGGAGTCTTGAGCTGCAGCATAAATGTATTGAATCAATTATTGACTTTCTAAACATCGAAAAACTAAACATTCAGAGATTGTCTAATCAAATTTTTGGAGGAACTACAACTTTCAGAAAAGGCCAGATAGAAAGTTGGAAAGAAGAGTTGTCGCCATTGGTTCAGGAAGAGATAAAAGATGTACTTAGAGACAAAATAATATATCTAGGGTATAAATTGTAGAAAACAATGCCTTATAAAGAAAGGGGATAATTATTTTGTTTATGCAATCCAAAGCGTTTCAGTAAATCGCTCTTAAATAGGTCAAATTCAGAATTTAGGAGAAAGATTAAAAAAAACATAATGAAGGGAAAGTTTACTTGATAAAAAATAATGGACCCTGGAAGATAGTTGCTTGCGAAACGTTTGGTAATAAATAAGATGCTATGCGGCATGAAAAGAATTAAAGAAATCCAAAGACAAAAATATAAAATGGATTGAGACAAGCGGAGCTATTAAAAGTGCCTACACGTCAGAGAAGGCCCAAACACGATGTAGAAGTGTACTACTAATGAGCGTATAAACGGGAAGTCGATTAGTAATATTTCTATTTTTGTGTTTCCTCGCTCTAAGACGTCGCCTTTAAGAGCAGGAGGCGTTGGATAGCGCTTTTAAGCCTGATATTAACAAAAGAGAAGGTATAGGTCAAGTACAAATCAAGATATAACATATTGATTTGTTATGGGTTGAGAGGAGAAGACTTATGACTCGGGAAAATTCCTGAACAATCTATTATGGACAGTAATTATGAAAGTTTGACCAAGAAATGAGTCAAATTATAGGACTGCCTTGTTTGCAATGAAAGCTGTAAGAAATGGGTTGAAATAAAAAATCGTGGATTTATAGTAGGTTGATTTTTAAGGATTTAGGAATATTAAACTACCTTATAGGAGAAAGGAGTATATATGACTGGAGTATCAACCAACGAAGGTACAAGAGAAATATATTATAGTCAGCATGGCGAAGATTTCCTGCTGGAGAAACTGTTTGAAAAAGAGGAAAATAATGGTTATTACGTTGAAGTTGGTTGTATAGATGGGAAAGTCTTTAGTAACTCTTTATTCTTTGAGGAGAATGGATGGAATGGTATGTGTGTCGAAGCGCATCCAGATTATATTGAGTTATTAAATACTAATAGGCCAAATAGTATTGTGGTTCATGCTGCTGCTGGAGAGCGTGACGAGGCGTTTGTAGAGTTTTATGCTAATTTACGAGGTAGTCTTTCAACATTGGAAAAGGGTAAAGAGAAAGAGTTTGCTCAAGAGTTTGGTAAATGGTTTACGGGCTTCGAGGTCAAGCAAGTACCAATGTACACCCTTGATACTATATATGCGCAATATGATATTGATAAAATTGATTTTCTTTCATTAGATATTGAAGGATATGAGGTTTGTGCGCTAAAAGGAATGTCGTTTAAAAAGTACAAGCCAACGGTGATTATAGTAGAGTCAGATTCAAAGCAACAAAGAATGGCGATAGAAAGTATTCTTCTTCCGATCGGTTATCATTTTATTACTTCGATAGGGATGAATATAATTTACTCTTTGGATAAGTCGCATAAAGAAATAATATCAAATAAAAGATTTACGAATATTCATTTGAGGCATTTTAAGCATCCTGTAGATTCTGGAGATAATAAAGACAGAGTGGTCACAGTTTCAACAAACAGAACGAAACGAACATTGCAGTTCTTTAAACAAAGATTGAGAAAATTTATAAGTCTATTAAGGTCCATTATAATACGCTTGTTGGCAGGCCTGCCCGTTCTCTAAAAGAAGAATTGTCACACTTGAAAGAACAAGTGATAATAGATGTATGAAGACCACCGATTATCAATGCATGGAATCCCAATAACAGCGATTTATGGGTGGTTAGAAAATAACGCAAAATATTCGAAAGAAATAACAAAAAGGAATTAGAGAAAGAGTTAAAAGAAGCTTGATTAGAAAATGTGCTATAAAAAAACAAGCCTCTTTAGGGTTTTGAGTGGGTAAATTATCTTTATTTGATTGTAAAATGTTCCGCTACTTTTGTTGTAAAAAATTAAGTCCAAACTGATTTCAGAAAAAAGTAAGTATCAATAGATTTTGTTTGTTGTTTTTGCTAGCAATTTATATTGCGTGTTATTATATTCTTCTGAAAGAAGAATATAATAACAGAGTTTAACAAATCAAATTGGTTTTTTTTAGTATTGCGAGATAATTTTCTCCATAAATAAGCATTTGACAGGCTATTATGATTGCACATAAGATGTATGACTTTGACTGATTGCCTGACATATGGTAAAAGAAAGAGGCTCAATAGTGTCTTTGTCTATAGATAGTTTTATGTTTTCAATTATTACAGTTTGTTTAAATAATAGAGAAGGTTTAATACGAACTTTTGATAGCATAAAGAAACAAGCATATTGTAACTTCGAATGGATCGTTATCGATGGTGGATCTACTGATAAAACGGTAGGTTTCTTAAAAGAAATTGAATCTTTATATGTAATAAAAAAGTTGCAATGGATATCTGAACCTGATGATGGCCTTTATGATGCAATGAATAAAGGATTAAAACTATCTAATAGCGGGTATCTTTTGTTTTTAAATTCGGGAGATGTATTATCCTCGTCATCTGTTCTCGAATCAGTCGAAGCATTTTGCAAAAAACGTAATTATCCAGATTTTGTTTATGGGGATGCCTATGATTGCCTATCCAATGGGGAGGTGTTATATAAAACTGCATATTCGCATCGAAGATTGTGGTATGGGATGTTTACGCATCATCAGGCAATGTTTTACAAGCTGTCTTTAATTAAAGGACTAAAGTATCGACTAGTGTATAGTATTGCCGCGGATTATGCTTTTACTTCTGAATTCTTAAAAATGGCAACAAGTGTAGCCTATTTATCGATACCTATATGTTTTTTTGAGGGAGGTGGGCTTACTTCAATTAGTTCGACACATTTAATTGGCATGAAAGAGCAATGGAAAATTGGTCAAACGATTCAAGGGAAAGGTCTGTTTTTTTCTTGTATTACATTTTTGTTGCATTTAATCAAGCATGGTTTAAACCGTTTTGTTCCTAAGATAGCTCGTACATTAAGGTACAAAAGACCGAAATTGAACAAATAGGAATGTTGAAAACCATTCTGGCAATAATTATAGATCTAATGTAAAACAATGCTAAATTATTAATTTAAAGGCTAAACTCAAGAATGGCTTTGAATGCTATTATTTAAAGAACATTTTTTGACTTCCTGCAAAATTCATTGGCAATTCTTAGAATTTAAATTCTTTGCGCTTTTAATCTTTTGACAATATAAAGAGATAATTTCTCAGTTTGTATGAATAGTGTTATAGTTACCGCATGGCTATAACACCATTTGAAAATTTGTTGTTAAACTTGCGTGAGAAGTATTTAGCTATTTCTCTGGATTTAACCGAGCGGCGCAGGCGTATATGGGCAGCGAATGAGGCAAAAAGTTTTGTCACGGTGCCGTGAGACAGCAGGAATTTCCTGTCCGGCCATAAAAAAGGGTAAAGCTGCATAAATTTTTAATAAAGTAATGTTATAAGATAGAAGTTGAAAAATATAATGGATAGAAAGAAATCAATAAGACTTGATAGATGGGAGGACTTATAGAATGATGAAAACAATAATTATTTTAATTTTTTGCATAAAAATAGCATTATCTTCACTTGCATGTGGAACAAACGTATATGACTTTGGAGCAAAAGGTGATGGTAACAATGACGACACAGGAGCATTTAAGCTAGCGATTACTGCTGCTTTAAAAGATGATAGATTCCTATTTATTCCTTCGGGAGAGTACCTGCTGTCAGGTATTAATTTACCAGCAAACAACTTTCACATTCTAGGAGAAGGTGCCTATTCAAAAGGAGGCACACGGCTAATTTTAGGAAACAATGGTGATTGTATTTTTAAATATTCGGGTAAAGCACAATGCCACACACTTATTTTTGAGAAAATAGTGTTTAACTGCAGTGGTATGGGAGATGGCATTCGTCTGTATGGTTCAGGAATAATTCCCAAGTGTGCACCATTTAACATTTATGTACGTGACGTGCGTTTTGAACATTGTCGTATAGGTTTTTTTGCACCAAGAGTATTTGCAAGCGAATTGAGGAATATTTCAATTGACCATTGTACTTTGGGCGGTATTGTAGGATTACATGGACCAAGCAATATACTACAGTCAATTATACTACAACATATTCCTAAAAATAGCATTGGTATTCATATTTATGGTAATAACACTTATATTGTTGGTTTAAACGCTTCTTTCGGAGCGTCTGGACCGTGCCTCGTTATCGGTAAAAGTAGAAAAAATAATGGTCAAGACGCATCAGTAGCATGGGTTATGGTTGAAAGTTCTCATTTCGAAAATTTTGATGTAATTCCTGTTGAAGTTAGGGGTGGTTCATATTTAGGCCTATCAAATGTCGAGTTCCTTGCAAATGAAAAAGGTTCTTTGAAGGCATTTATTCATATTTTATATGGTAATAGAAGTTTTAATTTCAATAATGTACGCTTTCATAGTAAAGGCGTTAAAGTGCGTCAGGATGTACTTGTAACGCATGCAGAAAATGGATTCAAGATTATTGATATTAAAGGCATTCGAAGCCGGGAAATAGTTGATAAAGTAAAAAAAAGATAATGTATTAGAAAATTTGCAGGGTCAAGAATGATTAAAAAAAACAAAATAAAAATTAGAACCAATACTGATACTATGGTAGCACCTAAGTTCCAGTCTTTAACAGTTGTGATTCTTACATATAATGAAGAAATTCATATTGAGCGTTGCATACATTCTGTGCGTCCTATAGCGGAAAAAGTGTTTGTAGTCGATTCGTATTCAACAGATCGTACTGTTGAACTGGCAAATGCATTAGGTGCTGAAGTAGTTCAGCGTAAGTGGAAAAATTATGCAGATCAGTTTCAATGGGGTTTGGATAACTGTGGAAATGAAACTGAATGGATAATGAGAATGGATGCTGATGAATTTTTAGAACCAGAATTACAAAAAGAAATTCTAAACACACTACCAGCAATTTCTATTGATATCCATGGTTTATTAATAAAAAGAAAACATTTTTTTATGGGCAAATGGATTCGGTATGGTGGGCGATACCCACTTTTCTTGCTGCGTATTTGGCGTAGTGGTAAGGGAAAAATAGAGCAACGTTGGATGGATGAACATATTGTTTTGCAGTATGAGTCAAAAACTATGATGTTGAAAAATAATATAGTAGATGAGAATTTAAAAGGGATTACATTCTTTGTTGAAAAGCACAATTCATATGCAACAAGGGAGGCCATTGATATTATGAATCAGAAACTAAACTTCATGAAACAAGATAACTCTTTACAAAAAACTGCTACTTCCCAAGCAAAAAATAAGAGAATATTAAAAGACAGACTGTACGCAAATCTTCCAATGGGAGTCAGGGCTATAATTTATTTTCTTTACAGATTTTTATTCCTTTTTGGTTTTATCGATGGCCCAAAAGGTTGGTTATATCATTTTCTTCAAGGTTTATGGTATCGTCTGTTAGTAGATATCAAGGCCAAAGAATTAGAAATCAAGTGTGAAGGGGATGTTAACAAGTTAAAAAGGCATTTATTAAACGAATATGGGATAAATTGCTAATTGTAAATCTGAACTTAAAAACATGTCTCATACTTAATAATTGGCACCTAAATAGAGATACGTTGTTACATTTTAATAAATTAAATCTGTCACAAAGAAGTATAAATAAATTTCAAAATATCTAATTAGTATGAATACTGTTAGATTAAAGTACATCTATATCTAGGAAGATCATAGATAATGGTGCAAGTAACATTGGATAAATGACACTTTTGGTAAAGGGGATAAGTGCTAACAACCACATAGAGCATGGATATTAAAGGATGAATTTGAAGTTTTTTGGGACTATTTATACAAAGGATCGGTAAATAAATTTTTAAAAGGATGAGTAACATTAATCAAGAAAAGCCGTCTGGAACCATTAAAAAAAATTTGTTGAAACATTAAATGGACATTTAGACAATGTTATCACCTACATAGGCACTGAAATCACAAATGCAATGGCAGAAGGAATAAATAGAGTAATTCGTAAGACAAAAAACAGAACTAGTGTTTATAGGAATTTTGATTCATTTTGTTATATTATTTCTTTTGCTGTCGGAAATGTTAGAATTCCAGAGCAGATTCAGCCAAAATTTCGTACATAACAAAATAGGAAAAGAGTGTTTAAATACTGCAACTGCAGTTGATATATTTTTCGGGAATTCCGGATTAATCCAAATTTATTTAAATAAGTATAGTTATCCTAATTGAGGAGAATAAATGTTTTTGCGTTTGAGGTTTACATGGTTTATCTAAAGAAGGGATATAAATTTTTTATGATTATGTGTAATCCGCTTTATGCCTCTGCTTTTCTTAGACATCGAGTTGCTGCTGGGGTGGAACATAAGTCAGTGTTAAAAGGGCTTGGTTGTAATATGGTTATTGACATTGGAGCCAATGTCGGACAATTTGCACTTGTAGCAAGAAGCTGTTTCCCAAAAGCACGGATAATATCTTTCGAACCCTTACCACGGCCTATCAAAAAATACCAAGCAGTGTTTTATAAAGATAAATTTACAACTCTTTACCAAGAAGCGATTGGTCCAAATGAATGTGAGTCAACAATGCATCTATCTCAACGAGATGATTCATCTTCTTTGCTGGCAATTACATCATTGCAGGAATACCTTTTTCCAGGTACAGCAGAAATATGTACTGTAAAAGTAAACGTCGGACCATTGAGTAATTTCTTGTCACAGACGAACATAAAAACTCCATCTTTACTCAAACTTGATGTACAGGGTTATGAGCTCCAGGCTTTGCGGGGATGTGAAGATATGATTAATTGTTTCATGTATGTGTATGTAGAATGTTCGTTTATAGAATTATATGAAGGTCAAGCTCTTGCAGACGAAGTTATAGCATGGTTACGACACCGTAATTTTAGACTAATAGGTGTTTACAACATTTCTTATAGTTCTCATGGACAAGCTATACAAGCAGATTTTTTGTTTACAAAGTGATTTTAAATAAGGCGACATCTGTTTTAAAAATACCCATGTCATTCGCTCCTGTTATAATTTGTTTATAAACGTTATGAGTACAATATATAGCAGGCGAGAGTACTATAATCAAGAACTAGATATTGTAGTAAGTCCTTGACAAGTCATGAATAGTACAATGCAAAACTTGCGACTTGAAAATATTTTCTTTAGTTAATTTTTAAGATAGTATGACAATAGTGTTTTATTTATATTAAATCAGTAAGGAATATTTTGATAAATCGAAAAAAAAAAACTATCAAAAAAAATCCTATCTTTATAAGATTATATTTTTTTTGATAGTTTGTTTGCTAAACATAGCTATGATCGCATTGTTTGATCGATATGAGAACTACGGTCCGGATTTACTTAAGAATTCGAGTTTTAATGCAAACCTTAATCACTGGCAGATTGACGGCCCAAAGGAATCAGTAAATGTTATACAAGATGGTATAATAAATATTACGTTAGCTAGTAAGGGGAACGATGTGATGATAAGCCAGCATGTTCAAGATCCAAGTAATTTAAAGAGAATAAGGCTAACAGCAACTATACGCAGTGAAAAAATAGAACCAGGTAAAAAGCCATGGCATTGTGCAAGGCTTATCTTAAATAGGAGCATATCCGAAAAAGTAATACTTGAACCATGTTCAGTAATAAACTTAAAGGGAACAACTGGTTGGTGTACATTTGACAAAGTTTTCGCTATCCCAAATATTACAAAAAAAGTTATAGTTGGCATCAAACTAAATAATTGCACTGGAACATGCTTGGTAAAGAGTATAAGTATGTATAGGGTAAATGAAAACTACTGGTACCAATATGTTAAATGGGTTAGTATTATATTATGGTGCTTGTTTGTTTTTTATATTTTTTATTCACATATATCCAAAGGCAGAAATAGCATCTATTTCCTATGTTCTTTTTCTTTTAGCTTAGTTGTTCTTATTATGTGTATTATGATTCCTGGAGAAGTAAGAACCAAGTGGATTAATAATTTTAAGAAACAAGATTCCTATGAGGAAGTATTAAAAGGAAAATCGTTAGCAATATTGATTGACAACGAGTTTTACCGCATTTCAAGCACAAATCTTAATTCGGGAACATATATTTCTGTGAATTCTAACATTAAAAGAGAAAATGGTATTTGCTGGTCAATCAAAACAGGAAATGAAATGCCCATTGCAAAAATAGGGCACTTTATTGTTTTTGGTTTAATTGGATTTTTTGTTTCTCTATATAGACATAATGAAATATTTTATACGTCAATAGATATATTTATGCTTGCTATTGCAACAGAAGGAATGCAAATTTTTATTGATGGCAGAAATCCTTGCGTTAATGACGTATTAATTGATTTTGGAGGAGGGTTTTTGGCCATTTTTTTTATGTGCATTTTTAAAAACATTATGGTATTTAAAAATGACAAGAATTAATAATATACTCAAACAACAAGATGCGGATTTTGATATACGGGATTAACTTTGCGCCTGAATTGACAGGTATAGGTAAATATACAGGAGAAATGGCTGAATGGCTTGCTTCTAATGGAGAGAATGTAAGAGTAGTTACTGCACCACCATATTATCCGGAATGGAAAATAGGAGAAGGGTATTCTTCCTTAAAATATAAGTATGAGAATATTAATGAAGTAGCAATATGGCGGTCCCCAGTTTGGATACCCCGAAATAAAACAGGAATTTATCGCATCCTTCATTTGATGAGTTTTGCTATAAGTAGTTCATATATCATGTTAAAGCAAATATTCTGGAAACCGGAAGTGATTATTGTTATTGAACCTACTCTTTTTTGTACTCCAACATGTCTTTTTGTTGCAAAGTTAAGTGGTGCAAAACAATGGTTACATATTCAGGATTTTGAAATTGACGCGGCTTTGGGTTTGGGATTTTTAGCGTCCGGGGAATTATATCGAATAGCCAAATCTATCGAAAAAAAAATAATGAAACAATTTGACAGAGTTTCTACTATTTCGTGCAAAATGATGGAAAGGCTTACTGATGTTGTTTCTATAGAAAAATGTGTTTTCTTTCCAAACTGGGTTGACACAAATGTAATATATCCTATATCAAGGTGTAACTTTTTCAGGAAGGAATGGGGTATAAATGACGACACTACGGTAGTTCTTTATTCTGGAAATATTGGAAGAAAACAGGGGCTTGAAAACATTGTTAAAGTGGCGGCTAAGTTATCAAATAAACCCAATATTTTGTTTGTTATTTGCGGTGAAGGTGCCTATAAGGACCAATTTATCACTTTGGCTCATGGTATGAAAAATATTCGTTTTTTACCTCTTCAGACAATTGATCGTTTTAATATGTTGCTTAATACAGCAGATATTCATCTTTTACCACAAAGTGCTGCTGCTGAAGATCTTGTAATGCCATCAAAGCTTGCTGGTATTTTGTCATGCGGAGGAATAGTAATAACAACTGCAACGGAAAATAGTGAACTGGCAAATACAGTTTCAAAAGTTGGTGGCTTTGTAACACCTCCGGGTGATGTCGATGAAATAGTGCAAATAATTAAAGATATTTCAACTACTCCCCTAAAACAGGCTGAAATACGTATTAAAGCGAGAGAATTTGCAAAAGATAATTTAGAAAAAGAAACCGTACTATCTGCTTTTTATAGCAAACTCCAATCTTGTATTAAGTGAAAACGGCATTTGATAAATTTTTTTTAATTTAAGTATATGGTACAGTACCTAATCAAAATCTAAAAAAATGTTTTCATAATGGAAACCTGTCAAAAATCATTCAAAAACAGTTATAGGTATCTAAGTCCTGAAATAGATTTTGTTTTATTATGCGCTTGTGTTGAACCTGATGATGAGAGACGCGACAGAATAATAGAAGACGCAGCAAATGCAGATTTGGACTGGGATCTGGTTTATAGGATTTCTTTGCAGCAAAGAGTGCTTCCAATCTTATTCGAAAATATTAAATCGCTTCTACGTGGTATGGCACCTAATAGAATTTTTAAAAAACTTCAGGATATATATTTAAACAATACAATAAGGAACCTTTCTTTTACCTTGTTTTTGTCAAATACCTTAATTCTGCTTGAAGAAAATGGTGTTTTTGCTATCCCTTTTAAAGGGCCTGTCCTGGCACAGGAAATTTATGGAGATATAGGATTACGTCCTATTTCTGATCTGGATATCCTTGTAAGCAAGAAGGATGCAGTTGTCGCATGGGAGATTCTCTTAAAAGACAGATTTCTGCCTCTATTAGAGATAAATGACAGACAAAAACATGTATACATTAGATCAGAGGACCATATGGTTTTTTTTAACGGAAGTATGCATGTAGAGTTGCACTGGAAAATATTGGGTAATTATCTACACAAACCGATTATGCTTGAGAATCTCAGAAAAGGTCTTAGAAAAGTGATTATTAATAACAGGGAAGTTCCGGACCTTTCTTCTGAACACCTGCTTTTATATCTTTGTGTTCATGGTGCAAATCATGGATGGGAACATTTAGAGAGGGTTTGCTCTGTTGCTGAAGTAATAAAAAAAAAATCTATTAATTGGGAGATTGTCGAAAAAATGGCTTCAGATTGGCAGTGTCAAAAAATGTTCGCCTTGGGGATTTATCTTTCATGGAAACTTCTTGAAGCTCCTATACCAGAAAATGTTCTTAATGAAATCAAGAAAGATAAAAATGTTTCAAAGCTTGTAGAGGAGGTTGTGGCCTTTATGTTTAGCAAGTTTACAAATATTACGGAAGCAAAGAACATTACAGCCAGGTTTTCATCTTTTCATATAAGAGTCAGGGATTCTTTATTGGATAAACTTCGATATGTCTTAAGGCTAGCTCTTTGTCCTACAATAAAAGAATGGCAATATTTTCCGGTTCCTGCTTCATTTACTTTTCTTTATTATTTTTTAAGACCATATAGATTAATGAAAGCGGGTTTGAAGAGAAACAACGGTGTCCGGGAATTTAATGCCAACCCGCGTTCGATATCCAGACAGGTGTAGCTATTGTCCATGCTGTTGAATCTTCACCAACAAATAGATGTTTTTTGTGCTCCCGGAAAAAGTTACGCTGTGTTGCAAGTTACAAAAAAACTAAAATAAGTCTTGACAAAAGCTAAAATGAATTTTTGCAAAATTTGTATAAATAATCTTTTTTTACTATTAAGAGGAATTATACAAATGAGCAACAACTCTTCTAGCTTTGCATCGGGACAAAATCTTCGCGATTTTTTTATATGAAAAAAGGGGACAGGTATATAAAGTTTGACATTGAGAGCAGAATTGAATAAAATTTCTGTATAAAAAAAATGAAAATTTACGATAAATTAAAGAAACGGAGGATTAAATTATGGCCAGAATACCGAGGTTGTTAGTAAAAGTAACAAAAAAAGGGGACAGGTAAATAAAGGTTTATATCGCGATCCGAACTGAATAAAATTTCTGTATAAAAAAAAACAGTAAAAAAGGAGTAAAAAAGGAGTAAAAAAGGAGTAAAAAAGGAGTAAAAAAGGAGTAAAAAAGGAGTAAAAAAGGAGTAAAAAAGGAGTAAGGAAAATAGGGGACAGGCATATAAAGTTTGACATTGAGAGCAGAATTGAATAAAATTTCTGTATAAAAAAAATGGCAATTTACGATAAATTAAAGAAACGGAGGATTTAATAATGGCAAGAATACCGAGGTTGTTAGTAAGAGGTGAAGATACCGTGTATCATATAATTTCACGTACAGCGTTGCCCGGTTACGTCTTAGGTGATTGCGAGAAGGATTATTTATTGAGTCTTATAAAAAACTTAAGCGGGATATTTTTCGTAGAGGTGTTTGGGTCTTGTATTATGGGTAACCATTTTCATATGCTTGCAAAGATGAAGACTATAGAAGTGTATAGTGATGATGAGGTCAAAAGAAGAGTGGCTCTTTTACGCAAATCTGAATCCGGGGTGATCTCTGATGGGCAAGTGCCATTCTTTAAAGAGAAATTCTCTAATTTATCGGAATTTTTGAAAGAGCTGAAGCAGAGGTTTTCCCGGTATTATAATAAATTACACGAACGCAGAGGTTATTTCTGGGGAGATAGATTTAAGAGTGTAATAGTGGAACGTGGAGATACGCTTATTAACTGTCTGGCGTATATTGATTTGAATCCCATAAGGGCAGGGTTGACAGCAAAACCGGAGCATTATAGATGGAGTTCAATGGGATATCATGTTCAGACTGATAACAAAGAGGGGTTTTTGTCTACAGACTTTGGATTAAGTTCTCATGATGAAATGTCGGAAACTGAAAGGTTGACTGATTATAGAGAGTTTGTTTATGAGAAAGGTGCAATAGAAACCGTAAAGGGACTGACAATTGATGAGGCTGTTATTAAGAAGGAGAAAAAAAGGGACAGGTATATAAAGTTTGACATTGAGAGGAGAATTGAATAAACTTTCGGTATAAAAAAAAAAGATGGAAATTTACGGTAAATTAAAGAATCGGAGGATTTAATTATGGCAAGAATACCCAGGTTGTTAGTAAAAGGTGAAGATACAGTATATCATATAATTTCCCGTACAGCGTTGCCTGGTTATGTCTTAGGTGATTGCGAGAAGGATTATTTATTGAGTCTTATAAAGGACTTAAGCGGTATATTTTTTGTAGAGGTGTTCGGATTTTGTATTATGGGGAACCATTTTCATCTGCTTGTAAAGATGAAGACAATGGAAGTGTATAGTGATGATGAGGTGAAAAGAAGAGTGGCTCTTTTACGCAAATCTGAATCCGGGGTGATCACAGATGGGCAAGTGCCATTCTTCAAAGAGAAGTTCTCAAATTTATCGGAATTCTTGAAAGAGCTGAAGCAGAGGTTTTCCAGGTATTATAATAAATTACACGAACGCAGAGGTTATTTCTGGGGCGATAGATTTAAGAGTGTAATAGTGGAAAGGGGAGATACTCTTATTAACTGTCTGGCATATATTGATTTGAACCCCATAAGGGCAGGATTGGCGGAAAGGCCGGAGGATTATAGATGGAGTTCAATGGGGTATCATGTCCAGACTGATAACAAAGACGGGTTTTTGTCTACAGACTTTGGATTAAGTTCTCATGATGAAATGTCGGAAACTGAAAGGTTGCCTGATTATAGAGAGTTTGTTTATGAGAAAGGTGCAATAGAAACCGTAAAGGGACTGACAATTGATGAGGCTGTTATTAAGAAGGAGAGGGATAAGGATTATAAATTGACAAGCATGGATAGGCTTAGATTTAAGTCAAGGTATTTTACAGATAGCGGTATTATAGGTACAAAGGGTTTTGTTTCTCATTATTATGAGATGTTTAAAGGGTGTTTTAATACAAGCAACGAAAAAAAGCCAAAAAAGATAGCAGGGCTGGAGGGGATTTATTCACTTAAACGTTTGGTAAATGAGACGTAAAGCTGATAATTGTTAATGGGACGCAGATTAACGCAGATGCACGCAGATTTAAAAAGCGATAATAAGCATTAGGTAAATAGGCTGAAGGCTGAAGGCTGAAGGTAAATCAATGATTTCGTGGTGTTATATATAAATCAGCTCTGATCTGAGCAGATCAGCGTCCCATTATAAAAGGACGCAGATTAACGCGTATGTACGCAGATTTAAAAAGCGAAAATGCAAATAGGAACGAATGGTCTAATTGGAACATGCAAATAATTGTATTTTCTAACTAAAGGAATTGTAATGTCTTATTCATTAAATACTTCCTTTATTTAGTACTTAAAAATTCATTTACAGTGAGTCCACTTTTCCTAATTAGTCATCGTAATAACCCTGGAGCAAGCTCCTTATGATCTGGAATTGATAAAGTTGGTCTTGATTCATGGAACAGTATCATATGGCTTCCAGTTTGATGATCTAATATATAACCAAACTTTTGAAATATTTTTACTACGTCTTTCCCTGAATTATTTGAAAGCTTACCCACTTAAACAATTACCTCACCTAAAAACATTTCAGTTGATTCATTTACATCTAATTTTCCATGTTTTTCTTCAACTTTAAGCCATCCTTTAATAGCCTCTTTTACATTGGTAAGCGCTTCGTCTATTGTTTTACCCTGGCTCATACGACCAAATAATGGGACAGGTTAATAAAGATTAACATTGAGAGCAGAATTGAATAAAATTTCTGTATAAAAAAAATGGCAATTTACGATAAATTAAAGAAACGGAGGATTTAATAATGGCAAGAATACCGAGGTTGTTAGTAAAAGGTGAAGATACCGTGTATCATATAATTTCACGTACAGCGTTGCCTGGATTTGTCTTAGGAGACAGCGAGAAGGATTATTTGTTGGGTCTTATAAAGGACTTAAGCGGTATATTTTTTGTGGAGGTGTTTGGCTTCTGCATTATGGGTAACCATTTTCATCTGCTTGCTAAGATGAAGACTATAGAAGAGTATAGTGATGATGAGGTGAAAAGAATGGTGTCTTTTTTTCGTAAATCAGAGTCCGGGGTGATTACTGATGGGCAAGTGCCATTTTTCAAAGAGAAATTCTCAAATTTATCGGAATTTTTGAAACAGCTGAAGCAGAGATTTTCCAGGTATTATAATAAACTACACGAACGCAGAGGTTATTTTTGGGGAGATAGGTTTAAGAGTGTAATAGTGGAAAAGGGAGATACCCTTATTAACTGCCTTGCATATGTTGATTTAAACCCCATAAGGGCAGGATTGGCGACAAAACCAGAGGATTATAGATGGAGTTCAATGGGGTATCATGCTCAGACTGATAACAAAAACAGGTTTTTGTCTACAGACTTTGGATTAAGTTCTTATGGTGAAATGTCGGAAGCGGAGAAGTTGATAGATTATAGAGAGTTTCTTTATGAGAAAGGTGGAATAGAAACCGTAAAGGGGATTTCAATTAATGAGGATGTTATTAAGAAGGAGAGGGATAAGGATTATAAATTGACTAGGGGTAAAAACGGGGACAGGTACATAAAGGTTGACATGAAGAGAAGAATTGAATAAAATTTCTGTTAAAGAAAAACAAAGAAATTTTCGCAAGATTAAAGATATGGAGGATTAAATTATGGCCAGAATACCGAGGTTGTTAGTAAAAGGAGA
>JAIQZO010000097.1 GCA_021777055.1 Candidatus Anammoxibacter sp. | reverse complement strand
TGGGTTAAGCGGTAGCGAAACCCAACCTACTATTTACAAAATATTGTGTGTCGCAGATAATTGAAATGGTTTTCGTTATTACTGTTAAGTATTGACTCAAACCTAAAGGTATGAGCTACATTTCGTAACTCAAGGCTTTAGATGATGTACGGGCAGAGATGTTTGTTTGAGATAGGAGACGTGCCTCGTTGGAGACTTTAGTCCGCCGTAGGCGCTAATTTGATATTAACATTACTCTGTATTGTTTTGCTTATTGGACACAATCAATTGTCTGTAAGCATAAACCTTTTTTACTCGCAACAGAGTTGCGTTAAAGTCAGAGTTGGTTCAAGTCGGAGACTTGAACCAACCGTGTATTGATCTTGATATTGGTTAATTTCCACCTATTGAATGAGTTAAAATGAAAATTTCTATACTATTAAATCAGCTCATTCGGTGGACTTTTTAGCTTTTAAAATCATAATCATAATCCACTCACAAAGATTAAGATTATGATTTTAATAATGTATGTTGTACCGTGCCCAACACACATTATTAATAAAATGAAAATACTCATACTCTCAAATTAAGGAGATTAATTGCATGACTATCATGAGCACACCTAAGTTCGATGATTATACTACTGCAATAGTAGAGAGTATCTCAGACGGTGCATTCACCGTAGATCCGAATTGGCAGATTACCTATTTTAATAGTGCAGCAGAAAGGATAACCGGAGTTCCTAGAGAAAATGCTATAGGAATGCATTGCTGGGAGGTATTCCTCGCCAATATTTGCGAGGGACGTTGTGCCCTCAAAAAAACTATTGAAACAGGTAAACCTGTTGTCTCAAAACAAATTTATATTGTGCGTGCAGATGGGAGAAGGATACCTATTAGCATTTCTACTGCTATTCTAAAGGACAAGAATGGAAATATAATAGGGGGTGTTGAAACCTTTAGAGACATGAGTGTTATTGAAGAACTCAGAAAGAAGATTTACAAAAAATATACTATTGCGGATATCATTAGTAAAAACAAGAGGATGCAGGAAATATTCCAAATCTTACCGCAAATAGCCGAGAGTGACAGCACTGTTTTGATTGAGGGGGCAAGTGGAACCGGCAAAGAACTTATAGCCAGGGCTATACATAATTTGAGTAATCGAAAAGGTAAAAAATTTGTTGCCATTAACTGCGGAGCGCTACCTGATACATTACTGGAGTCTGAGCTTTTTGGATATAAAGCGGGGGCGTTTACAGGTGCAGCAAAGGACAAGCCTGGACGTTTTGATCAGGCACAATCCGGTACCATATTTCTTGATGAGATTGGTGATATATCTCCGGCCATGCAGGTTAAACTTTTGCGGGTTCTTCAAGAAAGAGTCTTTGAACCCTTGGGCGCGGTAGAATCCGTAAAAGTGAATACAAGAGTAATCGCAAGTAGCAATAGAGATATTAGCCAACTAACAAGAGAGAATCTCTTCAGGAAAGATCTTTATTACCGTATTAATGTTATTGACATAAAGTTACCTGACCTAAAAGAACGAAAAGACGATATACCACTATTAGTAGGCCACTTTGTAGAAAAGTTCAACTGTTTGAAAAATAAGAGTATCAAAGCCGTCTCTCCTGATGTAATGTCAATTCTCTTAAGTCATGATTTCCCCGGAAACGTTAGAGAGCTTGAAAATATAATTGAACATGCGTTTGTTCTTTGCCTGGGACAAATTATTGAAGTAAAACACTTACCGGAGAATTTGAGTAAACAGAAAATAGCCATTCAAGCTGTTCCTGAAAGCCTGAAAGATGCAGAAAAGCAGTTTATTGTTCAGGTGTTAGAAAGGCACAATTGGAATCGAAATGCTTCTGCCAAGGCACTCAACATCCACAAAAGTACCCTTTTTCGAAAGTTAAAAGCTCTGGGAATCCAACTTTCAAATAAGGGTGATCAGGGAACTACGTAGGTGAATAGACTGAAGGCTGAAGGCTGAAGGAAATCAACGGTTTCGTCGCGCTCTAATTTAATTAGAGACATTGGTGAACTTTTTGATTTTAAAATCTTAATCATAATCGTACTCCTAATCTTAATCCACACAATGCGATTATGATTAGGGAAACAATCCATAATTGGCTAAATGTATTTTACCCTTATCTTCTTGAAGCGCAGAATATCTAACCGCGGAATTATGAAGTTTTTATCCTTCTTCACTCTGCGGTTCCTTGTTCTCCGGTTTCATATTCGAAAAAACTAACAATTTCAATGATCTTTGGGTCAAAAGGGGATAAATCCTGATTACCAAAGAAACCAAGCCGATTCGACAAACTTAGTGGATTAAGTTTGCTATGATCACGCATTATTTTCTCTAATAATCTTTTGCCTTCAGCCTATTTACCTATGTAGTTACATTGTCAGAAAAGATATGGTTGCAACATTGCAACCATAAATGAAGTCAATAGTCGCAAATCTACTCCAAATCAAATACCCCCATACATCTAACATCCGCACATTAAACAAGTTAACTGTACTATCAGAATTGGCACTAAATGTGCTTTATTTTTATTGTGGGGAGAAAACAATGAAACTTGGTATTTCAGTATGGAACAATAAAATTTCACCGGTCTTTGATGCTGCTCAGACTTTGCGAATATTTGAGATAGAAGGTGTCAGGGTAGAGTTCAAGAGAGATGTGGATATTAGTTCCGGTAATCTGGTGTCAAAGGCTTCACGGATTGTTGATACCGGTGTTAAGACAATTATATGTGGTGCTGTATCACGGCAGCTCTCTTTATTCCTAAAGAATCATGGTGTGAAGCTTATCTCATGGATAAGGGGTGACATCAAGAAAGTATTAAACGCATACATAAAAAAAGATTTATTGGTACCGGATTTTTTTCTTCCGGCTCATCCTGGTCTCAAAAAAAAGCAGACGATTTAGCGGAGTAAGAAATACTTCCTGATAATCCAAAAAATTTATTTAGAATGGAGGATAATTATGGCAGCTAGAGATGAAACATGGCCAACTGAACAGGAAGTAGGAACAGGACGCGGTGGTGGCAGAAACCGTGGTCAAAGACAGGAAAGAATGGGAGGTCCATACAGTGCAGGCCCAGAAGGACATTGTATATGTCCTAATTGTGGTCATAAAGCACCACATGTCCAAGGGCAACCCTGTAAAAAAAAAGTGTCCAAAATGTAATAGAGTAATGACAAGAGAGTAATACTATATAAAATATGGAAAGGAGGCCCAAAATGCCTGGTAAAAACAGAACAGGGCCTGAAGGTCATGGCCCAATGACAGGAAAAGGTGCAGGTAACTGCACAGAGAAGTCAGTATCCAGGTTTAGAAACTTGCCTTACGGATTTGGTTTTCAGCAGGGAATGGATTTTGGCTGTGGTGGTTGGGGAAGAAGAAAGAGGTTCTATGCAACTCCCGCAGATACAGAACAATATCCGGAACGCTTTGTACCTGCAATCTCAAAAAAAGAAGAACTTGAGATACTCAGAAATCAAACTAAGTATCTAGAAGATAACCTTAAAGAGATAAGACGTCGTATAAAGGAACTTGAGGCTGAAACCAAAGACGAAAGTAATAAAACTTAGATTCTAGAAAGGCATTTTAAAATGTAGAAGCCAGGAGTCAGAACACAGAAGAAAGACATTCAAGATACGATATTCTAGAAATATCAACAAAAGAACTATTAAATATGAACGTTCTAGATACTGAATTCTGGTCCCTGGATTTACACTAACCTGAAAAATGGAAGGCATTGCCTGCAAAAATTACTATAGTCGTAATCATAATCGTATTCTTAATCATAGTGTATGGAATATGATTAAGAGTATGAATTTAAAAGCAAAAGGTTCGCCGAAAGGGCCGATTTAACAGTATATGAATCTTCATTTTAGGCTTAATACGTTTTATAGCGAACATCATCAATAATTCTTCACGTTCTGATGGGTTTCGCTATCGCTTAATCCCTCATACATTTTTTCTGTATAACAATAATCTATAAAGCTGTCGTCTGCCTTCCATAAATTTTGTATTTACAAATCCAGTATTTTTAAGAATCCCATTGGTATGAGCAGCCAGTAAACCTACCCCACAAACAATAAACATTTAATAACAATAATGTGTACTGTATAAATTGATCATCTTTAATTATATGAACGAAACGGACAATTTTTACATTTATTTCTTTTTGTCTAACAAATTATAGTTTTATACGTTATAAAAATAGCAAAGTCTTAACTATGGTTGAAAATAATTGGTTAAACGACGTATAAACAGGGTGATGAAGTAGTAAAGTAACAGACTTTACTAATGCTCTCGATAAATTGATCGATATGGCATTCAAATACACCAATTTCCAGTTGTTGTTTATATTCTATCAACCATCAATTTTAAAGGAAAAGAATATCAAGATTGAAATTATAAGAAAAAAGTATGTGGTTTTCATGACTGCAAATCCCTTATACTAAAATCTTTTCAGAGGAATAATCCTATGACTATTCCTTTGCCTCTACCTTAAATGATAGGCAAAATCCAAAATAACTCTTATATTTTTTTATCTATTAATTAATAAAAGGACATTACAGAATGGCTAAAATCAGCAAAGGTCAAATGGAAGCACAGATTAGCGAAGCAATAATAAAATTTGAAAAAGAGTATATGGGTAGAGGCCCTATTGAAACTAAGACCTATATTATAAAGGATATGGTACTTGTACGACTTAAAGGAGTTCTTACACCTGCGGAAGAACAGTTAGTAAAGTCCGTTCCAGGAGCTGACCTGATAAAAAAGACTCGTGTCCAATTATTAGAAGGTGCAAGGATTTTATTAGAGAAAATTATTTTAGACATTACAAATTACCATCTTAAAAGTTTGCATTCCGATATTAGTACAAAAACCGGCGAGCGGGTTATAATTTTTACTTTAGAGGAAGATTTAGAAGATAAACTCAATGGAGTAATTTAAAGTTGGCTGAAATTTTTATGATATGCTCAAGTTTTTTATATCTGAAGAATAGGTAAGAACCCATTAAGACAAACGGATTGTTGCAGAGTAAGCAAACATTGACTTTTTTACGTTCTCTTATTAAATTAAAAGACGATGTTGGCTTTTTTATTTATAAAATAATATCATAGTGCGGCAAAGCAGCAACCAATATATAGAATACAGGAGTCAGAAACCAGAATTCAGAATAAAGCATAGATTTCTGTTTGTTTTACAGTAGGATTATTAATTGATATTTTGTATTCAATTCCTGAATTATGTTTTCTATTTTTCTGAATTCTGACTCCTGTATTCGGTATTCAATAAAAACCACAAAATCTTTGAAAAAAAGAAGTTATTATAAAATAATATCATAGTGCGGCAAAGCAGCAACCAATATACAGAATACAGGAGTCAGAAGCCAGAATTCAGAATAACGCATAGATTTGTGTTTATTTTTACTCTGTTATGTTATTAATTATAAATTTCTATTCACTTCCAAAATCTAGTCTTCCATTATACAGGCTCCAGGCTTCTGACTCTTGTATTCCATAAAAACTACAAAATCTTAAAAAAAGACGTTTTTATAAAATAATACTATAATCTCTAATATAATGATTAGATCATTATGGAGAAGGACAATGGTAAATATCAATATAGATCAAATATATAATCATAATCCATCCACCGTTATTAAGATGGATATAGTTATATTTAATACGTAACCACCAGCAAGATAGAGGAAAGCACGATTGAATAACATTCAAGGTAATCGAAAGATGAATCGCAAAATACATTATTTATGAACTGATAGTCTAAGGAGAAAGAAAAGATAACAGTTAATTTATTGGAGACTAGTAAATATGTTTAAATCACTATTGAATACGCTGTTTATAGCAACTGGAAGGATGGCTACAAGAGTGAAAACGGTTCCGAGAATTATTTTTATTATAGTAATACTAGCTATGCTGTTTTCAATCAACGCAAATGCTGAACCAAAGTCATGGGAGGCATTAAATGATCAGATAGAGATCCTCTATGGAGAAGGGAATTATTCAGAGGTTATTGCCATAGCAGAAAAGGCTCTTAGAATTGCGAACGAAACATATGGAACCGATCATCGTAAAACAGCGAAATCTATGGATAATCTGGCCAACATCTATAGCCATATGGGAAAATTTGAAGAAGCTGAAGCTCTTTACTATCAAGCCATGTCTATCAAAGAAAAAGCGCTTGGAAATGATCACCACGATGTGGCAACCTCTCTAAATAATTTGGCAGAACTCCATAGAACCATAGGGAAATATTCTGAGGCGGAGTCACTCTTTTACCAGGCGTTGGCGATTAGAGAAGAAACACTAGTGGAAGACCATCATGATATAGCAACTACCATGAATAATCTAGGCAAACTTTATAGTGATATGGGGAAATATACAAAAGCCGAACCCTATTTCAAGAAGGCATTAGCAATTAGAGAAAAAACTTTTGGGCGGGATCATCACTACACGGCAACCTCTTTTGATAATCTTGCAAAACTATATCAATATCAGGGTAATTATGTTGAAGCTGAACATCTTCATTATCAAGCGTTGGCGGTCAGAGAAGAAACGTTAAAAGAAGATCATCTCGATATAGCAACCTCCATGCATAATCTTGCAGAACTCCATAGCTCCATGGGCAGATATTCAAAGGCAGAGACACTTTACTATCAAGCTTTGGCTATTAGAGAAAAAGCCCTTGGGAAAGAGCATCACCATGTAGCGGATACTATGGATAATCTAGGTGGACTATATAAAACTACTGGAAAATATATCAAAGCTGAATCTCTAAGTAAACAGTCATTATTGATTAGAAAAAATATTTTTGGAGAAAGACATCCCGACGTTGCAACATCAATGCATACATTATCAAGGCTTTATTTGGACCAGGGTAAATATGTTGAAGCTAAACCCCTTTATGAACAAGCCCACTTAATAAGAGAAAAGTTTCTTGGGAAAGAACATCCGGATTTTGCTTCATCACTTCATACATTGGCAACTGTTTATTATTTGATAGAGAACAATTATAGCGAATCAGAGCTTCTTTTTAAGCAAACCCTTAATATATATGAAAAGGTTTTTGGTAAAATGCATCCTGAGATTGCATTAACAATGAATAATTTTGCTGGCCTTTATAGAGCACAGGGTAAACATCCAAAAGTAGAAACGCTTCTAAATCAGTCATTGCATATAAGAAAAAAAATTTTTGGAAACCAACACCCGGATGTTGCGGAATCAGTAAATAATCTAGCGATAATTTACAGGATGCAAGGCAAGCTTAAAGAAGCGGAATCATACTATAAGGAAGCGTTGGCAATAAAAGAAAAAATCTATGGAAAAGAGCATAGAGATGTGGCCATATCAATGAATAATCTTAGCGAACTGTATAGAGAGCAGAGAAAATATGTAAAAGCAGAATCTCTTCTGATGAAATCATTGGAAATGAACAAGACTCTTTTTGGGAACGAGCATCCGGATGTTGCGTTAGCAATGAATAACCTCGGAACACTTTACAAAGTACAGCAAAAATATGCAGAGGCAGAGTCTCTTTTCAAACAATCTTTGGAGATTAATAATGAAATCTTTGGCCAAGAACATCCTAATGTAATACCCCCAATGAATAATTTAGCCGCACTTTACAACTCACAAAAAAAGTATGCTAAAGCAGAATCTCTATACAAGAAATCACTTATGATTAAAAGGAATACATTGGGGAAAGATCATTCTGAAGTATCAGAATTAATGGATAAGCTAGGTAAACTTTACAAAGTACAATGCAAATACGCAGAAGCGGAATCTCTTTACAAACAATCTCTCATAATAAATAAAGAAAAACATGGGAGTGAAAATATGAATGTTGCAACAATAATGCATACCTTATCTGAAATATATTTCATCCAGGAAAATCATGCTAAAGCTGAGCCTCTTCTAAAAAGGGCATTAGAGATAAAGGAAAAACTACTTGGAAGTGGGCATGCAAGTGTTGAAACATTAAAGAATAACCTGGCGGCACTTTATGGAATACAGGGCAAGTATGACGAAGCTAAACCTCTTTTGGAACAAGTTTTGGCTACAATGGGAAATGAGTTTGGCAATAATCATTTAAAAATGGTTCCCATATTGGATAATCTTGCTGAATGTTACCGGAAGATGGGTAAGAAAGATAAAGCTAATGAGTTAAAAGAGAAAGCTTTAAAGATTCGTTTAAAATGTATACCAACTAATTCAACACAATTATCAGTATAAACAGATTTATATTTAGACCTAAGCTGAGAGATTCTTACTAAACTTAAAAAAAGCTATAAAACTTTATTTAAGCATTTAAGTTACATTAATCAGCGGATGAATTCATTATTTTACAAAATATTTATCAACTGATATGGGTTTTTGATGAGTTCTATAGGAAAATACGACATAGTAAACCGCATTATTAGCTTTAAAACGTAAGAATGATAATTCTTCAAAACCAATATCCTTTAAACCTCTAATCGGTAATTCGCCTGCTACTTTCTGGTAATGGTTACGTATTATTGTTTCCCTCGCCAAGAAAATCTTAAGTACTTTAGGTTCACAATTCGACAATGCGTTATCCTTTGCCTCTACTTTTTTTACAAACTCAAGGTTTGGTTTTTAACCTGTAAATATCAGGACAATTATAGTTTTGGCTATGGCGATTTGTAACACCTTTAAAATTTATATGTCACAAAAGAAAAACTAAGACGCCAGCTGAAGATATAAATCATCTTGAATTATTTGAACGAAACGGAATATTTTATATTTATTTCTTTCCGCCTAACAAATTATCTTTTTGTCCGTTATAAAAATAGCAAAGTCTTAACTATGACTGGAAATACTAAGTAACTATCTTAATTAATAAAAGGACATTACATAATGGCTAAAATGAGCAAAGGACAAATGGAATCACAGATTAGCGAAGCAATAATAAAATTTGAAAAAGAGTATATGGGTAGAGGTCCTACTGAAACCAAGACATATATAATAAAGGACATGGTGCTTGTACGGCTTAAAGGAGTTCTTACACCTGCGGAAGAACAGTTAGTAAAGTCCGTTGCAGGAGCTGACCTGATAAAAAAGACTCGTGTCCAATTATTAGAAAGCGCAAGAATCTTATTAGAGGAAATTACTTTAGAGATTACAGATTATCATCTAAAAAGTTTACATTCAGATATTAGCACAAAAACTGGTGAAAGGGTTATTATTCTTACGGTAGAGAATAATTTAGAAGATAAACTCAATGGAGAAACTTAAAGTTGACAGAATCTCTTTTTTCTGATATAGTTTTATTTTTCGAATTGGAAGACTACGGCAAAGACCCATTAAGACAAACGGGTTGTTGCAAAGTAAGCCAACATTGACTTTTCACGTTCTCTTGTGAGAGCAGAAGACAATGTTGGCTTTTTTTTTGATAATACTTTTATATCCTGGAAGACTACGGCAAAGACCCATAATACAAACGGGTTGTTGCAAAGTAAGCCAACATTGACTTTTCACGTTCTCTTGTGAGAGCAGAAGACAATGTTGGCTTTTTTTTTTGATATTACTTTTATATCCTGGAAGACTACGGCAAAGACCCATAATACAAACGGGTTGTTGCAAAGTAAGCCAACATTGACTTTTCACGTTCTCTTATGAGAGCAGTTGACGGTGACGGAAAAGCTGATCCGGAAGTATATTCCCAGGTGATTATTTTTAGGTGTTTCTGAACATCGTAGTGCAATGGCTGGAAAGTGGGGCGTTATAAGGGTTGAATAATCTTTATATGCGTTGCTGCTTTTGTTTTGTAAGGTCTGCCTTGAAAACATTTTTAAGGCAGACCTGTTGTTTATATTCGTTCATGTTTTAATCTAAAATATATGTGTTGTGAAAAACTTGATAATCTAAAGAAAGGTGACATCAGATTTATATATTGTTTGAATAGGAGTTTTTTCACAACACACCTGAGACAAAGACTCAGTCTCAGGTGTGTTGTGATCTAAATTAGTACATTTAGATAATTTAGAAATAAGTATTTATTCATTGAAAGGAGAAGAAGAATGTAAAAAAAATTCAAAGGATATGTGGTTTAAATTTAATAACGATAGCGTTTTTTTATGCTTCGTTGCGATTGAATAGATGAAAAAGGTAATGAAGATTAATGTTTTTTTGTGTCTTTGCTATATTTTTTAGAAACAGAGCAAAGGATTTTTAAATTTTATTTGAAAACTGCAGTTGGTTGCAGTTTAGGAATGTGCATGCATAATTTATTACATGCACGTTCCTTAGTTCAGGAGTTGGTTACAAAAACAGTTAGATTTTGAGTCTGGATTTAGTTTGATTTGTTCGAGTTGATAGATTGCACCATACCTGAAGTGTAGTCTATGTTAAGTTACGGGTTTGGTAATTGACGGTTGGCAAAGATGGACTGAATGTGTGAACTTGGTATCACTGTTAATTGTAAATGATTCCTTAGAAAGGATAGTAAAATAGTATGGCAAAATTTGTTAATAGCAAAAGGGCTTTTATCATATGGTTGATAATTCTGGCTTCTGCCTTTTTTCAGCGTGAAATAATAGCGGATGATACTACGACTAATAATCGTTTGAAAATGATGGAAGAAGAGATAAAGAACTTAAAACAGGTATTGAAGGAGAACGGGATATCCGAAAAAGCTGCATTTGTAAAAGAAGGACTAAATGAGATAACAGAGGTAGATTTAGAGCGGGAAAAGAAGCTAGATGAGATCTTGGCGAGTTATGAAGCATCAAAGAAAAAGGAAGACGAGGCATTAAACGAATTTTATTTTGCAAAGAAGACCAAAGAACTTGGTGATAAGGGGCTTGCTTCCTGGTTTGGTGATACATCAACAAAACCGTTCCTAGAGAATCTTGGCCGCAATACTTATCTTGGCGGATACATGGATGTGGAGTACCGTAGAGAAGAAGGGGGTAAAAAAGGATTTGACCAGAAAAGGTTAATTCCTTTTATTTACGCAGACGTTTCTGATAGGGTAAAATTTTCGACGGAGATAGAATTTGAACACGGGGGTACAGATAATAATAGGAGTGACGGTGAAGTGAAGATTGAATTTGCCACGATTGATTTCCTAATTAATGATTGGATAAACTTCCGGGCAGGCATCATACTTAGCCCACTTGGAAAGTTTAACCTCGTTCACGATTCACCTATTCTAGATTTGGTAGACCGTCCTCTTGTTAACAGGAGGGTTATACCTACAACACTTAGTGAGTCTGGTGCTGGATTTTTCGGAACCTTTTATCTGGGAGAAAAGTCGAAACTGGACTATCAGATTTACGCAGTAAATGGTTTTGAGGGGCTTACAGCAGAGGGTGAAAGCAGGTTTAGCACAGGTGGAGGAACTAGAGGGGGTAGGGGAAGTCAAAAGATAGATTTTAATGGTGATCCGTCGGTTGTGGGCCGTTTGGCTTATAGTCCATTTCTTGGCCTTGAATTTGGCGGTTCGTTTCATTATGGCCCTTATGATGAAAAAAATGATAATGACCTTACTATAATTGCATTGGATACGACATACCAGAATGGTCCATTTGAGTTTGTTGGCGAGTTTGCCAATGCCTTTCTGGAACAGGATAGCTTTACAAGGGGCAAGAATTCTGAAGGCGACACTGTAACTGATGTCGTACCTGATAACATGTGGGGGTATTATATTGAGCCGAGGTATCATTTTATGCCTGAGTGGTTACAGACGGTAGCCCCTACCATATTTAGGGAAGAATCTACATTTACCAGTGTGATACGTTGGGAACAGCTAGATCTGGATGGGGCGAAGACTGACCGTCTTACATTTGGTTTGAACTTCAGGTATACGGAAGACACAGTCTTTAAGGTTGATTATCAGATCAATACAACTACTAAGGAGGATGAACCTTCTGAGTCAAATAATAACACGCTACTCTTTGGAATGGCTACGTATTTCTAATTGCGTACTGCGTTGTTCGGTTAGGTATTTGCTTGGCAGATATAGGAGCTAACATCCAGTGCCTAATTGCCTAAAATGAGCTAAAATTATAGAATTTCATTTATTATTATAAGAAACAACACTATAAATTTTAGGCACTTTAAGTAATTTAGGCATTTTAGGCAATTCTCAGCACTATGAGTTGAAAAATATCCATAAAGATGGAACATTATTGCACTGCAAAAGGCTAACCGGACAATGCTGAATAGCGTATAAAAATGTAGCAAAAAGGTTTTGTGGGGCGGTAAGTTTAATCCCGCCTCACTCTTCTTATGCTTTTTTTATATTTATTTCTTTTCGTCTAATAAATTGCCATTTTATAAGTTATAAGAATAACAAACCCTTAAAATGGCTGAAAATAATTACTTAAACGACGTATAAATATGGTGGAGAAGATTAAGTGTTACAGACTTTACTAATGTTCTCGATAAATGGACCTTAATGACATTCAAAAGCTCAAATTTAGGGTTGTTGTTTATATTCTATCAATACATTAGATTTAAAGAAAAAGAATATCAAGATTGAAATCATAAAAAAATAAAAGTTTCATAACAGCAAAGACTTTATACTTAAAATCTTTTAGTAATATAGCATTAGATTTCTTTCTTTGTCGCTACCGTAAATGATAGGCGAAAGCCATAATAACTCTTATATTTTAGTCTCTTTAACTGAATGTATGGGTAAAAAAGAAAATTTATCATTAATTTTAAAAGAAGGCCCACCAAAAAGTTCACATTCAGATATTAGTACAAAGACCGGTAAAATGGTTATTGTTTTTACATTAGAGGATAATTTAGAAAGCTAAATCAAGACAGAAACTTAAAGTTGACAGAATAGTTTTTTTATGATACACTCGTAGAACTGTATTAGGACGACTAGTCAAGGACCCATTTAAATAACCGGGTTGTTGCAAAGTAAGCCAACGTCAACTTTCCCGGTTCTCTTATGAGAGCAAAAGATGATGTTGGCTTTTTTTTATTGTTTATAGATTATATATTGGAAGACTAAGGCAAAGACCCATTAATACAAACGGGTTGTTGCAAAGTAAGCCAACATCGACTTTCCTGGTTCTCTTATGAGAGCAGAAGATGATGTTGGCTTTTTTTATTGATAAAAATATTATCATATTCCAGTAAAGATGAGTAGATCATTAAGGGGAAGGAGAATGATAAATAGCAACATAAGACCTATAGCAATAAATGGTCCTGAAAAGATTATTCCAAACTTCCTGTCTCTTTTCTGGCAACGTGTTTATTCAAAACCTGAAAAAGCAGAGATAGGCTGGAGTATATTCTCTTTTTGTAAAACACCTTTTATTACTTTTCTGGCTTGGTTACCTGTTCTGGATGTTGCATCTCTTATTGCTGTAACAATTGTAGATTCAACTAAAAATTTATTTATCAACAGATACCGTCATACTCTTCGCAATATCTTTAATTTTCATAAAGATAGAGGATCTCTGGCCAATTTCCTGTTTTATTTTTCAAAAAAGGTTACATTTAGTGTTATTACAGGTTTTTTTGTTTTATTAGTAGCAATTCAGTCTGATGTTTTTTGTTGGACAGCACTGGGTCTGCTGGTCACTTCGCGCCTGTTCAATTCTACCAGGTTTATTGTTCATGCCTACGAGGATAAGTTAATCTATTCAGGCTATGTAAAGAGAAGTGTTGTAGCACACATAGCTGGATCAACTTCGTTGATCCGAGCTTACGTTGCAAATATAGACCTAGCAGGTATCACCTTTGACGGGATCCGCCCATTTTGGATTAACATTTTTATAAGTGTTGGAATCGTCATGTTTTACTTGTATCGAAAATTCACCATTGACCGGCAAAGGAGGACTTAATTATGTACCTCAAACAAACCGGAAATTTTAAACATCGTTTAAGGGTTAAGCCCATTAGTCAGCTTTCCTATTATGCAGACATTCGCACTGATTATTGTTTTGCTAATGAACCAGTTAGCGCTGAATCAGATGACTTAGAAGAGCCTGTATTAATAGTTGCAGAGTTTACCAATAACCATTTAGGTGATTTAATCAGGCTAGAAGAAATGGTGCAATTAGCCAAGGAAGCGGGAGCGGACTTAGTAAAAGTACAAAAGCGAAATGTGGAAACATTTTACACAGAAGAAGAGCTAAATAGTCATTATGAATCGCCATTTGGTAACACTTTAGGTGATTATCGTCGCCGCGTAGAGCTTGATGAAGCAGGATTCACTTTCTTAGATCTCATTTGTAAGCAAAATGATATTGGTTGGTTTTGTTCTGTTCTTGATTTACAGTCGTTTGAATTTATTAAGAAATTTAACCCGATGATGATCAAGATACCTTCAACCGTATCCAATCATCGTAATTTTCACAAAATTGTTTCTAATGAGTACCATGGTGATGTTCTGCTTCAGACGGAATCAAAATTTTCTCAAATCTAAATAAGCTATAATATGAATTAAGAAATAATAGTAATTTAGAGGAGAAAGAAATGTCTAAGAAGAAGCGTAAAAGGATAAGTACTGAAGAAAAAGTGAATATA
>JAIQZO010000096.1 GCA_021777055.1 Candidatus Anammoxibacter sp. | reverse complement strand
ATTTATGAACATTTTGCAACATCATGATGCGAAAAAGTACCTAAAGTTAATAGCTTTGTTTTTTATTAATAATAAATTTCTATAATTTTAGGCATTTTAGCGCACTTTAGGCATTTTAGGCACTTAACGTTAGCACACATTATGTGTTCCGCAAATATCTAACCAGACAATGCTGAACTTGACTAGCATTTTCATAACAATTCGCTCTCTATCAACTCTACACATTTATTAAACTTAACTTGCAAATCGTTATCTTATTCTAATTAACATCTTAATCTTTTCCTTACCGGCTCATTTCTTCAACTGTCAAGCCGCCCAACTCTTTACCTATTTCACCTAAACTTCTATGAAACAATCTATAGCTGCAACATAAATCTATAAGCACCATTTTTGCTTCTCAGTATTCCGACCGTCGTTTTTATATATCTGTTCTTTTTGCTTCAAAAACTTTACAAATTTCGCGAACCTTCTTCAACACTCAAGCTACGTTGATGAACTGCCGAACTTCCACGATCTGACTCTAACCAACTAGTCATATAACATATCCGGCATACGGTCGCCCATTAGATGCTCCTGTCAACTAAAAAATCTAGTGATGTAGTGATGACGAATAACATCATCATGACTATTTTGTCTTATCGTTGCCGAGCAGTTTATAGACCCAGTAGCCACCAGATTGGTAGACAACAGAAAGGTCCTGTATCTCGAATGGCTTAGAAGTTGTAAATGGGAGCGCTTGCGCGATGAGTGTGTCGGCTGATATTAAATCAGTAAGAAAATAGACGCGAATAGAAGTCCCGTCTCGTTTCTCGAGCGAGAAACTTATGTATTCGTTTTCTTTCAACCATTTCTTGACGTGTCTCGACATCGTATGCAAATTTCCTGTATTTGGAAAATCCTTGTAGCCGATACCGACCTGTTCCGGATTGGCAATACCGAGTTTGTATGCGTCAGTAATATGAAGCACCAGGTACGTCTCTCGGTTTTCCGCCAGTGCCCTCAACTCAGCCACACCAGTCACTTTGTCGGAAAGCAAAGCCTCTTGAAATCGTTGGAACAGTTCTTTCCCCGGGCCTGCGTTATCGTTTACACGCCAAAACTGACGCTCTGTGTTTTCGATGCTTTTACACCGTTCGCGCCAATCGTCAGGAATGAGTAATGGTTGACTAAGGTGTTCGTAAAAAAGTGTATCAATGTTTCCCAGTAGTTTGAGTCGGCGGGACGTATCCCACCAGGCGAATACCAGTGCATTTTCGGGTAGGTGCTCGGTGATTGCCTCCATTAGAGTCGCAAACTCGGTAATAGATGGCGCCATAGTAATCAACGGTTCATTGATTTGGGTCTGCCACTCAAGCAACACCGGTCCTATATCTACTTGGCTATTCTCGCCTACATACAATACTACAAGTGGCTTGTCTGTGTCGTCGATGAGTAGCTCGTACTTACTGACGGATATATCGGGTACCTCCGAAAGGCCCAATTCGGGAAATTCTTCGGCGCTACCTTCTTTGACCAGTTGGTAGTAATAGGATGATGGAGCTGGTTTAAATACCGACCAACCGACCCAACCCAACACAATTAATCCTCCCACCATCAGTAAAACACTGACAATGGGAAGCTTTCTGCTTATATCCTCGTTATGTGATGGATGACCGGGTACCTGTTTGCTAGCAGCGGTTGCGGTCATTGACGGATCCTTTCTTGCGGTGCCATCCAATCAGGCCGAGTCCGCCCAAAAGAAACATTCCGCCCCCAATTGCGCCCATGGAGTACCGGGCTCCGGAGCGGTTAAGGTCTATAATACGGGCTGCTTTTTTTCCCTCAAGTGCCTCGACTCTCTTCATGAGGCCAGCCATCTCACGTAACTCTGTATCAGCCTGAGTGATTTTGGCATATGCACGAATCAAAGATTCCCATCCCTCTGTATATGTCCAGTTACCTGGGTTAGCATGCGCTACGCCTACATGCAATTTAACTAAATCATTCTCACCCATCTCCATGGCCTCAACCTCAATAGACGTGGGATTATTACCCTTGCTCCAGAACAATTGGAAGAATGATGCTGGCCCATCTTTTTCTGGAACCGGTGGAGGAGGACGGTTAGTTTTCTGTCCGGGTAATAATTCATCGTCATACAGTGCCTTCACGACTTGATTGGCCTCCTGGAATTTGGCAAGGCCGGCCAGTGTTGCCTTATCCATAAGCTCAAGATAGGCGCGCGAAAAACGTTCAGAATGACACTGCTTACAGGTTTCTACCCACGCGTCCAGTCTTTCCTCGGACCAGTCACTGGTAATATTCTCGGCAACACCCGGGACAGATGGATAGTTACCCCAGCGGACCTTTCGTACTACGTTGTGACTATACTTACCTTTATACTCCATGTGACAAGAGGCACACGTCGGCGACGTTTGTCCACCCTCAGCCTGGGCATCTTTGAGTTGTACGTCCCAATTCCAGTCATCCCCAAGGCTTGTATACTTCGTACCGTGTTTAGACATGATATAGTTTTCGTAGTTATTGTGATCAATGCCCCTGTGGCATGTGGCACAAGCTTCCGGTTTGCGTGCTTCAACAACCGAGAATTCGTGCCGGGTATGGCATGCATCACACTTATTCTGCGTGTAATGGCAGGCAGTGCACCCTTCGGCGATCTCACGTTCCGCCATGCCTGCCCAAATGCCGGTTTCCACATTTGCCCTATAGTCAAGAGCATGTGATGGCCGGCCCTTAGGCCATTCATCGTTGGGCCAAATTTGTGTATCGCGCTCTGATTCACGCTCGGCAAACTCCTGCAAGTGGCAGGTACCGCAGACTGCGGCATCGGGCATACGTAGATCTTTATCGTGAGCAGCTTTCGACTTGGTGTTAATACTTACGTGGCAGTCAATACATCCCACTTCGGAGAGCTGTTCATCCTTTCCGAGTTTGCCCATGGAACGCAGATTTTTTTCGATCTGCTTGAGTTTCTCCTTCTTGTAGAAGCGCGGATCTCCCAGAGGTAGGTTACGGATCTCACTTAAGTTTGCATGGGAACTCTTTCGCCACATTTGCACCCAACCCGGGGTCTCATCCTCATGACAGGAAACACACTCTTGACGACTGTTGATTTCCTTAACTGTGCTAGGTGGATTGTAAAAGGTATACGGATTAAAATAGATGCTCATTGGAATCGGTTCCCAGAGCTTAGCGTATTTTCCCTTACCTGCTCCTTGAGCAGGATCGTGATAGCGCTTCTCAAGCGCGTCGAAGAGTTGTTTGGGTGAGGAGGACTTAGTTACCCCTAGAGCCTTATAGGTCTCCTTGGGAAGGTCCACATCTGCCTTTATTGTTGTAGTAATCATAAGCAAAAAGCAACAAAGTAAGGCGATGGAAAAGCTGGTACTATTCAGTCGTATCGAGCGCATGTTATTTCCCCCCTGTAGAAAAAAATGGCAAGAAATTGTTTTTAAAGGTATATAAAATGTAGCAAAATAAACAGTAAAACACAACTATTTATGGTAAATTAATAGATAAAATAAATAGATGAAATAAATAGCCAAAGTGGGTACACTTATGGTGCTTTCATGGTGCACTGAAACACCTCATGCTTAAAAATGCTCGAGAGCAATGAACGTTGACTCAACAACTTTATTCGCATTGGAGTGCATACCGGAAATGGTTGCGGATGTGTGTGCATTTCGGAGTGCGTAACAGCAGGCCGGGTCGTGAACATCGACAGCCCAAATCAAATTGGTGGTAATCACAACACTTTAGTGAAGACGGCAAGAATTGCGCCGAGACCACGCAATCCATCAACTTGTGGACGATCTGGTTGGTTTCGCGGTTGGCCTGCATATACGGCTTTGCGGTGCAAATACTGCTGTGCATCACCGGACCCTCCCCCAACAATTACATTAGAAGCCCCAACCTCCTCACTTATCATTAGTTCACCCATTTCGAACAAGGTGATGCCGTCATCTTCGTTTTGAGCAAAAAAGATAACATCATCTTCTCTTTTTCCGGGAGCACCTGCAAACATAGTCGCAGCCAATAGTGTACCTCGCTCTTTACCTACTCCGAAAACCGTGAAGGACGAACGTTCTTTCAGGGGACAATAGTTCAGTTCGTTGCCAAACGTTTGCCCGTTATCATTTTTTCGTATGGGAATATTCTCAGTAACGTTACTTCCATTTCGCACAAGAAACGGTCCGGAGATTGCCAATTGGATTCGTTTGTCAGTCTTTTCGAGAATGTTATTCGTAATTCTGATTTCATCACAGTAGCAACCGCCTGCCGTGATAATCAAGGATTGGTATGCAAACGTATTTTTTTTAGGTTCTTGGTTATCTGGATGATAACCCAATGAGCGATACGTTTCGCCGTCAAGGGCAACCGCACCAACCGGTTTATAAACGAGTTTGCCGTTAATAATAACAAAAGCATTTCCGCGAACGAAATTCGCGTGGGTTGTATTGCAACAGAACATACATCTTTGAATGTCGAACCGTGATAGCTCACGCTTTACCTCTGGTTTTGCCCGGCGGAGAAACTGTGGCACGTTGACGCCACAGTTAACCTCTGGCGGGGGAGAGTATCTCCATTGAGGATTGAAGTTCTTGTTAATGAGTTCGTCGAAAGGAAATATAGTGGTATGAAAGCACTTCAGATCGATTGATACAACGCGACCTACGGCACCTGATTCTTGTTCGCCCTTCAACAAATGTACCGGGAGACTGGTCAAGCCTTGGATGATTTTAACAGGTTCACCGAATTCAAATCTAGGCACTTGCATACCAATTCCTCTGAGCACATAGGGGCATATCTTAACAGGCTGTCCGAGTATGTCAAAAGCAAAAATCTCTACCCCCCAGCCAAATAAATAGAAGGCCAAGATCATTAATGATATCCCAGAAAAAAACAAATATAAGCAATTTATACTTGTTCCCAAATCATATTAAAATCCATCACAAGATACAATTAAGCCCTTAACAGATAGGAAAGAAATATGTAGCAATGATAAAAGGAGAACTAACCAAATGTCCAAATTCAAGGCATTACATGAGTTTCAAGTACCGTTACTATATTTAACCCCGCAATCATTTTTAGATTATGTAAATGAAGTAATACCGAAAGATCATTAACCCTAATCTTGCTCCCATTTTTACAGCTCTTAATACTTTTACCGATCAACCATGTATATCATATCCATTACCCAATTTGTTTTAGATGCAGTTGCACCTTTACTTGGGCATTTACCTATTCCGTTTAGCTCATCAACTATGGTTTGTATAAGTGGTAGTTGCGTGTGTAAAGGATTATCGACTATAAATTCTTGAATGCCATCTTTATCCTCAAGCAATATTATATTATTGCCAAAAGTTGAAAAAGTGATTTTCCCTTTGTCTCCAACTATTTCAGTTCTATCAAAATCATCATATGCATTAAAATCCCAAACAAAAACAGCATGAATGTTCGATTCAAATACTAATACTCCACTCACAATATCTTCTGCTGAATATAAAATCTTTTGGTTAGAATAATATCCTTTTACAGATTTTACGTCTCCAAAAAAGAATTGAAGAATATCTATTGAATGCGATGCAAGACCAACAAAATAACCACCACCTGATATTCTAGGATTAACACGCCAATGTCCAATTGCATTTACATCTTTTGGAAATGGTCTTTTATAATATGTAACATTAACAAATCTAACATCTCCAATAGCATCGTCATTTAACAATGACTTAATTTTTTTAAAACGTGGCAATGCCCTTCTATAGTATGCAACGAATAAAGGAACATTATATTCTTCACACACTTTTATCATCTCCTGACATTCAAAAAAATTCAAAGCCATAGGTTTTTCAACGTAAACCGGTTTCTTAGATTTTGCAACTGCTAATGTATATTCCTTATGTGATGATGGTGGGGTTGCAATATATACAGCATCAACTTCAGGATCATTAATCAAATCTGCAGCTTTACTATACCATTTTTTAACGTTATGTCTGTACGCGTAATCTTTTGCAAGTTTGCTATTTCTACGCATTACTGCAACAAGTTTTGAACCTGTAGCTTGCTGAAATCCAGGCCCACTTTTAACTTCTGTCACATCTCCACAACCTATTATCCCCCAACGTATTTCATTCATGTTTGCAATTACAAATATACTTTGTCTTAATAATATATATTACGTTTTTTTCATTGGTAAAGATCAGCCCATTTGGTTAGCCCTAATGTATTGCTCTAATGTTTTGAACTGTCGGTAAAGCAGAAGTTATTGTCTAGTTCTGATCATTGATTGCATTGGTTGGGAGTCACATCTCGCTTTTCGACAAAATCTTTTGAATCTTTTTGTTTAGCTTGCTATCTTTCTGTAAAAGTGATTCAAAACGACGAGATAATTTACTTATTGAAAAATAGCTAACAGCATTATATCTCTCGGCTGCTTTTCTTAAAGTAAAACCACAATGATTTACCGATAAATAAATTATCGCTATCCTTGCCAAATTATTGTATTTCCGTAACTTTAAATCTTTTTTTTCCACTTGAAACCCTTCGCAAAGAACTGATTCTATCTTTGTTATTGATAGTCTGGACTTTAAAGGTTTTACTCCGATTAATTCTTCAGGTTGTTTTACCATAATTTTCTGTAACTTCTTCTCAACTATGTTTTTTACCCAACCTTCACTACCTAATATCCACCCCCCTGCGGCTTCTATTCCAGGGTTTTCTATACCTTTTATTCCTCCCTGAACAAATTCTAAATACTCTTTTATCGCCACTGATTTTCTTCTATCAAATCTCATCAATATCCATTCCCAGTACAAAGTAAATGGTAATGCAGATTTTCCTTTTAAATAATATGGCATACTACTCCATTTATATTCCTTGATGGTTTTTACTAGTCCCGCTCTATAAGGATTTAAGTGAATATACCGACTTAACGCTAAAAGATATTCTTCTTTCTCTACTAACATAGCCTTAAACCTTCCTTGAAACAAATGTCCCGGACTTCCATACTTCCTACTAAAATATAAAGCGTAATCCCCATTTAACCTTTGTATCGCCCTGGATAAATTTGGTGTTGGGGTCTCTAGTAAAATATGGTAATGATTCGACATTAGTACAAACACATAAATCAATACGCCATAACGTTGCTCAACCTTACCTAATATTTCAAGAAATTTTTTGCGGTCACTATCATCAATGAATATCTTTTCTTTTCGGTTCCCCCTATTCATTACATGATAAAATGCTCCTTTATATTCTATTC
>JAIQZO010000095.1 GCA_021777055.1 Candidatus Anammoxibacter sp. | reverse complement strand
CAGAACACGTTAGATAGGTTGAGATACCTACGTGGCGAAGTGTGCAGGACACCACCGGGGTCTTAGACCATGGCATGTATTCACAGGGGTAACTTGGGAACTTGGGAGAGCCAAACTGTCTCCTTGTGTAAAATATGGTTTTTCGGAGTACCATCCGTGCGGTAAAACTCCAGGCGTTTAGAAGAAGCCCCGCTTCTTGAACGAGCCTGTAAAGGAACACGAACAAAGACGGGAGATGCAAGGTATCATGAACCGATAGTGAATAGCGAAGGGACATGAGAAGGACATTTGGCAGTCTTAGCGGATCATAGTACCGGTAGCCACAGTAAATCGTGGTTGAGAATGTGGGGAAGTGTTAACCCAAGCGACCCACAGTAGGGAAGGTGAAGTCGGGTATAACGTTTTGCATAAGGGAAAGATGGGAGATACGTTGAGATCACAAACCGTATCAACACAACTTAAGCAAATTGCAGAGCAGGCCGTAGACTTTCCAGAGATGGTGTTCACTACATTGGCGGACAAAATAGATGTAAACTTTTTGCGTGAAGCGTACCATGGAATACGCAAGGACGCAGCACCTGGTTTTGATAATATGACAGCCAAAGAGTATGCGTTGGACCTAGAGGAAAAACTGGTCAATCTTCATGAACGTTTACGAAAAGGCAAATACATAGCGCCACCAGTAGAACGTGTATGGATTGAGAAAGAAAATGGGAAAGATCGTCCGATTGGTAAACCAACGATTGAGGACAAAATAGTCCAGAAATCGGTAGAAATGCTAATGAGTGCGATCTATGATCAGGTATTTTATGATTTTTCCCATGGATTTCGCAAAGGTCATAGTCAGCATCAAGCCATCCATGAGGTACGTGAACAATGTAGAGAACTGAACATCGAATGTATAGTTAGCGCAGATATTACAGGATTATTTGACAATATCGAACACAGTATCTTGCGTAACATCATCAAAAAGAAGGTAAATGATGGTGGAATACTGCGTTTGATCGGTAAATGGTTAAACGCAGGTGTAGTGGAGGAAGAGAGAATAACTTATCCTGATAAGGGAACTCCCCAGGGAGGTGTAATTTCACCATTGCTAAGTAATATATTTCTCCATTATGTTCTTGATGAGTGGTTTGTCAAAGAGGTTAAACCACGGATGAAAGGGCGGAGCTTTATGAGCCGTTGGGCAGATGACTTCATTATAGGCTTTGAGTATGAAAGTGATGCACAAAGAGTGTTATCTGCGTTATCAAAACGCTTTATGCGTTTTGGTTTGACTTTGCATCCAGATAAGACCAAACTGACACCATTTAGCAAACCGTACTCTCTGAAAGAGGGAAACAAAGGTAATGGAACATTTGATTACCTGAGATTTACCTTTTATTGGTCGAAATCTCGTCAAGGATACTATGTAATAAAGAAGAAGACCGCAAGGAAACGGTTGAATCGTTTCATGCAAATGCTGTGGAGCTGGTGCAAGGTAAATCGTCATAACCCAATAGGGAAACAATATAATATGCTTAGCCTCAAATTGCGAGGTTTTTATCAATATTTTGGAGTGCGTAGTAATTATAAATCTCTTGAAGTGGTATATGAATACGCAGAGAAAGCATGGCGATATTGGTTAAGTCGAAGAATCCATAGATGTGAAGTTATGTATGAGGAACTGCGTAAAAGTTTTCCGCTACCAGTTCCTAAAATAGTCCATAATATTTGATTAGTCTGAAGGGTTGCAAAGTTATACACCAAACGGGGTGTCGCCTGTTTGGCTTTTAATTTAGTAATAAGAATTAAAACCGAGGAACCGGATGAGGGAAATCTTCAAGTCCGGGATTGTGGGGGGAGCGGAGAGTAATCTCTGCTTCTACCTGGAAACAGATAAACTGCGCAATTCAATGTTAGGTTTTTATAGTTATAAACCTATATAAGATAATATTAAAGAAAGGAGAATTATTATGGCTTTTCCAACGGCAGTAAATTCCCAGATAACGGATTCTGTTTCTCAAATTCCTCCATATGATGGTGCAACAGCTGAATTGTTTAGCGACCTAATTAGAGCATTCGGTATTGCGTCTAAGAATGGAATTTCAGAACAGCATCAAGCAACAATAATAAAACTGGCATTATCGATGAGCGGCATCCATTTACTTGAGAACAAAAACCAGCCCTAACCATCCAGTACGTAGGGGCTTTTGGCAGTTGGCTAATGTTCGCTTCACATTTTAGGGCAAATATAGGGTCGTATCTTAACAGGTTGTCCGAGAATGCAAAATCTCAAAATTTTAGCGCTAATATTAAAAGGCTTATGACTCACAAATTGGTCTAAATACGTATTCTCGGACAGCCTGAAAATGAATGACCTAAAAATAACAACTTCCGACACTATCCTTGACGCCGACCTTAGAGATGAAAATATTCCAAATTGAAATTTTTTCTTGATCATCTAGCAAAACTTGGGATTGATACACACGGCATAGGGATCGGTCTTATTCTGTAAAAAAAACATCACAAACAGATCAACTATAGATAGAGATTTCTTAGACAGATAAGAGAAATCCCATTACAATTTTCCTACAAAATCATTTAGTTAACTTCACGCAAGGAGCTCTCAATGCACTTTGAATCTATTGGACTTAAAACTCCAGAAATTCTTTTTCCTAAGAAAGGATCGGACCTTAAAAAATGGGCAGTTGTAGCCTGCGATCAATATACATCTCAACCTGAATATTGGAATGCGATTGATAAAGAGATTGGACAAGACCCCTCAACACTTCGAATTACTTTTCCTGAACTCTATTTAGAAAAAGAAAATGAAGCAGAGCAAACAGAACGAATCAATACCATTAACAAGACCATGCAAGAATACCTTGATCAACGAATTCTTGTAAATCTAGGAGAGTGCTTTATTCTTCTCGATAGAAAAACTCCTTATCAACCATCACGCAAAGGACTCATCGTTGCTCTTGATCTTGAGCACTATGATTACAATAAAGGTTCCACAACACTAATCAGAGCAACAGAAGGAACAATTGTAGACCGACTCCCTCCTAGAGTGAAAGTCCGTAAGAATGCACCTATTGAACTTCCTCATATCATGGTTCTTATCGATGATCCTGGAAAAACTGTGATCGAACCTCTCTTTGACAAACAACTTGAAAAAATTGCAGACTTCGATCTTCTTGAAAACTCAGGGCACATCACATCACACAAAATTTCTGATACTGAAATCATTCAAGAAATCGCTTCAAAAATAGAAGCTCTTGCAGATCAAAAATCTTTTGAACATAAATACGGTGTCACTGGACAAGGTCCGCTTCTATACGCAATGGGAGATGGTAACCACTCACTCGCTACAGCAAAAGCGATCTGGGAAGACCTTAAATCTCAGTCCTCAAATTCAAATGAAGTTATGAATCACCCTGCGCGCTTTGCTCTCGTTGAACTCGTTAACGTTCATGATGACGGACTTGAATTTGAGCCAATTCACAGAGTCATCTTCAACGTCAATACTGATGAAATGTTTGATCAGATGAAAGCGCACTACGAAGCAGAAGGCTCTGATTTCGATTATACAGCTTGTAAAAGTTTAGATGAGGCGAAATCAATTAAAGCAAACCTCTGTACAGATGGTTCCCACGGAATTGTCTACATTCGAGGCGCAGAGTACGGTGCTCTCACTATTAAATCACCTAAACTGAATCTCGAAGTAGGAACGCTTCAACTATTCCTCGACGGATTTTTAAAAGAACATCTTGCTTCTACAATTGACTACATTCACGGTGAAGATGTTGTAACTGATCTTGGGTCAAATCCAGGAAACATAGGGTTCTACCTTGATGGAATGAACAAACATGATCTCTTTAAGACTGTCATTCTTGATGGGGCACTTCCACGTAAAACTTTTTCAATGGGCGAAGCTTGTGAAAAAAGATTTTATCTGGAATGCCGAAAGATAAGGTAACTCAATGATTGAATATATTGTTTCCGAAAGTCTCGATGATCGAATCATCGAGCGAGCTGTTAGTTTCCTCAATAATGGCTCGATCATCTGTTTTCCTACTAATACAAGCTGGGTATTAGCCGCAAGTCCTTTTTCAATGCAAGCGGTCAAAACCTTTACCATATAAAAGAAATGGCCCCTAAAAAAAGATCTGAGTCTACTTTGTGAATCCATCTCTCTGGCAAGTAAATACGCTATTATTAACAATGAGATTTCCAAACAGATTCGAGGGAAACTTCCTGGGCCTTATACTTTCATCTTCCCACCTTCTAGCCACCTTCCAAGAGCTATACGTGATTATAAAAAAGAAAAAGAGATATCGGGGTTCGAATCACGATATCCGCTCTGTGCGATAACCTCCTTAGGGATTTTGGTGTTTTATCAGGGGAGACACCATATCTATAAGTGTCTGCCCGTCTAGGTTGGTTATCGTTTTTTTTGCTTGATTTCAAAAAAATAGAAATTGGTGATATAATATAAGCATAAAGGGGCTGAGAGGCTAAGCAGGAAACAAGTAATACGTCATGCGGCGTAAAGCTTAAAAATTCTTTAACTCATTTCAGCGCCTACCCTAAGCTCCTTAATATTAATAGCAGCATTAAAACAAGATCCCTACAGCAAATTAAAAAATGTATATAAAAAGGGCGATGATGTCTTTGAAATGAAGCTATTAAGTCGTGACTTTAATGCAATGAGAAAAAAGAAAAGGACCTAGGACTCTGCTGTTAAAAACAGCAACTGGGACACGAATCAATTCCGTACTTAATTCTGGGAATGCAAGGACATGCATGTTGCATGGAATGCTGCCTTGGTTATCCATTAACATTAGGGAGGAGTGGAAAATGAAGAAAGAAATTACGAGACGACAGTTGTTGGGCTATGGCGCAGTTATTGGCGGCACTTTGGCAAGCGGCGCCATACTTGGAAACCGCATGGCGATTGCTGGTAAGGACAAAAAAGCTTGGACCTATCATGAGTTGGATCCGGTTGAAACGGAGAAATTGGGGTATTACGGTTTTTATGAAGGGCGATGCTGTTTTGGAACGTTCAAAAGTATCATCGGACAGTTGGGTGACAAATACGGAGCTCCCTACAAGGATTTTCCTTTTGAAATGATGAAATACGGAACGGCCGGTGTTGCTTTCTGGGGCACATTGTGCGGCGCAATGAATGGGACTGCGGCAGCCATAGGGTTGCTTCTTTCAGGCGAAGATCGAGACAAAATTATAACATCGCTGTATGCGTGGTATGAGAAGACCGAATTTCCCATTTATTCCCCCACACAGCCTGTGCATGAATGCAAAATGCCAAAGACAACTGCGGGCTCTGTTTTGTGCCACCGTTCTGTGGGAAAATGGTTAGAAGTTTCAGGCAACACATTCATTTCAAAAGAGAAATTGGAAAGATGCGCCCGCGTCACCGCAGATTCTGCAAAAAAAGCAGTTGAACTTCTCAATGCCCATCTCCAAGGAACTTTTAAGGAAGACGCCATAAGCTCAACCGCTTCAAGCTGTTTGACTTGCCACGGAATAGAGAAAGAGGCAAATGTGCTTAGCAAGATGAATTGCACAATTTGTCATGGAGACAAGCTGCCGCATCCGAAAAGATAATTCGAAGATATCAATGGGGCAAAAATGGCGGCGATTTATGTCTAATTCCGAGACGGGTTTTTGACTCCGAAAAAAACGGCGACTGCGCCCAGATTTAACTATATAGTATTACCCTGTAAAAACTTGTTTTTTTAGAAAGAAATTTTCACTGTGCGTTGTTAAGTTGTTTGTAGCAGTATAGTGACAGGTTGCTTGATACCAGATGCTTGATGATTTATTCAACCGGCTTAAAATATTATATTTTAAATCTAAATCGTCTTTTTTTCATGTTGCATCTTAACTGGGAAACTAGAAATTGAACTATTTACCAGTATCTAGAATCCAGTATCCAGCATCTAGTATTTTGGTTGAGGCTGCGTCGCACTATGTATTGGTATTGCCGCTAATTAATGCGGGCGTTGTCCCCGATTTATCATATTTTCCTTAAATAGTAGATTATGGGTATGGGTATAAAAATCGAAATCATAATTTTTAACCAGTCATTTGAGCGGAAAAACTGCTCAATTTAATATTAGTGACCGGTCAGCGGCTGCCAATGCCCGGTTGAAGAGCTCGTACTTTTAAGAAACATCCGGTTTGAGACAGTCGCGCTTAGGCCGCGCACCTCACCCGGACATTATTTCTCCTTTCGATAGATAAAGTGTTGTATTTTGAATTTCGTCAATTGCTGTCATCTTTGCGTCTGCTATCTCAATCTTAACACCTGGATAGATTCTATTTTTAATGACTATAGTGGCATCTTTATTAATTTTTAGATTTTTTGACATTATTTTCTCTTGATCTGTCAGGTCTGAAAGCTTTTGGTTCAGTTCTTCTTTCCGTGAAACCAGATATTCTACTTTACGATTAGTTTTGCCGCAGTTTATTCTTTGCTGATTTAAGCTTTTAAGGTCTTTGTCAATTGATTCAATCTCAGAATTTATTTTACTAATTTTATAGCTTAACTTTATCATCCGTCTTTTGGCTGTATAGTCAATGCCAACTTGTACAACAGTTGGCAGTTCACTTCTATTCCCTAATACATTTGCTTCTATTTTATTCCCAGCGGAAGTTAAACCACCCTCAATTGAAATTTTATTTCCCCTTGCGATAACACTATCTTTTGCACAAATCGTACAATCAATGGCTTCATTATCTATAATAACATTTTCAGCTATGACTGTTTGATTCCTTGCAAATCTCATATGTATATTATCTTTGGCCTCAATCTTCCCTTTGCCAGTCCCTATGAATCCGCACTTAACAGTAACACTTTTTCCAGATTTAATGGAAGCATCTCCAACCGTCCCCCAGATCTCAATATCACCTTCTGCGTTTAAACAAAAACCGCTTTTTACATCACCCTTTACAACTATAGAACCGTTATATGTTATATTTCCTATACTAAAGTCCACATCTTTATGAACAATAAAAGTGCTGTTAACTTGAATAGTTCCACCCTCAAATTTAACATTACCATCAATACAAGAGACTATTAGATTCTTATCATTATCTGCTAATTTGGTATTTTCACTTAGAGGAGGCAACTTAGATGGTTTTCCCTCTTCAGGCATAATTTCCTTACCTAGCACATTTTTTCCTGCTTGTGGTTGCGTAGGTGGGATTAGCCTTGCTAGAGGCTGGTCTTTTTTTACATTCTCAACCATATGCAGATCATGAAAATCTATGTGTCCTCCTTCATCTTCATGGGGTGTAACTTTATTATGTAAATCAAAAAGAAATTCAACCTTTCCATCTTCACCATCAATTGGGGTAAGACCTTCAGCTATTAGAATATCATCTAATGTTACTTTCTTATCATTAACCTTTTTGATAGTATCTCTTATAACCTGGGTCTTTATTCCAAAGGTAATAGACTTTTCTTCTAACACTTTCAATACGTCATCTATGTTAATATCTTCATCCCCTATGCGAAGTATAGATAAAAAAGCCTTCATCTTGTCATCTTTAATTGAAACAGAGAATTGTCTGTTTCCTATTATTTGCGTTATCATTCTGTGTCTCCAATGATATAAAATACTAAAGAGGTGTCTGGAAATAAATTGTACATTTTGTTCTCACTTTCAGGCTATCTTTGCTCAAACTTCAATCTCTAAATCCTCAACATAGCTAAGTCTATGCTTTCGGTTTAGTTATATCCGTTTGCACGAATCTAACCTAAATCTAAATGCAAAATATACAACTTGTTTCCAGACACTTGCTAATGCGAGACAGATATTTCTTTAGAAAAAATCTTAAAAAATAAGGAATAGTTTTTCTATGCTCAATGTGATCAGAAATACTATACTTAGTGATTTAGGTTTTGGTCAGATTTGAATGTTATTATAGGGTGATTCCACAGACGTTTCTACTGCGATATCTAGAAGATTACGATTGGAAAACATTAAAATATAGACCGTTAAATGTCGCAATTTTTTTCCTTTTGTCTATAACCAAAGTATTGTCAACATCCCTATGATAATAATTCGGCAAAAAAACGACTTTACTAACCCATATTTCGTTGAAACAAGGCCAGCTTTTTTATTCTTTCTTCTTGAGTAACTGTTTCTTCATTCTTTTATATTTAAATTGAGATATTTTCATACGCACAATATACGGTTGCAAACAGAAACTTTATGTCGTATATTAAAATTTAAGGTAGAAGGCCACGAATTGTGTACTTTGCCGTAAAACTGGTAAATTAAAGCTATGGTTATATCAAAAGGTGGCAGACGTTCTTTCTCTAAACAAATTGAATATTGGATGAACACTGATGAAATAGTTAAGTAAAACCAAGATCATACATATTCGCTTATTAAAGATATATTCTTAGATATAGGTAATATGTTCAGAGAACAAAATGATGAAAAAACCTGTTGATATAGTAGATTCTATTATTTTCACATGTAACTTATTTATCCTTAATTTTGACCTGTGAGAACAAATAGGTAACTTGTTTCTTAATTGATCAACGACCTTCGGAGGGAAAATAATGAGCAAAAAAAACTTAACTACAGCGACAGGTTCGCCAGTGGCAGATGACGATAACAGCATTAGTGTTGGAGAACGCGGTGCTTTAACGTTTGATAACCATTATACATTTGAAAAACTAGCCCATTTCAATCGTGAGCGAATTCCTGAGCGTGTTGTGCATGCGAGAGGCACCGGCGCTTATGGCACATACACCGTTACCAAATCGCTAAAAGACTACACGATTGCCAGCTTCTTGCAGGAAGTAGGCCAGCAAACAGAGATATTTGTACGTTTTTCAACGGTTGGTGGTGGGCAGGATTCTAGCGATTATGCTCGTGACCCACGGGGTTTTGCAATTAAATTCTATACTGACCAGGGCAACTACGATATGGTGGGGAATAATACACCGATATTCTTTTTACGTGATCCCATCAAGTTTCCGGATTTCGTTCATTCTCAGAAAAAAAACCCACGAACCAACTTACCTGACCCTGCGGCGATATATGAATTTTGGGCGAACCATCCTCAATCTTTGCACCAAGTTACCATATTGATGTCAGATAGAGGTATTCCTGCTTCATATGTATCTATTCAGCGAAAAAAAACCACTTTTTCCTTGACAGTGTTTTTGTATGAAAAGTGTTAAATTGTAGACAAAGTGTAAGTAGTCAAATATCAGTTTAAGAGTAAGCGTAAATCTATGACCAAGAGGTTGTTTTTAAA
>JAIQZO010000094.1 GCA_021777055.1 Candidatus Anammoxibacter sp. | reverse complement strand
ACTTTAGGCACTTTAGGCACTTTAGGCACTTTAGGCACTTTAGGCACTTTAGGCACTTTAGGCACTTTAGGCACTTTAGGCACTTTAGGCACTTTAGGCACTTTAGGCACTTTAGGCACTTTAGGCACTCAATTATTATATTGCACGTATGTATCAACTTGGTATTGACTTAGGCGGGACAAAGATTGAAGGAGTTGTCCTTGACCATAGAGGGCATGAGCTTTTCAGACAGAGGATACCTACTGAGCAGGAAAAAGGTTATGGGCACATTACCAAAAACATTAAGACTCTGTATAATTTGATGGTCCGCCGTATACCAGCGGAAGAACATACACTTGGTATTGGCACTCCCGGTGCAATTTCACACAAGACGGGTTTGTTAAAGAACTCAAACACTTTATGCCTTAATAACCGTCCATTAAAGAAAGATCTGGAACGTATATTAGACAAAGTGCTGGTAATAGAAAATGACGCCAACTGTTTTGCGTTAGCTGAAGCGCTTCTAGGTGCAGGAAAGGGACATCCCATGGTCTTTGGAGTGATAATGGGCACAGGTTGTGGTGGTGGTGTGGTCTACAACGGAAAAATGATCACAGGCAGGCAGTCAATTGCGGGAGAATGGGGACATATGTCCATTGACCCTGCCGGATCCACATGTTATTGCGGCGCACAGGGTTGCGTGGAGACTTTTATTAGCGGTGGTGGACTTGAAAGACAGTACAATGAAAAATTTGACAATGGGCATAAATTGGCAGATATCATAGTCAGGTATAGAAACGGCGTAGAAGGTGATGTTAAATTCATAGAAGAGTTTTTTGTAAATTTCGGACGTGCCATGGCAAATTTGATAAACATTCTTGATCCGGATATAATTGTGCTTGGTGGCGGACTCTCAAACATTGATGAACTATACAACAATGGTGTAAAAGAGGTAGAAAAACGGATATTTAGTGACAGTTTTGAGACCTCTATTGTTAAAAACATGCTAGGTGATTCGGCTGGGGTGATTGGTGCGGCACTTGTGGGAAATAATTCTCCAGATATTTAAGAGTTGTAAGGGTTCAAGATTTTGAACCCTTACAAGTATCTCTTTCACTTCTCTCGGACGTTGCAAGGATTCAAGATTTTGCCCCCCTACATAAACAGCCCTTAGTCACTTCTTTTGAAAATGGCGTCCAAGGTACATAACGTGGCAGGCAATGGATATCACAGCACCAAAGAAAGCAATCATCATGTGTAAAGACGGTGACATATTCCCGGTCATCACCATAAAGCCCAGAAATATGGCGCCTATCAGTAATAAAATCGATATAAAGCTTAAAATAATCAACTATTCTCCCTTTCAATTAATATTTTAAAAAGATAACAAAGAATTTCTTTCAGAAAAGATTTTACAACAAAACTGTTTTCTGCACAAATCCATTTTAATAGACAATATCCAACGTAATTCCATGGTCTATGCTTCAATGATTATTCCGTGTAAAAACAGATTGACATTTAAAAATCAATACACTATACTAACTTAACCTAAGTTTCTATAAATACATGCAGTTACGGCTAAATCAAGCCTTCATGTCAATGGCTTTCTGGCAATAAATCCTGTTTTAGTAAGTAGATATACTATAGGTTCGTTTTTATGTAACTTATTATAGAAAGGTCTGTATTTAATATGATAGAGAGAATTGAAAAAGAGCTGAAACCTTTAAGAAAACGCCTGGTTCATTTAAGGGACTCTCTTTGACCTTACCAAGAAGGAAGAAGAACAGGGAATGCTTGAAGAACAGATGTCTTCAGTCGATTTCTGGAATAACAAGGAGAAGGCCCAAGATACGGTTAAACTGCTTAAGACACTGAAAGAGACAACCGAACCGTTTGAAAAGCTTCAGAGATCCATAGAAGATATAGCACTTCTTGCTGAGATGGCAGATGATGAGACAAAGGACGCAGATGATTTACAGAAAGACCTGGATATATTTGTTAAGGAACTGGGAGATCTGGAGTTCCAATTGATGCTTAACGGCCCGCATGATAGAAACAACGCGTACCTCAGTATACACGCAGGTGCCGGTGGAACAGAAGCTTGCGACTGGGTCTCCATATTACTCAGGATGTACAGCCGGTGGGTGGAGCGTCACAACTTTACACAGGAGATAATTGAATCTCTGGCAGGTGACGATGCAGGCATTAAACGGATAACGCTTCACATAAAGGGGAAGCTTGTTTACGGATATTTAAGGGCAGAGATAGGGATACACAGACTCGTAAGGGTCTCTCCATTTGATTCCAACTCAAGACGGCACACATCGTTTGCAGCGGTGGACGTAACACCTGAGATTGACGACGATGAAGATATAGATATAAATGAAAATGATTTAAAAGTGGATACTTACAGGTCATCAGGAGCGGGAGGACAGCATGTTAACAAGACATCATCAGCCGTCAGGATTACTCACATGCCCACAGGCATAGTCGTGCAGTGCCAGAACGAAAGGTCACAGCACAAAAACAGGAAAATGGCCCTAAGCATGTTAAAGGCAAAGCTTTTTCAAGTTAAGGAGAGAGCGAAGCAGAAAGAGCTGGATGCTTTTTATGACGAAAAGGGTGATATTGCATGGGGGAATCAGATAAGGTCATACGTCCTTCATCCTTATTCAATGATTAAAGATATGCGAACCAGTACTGAGACAGGAAACACACAGGCATTTCTTGATGGGGAGATAGACGAATTTATAAAATCTTTTTTAAAATGGAATATTGGGAAATAAAACATGAAAAAATTGAAAGAGTTTGACTCTGAAGTCTGGCAGGCGATTCAGGACGAGAACGAAAGACAGCAGTTTACAATAGACTTAATAGCATCGGAAAACATCACCAGTGCCGCCATTCAGGAAGCTCAGGGTTCTTCCATGACAAATAAATACGCGGAAGGATACGCAGACCGTAGATGGTATGCTGGTTGTAAGAACGTCGATGATGTGGAGAAGCTTGCTGTTTCAAGGGCAAAGGAGATCTTTGGCGCTGAGCATATTAACGTTCAAACTCATTCAGGTTCACAGGCAAATATGGCCGTCTATTTCTCCTGCACCAAACCCGGTGACAAGATTTTAGGAATGGATCTTAGCCATGGCGGACACCTTACACACGGATTTGGGAAAAATTTTTCAGGTTTAACATATGATGTTGTTCATTACGGAGTAAAAGAGGATACCGGACACATAGATTATGATCAACTAAGGGAAATTGCACTACGTGAAAAACCTAAAATGATTATTGCTGGCGCAAGTGCATACTCTCAGATAATAGACTTCAAAAAATTCGGTGACGTGGCCAAAGAGGTAGGTGCTATTTTTCTTGCGGACATTGCACACATATCAGGTCTTGTCGCCGCAGGCTTACATCCGAGCCCTGTTCCATATGCAGACTTTGTCACTTCAACCACCCATAAAACCCTCAGAGGGCCAAGAGGAGGGTTGATAATGTGCAAAAAAGAGTATGCGAAAAAGGTGGATCAGGTAGTATTTCCTGGGATCCAGGGCGGTCCATTGATGCATATTATTGCGGCAAAGGCCGTATCGTTTAAAGAGTGCCTAACAGATGAGTACAAGAATTGCCAAAAACAGACAATTTTAAATGCACAGGCCATGGCAAAAGAGCTTCAAAGCAGAGGATACGTTATAGTTTCCGGCGGAACGGAAAACCATCTCTTCCTTGTTGATCTCAGAAACAAAGGGATTGCCGGAAGGCCAACAGAAAGATTGCTGGAGAAAGCCGGTATTATTTTGAACAGGAACATAATCCCATTTGATGACAGGAGCACAATGGAACCTAGTGGAATAAGGATCGGTGCCCCGACTATTTCATCGAGAGGGTTAAAAGAGGAGGAGGCAAGACAGATAGCAGCATGGATAGACACCGTTATCTCATCAAAGGATGATGAATCTGTTGCTGAGAATATAAAAAAAGATGTCCATGAATTATGTAAGAAGTTTCCTATTCCACATTTAGAAAACTAACTGTTTAACCTAAAATCAGCGTATTAAAGCAGCCGCAAATAACTGTTGCGGCTGCTCCTTTTAGAAAGGATCTTGTAATAATTTTTAACGCAAGAGACAACAATTGTTACTGTTATGCTATACTTCAAGCTGTCATAGATTAGACACTTAAAAATTCAGATTTTAGTTATATTTAGATGTTTTTATTGAATAATGTCGCAAGTGTAGCTATAGTTACATTGAGGAAATCGCGATTGAAAAACATTCAAATATAGCCAATAGATGGATTAACTGATATCTATTAACGACCGTTCAAAGTATATTTTTTAATATAAATAGAAATAAATTTAAAGGCAATTCAAACATATAATCCAAAAACAGATGAAGGGCAAAGTATTAATAATCGGGAGTGGCGGATGGGGAACTGCCTTAGCTATTATTTTACAAAAAAAAGGTCTTAATGTTACCTTATGGGGACGTTCACCGGAATATATTAAATTAATAGAAAAAGAGAATGAGAATGTAAAGTTTCTAAAAGGCATTCCTTTTCCTTCGGGTCTCCAACTAACATCAGATTTATCAGTAGCCGCGAATAACGAGATAGATATGATAGTATCTTCTACCCCATCTCTTTATTTACGAAGCGTTATTGAGAAATTACAACCTTTTTATATTCCAGGGACTAAGATAGTCTCTGTTACCAAAGGAATAGAGAATGGAAGCCTAATGAGGGCTAGCCATGTTATAGCTGATGTACTTGGAAAGCAACCGATTGCAATACTTTCAGGACCAAGCCATGCCGAAGAAGTCGCAAGAGAACTACCAACTACCGTCGTCATAGCATCCAAGAATAAGCAACTTGCAGAAGAGGCGCAAAATCTTTTCATAACAGACAGGTTCAGAGTATATACTAATTATGATGAAATTGGGGTTGAACTGGGAGGGGCAACAAAGAATATAATTGCCATTGCGGCAGGTATCTGCGTTGGTTTTAAATTCGGAGACAATACAAAAGCTGCCCTTATAACCAGGGGATTGGCTGAAGCAACGCGCCTGGGAATTGCAATGGGGGCAGACGAAAGTACTTTTATGGGCTTGGCGGGAATCGGAGACATGATAACTACTTGTGTTAGCAAATACGGTAGAAACCTGCGACTGGGCGAAAGAATAGGTAAAGGTGAAAAGCTGTCAGATATCCTGGCCAGTATGGAACAAGTTGCGGAGGGTGTAATGACAACAAAATCAGTATTGAGCCTTGCCGCTAAGTATTATGTTGACATGCCGATAACACAAGAGGTATACAAAATTCTTTTTGAAGACAAGAACCCACAGAAGGCAGTTAACGATTTGATGATGCGTTCTCCAAGATCAGAGGTTTAGGAGATGTAACAAACAGCATGTACAAGACTTTCTAATTAAAGAAACTTTATATTTTAAAAGTTAAAAAAAATCTATTCATGAATAAAAGAGATATTCTCAAACGTTCAATCTATTTTGTCATATTATCCATTTTCACGCTCTCTGTCTTTACTGGATGCTCCAGCATGTTCGCCCCATCACCAAAACAACAAAAGATGGACGTATTAGAATCTAGAATTGAAGAACTAGTTCGCAAGGTAGAAAGCATAGATGATCGCAATAAAGACGCGGATAAGCAACTCTCCGCGATGGCCAACGAAAGAGAAGTGGTACACGCAGAGTTCAGGGCTATTAAGGAAAGTGTTGCCAATCTCGAATCAGGAAATCAGAAAAACGACGAAAATTTCTCTAAAATGAAAAAAGCAGTTATCAGTACACAAAAGGCACTAAAGAAGATTTACAACAGAGTGGTAAATGTTGAAGAAGATCAGACAAAGATAAGAGAAGATGTAAAGGTAATCTCAAAGGCGAACCAAAGCAATAATAATACATACAACAATGATCTATATACGGATAGCAGCAAAAAGGTTGTACTGGACTATTCAAGCGCTAACAGAAGCGGATCGAGCAATAATAGAAATAAAGCTTTGGAACAAAAGCTAAATAGGGCAAATGACCTGGCCAGAAGAGGATCTACAGACGAGGCAATAAGACTATACGAGCAGATTCTAGTTGAAGACTCTAATCAAACAGAGGTATATTACAAATTAGGCAATCTTTATTATGAACAGGGATATACCAATAGATCGATAAAAATATACGAAAACCTGGTTGCCATAAATCCCAACGAAGCAAAGGCACATTCACTTCTGGGCGTATCTTATGCAAAAGATAACAGACTCGATGACGCCATATTTGAATTGAAAAAAGCTCTACGAATTGATTCGGAATTGGCCGAGGTACATGTGGGATTATCTGTTGCGTACCTTAAAAAAGAGATGTTTGATGAGGCAATTGAAGCAAACAAGAGTGCAATAGAGATTGACCCAAGCCTTGCAAAGGCATATAAATATCTTGGTGTTGCTTACGAAAAAAAAGGGATGAAGAGATCAGCCAAAAAAGCTTATAAACAGTATGACAAGCTGACAAAGTAGGTGTATTTCAAGGTATACAGTTTCTTGGTTCCGACTTTACCGCACTGTGGCATTTTGACAAAAGAATTAGAATCCAACTGTTTACCTGTATCTAGTATTTTGGTTCCGGTATTGTCAGACTATAAGCATTAAGGTTTATCTATTATTGTGCTTACAGCATTAGACACCCTTGATGCAATTTTATCAACAGTATCCAATCTACCACCTTTAACACACTCTATTACTTCCCATCCTGTCTCATTAGGAGCGAGTTCAAGGTATGTGTTCTGTACCAATTTCATATACTCCAGATTATCCTCATGAATGTCTACTCTCTTTTCATTTCTAGCAATGGGTTTATTTTCAGAGTCCGTCCCAGGATGGTGATACTCCCTTTGAGGCCTTTTCTTGACAAGATCCACAGTTATGTCCAGATCGTTTTTCAAAAATATGGTTAAGTCAGGAACAGGGATCTTATAAACCTCATGCTCCAACTTATTTACCCAATCAAAAAATTTTTCCCGCTCTTTTACATCATCTATTTTTGCACCCTGATACGCCTTATTGCAACATGTATATCTATTAGAGATGATTATTTTTCCTTCATTCAGCCAGTTTGACATCTTCTCCCTGCATTCCCACCTATCGCCCGCATATAATAGAGACGTGAGGTACGGGTTAATGGCTTTAGGTCCTATTTTTAACGTCTGCTTATCGTTCCCTGTAACAGAGGATTTAAGATCTTCCGGTTTATCAAGTCCGGAACTATTACAATAGAGGTCATTAATATCCGGATTAAAATCACCATTTAGATAACAAGCAATTAATTTGGCAAAAAAACCTTTGCCATATTGGGGAAAGTCAACCTTTTCAACACTATATCCATCTTTCTTCAGGCTAGCGAAGAGTCGATCTGTTTGTACTGTCTTGCCACTTCCGTCAAGACCTGTAATAACGATAAGTTTACCTTTCATAAATTATTCTTTATCTATTGTGAAACAGTTTCTTATGGGATCAGTCTTGTTGACTGATTCGAGACGTTTAAATCCACACAAGGTGCCAGTAACCACCAGTAATAAATAGGTATCTATTCTTCTTACATACACCTCCCGTCTGCTACGCAGCCACCCCTCTTTCTAGAGGGGACAACACAGCATGAGGTTTTGAGAATTATTGATGGGTTCGCTATCGCTTAACCCACCCTACGTTTCTACAAAGATAGAATTCGAGGAAGTGTTACTGAACTGCACAGAAGCAATAGTACAAACAGACTCTTTACAGAACTCAATCTTTCACAAACACAAAATGGGCCAAAGCGGGACTCACACGAATGTATTTTACAACACGAAAACCGACACGCTTTGCAAGTTCCTTTATCTCTGTTGGACTGATTAAATATTCCGGAACCGGCGGTTCGGTTTCTATATCTTTGCCCCACTCTTTTGATGCCAGTCTAAACAAACCAGCCACTTTGTCAGCTCCGAATGTCTGTTCGTACTTCTTCCTTGTCTCCGCGTCAAGGTTGTGTATTGTCTTGTGGATACCTCTAAAGAGCATATTTTCCCTCATATCCGTAGTGGGATCAACAGACTCAGAGAGAATAAACTGCCCATCGTACTGCAAAACCCGATAGGCTTCATAAAAGATATTTTCAAACGAATTATTCACCACCTCATTTCCGTCAAGATCATTGATTGGTTCAGGAAATATATGATGGATGGACAAATTGGCAGCAACGACATCAATACAATCATTCTTAAACGGTAGCATTATGGAGTTTGATCTCAGTACCTTAAGGGCATCATATCCTTCACTGTTTCTCTTTATACCCGCCTCAGCAGCACCTTTCTCTGTGATCTCCAGCCCTACCACCATCCCATTTTTTTCCGCGATCATATCCCTTATATCGAGGGGTACTTTTACATTACTACCTGTTCCCAAATCAATAACGATCCCTTTATCCGGTACTTTTATATTAGCTTTAATCAGCTGACAAACCTTATCCCTTATCTCCTGATAAGAGCGAAATTTATCATCTTTAATATTACTTAATTCCGACCTGTCATTAAGTTTCTTTCCCTGAATTTGCTCATAACCAGAAATGATCTCACTGCTCTGATTACCATCTCCCTGCATCTGGCTTGATTTATCAGCTCCGTTTTTTAATTTTTCCGTCTTTTTAATCATAATATAATTTCGAACCACACATCTAGTAGGATGGGTTAAGCGATAGCGAAACCCATCAAAACGTGAAGAATTATTGATGGGTTTCGCTATCGCTTAACCCATCCTACACTTTAACACATCGCGAACACAATAGTTACATTGAAATACCAACAATAGAACGTATTCAGCCAAAAAATGACAACCCCTATACGTTAAAACAAATATTCCTATTCATCAATAATTGCTACAACCCTGGCAGGCCCGCCGGACCCATTTTTTACCTTTAAAGGAAAACAGCTGATCTTGAACCCAAAAGGAGGTAATTTATCAAGGTTGGTAAGCTGTTCCAGATGACAATACTCCTTCTCAAGACCAACATAATGTGACGCCCAGAATATGTCATCACGTCCGCTCTTTTTTGCCCGTGCAGCCTCAACTGAAAGCGGCAACCCCCATGTCCAGGAATCTATACCAACCACCTTTACACCCTGATCAACTATCCACCTTGTTGCTTCTGCACTGACCCCGGAACCCTTTGTAAAATATTCACCTGTGCCATATCCGCTACGATCATTGCCTGTATGTACCAAAACAATATCCATGGGTTTAATAGTATAGCCGATCTTAAGTAAGGCCGCCTTTAAATCATTAACTCCCACTTCCTCCCCGTCTCTCTTATGCCTTAGATCCAAAACCACTCCATCAGAGAAGCACCACTCTAAAGGTACTTCATCTATAGTTCTGGACCTTTTACCATTTGAAACAGGCCCGTAGTGCCAAGGCGCGTCCATATGAGTCACCCCATGAGTTGACATCTTTATATATTCCAAAGCCCATCCCAACCGCGTCTTAAGATACTTGGATGGCAAACCAAACACTAGCCGTACCGCAAGCTTCCCGTGCTTATGATCTCTATATTTAACAACATTACGCCCCCACCACGGAACCCAATGCTTGTTATTTTCCAGAAGATGTGTTAAATCTACTATTTTACCAGTTTCTGTCATTTACGTAAGTTCAAAACTCTCTTCAGGCAAAACAATTACCCTTTACAAGGCTCTGACTTTAAAACGTAATTCAGCTAAGCTATGCCCCGCATTTATAATAAAACAGTTGCCTGATTCATCAGGCATATCGCAATCATTAATAAATCTAAAATCCAAAATTTAAAATTCAAAATTTCATTGCGTCCCCTCTCTACGATGAGACACGCTTAAGCTCAGACTTCAACATCCCATCCCTATATTCTACCTCAACATATCCACCTTCGTTAAACATACCCGCATTAAAGATCGATGTATTACCTATCTGATCATCACCCGCAGCTTCATGTATATGACCACAAATACAGATGTCCGGCTCGTATTTCTCTATAAACTCACGCACGCTTTGACTTCCAACGTGCATGCCTGATGACACCTTGTCCACTTTTGTGTTTAACGGCGGCATGTGGGGAACCATAATCTTAACTTTACATTGGGACACTTTTTTATATCCTGCTTCCAGAAAGAGTCTAATCTCCTCTTCACCATATTCATTAGGAGTCTTAAACGGGGTTATATTGGATCCCCCTACACCAAAGATACCAACATCATCAAAAATATATCCGTTCCCATGAATGTTTATATCCAAGGATGTAAGATAATCATCCACATCCTTCTGATCAAGATTTCCCGGCTGTGCAAACACGTTATCATTATACTTCTTTATACTATTTATAACAGTAGAGGCATCTTCCTTTCCATGGTAATTGGTAAGATCACCGCTGACCAGAACTATATCTACTGAACCTAACTCTGCAGACATCTTTTGCAGATTTCCGGTATCTTCATGTATATCGCCAAAAGATATTATCTTCATTAAGCACCTCTAAAATAGATTTGTAAGTTCAAACTGATTTCAGAAAAAAGTAAGTATCAAGAGATTTAAAAATTATAGAAATTTAGAATCACATCTGGTTTTAAGATCACATTTAACATACCCCAACGGGGTAATATTCACTTGCCGAGGGTAAAGCGGAGCGCCACCCTGGGTTTAAAGAAAGGAAACATAAACCCTGAAGGGGTTCTACAATACGATCTACCTTACCTAATTGTTTCAAAGAGACAAGTCTTTGGTATTAACCCTTACGCATAGATTATTGTAAAGCATTAACCATTGTCATAATTTTAATTTCAAATGTTATATGTAATATTTTTAAACAAATATAATAACATTTAGAATGTATACTTTTTCTTGTAAAACCCATTCAGGGTTTATATATAAATTGATATATACCCAAGGTGATGCTCCACTTTACCCTAGGCAGTTGAATATTACCCTTTCAGGGTAAAGTTGCATTATATAAATTAATTCATATTCTAGTTAAATATAGGCTTAATCATTAATCGTTTCTGAAATCAGGCTGAACGTAGATTGGTTTTATTACACGGCTAATGGCTTCATATTATAATGTTAATATTACCCAAAATAAATCTTTTATTTAATTTTGCATAACTTTATAATGCATAGTTATACTCAAGGTAATCAGAAATTTATAAAATAAGAGACATTATTATCACCTCAAGAATTGCCCCATGAAAAACCTGCTCATACTTTTTGGAACTCCTCTACTTATCTTCCCAATAATTATTCTGTTTATTTTGACAAATCACGAAGCGGACTTCACGTTTGTAAATGGTCCAGAACCAGAAACAATAGACCCTCCACTTGTTACCGGCTCGGTAGAGTCAAGAATAGTCAGAGCACTCTTTGAAGGTTTGACAAGTTACAATCCCAAAGACCTTTCACCTACACCGGGTGTGGCAAAGGAGTGGAAGATCACAAATGACGGTCTGAAATATACATTCTTTCTGCGCAGATCAACATGGTCAAACGAAGAGCCGTTAACCACAAAAGACTTCGTTTATTCATGGAAAAGGGCCCTGCAACCTGAAACCGCAGCAGACTATGCATACCAACTTTACTATATAAAAAATGCGAAAGGATTTAATGAGGGAACATTAGATGATTTTAACCAGGTGGGTGTTAAAGCAATCGACGACTATACACTGGAAGTAACACTGGAAAGTCCCACCCCGTTTTTCTTAAACCTCACATCATTTCCCACCCTTCTCCCGGTTAACAAGAATTGTCTGGAAAGATTCGGAGATAGTTGGACCAAACCGGCAAATATCGTAACAAACGGATCGTTTTTACTGGAAAGATGGGATATCAATCAACACGTCATAATGAAAAAGAACCCTTTGTATTGGGATGCAGAGAGCGTAACATTTAACACGGTAAAGGCCCTCTCCATAGAAAACATAAACACAGGGTTTAACATCTACGAATCGGGAAATGCAGATCTCGTTAGCACAGTACCACTACCATTAGTTGATGTACTGAGCAAACGCAGCGATTTCCATTCCAACACTTATCTGGCAGCATACTTTTACAGGTTCAATGTTACAAAACCTCCATTTAACGATGTACGTGTAAGAAAGGCATTTAACTATGCGATAAACAAGGAATCCATTGTAAAGTATGTCACCAAAGGAGGAGAGGCCCCGGCAAGGACATTTATCCCTAACGGTATGCCTGGCTACACCTCACCGAAAGGGCTTGCATACGACCCGAAAAAAGCCAGGGAATTATTAGCAGATGCCGGATACCCCAACGGCAAGGGATTCCCCACTGTAGAACTGTTGTATAATACAAGCGAATCAAACAAAGATATAGCAGAGGTACTTCAGCAAATGTGGAAGAAAGAGCTCAACATAGACGTTACCATCCTTAATCAGGAGTGGAAGGTATTTCTTAACACAACAAAAAACCTCAATTACCAGATGTGTCGATCCAGCTGGATCGGCGATTATGTAGATCCCAATACCTTCCTGGACATGTTTGTTACAAACAACGGAAACAATAGAACCGGCTGGAGCAACAATGAGTATGACACCCTTATCAAAAAAGCAGCAGTGACGGGAAACAGTGAAGAGCGTCTATCAATACTGCAGAAAGCAGAAAGGATTCTAATAGAAGAAGAACTGCCCATCATGCCCATTTACTTCTATGTGAGCCATAACATGTACAGGGAGAATATCAGGGGAATCTACCCTAATATACTTAACATACATCCCCTGAAGCATATATATAAATAGTAAGAAGCTCAAGATCTTACCCTCAATCAAGAGTAACGAGATCCGGAGTGCAAGATTTATCTTGCAAACGATAAGAAACTCTCAGTTGCCGTTGCACACTTGCAGACCGAACCTAACCGTTTAGTATGTTCAAACTAATTTCAAAAATCCTTGCCCCGATAGAGGCAAAAGAAATTAGCCCACTGCGTTAGCGGTGGGGATAGAATGATATCCTGATCAAATAAGCCCCATTAGGGGCGACAGAAAGATATACGGCGTATAATATGAATTGAAATATCTTGGGGACAAAACATTCTGTCGCCCCTAATGGAGCTTATTTACAACTGACAATTGGCTCCCATAGGCTTAACACAATTGGATAACTTCACACGTCCTATACGGTACTTTTGTCTGTTTCAGGTGCAACCTTGCTAACGGATCCTAAGCGTTTAAAGAATTCAATTAGGTGTATACATAATTATCAACTCCACCCCCGGCAAAAAAATATTGCATTCTCCCACATATTACCATATCCTTAATGGTGAAAATTCCAGAGTTTTTAATTATTTCTATAGAGAAAAAGGTACCGCCATGTCAAAAAACCAAAGAAAGTGCTATAGAATATAATCCATCTAAAAACCACATCTTTACAAAAGTGTTTGAAATGGAAATTTAATTTCTAGAACAATTAAGTATACGATGTGACGTTAGCTTTTAATGGAAATAAACGATGCTGTATAAGATCAAGTTCAAACCACAAGCTCTAAAAGATGGAAGAAAAATACCCAAAAAAGACCTTGAACGTATTTTTGAGAAAATTGAAGCCTTAAAAGAGAATATGTCTGGAGACGTTAAACATTTAACTAACACAGAACCAGAATATAGATTACGAGTCGGAGATTACAGAGTTCTGTTTGAAGTCGAAGGAGAAGTTATTATAGTTTACCGTATTAGACATAGGAAAAACATATACAGATAAAAGGAAAAAAATATGATTACACTACACCCAAATATTTTAGAGCAAAACGGAAAGAAACAATTTGCGGTTATTCCTTATGATGAGTTTTTAAAAATACAGGAGGAACTTAGTGATTACGAAGATTTAAAAGAATTACGACAGGCAAAAAAGACAGAAAAAAATGCTCCTACATTAAGCCTGGAAGAAGCAAGAAAAGAGTTAGGTCTTTAACTAACAATCTTGACACTTGCCTTTTGACTCGTAACAAGGCTGAAGCCTTGTTACGCACTGTCCTAAGAGGCTCTGCCTCTTGTAAGATCATGAGAACTAAATACAAAACATTTCAAAACAACCAGCCCTATTTCATTACAATGACAGTCGTCAATTGGGTCTCTATCTTTACCACAAGAACAATGTTTAATATCATTATTGACAGTCTTCAATTTCTCAAGAGTTCCAGCGGCTTAAAGATATTTGCATTTGTTATACTTGATAACCACATCCATATAATTGCCAGTTCAGAAGATTTAAGTGCTATCATTAGAAGGCATAAATCACACACTGTAAGGGTGTTGATTGATAATTTAGTAAAAGGTAATAGATTCTATTTATTAAAGCAGCTTGAGTTTGGAAAAAAAGTGTATAAAAAGGACCAGAAATACCAGGTGTGGCAAGACGGGTTTCAACCGAAATTAATACAATCAAATGAAATTATGATGCAAAAGATTGAATATATTCATAATAACCCTGTAAAACGCGGGTATGTGGAAAAACCGGCGTTCTGGATTTACTCCAGTGCAAAAAACTACTTAACGCCTAAAAAAAGTGTCTTGGAAGTAGAATTGTTCGAGCCGTAGGAATGAGTAGAGGCGGAGCCTCTTGGGACAGTGCGTAACAAGGCTTCTGCCTTGTTACGAGTAAAGCATTTAATATAATAATACTTGACGAGATCAATAATTCGGTAAAATTACGGTTAGTAGATTTGGAACATGTAATGGAAATTATCCGAAACAAACCGCCGCTCCACCATCCGGTTCTACCACGATGGGACACACTCGGGATGTAATGGGTTAGATAACCATGCCATCCGGAATATTTGTCCCCCTGGGTATCACGACTATGCCTGCCCTTATTGTATAAAGCTCACTGTCGTACTCCTGTATATCTTCCTTATTCTCAATTCTAACTCCCTCACCAATCTTTACATTCTTGTCAAGAATTGCCTTCTGGATTACAGACTGTTTTCCAATCTCAAAAGGGAGTTCTTTATCATAATGATCGTTACCCATTATTATTGAATCTTTAATCTCTGTATCCGGTCCAATTCTGGTTCTTACACCTACAATGGTATTCTCAATACTCTTCGCAAATATATTACAACCATCTGCAATGAGCGAACTCCTGACATTTGCACCTTCGATCCGTGATGGTGGAAGTTGTCTGGAATGTGTAATTAATGCATATTCATCCTGAAATGATTTTGCAATACCTTCCCCTAACCGCCATTCCATATTGGCTTTATAAAAAGCCTTAATTGTTCCAACATCTTCCCAATAGCCATCAAATGGAAAACAACTCATGCGGAAATCTTTTGCCATAGTAGGAATAACACTTTTCCCGAAATCCTCATCCTCATTGTCCAAGGCTTTAACTAAAGTTTCCGTATTAAAAAGGTAAAGACCCATAGAGGCAAGGTAAGGTTTATTATTTGGATATTCAACACCTATTGTATCGAGATGATAATCTTTCACTAAAGATGGATCCTCTGGCTTTTCTTTAAAACCCACAACGCTGAAGTCATTTTTGATCTTTGTTACACCTAGCCCGAATAGCTCATCAACTGAAGTATAATTTGCGGCAATTGTAACATCTGCCTCATTCTTGACATGCCAATTTAACAGATTCCCATAATCAAGTTTATATATCTGGTCTGCACTTATAATCAGTACATAGCGTGGATTATGAGGGATTATATATTTTAAGGACTGACGAACTGCATCTGCTGTTCCCTGGTACCAGCTTTTGTTTTCAGTTGTTTGCTCGGCAGCAAGCACATCGATAAAACTATCTCGTTGCATCTCTTTTGAATATGTTTGCCATATGTGCCTATTTAAAGAGAAGGAGTTAAACTGTGTTAAAATAAATATCTTCTCTATTTTCGATTGAAGGCAGTTAGAAATAGAGAAATCAATCAATCGGTATTTTCCACCAAAACCCACGGCAGGTTTTGCTCTGTCACGTGTTAGAGGATACAACCTGGACCCCTGTCCACCACCAAGAACAACAACCACGATCTCTTTAGGATCAATGCTTTTTTCTTCCATATTCAACAGTTCCTAATTTATATTAGTCCACTATTTTATCCGTGGAAATAAGTAAGGTAAAGTGAGCACATATTTTATCAATGTACAAACGAAAAGCAAATAACAATCTTAATAAACAGCATCTGCAACAAAACGTCAAAGTCATCATACCCAGCAGCGTTACACACAAGCATTAAGAGGCGAAAGAAACTCTTCTCCATTTTCCTTTTCAATTCTTAAACTTTCAGCAAGAGTAATGAAGGCCAAGCTGTTTTTACCATGCTACATCCTACAAATCGTTAAAAAGGTCTGGTCTGTCAGTAATAATTCCGTCAACTCCTAAATCTACCATCTCTTCCATAATCGCTTTATCATCGATAGTCCAGACATGGACCATAAGGTTCTGCGAATGGGCGGCTTCAATAAATTCACTAGCAACGGGAAATACTTCATTGATAGATAGTGGGATTTGAAAGACATCACCGGCTGTATCAAACTCCCGTATTCTACCCTGTTGAACAAATGCCAAGAAATTTAATGTTTCCGCGATTGTAAATGCATTTGATATCTCCGGATATGTTCTTCTTACTTGTTTGATAACTGAACCAAAAAATGAGAATATATTTACCTGCTCAGATAAATTATACTCTTTAACAGTTGTTAGAATCAGATCAACGATTACAGGTTTGTTCTGCTTAATATCAATATTAATTCTCATGTGGGAGAAATTATCAAACACCTCGTCTAACGTGGGAACAGTAACTCCTTTCCCACGATAAGGAAACGTTTCTCCCCCATCCGGGCTAAACCAATACGCAGCATCAAACTCCTTTAATTGATCCAGGGTAAAATCTTTGACTCTTCCAGTACCATTGGTTGTTCGATCAATTGTGTAATCATGTATAACAACAATGTGATTGTCTTTAGTGATATGAACATCCAGTTCAATGGCGTCCATTTCCAATTCCGATGCTAATTCAAATGCCATTAATGTATTCTCAGGCCCTAATTCAGCACCTCCTCTATGGGCAATGCCCATTACATGATCAATCCGGAGAAAAGGTTTTAGTTCCTTATCCGTTGATGCTTGACATTCAAAAACAAAAAGTAATACAGTAGAGATGATTATACCGTTGAGAGTATTGACTATTTGGTATTTAAATATGGTTTCTCTTATCATTTAGCTATTGGACTAGACCTGATTTCATCTCATCTATTATCAACTTCCGTATATCTTTACCTTTTCCATCCTTAATAACTTTGAACCCTTCCGCGGAGGGATTCAGGAATTCAAGGTTCTGTTCCTTACCTGAGGCAAGAAAATCTAGAATTGAGATTACGTAAGTTTTGTTAATATCAATAGGAATGTCGTTTATAATCCAACCACCTCTATTTGATCTTAAAACTTTTGCATACTGCAGATAACCACCGGAACCGTAATTCGTATTTCCCTGATCAAGCACTTTTTTTAGCAGGCTTCCTTTAATTTCCGCTTTTAAAACTTTACCACCAAACGGAACAATACGAATAACATCATAAACCGTCACCATTCCTACAGGAATGACATCATCAATACGAATAGATCCACTGTTATAAATAGAAAGATCCGCATCAGGATAAGGTATAAGCATACTTTTTGCAATAAGGCTGGTCAGGTTTGTAGTTCCGGTTCGAACGTCTGATTCAAGACCATTGAGAGGCTCATCTGTTTTAGTTATCTCTTCTTCAGGATTGAGACCCTGTGAGAGAAATGAATTAAATGCAATTTTCGTCCATTTATCCACCACTGTTTTCACCTCCGGATCTTCCGCAATAGTATCATTAATTGGGACAAGCTGCGGCACGATTACTGTTTTACCAGAATCAGGATTAAAACGGAGATCTACAACATAAACGGACCTAACATTGGCATCCGCTTTCAACAGAGGAGTAAAGCCACCCCTCCACCTCTGATAGTTTACATGTTCATGCCCACCAAGCAGAAGGTCTATTTCCTCGTACAGAGTTAACAGTTTTTCATCCGAATTAATGTTTTGATGTGTGAGTGCAATAAGAAAATCACACTTATCCTTTAGCTTTGCTATTTGCTCAGCTGCTATTTCCATTGGGTCTGCATACTCGACATAATCCGGTTTATTAACCGGTAGTGTAATGCCAAAGATTCCGACCTTAAATGTTTTTTCGCTATCGTTGTCTGTAAATTCAAGAATTACACTCTCTTTAACTCCCGAAAAAGGCTTTCCATCTGAACCAAAAACATTACTGGAAATCCAGGCAAATTCCGCTTCCGCCATGCGACTCTTAAATTGGCTCTCCTTAATATCAAACTCATGGTTTCCAAAAGTTGCATACTGAAGCCCCATGGCATTAAGGACATCAACCATCTGTTTTCCTGCAAGACTATCACCTTTATAAACAGCCGTACCCATAGCAGAAGGGCTGAAAAAATCTCCACCAAGAACAGAGATTGTATTTGGGTTTTCCTTATGAAGTTTTTTATATAGAGTGGAGACCCTAGCAAGCCCTCCTTCTGCTCCACCACTTACCGGGGTTATCTCATAAACATCATTAAAATGAAGAAAGGTCACATGGAAATCTCCCAGACAAACAAAAGGAAGCATGAGATAAAATATAAGGTTGATAAAAAGCATCAAAAACATAACAAATGGTCTTTTCATAACGATACCCTTTCTAATAGGTTTTACACCCACTCCCCTTAATATTAGACACAAAGCAATAAGAAATACTACATTTAACGGTATAGTTTTGGGATTTTACAAGACGATATAATAGCAAGACAACAGGGGCTATTTCAATAGCCGAGTTAATATATGAGTATCGGCAGGAACAGAAGGCTTCAGCTCATTCTTAATTACATGGAGAATGAGCTGAAACATAACAACCAGGAGGAATATCAAGTGGAATATTTGATGTCTTAAATAATAAAAACATAAAGAAGAGACACCTTTAACCACAAATGCTATAATGCACGAATAAAATAATACGGTACTACAAGTATTTGTACAAATCCATTCTAAATAGTTTTGTCTATGACCTAATGAAACAGAAAGTTTTCATAATGAAAAGATATAAAGAGATACCCGTCTTTATAACAATAATAACAATGCTCTCTATTTTAGCGATTTCTGAAATACTTTACGCAGATAGTGATGCTAATAACGTTATTATTAATGATACGGGTACTTCAAATGCAAAGGAGAAGGGGTGCTTAAGCTGTCATGAAGGCATAGAGGTGATTAGTAAAAAAATGCAACCGTATTTGATCGCTTTTGCACTAAAGGAGTATGACAAAGGCAAGGGTTTTGAGTGTGCAATATGCCATGAAGGAAATCCCTTTGGCGAGACTAAGGAGGATGCCCACAAAGATCTTATCCATAACCCTTCCAGCATGTGGGTTCTTCATCAGGGAAAGGGGTGTGCAAAGTGTCATGACGAGGAGGGAATGATAACGACACTCATGGGAGAGCCATTAAAAGAGCCCGTGGGTGGTGAATTATTATCAGCAACATATACCAAAAGTAACCCCAAAAGTGTAACCGGGACAAATTATACATACCGCATGGCACGTTCATTAATGTCCCTTGAAACAGGAAAAGCAAACAAGACATTATCTTCAAACGGGGTAATACCCAAGGGCACCTTTCCGTATTCAAACTTTAATATGGACGACCCTGACGGGCCGCTACCTATTACAGGGTCGGAGAAGTACAAAGAGTGGATAATGAAGGCTATAGATTCAGGATATCTTAAGAGACTGGAAAGCGTATCTGAAATACCTGACTATCACAAAGGGGTGGATATCTTTAAGTCAAAGGAGAAGGCAGGATTTGCAGATATTCACAGAAAACAGTGCGGGAGATGCCATGTATGGGGAGAAGGAAGGGAAAAAAGGGGAGACTTGCGTGCATCAGGATGTGCCGCTTGTCACATGCTGTACGGAAACGACGGCAAGTATGAGGGTAATGATCCAACAATCCCAAAAGAGAATAGTAGTCGACCATATCCGTTAAAACACCAGATCACAACTGCTATCCCAGCGGCACAGTGTACACACTGCCACACAAGGGGAAAAAGAATTGGTACCACATATCTTGGTATGTTTGAGTATGATTACGTTAAAGACAAGAATGCTCCACCATTTGACGAAGAAGCAAATCCACAAAGGCCTCTGTATACAAAAGAGTATATGCATGTAAATGCAGATGTCCATTTTGATAGAGGCATGCAGTGTGCGGACTGCCACTCTTCTATTGACGTTCACGGGGACGGGAATATTTACCCTGTAACATTCTATCAGGTTGAAATAAGCTGTTACGACTGCCATGGAACACCTTCAAAGTATCCCTGGGAGCTTGCTGTAGGCCATGGTACACCGGTAACTCTTGATGGAGAAAGAGGAACATTTATGGTAAAGAAAGACAACTCTGAACTCCTTTTAACCTCCCGAGGAAACCCGAAGCCAAACTGGATAAAAGAAGGTAAAGATGCATACGTTTTGAGCCGATATACAAATAAGAAGCACAAGATACCATTGTTAAAAGAGATTAAGGATTCTGATACATTTAAGACAGAGCAGGGAAAGGTTGCAATGTCCATTGTTTCTCAACACATAGAAAAGATGGAGTGTTACACCTGCCATTCCACCTGGGCGCCTCAATGTTTCGGGTGTCATATGCAATATGACAGAAGAAAAGAGGGAACAGACTGGATTGATACGTCAAAAGAGGTGAATCCGGAAACAGGACGCCAGACTATTGTAAAAAAACCGGGAAATCTTTCAATCGAAAACAGGTCTTTCCTGCGATGGGAAAGCCCTATTCTGGGAATAAACTTAAAAGGAATGGTTTCACCGTTGATGCCAGGATGTCAGGTCTTTTATACATTTATTGATGAAAATGGTGATATTAAAGTTAATAACAAATTTTACACAACATCTAGCGGACACAATTCACCAACATTGGCGCCATCTCACCCGCATTCTGTCAGTCTTGCGGCAAGGACATGCGAAGATTGCCACACCACCCCAAAGGCAATTGGATACGGAGTGGGAAATTCACGAAGCGCCGCAAAACTTCAAGGCAATGAACCAATGTTTCAAAATCTGGCTAAAGGTGTATACGGAGATATACCCGGCGCAAAGACGGGCAAATGGCAGGTGCCAAAGATAACAGATTTCCCATACAGCCTTGACCAACTGGTTACAAGGGACGGGGAGCAGATACAAAACATGCCTCTGCCGTCTGACAGGCCATTGAACAAAGAAGAGAGAAATCTGATTGAAAGGGAAGGCTTATGCATAGGTTGCCATAAACATTATGGAACCAAACAGTGGAATGGTATAATAAAAAAATACGGTAAAGCGACTACAGCTAAGCAGCATGAGGAAATTGTATCTAAAGCTATAATGAGTCTTATGAAAAGTTTGGAAGAGTAATATCATGTTCTAATTACCATACTCAACGGGTTATATGCTCACATTGCGAGTAAAAAAAATTTTAAAATTTAAAAATAATTTATAATCGAAAAAACATGAAAAAAGTATTAATAGTAGGACACTGCAATTTAGACCACCCTCGTATCACATCACTTGTAGAGGAGAATTTTTCTGTAGAAGGAACCAGAGTAAAACTGCTTAGTGAAACAAAGAAGTTTTTAGATAGTGGAGACTATGATCTTGCAATTATTAACCGAATAGGTGCATTTGATCAAGAAAGCGGAATAGAGCTTATAAAAGAGTTAAAGAGTGACATTAATGTGAAAACCCCACTAATGCTGGTAACAAACTATGACGACCAGATGAAACTCTCAATAAAATGTGGCGGTGTTCAAGGATTTGGAAAGGATAATTTATTTGCCAACGAGACAATCGAATTACTAAGAGAATATTTATCATAACCTGAAAGATATAAAAATGCTTGAAAATATAAGAAAGTTAATTGATATAGGTGCTGCCCTTTCACATGAAGAGAATGAAACAAAGCTCATGGAAATGATTGTTGATGTAGGGCGGATGTGTACAAACTCTGACGGTGGTACACTCTACATAAAATCAGAAGATGGCCGCACCTTGCGGTTTGCAATTATACAAACGCGCTCTTTAAATATCTTTATGGGCGGATCCAGGGAAAAGATAACATGGCCAGATATTAACCTTTTTAATGAAGATAATACTGAGAATCACACAAATGTGTCGTCACATGTAGCATTGACAGGAAAAACCATAGACATAAAAGATGTTTACACCGCAAAAGGGTTTGATTTCTCTGGGACGAAAGCATTTGATCAACAAACAAACTATAGATCAAAGTCCATGCTTGTTGTTCCGTTGAAAGATCACGAAAATGAAATCATCGGTGTAATACAATTAATAAACTCACAAGATATTAAAACGGGTTCCGTTATCCCCTTTTCCACAGAATCTCAGAAAATAACAGAATCCCTCTCATCACAAGCCGCAGTGGTATTAACAAAAAACAAGTTATTAAAAGGATTGGAAGAGTTGTTTAATTCCTTTTTAAGAACTATTGCAAAAGCTATTGATGAGAAATCTCATTATACTAGCGGTCATATTAACAGGGTTACAGAGATTACAATGAAAATTGCCAATAGAATAAATGAAGAGAATAGTGGGAGATTTTCATCTGTAAAGTTTAGCAACGATGAGTTAAATGAATTACGTATTGCCGCATGGATGCATGATATAGGAAAGATTACTACTCCAGAATATATAATCGATAAAGCAACAAAACTTGAGACAATTTACGATAGAATAAGTGAGATTGAAACAAGGTTTGAACTCTTTAAAAAAGATGCTGAAATAAAGTTGCTGAATAAGAAACTTGAGTTGATAAAAGGTGGAAAAGAAAAAGAGATTATCACGCATGAAGAAGAGTACCAAAAAGAGATAGCAGAGATTGACAACGCATTTGCACTAATTTCAGAGGTAAACAAGGGTGCAGAAGCAATGAGCGATAATAATATACAAAGGGTAAAGGATTTAGCAAAAAACATGTGGGAAAGAAGAGGGAAGAAAGAGCCTTGGCTTTCAGAAAATGAGGTAACCAATCTAACAATAATAAGAGGAACGTTAACCCATGAAGAGAGGGATATTATCCAGAATCATGCCAGTTTAACCGAATCAATGTTAAAGGAGTTACCATTTCCAAAGAAATTAAAGAATGTACAAAAATATGCCTGCTGTCACCATGAGACGTTAGCAGGAACAGGTTATCCAAATAAACTTAAGGGGAGTGAGATCCCTCTACAAGGTAGAATCATTGCTTTTGCAGATATATTTGAAGCTCTCTCTGCAAGTGACCGGCCATACAAAACTGGTAAAACAACATCGGAAGTAATAAACATCATCGGCAATATGGTAAAGCATCAGAATTTAGACGGAGACATCGCTAATATGTTCTTAAATGACAAAATTTTCTTTGATTACGTAAAAGAAAATTTCAATCCAAATCAAATTGATATAGAAATGGATTGCACATAATTGACCACTATTTTGTAAATTTATAAGAGAATTCAAATGATCGATTGCTAAAAGATCTCCTTACTTTTACCCTGGCGCTTGTATCGTCCATCTCCATGGCAGAGAAACCCAATCTAACAAAATAACCCGGCATCACTTTCTTGTAATGAATATGTCCAGTAAGGGCCATGTTTCCAGGATTAAACTGTACCCTGATCTTTCTTGTTTTATCTCCTATCTCAACCTCTCCCTCAGTGCATCCTAAAGCAGATCGTGAACTTATTAGCGAGTTTACCGGATTTAGATGTTGTATCTCTTCATCGTTTATCAAAAACCTCTCAAGTTTACGACCGCCATTATGGGTTGCGTAAAACAGTGATTTCCTGTCAAAATATTCGGGGAACAAAGTTAAGTGGCCCATTCTAAAGGTACCTAATGGCACCTCTGGCCACTTTACACTCAACCGAAGCTTAAAAGTCCAACCATACGGATCTACAGTCCAAATCTTTTTTACCGGCCCAAACGGAGATTCTTGCAAACTCATTATAGATATCAGATTATTGTCAACCGAGATAAAACAGTCAACGCCATTAAGGTCTGTCACTTTATGCTTATTAGGTATCTCTAAAATAAAATGCCCCGAATAGAAGTCTGCAGCATATTGGATATCCTTATAATACCCCAACGGCAGTGTACAAATAATTGGCACCTTGGCACCCGACTCTTTCAGTCTTTTTAAAGCTAACCCTCTGCGAAGATCAAACACCCATTGAAGCTGCTCACCATTAATAATAACTTCCTGGCTTTTATTACTTACAATTACTTTTGAATTTAATTCAGGATTTTCATCTATCAACTCGCTGATAGATGACACAGGCACCCAGTTAAATCCGTTCTCCTCTATCTTTTTTTCTTCTCTTTCGTAGCGCCTATTTTTTATTTCCGAAATCACATTATTCCACCTTTTATCCGTTATATGGGTACGTAAATCACTGCTCCAGAGGAGAAGGTCTTTCTTTTTTTCTTCATCACTCAATTTTCTAAGTTTACTATCTTTATAATTCCTATAACAAAATGAGTTAAGTGTAAAATCATCCCTACCAGTGTTAGCCCAGCGGTTAATATTGTATTTGTTCTGTTTCTTCACCGGTATTGGCTGTGCCCCTGATTCCAGTGAAAGGGTTTGTGCTGCATTGGTTGAACCATACATGCCCAAAACCTCCGAGGGTAAGATAAGATTAAACTCTTTGCTCGCTTTAAAAAAAGAGAACAAATCTTTAATCCTGACCCACTCATCCTCATCCCCCAAAACCGCCTCAGTATGATATCTGCCTGGTCTGAAATTAAAGATTTCAGTATCATTTCCGTAGATACAAAGGGATACATCTTCACCGCTCCCGGTCAAGTTATTTACATATTCACCAATGGATAATTCTCCAAAGACATATCGTTGAAACAGCTGAAACAGTATGGACTGATTCCAAATAAGCTTAATCCTTTTACCCTCATTACCCAATGCATACTGTGGGTAATATCGATAACTCTCTGGCCACCCACAATTTGCGGACAACGCATTTTCCCACTCCATAAGAATCGATTGAAACCCAACCTCTAGATAGAGATCCACCATACTGCGACTATATGCCTGCTCATTTACAAGAACAATATCTGGAGATATTCCCAGCATCTTCTTATATTCCGTTAACCCTAAGAGCTGATTATCAAGGTTAACTTCCCACGGAACAAGGGGCCCAATACACTGGATCCATCCACTGGCTATTAACTCAAGGTTTCCAGCCGCAATTAATCTCTTCGCTTTTTCTATCCACTCAGGCGACAACCTTTCTATCTCTCTCAGGGTGTGCCCACTGGCTTCAAATCCCAGAGGAATATCTTTATCTTCAACTATATCAAGTAAAGGCCAGTAACATTTCCGTATCACCTCCGCCCTTTGTTCTACTTCAATGGATGAATAAGCAAGGTTAAGATGAAAAAAAGCAAACAGATTCATCATTTTTCCCTTTTCTGTAAATTTACAATCATCTTATCTTGTTATACCCCTGTTGAGTATAATTCTGAAAATTCTAATAGCTTTACGTCAAGTTGTCAATCTATTAGATAATAAAATAGGTTTATGAATCAAAGAAAATATCGTAGAATAATATAAAATTAGTTTCGACTTACAAACCGGAAAAACAGATAACATGAGAAATTTTATTACGCGCACGGCATTGGATGCGGGAAATATCTTAATGCAAAGCTTTCGTAACGTCCAGAATGTAAAGAAGAAAGATGGCGCGGGCTACGTGACCGAAGCGGACACCAAGAGCGAAGAGTTTATAATAAACACAATAGCAAAGGTGTACCCAGACCATTCCATACTTGCAGAAGAGAGCGGAATAAACGATCCTCTTTTAACTGGAAGCTATAAATGGATTATCGATCCGTTAGATGGTACAACAAACTTTGTACACGGATTGCCATGGTTTTGCGTATCAATTGCATGTGAATTTAACGGTGAAATTATTATTGGTGCTGTATATAATCCCGCAATGAATGAACTCTTTCTGGCAGAAAAAGAGAAAGGCGCGTATCTCAATGATAGAAAAATAGCAGTATCAAAGACCAACAAAATAACCGATTCATTTCTTGCTACAGGCTTCTCTTATAATAAGGGCAAAAAACTTACGGAAGCCATAAATAAATATCATATTCTTAAACAGGAATCAACGGCCGTGCGGAGAAACGGTGCCGCGGCAATTGACCTAGCATATACTGCAGCAGGCATGTTTGACGGTTACTGGGAAAAGGACCTCGCTCCCTGGGACATGGCGGCTGGTTTTTTGATAGTAAAAGAAGCAGGTGGCTCTATCACAAATTTCAGTGGGCAGCATTACACAGTATACGATAAAGAGGTAATCGCCTCAAACGGCTTGATACACAACTATTTGGTTAATGTCTTAAATGCCCAAGACAACGACGCTATCCATGGGAAGCAGTAAGAACGGTTTTCTCGGTATCTAATTTCTAAGGGCTTCACCCAAAATAAATTGGTGTTTTTAACTCTAATCTTTAACCTCCATTGCTCAATCTTCGAATCCTAAACACTGCTAATACTACACATCCGGTCCGAACCAAACAGACTTGCTTTATAGTATTACTTTATAAAAACGTCTTTTTTTAAGATTTTGTAGTTTTTATGGAATAGAGGAGTCAGAAGCCCGGAGTCAGAATAATGGAAGACTAGATTTTGGAAGTGAATACAAATTTACAATTAATAACATAACATAGTAAAAACAAACACAACACTATGCTTTGTTCTGAATTCTGACTCCTGTATTCTGTATACTGGTTGCGGCTTTGCCGCTCTATGCCATAGGTAAACAAAATGCAAGAAACAACCAATCATATTTCTCTTATCCTGAAACAGTAATCTATTAGTCTTTGATCTAAAATAAGAGCAATATTCTGCATTAGTAAATATCCTAGATTATTATCGCTGTTTAATAATTGATATAGCTCTTTCCTATCAATTCTTATTACAAGCATTTTATCGACTGCCGTTAACCGAAGTAGTGTACGTCTTTCTTGTTCAAAGGTCGTGGCGCCAAATATATCACCTGCTTTTCGGGTTTCTATATGTATCAATTTTCCTAAAAGCATTTCAGAAGAAGTTGTTCCCATCGACGCCTCTAACTTGCCTTCCAATATAATATATGTATCTACAAGTTTGGTATCAGCCTCCACAATGACATCACCTCTGTCAAACTCGACTAAATGGCCCAATGACAATATTTTATCTATCTGACTAGAGCTGAAACCTGTAAAAATTTTAAACCCATTTACTTTATCTTTAAGAGATATCTCCATGTTAGTTATTAAATAAATATTGTAGGTAGAAAGATTATAAGCCGTATACACTTATTACACGTAAAGTTACGTTTTCTCATACCAGCTAAAACTTAATTTAATGTAAATTAACAGTTCTTAAATGATATAACATGACAATTAGCCCGGCAATTAGATTGCCAGAAATTGTCTGAAACAGATAAGAGGATAAGTCCTCAAAATAGCTATCAGTTAAACGAGCTTAAACTGCAAATATTTCATGCATTTAATCAACAGTTCAGAAGCAAAAAAGTAATTTTACAGAATGAATGATTATAGCTCTAATTTTGCAACACATTCAATATATTTCATGTCATCTTTGATAATGTGGCGAAGCCACCATTTCTTTATAAAAACTAATATTTCAGATATAGAGACAGTCTTTTTCTTATGCATATCAAATAGCTCTGCAGTTCTAAACAGCAATGCACGATGCATTTGCCTATGGCCCTCATACTCTGAGAATGAGCAGTATTTCATTAATGCTTCTTCATATCTAAGATGGGTTTCAAGAATGATTCTTATTCTTACAATAGATTTCTTAATAATTTGTTCGCCAGTATTGTTAGACACGACAGAATGCAGATCATTCATTAGTTTAATAATTTGCTTATGCTGAGCATCTAATGCAAAATTAGACACGGAATAAATAGAGCTCCACTCTATAAACATGATAATTTCCTCCATTTTTCCTAAATTTCATTTTACGTATTTACAATGTACACTGCTATCCGTTTATTATATCTTCTAATACTGCATGAATGCTATTAATATCAAAAGGCTTTGTTATTACTCCTTTGAAGCCGTATTGTTTGTAGTGAGACATTACGGGATCATTAGAATAACCACTAAATACAATGGCCTTTACTTTGGAGTCAATTTCTTGCAATTTCTTAATTACGCCTTTACCTCCAATGTCTCCCGGTATAGTTAAATCCGTTATGACAACGTCAAAAGGCTCTCCTAATTCCATAGCTTTGCGGTATAGATTTAATGTTTCTTTGCTATCTTTCGCACAAACAACATTATACCCGGCAAGACTTAGTACTTGATGGAGCAGCTCCCTAATATTTTCTTCATCATCCATAGCCAATATCTTTCCATGTCCAACTAAAGGCATTGTTTCGGCTTTCTCTTTTTCTTTTACTAGCTCTTGTGTTGATGCCGGTAGATAAATGTAAAACGTTGTACCTACATGCAGTTCAGATTTAACCGTAATTAATCCACCATGCTTATTGATAATTGCGTATACAGAGGCAAGCCCAAGACCGCTACCTGTTTCCTTAGTTGTAAAATAAGGATCAAATATCTTTGGCAAAATTTCTTCTGTTATACCGGTTCCATGATCTGCAATTGATATCATAACGTATCTTCCGGGATTTAGTCCTACAGTTCTTCTTGACTGGTCATTGGTTATATTTTCAGCGCTTATTGTAATAATACCTCCATTGGGCATGGCTTGATTAGCGTTTATGACAAGATTGCCTATTACCTGACTTATCTGGCCTTCATCCAGTTCCACCGACCATAAATCGGGGCTTATTGTGAATTCACATCTAACATCAGATCCTCTTAGCGCAAATTCGGCAGGATCTTTTATGATACTTGAGATGGAGCTCAATTTTCTGACTGGAGAACCCCCTTTTGAAAACGTGAGTAGTTGATGTGTTAGATCTGTGGCTCGCTTTGTTGCCCTTTCTATGTTATAAAGGGCGTCAAGGGCTTTATCTGTATCTCCAGATCTTATGAGAAGGGTTGAAAGATTAGCGTTACCTAAAACCGCCGTTAAGATATTATTAAAATCATGGGCTATTCCTCCAGCAAGGATTCCCACAGCCTCAAGCTTCTGCGCTTTTAGCACCTCTTCTTCCATCCTTTTCCTGGCAGTAACATCACGTAAGATAGCTGTATATACCATCTTCCCATCTTCTTTAAACTTAGAGATTGATATTTCAGCAGGAAACTCTTCACCGTTTTTCCGAACTCCCCTTAAGAGATAGGCCCTATCATCCAATCGCTTTGCTCTTATTCCATGGTTTGAAAAATTCTCTATGTGCTTGCGGTGTTTAGCCCTTAATGCTTCAGGTATAAGTACTGTTATTGGCTTATTGATAATTTCTGATTGCCTATAGCCAAATATACGTTCTGCGCCATTATTAAATAATATAATTTGCTGTTCGCTGTTAATAGAAATTATTGCATCATCTGATAATGATAATATCCTTGAAAATCGTTGAGCAATCTTTCTGATCTCATTTTCTGCATTTACACGTTCAGTATCGTCAATCTTAACCGCAACAAAGTTGATTATCTTGCCATTCTCTCCAATAACGGGACTTATGGATTGGTATTCCCAATAAAGCTCCCCATTTTTCTTTTTGTTGTGAAACTTTCCACTCCATACATAACCGGCACAAATAGTGCTCCACAGCCTTGTATAGAAATTGTATGGCTGCAGCCCAGCTTTTAATATGCGAGGATTCTTTCCAATCGCCTCATACGGTTCATACCCAGTTGTCCTAGTGAATTGTGGGTTCACATATTGAATGTCCCCCATATTGTCTGTAATAACAACTGCTACTGGACTTTGCTCCACTGCCTGTGATAAGGTACGAATATGTTCTTCTGCCTCCTTTCGTGCCGTTATATCTATTGCCGTACATATAACCCCAATTATGTTCCCATCTTCATCTCTTAATGGAAAGCTATTACATTCACATAATTTTCCTGTGGCATTAAAAGATATTTCTGCTTTACATATTTCTCCTTTTAACGTTCGTTCGTATAAATCTTTTGCTTTAGCCAAATCATCACCATCAAAAAGAGGCGCAAATGGTTTTCCAAATATCTCTTCAGGTTTACTACCGGTTAATTGTTCAAATACATTATTAACAAATAATATGTTACCATCTGTATCGCATATGTATACAAGGTCTCTAATATTATTAATAATTGTCTTATATTTAAGGATGCTACTTTCTGCTTTTTTAATATCAGTAATATCAATTCCCAGTTTAAGTACTAGTATTCCCCTGTTTGTGTCAATAAATGGATAATCATATATCAGAAATATCTGTTTTGTTTCCGGATGTTTCCACTCCCACATATTGAAAAGTTTGTCATTATAAGAACTATACGCAGTGCACTCTTTATCCGACTCTTTGTTACATGGAAAGACATCGTAGCATGGCTTTCCCACTCCATCTCCGAAATACTCTTTAAAGAGTTTGTTGCAATACGTGAGAATATAATCCCTTGTCCTGATATAAACAAATGCGGGTAATCTGTCTAAGACGGCAAAAAGCGTCTCTCTCTCCAAACTTACCTTTTCTTCCAGCAGTTTACGCGAATTTATGTTATATAGTAATCCTAATGTCTCATCTACAGTATCTATTCAGCGAAAAAAAACCACTTTTTCCTTGACAGTGTTTTTGTATGAAAAGTGTTAAATTGTAGACAAAGTGTAAGTAGTCAAATATCAGTTTAAGAGTAAGCGTAAATCTATGACCAAGAGGTTGTTTTTAA
>JAIQZO010000093.1 GCA_021777055.1 Candidatus Anammoxibacter sp. | reverse complement strand
AGAATATTTTGCCGAGTTAGAAGTTATTTATCAACGGCAAAAAAGAATTTAATGACATTTGTTCAGGCGTTAACATTACTATTCAATGATGAAATTCCAGATTTCAATGAAAAAGTATATTAATTACGCTAAATAGTTACCTTCATATAGGTATATGCACGGCTTTAGTTCACACACATTCAGTTTCTGGAATGAGAAGGGTGAACGTTTCTGGATGAAGTGGCATTTCAAAACGAATCAGGGCATCAAATGTCTCACTAATGAAGAAGCTGCCACTGCATCACCTTTTGGTGCGCAACAGGATCTGGTTGATGCCATTGACCGTGGTGAGTTTCCAAGCTGGACAGCCAAGGTGCAAATCATGACTTTGGATCAAGCAAAGGAATATAGAGTTAATCCATTTGACCTTACCAAGATTTGGCCACAAGCTGATTTTCCCTTGATTGAGGTTGGTAAACTTGAATTGAATCGTAATGTTGATAACTACTTTGCTGAGACAGAGCAGGCCTGTTTCGCTCCCAGTAATTTGGTACCTGGAATCGGGGTTTCTCCTGATAAAATGTTACAAGGCCGGTTATTGGCGTATCAAGATGCCCATCGTTATCGTGTTGGTGCCAACGCAAACCAACTGCCGGTGAATGCTCCTAAATGTCCGGTTAATCACTATCAAAGAGATGGAGCAATGGCTGGCATGCGGCCTGCCCATGACAATATGAACATTCAAGGTTCAAGCGTTAATTATTATCCCAACGATCAGATCAATAAGGGTGCACCCGTTAGCAACCCATCAGTTGAAGAACCTCCCATGCCCATATTAGAAAATGCGTGGGTGAAACGATATGGTATATCTGACGATGAGGATCATTATAGCCAGGCAGGAGATTTATACCGCCTTATGAGTGAATTTCAGAAAAATCAACTAACGACAACGATTGCTGAAGGTCTGGTGCATGCAAGCGAATCCGTGCAACAGAGAATGCTTGAACAGTTTAAAAAAGCAGACCTTGACTATTCGGCTCGCGTCGGGTCTGCAATGGGTACGTTGCGACAAAAAGCTTAATAGGGTATATGCGTTTAGGTGTGTGTTTGCTGCCTAGGTGTGGGTTAGGTCTTTATCACTATGATTATAACCAACAAATGATAAATATGATGGTACATTATATCATCTAACTTAAAGAGGTATGAAGAGATAAACTAGATACTAAAGAATCGGTAATTTATGAATAGTGTCAGATTGCTTGTGATATCCAGACATATTAGATTGGGAATAAATCCTAAGAAATAGTCAGCATTGTCCGGTTGGCCTTTTGCAGGGACACAATGTTCCATATTTATGGATATTTTTCAACATCATAGTGCAAAGAATTGCCTAAAATGCTTAAAATTTATTCTGTTGTTTCTTACTAATAATCAGCATTGTCCGGTTAGATATTTGCGGAACACATATGTGTGCTAACATTAAGTGCCTAAAATGCCTAAAGTGCACTAAAATGCCTAAAATTATAGAAATTTATTATTAATGAAAAACAAAGCTATTAACTTTAGGTACTTTTTCGCATCATGATGTTGCAAAATGTTCATAAATATGGAACATTATTGCACTGCAAAAGGCTAACCGGACAATGCTGACTAATAATAAATAAAATTCTATAATTCTAGCTCATTTTAGTCAATTTAGGCATTTTAGGCACTGGATGTTAATGTCTATATCTGCCAAGCAAATACCTAACCGGACAACGCTGAGAAATAGTAAGATATCATAGACCGTTAATAAGTATTGATATTTTTAGAAAGAGGTTGTAGATTACCTCTACTTACATTACTCTATAGTCAGCATAATAATAAACAAGAATTGAACATACCCACTATTAAATACTCGCCTTTATGCAGAAAAAGCTTTTAAACGATGATTCAGTATGTAGTGGGTTTGCGCTTTTTACTGATCTTTACGAACTAACGATGTTGCAAGCTTATTTCGATGAAGGTATGACAGATGATGCGGTTTTCAGCCTCTTTGTTCGCCGCCTACCTACCCGACGGAATTTCTTGTTGGCTTGCGGGCTCGACACTGTGCTAAGTTATCTGGAGAACCTACGTTTCGTCGATGAGGATATTTCATATCTAGAATCGGTTGGGCTGTTTTCAGATCGTTTTCTCTCCAAATTAAGTGATTTTCGTTTTACTGGTGATGTTTACGCTGTTCCCGAAGGTACGCCTATGTTTCCCAACGAACCGATCCTGGAAGTTATGGCACCGCTGCCGGAGGCGCAGATTGTGGAAACGTTTATCATGAATCAGGTTCACCTGCAGACTATGCTTGCCTCGAAGGCGCAACGTGTGGTAGCCGCAGCTGATGGGCGTCCCGTGATAGACTTTGGCTCACGCCGGGTGCACGGGACCGATGCTGCCCTCAAAGCGGCTCGTGCTTTCTATATCAGCGGTGTTGCTGCGACTTCTAACGTCCTTGCTGGCAAACAGTACGGTGTTCCAATTGCCGGAACCATGGCCCACAGCTATATTCAGGCACATGAAAACGAAGCAGCTGCCTTCCGTTCTATTGTACAACTCTATCCCAAGGCTGTGTTATTAGTTGATACCTACAATACCATTGCGGGAGTGCGTAAAGTCGTTGCCCTTGCAAACATGCTTGGTGAAGGTTTTAAGGTAAGGGGTGTACGCCTCGATTCCGGAGATCTTCTAGCCCTTTCAAGAGATGTTCGTAATATTCTTAACGAAGCGGGGCTCCATAATGTAGAGATTTTTGTTAGCGGAAGTATAGATGAATATGCAATTGTGGAGCTTGTGTCGTCAGGTGCTCCCATTGATGGCTTTGGAGTTGGTACCTGTATGGGCGTTTCAAGTGATGCTCCAGACCTTGATATTGTTTATAAGCTTTGTCAATATGCAGGCAAAGGGCGACTTAAGTTGTCTACAGGCAAGCCGGTACTTCCTGGCCCAAAGCAGGTTTTTCGCATTGAGAAAGGTGGTCTGGACGTTGGGGATGTGATTGCACGTGCGGATGAGGATGTGCTGGGTCGACCACTGCTTAAGCCGATGATGTTGAGAGGCAAGCGTCTACCCGAAGGAAGGGTTGGGCTAGAGACCTCCCGTCGTTATGCTCGGGAACAGGTTGCTCGTTTACCTGAAAGGATAAGGGCTGTTGCTGCAGCTGATTTCCAATACCCAGTTGAAGTGAGTGCTTCACTTTCTGATTTTCAAAGGAGAGTTGAGGATGACCTTGCCATCTGAGTCCATGGTACTGTCTAAGATGAGAGATGAAATAGGATGACCAATAATAACAACACCTTAGAACGCGGTGATGCGTTGATAGTTGTCGATGTTCAGAACGACTTCTGCCCTGGTGGAGCTCTACCGGTTAAAGAAGGTGACAAGATTGTCCCATTTATCAATCGTTGGATTGCCGCGGCCGTGGCAAAGGGTGTTCCTGTATATGCGTTACGCGACTGGCACCCTAACGGACATATTAGCTTCCGCGAGCGCGGTGGACCTTGGCCACCGCACTGCATCCAAGATAGCATGGGTGCAAGGTTACACCCAGATCTCAAGTTGCCAGACTCTGCCATCATTGTGACTAAAGGTGCATGCTTTGACCAGGATCAGATCTCGGCCTTTGACCAAACGGGATTAGCCCAGCAGCTTCGAAAAGAAGGCATCAAACGGTTGTGGGTTGGTGGCCTTGCCGAAGATGTCTGCGTGCTTGCAACTGTGCTGGATGGGCGCAAGGAAGGCTTTGAAACAATGCTCATTGGGAATGCAACACGCCCCATTACATACGAAGGTGGTGAAAAAGCCCGTCAAGAAATGCAAGATGCTGGAGTACGCGTAGTTTTCTAACAAACCAGTGGTATCGGTAGGTACTGAGCTTAGACGAAGAATCCTATTATAAAAAAACTAGGAAAAATAATGGACACGATTGTAGTATTACTTTATAAAAACTTCAGAGATTTATAGAACCTGGAGGGTTAAAATATACGATGTTATAAAATAAAGAACTTGAAGAGAAAATTGATTAATTAAGAAATGGACTTTGCGGATTTAAAATAGTAAAGTAAATGTAAGAAGACACGTGCAAAATAAGAGAATCGTTGCTTTATGCTTTATAGTATTACTTTATAAAAACTTCTTTTTTAAAAAGATTTTGTGGTTTTTATTGAATACAGGAGTCAGGATACAGAATTCAGAATAATAGAAAACATAATTCGGGAATTGAATGCAAATTTGCAATTAATAATTCTACTGTAAAACAAACAGAAATCTATGCTTTATTCTGAATTTTGTATCCTGACTCCTGTATTCTGGTTGCGGCTTTGCAGCGATATGTTGGTAAATGGAACCTTAGCCTTCTTTTTTTAAGAAAGTTTACTATAACATTTACCTGAACTTGAAATAATGCAGGCGTAATTATTAGTTTTCAGAATTAAAATGGCACGTCGCATAATTATTACTGTATTTATAACATAGTAAAAAGAGGAGACATATTATGAAATTATTCTTTATGTTTGTCGTTATATTTACTCTGCCTTTCTTATATTTGCAAGACTATAGCTATGCACAAGAAGTTGAAAAGAAAAATGAATATAAAACTTGGAAATTTCAGTATGAAGAGAAATGTTCTAAGTGCCACGCACTTGATAGAGTCTTTGCAGATAAAAAGACTAAAGAAGAGTGGCAACAATGTGTTAAGAGAATGATAGAGAAGAATCCTCAGTGGATCACACCTGAGGAAGGGGCACACATTGTAGATGAGATAGTTATGTCTAAAGATGAGGTCGTTGTTTCGGAACCGCAGATAAAGAAATATGCTGATGCGCGTTTACTATTTATTGACAGATGTACCCGTTGTCACTCATCGGATAGAATCCTTTCGCAAAACAAGAACAGGAAAGGGTGGGATGAGACAGTCCAAAGGATGCGTGATAATGCCCCTGAACTTTTCCTTGATGAAGATCTACCTATAATTGCAGATTTTCTTACTGAAAGAAGTCATATCATGAAGGAAGATGTTGCTTCTGATATTCTGGTAAACAGATGCATTGTCTGTCATGAAGGTGACAGGATCCTTCTTGAGCGAAAATCAAAAAGAGATTGGCAACGGTGCGTGACAGAGATGCGTAAAATCACAAGGAAAAAATTGAAAAAGGATTGGTTTACTCACCACGAATTTAAGATTATAGTAGATTTGCTTGTGAGGACACAGGGAATAGAAACTGAAAACCATTGAATTGTCCGGTGATTTAAAAATGGTAAAAGAAGTGGGGGAACCTGTTAATGTAAAGGCGGATCTATTATGGATAGGAGTCTAAGACCATGAACTGGTAATATTTGATGTTGTTACCACTGCAGAAATGAGTACAACTCTTACCTGGAAGGTGTTTTTATGAATACATCCGCGTAAACGGTTAGTCATAACATATAAACCTAACTAAAACCTGGTTCAGCGAATGTCGGATTCCTGATCGCTTTGTGTATATATTGAATAAGGGTAGTGGTTTTATGGAATTTATATGCTGATAACACCTTATTCGTTTTATTTTAAACCAATTCATGGATTATTTTCTTTATTACACATATACCCATGTAGGGTAACTCCGCTTACCCTACATGGGCAGCGGAATATTACCTACCCTTGCAGGGTAAAGAGGGTAAATCGCCATGCCGCAGTATCTCCACCGCTAAAATCCTTACACCTTTCTTAATAATACAATGATCTGACCCCTTAAACTTTGGGTAGTTAGGATTTTTATAAGTTTTAATTGTTCTCTAATGATGCCGTGAAATCATGTAACACATCCATAAATCCCCTCTTATAAGAGGGGATTTATAAGCTTTATGTGTATGTTATTTAATCTCTCTCTAGAAAGAGGATTAGCTGCGTAAGCAGGGTGTGTCTAATTTGCACTGAGTAGGACATTGTTCCTTTCTGAAAACAGTTTAAATGTATAGAGTCTTAATAGATACGGTGCTATGATCATTAATAGAAATATAATAATTTCAATATTGGAACTTTTTTTTACTTTTTGTTGTCTAATTACATGTTATGATTAGCCCTTGTTGCAAGTATTCTCTGTCAAGGGCAGTATGTTTTTACTGTAAAGATGTCTAGTCCTCTATTAGACGAAAGCTGACTATTCAAGTGGTTTGTTACGTCTGACAGCTTTTATTCTCGGCATAATGCCATTATTTACATTCAAGTTGAAATAGGTACTAATTATGAAAGTCTTTGTATCGTTGGTAATCACTATTATCTTTTTATCATATAATTCTTTACATATTTATGGGGCAGATAGTTGTGGTTCCTATGAAAGATATGTATTTAAGTTTTTACATGTTTACCAAGCCTATCTAGAAACCAATATTGATGATCTTATAGAAGAGTACAGAGCAAACCATAGTCCAGAGAAAACACCCATAGATAAAGATAAGTTGTTAGATGAAATATCATCAACTATTATTGATTCAGCAAACCGGAACGATATTAAGCTCAATATAGTAACAATGACAACAAATAAACTATATCTAGAGCAGGAGGTTGTACGTTTATGTAAATCTGTTAGAAAAACCTTTGGTTTTGAAGAAGATGACAAAGATTTTATGAACGATAAATTTATCCTTGGTGTGAAAGGGGAAAAATACAAGGATATACAGGGTGATATTGTAAATTATGGGTCTGCAATTGCCCGCTTTATCTCAACCAGGCAAATTGGAGACGTAGTTATTCTTTCGATTAAAGATGGAAAAGGTATGTTAGAGTATAGACCATTTAATAAAGAACAGAAGAAAAAACTCATGGAAAATGCGGATCAAAGAATTGTGGAATTGGATGAGTGTGTTAAGGAAATAGAAAAACAGTTAGAAAATCTACCAGTTGAATTGAAAAAGCAAATAAGCAAGATTAACCAACAAGGATTATCAGAAGAAATGGCGAACCTCTCCAAGAAAAAGCTTGAAAATAGTTTCTACATGAGAAAGAAAATAATGAAAGAACAACTTAAGACGGTAAATAAGAAGCGAAAAGAAGTAGTGAACAGTAAAGATACTATTGCTGAGAGTGACGTTTATCAAACTATCGAACCGGAAAAGTTATTATTTGAAAACCCGGAAATAATACTTAGGTCCATATCTGCATATATATTAAAAGAGAGATGTCTTATAGATAACATGCCAGAAGAGATGTTATCTATACTAATAGGAAAGTTAACCCTCCAATCTATAGCAGTACAAGGATAATCAAATCTTGATAACCTACCCTTTTGTATATCCCAGTATTGAAAATGCTCATTTGATATCATTATCATCCAATCTTGCCGGATAGTGTATTGTCTCAGGAACCATGTATGCAACTTTGTCTGCAATGCATGTTATTTTACAGTTAGGCTAAACCGTAATAGACTTAAAGGAGAGATAAGATGAATAAAACATTAACCGTCATTGCTCGTATTGAAGCAAAAATAGAGAAGATTGAATTAATGCAATCAGAGGTGCTAAGGTTAATTGAACCAACTCGCAAGGAGCAAGGATGTATACAGTACGATTTACACCAAGATAATGATAATCCTGAAATATTTATATTTTATGAAAAGTGGGAAAACCGCGAGTTATGGCAAACCCATATGCATAGCGATCATTTAAAGGTTTATTTAGATGCCACAGATGGCTCAGTTGTAGACTTTACATTAAATGAAATGTTCCAAATAGGCTAATCTTAACAATTTGCTCCAGACTACTGCTGGCAGCGTCAGCGGCGTTAGGAGTTCTTCTTCGTTAAAAGAGAATATATAAATACGATTCAAAAATATTTGAAATTTTTGGTGTTTAAAGGCTTAACCTTCAAGGTTATCTTTTATGGGTACAATTTTATTTTATGAAAGAAAAAGCATATACAGGAATAAATGTTCATTGTACTTGACGATTAAGTAAAGATAGCATTAAGCCTGTAAGACTAAGATTGAAAACATCTTTTTTGTTGGCTATTTTGACAATTATATTATGAAGTAGAATATATATCTACGTAAAATGAAAATTGCCCCCTTTTTTATTTCCATATATTTAACTTTTGGACCGTGAATCTTGAACCATTAACTCGAAAACAATTTGTTTTTCGTTGATTATAAATTTGCGATATAAATTCCCGCAATTACGGTGTAAGAATCGGAAAACAGGGAAAAGCATTGAGAAATAAGAAGGGGAAAAGTGAGCGATCAAAGCTGATGAGAATAATCAAATCGTAAATCATTGCGGCAAGACCTAAGTGAAAAATATCAAAAAATATAATTTATATCAACACTAGTTAATGTGCTGATATGCAATTCTTTATCATATAATATGAATTGATTACCAAAACAGCTGTTTAGGTTTGTTAATGTTCCAATACTTGACTTTTTTTGTTTTGTAAGCTATTATTCAAACAGAAGAGTATAAAGACTATAGATTTAATGATATTATTGTTCTTGGTATGTTTAAACTGCTTTTTACATATATCTTATGTGATTTGAACCAGGTTGAGGAACAATTAATATCAGGGGATGGAGTTCAATATTTTTTTTGATTGGACGGAGCTGAATAATTGACAATCTATTTTTACGTCTTAAATGTTAAGGAATGGGCATTTAATAAATTGTGCATATAACTTGCAAATTTAAGTTAGAGGTGTTTAAACAGATGAAACCAAATCGGTAGTGAGGCCTTTTCACCCCGTTTGAGGATTTGATAATTGAACTATGGGTAAATACGATGTGAAAATGAGTGTTACTTACCTAATTTATAATATGACCATTCCTAAGGAGAAAGAAAATGAAGTCATCTTGCTGTGGTTCAAGTGGTTCAAGTGGGTCATGTGGGAAGAAAGCTCTTGTATGGGAATGCATTGGTTGTGGGTATCGGGATACAGATATTAATAAGGAGTTGCCTTTAGAGGAGTGCCCTGAATGTGGATTAGATGCGGATTATTTTGTTCAGGTAGATCCCGGCAGTTTACATGATTCTTAATCTATAACAGATTTAATCTTTACAACCTTGTAAAATAACGCCTAGGAGCAGTCTGAAAGACTGCTCCTGCTTTTGTTTGTTATCATTGTATCATTTCTTTTTTTGCTGCAGTATCTTATCACTATACCAATAGGGCCATAGGGCCCTGCGCATAAATAACTTGATAGTATAGGAATTTTCATTTTGGGCCGAATACGTTTCTTCTGTTAGTGTTACGATGTAACGCCTGTATTTCCTATGAGTTAAGGTGTAGGTTGGGTTTCGCTACCGCTTAACCCAACAGAGCATGACGAATAGTAGGTTGGGTTTCGCTACCGCTTAACCCAACCTACTATTTACAAAATATTGTGTTTCGCAGATAATTGAAATGGTTTTCGTTATTACTGTTAAGTATCGAATCAAACCTGAAGGTTTGAGTTACATTTCGTAACTCAAGGCTTTAGCCTTGATGATGTAAGGGGAGCGATATCCGTTTGTGATAGGAGGAGGAGCTTCTCTTTGGAGATTCTAGTCCGCCGTAGACGTTAATTTAATTTACCCTCAGGCTTAAATTCTTATACCGTAATTGTGCGAATTTATCTCATAAATTTATTTTCAACAGTTGAGCTGAAAAGTTCAAATTAAATTCGGGTAAACATCCATTTAGGAAACGGTTAAATATGAGGTGTGAAAATAAAATGGTTATTAGTTTAATTAATAGACGACTTTACCGATAGAATATAACATCTGTGCACAAAACTGTATACATGGAATAGGTTGTTATTGGTTTAATTAATAGACGACTTTACCAATAGAATATAACCTCTGTGCACAAAACTGTTTACATGGAGATATTTTTATTGCGTTATTACTTACCACTTAACTGCTTAAGTTAAACTGGAAAGATGTCGAACATAAAGATGTTCTCTTGTAAGGAAATACCTTACATGTTTGTAGTTTGCCACACAAAATATATTACATTGACAACGATTTTGTTTATATTAAAAAAGATTAATGATTGTGATCTATGTCATCTGTTTATGGGATGGACCCGTATAACGATTCCTAAATAACGTGGGGCCATAATGGGCACTCAAAAGAACGAGCTAAAGTGTTCTGGGGTAAGTTCATACCCTGGTAACGACACTAATGCTAATTTGGCTTTGTTAGGCTAGATAATTTCTATCTATAATTTAAAATTTTGCTGATAATGTTGGAGAATAACTAAAAAACTCTGACATTGCAAATACTTAACCGGATAAAACCGATTAATCATAATAAATGAAACGGACAATTCTAATAGTTGATGATGAACCTGATTTAGTTTCTGTTTTACAAGGGTTTCTGACGGATAAATATAATATCTTGACTGCAAACGATGGAGCTACAACTCTTAAAATCATTGATAAGGAATTTATTGATTTGATGCTTCTTGATCTTGATTTACCTGATATGAACGGTATCGAGATTATTGCTAAGATGAAGCAATATTATCCTGAAATAGCTATATTAGTAATATCAGGCACAGGGGATATCAGAGCGGCTGTAAAAGCTATGCAGTTAGGTGCAGTTAACTATATTGAAAAACCTCCAGACTATGACGAAGTCAGAACGGTTGTTAAAAAGATTCTAGAAAACAATGAAGTGAGAAATAAGGAGGGTTCTTTACGTCCTGACAAGAGAGAAAATGAATTAAAATCTAATAAAATCATAGGCAAAAGTAAAAAGCTTAATGAAATCTTAGAGACTGTGAAAAAAGCGGCTAATACATGGGCAAATGTACTCATCACAGGGGAAAGCGGAACAGGTAAGGAATTGATTGCCCACGCAATTCACAATAGTAGTGCTAGAAGGGATAAGCCATTTGTTGTAGTAAGTTGCCCCAACTTACCAACAGAATTGGTAGAAAGTGAACTTTTTGGCCATGAGAAAGGCGCTTTTACAGGGGCTTCGGAAAAACATGTTGGAAAGTTTGAGATTGCAAATGGTGGGACTGTTTTCTTGGATGAAATTGCGGAGTTGCAGCCGTCTATCCAAGCTAGGCTTTTAAGGGTAATTCAGGAAAGAGAGTTTAACCTTGTTGGGGGGCATAAGACTATAAAAGTAGACGTCAGGATTATAGCTGCAACGAATAGAAAGTTAGAGGATGAGATTGGTACCGGTAATTTCAGGGAAGACCTTTTCTTTCGTCTGAATGTTATCCCGGTAACAATGCCTCCATTAAGGCAAAGAAAAGAAGATATTCCCGTCTTGGCATTGCATATAATAGAATATATTCGAAAAGAGCTTCATTGTAAGACTGTGACATTTTCATCTAAGGCAATAGAAATACTGCAGAGTTATGATTGGCCTGGCAATATTAGAGAGTTAAAAAATGTCATTGAGAGGGTTTTATCGCTGCACGGGACTAACAAAACCATATTGCCGAAACATTTACCTGTGGAACTTACAAGAAAAGATGATGTCATAGATTTTCAATCAGCTAAGTTGCCAAAAAATAATTCACTGGAAAACATTATTTCATCTATGGAAAGTGACTTAATTAATCAAGCCATGGAGCAGTCAAATGGAACACTGACAAAAGCCGCAAGGTTATTAGATGTTGAGCCATGGAAATTGAGATATAAGATAAAAAAATTGAAGCTGGGGTAAATTATTTAACTGTTCCTTAATTTGAAAGAAATCAACTAATCTTTGATCTAGAATTAAAGCAATATTGCATACTATTTTATTACGACCATTATGTCGGTTGCAGTTAATCAGTAAATATCAACTATGCTAAGGGCTTTTTAGATAATTATCTTTATATTTCAGAGCCCATGTTTAGCTTATATTTGTCAAACATTCAATTTTCAAATCTTCAACATAGCTATCGCTACGTTGAAGATTCGACTTAACCAGAAAGAACAAATAAAACCGTATTTATGTGCAACCCCTTTGATATTTAGTTATCAAGTTATCTTTGCTTAAATTTTTACAGTTGTCATCAAATAGAACCAGTCTGCACCGTCATCATCACCTTTAACATCATCAATCATATCACCTGCAAAGAAATGACTGTAACCTAATGTCATGTTTAAACGTTTAAAAAGCTTATATTTCAGTGTAAAGTCTATTTCCTGCCCTATTTCATCGTCCGCGTCTACACGATTAATCGCTCCGCTTCCAAAACCGCCATTGGGTGCTCCGCCAGCACCGTACCATGCATCGTCCTCTTCTTCCTGTTCAAAGAAATGAAAATCAAGTTTTGCCAACATATTCCTTAACGGGCTAACGCTAATAGTAAATTGATGGGATATGACGTTCTGCCATCCCTGAAAATCTATATAGCCCAGATAAGCGTGCGCTAAAGGATAGATCTGGTCAAATGTTTCGGATTCTCCATCGTTGGGATCATCGTCGCCGGAGGCGAAGTGAAACGAATAGCCTATTTTTGGTTTCCATCTCCAATCTTCCTTTGCGTACGACACATTGACATATCCCCCGAATGCATCTTCAATATCCAGATTCTCAATACCATCACCATTTATGGTACCAAACTGTGTACTGAGTTCCCCTGTATATTGAAATCCTGGAAGAGATGCCAACTTTCCATGAACACGTATTCCTAGAGTCGCCCTCTCTTCATTAGTCCTGCCGGTGGACCCAAGCAGCCCATCTGGCCTGGGAAATGGGCGAATAGTTCCGTTTACAGGATCCACTTTAGGACCACCTTTACTCCTTCTATACAAAAAATACGGCTCCACTTCATGCCCCGTTTTCCAATTCAGATGCCCATAAATCCCTGTAAAGATCTTATCTTCATCCTCTCCGCCACGGCCGCTATCAACAAAATCTTCATCCACCTGCGTTGCAAAAATATCTACCCAAAACGGCATTGACCAGGTTTTCTGCTCATATCGCATCCTGATTCCATCCCAGGATCTTCCCTGGTTTAACCATCCGAGTGGACTGATTACCTTTTGCCCTCCGTAGTTCATCTGCCATCTACCTATCCTGAATGATAAATTTGCCCCATCAGATTGATCCATCATCCGCTCATAAATGGAAAAATCTACATAACTCTGCAGCACATCCACTCGCCCCAGATTACCAATAGTTCCGCCACTTGTACCTGCCAGAGTTAGAGGAAGCCCCGCTGCAAATTCACTCGATGCCGGGGCATCTGCAGATTCGCCAAATAACCTGTTGTCCTGTAGTTCCAGAAATGCGCTGATATGGTCATTTACTTTGGCATCAAAGTTCAACCTAGTACGCAACAAGGTGTACTCCTTTCCATCCCCTTTACCATCGTCAAAATCAAAATTGGAATTACTTTCAAAACGGGTTCGAATCTCACCACCAATCTTAAGGCTTTTAATTCCAGGGGCATAAACATTTAATATTCCGTCACTTCCTTTTTTCTCTGCCTTTTGCTCATAAACTGCCTTTTGTTCATAAACTGCCTTTTGCTCATTAACTGCCTTTTGCTCATTAACTGCCTTCTCCAATTTCTGCATCTGTGCCTTTAAAAGAGCGAGTTGCTCCTGCAGGTCTTTTACGATTACACTTTCCTGCGCAAATATATTACATTCAAATAGTGATAAAAAACTAAATACTGCAATTACAAATACAAATTTTATGTTTCTTTGACTGTTCATAACCATAATCCTCCGTAAAACTATAAAAATATCTGATTTTTCTGTTGTAGATGTTAATTGAATCTTGCCGTTTGTTATTTCATAAGTTATACCAAATTAGTAGACACAACTTACCCTCTTAAGATCGTAAAGATTCAACAATTCTTTATTACCCATTTTGGCCTCCTTTTTTTTAATTATCATCAAATTTATAACCAGAATCTTTATCCTACTACAGGGATGACGATTACGATTATATGGACTTTTGGTTGGTAGAACTTACTAAGTATAATTATAGCCTAAAATGTTCAGCATTGTCCGGATTGCCTAAAATGCCTAAAGTTAATAGTGTTGTTTTTAATTAATAATATATAAATTTCTATAACTTTAGCTCGTTTTAGGCAATCCGGACAATCAATGTTCGTACGCATATGTATGAAGCAAACAGCTAACCGGACAACATTGTAAAATGCTAGGTAATTATTAAATATATAAAAGCCGAAAGTCCCTTGGAGGTGTTAAGTTCTATTTACGCGATAACCGCGCCAACATGAGATATAAAGAAGATTTCTGTTCAATAAAATTACCAAGGTGATCTATAAGATATGATTTTAGAAAAGTTTACACATTTGTGCAAAATTAATAATAATCTATCAATCTTATTGTAATTTTTGTTTTTCGATATATAAAAAAGTTGATAAATTTATAAAGAAAGAACTATACGTGATAATTTTATAAAAGTTTGGCAAAGATTAATATATGTGTGTAGGGGCATTTAGTGGGCAAAATAGTCAAGGTAGAATGTGAGTGATAACTTGTTACAAGTGGCATTGCCTTGTAATGCGATATTCTAAGTGACGGGTTGCCGCTAATTGCTTGGGCTCAGGGTTGTATGTTGCTATACAAATTTACTGAGCGGAAGTACAAATGCCTCATTTGTATCCTCCTTTGAGTATAGATAACCGGGAAATCTTCCCTTGTTTACGATTTGCAAAGATTTCGTTCTATTGCATCTGCAAGTTCCTGTGGTTTTATTGGTTTTGGAACATAATCGTTCATACCGGACTCTAGGCATTTCTCTCGATCGCCTTCCATCGCATTGGCAGTCATGGCTATAATTGGGATATTATGGTTTTTAACCAATGAATTTGCATTACGTATGGCTTGAGTTGTTTCGTAACCATCCATCTCAGGCATCTGGCAGTCCATCAAAATCAAGTTATAGTCGAGGGTTTCTAATGCTTTGATTGCTTCTTTACCATTATTTGCCACATCTGTATGGTAACCAAGTTTTTTCTCCAGAAAACGTAAGGCGATCTTTTGATTAACTACATTGTCTTCTGCCAGAAGAATGCGGACTTTTTTCCTGTAATCTTCAGGGATGGAATGTCTGATAACAACCTGGTCTGATGTAATTTTCTTAGTGCTTTTGCATTTTCTAGTAACGGTTTTCAAATTATTGATCAACTGTGATTGTTTTACAGGTTTAAGCAAATATGATTCAAACCCAAGCTTTTGGAAACGATTAGCATTACCCTTCTGGGCAAGAGAGGTAAGCATGATAAGGATAATGTCTTTTAGTTGCGAGTCTGCTTTTATTTGCCGGCCAAGTGATTCTCCATCTACTCCTGGCATACAATAATCAATCAAGCTGATCTTAAACGGATCTCCCTCGTTAGTCGCCGCACGGAGTTTAAACATTGCCTCTTCTGCTGAGGCGGCCACCCCAAATCTGCAATGCAAGGATTCTAGATAGGACTCAAAAATTCTTCGATTTGTTCTGTTATCATCAACAATAAGCATACGCATATTCGCTATATCTTCAATGCCGCGTGGATCTTTCTGCGGAACTGTAGGTTGATTTTCGAACGTTACTGTAAACCAGAAAGTAGACCCTTTACCTTCTTGGCTTTCAACTCCGATCTGCCCATCCATTAACTCAACTATCTGTTTCGAAATCGCCAAACCTAGGCCGGTTCCTCCATATTTTCTGGTAGTTGAAGAATCAACCTGTGAGAACGAACGGAACAGTCGATCCATCCGTGCGGGAGCAATACCTATACCTGTATCCTGGATATCAAAACGCACAGTGGTATGAGATTCCATATCTTTATCCCCCCGCACATTGATTGATACTTGACCTTTACTTGTAAACTTGATTGCGTTCTCTGTCAGGTTAATAATTACTTGCCGTAACCTGCCAGGATCGCCGCGCAATAGAAATGTGGGTTTTGGATCGATAAAGCAGGAGAACTCAAGACCGTTCTTTTCATTTGTTCTGACTGCGAAGATATCAATTATATCATCCATTGTGGTACGTAAATCAAAGTCGATATTTTCCATTTCTAATTTTCCTACTTCGATCTTGGAAAAATCGAGGATATCATTGAGTATGGTTAATAAAGAGCTGGCGCAGCTGTATACCGTTTTGGTGTATTCACGCTGCTCGGCGAGTAATTCGGTATCCAGCAACAATTCTGTCATGCCTATAATGCCATTCATTGGAGTGCGTATCTCATGGCTCATACTGGCAAGAAATGTACTCTTGCTTGCAGCTGCTTCATCCGCTGATTTTTTGGCCACTATTAATGTTTTTTCTATCTCTTTTTGTTTTGTAATATCGTGGGCGATATTTACTATGCTGACCTTTTTACATCTAATGCACCCGTTAGCACTATTTCTATACATAACACAATCATTTATATGTTTCTTATGTATACAATCTTTTATAGAAAAGGATGAAACATTGATAATGACGTCTCTCTCATCTTTTGATTTGTAACAGATAACTCTGTCTTTTGCTAAATAATTTGAATCATGATTTATAGATCTATCAAAATCTACCAGAGTATCTATTCCTATAAGTTGCAAAAATGAACTATCTATAAGTTCATTCCGGCTATAACCAAACATCTTCAATGCGGCACTGTTTGTGTCCTTAATGTTGTATAACGTATCTGTAATAACTACTGCGTCATTCATATCATTCAGGATCATTCCAAAGAAATCACGCGAAATAGTAAGTTTTTGCAGCTCATCACACATATTGTTGAAAGAAGTTGTCAAATTTCCCATTTCATCGTTTGCAATATTCTTAACCCTGCAATTAACTTCCCCTAATGACCGTCTTCTCATACCATCTATCAACAATCTAATTGGCTCTGTAATTTTCCTTGAAAAAACAGAAGATGCGGCGATAACTATACCTAATGTAATAATCAGAAAAGTTATCATTTGCGCTTTTAGTTTGAATAACGGAGAAAACACATATGAAGCATTTCTCTCCGCCAATATAACCCAACCTCGCCCCTTAATAAAGGCAGATGCTCCAACAACAGCATTACCATTATAATCATTGTAAATTCCAGCCATATCTATTTCATTGTCTAATGCTTTTCGAATCGGGTTTGTGTCTACCTGTTGTTCTAAAACAGGCTTGTGTGATCTCGCGGATTCTGTAATTATCTTTTTGTCCTTGTTTACAATATAGATATCACATTCATTTGATTCTAAAGTAGATCGGGAATTCTTAATACTATAGTTTTGTGATGTTCCATAAGAGTAACAGCTTATTGTATTAATGTTTTCTTTATTATTATGGTCTTCAAACCAATTGATATTTGTAATATTGGCCAATGTACTGCCGCTGAATGTATTTACAACCACTCCTAGAAATTCCCCTGTCAAATTATCTATGACATTAGCAGAAACTTCAAAAACTGGTTCCGAAAATATAGGAGAATAATGCAAATCACTAAAATACCCTCTGCTTCTAACGTTAACAAAATAATCTTCATATGATTTATCCGTTCCTATCATTTCATCAAGAGTTGAAGCAATAACAACACCTTTATGGTTAAGTACTGATATGTCAAGTAAATTTGGAGCGTATAAAGGGAGTTTATTGATTTCCAGGTGTTTCTTTAGTGAAGAACCACTTTCTGATTGATCTGTGTTTTCCAACCGTAAGGTTTTAAGAGTTTGCCTGATTATCATATCAGAAGCAAAAGCACTCACTATATCTTTCTGCGATCTAATAAACGTATGTACGTGGTTACGTAACGCAGACGCAGTAACAGAGAGGTGGTTAAATGCATTTTCTCTTATAGTTTCTACTCCTGTACGATAATTGACAGACATGCTTATTGCCAGGGGGGCAATCGCAAATATCAAAAAGCAGAATAGGAGTTTTTTTTCAATACGTTTGAACATTTGTAAATTGTCTTTTTACACATCATAAATTTGTTCTTTTTTAGAAAAAGAGAAATAGTTATGTTGTTTTTATTAAACTAGTAGAAAAGGACAAATGAATTTTGTACTTATGATTTGTTTTATATATTTAGGAGGTGTCTACAGTGTACTTCTTGAAAACTGCGAATCCCCATCTAATTAGAATAATATTGATAAATTGGCACTAAATGTTAAAGAAGGATTGATGATAGTTTACTTCTTATGCACATAAGGATAGTTTTCATCTTTACGTTATAATTTATTAGTTACTATACTTGTATGTATAAGAGGTGTTTGTTTTACTTCTAAATTCATCCAGAGCTTTTGTTACATCGTTTAAGAGGTGCACTGTGTATAACTTGCCTGAAAGGGCTTTTCGTGCTTTTTCACCTGCAATTTCAAGTTCTCTAATTCCGACTTTATCCATTTGAACAAACGAAATACCTGAATCTTCTAATACATTTATAGAAACTTCATTATCATTCCGTATAATGTCCATTAATCTGTTACAATAAGTTGCAAATGTTGATTTTAATAACTTTTGAAATTTTGGTGAAAGTTTATTGAATTCTTTTTTTGAGATTAGAATGGCACCAGTTGCATCTGCCATTGGCACATTCATTGCGTATTTAACCTTTTGAAACCATTGCAAAGCTATCATTCCAAGTGGAGAGACATACACACTGTCTATAAGCCCAGTTTGTAGAGAAGAAATAACATCTGTTATAGTTAGTGGAATTGGTGTCAGATTAATATTGTCAAACAATGCCTTTACTAACGGATCACCTTCCCACATCCACATCTTAGTAGAACGTAATGCGTTTATGTTTCGCAACTCTATATTAGAATAAAAGTATATAAAACCAACCTCTGTCCAACCAAGCATAACATATCCTTTATCATCAAATTTATTTACAAATCTTTCATGAAATTTATTTCTTATAAAATCAACCTCTTCATAGTTTCGCAAAAAAAACGGAAGATCAAAAATTCTTACCTCTGGTACAATATCTCCTAAACCTACACCGGTAAAACCTGCACTGTGAATTTGTCCTATGCGCATCTTCCGTATAATGTCTACTTCATCACCTTGTACTCCACCGGCATATATCTTTAATCGTAGGTTTCCATTGCTCTTTGATCTTAGTTCTTTATCAATTTCCCTTAATGTATTTGTCCATGTTGAACCTTCAGGAACAACTGTCGCAAATTTAATGATAGTGGGTGCTTCTGCAAATACTTTAGTTAAACTGGAACAAGAAACAAAAAGGATAAATATTGCTATACTAAGCTTCGTAATTATTTTCATTTAACTCTCCAGATTTTCAATTATAAAAACAATTTTCTCTACGTTGGCACATTTTACTCGCAGGGTATATTCTGCAAAGATTACAAACATTTAACCTTACTCATATTTTTGAGTTGGAACTATAGGTAAATATCTTGGTAATATTTAACTTTTTTGATGCAAGACTCAATTTTACCCGTAGATATTATTTTATTTTGTTAAATACTAAAATAAATAAAATTGTATGGAACGACTTTAAAGCTAAGGAAGGAACATTTGATTTATTACATGTTCCTTCCTTATGTAAATGTAACTCGGGATTTCTCTACCAGGGGGATTTCAGGGACATAACCTTGAAGGAATTAATACTTAAACAGAAAATTACTAAATTAGGTATATGTATCCTATTGTCAAGATCTGTCCCCAAAACGGCCCACTATATACAAATACTATGACTTTTTCCTATAATTGAAAATCTCTAATAATGTTTTAGGCCAAGCCATTTTCGTTAAAACACTTACTGTATTGTTTGTCAACTATTTTAATATGGTTGTTGAGCCATTCTTTTAGAAATGACCCTACCTCAGTGGAGAGAACCATAGTACCTTCTTTAACCTTTTTATTGATGTCCGCAACTTTCGTTAATAATTCAGCATGTTTTTTTTTGTGCTCTCCCGCATCAGGGTACCCATATTTATCAAATAATTTCTCTTCGTTTTTAAAATGGGAGATAGTATACAATGCCAGCCCATTTACTAATTTTCCTACTGCTTCTGCTGATTTTTTTTGCTGCAGTGCGTCTGAATATTCGTTTACCATATCAAAAAGCTTTTTATGTTGAGTATCAATCTCATTAACATTTACACTATAATCTTTACTCCAATTCATAAATGCCATTTGTAAAACCTCCTTTTAGTATTTTGTTATTTGTAGACTTAAAAAATAAAAATCAGTTTTGTTAAAATATGCAGCTTATTTTGTAATGCCATGATTTTGCAGATTTACTCTCTTTTTAAAACTGTGAACTTTCTAATACAAAAAAATTCCGGATGAAATATCTCTAATGGGTGGTACACTATATGTTTGTAAACTTAATATAGTATTTAATAATTAACAAATATTTCTATCCATAGTTAAGAGTTGTTGTTGCATGGGTGGGGCACGTAAAGAAATAGATGTAAGCATCTGAATCATATCTTTAAGATAAAAAAATGGTTAAAATGATATTCAACTTCAGTTAAATATTTTGAACAGAAGTTTTATCTCTGCATTATTAAATTCTTCTTGTATTAGAACTTGATGGCCAAGTAGGCCTTTCACCTTAGGTATCTCTTTGGCTGTATTTGCTTTTTCAACACATTTCTGTTATCAAATTCCTCCTTAAAGAGTTTTTTTAGATATCAAGTTTAAAACGATTAACTACGGTCTGAAGCTCTCCGGACACCTTTGCAAGATCAACAGCTGAAACATTAACCTGTTGTGCATTCTTACTACTCTCGGCGACCGATTCATTTACACCACCGATATTGGCAGAAACATCGTTTGTACCTGTTGCGGCTTCACCTGCGTTCTTTGCTACATCACTAGAACCGGTTGCTACCTCTGAAATGGATGAAGCAATGTCTCCGACCCCTGAACTAGCCTCCGCAACGTTTGCAGATATATCATTTGCTGCATTTGTCTGTTCAGATACTGCACTGTTAATTACAGACACTGATTCATTTATTGAATTAATAATACCAGTTACCTCTCCTATTATCTTAATTGCGTCAGTCGTGTTGTTCTGTACTCCGCCTATCTTATTAGCGATGTCTTCTGCCGCTTGTGCACTCTGATTAGCAAGTTCTTTTATCTCATTAGCAACAACGGCAAATCCTTTACCCGCGTCTCCAGCTGAGGCGGCCTCAATTGTTGCGTTCAGGGCAAGGAGATTTGTTTGTTCTGCGATACGTTTTATAACCTCTGTAACATTTCCTATTTCACTGGCAGCGGTTCCAAGCATATCCATAGTATTTGTTGCGGTGGTCGACATTTCCGTTGCATGATTAGCAACAGTCGATGCCTCTTTTGAGTTCTTGGCAACATCGTTAATTGATGCCGTCATCTGTTCTACCGCAGATGCCACCATATTCATATTACTAGAAAGCTGTTCTGAAGCTGACGATACGGTTGTAGCATTTGCACTCATCTCTTCCGCGGCAGATGCCATCATATTAATGTTACTGGACATCTCTTCGGTTGCACCGGAAACGTTAGTAATCTGTGTTACTATCTCCTCCGCACCGGATGCCATTTGGGTCGAAACTGCGGATAGCTCTTCTGACGCAGCAGACACAGTTTGGGCATTTACCTTAATATTAAGCAGGTCTGTCCTTAACTCTTTTACCATTTCATTAAATGTGTCACCCAGAACACCAAGTTCATCTCTACTATTAATGTTAACCTGTTTTGTATAATCTCCGCCGGCGACCCGTTTGATGGCATCTACAATAAGGCCGATGGGTTTTGTGATTGACCTAGTCATATAGAGGCCGATCAAAGGTGCAATAATAATGCCGACTCCTAACAAAATCCATTCTATTAGAAACAAAGAACCGAAAGCACTACTAACCGCAAGTCTGTCATTCTCTATCAACTGTTTCTGGTTTGCGACCATATACTCCAACTGCTCTTTAATCGCAGATGCGGTGGGTGCAGCTTTTGTCCCAAGCCATGCATTTGCAAGGTTCCATTCATTACCACCTCTTATACGAAACATCTCTGCTGGAAAAGGGGTAAAGGTTGCTCTTGCTATCTTTAACTTGCCAAAGGCATCCATTTGCTGCGGTGTCAAAAGGTTTTTGTTGTTTGTTAAATCATTAAAGCGTCTACTGTTTTTCCCCCACAATTTTTCAAACCCTTTCCTGAACTTCTCATCTCCTGAAAGCAGGTATGCCCGGATATTTCCAACTCCCAGTCCCAGGGTACCACGGACATCCGCCATCATACCGAGTAAAGCCTTTCTATCTGCGGTGGCTTCAAGTTCTGCTTCCAAATCTATCATTTTTGTAATGTTTTCTGCCATTATTGCCACTTGAGGTGCTGCTTGCTCAAACAGTATTTTAGACGCGGGCGTATTATCTATAGTGTTCGCAATATCCTCTATCTCCTGTTGATATTTTTCAAACAGCCTTATATTTTTCCGTATAATGTCTAATTTCTCTACATTTGTGGGGTTAGTCCAATTGGCGGACAACTTTTCCATCTCTGCCAATGAAGATTTTATCTCTTCAGACCAGGCCATTGCACGCTCTTGCTTGAAATTATCTTTGCCTAAAATAATCCATCCTCGTAAGGCGGCCAAGGAGTGATTCACACCATTAAGTGTCATTAAACTTGCATTAGCCGTTGGTACGCGAAGGGTTGTAAGGCGTTCAACTGTTTCTACCGTTCCCATGGACTTTATTTTCAAAATTGTGGTAGCAACTGCCCCAATTAGTAAAACAGTAATAATTCCAAACGCTATCCCCATTTTTGTGCCAATATTCATAGAAACACCTCTTTTTCTGCTTTTGGCGGAACGTTGACCGATTCCGCTATTATCTTCGTTTTTGATTATTAACTGATTATTCTCGTTTTTGCTATCCATAATAGATTCTCCTTTATTCCATACAAAATGCTAAGTTATTTAACCGTTCCTTAATTTGAAGAAAAGATCAATTAGTCTTTGGTCTAAAATTAAAGCAATATTTCGCATTATCAAATATCCTAAATGATTGTTGTTTTCGAATAACTTATTTAGTTTGTCACCATCAATCTTAATTACGACCACTTTTTCTATTGCCGTTAAGCGAGCAACTGTGCGGTCTTTTTTCATAAAGGACATTACACCAAAAATATCTCCCGCTTTTCGTGTGGCGATGAGTTTGTCTGCATTTTCTGGCATTTGAGGCTGCGGTGTTCTCATTTTAACCTCTAATCTACCTTCCAATATAATATAAAGGGCGGAGCCTATTGCATCCTCTTCAACTATTATTTCATCTGCGTTGAAATTACATATCTGACAAAGAGGTATGATTTCCTCCAATTCATCAGGACATAATCCTGCAAAGATATCGAATCCTTTAATTCTATCTTTAAGTAACATTTTTCCCTTCATCAGTATTTACTGCAGCGGCCTAGTACAACGTCTATGTTGTATTGGCGATATAGCCCTGCGATCTAAACTCTTTTTGTTAACAGATAGCAACTACATAGGTGGATAGACTGAAGGCTGAAGGTAAAGCTTAAAGGCAAAAAGACTGTAGCTTTTGCTTTTTGCCTTTAGCCTGGCAACCTAAAATGTTTTATGCTTTATGCCTTATGCCTTCACCTTCAGTCTTCAGCCTTCAGTCTATCCACCTGAGTAGTTAACAACTGACAAGACTTAAGAAATCATACCCGTCACTAGAACGTTGATGCTGTACTAGGTAGCCTTGTGCAATTTTCCATTATTTTTTAACTTCTTTTTGCTTTAGTAAGGATATATCACTTTTTACTACTAAAAAGTTGGTTACTACTCCTTTTTTATCCTTTAGTGGTGAAACTTTTACTTCTTCCCAACATTGGATTTTGTCCATTTTGTTATGGCAAAATCCTTTTGCTGCTTGATCTTCAGAGTTAATTCCCTTTAATAAATGATCAAACACATAAGGTTGTGTTCTGTTTAGTTCAAATATATCTATTTTTCCACCCAGTATTACTTCTTCAGGATAGTCTACTTTATCCAGATATTTGTGGTTGATGTAATTAATCTTACCGTTTGTGTCTGTAATCATTACTATATTGGAGCTCCGTTCTATTGCTTTTGATAATACCTTGTGTCTATTTTGGAGTGTTGCATAATTGATAGACATTGCAAGAATGTTGGCCATGGCTTGTAAGAAAGATATATCGCATTCGGCAAATTTTAACTTTTTGGTTGAATAAACTCCCAACACACCAAAAAGATTTCTGCCATCATTAATATTTACAGTTATACAGCTTGTTATTCCATGGTTCTTAAGTAAACAAGAGACATGGAAGCGTTTATCTGTATGGAGATTTTCTGCAATAACAGCTTCTTTGTTCATTACCGTATATTTCGAAAGAGAATTATCCCCAACATCAATAACGGAATTCTCCATAATAGGTCCATTCCATCCCGCACCAGATTTCATGATAAAACAGTTGCTTTCCGGAACATGCTCTAATACATTACAGGAATCAATATTAAGTGATTTTGCTATCAGGTTAACTCCTTTATCGCTTAATGCTTTAATATCAACAGTCGTAATTGAATATTGTGAATAATCAGCCAAGACTTTTTCATAGTTTATATGAGCTTTGCAAACGTGTTCATTTTGGATTTGATTTGTGGCATTAAACATTGTTAGAGAATTTCCTCATAAAATAGCAATTATTCACCCCACCTAACATTAATATATAAAAGCGAAAAATCCGCCTGATGTTAAATTCTATATAAGCGATAACTGTGCCAACATGAGATATAAAGAAGATTTCTGCTCAATAAAATTACCAAGGTGCATCATAAGGTTTGCTTTTTCTTAAGTTTACACATTTGTGTAATATTTATTATTATCTGTAATTTCTATTGCAATCTTGTGATTTCGAGTGCTGATTTTCTTGTAAAAAACAATTTAATCAGAAAGATAGTTTTTTTGCAGGTGATTAAATGGAAGTAGTGCTAATGGAGTTGTTTAGGAGTAATGGTGGCACATTAGAGATTAGTTGTTGCCAGGTATTTTATGACAATTTTATAACTCTTGAAGATTAACAGGGTGTGCTATTATTTTTTCCTTTATTGCTTTAGGGGGTGCTTAATTTGTGTTGTGATCTGTAATTAGCTCAACAATTCTTTGTTTTCTGTTATAATGAAAGATTGATAAATTTATAAGAAAAGAACGAAAAATGATAATTTTGTAAAAGTTTTGCGCTTACTTAAGAGCTAAAAATTCCGCCGAAGTCTCTAATACAAATCTTTGACTTATTGATTCCTATAATCTACTAACTAAATATTTTATGAGCCAAGAAAAGAACATTGACTGTAACAAAGAAGACTTTCCTATTGTAGGTATAGGAGCCTCTGCTGGGGGGTTGGTTGCAATTGAAGCTCTTTTTGCCAACATGCCTTCTCAAACTAATTTGGCCTTTGTTGTTATCCAGCATTTAGCTCCAGAGCATAAAAGTATTATGGACTCTCTTTTGAAGAAATATACAAAGATGAAGGTGTTGCATATTAAAGATGGCATGAAAATAGAGAAGAACCAGATATACCTTAACCCTCCAGGCAAAGATATTGCAGTTATAAACCGTGCATTTCAGTTGATTGATCCTGCTGAATCTCATGAAAAGAGGTTTAGTGTTGATTATTTTCTTCGTTCCCTTTCCGAAGATCAAGGCAAGAATGCCATTTGTATTATTCTGTCAGGTTCAGGAAGTGACGGTGCATTAGGGCTGAAAACAATAAAGTCCGCAGGTGGAATGGCGATGGTTCAGGAAAGGAACCAGGCCAGATACTGTGGCATGCCAAGTAGCGCAATGGGAACAGGCCTGGTAGATTATGTTTTGAATGTAGAAGAGATGCCTGAGAAACTTATCAACTATGTAAAGCATCGATACGTTATACGTCATGAACAGAGACATAATAAGCCGGCGGATTACGAGGATTACATTCAAAAGATACTTCTGCTTGTACGCAGCTGCACAGGGCACGATTTTAGCCAATACAAACAAAGTACTATTAAACGTAGGATTGAGCGGAGAATAGCCATTAATCTGCTTAATAATATAACTGATTATTATGATCTTGTCCGTAATAAGCCTGAAGAGGTAGAGAATATCTATAAAGACCTTCTCATTACATTAACCAGCTTCTTCAGAGATCCTGCCGTATTTAATCTGCTAACAGAGAAGGTCATACCCTCCCTGTTTAAGCAAAATCATACTTTTCGTTCATTACGCATCTGGGTACCGGGCTGTGCTACCGGGGAAGAGGCATATTCAATCGCCATGTTGTTTTTAGAACATATGGAGAAAGAAAACAGTTTTTTTAGTCTACAAATATTTGCTACAGATCTAAATGCGGATGCTATAGAATTTGCTCGAAAAGGTATTTATCCTGCAAACATAGTTGCTGATGTCTCTACAGAAAAGTTAGGTAAATTCTTCACAAAGGAAGAAAACGGATATAGGGTAGTAAAGCAAGTTAGGGAGATGGTTATATTTGCCATACACAATATAGTTAAGTCACCTCCGTTTTCAAAAATAGATCTGATTAGTTGCCGCAACCTCGTAATTTATATGAATTCAACATTGCAGAAAAAGATACTAAAAACGTTTCATTATTCTTTAAATCAGGACGGCTATCTCTTGATGGGCACATCGGAAAGTATCGGTGCGTTTTCTGATACGTTTACATCTATCGATATAAAGTATAATCTTTTTCAGCACAAGACCGGGGGTGGGCTGGAGACCTCTTTCAAATATGCGCGACAGAATCTCTTCCCCATTGATTCGGGATTAAAAACATTAGAAAAAAGAACGACAGTGTCAATTAAAGCGCATGATTTAATGGACAAGGCTATTCTCAGAGAATATGCTCCTGCGTGCGTTTTGGTAAATGGTGGGTATGAGGTTATCTATTCACATGGGGCAATAGAGAGATATCTCGTTGTTCCTGCTGGTGAACCCAGCTATAATGTCTTAAAGATGGCAAAGGAAAGTCTTAGGTATGAATTAAGCGTGGTGCTTCATAAAGTTGTAAAAGAGGGAAAACCAGTTATTCATGAAAGACTGAAGATAAGACATGGTAAAGAATTTCTGACCTATAATCTTATTGTTAAACCGCTTTCTCGTTCCGATTACCAAAGCGGATTACTTTTGATAGTATTTGATGATTTTGTTCCCGGCATAAATAAAAGAAGTGGTGAAGAAGTTATTCCAGATGAGAATGATATCAGCCCGGAGGTCGTTGCGCTTGAACAGGAACTAAACTCTACAAAGCAATATTTACTGGAAACGATTAAAGAACTTGAATGCTCTAACATGGAACGTAAAAGTGCCGTTACAGAGAGACAATCTATAAATGAAGAGTTGCAATCAACAAATGAGGAGTTGGAGACCTCCCAAGAAGAGATGCAATCCGCGAATGAAGAGTTGCAAACTGTAAATGCGGAACTTCAGCAAAAGATTGAGGAATTATCACATGCTAATAACGATCTGAATAACCTTCTTACTAGTATTGAAACGGGAATAATTTTTCTGGATACAAACCTATGTGTAAAACGATATACTCCGTCTGTAACCGAATTGTTTAGTCTGATACCATCTGATATTGGCCGTTCTATTAGAGATATTACTTCAAAAGTGATGCATGAAAACATTATTAATGAAGCGGAAGAAGTATTTGACACACTAAAAAGAAAAGACGCGGAGGTAGAGGCAAAAGGTGGTAAATGGTTTTCCATGCATATCCTGCCTTACAGAACAACAGAAAACCTTGTTGATGGAGTAGTTATTAGATTTGTGGATATTACGGAACGTAAACGGACAGAATCGATTGCCAAGCGGATAGTCAAAGAGATGGACACTACTTTAGATCTAGTAACCGATTTAGTCTCTTTCCTTGATAAAGATCGTAAGATACTTAGAGTGAATAAGGCTTACGCTAAGTTCTTTAAAAGTGAACCTGAAAAATTTGTTGGGAAAAAGTGTTTTGATGTGCTACATTGTTCTGGCAATGAGACCTTTAACTGCCCGCATATGAAGGCTATAGATGAAAAGAGGCCTGTAACGTATGATTTCTTTGAGTCACGATTTAATGTTCATTTTGAAGTAACTGCGTTGCCTACGATTAACAATGATGGAGAGGTGTCACACGTTATTTACATCATGAAAGATATAACGAAGATAAAGGAAGGGAGAGTTGTTAGCAGTTAGGCTGCTATCAGTTCGTTACAATGATCTGTCTTGTATCATGGTGTGCAATTATGCTCTGTTTCCTGTTGTGCATGGAGATGTAAAAGGAAATGAAATGAAAAAGTTAAAGAAGGAATTCACCAGGTTACGAATCCTTGCAGAAGAAAAAATTAGATTAAAGGATCCATCGTTTGATGAAGATTCCGGAGCCGATGTCCAGAAGATTATCCATGAGCTGAGGGTTCATCAGGAGGAGCTGGAGATTCAGAATGAAGAACTTCGGCAGACTCAACTGCTGCTTGAAGCATCTCATTGTAAGTATACGAATCTCTATGATTTTGCGCCTGTAGGGTATCTTACTCTTGATAAGGATGGGATTATTCTGGAGGTAAATCTAACCGCAAGCAGGATGCTTGATATAGAAAGGCATACGCTTTTCAAATCAAGGTTTGGAAATTATGTTGCCAATGAGGACAAAGATAGTTTTCATCTGTATCTTCGGAAAGTGTTTAAGACAAAAAGCGCTCAGTCATGCGAACTAAGATGCATCAAGAAACATGGTGGTAAATTTCATGCTAATTTTGAAAGTATATATGTCGAAGGTTCAGACAATACCGGGTTATGCAGGACATCACTAACAGACATTACTGAAAAGAGAAAGGCCAATGCTGAATTGAGCGTATTGTCAGAAGTGGTTGAGCAGAGTCCGGTTTCTGTAATGATTACTGACCCGCAAGGTAACCTCGAATATGTTAATCCTCAGTTTACAGTAACAACAGGGTATGAACCAGAAGAGGTCATTGGCAAGAATCCACGAATTCTAAAATCGGGGGCACAACTTTTTAAAGTTTATAAACGTTTATGGGATACTATTATTGCGGGATATCAGTGGAAAGGTGAACTACAGAATAAGAAAAAAAATGGAGAGCTTTGCTGGAATTTGGTATCGATATCACCACTTAGAGGTCAGGATGGTACAATAAAACATTTTATTGGAATTAACGAAGATATTACTGCGCGTAAGCTCATTGAAGATGAGCTAGCTATGGAACGTAACAATCTTGAAAAGACTGTAGATGTACGAACTAACGAACTGAAAAAATCTCTTAAAAGACTGAAGGATAATTATGCTGCTTTACAAAAGGCCGAATTGGCACGTGATACAATGGCACATATGCTGGTCCATGACATGAGAAATTCATTAGGTGTAATTAAAGGGTCTGTGCAGATTATGCAAGCAGGTGATGATAATAATGAATCTACGACTAAAAATACCCAGAGAATTGTTAGAGCTGTTGATGATATAGCTGTATTGCTAAAAAGCGTTCTTGATGTTTCCAGGTTTGAGTCTGGCAAGATGCCTATAACTCTTGAGCCTTTAAACGTATCACAGATTGTTAAAGAGATTTACAATCAATTTATTCCTCAGGCTGAAGAGAAAGGCATACATTTGTCAGTTAAGACTGAATTGAATGAAATAATAGCATTGGCAGATAGTAAACTGCTGGTGAGAATCCTGCAAAACCTTGTAAATAATGGTTTGAAGCACACCCGGGATTCACTGATAATATCAACGTCAATAAATGATAAGTGGGCCACTATCAGTGTATCAGATAATGGGCAGGGGATACCCGAAGAGTATAAGGAAAAAATATTTGACAAATATTTTCAAATAGAATCTGGTAAAAATAGAAAAAAGTCTGGTGTGGGGCTTGGACTTGCATTTTGCAAGATGGCGGTTGAAGCGCAAAATGGAACCATACTGGTTGAAGGTGAGGAAAATAAAGGTGTCACCTTTAAGGTCAAATTCAATGCTTTGGGGTAGATTAAGTTAAATTAATGGATTCCTCTCATTCCAAAAGACTGTCTTTAATCTTCCAGCTAAGGAGACGTCTGGAAATAAGTTGTACATTTTATGCTCACCTTTAGGCTATCTTTTCCCAAACTTCAATCACCATATCCTCAATGATGTTATGGTGCCGGTTCTGGTTTGGTTTTATCAACCCGAACAAATTATTACATGCGCATTCCTTCGTTCTTCTAATATGAATAGTTTGGTGATTACTCTACCAATTTTAGCTATATTTGAATGTTATTCAATTGTGCTTTTCTCTATGTTGCAGAGGCGACACCTGCGGAACCATGCAATCATAACATCCAAATCTAACCAAAACTTTAATCACTAAATATGTAAGTCCTTTTTATTACTTCATTAATGGTCATACATTATAATGAAATATTGGGGAGGTCATGATGTTCCAGTCACTTCGTCAGTAAAAAAGGCGCTAAACTTTTTATACAATGCCAGTAATTTTTTCTTGTAATACTCTACATTTTCATCCGGTGAATCCGGGTTCCAGTGTGCAGCAAACTTACAGTTTTCAAACGCTGTTACTGTTTTCTTACTGCCGGTAACATAGTAAGCAATAACATCGCCGGGTTGGTAGCTCCTACCAGACTGCAAGGCCAGTTCATAAGGTGCAGACCGGGTACGTTTTTTTTCTCTTATCTTTTCGGTGTAGATATCAAGTGATTCTTGAAGAGTCTCTTTCTTTAGAAACATCTCCTTTTTCCATCGATGATTCATTAAGTCTTCAATGTATTTGTTTAACAATATATCAATCTTCTCTTTACTATTATTCAAGAGAAATTTGAACATCTCTTCCATAAATGTTCTCTGGAACTTTTCAAGTCCCCTGGATTTAAGGCCTGAGCCCTTAATTGTTATTTTATCTGTGTAATCCAGTAGAACGTAGTTCTTCATCTTGTAGCTGAACATCGCTTTGTAGCGTCCTGAAAGCTCTGTATTAATCCCCTCTGGCAACGAATCTGAGAGATTTGCTGTGAAATTATACTCGTCACCAGGTGTCTTTATGTTGTCTGGTGGTACAAAATATATCCCATCCGTGTCTATCTCTATCACATTACAGTTTTTCTCTCTAAGCCAGTCCACCATCGCATTTATCAGCTCTCTTCCTTTGGTTGTGACATCGTTTGCCGCCGTAAAATCACTGAAATGTCCGAAAGAGAATCCCAGGTAGCCGTAAAATGAGTTTATAAGGATCTTAAAGGTAGACTGTAACGCTTCAAAGAACTGTTCCTCTTCTTTGGTTTTTGCCTGTTGTTTTTGTTCTTTGGCTTGAATCCGAAAATTCTTAAGATCATTAAGAAGAACTGGAAATATTCCTAAATGGTCTTTTTGCGGGAAATATTTAAATGCCAGCATGACGGATGGATACAGGGATTGAACGTCACAATGTAAGACCCTGTTTATGACTCCATGCATAAAGATATCCGTATATCCTCCAACTACGTTTTTGGATTGGGATGGTCTTGGGATAGAGCTGGCTTCCCGCAAATATTCACGCAGAAAGATGCTGTTTATCTTGGTTGCGTTTCCGCGGACAACAATATTTTGAAAACTGTATGGAAATATCTGGCACTGATAAAAGAAGCTTTGACAGAGGATATTACTGATCTCCTTTGTCTCTCTTACATCATCCATACCATATGCCAGAAGCGTGTCTATATCATTATCAAACATCCAGCTGATCTTTTCCGGCGGCACATATGTACGGTCCGGTGCTGCAACGTTGAAATGTCTGGCTATTGACTTAAGCCCGTAACTTTCAAGGCTTCTTGATGTTACGTCATACATCTGTGCCAGGTGCATAGTATCTATTACATGCCGTCCAAATATATCAAACCTGGTGTATGTGATGTTCCTTTCCGCTATGTTGAACCTTGATTTGCGGGATGTTACAGTCGTGCCATTTCTGCCTAATTTGAGTGATACTTTATGTAATCTTGCCCGTTCTTTAATATATTCAAGATCAAAATTGAAGATGTTATGTCCCTCTATAATGTCAGGGTCGTGATCGTTAATCTCTTTAACCATTTGGACCAACATCTCTTTTTCACTGCAATCCTTTCCTGAGATTACCAGTTCCCATCCAAGGGTGTCAGACAGTGAAATTACTGTAATGCGGTCTTCCTCTCGTTTAGCGTTGGAGAATTCATACCCCTCCTTGCAGTATGTCTCAATATCAAGTTGCAGCCTTACAATGCTGTTGAACTCCATCCCCTTAAAAAAAGTTCGGCCTGTCAAGAGAAGATACTGGAGGATTGGATCGTTAAGAAAATAATATGGGGCTTGAAAGCTTCCGGGTGCAAACTTGGTCTTTTTTTTAAGAAACTTTGTCAGCTCAATAATTTCCGACCAGCTGTCTGCGAAGGCTAAATATTTGTAATACTCATCGCCTTTTAACTCTTTATTTTCTGTTCTTCCGTCCCACTCATCTAATATTTCACAGTTTGCAAGGAAAAGGAACGGTCTAAACTCTTCTATTGTGGAAACTATTTTGCCGTTTTCACGGCAAAATAGATGTATCTTTTCATCTTTTGTGAGCTCGCACGCAACAATATGTTCCTTTTTGTCATGGCCGAACAGGGCATCGTTCTTATAAAAAGATTTCAGATCTATTCGTTCCTTTACACTAATACCTTTTTTTTTCATATGATATTGTCTGAATTATAACCCTTATTTTAGAAGGACGTTAAGGTCAGCAAGAAAAATTGATATGTTAAAAATATTGTGAATATTGTATCATTCACTATATAATAATTATTCCTTTTTATCTGGGATTTTAGTAAACATTGTATATTATTGCAAATATTGCACCCGTAATAAAATAATTTCCTGCTTTTTCTGATTTAAGATTATGGACAAATCTGATACCGGAAGGTCGTTAAAAAAGATTGGGATAATAGTTTCTATTAATATTGTCACATTCCTTTTGCTTTTTACTCTAGTAGAATTAACATTCAGATCTATGAATTTTCCATTTAAAGCAGAGTGGACGCCTCCCGAAAACGTTTTCGGTCAGTTTGATGAAACCATGGGTTGGTCTTATATTCCCAATAAATCCACTACCTTTGATTTTAGGGAGAGGAAGATTAATGTTAGTTTCGACAAAGATGGTATCCGTGTACCACATGCTGGATTTCAGTTTGATTATTCTAAACCTACGGTCTTGTTTATTGGTTGCTCTTTTACCATGGGGCATGGTCTAGAGTATGATGAGAGTTTTGCCGGGCGGTTTGCCCATGTCAGTGACATGCCTTATCAAGTAGTGAATGTTGGGGTTCAGGGGTATGGTTCGGATCAGACACTGATGTCCTTAAGGAAGTTCTTGCTGAAATTTAATACAAAAGTAGTTGTGTACACATTTATTTCAAGCCATGTGACTAGAAACGGGAACTACGACAGGCGTATGTTACGCCGGGGAGCAAGGTACGTTGGAACAAAACCGCTTTTTGCACTGGATAGCGAGGGTCACATTTATCTGAAAAAGAGGCCTCTTCTTTTTGAAAATTATAGACACTCATATCTGGTAGATTTTCTTAAAATGAGGGTAGGTAAATTGCTGGGAGTTTTTCCTCCCAAACCTAAAGAGTTAACAAGGGCGATTGTTCAAGAGATGAATAAGTACAGTGAAGACCATGGAGCCCATTTTGTTGTAATTAATTGGAGATGGAAAGAAAAAAAGTATAACTATGAGGATATATTCCAGGGTATTAATACTATTAGTACTCTTGTGGATGCTCCGAATAATTGGAAGGAAATGAGGATACCTGATGATAACCATCCAAATGGAAAGGCTGGTATCCATATAAAGGAACTTCTAATTGATTATTTCAGGAAGAATAATTTGATGTAGTAAAGTATAAAACGGAGATAAATAAATGCCAAGACTTGCCATTCTAAAGGGCGGCGACAGGCTGGAAAATATTAATAATGTTTTAGGGTTGATTGGTAGTGATATTGACAGGGCTATAGAAAATAAAGGGTCGGACTCTTTGTTTATAAAAGTAAATGCCATTGATACTCATTTTCCTTTGGCTGTAACCCGACCTGAGACCCTGGATACGGTAATTCGCTATTTTTATGATAAGTTTGAAAGAATAGTTGTAGGTGACAACTCATTTGTTTTTAAGAAGTATATGGATACCAACATCTACAGCCACTTTCCAAAACTGTTTAAAAAGGTAGAGCTATCTGACTTAACAAACTTCGGATCAAAACCGATAGAGTTTCTGCAGCTTAACGGAAGTGTTGTTACCGGTTCTATTTCTACATTACCAAAAGAGATGTTTTCCATATCTATGTCACTGCCGAAGACACACGATACCTTTGTCTTTACAGGATGTTCAAAGAATGGGATGGGGTGCGTGCTAACCAAGCGGCCGTACGTTCATGCTATGGAACTTAACGAACGATTAATCGTGAAGAAGGTAATAAGAAGTAATGCGATAAACAAGATTAATCTGGTAAATGTTATTGAGGCGTCATATCCTGACCTCAGTATATTGGACGGATATGTGGGGATGGAGGGTAATGGGCCTATGTTTGGCACGGAGATCCCTTTAGGGATTGCTATGTGCAGTATGGACAGTATTGCACTTGATACGGTTATGGCAAACTTAACAGGACTTGGTTATGTTCCTTATTTGCCTTTGTGTCATAACAAGGGGCTTGGTACTATGAATGTTGAGGAGATGGATATTATAAAAGATGGGTTTGACGATTTTGCCGAGATATATTCGGAATTTAAACCTCACCCCCATGCAAAATATCAGACTATGGTTGAATCAGAGTTCATTCTGCCAAAGATAGACTTTCATCTGTTCTTTGGGATTGCTAAGCGGTTCCATCGCGTCAAGGATAAAGTGTTTGAGGAGATGGCAAACACTAATTAAGTGGCTAGGCATAAATGACTTGTTCTATGACCAATAGAACAAGTCATTTATGCGCAGACCCTAACTGTTAAAAATTCTCCTTAAGACGGAATCATTAATATTGTCCATGATTCCTGACGTAGGTTTGTTTTCCTCGGGCATAATATAACCGAAAGATTCTATCCGTTTTTTTACAATATTGAAATTATCATCTTCGATGGCAATGTGGTAATTTTCTACCTTGAGGATGTTCTTTTTTAATACGGGGTCCTTTATTATAAGCTGGAGAAGCTCTTTGTCTTTTGATAGTTTATATATAGACATGGAATGCATCTGCCTCAGGGGATTAAACCGTATCAATACATTTTCAAGGAATGTCTCCCAAATTGAAGGGATATCTTTTGGTGCCTCTTTTCTAAACAATTTGATTTTGTCTTTAATCTCCTTTTCTGATTTGCATCCTTTCAAGAAAGAGTTGTAACTGAATTTAAAGCTGCTTTCCCCCATCTTTTCTGCCATCTTTTCCATTAAGGTCGCTTTCAGCCTGTCTTTACCGTCAAGGAATGCAACCAGTCTTTTATTGTCCAGGATTACATTTGCAGTCTCTGTATTTTGTTTTACTGATACCGTATAATTCTTTAGACTACCTGTGATATATGCTCCGAAGTCATTGAGCCGAACATATCTAAGACCACCATATGGAGAGCCAGTAAAACTTATATCCTGAGTCTTTATCTGTTCTGAAGGGTGGTTGTATGCAACATCTACAAGGCCTAAGGATGCAAAAAAGAACATTGCTCCCTTGATTAATGGTACGGTTACTAGGTCGTAGTACATACCATCTATATCAAGGTCATTATCAAAATCATCACCAAATCTCCTTTTTCTATTATGATTGTGATACCAGATGTCTACTATGTATTCTCTTCTAAGTTCCAATGAAAATATTTCCGGGTCTAAATCGTGTAGTTTTACATACCTGCAAAGATTATCCATTGATACCCATTGGTTTGCCGGGAGTTTTCTTACAAGTTGAAACAATGTAGCGTAAGCATTTCCATCTTGATCTTGATAGTTTGACGTCCTTTTTAAATGGGAGAGAAACATCTCAACTCCATCTACCTGACTCTTCATCTCTAAATATGATTTGTGTACATCTTTAAATTGTTGTAACAGATCCAGCGGATTGATGTTTCCCTTTTTAATGTTGATTGCATTCAAGAGGAATGAGGCAAGGAATTTTGTTTTAATTGATACCGTATTCTTCTGCCCTTTCTTGTAAAACTCCTCAATTTCGCAAACCTGGTTTAGCTTATTAAGGGCGGATTTTAAAGGCTTGCCATTTTTGCCTGTATTTAACTCCCCCTGATTGATAAACCTTAAACAGAGAGGGAACTCAAGAAATATTTTCTCTCTGTATTCGTATAAGAACTCCGTTTTTTCTATATCTTGTATGGGTATAATATTATACCCATCCGGTGTGGGTATAATTTTTTTTAACAGTTTTCTTACTTCTGATGGAAGGCTTATGGTGTGAGTGCACATAAAAGAGAAATATTCATCGTCAAGTGAAAGAATTGTGAATTTATCTTTAACATGTACCGTATCGTAGCCTTTAAGGATTCCCTTTTTTCTTATAAGTACCTTTTCTCCTAATTTTTCTTCCAGAAAGCGAACTTGTTTTGATCCTTCCCAGGTAATTATGGTTATGGCATTTTTGACATTTTCAGGAAGAATGTTATATAGCTCAGCTAAGATATCTTTATTAGAGAATATTATTAAGAAAATTTTAACCAGGTCGTTATGGTTTGTAGGGATTTGTATGCGAATTTCATCTTGTTTTAATACACCTAAAAGTTTGTTTTCCTTTTGTTCTAATTTTATTAGTCCTTCGAAACGTTTCTCGTTGTTTCTGAAGATATGTTTTATATATCCTTGTTTACAAAGTTCTAATAAATCTTGGGTCTTGTAGAATTCCGCAATCTCAGATGCGAGTACTCTTTCATTCATACGATAAAAATTCCTTAGCTTGTGAATGATGATATTATTACTGTTTTTTCGAATTCATGGTTACTTTGAGTATAATAAATCATCCCAACATAAATTCAACATCTTTCTCATCCAGTGATTTAATGGATGCGCTGTCACTGGAGATTACACTATCAAAGAGTTCCCTCTTTTTTTCCTGCAAGGAAAGTATCTTTTCCTCTATAGTGTTTCTAGTGATTAACTTGTAACTGAAAACTGTCTTGTCCTGGCCAATACGGTGTGTCCTGTCAATAGCCTGATTTTCCGCTGCAATGTTCCACCATGGATCGAAAATAAAGATTGTATCTGCCGCCGTAAGATTAAGCCCCACACCGCCGGTCTTCAATGTTAAGAGGAATACTTTTGACTCTGGGTCATTCTGGAACCTTTCAACTACGGATTTACGATCACGGGTGGCGCCTGTCATCATAAGATATCCAATTTTCTCACGTTTAAGATCTGTACCAATATTGTCAATTGAATTCAGGAAGTTGGCAAAAACCAGGATTTTATGTCCGTTTGCAACGCCATCCTGGATATTTTCGATTAAGAGTTCACGTTTAGGTGAAAATATCTGGCCGTTGCTTTTTGATTCCGGTGTTGATGCTATCTGCCTTAGTTCGTTAAGAGCCTGAAAAATAAAGAATTGAGAGCCTTTAATGCCGTTGACTGATATTTGGGTCTTTACTGCCTCATAGTAGAAAAGCCTTCGTTGCTCATAAAGGTTTCTTTGTGCCGATGTCATTTCTACAAAAAGTGTCTGTTCTATTTTGTCCGGTAGGTCTTTTAGTACATCTTTTTTTAGCCTTCGGAGTACAAAGGGATAGATCTTTTTCTTGAGTTCCTTTGCTGCTTCTTTGTCTTCACGGTTTTGTATGGGTAAGGCATAATGGTGGTTAAACTGATCAAATGATCCGAACATTGATGGGTTGAGAAACCTGAAAAGTGAGTAGAGTTCTCCCAGGTTATTTTCTATAGGCGTTCCGCTTAATGCCAGGCGGCGTTCGCTGTTCAACAGCATTACAGCCTTTGAAATCTGGGCATTAACGTTCTTTATGTGCTGAGATTCGTCAAGAATTACGTAATAAAACCTCTCTTCTTTCAAGGGTTCGATGTCATTACGAACCATTCCGTATGTTGTTAGTATTATATTACTTTTCATAGCATCCGAAAGGTCCCGGTTATTAGAATAATAAATATAATAAGAGAGGTTAGTCTTGAATTTGACAAACTCGTTTGCCCAGTTAAAGATAAGACTTTTAGGCATCACGATTAACGAAGGAGGCCTCTTTTCCTTATAGATAGAAGTGAGTAAAGTAATGGTTTGCACCGTTTTTCCCAATCCCATATCATCAGCCAGACAGCCACCGAGATTGTGTGTATGCAGATAATCAAGCCATTTATACCCTTGTACCTGGTAGTTTCTTAGTTCTGCGTCTATTTCAGGTAGAGTAACCTTTGTTTCTTGGAGTTTGTTAAATCCAAGAAACACCTCTCGTGAGTGGGCAAATGACTCTTCAGAAACCTTTTCGTCTATCATATCTTCCACAAGTGGTAGATCGAAGAACGATATTTTTACGTTTTCATCTTCTTTTTTAAAGATACGAGTTAGTTTATCTATGTATGATTGGTTAACAATAGCGTGTGTCCCGTCATTGAGCAGGATGTATGATCTTTTTTTGTACTGGTTTATTGCATCAAATAGAGAGAACTCTTGGCCGTCAATCTCCAGGCTGGCATCGCCTTCCAGGAAGTCTATGCCATGGTTAAGAGCAAGCTTTAATCTTGGCTTTGCTGCGTGTACTTTATATGACTTTAATTTCTCGGCCCCTAATACGGTAAAATTTCTTAACAGGTTAGGTAGCTCTCTATGAATAAATAGCGCGGCCAGTTCTTCCTCTATTACAAAAAATGCTCCATCAGAAAGAAAGTCTGATAGAGGTTTGCCCTTTAACTCCTTGCTGTATTTTTTTAGAAGTTTATTAAAAGAGTCTACGTGCAGTGTGTCTTCACCATAATCAACTTCCCTTATATTAATAATCTTTTCCATTTCATTTAATGTTGCAATCCTCCTGATGTCATACTCTTTGACGGTGTCCATATCAAATCCGGGTAGTGTGATTCCAATGTTCAGATGCAGGGATTTTCTTTTATCGATCTTTTCAAAGATCATTGTGGGTTTGACTTTATATGGTTGGCCATATTTTTGTTTATACTCTTCGAATTTGACGTTAATATTGTCAAAATGTGAAAACAGAAGAGAGAGAAACTTCTCTAGCTCTGCCCTTGGGAACGTGGTCTCAAACCATTTAATCATATGGTAATTTTCGCCAAGAGATTGGGTTTCATAGATACGTCCGCATGAAAAGATGTGCTTTTCGGTTATTACTGATAAGTTATTTACTTTTTCGTCATTGTAATAAAGGCAAACTACGCATTTAAGGTCCTCTTCCCCTTCTATATGGAGAGAAATCTCAAACTCCCCCTCTACAAATTCAATGTTTTTAAACTTAGCATCCACAAAGTTGTTGCTTTTTTTTAACTGCCACAGCAGTGCATCGTTTTCATAAAAGTAAACCCTGTTTTCAGGTTGATCCCAATTGATGGAGAAACTACTCTTTTCCTGGATCTTTTCTATAGATTTTAATATAGACCTGGTATCTCCTTTATAATAGCGGCTGTCAACTTCAACCTCCTTCTTGCTCTGTTGATCAACAACCGCAAGGTAGGCCTGCCCATTATGAAATTTTAACTGGAAAAACAGCGGTGTGTAGCTTTTATCCTCTTTGTAATCAATGACGGAATTGTTTTTTAATCTTTCAAATATGTTTTCTTCTATCATAATTCAAATCTTAGGTGATTAGGCTGAAGACTGAAGGCTGAAGGTAAAAGCGTAAAGCTTTTTAAGTGTACGGAAGAAATGTAAAACCCCACAATACTGCCTTTTGCATTTTGCTTTTAAGCTTCAGCCTTCAGCCTAACTTAATATACAGATTCAAAGGCTGGGGGTAGTACGCTCCATTTCTTGCTATATACGTGTACTCTGTTTGTTGATTTTCCTTCTGGAGTAATAAACCTTCCACCTTCAAGTGCCCACGCAAGTATGCCGCCGTAAAGATTAAATGCATTAAAACCGTCATCTTGTAGTTCTTCTGAATAGGCTCCACTCCTGCATCCAACCGTACAGTATACTAAAATTAAATTTTCTTTAAAGCCTGTTTTCTGCATTTCAAACAGCTCTTTACTTATGGCGTTAGGTATGTGGGATACGTTACGTTCTCTTTTTGAGCGGACGTCAACAATAATCCACGACTTATCTCTGCTTTCGTGGAAATATTCCCCAGCGGAAATTAAGTTTGCGGCAGGATATTTTTGCACACATTCATCTGCAAGGTCTGCTACTCTTTGGGCGATTGTGATGTTGTCGTTGCCGACCAAGATGTTGCAAAATAGAAGTAGTGTGCCGGTCGTCATTGTTCCTATTATTTTCTTTATCATTGTTAATAGTTTAGAGTGTGATAGTAATGGTGATCTCTATATATAGATATAGAGTTTTTGGTCACTTTATCAGTTTGAGTATATTAATTTCGCAAAAAATACTTACGGTTCATAAAATGTAACACTTGAACAAAAACTTCAAAACACTCTGAAAGTTGGGATAATGTATCCGCGAGCATGTTTTTCTTAGCGCTATCAGTTTCGGAAGCTAGGCTGTAATATACTTTGCCAAAACTGACATAAGAGTCTTTGTCCAGCAGCATTTGCTTGTGGACTACTCCGTATTCTATATAGTTTGATAGCATACCTGTTAAGAATAGTGAGTAGTCTCCTATATGGCAGAAAATATAAAATTTTCTTTTGTTGTCTGATTTTATTGAATCTTCAATCATGTCAACTATATGATGGGTGTTCTCTTTGTCGCTTTGGGATGTCTTGAAAAGATCGAAGCTCTTTGTGAATTGAGCTAGCATGTTGGCCATATAGTTTGCGATACCATTATCCTTAAGCATATCCATAAGTCTCTTTTCGTTCCATGGTATAAGAGGGTCAGAACTGTTTAACTGTTCCAATGCTATATCGATAAATTTTTGGTTTTTCCGGTTTTCTCTAAAAGATTTTCTTAAAAGTAATGAAAAGAGGAAATATGGAGAGATCTCAATGATTCTATTTTTACACTCCATAACTTTGTTGAAGACTCTTTCGCTATCGATCATTCTGCAGATAATCTCTTCATCGCCTTTTATTATACTGGCTATATTGTTATAGTCTTTTCTCCTAGACGCATAGGCTTCTATTAGAAAGAGCATATCTTTTTCCGTCAGATCCCTTAAATTTCTGGTTTGAAATTTCTGCAAATCATTTTCTATATCCATGGTTTATACCTGAAAATACTTTTTTATAAATTGTACATAGTATGGCAAAGACGTAATCAAAATACTTGGTGCGAGATTCTAGATACTATGTAAATAGTTCAATCTCATATTTCTTGATGGAGATTTTCATTTTAATAATAATGTATGGAAGTCTTGATAGCCAAAGTTGCTATGGCCTTAATCCTAATCATACTCTTAATCTTAATCCACGTTCTGCGATTAAAAATATGATTAAAATTTTAGAGCAAAAAGCATACCGAATGCGCTAATTTAGATATCTTTGGATACCTTGACATCGGAATTTATTATTCTATTTCAAGTTTCAAGTTTCAAGCTTCACGTTTCCCTTATTTAATTATCGTTTAATAAATTTATAATTTCAATTGCATAAATTGAATTAGTTTCAAGTGTAGATCCTAAGGAGCAGTCCCAAAATAAGTTGAGCTTCTCGCATTCATCTTTTTGCCAACTTTAACAAATCTTCAATCTCCAAATCCTCAATGCCGCTGAGGCTGCGCTTCCGGTTTGGTTCAATCAGATTTGTTACATTTAACCAAAATCTAAACACTAGAAACTCAACTTATTTTGGGACTGCTCCTTAGTTGTGTTGTGTGTTGCTAATGTGTGGAGGAGTTATTAAAATTTGACTTTCTCGAGGCCTGCCGTTGTGGTACTTTTTGACTCAATATATGAATGTTACAATGTGTAACACTTTAGTATGGTGTTAATTTGCCGATATTATAGGAGTTATGTTAGTTTTAACACTCTTGCAACTATTTGTTTAAATGGATAGTCTTTGTTGATACGCAATGTAACATTTTCAGTATTTATATTTTAAATTGAAGATTTTGGTAATATTGCGGCAGGTAATATACCTGCTGTTGGTTAGCGTAAGTGGTGTATTTTAAAAGCTTTACGGTGGTCATGTTTTGTTGGATAGTATGAGGCGGTATACAATGTGAAGAGTATTGTTTTGTTTTGGCATGAAATGTGCGAAAGTTTAGTAAGTTAGAGTAATAAGTCTTTTGCATGTTTATTTTTTGGAGGTGGTTATAATGATTAGCAACGCAAAAAAAACGTATCTTTTCCCAGGGCAGGGAGCACAGTATATCGGTATGGGGAAGGATTTTTATGAAAATTCGGCTGGCGCCAGGAGGCTTTACGATAAAGCAAATGACGTGCTGGGGTTTGACCTTGCTGATATCTGTTTTAATGGAAGGCAGGAGGATCTGGACAGGACCTCTTTGTGTCAGCCTGCAATACTTGTAACAAGCCTGGCGATTATTGAATCTTTTAAAGAGCTTGGTGATTCTGGTAATGAATGTTTTGCTGTGGCTGGGCTGAGTCTTGGTGAGTATACGGCATTGGTCTTTGCTGGTGCTATTAAGTTTGAAGATGCTATTAGGTTGGTGCATAACAGGGGATTGTACATGGAAGAGGCGTGCCAAGAGTCTCCAGGTGGAATGCTTACAATCATAGGGCTTGATAATGAGGCGGTGGAAAATATTTGTGATGATGTCCAGTGGGCGGGCGCTATTAGTCCTGCAAATTATAACTATCCGGGGCAGGTTGTTGTCTCCGGCGAGATAAATGCGATTAAAGAGGCAGAAAAGAGGGCCATGGAACGTGGCGCAAAAATGGTGATTCCTCTGAATGTTAACGGCGCTTTTCACTCGCATCTTATGGATTCCGCAAGTAAGAAATTGGAGGAGGAGTTAAGGAGTATATCAATATCTAAAGCGGAGATTCCTGTTGCTACAAATGTAGACGGTAATTACATCTGTGAGCCTGATGAGATAAGGGATTCTCTGATAAAGCAGCTGACAAGTCCTGTCTTGTGGTGTCATTCTCTGGAAAATATGATTAAGGATGGAGTGGAGGAGTTTTACGGTGTGGGGCCAGGGCGTACAATGGTAGGTATTATGAAGAAAGTTAACAGAAAGAAAAAGATTAATAGCATAGACAAATTTGGGGCGTTTCGCTATAATTAAACCGGTTGCCGTGGCAACGGTTTACGGAAAAGGCTCAATGTGTACAGGGTTGGTTATATATAAACATATGGCCGTTTGAATCATATCTGTATCTGTAAAATGATACCGTATCCGGTTAACCTTGTATGCGTTGAGCTTTTTTTTTGTTTTTTTTCTGACATCTGTTGTATTATTTTATAAAAACTTCTTTTTTTAAGATATTGTAGCTTTTGTGGAATACAGAATTCAGGAGTCAGAAGTTAGAATAACAAAAAACATGATTCAGGAAGTGAATACAAATTTACAATTAATAGCTCTATTGTAAAACAATAAGGAATCTATGCTTTTCTCTGAATTCTGACTCCTGTATTTCGGTTGCGGTTTCGCTGCATTATGGTATTAGTTAATATATTGTACTATGAGAGTACATTGGTAGATATTGGGGCATTAATTAATGGATAAGAAGAGACGGTGCGTTGTTACCGGCATGGGTGCAGTTACTTCACTGGGGCTTGACGTTGAGAGTACCTGGGAAGGGATAGTTAACTGTAGGTCGGGTGTTTCGCGTATAACATTGTTTGACCCTGAAACTTTTCCCGCAAAGATAGCAGGTGAGGTTAAGGGGTTTGATGTAAAAAAATATGTTCCGGATGACAATAATTTTTCACAGTTTTTGTCCCGTTCCGCAATGCATGGGATTGGTGCGGCGCAAATGGCAGTGGAATCAGCTAAATTGGATATAAAGAAACTGGATCCTGTAATGTTCGGGGTTTCTGTGGGGACAGGAGAAGAGCATGCTGGGCTTGAACAGTTTGACTCCGTTTTCGGTGCGGAAAATGTCTATGAATCCTTCGTTACAAATAAATATATGCCCGAAAGTTATAAGGATCTTGGTATGTTATGGCCCATTAGACGTAATGCAAATATTCCAGCTGCGATCATGTCCATAATGTTTAATGCCCGTGGTCCACTTAGTACGTCGTCTACCGCATGTTCATCTAGCGGGCATGCTATTGGTAAAGCTATGCGGTTTATTGAATCGGGAGATTCGGACGTGATGCTTGCCGGTGGATGTGAAGGACTCATAAGTGAGTTTACTGTTGCCGGGTTTGGTTTGCTGGGCGCCTTGTCGACAAGAAATGATGAGCCTGAAAGTGCTAGTAGGCCTTTTGATCGTAACCGCAACGGTTTTATTCTGGCAGAGGGAAGCGGGATGATACTAATAGAAGAGTTGTCCCATGCAAAAGCGAGAGGGGCAAATATTCTTGCTGAGTTAACGGGGTTTGGGTGTTCATCAAATGCTTATCGTATAACTGATTCTCCGCCTGACGGCCGAGGAGCTTCGCTTTCTATGGAGTGGGCGCTTAAAGATGCCGGCAGGGGGATTGAAGATGTTCACTATATAAATGCGCATGGTACTTCTACGCAGTTGAATGATAAATGCGAAACCAGGTCCATCAAGAACGTCTTTGGCAAGAGGGCCTATGATGTGCCTGTTAGTTCTAATAAATCGATGTTGGGGCATACTATTGCTGCTTCAGCTGCAGTTGAGGCGATAGTAAGTATTCAGGCTATAAATAACGATTTGATCCCGGCTACAGTTAATCAGGAGTACCCTGATCCTGACTGTGACCTGGATTATGTGCCTAATGTTCCCAGAGAGAGAAAAGTTGATCTGGTTCTGTCGAACTCCTTTGCGTTTGGCGGGCAGAATGTAAGCCTGATTATTGAAAAGTTTAAGGAATAGGTGGAGGCTTTATGCTGAAAGAGGGTTTTGCTCTTTTGGGTATTGAATGATTATGGATAGGCGTGTAGTTGTTACTGGGATGGGGCTGGTTTCGCCTGTTGGGTTGACGGTTGAAGATAATGTTGCCGCGTTAAAAGGGGGTGTTTCTGGTATAAAACCTGTTAATTCGTTTGATTGCAGCCATTGTCCGGTAAAGATTGCAGGTGAGATATCTGGTTTTGATCCGTCCTTGTATGTAAAAAAGAAGAAATCTCTAAAATTGATGAACAGGACCATTGAGTTTGCTGTCGCTGCAACAGAATTAGCATTTAGAGATTCCGGATTGGAGATTGAGAAGCTGGATCCTTTCAGGGTAGGCGTATCTTTAGGTACTGAGGGTACACAGTACACAATAGACGAGGTCTCCAGCGCTTTTGAAGCATCCACTGACATTGGTAAGGGCTTTAATCCGCACAAATTCGGTAGCGAAGGGTATAAAACCTTGAATCCTTTGTGGCCGTTAATGGCATCACCTAATATGAGTTTGTGTCATATTGGGATTAACTATAATATTCAAGGCCCTAATATGACATTTTGTTCCCTTGCCTCTGCTGGCGCTCAGGCGGTGGGCGAGGCCGTTAACTCTATAAAACATAATGAGGCTGATATATTTGTTGCGGGGGGAAGTGAGTCTATAAACACCGTTACTATTCTCTATCTGGCACTACACAATTTACTCTCTCATAGCAACGATAGACCGGAAGCTGCTAGTCGTCCTTTTGAAAGGGACCGTAACGGTGTCGTTGTCGGTGAAGGGGCGGGTATAGTGATCCTTGAAGAGCTTGGTCATGCGCTTAAGAGGGGAGCGAATATCTATGGTGAAGTTGTGGGCTATTCCACATCAATATACGGCAATCGGCTAAATGCTGGCGACGACATTTTCTTTACAAGTGCTGAGGGTGCTGAGGCATGTATGAATATGGCTCTTCGGAATGCAGGTCTTAACAGTAATGAGATAGATTATATTAATGCGGACGGACAGTCTTCTGTACAAGCTGATCGCGCCGAGACGGATGCCGTTAAACGGGTTTTTGGCGATAGAGCAAGAGAGGTATTTATAAGCTCCACAAAATCAATGATGGGGCATTTGCTGTGCTCTTCGGCTTCAGCTGAATTAATAGTGTCGCTGCTAAGCATCAGGGACGGATTTGTTCCTCCAACTATTAATTATGACAATGCTGATGGATATTGTGATCTTGATTATACGCCAAATTCTGCAAAAGAAGCCAAGATAGATACTGTTATGTCCAATTCGTTTGGGTTGGGCGGTGAAAATGCAACGTTGATCGTTAAACGGTTTTGCGGTTAGGAGACTGATGTTGGAAGAGAAAGCATTGCGGTGGAGTGGAAATAAAGTATCTTGATTCTACATCACATTAATTTTGATTTTGCCGGTAGAGGTAAAACTAATTTAAGTTTCTTTTGAGTTTCTAAGGTTGGTGACATGAGATTTTTTTTGTTTGATAAGATTGTTGAGTTTGAGAAGAATGGGAAATGTGTTGGTCTCAAAAGTGTATCTTTCAGTGAAGACTTCTTTTCAAACCATTATCAAAAACGTCCTGTAATGCCTGAATCTATGATACTTGAAGCCATTGGGCAGGTTGGTAGCTGGGCGACTGCGGCATCAATTGATTTTGAGGCGTTGTCGATTCTGCTTTCCGTAGATAATTTTAGATGTTATAAAGATGTTAGTCCTGGCGATGTTTTAAGGATTGAAGTTGATATCTCGTCAAACAATGATTTTGGGTCACAAGTGTCAGGTCAGGCAACGGTTGGGGATGTTGTTGTGGCAGATGTGGAAAGGATAGTTTTCTGGAGTTATAAGTATCCGGGGTTTTCGCAAGAGTATGAAAAGGAATTTAATTTATACCGAAGTGGGGATGCATCGTTTTTGGATAATGTTTGGTATCGGGCTCTTTAAATATTCAACTATGCTGCAATGTTTTGTTGTGTAATCTTAGGGACATCTGTAACTATTTAGTTAATAAAAAAACAAGAATGAATAATAGAGTAGTAATAACAGGTATGGGTATGATTTCGTGTGCCGGTACTGGAGTTGAAGAGAATTGGTCAAATATTGTTGCTGGTCGATCAGGTATCGGTGAGGTTACTTTATGTGATAAAGAGAGATTACCTGTTAAAATAGCCGGTGAAGTTAAGGGGTTTAATCCGAAAGATTATATTAGTGACCGCAAAGCGTTAAAAATAATGTACAGAAATGTCAAACTCGGATTAGCTGCCGCAAAGATGGCATATGACGATTCAGGGTTAGAAAACTGTTCGGTTGACCCTCACAGGTTTGGAGCAATAATTGGATCTGGTGGTGGTGGATATGATGAGGGTCCTGATAATAAAGACCTGGCGGAGGTAATAAAGGCTTCCTGGGATGAGGAGAATAAACTGTTTGATTCGTCAAAGTTCGGGTCGGAGGGTCTTGACCGGCTTCATCCGTTATGGTTGTTGAAGACTCTTTGCAATAATCTATTTTGTTACATATCTATTTATTACAATGCTCAGGGTGTGAATGATAATGTTGTAACATCGTTTGCAGGGGGTTCTAATGCGATAGGTGATGCGTTTATGGCAATAAGAAGAGGGGATGTGGACGTTACTTTTGCCGGAGGATACGATACTCTTGCCATGGCGAGTAATTTTTTCTGTTATTATAATCATAATATGTTGACCGCTAATAGTAACGACGGTAGCTCTTTTCGTCCTTTTGACAGGGATAGAGATGGTTTTGTTTTGGGTGAGGGGGCAGGTATAGTTATCCTTGAGGAGTTATCACACGCAAAAAAGAGAGACGCCAAGATTTACGGAGAAATAGTTGGTTATGGTAATACATCGAATGCTACTCACTTATATGAAGAAGTACCTGGTTGTAGCGGTATAGCTGATGCGGTTAGAAAAGCAGGTAAAATTGCAGGTATAAATACGGATGCAATAGATTATATTAATGTTGATGGTATCGGTACTATTGAAAGTGACATTGCGGAGACGAAAGCAGTAAAAGCTGTTTTTGCAGATAATGCCCACAATATCACCCTTAGTGCAACAAAACCAGTTGTTGCGCATACGGGTGCTGCTGCAGGGGCAATGGAGTTGATGATATGTGCTTTGGCAATTGATAGAAAAATTGTACCTCCTACTATTAATCTAACCAATCAAGATCCTGATTGTGATCTTGATTATTGTTCTGGAACGGCGAGGGAGATGGAGATTAATGCGGCGCTTTCGATTAATCAGGGATTCGGTGGTCAAAATGCGGCTTTGATTGTTAAAAAATTCAAAGATTGACTTCCTTAATATTATTCTACAAAAGGGGACGGCTGCTGGTCGTTAAAGTTTATCATGTTGTTAAAAGGTAAAGTAGTTTTGATTACGGGTGCTTCGCGCGGAATAGGTAGATCCATTGCGATTAATGTTGCTAAAGAAGGAGCAATAACAATTGTAAATTACACTCAAATGGGTGATGCGGCAGAGGAGGTCGTGAAGGAGATCAATGGTTTTGGGGGCGTTGCTAAAAGTTTCAAAGCGGATGTTGCCAATAAAGACGAAGTTGACAAGATGATAGAAGATCTGTTCAACGAGTTTAAGAGTATTGATGTGCTTGTAAATAATGCGGGTATAGTTAGGGACAATTTGTTGGTAATGATGGAGCCTGAAGAGTGGAATGCAGTTATAAATACAAATCTTGGTGGGGTTTATAATTGTACAAAAGCAGTTGCCAGATATATGATAATGAAAAAGAGCGGAAAGATAATAAACATGTCGTCTGTTGCATCTGAAAGGGCGGGAAAAGGTCAATCTAATTATGCTGCTTCCAAAGGCGCTATAAATTCTTTTTCCAGGGCGATGGCAATGGAGCTCGCGCCAAAAGGGATTACGGTTAATGCTGTAGCTCCCGGGGTAATTGAAACAGAGATGAGTGAGACTGTTGTAAGAAGGGCAAAAGATCATATCCTTGATATGATTGCCCTTAAAAGGCTTGGCAAGCCTGATGATATAGCAAAGGCGGTGGTGTTTCTTGCTTCTGATATGGCAAATTACATTACTGGAGAGATTCTACACGTTGATGGTGGATTCAGGAACTGATTTCTGCGGTAAGATAATCAAGGTTGGGGATCTTATTCTTACATTCTTGATTAAGTGGGGCCGGTATCTTTTTATAGAATAGAAGTATGAATATAGATGGAACGTTACTAATTTTAAAAGGAGTAGATAGATGGACGAGAAAGAGATATACGATAAAGTGGCCGATGCGATAGCGGAAGCTTTGGATGTTGAAAAGGAAGAGGCTACGCCTGATGCAATCTTGATGGATGACTTAGGTGCGGAATCCATTGACTTCCTGGATATTATCTTTAGAATAGAAAATGCTTTTAATGTTAAGATTCCAAGGGGAGGAATGCAGAAGGATATTCTTGAGTCTGACGGTGTAAAAGAGGAAGATTTGATTTCTGCCGGAGCGTTGACTGCTTTGGGTATTGAAAAATTAAAGAAGTATATGCCGGAAATTAATCCGGATAAGATAACTGAAGGATTTAAAGCTGACGATATCCCAACTCTCTTTACGGTTCAGACGTTTGTTAACATTGTTAAAAAAATATTGGCTGAAGGAGATGCAAACGCATAGGTTTCGTACATAGGACTATAGAACCGGAGTTTATATATGAGATTTGTACTTATAGATAAAATATTGGAGTACGAGAAGGGCAAGTCTGCCGTTGGGGTTAAAGATGTTACAATGTCAGAGGATTTCCTTGCGGATCACTTCCCGAAATTTCCTATCATGCCTGGCGCTTTACAATTAGAGGCGGTGTTGCAGCTGGCTTCATGGCTGGTTTTTGTTTCAAAGGATTATACAGTAAAGACAAAGGTCGTGGAAATAAAGGGAGTAAAGTATAGCGGTATGGTCCGCCCTGGCGACAGGATGGTATTGAATGTGGAATTGACTTCTATCGATGATAGTGGCGTAGAGTTTAAAGCAAAAGTGTTAGTAGATGATAAGGTAAAATCCAGTGTAAAGTCAGGAAAACTAAGCTATGTTAATATTGAGGAGCTTGAAGACCCTGAGGATGCAAAGGCTTTTTTTGAGATGCTAACGCAGACAAGTAGCAAATAATTATATTATTATATTAAGATGGCTTATAAATTAAGATAATGTTGATTCATTAAATCTATGCGTTTTATTCTTTTTGACAAAATAACTAGTTTAAAAAGATGGGTTAGCTGCGTTGGTATAAAGAACGTGACTATTGGTGAGGAGTACTTTATTGATCACTACTCCAAGTCCCCGATAATGCCGGAAGCCCTAATGGTTGAGTGTGTTGCTCAGATTGGGGGATGGGCTATAACCATATCATCTGACTATAAATATTCGACTATTCTTGCGAAAATTGGCAAGGCTAAATTTTTTACGCCGGTTCGGCCCGGAGATCAGTTATCTATCCTGGTTGAAATAGTTTCGTCAAACGATTACGGTTCAATTGTCAGGGGGACGATCAGTGTTGACGGTTCTGTTGTTGCTGAAATTGACAACCTCTCTTACGCCCATCATGAAGTTTCAGAATCAGGAAAGATAGAGTCTCTAGATACATATATCTTCAACAGTGGCGGATTTCTTGGCAGTGATGGCATGCCTAAATGTAGTATTGATTAATGTTTATCTTATTATGCTTCAGATAGATATACGGTATGGAAATAGTTAAAAGGCGTGTAGTTGTAACCGGTCTTGGTGTTGTCTCACCCATTGGGATAGGAAAAGAAGAGTTTCAAGAATCTCTTTTTACCGGGAAATCCGGTGTTTCAGGTATATCTCTTTTTGACGCCTCAGGCTTTCCCACTAGAATTGCCGCAGAGGTAAAGGGATTTGATTCTGCAAAGATATTAAAGGGGATGGATGTGCTGAATATAACTAGTGATCGGCGCGCCCATTTTGCCAACGCGGCAGCAAGGTTAGCGGTTAATGATTCATGCATTGATGAGTCACTTCTGAATTCATTTCGGTGTGGAGTAACCTTTGGTGCTGGCGTTCACACTGCAATATCAAAAGAAGATCCTATCATGTTTTGCGATTTTCAGGAAAATGTTTCTGACAACAAATCCTTTAATTTTGAGTCGTTTAGCCGCAACTTATCAAATAGTGGTGAACTCTCTGTCATTCCTGCAAATTTAGGAGCTGTTACGGTTGCGAACCAATACAGAATCAAAGGACAATGTTATACTCCAATTTCTGCATGTGCGGCTGCTTCACATGCAATTGGCCTCGGTTTTAGAGCTATCCAGAGGGATGAATTGGATATTTCTTTAGCCGGAGGTTATGATTCCATGATTTTTCCTTTTGGTGTGGCTTGTTTTTGCTTGCTGGAGGCGATGACTAAAAAAAATGATGAGCTTACAGAGGCGATAAAACCATTTGACAAAAACAGGGATGGCTTTGTACTTGGGGAAGGATCGGGCGTGATTGTACTTGAGGAACTGGAACACGCAAAGAAGAGAAATGCTTACATTTATGGAGAATTAGTTGGTTATGGAACATCCATGGATGCATACAGGGTTACAGATCCGCACCCTGAAGGTAGAGGTGCGTCCCGAGCTATGATAAATGCGATAAATGATGCCGGCTTATTTCCAGATGAGATAGATTATATAAATGCCCATGGTACTTCAACTCCAAAAAATGATAAAGTGGAGACAAAAGCCATAAAAGAGGTTTTTGGTGAAAGGGCCTATAAAATACCGATTAGTAGTACCAAGTCGATGATAGGCCATTTGATCTCTGCTGCAGGGGCAGTTGAATTTGTTGCCTCAATCCTTGCACTGCAAAACGACTGTGCACCTCCAACTATCAACTATAAAACCCCGGATGATGAGTGTGATCTTGATTATGTTCCAAATAAGGCCAGAGATTTGAGAATAAATACTGTTTTGTCTAATTCATTTGGGTTTGGTGGTCAAAACTCAACCTTGATTGCCAGGAAAATCCTGGAATGATGAATATTGTAAATTAAGTTATTTTGAGCTTGTTACTTGTTTATTAATATAACAAATTGCTGCTGTTTTATTTCAATAGAACAACATTGATTTGTGCATTTAGGGTGAAAAATGTTTGATTCGATATCAAATTTGCCATATTTTGACGTTATTATTAATGGAATTGAAAGTGGAAACCCTGAAGTTAAAAAATGTCTTGGACAGCACGTTCACTGGGGCTATTGGGATGATCCAACGTGTGCTGACGGTACTATTGATGATTTTGTATCTGCTGCAGACCGGATGTGCGAGGTACTTTTTGATGCTGGGGAGATCAAAGATGATTTACGTGTGATTGATGTTGGCTGTGGATTTGGCGGGACAATTGATAGCTTAAATAAAAAGTATTCAAATTTGAGGATCACGGGAATAAATATTGATGAAAGGCAGCTTGCTATTGCTCAGGAAAATGTAGAACCATGTAATGGTAACAATATTTCGTTTGTTCAGGGTGATGCTTGCAGGCTTCCGCTAGAGGATAATTCTGTGGACGTTTTGCTTGCAGTGGAGTGTATATTCCACTTCAGTGATAAAATTGCTTTTTTTAAAGAGGTGTCTAGAGTTTTGAAAAAAGGGGGGAAATTTGCGATGTCTGATTTTGTCCCTGATAGAGAAAAGCTTTATTTTATTGACGGAAGAAGGAAGATTGTAAAAAAAATGATAAAACTCTTTTTCGGACGGGCAGGTATAGAGTTTACAGTGGGTGAGTATAAGAAAATTGCTGAAAGTGCGGGGTTTAAGTCTAGTATGGAGCGAGACATCACTGAAAATACACTACCAACTTATTACGTTCTAAAGAAATTATTTAGCAGTTTAAAGAGATTTTCTATTATTCCAAACCTGACTATGAGTATGATTGAGTGGGGGCAGCGGTCAGGGCATAGCAGGTATGCTGTCCTTGGTTTTGAGAAACAGTGAATGGTAAATTGATCTTTCCCAAAATATTATTTGGTGACAAAAATAATGAGATTTTTATTTGTAGATAGAATACTGGAACTGGAAAAGGGTAAGTCTGCTGTTGGTATAAAGAATGTTTCTTTCAGTGATGAGTATCTTGTGAACATTGTACCAGGTTTTCCTGTTTTACCAAGATCGTTTACTATTGAGGCTATATCACAGTTAATATCATGGCTGGTAATATATACAAAGGATTTTGCAGTTAAACCAGTGGCGGTGATGACTGATTCTACAAAATTTTCGGGGGACATCAGGCCTGGAGATCAAATGCTTATTAAGGCAGAAATAAAGACTTTGCATGATGAAGATGCACTGTGTGCCGGAAGTGTTGAGGTTGACGGAAAGGTCGTATCTGAATTAGAGAACGGTGTTTGTGCCTTTGTCCCAATGGAAGAGCTGGAATATGTGGAAATGGTCAAAAAGAGGGCTTATTCACTGGTGGGAAGTAGAGATCTTCAGCAATTCATTGCAGAAACAGATTTATCCATTGGGGAACCAGGAATGTTTGATAACGACAGACATTTTGATCTAAACCTTGTTGACAAGGTGCTGGATTTGAAGGCCGGAGACTACATCGTTGGAGTAAAGAGCATGACAATGACGGAAGATTTCGTTGTTGATCATTTTCCTAAGCGGCATGTCATGCCAGGTACAATGATTATTGAATCTCTGGTACATTTGGCTGAAAAGTTGATTCAGGAGACGGCAAAGGAAAGTGCTGGAACATTAGTAAAAATCCTGTTAAAAGAGAATCGGAAGATTAAGTTTAGAAAATATGTGCGGCCTGGCGATCAGATCGTCATGAATTTGAAGCTTGTAGACATTTCAGATAATACAGCATTAGCTAAAGCCAAAGTTACAGTGGAAAATAAGTTGGTCACTTCTGCACAAATGGAATTTCAGATAATTAAATTATACAATAATTAACCATGAACTTTAACGATAGGTTGGGTAGTATATTGTATTTGAGGAAAAAACAATATTATGGATTTTGGATTTATTATGCATCCTAGGAGCCTGAGTGAGCTGCGTATTATGCTTCCTCCGTATGGCATCCCATTTCTTCCACTTGGTACCTCTGACATATTAAAAGAGTTATGCCTGAAAAAAGGGCTGGTTAAAGACCTCTTTGATCTTAAGAATGTTGTATCTGAAAATGGTACAAGGTGTGCTGGTAAGGTATTGTGCGTATATCTTGCTCCTGAACAGTTTCTGGAGAATCAGGGGGCGGCTCTCGAACTGTTGAAGGTTGCAAGCGACCGGTTAAAAGATTGGGGGGCCGGAGTTATCGGGCTTGGTGGCTTGACCGGTGTAGTGGGTTCCAGGGGAAAGGAACTTAATGAACAGATATCTATTCCGGTTACAAGTGGTAATTGTTTTACGGTCCATTCAACGATAAAGGTTTTTGAGAGAATAGTTAATGAGACTGGATTTGATTTTAGCGATCTTAAGGTAACTATTGTTGGTTTTCCAGGAAGTATATCTCTTGCAGTTTCTCAAATACTTGCTAAAAAAGGAGTTAATCTGGTCTTGGTAAGTAAACGTGAGACCTCTTTTCTCAAACAGTTTGTGTCTCTTATAAAGGATACAACAGACGTTGATGTAGAGTTTACAAATAGCCTTAGTGATGGGTTGAAGATGTCAAAGATAATATTCACCGCAACTTCTACCGGCAGTATAATAGACCCAGATTTGCTGGATAAAGGAACCGTTGTTATTGATATTGCTCAACCTCGTGATGTAATTGAAAAGAAGAAGAAGCGGGAAGACGTTTTGATTGTTGACGGAGGGATTGTTACACTGCCCAGCAACGGAAGGAAAAAGTATAAGATGTTTGACTGGAATGGCAATGATATTCCGGGATGCCTTGGTGAAACAATTCTCCTTGCTTTGGAGGATAGAAGCGAGCCATTTTCAATAGGTAGAAAATTGCCCATAGAGAAGATTGAAGAGATAGGTGTCTTGGGGAAGAAACATGGAATTGTTGCTGACAACCTAATCAGTTTCAAGAAACCTATAAGCAATGAAAGTTTCCAGAAGTTTGTGGAGATATTTAAAAGCAATTAGAAACAGTTATTTATATATCTGACATATATTCAAATGGTACATAAAATACCACATTTGGCGATTACTCTTTTGGCCATATTTGAATGTTATTCAATTCTGATTTCTTTATATATAACGATGGCGGTACCTGTGGGCTGGTCAATAGTAACATCCAAATCTAACCAAGATCTGAATTCCTAAATTTTGCATTTCCTCTCCCCATTTAGGATAGTATGGGGTTATCTTTACTGTTATAAAACTTATTAAATATGATAAACATCATTGATTATCTATTTGGGATATGTCATTTTTTCTTAAAAGAGCAGGTAAATCTGACATACTCTATTAAATTTACCAGATCACCAAGGCTTGATGATCTGGCCGTTGAGATTGAGAAGAAAATCCCGCATTTAAATTTATTTTTTAAGGAGTTAATGGCTCCTTATTTAAGGTTTGAGAATCTTCCCGGTGATGTAGATCTGAGAAATATCTCACCGTCTGATGATTTTAAATATTTTGGCCTTGACCTTGTAAATTATCAGTTTATCAGGTTGGATTATCTAACTGATGATAACAGTTCTGAATTTGTATTTACAATAAGTCATGTAATAGGAGATGGAATCTCTGCCGTTGCACTCGCATATTATCTTTTAAACAGTTATGATTTAGATTCTATTTTTTCTCATGTAAATTATAGTCAAATGAGGGCGAATTCTATTAAATTTTTAAAAGAGACCTCTTTTCGTAAATCTCATTTCTCACAAATAATTAAATACGTTACGGTAAAAAAATCAAAAGGTGTGGGTAAGCATCTTGATTTGAAGAATTACGATAAAAAATCTATTTCTGCTCCAGATGGGATTAAAATAGAGATTAAGTCGTCAATTGTAAAAGAGAATGCAAAAAAATACGGAGTAACCAGGGAAAAGTTTTTAATGCTAAAACTTGTAGAAACAATCCTTCGATTTTATAGTAACCGCGAGTTTGATGAATGTGCATTAAGCCATACGCAAAATCTGCGTTTAAATAGGATTAGCCTTATTGATGAAGAAATAGGTAACTATTCAGGGAGGATGGTCTGGCGATTTAAAAAGGAATCAGATCTTCTGTTTCGTGATTTTGTTAATAAGCATAGTGATAAATTGGATGGTACGTCTAATTTACCTTCTCTTTTACAGGAATGGGTATCTCTTCAGAATATTAATCGTATACCAAGGGCGCTTTTTATCTGGATTGCAAAAAAGATGGTTAATATTTCAAAGTTTACAGCCACGTATACTTATATGCCAATGAGAGCTTCCATTTTGACTCCAAATACATTTCTTGAGAAAATGGATACCTCTTTAATGGATTATGCAATTTATCTTAGGGTTATAAAGGGACATCTCCCGTATTTTATGTTCTTTCAGGGCCCGTTAGGTGATTATACAATGTTGTTTACGTTTAATCATGCATTTATGGAGAGATCGCAGGCTGAACTGCTGGTTGGCCTCTATCAAGAACTTGTTAATAGTTAATTAGATCTTTACTGGAGCTGTCTTATCCGCTGTTTCAGATATTCCTTCGTGAGTGGTATATTTTAGTCTTTCTGCATTGTTACTTTCATCGTTTGTCAGTCTAAAGGATGTAAAGTTTTAATAAGCTAAACGAGTTTTCGTTTGTAAAAAATAGAGGCTAAAATAGTCTACAAGGTTGCCCCAACGATAGTTAATTGACTAGTTTCTTCCTTATTAATTCTATTCTTGTTGATGTTGGTAAAAATTAACAATCGAAGACAGCCGCATAATTTCTACTGGTAGTCGGGTACGGGAAACAGTAAAATGATTACAAATTTATACTTTATACTGAATTCTGTCTCCTGAATTCCGTATTCTTACTTTTGGTTGATTATATGATGTCTAAAAAAAATGTTGCAAAAATCCTTAAGGCTCCGCGTGGTACGGAGGATGTGTTGCCTGGTGATTGGCAGCTGTGGCGTGCCGTTGAAGAGACTGCCAGGGAGGTTTTTGAGCTGGCAGGATATTATGAGATAAGAACTCCCGTATTTGAGGATACAAATCTTTTTGTTCGCTCTATTGGTGAAGTTACGGATATTGTTGAGAAAGAGATGTATACGTTTAAGGACGGAGATTCTTCGGGTATTACTTTACGTCCGGAAAGTACAGCTTCTGTCATGAGGGCTTATGTCGAATACGAGATATATAAGACAAAGAAGTTTCAAAAGTTTTATTATATTGGCCCTATGTTTAGAAAAGAGAGGCCGCAGGCTGGTAGGTTACGACAGTTTCACCAGATGGGGATAGAGGCTATTGGCGCGGATGATCCAATGCTTGATGCTGAGGCAATTATTGTTGCAATGAGAATGTATGATAAATTAGGGCTGCCAGGGTGTAAAGTAAAGATAAATTCAATAGGATGTAAAGAGTGTCGTCCGGGTTATAGGGAGGTCCTTAAGGAACAGCTTATCAAAAACAGTGAGAATCTTTGCGAATTGTGTAATACTCGCATGAATAGAAACGTGTTAAGGGTTCTTGACTGTAAAAATGAGAAGTGTAAAGAGGTGACCGCGGTGGTGCCGGATATAAGAGAACATATTTGTGAATGCTGCAAGAGTAGTTTTGACGGGTTAATAGATATATTGTCAGCTTCAAACATAGGTTATGTTATAGAACCCCATTTAGTTAGAGGGCTGGATTATTATACAAAGACAGTGTTTGAGATAACACACCCATCCCTTGGTGCAAGGGATACCATTTGTGCTGGTGGTCGGTATGATTATCTTGTGTCTGATATTGGGGGGCCTGAAACCGGAGCGGTTGGTTTTGCGGCCGGTATTGAAGCATCAATGCTTGCATTAAAGAATTCAATGAGTGAAATGTCCGATTCAACAAAGCAAAGGTTGTTTGATATAAAAGAACCTGCGCCGGATGTATATATTGTCTCTATCGGGAGTGAATGTAGACGTGCAAGTTTCTTGCTGACAAATAGTTTGAGGGGCGAGGGAATTTCTGTTGATATGGATTATGAAGACCGCAGTCCCAAAGCGCAAATGAGGACAGCAAATAAATTGAAGGTTAATTTCGTTGCTGTGATTGGGCAAGATGAGATTGATAACGGTACTGTAAAGTTGAAAAACATGCAGACTAGTGATGAGAATGTGCTTGAAAAGGCAAAAGTGGCAGAGTTTATTAAGAAATTATTGTTGAACAAATGAAGATATTGTAACTATTTAACGTAATAAAGATTAAGAATACAGTAGTCCGAAAACAGGATTCTGAATGGTGAAAACCGGCAAGTAAATTTCAAATTTGTTTTTAATAAGTCTGCGAATTGTTGGAGGCGTATTCATCTCCCATGCTGGATTCTGACTTCTGACTACGGTATACTGATTAGTTACAAGATATTACTCAATATTTTAAGATGATTTACCAGGAAGTGTTATTATGCCAAAATTAAAACGTACACATACATGTGGGGAGCTGACAGTAGAGGATGTTAAGAAGACCGTTGTTATGACAGGGTGGGTTAATAGTTCAAGGGATCATGGTGGTGTAACTTTTATTGATTTACGTGATCGTTATGGAATTACGCAGATTGTCTTTAACCCGGAAGCGGGAGAGGAACTCCACAGAAATGCCCGTATCTTAAGACCTGAATTTGTTATTGCTGTTAAAGGGGTAGTTTCATTACGGTCTGATGAAACTATTAATCCCAATATGGAGACTGGAAAGCTAGAAATAATTGCTGACGAACTTGAGCTCCTGAACCGCTCCGAGACTCCCCCATTTGAGATATCTGAAAGTGAAACCATTACCTCTCTTGAGATAAGGTTAAAACACAGATATTTAGACTTACGCCGTTTTCAAATGCAGAGAAACTTGATATTCAGGCATAAGTCTTATCAAATAATAAGAAAATTCCTGGACAATATCAATTTTCTTGAGATAGAGACACCTTTCCTGACTAAAAGTACCCCGGAAGGAGCGAGAGATTACCTTGTCCCTAGCAGGGTAAATCAGAGTAAGTGTTATGCTTTGCCTCAATCTCCACAGCTTTTTAAACAGTTGTTGATGGTTTCCGGTTATGACCGTTATTTCCAGATTGTACGCTGTTTTCGCGATGAGGATCTAAGGTCTCAGAGACAGCCGGAGTTTACGCAACTTGACCTTGAACTATCATTTATTGATGAGGAAGATATTTATGAGATAATTGAAAGTTTAATGGCGAAACTGTTTAGTGAACTACTGGAGATTGATATTCCAACACCATTTCCAAGATTATCTTATAAAGATGCCATGGACTCCTATGGGTGTGATAAACCTGACTTGCGGTTTGGTTTAAAGATAAAAAATCTTACCGATCTTGCGGGGAAGTCCGATTTTAAGGTTTTTACTGGAGCTGTTGAATCTGGTGGTAAAGTTAAAGGGATAAATGCTAAAGGTTGTTCAAAATTTTCACGAAAAGATATAGATGACCTTACCGCTTCTTTGGCTGATTGCGGTGCAAAAGGTCTTGCATGGTTTAAGGTTGAAGATGGGCGAGTATTGACCTCTTCCATTGCGAAATTCTTTTCTAAAGAGCTGCAGGATGAAATAGCAGATAGGTTGGAAGCTGAACCTGGAGATTTGCTTTTATTTGTTGCAGATAAGGATAAAGTTGTCGATTCGTCATTAGCGCAACTTCGGCTGAATCTAGCTAAAATATTAAATCTTACGAAAAAAGATGACTTTCAGTTTACCTGGATAGTTGAGTTTCCGTTATTTGAGTTTAACAGTGATATGGATAGGTTTGATTCATTACACCATCCTTTTACTTCACCTCGAAGTGAAGATCTCTCTATTCTTGACGAAAAACCGTTAGAGGTTAAGGCCCGTGCATATGATCTTGTGGTTAATGGTGTTGAACTGGGTGGCGGAAGTATAAGAATACACGATCCGGAGATCCAGAAAAAGGCATTTAAGCTGCTTAATATAGATGATGAAAGTGCTAGAAGCAAGTTTGGGTTCCTATTGGATGGCCTAAAATATGGCGCTCCTCCCCATGGCGGAATAGCTCTTGGGCTTGACAGGATGGTAGCTCTAATGCTGGGCCTTGATGATATTAGAGAAGTTATACCGTTTCCAAAGACGCAAAAAGCGACATGTTTGATGACTGGTGCTCCTTCTGCAGTAGATCAGGTGCAGCTTAAAGAACTAGGCCTTAAAATTGATGATTAGGATCACTTTGAGTATAGTCTTAGAATTTATTAATACCGCATAATATATAGTAACCTAAAGTTTGCAACAAAATATTGAGTCTAATATTATTGTTGTGTATTGTTGCCGTGAAAGTTCATTAAGGGCTTGGCCAGAAGACACTAAATTGTTATTGGTTGAGCCTTAAGTAAAATTATGTCAATATCGGGTTTTATCAAAACTCCTAAAAGGATATATAGATTATCGCAAATATTACAAGTATTAGTTAAGCATGGCTTTGGCCATTTGGTGTATAATCTTAGGCTGCATACATACCTTCCGTTATTAAACAGATTACAGGATAAGAAAGTAAAAGGCGTTAAGCTTTCCAATGGTTCACTTGCAAAGCGTGTTACTACGGTGTGTCAGGAGTTGGGACCTACTTTTGTAAAGTTGGGGCAAGTCTTATCCACCAGGCCGGATATAATACCTGAAAGTTTTATTGAAGAGTTAAAATCTCTTCAGAGTAATGTAAAACCTTTTGATCCTTCTGTTGCCAGATCAATAATAGAAAAAGAACTAAAGGCCCCGGTGCGCAAACTGTTTCTGCAGTTTGGTGAAAAGCCTTTTGCCTCCGGTTCTATTGCCCAGGTACATAAAGCAACGCTTCTTGATGGATCAGATGTTGTTGTAAAAGTAAAAAGGCCCGGGATTGGTTCTGTTATCCTTAATGATCTGGAGATATTGTCCTACATAGCTGAACAGGCGGGAAAAATTGATGAGTTTAAAGTTTACAGGCCAGCTTTGATTGTTAGTGAATTTGCGCGCAAGATAGAGAGGGAGCTGGACTTTGTTTCCGAGGCGTCAAGTACGGCCAGTTTCTTTAAAAATTTTGATAAAACAGAAAATGTAAAGATTCCCAAAGTTTTTTGGGATTACAGTACGCATAATGTCTTAACCATTGAAAGATTTGAATATACGACCTTAACAGATATCAACGCCATTGACATAATGGGTGTAAACAGATCCAGGCTTGCATTTGACCTGGTTACCGCATTTATGTCCCAATATTTTGAAAAGAGTCTGTTTCATGCAGATCCACATCCTGGAAACTTGATGGTTTCTAAGGATGGCTGCATTGCCATGATTGATTTTGGTATGGTGGGGTACGTAACAGAGGATCTGAGGAAGCAGCTCGTTGGGGCGGCTCTAGCGTTAATAAAGAAAGACTTAGACCTGTTTGTTGAAATCTTTATTGAAATGGGGGTGGTGTCGGCTAGTTGTGATATGGCATGGCTGAGGCTTTCATTGTTTGAAATTATTGATAAGTACTACGGTATACCGCTTAAAAATGTTGATATCCAGAATGCGTTTTCTGATGCCATGAGGGTTGCCAGGGAACATGATATGGTTCTACCCAGAGATCTTATCCTGATGCTTAAATCATTTGTTACTGTTACGAGTATGGCCCGTTTAATGGACAGGGAGTTTAACTTTATTGATGTTGTAAGTCCATTTATGGATGGACGCTTTAAAGATAGGATGTCTATAGATAGTTTGTCTAAGTCTGCGGCTGCCAGTACATGGCATGCGACTAACCTGATTAGACAGGCACCTAAAGAGCTTCGCTACATTTTGAGGAAAATTATTGGTGGTGACATGCAGATTATCATGAAGCATAAAGGATTGGACGGATTAATAACGGATCTGGATAAATCAAGCAACAGGCTTGCTTTAAGTGTAATACTTGCATCGACAATAATAGGTTCATCCATGATAATGATGGGAAAGGTTGGCCCATTGGTGCTGGGTAATGTTTCTGTTTTGGGGATAGTTGGATATGTTTTTGCTTTGGTGATGGGGTTTTCATTAGTTTTTGCTATTTTTCGTTCTGGTAAACTTTAAGGTGCTGTTTACAAGTTATTTCTGGACGACTCCTTTTTTAATTGAAATATGAAAGGTGTAAAGAATTAGAGAGTTTATGGAAAAAAAGTTAACAAAAGAACAAGTAAAAGAGTTGCTGGAAGGTAAGAAGATTATTGATGTTGAGTTATCACCTTATTTACAATTAAAACTTGAAGATAACTCCACAATAGAGGTCGTGCCGGAACAGCTGCGTGTAAATGAATTTACATATTTGGATTTGGTATTTAAACAACAGTTTGACAATGATTAAGGATGGAGTTAGAACGTGATGTAATAGGATTTCTTAAGTCAAACGGTTTGATAAATGATTTATGTCACATGGTAATCGGTGTCTCTGGTGGGGCGGATTCAGTGGCCTTGGTTAATGTTTTATATGATATAAACCAAAGACTTTTTCCTGGACGCAAATTATATATAGCCCACCTTAACCATAAACTGCGCGGAACAGAATCGGACAAAGATGCTGATTATGTTAAAAGCCTTGCCCTGCGGTTAAACCTTCCTCTTATAATCAGCGAAATTGACATTACCTCGGTTTCAAAAGAATCAAAACTCTCAATCGAAGAGTCTGCCAGAATAGAAAGATACAAGTTCTTAGAAGCTTGTGCTTTAGACGTTGGTGCTCAATATGTTGCAGTTGCCCATAACGCAGATGATAATGTAGAAACTCTGCTCCATCGCATAATACGTGGAACGGGATTTCTTGGTTTATGCGGCATAAAATCAACACGTCCAATTTCTGCAAAATCTACAATAACCCTTATTCGCCCATTATTAAATATCTGGAAAGAAGATATTCTTAATTATTTGGAAACTGCGAACCTATCATTTAGAGTTGATTCCTCCAATATGGAAAAAACATATCTAAGGAACAAGATTCGTCTGGATCTTATACCTACCTTAGAGAAGAGTTATAACAGAAGGATCAAACATGCCATTGAAAATTTGTGCAAGATCGCAAATTCTAATTATAGAGTGATCGACGAGTTGGCCGCATCGTTATCAAAAGCTTCTGTTCTTGAGTTAGGTAATAACAGGTCTGTTCTGGATGTCCATAACTTTTTAATGTCTTCAGAGATTGTACAGCAAAGTTTACTTCATGATGTTTTCACTGAAATGGGCATTCCTCTAAAACAGATAGGATATAAAAAATACCTGCGCATCATAAACTATGTAAAAGAAGGCGGTAGCCGTAAGGTGCTTATTCTGTTATCAGGTTTATCTGTTTATAAAAAAGACGGCCAATTTGTCATTCAATGGCAGCCGGAAAATGAATTAATACCTTCTGGTTCGGGATTGAGTAAGAACCTGACAAATAGAGAATTAAAAAAAACTGTATTAAATGTTCCTGGGATAACAAAACTAACCGGTACTACATATAAGATTGAGGCAACTGTAATGGAATATGAGAAGTTTTCTTTTAAAGATTTTGCGAATATGAAGACGGAAAATGAAGAGGTTGCAGATTTGTCAAAGATTAATTTTCCTTTATATGTCAGATCTCGAGAAAATGGCGACCGTTTCTGGCCTTTAGGTTCAAAAGGGAGTAAGAAGCTAAAAGACTTCTTTATCGATAAAAAGATTTCCATTGAAAATAGGGACAATGTTCCCATTGTGATGTCAAAAGATTTTCCCGTATGGATTGTTGGGTTTCGTTTGGATAACCGGGTAAAAATTTCGGAAGAGACGCGCAATGTAATAATTTTACGATGTCTCCCATGTGATTAATATTGTTCAAGCGTTTCTTGATTTATTTGTTAGAAAAAAGAGACGTCATTAATTGAAGGACGTCTCCATCATCGCCGGATCTCCTTAATGACATTAGATAGCAATAGACCTGTTATCTTTCTCTTTACTGTTTACAAAATTGTTTGATGTTTTGAGAAGATTCATACTAACTAATTTTACTATACTTTTCAGGATTCCAGCTGCGATTCTTGAATGAGTTTCTATTAGTTTTTCAAAATCGTTACGCTTTAGGGTAAGTAGTGATCCCTCTGTCTTTGCCCTTATGGTTGCAGTGCGTACAAATCCCACAATCATTGCAATCTCTCCAATAAATTCCCCATGGGAAATAGTTGCAATTGGAATACTCTCATTCTTGTCATTTTCCTTAAGTACTTCAAGTATCCCTTCTATTACAAAATGCATTGAATCTCCATGGGTACCTTCTTTTAGTATAACATCGTTGGGCTTAAATCTGGACAGAATTAGAATATTATTTATAACGTCAAAATCGTTGTAATCAAGATTTTCAAAGGCTTTAATGCTCATTAGCTGGTATATATTATTTTTATTCATATTCTTCTCCATTTTTAATGAACATAGTGAATTAAATAATTATTTGCTGTTTAATTTATTTGTAACCGTACGATATTTATTATATATGGCTAGTATAAATTTGGATGTGACATTTATCACAAAACTAACTTTAACAAATAATTCTTTTGGGTGGAGGTAATCGTTATGTATTACGACTATTGGGGGCTTACCAAACCGCCTTTTGATAATGTTCCTGATCCAAGTATGTATGTAGATTGTCATATTACTATGGAAAACGCTATTGCGGATACACGGTTTTCAATTGAAGAGGGTGATGAGTCTATTGCTGTGATAGTAGGTAATGTTGGCCTTGGAAAAACTTTATCTATCCGTATGGTTATTGACTCATTGGAAAAGGGAAAGTATAAGATAGCATTAATAACTAACCTTGGTTTAACATTTCTACAGTTATTGCGGGAGATTATAGGACAATTGACGGGTAAACTGTGCGAGGGAAAAAGGAAAGCAGATCTGTTGGAAAATTTTAATAGGTTATTGATTGAGACCATTAATGAAGGGAAAAAGGTATTAGTTTTTATAGATGAGGCTAACGTTATTTCACAAAAGGACCTTGAAAGCATAAGACTCCTTACCAATATGCAAGATGATAGCCGAAACCTTTTTACTATAGTACTTGCTGGTCAATTGGAGCTGGCAAAACGTTTGGAAAATCCAAAATTTGCAAACTTGTTTCAGAGAATAGGGACTTATTGCAAACTTGACAAGATCGAAAGTAAGGATTTGATGATAAAATATGTTAACTCACGTCTGTTACTTGCCAATTGTACCAGAAAGATTTTCTGTGATGATGCATATGAAAATATATGGAGACATTCGGAGGGAGGTATTCCTCGTTTAATTAATAAAATGTGTAAATTATCATTAAAAGCAGGTGAGACAAATGAGCTCGATGAAATTAATGCAGAAGTTGTTGACCAAATTGGTAGACGCTTTCAAAAGGTAACATTTTCAGCTCCACCAAAAAGGATGCCAAGAAAAAGAGTTAAAAAGGTGACAAAGAAGGTGGTCAAAAAAGAAGATATTCAATTACCTGTCATGGGAAATATGGCAGTCAAGGAGAAAAATTCTGAAATAGTTTTAGCTAAAGAAAAAGATGAAAGGCTTTTTGCTGGTTTGCGGCAAAAAGTGTCTGAAGTGGGAGAAGAATTGCCAGAAGTAAATGGTTTCAGAGATGTTGAAGAATGTTTTAACATACAGATAGGGGAGTCTAAAGTAAATATTACTATTCCCAGAAATGTATTAAGTGAGGCAATATCATTTACTGAAGAGAAACAGATAAACCTTGCCGGGGCCATTGCAACTAAGACACTAAAGGAGAATCCCAACTTAACTGCTTCGTTTTTTATAGACCCTGTTTGCGTATGGGGGGAGATCAGAGACTTTATTATGAACAAAATTGTTGAAATGAATTGAACATACGGATGTAAGCGATTCATTACAAAATTGCATATTAGCTTTTTTCTTTGTTTGGGAAGATTAATTTATAATGGATAAACACAAACTTGCGATTAAATGGTTTGATAAGGGGTGTTATCTTGACAGACATGAACCGGAATCTGATAAAGCAATAGAAGCATATAAAAAGTGCATAAAATATGAGAATAGTTTTGTCTCCGCGTATATAAACCTTGGTTTTATTTATATTGCAAGAAATGAGTATGCTAGAGCAGTAAAGTATTTCCAATGGGTTCTTGAATTAGCACCTGATAATGCCGAAGCATTAAATAATCTTGGCTATGCTTATGAAAAGATGGATAGATTTGGAAGTGCAAAAAAGATCTATGAATATGTCCTGAGGTTCGATCCTGGTAATACTGAAGCCGTTATTAATATAGGCAAGGTGTTGGAATTGGAAGGTGATTTTTATGGTGCCGTTGACCAATACTTAAAGGCTATTAAGCTTGATTCCGAGTCCATTTCTGCACGTTTTTGTCTTGCATTTCTTTATGACCGTTATGATATGTTTGATGAGGCGATTGCGGAATACAAATTGATTTTGGAAAGAGAGATTTACCATGCAAAATCTTTGTTAAATTTATCAAATCTGTATATTCAGTTGGGAAATATCTGGGATGCTATTGATTATTTTAAAAGACTTATACCTTTAATGCCGGAGAATAACGATATCTGGAACACTCTAGGCGAGTTATACCTTTCAGGTGAAAACAATAAAGATGCCGCTGTCGCGTTCGAGAAATCGTTATCCATTAATCCTTTTCAAGAAAGTATTAATATCGCGTTGGCACAAATCCAATATGATACGTACATTACACAGTGTAATGGATTAAAAAAAGAGGATATAATGCGTCGTATACAATTTGCCCTTTCTCTGAACCCAGAAAATCAGATAGGGAAAGAGTTGTTAAAGAAGCTAAAAGTAAATACATGGAGGTAAAGACGTTAGGCTACATTTGGTTTTATTTAATCTATGCCCATTACACTTTAAATCTGTATAAATTTACCTTTTCCTATTTATTCTCAGCATTGTCCGGTTAGCCTTTTGCAGTGCAATAATGTTCCATATTTATGAACATTTTGCAACATCATGATGCGAAAAAGTACCTAAAGTTAATAGCTTTGTTTTTTATTAATAATAAATTTCTATAATTTTAGGCATTT
>JAIQZO010000092.1 GCA_021777055.1 Candidatus Anammoxibacter sp. | reverse complement strand
AGAATATTTTGCCGAGTTAGAAGTTATTTATCAACGGCAAAAAAGAATTTAATGACATTTGTTCAGGCGTTAACATTACTATTCAATGATGAAATTCCAGATTTCAATGAAAAAGTATATTAATTACGCTAAATAGTTACTCATTTTTTTTTTTTTTGGTTTTAGTCCTAACTTCTAGTTATATTGATTGTTATAAATGATAAAATCTTTGCTGTGTTTGTATTGGGATTAAATTGCTTTCTATATGATGTTGTAGAAAATACAACAAATGGTCCTATGTACAAATATTATAAATTCAAGTGGAGTTAATGCTTTATTTGTAGAGTGCAAAACCATTCATGAGAATCAATCCGGGGATAAGTTGTTATTATTTATAATATCTAAATGGTTTATTTATTAGTTATAGATGTGTGGTGTATTTTACTAGTGTGGTATGAAATACCACAAATATGGTTCTGCTATTTATAGATTTCGTTATATTCATAAAGTAATAATTAGTAACATGATAGGTTGTTATGCCTTTTCATTGTAGTTGGCATTGTTTTTGTTATTATAGATTTTAATAGATTAGTTATTAACCAATTCACGTAGAAAAAGCTTTTGTTTAAGATTGTTTTAACGAGGATATAAATAATGTCTGAAGGTTATATAGGAAATGATGACTTAGATGAAATTTGTAGTGCTGTTGATTATGAAGATTTAAAAGATGTTAGATCCGGAATAAAAAGCATTATTAGGTTGTTGGGTGCCAATTATGGATTTTTAAACTTGAGGTATCAACTGTTGAACAAGTATGAGCTTGAGGTGTTTGGGAAAACTAATAGTAACAACAAAGATATCGTGTCTATTACACAACCACCGGTAAGTGATTTTTTGTTTAGTTCCGATAGAAGTTTGATTATAGATGATCCTCGCATGTGGATTCGTACTCTTAATAATATTGTTAAGCTTGAAAATGTAGGTAACAGGTTATTGTACATTCCGCTGTTATTTAAACACGTTAATAATGCAAAGAAAGTGGGGGAGTTACTGTTCTTATATAATGACAGATTTATAGAAAAACCAGAAAAAGAGTTACTCAAACTCATTATTAAAAATGTTTTAACCAAGATTGAGTTATATTATGCCAGCGGCAGAATGAACAGGAAAGATAGCCAATTAAGAAGATTAATTGAAATTGGAAAAAATATTGAAACTATAGAAAATAAAGATGATCTTTTAAGAACTGTTGTTGGTCATGTGGAAAAAGAGTACAAGTTAATATTTGGACATGAGCCTGTTTTTATTTTGAGGATACGAAAAGGTGATGCGTTTGTAAGAATAGATGAAACAAAAGGCTATGATTTTATTTTAAGGGAGCTTATGGTTGAAGAGCCTGTCTTCAGTGATATTTTAAAGAGCCGCAAACCTGAAATTATAAATGACCCGCAAAAGAATAATGGCATTATGAAGTTGCGGAATGAGAATGCGGATAATCGTTCATATCGTGATTTCTTTGATAAAATGAAGAGTTTAATGCTTATTCCTATTGTAACAAAAGATGAGGTTAAAGGGATGTATTGCTTGTTTAGCACAGATAGATCATTTGATTTACATGAAATGAGATACTTTCAAGGTATGGCAATTATAACATCCATCGCATTAAACAAGCTTGAAGATTATGAGATTGTGGATAATAAGCTAAAAGAAAAAGTAAAAAGATTGGAACTTCTTAATGAACTCATGAAAGATATTAGGGCAGAGAAAAATGATGAAAAACTGATGAAAAAGATTCTTGAAAGTGGTCTCAAATTAGTGAATGCCAATCTTGGTAACATTAGGATTATGGATAAAGAAAACAACGAATTAAAAAAGATGTGTGGAACTTCGGAGGGGCAACCCGGCAGCCTTCCGGTGATACCTGTGGGGCAAGGAATTTGCGGCAAGGTTTTTGAACAAAAAAGAGCTATAAAAATAGATAATATTTTTGAAGAGGAAGAGTGCTTTCAAATCATAAAAGATAAGATAGGAAAAGAAAAATTTCACGAAATGATAGAAAAAAAGCAATTTCTGGTTTCAGAAATATCAGCACCATTAATGGATGGCTTTGAAGTAATTGGTACGATTGACGCACATAAAAATGAGAGAAATGGTTTTACTAATGAGGATAAGGATATATTGGAAAATCTTGGAGCTTTAGCAGGTGTTCTCTTGAACAGGATGAGTCTCAATAATAGGTTTAATTTGTTAAAAAGTATAGCATTAACTTATAATCCATTTACAGAAGAATACCCTTCTGAAATAATGAAGATCTCACTTCACAAAAGTCTAGAAATTATGGAATGTGGTATGGGGGCAATTGCAATTCTTGATTCGAAAGAAAAAAGTGAAGGAAAACTTAGATTTCTTGCGATAGAGAATATCAAGGAGTTAAAGGAGGGAGATGTTAGAGTCGTAGGCGAAGGTATAATGGGAATCGCCGCAAATGAAAAGAAAGTTATAAATATAGATGATGTTACTAACTTCCCCGGACATATTGTAACAGACAGGCTGATTAAGTCGGAACTTGCTTTGCCCATGCTGTTTAATGGAAATTTAAAAGGTGTTTTTATGATAGCCTCATCTAGAAGAAAGAAGTTTCATAACGAGGATGAACAATTGCTGAAGTTTTTTGCTAATTATTTAGCTTTAATAATTCATAATTGTGAATTGATTAAGGAACAAGAACGGAACAATAAAAACATGGAGAATCAGCTTGTTCAGAACCTGATCAATTTTGCGGGAATGATGGCACATCAAATAAATACACCATTGACCGGGATACAACTTAGCGCCAGTAATATAAGTGATAAGCTCAAACTCAAACGGTATGATTTTGATGAAAATATAAATAGTATATTTGAATCGGTTTCAAGAGCTGCTGGCATTATAAATAAGATAAAAGAGTTTGCTAAAATGGAGAAGTTGGAGATACAGTCAAAAGATATACATTACCTCCTGGATACCACTGTTGCGTTTGTCAAATCAATTAGCAATGCAAAAAGGATTAAGATAATTATAAATTATGATAAAGCGAATATTAAAGCAGTAAAATTTGATTACTTTAAGATTCAACAGGTATTTTTAAATCTTATTGATAATGCTTTAAAAGCTATGGAAGAGAAGGGTGATACATTGAAAATCACAACAATTCTGAAAGGTAATCACATAAACATTATCTTTGAAGATAATGGCATAGGTATATCAAAAGAGAACATGGATAAAATATTTTTATCTTTCTTTACAACTAATCATGCAAAAGGTACGGGATTAGGGTTGTCAATTTGTAAAAGATTTATAGAAGAGCACAAAGGAAATATCTTTGTTGAAAGTGAAGAGCGCAAATGGACAAGGTTTAGAATTGAATTTCCAGTTAATCAGGAGGATTAATCTGATGAACAAGATAAAAGTATTAATAATAGATGACGATGAGGATATTTTAGCAAAACCGTTAACAGAGAAATTAAATCTTAATGGGTTTACTGCTGAATATGCAGTAAGTGGGGAAGAGGGGCTTGCAAGAATAAAAGCAGAAAATGATAGACGATTTGATGCGGTAATATGCGATTTGCGCATGCCGGGAATTGACGGTACTAAAGTATTTGAAGAGTTACAGAAAATTGATCCAAATATATGTTTCATTATGTTAACTGGATTTGGAATTCCTAATCCAGTGTCATTGATTAAGAATGGGGCTCATCAATATTTTCAAAATTTAAAAAAACCTTTGGAAATAGACCAAATTGATGAATTTCTTTGGTCTATACGAAGGGGTGTAATAAAAAAGAAGATTAGGATGTTTGAGGAGAAAGTATTGACTACAATTGACTTTGATGAAATATTTACTAATTTATCTGAGGCAGTTGAAACTATTTTTTCTAGACGTGATTTAGGTGTGGCAATTGTTGAAAGAGAGGGTGATAAGAGATTTAAGATAACTAAGCATAAAAACCTTAATGTTGATCGAATTATTCTGGAAAACAGTGGTTATGTTAAATTTGAAGGCTTTGTTCAAAATGTGTTTGAAAAACAGGAACCGTTACTTGTCAGGAGAATAGACGAACAAAACTATAAAGATGTTCTGCCTCTATCAAAAAAATCAACATCCTTGCTTGCCTTTCCAATGGTTGTGTTAGGTAATTTTTATGGGATATTAGTTGTTGAGGGCATTGAATTTGAAGATTATGAGAAGATAGAAGTTGATGCCTTAAATTGGTTTGGGAATATTTCCGCTACCGCATTGCATAATTATAAATCTCATAACAGGATTTTAGATGAAACTATTAAGAATTTTAGAGCATTAATGCACCAATGTAAAATGCCGCTGCACAATATTCAATTATCCGTAAGTTACTTATTGGATAATTTGGAATCTAAACCCATGGGGCAAATTAAGGAAGGCCTTGAGCGTGTATATAGATATTCAGTTGATGCGGAGGAAATGACAAAAAATGTACTTATTAATTATAAAGATGAGAAATCTACTATTGGTTTATCTCAAATAATTAATATTGCGAAGGTTCGATTTGCAGAGATAGAGCGTGAAAAGAACATTACTATTCTATGGCCAAAAAAAATAGAGGGTGATATTTCGTGTAAAGCAGATCAAATAATATATGTATTGCAGACTATTATTGAGAACGGGATAGATGCTATAAATAAGAGAGGAATAGATGATGGAAGGGTTGAAATTATAGTAAAGACGAATGATCGTAACGTAGAGGTTCAGATTTGCGATAATGGGAATGGCATAAAAGATTGTTATAAGGATAAAATATTAGAAAGGATCTTTACTACCAAATCAGACAGTACTGGGTCAGGGATCGGACTGTTTCTTAGTAACAGTTTTGTAGAAGGTCACGATGGGAATATTAAATTTGAGAGTGCTCCTGGCAATACAAGGTTTTTTGTTACTCTTCCTGTAAAGGCTAAGAATCTGGCAATATAAAAGAAAAGAATAGAACGTCTAAGGGTATAAATTGGACATTTAGCTTCAAAGTTTGCCTAGATTTGCGTGTTTTGATTAAGTGATCTGCCAGAGTACCTTTTTCTAATGTGTTCTATAATGGTTCAGTGATTTTTTGCCAAAAGCTTAAAGCCTTGTATAGAAAAATTTGAGAGGTGAGGTTAACGATAGATGAGTTTAGACATTTTGATTGTGGAAGACAACTGTGATGCTTTAAAAATTTTAAGCAATATATTAAAAGATAAAGGTTTTAAAGTGCATGGGGTTGGAAATAAAGAAGATGCCTTGCAATATGTTGCCCATAATTCTTCAAGTGTTGATTTGATAATTCTTGATCTAGGCATTCCTTTCAGGGATGGTGAACCGGCTGATGAAGAAAATGGTTTTAATGTGTTAAAGAGCGTAAAAGAAAACTTTGCAGGTATACATGTTATTGTTCTTACCGCATTTGATGATGTGCAGCTTGCTGTTCGAGGTATTAATGAAGGTGCCTATGATTTTCTTACAAAGCCTTTAAAGTTTGAATTGCTAAATGACAGATTAAAGAAGATAGAAGAATTGTTAGCGTTAAAAAGGGAAAGACTTAGAAAAAAAAGAGGAGGCACTTTTAACAATATAATAGGTATTAGTAAAGGATTAGAAAAAGTCCTGATTGAGGTTGAAAAAGTTGCAGATAGTAATTTGTCTGTATTAATAGAAGGTGAGACTGGTACAGGGAAAGAGTTAATTGCAGAGGCGATTCACTTAGAAAGCCACAGAATAGGGGAGTTAGTTGTGGTGGATTGTAGTAGAATACCGAAGGATCTGCTAGAGTCTGAACTGTTTGGGCATAAGAAAGGCTCCTTTACCGGCGCTATTGACGATCATACGGGAAAAATAGAGTATGCTAATAACGGCACTCTGTTTTTAGATGAAATTGGAGACCTGAAGTCAGAGCTACAGGCGAAACTATTGCGTTTCCTTGAAAAAAAAGAGATTAATCCTGTTGGCAGTAATGCGGTTAAATATATTAACGTTAGAGTTGTCGCCGCAAGCAATAAGAATCTGGCAAATATGGTAAGGGATGGGGAGTTCAGAGAAGACCTTTTTTTTCGACTAAGAGATGCAAAAGTTCTATTACCGCCATTACGGAAAAGAGTAGAAGATATTCCTATGATTGCAAAACATTACATGGATAAATCCTGCGAAGAAGGTGGATTGGATAAGGTGGAATTATCCATAAATGCAATTAACAAACTCTTGTCATATAAATGGCCAGGTAATATAAGGGAGTTGCAGAGATTAATGGCTAAAACTATCATTTATAATAAAGGGAAAAAGCTTATTAACGCTGAAGATATTAGTTTTGATGACTATACAAAAACATATAAAGCAAACGATTTCGAAGGCCTTTATTCATACTCATTAAAAGAAGCAAAGGAGGTATTTGAAAAGAAATATTTAATTAACTTGCTGGGCCTTTATAAGACACAGAATGAAGCGGCGAGACATGCAGGGGTAGAGAAAAGTAATTTCAGTAAGTTATTACGGCGATATGAATTGTTGAAATAGTAGGTATCTGTTCCGCGGGTATTACACTCTTTGCCTGTGACCGCACTCCCACTCTTTCTAGAACAGAATTCTGAGGGTTTTCCTGCCTTTTATAATAATCTTATAAAAAGAGGGATGAAATCATCCCGTGGATCTAATCTAATAATGAGATCAGGTATTATCTTATCTAATACGTTCCATTGAGGTTCTGTAGGGATGGATTTAAACCAATCCGGGTGAAAAGGGGAGTTAAAGATAGGTTGGTAAAAATCTATATCTTTGTAGTCTTTATATGCGGTATTGATACAGATCCTGAAATCCTCAAAATCTTTATTATAAACTGCAGTACGAATTTTCTTAAGATAGTGATATGGATAAGTATCTGAGTAGTAATACTCTCTTGCTGGAAATGTATTATTTACTACCAGGAGTTAATATATGTTGCAGCAGCCTTGCAAACAAAAATACTTGAGTCTGGATTTTTGATACAGGTAAATAATTCGATTAAAAAAAAAGAATTATCGCTAAACTTAATTTGGGGAAACCGATTTTGTAATTTAAGGAAATGGTTTTAATAAATTACGGATTTAACACTTACCTTCATATTATCATTATCCAGACGTTAATCATACAAATACTCAACGCAGCGAAGGTCGTACTTCTGATTTGGATTAATAGCAGCGTTGACGATCTAGTAATGTTGGCGTGCATATAAGCATGTTAAGGTCAACTTCTTTTGTGTCAGCTCCTAGCCCACAAGAATATTCTCACTGCGGTGTATGTATAATAGAGCGGATGCCAGATAAATTAAGTCAGGATGTGCTATCTCCACCAGAAGAGTGAAATTAAACCTATAGGAAATAAGACAACACAAATGGCGATTATAACTACTCTTCGTACATTCATAAAAAGCCCCTTTCATTAAAATATTTTATTTGAAATATATATTGTCGATAATAAAGATATATTTTATTAAAATTATTTAAGAAATCAATAAAGAAAACAATTGCAGAAAATACTTTGAAGAAGTTGTGGAGAGTTGAGATATATTTATGATTCCACCTTGATATGAAAAGTGTAAAAACTTACTTTTCTTTTTATTACCTTTTAGACTATCCAAATAAATGAATTACAAAAATTCGGATGAGATTTAAAGTGTGAGTGCAAGAGATTCGCAAGTAATGAAGTTAATGACTCCTACTTAGAACGAAAATGAATCTAAAATATGGCTTAAGCTAAGGGCTTACGCATAAATTATTGGTAGCGTTGTCAATAAGAGACCTGAAAAAAGCTATCCAGAAATAGTATTTTTAATAATTATAGATATCCAAATAATGCTTAATATAAAATATATTGTTTATCGCTTAATATGTTTGCTTGTAAAATTATCAATAA
>JAIQZO010000091.1 GCA_021777055.1 Candidatus Anammoxibacter sp. | reverse complement strand
TGAACATTTTGCAACATCATGATGCGAAAAAGTACCTAAAGTTAATAGCTTTGTTTTTTATTAATAATAAATTTCTATAATTTTAGGCATTTTAGCGCACTTTAGGCATTTTAGGCACTTAATGTTAGCACACATATGTGTACCGCAAATATCTAACCGGACAATGCTGAGTTTTTATGGAATACAGAATACAGGAGTCAGAAGTCAGAATAATAGAAAACATGATTCAGGAAGTGAATAGAAATTTACAATTAATAACTCTATTGTAAAACAAGAACAAATCTATGCTTTATTCTGAATTCTGACTCCTGTATTCTGGTTGCGGCTTTGTCGCACTATGTTATTGGCGAGTTTAACTAATGTCATAATCATAATGTTCCTTAATGGTTCCCACAAGAAGCGGCCGCTTCCTGTGGGAATACATTCTTGCCCGACGCCGGAAATGTTAAATAAGATAATAAATATTTTTAACAATCCATTGTTCTGCGTATTTGATGTTTCTGCCTTTGCTTATCTTCCGATTACTGAGAAACTGTAATATTTACTTCAGCTTCTGCCGGACATTTGACATGTACCATAAGACTTACCTGTGTAGGTGCCGGGTCATTGTCTCCAGTCGCCATGAAGTCAAACTCTATTGTCTGGTTAGCAACAATTTTCATCTCATCAATGTTCATGAGCTGTTTAAGCAAATGTGTTACTTCTCCTCCTCTGAATTTTGGTTCATCTTCAGATGCAGGTGCTTCTACATATTTAACCTCACCCATTCCAAAGTGCGCAATAACTACCCCATCTACTACAACATTATGAAGATGCATATTTCCTGCATTCAGGCCGTTACCAACAAACAAGTAGGCCTTGTCAAGCGTAAGGAGTCCGTCGCCAACTTTTTCTATCCTGACAGTATTCAATACGCCTCCTTCAGCGCTTGCTATTGCCGTGAATGTGGTAACTTTATCACTGGCGTGAGTATTGCCTCCCCTAAATAGTTGAGCAGAGCTTAGGTTAGAGTATGATAAAATTGATGCCATTATTCCTATTACTGCCAACATTGTGAAAAATGAGTGTTTTTTTAATAATTTTTTCATTATTAGTCCTCCTAATTGTAAATAAGTGGTAGTCTTTAAACTGCCTGGTAATAAAATAAATAAATATGAATAAGATTTTTGTAAAACATTATAATTTTATGCCCAATCTTAAAATAAGACGGTATACATACAATTTCTTATACGATTATTACACCTCCTTTGTTAAAAATGTAGAAAATGGTTTATGGTGCTGCAATTTTTATGCTCTTCGTGGTAGTAAGGCTAGCGATCTCTTTTGTTAAGATATGTGCGGGTGTTATACCTGCAAATCGTTTCCACTGTTTATTGGTGTCATCCCATATTACTACTCCGGGGGCATGTGTCTTCTTGTCCACATTAGAAAAACCAAACGTTCTTGAAATACGTTCGATGGAGTTAAGTCCGGTAGTGAGTAAAGTCCAACGGGAAGGATCGATACCTTGCTTTTTCGCGTAATCTTTTAACCTTTGAGGCGTATCTGTCTCTGGGTCAATAGATATGGAGATTAGCTGTACTTTCTTATCTTTATCTATTTTGTCCAAAGCCTTTCCAATCTGTCTAAAGTTATTTGTTAGAATTTGACAGACACTGGTGCACGACGTATAAATAAAGTTTATAACACTAATCTTGCCAGGTAATATATCGTTGACGAAACTGACTGTTTGGCCGTCTTGATTAAGTGCGCTAATGTCATCAATTTCTGGCAATGTTTCATAACTTTTATCATTATTTATAGTTGCCGTCTCAAGCTCTTTATCACAGCAGGGAGACTTCTCCTTGATGTCATTCTGCGATGTAGTATTACTTCTATTGCCTGAAACTAAATTTCTGTAGGCAACACTCATTTTTGACTGTAAGTCCATAACCTTTTTTATTGAATGCCCCAGCATGTGTGTCGTGCGCATCTCCACCGCTACCTCCTCTTTCCTAAGCCCTTTTGAATGGATGTTCTGCATTGCCTGGCCTTTCATTACTTCATCTAACAGTGAAATAGCAACGGTGTTCATCTCGTTTCCACGAGTAACTGAGAAATCATCGATATCTTCTGTTATATTTACCTGTCCCAACGTAACCAGGTTTGATCCTTGTATTGTCATTTTCAGGGCATGATTTAACAGCATATTCATATGGTGCATTGTCATTAGATCGCCTGTTTTCCCATTAGCAGGTTTAATCTTGTCCAGTCCGTTTACAACTTCTAGCATTGCTTTGCCTAGCTCTTGAGTGTAACTAATAAGCGATTCTTGTTTATTATCCTCTGTATCTATTCCTTCCAGTGTTATTGCGTGTTGTAATACTGTTTTGCCTTCTTTAATCATCTGCTGCCCATGGATCAGGCCTGTATTGTCTATATCAGGTGCCATATTCATCCCAGAAATCATGACCATGCTTGAACCTTGCAACGCCATACTGAGTCCGTGATTCATCATCATCTGCTGACGACGAATCTGTATAGCTGTATTTTGAGACTGGTTGTTATCGCTTTCACTGGCAAAGGTAATATTTGCGGTTGTTAAAAACAGAAAAAAGACAAAATATAAGAAACCGATTGAAAATATCTTGTTTTGTTGCTTCATGGTAACCCTCCGTTATTTTATAATTTTAATCCTCTAAGGAGCTGTCATGTGTCTCTTTTGCGTGTGGCTCCTTTCCAAAATAATATGATTGTCATTAATCGAGATGTCATGCTTACCGTCAGAATACGTCTTGCAATAAAATATTTGCGGACGGGTGACATAGAAAAGCACATTAGCTCTGCAACTGTTTTGGAAAAGTTAATCCTTAACGTTAAAGTGTTTAGTCCACTAGGATTGTTGTCTGAAATGCAGGGTGTTTTGCTTGTAATCGGTACGAAGATCCGTTTTCTGGGTAGACACCGATAATGTGTGTTGTGTCTGCTTAGGAAGCAAGCGAGAAGAACTTCCCCATTTTACGTTCAACTTCAGGCTATTTTTGCCAAACTTTATTCGCCAAATCATCAACATATTGAACCTTATATTGATGGACGGGCTCTATCAGCTTGAACAAATCTAACCTAAATTTGTTCATAAATAGGGAAGTTGTTTCTTGTTCACTTCCTCAATCTGAGAATTAATTGTTGTCGTTCCTTGAGTTAGGACGAAAGAGTCTATACTCATTCCTAAAGTATTTCTCAAAGCTAACGATAGAGACGCTATAATAATTGCTATACAATTAATACTTAATACTCAAATTTTACACTATCAAGATCATAAATGAAAACCTAGAAGTGTAAATGGAGATCAAGACACAAATGTAAACATATTCGGGAATTGCCGGATATATTTACACAATCTAAGTGCTACTTCTGAATTAACCGATTTGTAGAACACACTGCAAAAAAACACAGTACTTTACGTTAATTAGGATTGTATTTATACGAGGATTATTGGTGGTTTATATGGTAACGTGTTATGGGGTTTTGAAGCTTGGTACTCCTTAATGCATAACTGGAGATCTGCTTCTGCAATAAGTGATGAAAATCTAGTTTGCGATGTAGAGTTGTAATCGCTAAGTGTGCCGGGTTGGAAGTCAGCTGGCAGATTTGAACATTTAATACCGCTAATAATTGCGTCAAGAAATTTGTTGTCAGTTTGCACGGTCTTTAATTCTATAGGGTTGCTTCCAAGGATTGGAGATTTTTTGCAGCAGCAACTACAGCTCTTATTCATGGCCGTACCACAGCAGCAGGTATTTTCATCCAGGCCGCAAGTTCCCCCGGTAATGGTTTTAACCTCACTTTCATTACTTGTTTGATCCTTAACATTAAATGCCGCTTCCATTGCAAAAAAAGTGGATTTTAAGGATACACAAAGAAATGCAATCAGTAATGAAATTCTTAGAAATCGTGTTAGTTTTTTTGAAAAAATCATTTATAAAGTACTAAAAAAGACACTAATAGTTAAAAAAACAACTAATATAGTAATATTATAAAAATAATTATGCAATTGCAACTATCTTTTTAGGTGAATAGGCTTAAGGCTGAAGACTGAAGGGCTTAAGGGCTTAAGGGCTCCAGTCTATCCGCGGTTTTGCCGTGCTTCTTTCTCCGCTTCGGTGATCGTTGGCTCTATCAGGAATAATCCTGATGAAGCAAAATCCTAGCCGATTAAAAACGTAGGATAGGTTAAGCGGAGCGAACCCATCAATAATTATATTTTTCTCTAAAAGCCTTTAGACTTCAGCCTAACCACCTGAGTTATTACTGATTTAGAAACCCTTTGTCTATGTCAAGGATAGGAGCAAAGGTCTTTTGACCTATTTCTACTATTGCATCAGGTTCAAGTTCTATTCTCCTCTTCCACTCATCGCTAATATTTTTCTTCCAATATAATTTATATGCTCCCGGCCGAAGATCTTGGAATGTGTAGCGACCTTCATTGTCAGTCATCGTCTCGAAATATTCGGCTAGCTTAAATTTTCTCGAAAAAAGGCCTCGCCCTGGTTCAAGCCTGTATATCTTTATCTCACATTTTGGCAATGGCTTTTCTTTGTACAATACACTTCCTGTTAATGCTCCTTTTTCATTGGATAGGATTACACTGTTTTGCTCTCTATCCTTTTTCTTAAACTCTTCAGAGAATATATTGTTATCTGCCCCGTCATATTCTCTCACATATTGTATTTCATCCTGAGCGGTTTCCCGTTTATGAAGAGTGATATTAAAAGATGCTATCTCTGACATGGGTATCTTTGCATGAATAGTTTTGTTACTTATTTCAGTTATTTTGCAACGAACGGCTCTGCCCAGGTTGTATAACTCGAACCAGTCTGGGAAATTTATGTTGCTTAAACGGTTAACTTCCATATTTGATATATATTCTTTTTGTATCTTTGCCGCAACATATGTTAGATCAGACTCCACGATAGTTACTTCTATAGCGCTATCTTCTCCTTTAAGGAAAAGTTTATCACTGTATACATTTATTGTGGATTGGCATACGGTTAAAACGGTAATAATGAAAAAGAGACGTATAGGTTTTCTCATGCTGATTCCTTTGTCTGATACTATAAGCCTTAATCCTAATCGTGCACTTAATCACTGCGTGTGGATTAAGATTAAGAGTACGATTAGGATTTTAAAAGCCAAAAGTGCACCGAAGGCGCTAATTTATAAATATAATACTCTTTGTAAAACATTTGGAGCAGTCAGAAAGACTGCTCCAACGAAATAATGCCCCTGAAGCTGGTAGTAAGGAACTGTCACAAAACAGTTGTAAATTTACTCTACCACCTCAATGAATAATCCCCAGGCAGTGTTGTTCTTGTATGTTTTTCTTGTAAATTTACGGCCAGTTTCTTTATCAGAAATTGCCCATGCTACCCATGTTATTCCAGTGTCTGTTGCCGTTACTATAAACTCAAGCTCTCCGTTGTCATTTATAGTTTCATCTGCCTGTACAACCTCTATGGGCGGTCTCAATCCATTTCGGATCTTTGTAAATACTTTCATTGGTATATCGGTATCCGGATTTGTAAGTTTTAATATACATGATTGTTCATCACCAAGGCGCATAACCATCATTTCTAGCCCTCCGGGACCATCTTCAAAGGCTGTTTCGCAGTTGAAAGTAAATGCCTTTGTGCTTGTTCTGGTTATTGTAAATGCGGGGCTTCTTGCACCTAAATCAGTTCCTTCCGGAAAATCTTCTATTACCTCAATCCGTCCCTGTGTTGTATTGATATTTGGAACACGCCAATTAAATTCCCGTGTAGTAAATGGTAGATTTGCAGTAACAACGTCCCAGTTTTGCCCATTGTCACGACTAAACCTGATATCCCAGTTCTCTTCCGGTACGACTTCTTCATCTACTTCCCATTTTATAGTAAAGTCAGAGTCTCCTTCCATTGTTTCTCCTCCGGTAGGTTCAAGCAGGGTAACATGCGCAAAAGTTGTTTGGTGGCATAAAACTGATGCGACAAACAGTAAGCAGAATCCGATTAAATAAAACTTAAAATTTCTTAATGACATATATCTTTCCTCCTCTATCTAAAACTAACTAAGTAGAAAATACCAAGGTAAATATGCTTGGTGAATTGAAAATACGTTATATCTGTTATGTTGCGTTGTACCTCCTTTCAATTATTTCAATAACATCTTACGACCTATTAAGCTAATCATATTGTCCCTGTACGCTTCAGCCTTTTTCTCCTGTAAACTGTCCAAAGGATTAAAGTCGTCAGTAATTAAGAACCCTATGTCCATGGGAATGTCCTTCTCCAGATCTTTCATGTTATGGAGAACCTTAGCTGCAATGGGGTTCATATGTTTGTAATTCTGCTGAGTCTGTAGATTTAACGGTTCCATTGAAGCAAAGAAGATTATATCCACTGGGTCCGTATCTTCTTTTGAAACGTAAACCTTTGTAAATGGAAAGAGTGATTTTATGGTCTTGTATACTGATGCTGCCGCAACCGCTTTTTCTCCTTCAGAAAAGCCGAAATATGCAAGGGCAAAGATTCCTTTGTTGTTTAAGAGAGATTTAAGGGTGTTCAGCATTTCCACACTTAAGAGATGGGAGGGGACTGCGCCTCCTGTGAATGTGTCGTGAATTATAAAGTCGTACTTTTTCTTGAGATTCCTTATTTCTGATCTGGCATCTCCGACAATAAGCTTTCCGGTTGGGGTAAAATTGAAGTGTTTTTGTGCGGCCAGTGCGACCTCAGGATCTATCTCGATAACGTCGGTAACAATATTGTGCTTTTTCATTGCCATCGGAAGGTGGCCTGCCCCTAAACCTATAAGTAAAGCATTATTCGCATCGGGATTAAAGTGTCGTATGGATTCAAGGATATATATTAAAGGGAATATGGGTAGTGATGATTTTAAAAACTGTCCGCCTATGGCTGAAGAGTCTGACATGAGCCATCTGACGTTCCATCTATGGTCATCTACCACCTTTACTTTTCCGTAAAGACTCTCTTTGCTATAAATAACATTGAAATCAGCGGTTGTATTGGAATGTGTTATTTTCTTAAACCCGAATGAGATGATTATGGAGAGAAAAAGGATAATGATAATGATAATGGATGAGGCATCGACCTTTTGTCTCACAAAAAATATATCTCTGATAATAAGATTTAGAGAAAGTATAAACAGAATACCACTTAGAATATAAATGATGTTTTGTGTTCCGATCACTGGTAACAGGAAAAAACCAAGTGCAATGGTTCCAATAAAACTACCCATTGTACTGATGGCGAACACGGAACCTGACGTTAGCCCGACCTTTTCTAACCGACTTGCATTTAACTTAATAATGCATGGCCCAACCATTCCCAGAAGTGTTAACGGTATAAAAAATAGTAAAAATGAACATGTCAATGATCCCATACGAAGTCCAAGGGGATTTGTTAATGTTAGAATTGCTTCTTTTATTACAGGTATAATTGCAATGAAAGTCCCTGCGGTTGCTGTAATCAAATAGACTGGTATGGCATTGCCATCTTTATCTGCAATAATGCCTCCTATGTAGTAACCTGCAGCTAAAGCTACTAATGTTACAGATATCAGAGAACACCAGACAAACAGGCTCACCCCATAAAAAGGGCCAATAATGCGTGTCCCCAGTATTTCAAGGAACATAACAGACATGCCTGTTATAAAGACAGTAATATAGTTTAATAGCCTTGAGTTTTTGTTTTTCATCTTTTGTTTTCTAAATGTTGAAGCCTGAATGCACTATTGTTTTACTCCAAAATAACCGGAGTGCAAGATTTATCTTGCTAAAATCAGAGAGTAATACTATGTTTCTCTAAATCTTTAAAGAATTATTGAATCCCGTCAGTTCAGAAATAGTTGATTCAAAACTTGCTTTTTCCCCTTATATAATTGAATCCCTGGCAAAATAAATTTTGCACTCCGGTTAAGGGACAATACAGTTCTATCATATTGCTCTACCAATTCGTTACCAAAGCTGTTAAAAATTTCTTTCTAAAAACAAGTTTATGGTGGATAACACTTATAGTAAGGCAAATCCGCTTTATTCTGCATTCTGTCTCCTTACTCCTGTATTCTGCATTATTGACACGCACAGACAGGGACCTTTCCGTAATCTGCCGCAGTTCCTGACATCCTGTAAAATCTCTTTTTTAAACCGTTAGAGACTTTGGCTTGCATCTCTCCTTCTGCATTATCTGTAATAAGGCCGTATTCTATATCTTTTAAATCAACAGATGATATTAAACCTGTGTCGCCACCTGTAGCGAAGATTACTTGGGCGAATGCTGAAGCTGCCAACGAACTCTTTGTACAGGCCAGAGCCGCCCACTGCTTTGTGCTAACAACTCTGGCGATATTACTGTTTTGCTCTTTGTCACTCTTTTGTCTGATCGCGTTTAATTTGTAATAGTAGGGGTTTGTAATTACAGAAATTGATCCACTAATAATTTTTATGTATCCCATTATTCGGTCTTCTTCTTCAAGATACCGTATTCCGATGGGCCACGTACCTTCGGCCGGTGGTTTGCCGGTTACACGTGTATTATCACCATAGTTAATGGCGGCAATGTTGATACCATTTTTCTCCAGAACTTCAAACCCTTTGTCTATTACATAACTATCTTTAATCGCTGATATGTCTATTGTTATATCCTTGTTTCCGAATGCGATCTTTCCTTCTCTTATAATTATACTATTATATGAATGTTTCTCCTTGTCAGCAGAAACGGTGATATCAAATATTCCGTTTGTCTTTCTACTGTATTCTTTACATAAGGTTATCAACTCTGCAAATTCTTCTGAATACTCGTAAAATTTTTTCTTCCCCTTCTTGTTTAGTTTCCGAACATCCCTCCGGAGGGTTTCCTGTACATCTCCCATCCTTTTAAACACCTGCTTTGTGACGTCATTTGCTCTCTTTTCTGAACCTTCCCAGATAGAGACAATTACTTGTGTGTTCGCTATCCATCTCGTTTGAGTATATAAGATCAATGGGCCCGCCGGTTCAGCTTTTCCATTTGTGTTTACAATCTCTTCATCTTGATTACTGCTTAACTCTCTATTTATGATAAACTCTTTAAGTACCAGCAGTCCCTCTTTTGCTCCATTAATGAGGCATCTCGCGGAGCTTGTTGCCCCGGTAACATTCATATCTATATTGCCAAGTGTATCTATTGTTTTCTCTTTGAATTGTCCGAGAAACCTTTCATTTATCACATCTCCCCCTCTGGACTCACGATAAACCATTACATTAAGGTCGTTAATCCATCCATTGGGGTCTATACTCATCATAAGTGTTATGGGTCTGAAACATCCCTGGCAGTCTGTTACAACTGCGTATTTAGTGACTTTGTTATTTTTATATCCGGTATACACCTTAAAGAGATCTTCTTTTACTTGGAAATTGTATGTTTCATTAAGATAGGCCTTGTCTTCTGTCGTAAGCATTATATGACGAGATGTTACATTCTCACTATCATTGAATATCTCTTTTACCCCTTCTTCTTCATTAATGAGGATTTGAAAGATATAATTATCCGCCGGTTCTGCATGCCCCAACAAGTACTGGGCGGTACATGTTTGTTGAAATATTACTATGGTAATGATGATAAATGCATAGAGAATTTTCATGATTATTTAATATAATTATTGATGGGTTCGCTGTCGCTTAACCCATCCTACCTTCTATTATGTTGATGGTGATTAGGGTATAAAATGATTGTGCCGGTTTTCTCATTCTGTATTCAGCCTCCTGTTTTCTGAATTCTGTTTTCTGAATTCTGTTTTAAAAAACAATATCAATTCCCGCAATGCCAGTTGTTGCGCTGAATCCACTCTCCCCAACATTCTTTACAAAATCTTCTGATATAAATATATGAACAGATGGTCCAAATGGCATAAAATTTAGTTGAGGTTGAATACGTTGAAGCATGTCTCCTCGATTCTCCTGTAGAAAGACTTCGTATCGTATGGTTGGCGTAAACCAGTGTGACATTGCATAGTCTATCTCCACAAACGCCTGATGTTCTGTTATTGACTGGTCGGCATCGGTTGAAAGAGGTGAATTGTGATGCTGCAATGCATATCCTCCCAGTATATTCCATTTTCCCGTAAACCAGTTTATGTCCGCTCCTGTCTTATAAAACCGGTCTCGTTTTGATGATTCAAATCTAACACCTTCGTTATCGTCGCCGCCCAATCCTGGTGTGTGCGCGGCTCTCACCTTCCTACTGAATGGACCAAAGCTTTCAATGCCGACAAATCCGTCTTCAAGCCTTTCTATATCCGCCTCGCCGTGATAACCAAATATGCCAACTGTTAATGAGTTGTCTTTCCAGGAATTGCTTATGAGGCCAGTAAACTGTTCTCCGTCTTGGATGCCATCCAGCCGCATACCTCCAAATTTGTATTCCAGCCTTCCGTAAAAGTCTTTGAAATCATTTTGTTGATTACCGCGTCCCTCAACAATTCCAGCGCTATATGCTACCCTCCCATTACCAAGTATTCCAGAGAGTTCTATTCCTTGTTGAAACGGTTCCAAGTTCCATTCGTTGTCTCCAACGGTCCTATTTAATATCCCGAATGCCGGTGTTATGGTCCTGAAGTTAGAGACTCCCATTACCCGTGGTTCAAATCGGCCTACTTTTATATTTAAAAGGGAGTTTCCAAAGGGCCTGTACATTATGCTCATTCGGGGGATAATCACATCTATGTCGTCACTGGCACCATCAACAAAGAAATCTATACTACCGTAAAATGATATTTTGCGGTTTAATGCCCCTCCTGACATTATAAGAAAATCACCTCCAAAATCATTAAAAGATATCCCTTCGTCTCTTTCAAGTTCGCTTATGGATGTTAGATCCACTGAAAGAGGAAGAGATTCAAAGACGTTCCTGTGTCTTGATTGATTACTAACCCGCTCTTCATACGGCCCGTCTGGGAACCTGAAACCCTGTTTTCTAAATGCCTCTCCCAATGGCGTAAGCTTTGGGAAGTGGAAATGACAAGTGTGGCATTCTGTTTTATATATTCTGGACCAATATGGTATTGCAGTACTTTTATTTGGATAAATGGATGCAAATAGTGCAAGTAGCGCAAGGATAAGGATTATGAAAACACTCTTATTTCTCATTATTGATTTCCCCCTTTTGAACAGCTTTAGTCTATGGTCCAGTATTTATTCCAATGCAATACCTAAAATCCGGGGCGGAAATGAAGACACTGAGAAGATTGAGTGCTATCGCGCATTCCACTACGCATATTATTTCTGTGTACGGATTACTACATTATCAATACCGTGGTGTTTGTACAGACTAACTCTGTTAAAATAGTGACTGTTTAATTTAGTATATGAACTGATTTTGATATGGTGGAATGCAGACTGTTTTAGGAACTGTCGTAAAATAAGCTAATCTTTTCACATTCAATTTTAGTACCGCTTTACGAAATCATCCTGCCGTTAAGGCAGTGCTTCCGGTTTCGTTCTAGCATATTTATAAAATTCAACCTAAAATATAAGCACGAAAAGGTCAGCTTGTTTTGTGACGATTCCTTTAATCTTATTTATGGCAGACTACAATTTAAGGAAAACAGTTTACGGATTCTCTCCGTACTAAATTGTTTTACGTTGTGGTTGTATTCCTACATCCCAACATCATTAAATCAGAGAATAGATTGTATAAATTATACAGCGATTTTCGGGGGTTTAAACTGCAGTGAAAGGTGTGGTTCTGCGATATTGTTCTTCAGGCGCTTATAAATACGTCCTGATTCTTCAAGCAAATAAGAGAAACGATTCAATAATATAGGCTCATAATCCGCCAGAGAAGATACGGAAATATTGCCTGGTATGTTAGCGCATTTGATAGTGCTGATAACGGCAGATAAGAAGTTGTTGTCTGATGTTGTTGATAGAGCAGTTACGTTATTGCCTAATGTTTTAGATTTACAGCAGCAGCAGTCATTTCTGGTATGGTCGCTAACATCACAGCAGCAACTTCTGGTTGCAAGGCTGCAGACGTTTTTTGTGCTGTCCATATTATCTGTAGCTTTAGTTTCTCCTTCTATAGTATTTCTGTTGTATCTAAAACCCTGTATTAGAATATCAGGGTTCATTGATACAAATAGAAATACTATCAGCAGTGAGATGCTGACTGGGAAAAATATATTCTTTTTTCTAAATAATTGGGTCATATCTAAGAAATATCTACTGTTTTTTTTCTGTTATTGATTTTGCTCTTCAGATAACGTTATGCTGATTTACTAAAAATACACCTTCATTTTGAATATTTTCTGATAGTTTTTCAACTTCTTAAAATGCTTTTGACAAAAGTTTAGTTATTAATTTACCTCTATATATTTATTTTAAATAAATGATTATGCCAAAGTTATGGTATTATTTCTATTTAACTAGACAATATAACATCCTTGCCTATTCCTATTTAAATTAAAAAATAGGATTATTGTAGCTTCCCCAACTTAAAAATAGGATTATTTTGGTTCTCCCAACGTTCAATAACTTCTTTTACCTCGTTTACGACACTCTTAACACTCCAGATAGAAGTGGGGAATATCCTCTTTATTACACCTTTTTCATCCATTACCATGGTTTCCATAGTGTGTGAAATCATGCCATCTGATTCTTCCTCTGCATAAACTTTGAAGTGGTCCAGTGCGGTTTCAATATCTTTTTTAGGGCCAGTTAAGTAGATCAGGTTATCAAAATCAACATTGTAAGCCTCCCCGTATTTTTTTAATACTTCCGGGGTGTCATATTCAGGATCAAATGTCAATATGGCAAAAAAGACCTTATCTTTATAATCCTTATTCAGCTCTTTTTGGACTTTAGCTACCTTTTGCATGATAAGCGGACACATATTGGGCATGGGGCAACGGGTGAAAATAAAAGACATAACAAGTGGTTTGCCTATTAAGCTGTCCAGAACAACTGATTCATTTTTCTGATTGATCAGTGCAAACTTACTTGCAGATGATTCCAAACTGGAAGCAGGTTTTACTTTGATGACAGTGAGTTCCTCTTCTTTGGTATCATCATTTTTACTTTCATCTGTTACTTCAGTACTATCTTTATTAATAGTTTCATTGGTCACTTCTTCAGCACAAGCTGAATTTATGCTGATCATTTTAAAATAGAAACTACTACTTATACAAAACACTATAGCAATAGTAATGGGAAAAATGGTTAAACGCATATTAATCTTCTCCTTAGAATAGTGTAAAGCGGTTAATTTACGATACGTTTACTAATCTCTACTGTTTTTGGGAATGCTGTTCTGCCAGGGGTCACAAAGATGTCCGGTTTCATATCCAGTCTGCGTATCCACGATTTTTCATAATGTGGTTTCCAAAAGAGTTTATATGTGCCGGGGTTTACATGATCATAATAATATTTGCCGTATTCATCTGTGACGGTTACTAGTTGTTCACCTCTTTTAATCTTCTTCTGAAAAAGTACTCTCTGTTCCTCGATCGCCACAATCATTATCTCGCAGTTGGGATACGGTTTGCCGTGTCTGAGAATCTTTCCGGTTATTTTCCCGGTGTTTTCAAGAAGGATCTTTGTCTCTTCCTCCTTCTTTTCCTCTTGTAGAGTTGCCATTAACTCTTTCTTTATCTGTTCTTTTAACTCTTCAGTGCTCAACTGTTGGTTTTGGTTATTTTGTTCTGTTATGTCAATTTCTCTTTCCCGTTCATATAAAGGTGCTCCTGAAGGTAAAAATGGCTCTTCAGGGCGATCATCAGTTCGTAACTCCTCAAACTCCATATCCTCAACAAGCTCTAATCCGAGGATCTTGTCCTCCGCTTCTCTGCTTTCTTGTTTGTCACTATAATAATATGGTTGTTCGTCGCTTTCTTGTTTATCATTATAATATGGTTGTTCGTTGTAATTTTGTGAATATTTATCTTTATATCTATCAGAACCGGAACCCTTCTGATCTATATCTAATGATTCGATATCACTCATGGGGATCTTAACAACGTAGACGTTGTTGGCCATGTCTATTATCTTACATCTCGTGGCATATTCCTGATTGATACTAAAGTACATGTCATCCGGATACATAGTTGTGTTATCCGGCTTTATGCTTATATTCTTAACTATATTACGTTCTATAATTGCTATTATGTACTTTCCGGTAACTTTGTCAACTTTTAATAAGACCGGTTTTCTGACGCCTTTTAGATATATAGTGTCTCCATTGCTAATATTGTTGACTATAAAGAAAAGGATTACTGCCGATATGGAAGTAATATATAAAATTTTAAAGGTATTTCTCATTTTTTGATTTTCTGTTGTTTATTTAATGATACATATTTTACTTTTATCTCATTCGATGCACAAAATTGATTATTTTTTTTATTTTTTTTCAAGAAACCTGTTTGAACTTACAAACAGATTGTGTTTTTTTAAGAAATTATCTTCTGCTCGTAAATGGGTTAAATAGGCATTATACAATGTATCTGATAGGATTCTATATCCATATTAATTGTTAATCGTGAAATATACAATTTTTTTTTTGATTATTGTTGACAATGGATATAGTTTTTAATATGCTCAGTCACTGTTTTTTTTCAGGAAGGGGGTGTTTTTATATATATATAGTTGATTTCTAATGGGAATAATTTTAAGGGGAATAATATTATTAAATTGGTTTTAACCTTAATTTATAATAATTTAGTAAAATAAAAGGGGATAGTTTATGAATAAGAAATTTAGATTTTTAACGTTTTTACTTGCGGCTGGGACATTGTTGTCAGTGCTCGTAATTACGAACAGTTCTATGGCGCAGACGCCTCGTTTGGGCCAGGTGTTTATGCGTGGTCATTATGCACATTCAAATGTAAGTAGGGGCGGAGATCTTTTTACCGGAAGTGTACCTGCTTTTGGAACTGAAGGTGTTAATGATCGAGATGGATACGGTATTGCTAACGGGGTGAATATTCTTGTAACACCGAAAGATCCATTTTTCGGGCACCAAATATGGGGAGAAGTTGGCCTTGAGTATTCAAGGTTTGGTGACAACGACAGGGCTGAGAATCTTCCGTCTGTTCTGGAAAAAGCGTTTGGTCTTCCAAGGAAAGGTCTCTCAAACAAGAGTTCAGACGAGTCTGAGATAGCAGTTACCATATTTAACGTATATATTGGACCAAAATGGCGTTTCAGCTTTGGTGAAGCTAGCGATAAAGCATTAGACATTAATAGGTTGCATCCGTATATCGGCACAGCAATGATGTTTGGTGTTATAAGTCCACCTTCTGATGATGTAACATATATAGATATAGGCGCATTGGTGTGGGCAGGTTTTGATTATGTGCTTCCTTACCTTGGTAACCTTTTTAGTATAGGTGCTGATTACAGACATCACTTCTTTGGTAATGCAACAGGAAATGATATTGATTATGGTTCTGCTGGGGTTTTCTTTACTGTTAATTTTTAGTTTGCGATTTATAAAGAAAAATTGTTAAATTTTTTGTAAAGATAACGATGCTTTTTTGCTCGTATCTTTATATGACTATGACGAACTTTTGACAAACATTAACTCACGAAATTCAGCAAACAGCATAAACTCATTTGTGGTTTTTGGTGAGTTTCGTGAGTAGTTTGTCTTCAAGTCAGTTTAAAACCACAGAAGGCCTCCGGCGGAACATTGGTGGATGAAGGAGCTTTTGCTACCAGTGAAACACCTCTGACATGGAGCGCTGTGAGGCTAATATTATTGTACCTTATGAGGGAGTAAAAGCAGGTATTAGCGCCTAAAATGCCTAAATTGCCTAAAATGAGCTAAAGTAATAGAAATTTATTATTAATTAAAAAAACACAATTAACTTTAGGCATTTTAGACATTTTTTGCACGCTGATCTTGGAAGACATCCATAAATATGCAACGTTATTGCACTGCAAAAGACTAACCGGACGGTGCTGAATGCAATACATTTCTTTTTATTTATAAAGGCCTGCCTTGAAAAATTTTCAAGGCAGGCCTTTTTTGTTGAAATAGAATACATTTCCTTTTCTTTGTTTATGTTTTGATATAAAATAGAAGTGTCTACTTTAAGTACTAAGCCGAATTAACATTGTCTGGTTAGTATTTTGCTGTGTAGTAACGTTGCATATTTATGGGCATTTTAGGCATTTAATGTTCACTCTATGGAAAAAACAGCATAACCCTTTATATTGTTTCTCATTTCTATTGTGAATTTATATTTGAAGAGTGGGTATAGAGATGGAGATGATAAATTTGTGAAATAGGAGCTAATATGTTTAAGTTTAGATTTGCACGTAATAAACCATTCTTGTTTTTCTTCTTTTTTTTTCTGCTTTTACGCTTGATTAATACAGAATCTGTTTCTTCTGCGCAACTTAATGTTCAAGCCGAGAGGCCACATCTATTTGGAAATCGTCAATTTGTAACGTCAACCATAGAATTAATTCCAAGTGGAGGTGGCGGACGGTTTCCTTTTGGCCTAGCGATGGATTTTGAGAAGAAGGTTTTATATTCGGTTAATGAGCGGAGTGATAGCGTTACAGTAATAGATTGTAATACTAATAAGGTTATTGCGGAGATTGATGTTGGTGATGAACCACAAAGTGCGGCATTTAATCCTGTGACAAAAAAATTATATGTTACAAATCTACTGAGTAATAATGTTTCAGTTATAGACACGCGTATAAACAGGGTCATAAAAGAGATTCGATTTGTGGGTGAGAGACCGTCGGGTGTTGCAGTTAACCCGTTGACAAGCAGGATATATGTGTCTAATTTGCGAAGTGGTGATCTGGCAGTGATTGCGGGTACGAGTGATCGTGTTATTAAAAGGATTGCGGTTGGAATGGGCCCTGTTGCTGTAGCTGTTAATACGGTAACAAATATGGTGTATGTAACAAACCTAATGGAAAGTACTTTAAGTGTGGTTTCAGGTGAAAACAATACGGAAGTAGAGAAGATTAATGTGGGGCTTGATTGTACTGGTGTAGCGGTAAACTCTGTTACAAACACCATTTATGTGTGTAATCCAGCTGAAGTAAATGATAATATTTCGGTTATTGATGGATCCATAAATAGGGTGGTTGATTTCATAACTATTGAAGATCATTCATTCTTTGTCGCGGTGAACGAAGAGAGGAATCTTGTTTATATAACCAATCCGTTTGCAGATAGAATAGATGTTGTTGATGGCGATACAAATGTATCAATAGCAACTATTGCGCCAACCGGTAGTGGTGTAACAGGAATAGTGGTTAACGCTGGAACAAACCTGGTTTATACTGCAAACAGGGATAATGATAGTCTTGACGTTATTGATGGCGATTTAGATGACATAGTGGAGACTATACGGTTAAATCATGGTCCACAGGGGATTGCAGTGGATGATGAGAGCAACACTGTTTATGTTGCCAGTATATTAAGTGATAAGATGCATATAATTGATGGCAATAGCAACACCGTTACGGAGGTAGTTGAACTTGATAACGGAGCTATAAATCTTGCATTGAATACGAATACAGATAATATTTATGTTGCTAATTTTTCCAGTGGAGATGTTTCCGTCTATGACAAAGGGTCAAAAGAGTTAATAACAAGTGTAAATGTGGGGGGCGCACCGGATGGCCTTACTGTCGATAAAGATACGAATAGGATATATGTTGCCAACAGGATAGGGAATGAGGTAACCGTTATAAACGGATCAAACAATGAGGTGGAAAACGCAATTATTGTTGGTAGTAATCCGGAGCAGATAGCCATTGACCACAATACAAACGTTATTTATGTTACTAACGGCGGTAGTAATGATGTTAGTGTCGTAGATGGAGATGGGGAACCTGTTGTGAACGTTTCCGTTGGCATGCATCCAGGGGGAATTGCGATTAATCCTGATACAAAAAAGGTGTATGTTGCTAATCTGGATTCTGATACCGTAAGCGTTATTGATACGGTAACAAATGTGGTAATTAAAGAGATAGGGGTTGGAAAGGCTCCTGTGGGAATAGTTGTTAGCAAATCAACAAACAGAGTTTATGTTGCCAACGCAGGCAGTAATGATGTGACGGTCATAAACGGTTCCACCGATACGGTTTTTGCCAGATTAAAAGCTGGAAGTGAACCGTCAGCAATAGACATTAATTCCAGTGAAAACATAATTTATGTGGCAAATAAAGAGTCAAATGATGTTACCGTGATTAAAGATTCGCGGCTTGGCAGGAGATAAGCTTAGTAGGATTATCAGGTGTAAGATATACAGTAAAGTTAAATTAGCGCTTACGGTGAACTTTTTAACTATCGAATCAACATCAAATTCGTAATCGTAATTTTAAACCACTAACCCATGACGATTAAGATTATGAGCATAACTCTTATTTGGCCCTGAAAGGGGCTGATATACCAGACTAGGGTAGCGCCACATAAGCGCTAAGTTGTTTTTAGTATTTTTCGTAATGACTCGAATATCGAATATCGAAAAAGGAATTACGAATGTCGAAGGATAAAAGATAATTGGCTCTTTAGGATTTTGCGTGGGTAAATTATCTTTATTTAATTATTGACCAAACTTCGCCATGCAATGTTGTAATTCTTTGGTGCGGTGACACTTGCAACTTGCAAAGATTTAGCTTATGCATAGAGGTATAAATGTAAATATCTGTACCATAGTATGTTACCTATAGAATCTAGTAATTGAGCAAAACAAGTAAGCTTGAGCAGCTACTTTTATTGTAAAAACTAAGAATATACTTTTACTTATAAGTCCTTACACCCTGCAGCTGAAGGGCTTGTAAGGAAAAGTATATTCTGGGCAATCTTACTATTCCATACGACGCAATTATTAAACCTTTAATAATTACCCACTGTTTTACTGAACTATATTATATCTACCCACTCAAAACCCTAAAGAGCCAGGCAATTTGATCTTGAAGAACGCTTAATAGATTTTGCCGTAAGAATCATTCGTACTGCAGAATCCTTGCCAAAAAACAAGGTTGGCAATCACATTGCAGGGCAACTCATTCGCTGTGGTACATCTCCCGCTCCTAATTATGGAGAAGCGCAAAGTGCTGAATCTCGTTCTGATTTTATACACAAGATCAATTTCCCTTAAGGAGTTGTGCGAAACAAGGATATGGTTATTAATGATTGTAAAAGCCAATCTAATAAAGCCAATGTCAAAGCTGGAATCCATGATTAATGAAAACAATGAGCTTATTTCTATTTTTGTGACAAGTGTAAAAACTGCGAAACAAAAGGAGGATAAGAAAACTTCATAATTCGAAATTCCTTGTTCGATATTCGTTATTCATTATATGGTTAAATTAATCCGTAATTTTAACTTAGAGCTTATGGGGCAACGCCCTGGGACAAAAATACAAAAGAAATTTAGCCCTGTAAGGGCGTAACATACATTGATTATGAATCTGGAAAATATGTTGCATCCATTCATGGTGCGAATTAATGGTAACCTTTGACCCAGGGCGTTGTCGTTGGCTGGTATGTATAACCCCGTTGGGGTATTTTGCATATCTTTAGATCTTTATATTTTAAGTTGGGGCTTATATAGGAAATAATTAAGATATATCCTATTAGCCCATGAAATATGCAAAAGTAAGCGATTATAAAATAAAAAAATCTTAAGTTGTTTTTGTTTAGAATTAACAGCTTTTAAAGCAGCTAAACAACTAAGACTTAATCGCCATACAATAGATAGATACTATAACATTTTTTGCGAAAAAATAGCACAATACCAAGTGCAAAATTTACAAAGGCTATCAGGTAATATAGAGATAGATGAATCGTACTTTGGTTCCTAGCATAAATGTGACAAGCGAGGCAGAGGAGTACCAAACAAAATCCCTGTTATTGGTATTTTATAAAGTAGAGGAACTGTATATACTAAGATTATTCCAGATACCTCTCGTAAGACCTTAATTCGTAAGACCTTAATGCCACTTATCAGTAGATTAGTACAGAAGTCTAAATCTAATATTTACACCGAAAAGTGGAAAAGTTACGATAGCCTTATACTTTCAGGCTATAAACATTTCAGGATAAATCACTCTAATCAAGTTTTAAGCGATCTTTCTCTAATGTACCAAGACGCTCCGACAGCGTATCATCCCAAGCACCGACCTTCACAAGGCGCAAATCCCATTCCATGTTGAGTTTACTCAGTTTACACGCAGTTAATCTGTTAAGTGATTGATAAATCCAACCAGATCTTGTAGATTTTAAGGTATAAAGTAATTGAGGTAATTGTTTTGTTATAGTAATGACTTCAGAAACAGGCTCAAGGTGTGTGTTCATCTTATTTAATTCGATATGAGTTTCCTGCGCACGCTTTGATATCTCTGTAATTGGTATCCCGGTTGGCTTTTCAGGTTTCGGGGCTTCATCCTTTTTAGCCTCTTCAACCGCTTCTTGTTTGCCAGCAAAGATTTGCCCGGGAATCTGCGCGGCAAGATCGCCCGGAAACAAAAGAAGTAATATTATGCTGCACAACCAACAATACTGAAGTTTTATACCATTTCTAAATAAACCAGCTTTGCAAGCTGAATAATTACAATTTTTCTATGGTATTATGCTTTAGAATTATGTATAAATCAACGACATTTTCATTGTAATATAGCAGTAATATGATATGTAAGGAATTTACCTGAACGCGTTTGCTCCTATGAGGACGAAACGACTAAAGAGATAAAACGATGACTACTAACATTATGAGATTTCTGGCTGCAGTTATGCTGCTAACGTTGATCCCAGCTTGCGCCACATACGCCCCTGTACCCATAAACAAGACAAACTTTAATCAGCGTTCACAAACTAAAACTGTCGGCGGCTTGACAGTTACAGTTGCCGTACTGTCACACGAGAAAAGCGAGCAAATATTCGGACGGCCTTTGGCAAAGAAGGGAATTCAACCTGTTTGGCTAGAAATTGAGAACAATGAAAAGATACCATATTTCCTCTTCTCACGAGCCCTTGATCCAACATACTTCTCTGCGTCCGAAGTGGCATACATGCACAAGGTTCTTAGTAAAGAGACAAACAAGAGAATGGCTGACGACTATAGAGAGCTAGCCATTGATATTCGCATACCTTCGGGAAGTACAATGTCCGGCTTTGTGTTTACCAGATTTGATATCGGCACCAAGGTGGTGCCTGTCGTCCTGTTCGGACCTCAGCAGACGAGATCGCTTGTCTTTTACATTCCAGTTCCCGGCTTTAAGGACGATAACGAAAGCGTTGACTTTGACAAGCTTTATAAACAAGATCAATTTATTATCTTTGAAGAAGAGGATAAATTTCGCACAAAGGTTGCGAATCTCCAATGCTGCACCCGTGACAAGATGGATCTTAAGGATGATTTTCCTCTCAATGTTGTCTTGATTGGAAATCGCAATTTGATACATGACACACTAGCCAGGGCTGGCTGGGATAAACCCGGAGCGTTCACATTTTCAACCGCACTAAAAACGGCAACGGCTTTTTTTTCAGGTGATTTGCCGCTAAGCGTTCCTGTCTCACCACAATATCTCTTCGGCCGTAAACAGGATATTTTCCTGCAAAAAGGTCGAGATTCCATACATGAACGAAACCATCTGAGACTATGGCTTGCTCCATGGAGATTCCAAGGTAAGAGTGTATGGATTGGTAATATCAATCGCGATAAAGGCATTAGAAAGAAAAGCGACGCATGGACGTTTGTAGACCAGATGATTGACCCGAATATAGACGATGCGCGTAATTACCTTTTTATGGACATTATGGCGGTGCAGGGACTCGCTAAATTCGGGGTCCTCAACGGTGTTGGCAAATTCACGCCCGAAAACCACGCTAAAACATTGCATGGCGACCCGTACTGGACGGACGGAAAACGTGTAGTACTGCTCCTTTCAGATGATAGAGTTGCCATGAACAAGATTAATTTTTTTAATTGGGATTTTACCCAAAGCGTGAAAGAGGCGATACAAAAGCTGGAACAAAAAGTCATAAAGACAGGATCGCAACCGAATTTGTAAGTTTTTCCGGCAGGAGCAGCCTTGCATACGGATCCTAAACGTTTACACTACTAAAAAGGGTACTGCAATGATAACCACGTTTATGAGTATTTAGTTAAGGCCGAAAAATGGCGTCTTTGTGGTGGATTAAAATAGTAAACTGTTTTAAAAACATTTCGGTTCAATCTGCAAGATTGAACCAGCTTGAAGTATTAATATCGAATATCAAACAAAGGAATAAAGAAAATCTATAATATATTCTTTTATAAAGAAATATTTCTAAAAAATGAAGTTTCTACAAATTAACATTACAACACAAAGTTTGGCTGCAGTTATGATGATTGTTTTAGTTTCTGCCTGTAGCACCTATAAACCAGTACCAATTGATAAAGTAGATTTCCATCAACGCTCACAGACTAAGAGTGTTGGCGGGTTGACGGTGACAGCGTCAGTGCTTTCACCCAAAGAGAGCGAACAGATATTTGGCAGACCATTGGCAAAGAAGGAAATCCAGCCAGTCTGGCTGAAGATTGTAAATAATGAAGATATCCCGTTTGCCCTTATCTTCCAATCAATTGACCCTGCATACTTTTCTGCATCGGAAACGGCGCACATTAACCGGGTATCAGATAAACAGAAAAACAAGCAAATGGAAGAAGACTACAGGAAGATGGCAATTGATTTTTTAATAAACCCGGGTGAGACAAAGTCAGGTTTTGTCTATACAAAACTTGGTTTGGGCACCAAGGTTGTACCCGTTGAACTGTTTGGACCAAAGCAGGTCAGAACACTCGTCTTTTACATACCTGTACCGGGCATTAAAGCGGACCATCTACGTGTTAATTTTGATGATCTATACAAACCGGAGGAATTCATAATATTCGATAAAGAAGAGGATTTTCGCGCAAAACTCTCTGATTTCCAATGCTGCACGCGAAACAAAAAAGACAATAAAGACGGTGATCCCCTTAATATTGTCCTGGTTGGGAGGTCCGATACGATATACGGCGCACTTGCTCGTGCAGGCTGGGACGAAACAGAAGCGGTCACGTTTTCCACTGCACTTAAGATGGCAAAGGCATTTCTTAGAGGTAAAATGTACTTGAATGCTCCGGTCAGTCCTCAGTATGTATTCGGCCGGGTTCAAGACATTGCCCTACAAAAGGGACGGGACTCTGTCAATGAGCGTAACCATATGCGCCTTTGGCTTACTCCATGGAGATTCCAGGGCAATCCTGTCTGGATAGGCCAAATCAGCCGCGATATTGGTATCCGGTTAACTAGTAAAGTATGGAGCCTTACAACTCACGCGGTTGACCCCGAAGTGGATGATGCCCGTGACTACCTGATAACAGATGTAATGTCTGTGCAGAGTCTGACTAAGTTGGGTCTGGTTAAAGGTGTTGGTGCCGCCACCCCTGAAAACCCTCGTGAAATTATCCTTGGCGATCCGTACTGGACGGACGGGCATCGAGCCGTGATGTTTTTTTCAGAAAAACACGTGGCGATGAATGATATTAAATTCCTTATTTGGGATTTCCGGATGAAAGAAGCTAAGGAAGTAATTGAAAAATTGCAACTGGAATCTACTTTCAAGCCTGAGTCACCAGCTCCGAAAAAGCTGGAAAGAAAGCCTGCTCTAAGGTCCGAGTATTTACCTCCAGAAATCTTAAAACTCAAACAATGAGCAATTTCAGGAAGTAGGTAATACCGGAGCATTTTAAGTTTTTCTGGGGCTTGCGCACCAGGCTATATTGATGAAGCAACTCAGTGGGCTGCCGCTGCCATACAGAACCGCAGTGTTGTGTTGTTTGAGCTCGTGCCTTTTGACCCAGCTTTAAGCGGTGGGAGAGGTGCACATTTATAGCTGCGTTAACGCCTCTGCTGGGTTTATTCACCCAGGGGAACGGTGTTTTTATACCGTTTGCTATTGCAGCGCTGCTTACCATACAGCAGAAATTCATTCGAGCGTTAGCTTGGGAAAGTGCTTCATTAGGCTGTTGCTTGCTTTGCATATATGCCGCTTTAAGCATGCTGCCGGTCCAGTATCTGGCTCTACGCAAATCTTGGCGGTTTTCGATTATGCATTTTCGCCCTTAGGAAGCTTTCGAAACTTATGACAGACTAAGAGTTCTCCTCAAAGGTATCACCGAAGATCTCAATGAAAAAGCCCACAAAGACGCTTGGAGAACTATGTACGATAGCTAATGGTACACCAGATGCAGGTGCTAACACGCATCTGAATGAGACTTATCCGTAAAACAACGGATCGGCGCCGATAGTTCCAACGAGAGACTCAAAATACTCTTGCGATTCAAGGCGGGCGAGCTTTTTCTTCGCTTCTTCAGCTCGTTGAGCAAGATTGAGCTTCTCTACAACGCTAGCGTTAATGTCTTCTTTCATAAACTCTTCAACGTACTCGATTTGGTTCTGACAGCGAGCAACATCACGTTCTTGTTGTAGTTTAAGACGTTCTTTATACCAATCGCTATTAATGATCGTGTCTCTATCAAACTCTTTACGAAGCTCAGGATCTTCAATAGTTTTTCCTTCATAATCACCATAGGCCATGATGTAAAGCAGAATTTTGAGTGGAGGAATGGCCGATGCAACGCTTTCATCTTCAAAATAATTGAGAGCAACCTTTTTCTGTGCCTCAACTATGTTATTGATACCATCAACAAATGCTTCCGTATCTTGTAATTCAGGTTTCAACATCTCCTCGGTAAAAACAGCTTGCGGTTCATCGAACATACGATTCATATAAGCAAACAAGAACATTCGAGTAATTCTGTACCCTAAACGGCTCGCTAAGACTTTCTGCCCATTGTATTCAAAGTCGTCTATCTTTTCTAATAATCCCTGCTCAATCATTTCTTTGGGATTTTTCTCTGCAGTACTCAAACGACACCAGATTTCAGGAATGAGTATACTGATATCATGATCAAACTTGATATTACCTATATATCCAGCAGCAGAAGAAAATCCATCGTACTCAGCCATAATGCACGACAACAACGCATTATTCAGGTCTGAGGTTGGTGTTAGCATATTAAACGGCCCCTTGGTAAGTGCCCCTTCTGAGCCTGCACCAGTAGTTGATGGAGATTTGCCAGTTAAACTACAAATAAAGTCCATGAACAGCTCAGGCATCTCTTGATAGTGAAGCGGATTGAAAACGCTTAATGGTCGAATGCCAGCCTCTCTATCAATCGGATTATTCCGCCGACTTGGAAGCATCGCATTCACGGGATAGTACACAGGTCTGTCGAGATCAATTCCACGTGAGAATCGAACACCGACTTCACCCAAGTGTTTATCGATTGGGTCATTAATCGACGTTGGTTTTTGAAGATAGCGAGGATTCTTCGTAGGTTTACCATCAACAATACGAGGATGTGATGGCGCAATAAAATATTTATCCTTCTTCTCTTCAACAAAATGCCGAATCATGTATTGAATTGGTTTCGTATATTGATCAAATTGAATCGCATCCTCTATCAGCTCTTGAGCTGTTTCAGTTGTAAGCGGTTCGTAATTGGTAATAAACGTTTGCGGTAACGAAAGGTCCTCTTCAGCTCGCTTATCATAACCACGCACGATAGCATCGTCAGGTCGTTGAAAGAAATGACTTTCACAGTTTGTAACCAATTTCAGACTCTTGTTCTTTACCTCTGGAAGGGTGTCAGTCAACATCTCCCTGGGTAAAGTAATTGACGCGGTTATATCATCTTCAAACTGAATTTTAGTGCTTGGCATAAAATCTGGTCGAAGCGTATGCATGCACCATGATTCGTCATCATTAAAGCCAACACGCACATAGCTGGCCATAACCTTTCTTCCATAAAATTGAAGCTCATGCCCCTCCTTTCCGTTCACCTTGTTAACGGAAACATAATCTCGCCAGTTTGTATGTAAATCTTCCCTAAAGAACATGAACATCTTTTCATATCGAACAAGCATTTTTACTTGTGGTGGTGTTGAATTTAAGAATTCATTATACTCGTCTGTATATCTATCAGAAGGACTGAGTAGTTTTACAACTGATCCTAATGTTCTTTCTGATGACATCAGCGGGCGAGATGGCTTGGTTCTTTCAGGATGTTCTTTCCACCTATTTGCATAGTCACGCTCAACGATTTCATCAGCTTGATCAAAATCATCCTTCACGTTATTAACGTACAGTGGTCCATAGCTAATAGCATTCTCAATAGTCTTCGATATCTCTGACTTTCCACCTCCAGAAACAGTAAATGGCTTGTGAAGAACAACTCCTTCAGCTGCAGTTATAATCAATCTCCAGTTTTCAGCTGCCGGATGTTTTTCTAATTTAAGCTTGTGACCAGTAGGAAAAACATAATGTTGATCTAGCGAGAGTTTTATCTCCTCAGTCTTCCCGTTATATTCCCAATGAATTCTTCCTTCATACACCTCAATTATCGCATTATCTGGAATATAAATTATGTTGCTATATTGCTTATCTATTCCGTAGTTCTCTTCCTGCAAATGCATGAGGTCAGAAAATTTTGCTTTTATTTGCTCGAACGTAGGTCTTTTATTAAATTTTTTGCTAAATTTGTTTAATAACAGAGGCCCATGAAATGAGTGTTGGATGCTACGTTGAGGAAACACCAATGCTCCTCCTGCATGCTCTTCTTCAACTCGACCAAGAAGATTTGCAGAGTAACTAATTTGCGTCTTTATTTCTTTTTTCGAGTATCCGTAATAGTTGTCGCCTATCAACGTAACGACGATCCCTTCATCATTTCGGCAGGTCACCTTAAAAGGAGTTCCATTGTTGTACAATTCCTCCTCATCTTTCCAACACATCCCATCTTTTCTCTGCCTTTCAGTAGCAGCATCGTAGTGCGGCAATCCAAGATATTTCTTTTTAAATCTTGTCAGATGAGGTGCTAAAATGATACATCCTGTATGCCCTGTCCAATGACGGACATCAAGGGCTGCGTCGTTTTCACACAGGTCAGGCTCTCCTGCATTTCCAAAAATAGTTTCAACAAAATCGAGATTACTTACGAGACTACCTGGAGCAAAAAAACGAACTTCAAGGGATTTTTCAGATTCGATATTCGCGACTTCAGGAGAAACAATTGGCCTGAGCAAAAGAGATACAAATAAATCAATTGGTTTGTGAGCAGAAGCTGTAAACGGGAGAGTCATATACTCATTGGGAGGATTACATGCTTCATGTAATAAATTTGCAAACGCGATCTTTGGCACTTCTATTTTATCAGGAGGGACAGGTAATCCACCTTCTACAATATGAAAAGAGCCTTTTGTAGTACGCCTATCGTGCTTTGGATTATTAAGAATACCTTGGCGAATTCTATACGAGTGAACAATTTCATTATGATATTCATGCTCTCCAAGTGGGAGCGAAACCTCTCGAGCTAAGCCAGGCATATCAAGTGTGAATGTATTTTGAGGAAGCTGAAGACTTTTGTCGATTGAAACATCCGACAAATAACAGTTAATAAACTCTTGAATTCTATTATCAGCAGGGTTTAATCGCTCGGATAAGAGTCGAGTCTTTTCCTTGAAATTCTCAAATAAGTTTTTACTCAAATCAATATACTTGTTGGTGTCGATACTATCGTCAAGTTCTTTATCCTGGCCAAAGGAGATATCATACCCCATTGCGTTAAGTTTTAGTTTTAGGTATGAAACGACTTCACTTCGACTCAACAATTTTTGCGCTTTGTTTTGTTCCATTAGATTGACTCCATCGCCATTATGAAAATGTATCAACACGATACGCACGGGATGAGATGATGTTAAGAAATTGTTTTTTAAAGGAATGTAATTGTAGACAAATAATTAGTAAAACTCAAATGTATTTAGTAATTTAATAGCTCATACAAATAGACAAAGCTGGGAAATAACGGTAAAAAGCTGGAAAATAAGTAATTTTTGTAAAAACAAATAGAAATAGATGTTTTTATCGGTGATTTTTACATAAATACAGATACCACTCCTAGCGCCTCTCATAATGATTAATTAGAAAATGCTTAATTTACTATAATTATATAGAAAAAAGAGGAACGATAATGAAAAACCAACTGTGTAAAATGGAAAGAAACAAGAGCATGGCCTCTTTTCGAAATTACAGTATATCATGCCTTTCTACCATTTGCATTTTTTTGAGCTATTTTCTCATGACCATTGTCATCAACGGTTGCAGTCCTATACATAAGACTAGCCCAATGATGGAACAGCTCAAAATAGATTCCATTAACTCCTCAAGAGTTGCGGCTAAGGGTACGCGAATTTTCCAACCACTATGCGCGTGCAGTAGAAGAGCCTTCTAACAGGATAATGGAAATGAGCACTGTTCCTTCGACCCTTCAATTGGCCTTCATAGATACCTGGACATTTACCGCTCAGATAGTAAATTATTTCGAGACTGGGGGAGGAAAGGAGGCATTTGGTAAGTTCCAGCCAATTGTTGTTGATACTTCCTGGAGTCTTGAAACGCAAATAATGAATAATCTCAAGGCCTGGGTCACTCCTGAGCGTTTTGAGAAAGCTAAAAACTTTGTTAAAGATTGGAAGTATGAACATCCTATAGAAACCCATTTTTTTAACCGCGACTCAACACTGCCCCATCTTACTGACCTTTTCAGGGAAGACCGGAAATGAACACTTGCCACTGTGGGGAGCCTGGATCAGGCCGCTCGCGACATTCCAGACCGCATGGCATTTCTATCCAAAAATCTACCCCGCGAAGCGCGATAGCAAACTGAATACATTCTGGAAACTACGGTATCCAAACAAAACATTGATAGAATTCTGGATAGCATTACGACATTATTAGAAGCAATGGACCGAATGGAAGGTATTGTCGAGCATGGGCCGAAACTCATAGACGAGGAACGTATAGCCGCATTTACAGAAATAACGAATGAGCGGGAAGTAATTTTGAAGCCAATAAACAAATAAAATGGATCGAGACGATTTCTGTATTAAGGAATGAACTGGCTGATATAATTAAACCATCCGAGAAGAAATACTTACCACAGTGAAAGGCTTGCAAAATGAACAGATCAAGACATTAAAAGAGATATTAAAGATAACCTCTTCAACACTAAGAGATACATCAGAAAGGATGGAAGAAATTACAAACTCCATCTCCTCCCCAAAAGACCAGGCCACTAATCGTTCTTTTTTGAAATCAGCACAGAGAGTAGATTTGAAGTTATTTTACTAAATAATTTCTAAGTATCTCCACCCATAGTTACAATCTTCTAGTTTTCTTTAATCTATTAGATTATATATTGTTAAAGAGATGGAAATTGATATAAGATTTTCCGTTTAGAGCAAAACATGAAAAACAATTTAAAGCGACTGTGTACTTTTTAATCCGCCATTTTGTAACATTTGAATTTACATGGTATTATAAGATAGGAAATGCATTACTATAGCTTTATATTGTAAGTAATTATCTTTTATTATAAAGGTCGTAATAACGCAGATGGCAAGAAAGCGCCAGAGAAGATAGATTGAGCGTGTCGAGTAATAATACATGAAAAACAAGCAGAAAATATCTTCAAAAAAGAGCTCTATTCACTGGATATTAGCCAGACGACTTGCGCTAACCGCTTTTATTATTTCTGTTGTGCTTGGTGTGGCAGTTTTTATCTCCGAACGGGATAATGTTGCTGAAATAGTACGTTATCGTGCGCTTCAAGGCGCTATGCGTTTCAATGCCCGGGCTAGCTATCTATTAGATATCCCGGGATTGCCGGATAGAAAAGGTATTCAACGTGAACTTGAAGAATTTGGCAAACATAGTTTGAAACAGGGAATTGGCAAATTTGTATTTGTCAGAATTTTTGATACAGATTCTGTAATAGTAGCAAAAAGAGTCGATGACGGTTTTACAGACATTAAAAAAATAGAGAAACATATAGAAACTTCTGTTATGAAGTTTCCTGATAAAGGGGAGGATTGGCATAAGATAATCAGAATTAACGGAACTCCATATATTAGAATTGGTATACCCTTAAATAACAGCAACGGAAATGTTGTTGCCTATGCAGATGGTATATTCGCCCTATCATCTGAGGTCATAGCAAATAGCCGTCGTAAGGTTTTACGGACAATGCTTATAGTGATCTCTATTGTGTTGTTAACAACCGGTCTGCTTTACCATGTCATCATAAAATTAATGAATAGATTAACTAAATTATCGCTGAGTCTTTTAGATTCACAGATGGAGATCCTCAAGGTACTGGGAAGCGCTATTGCTGTACGTGACAACGACACAGATGCTCACAATTACCGTGTGACTCTTATCTCTGTGCGCATTGCCGAAACAGCAGGTTTAGATGATCGATCAATTTGTAGTCTTATTAAGGGAGCACTGCTTCATGACGTGGGCAAGGTCGGTATACCTGATCGTATTTTACTTAAACCAAGCAAACTTACAAATGATGAATACGAAGTAATGAGAACACATGTAACACAGGGATTAAATATCATTGAACGCTCAGAATGGTTAAACGACGCAATCGCTGTTGTAGGCTGCCACCATGAAAAAATGGATGGTAGCGGTTATCCAAAAGGGCTTCGTGAAGAAAATAATCCCATAATAGCCAGAATCTTTGTCGTTGCAGATGTCTTCGATGCCCTAACGTCCAAGAGGCCATACAAAAAACCTTATAGTTTTGATGAAACAATGAAAACAATTAAACAAGGAAACGGCACCCATTTCGATCCTGTAATTATTGGCGATTTTTCAAAGATTGCAAAATCGCTTTATGATGATATTGCAGGGCGAAACGATGATGGGCTTAAAGCGGAACTTGAGGGGATAATCAAAAAGTACTTTCCTGGGAACATTGATACTCTTTTACGCTAAGGACTCGCACAAAAATGAGATGATTACACTTGACAACGAAATTTGACCGTAATAATGTTTAAATATTATGCATAAACTAAACAATTGTATCTGTACAGTGTATATTACACACCCCGTCTGCTATGCAGCCAAACCTCTTTCTAGAGGGGACACACTGCATTGTTGGTTCAAGCCTCCTGACTTGAACCAAACTGACCTAAACTATACTCTGTATAGAATATATAAAAAAATATTAAGCGACACAGCGAAATTGTACCACATTACTCAATACAGAGTATTGTTAATGTCAAAGTGGTTCAAGCCAGGAGACTTGAACCAACAGACTGTGTTGCTAAACTTTGCTGAATGGACACAAAGAATTAAGACAATAACAAAAAACCGTGAAAGGAGTTAAAAAGGATGAAGAAACTATTATTCATAATCATCGCATTGCTTTCAGTCAATTCCGCTGTATATGGAGATGGTATAGATTCTTATATAAATATTCTAAGATCAGATGTAAGAACTCAGAAGAGGGCAATTATCAAGAACGCTATGGACTTTACCAAAGAGGAATCCACCGCCTTTTGGCCGGAACAGAAAAATTACGAGTTGGAGCTGAATAAACTTTCTGATGAGAGAATGGAGTTGATTAATTATTATGTTGATAACTACGATATCATGACAGATAAAAAAGCCAACGTGGTAGTCAATAAATCCTTTAAGCTGGAAGAAAAAAGAACAAAATTAAAGAAAAAGTATTTTAAAAAATTAAAAAAAGTGATACCATCAACTAAAGCTGCTGCGTTTATACAACTTGAAACCCAGATAGAGAGAATGATCGGTCTACAGATATCTTCCCAATTGCCTTTAATTAAATGATATGATACCTAAAAAGTAACTATTTAGCGTAATTAATATACTTTTTCATTGAAATCTGGAATTTCATCATTGAATAGTAATGTTAACGCCTGAACAAATGTCATTAAATTCTTTTTTGCCGTTGATAAATAACTTCTAACTCGGCAAAATATTCT
>JAIQZO010000010.1 GCA_021777055.1 Candidatus Anammoxibacter sp. | reverse complement strand
TTTAGGCAATTTAGGCATTTTAGGCACTGGATGTTAGCGCCTATATCTGCCATGCAAATAGATAACCGGACAACGCCTATCTATTTATATAATTTTACAAAATCTCACTATTGTTAATTAATGTTTCTTCGTCGCTTTATTTTCAAGCTTTTTTAGTTTATTTTAAAGAGTTTCTCCCTTCTTGATTTCAAATTCTTCACAAGGAACGGTCTACTAGCATTTTTTTGTTTTTTTTTAAATAAAAACATCTAGAATCTTAACATTTTTTGACGAAATTAAACTTTATCTTTTATAAAAAAAAGAGGGAGCTCTATCATTCTTGGAGAAGTTAAAAATTATAGATACATTTATATGTTCCATGTTTTTTAGTTATGGTTATGTTTGTGGATAGGAGGTAAATAGTTTGTGTTTAAGTTGTTGACAATACCAATAATAATCTTGTAGAATTTACTAACAGTTAAATTGTCTCCATTTGCCTGCGATATGTAGTAAGTCTGTGCAAGTGCAGATGATATATGTATGTTTCGCTTGTTATAAACATATGTTTGCACGGTATTTTTTGTACATTATAAACAGTACAATTTGTACAGATCAAAGAATTTTTACATCCCAACTCTATACTCAGAGTGATCAATAATTCAACATTTAGTGATTTGGTTTTTGGTTTGAATTTGATAACATTCAAAAATAGCTGAAATATGGATTGTTAAAAGCCGAATTTCTGATCATTTTGAGCATAATTAAACATTTTCTAATGGAGGTTTACATAAACGATGGCTAGAAAATCTTTTATAACTGTTTTATGTCTATTAGTTCTTGTGTCGTTTAGCTTAACTGGCTGTTTAACAACTACTCAAAAAGGTTCTGCTATTGGTACTGGTGTGGGAGCAGGTGCTGGAGCAGGGATTGGAGCCATATTTGGTGGAAGTAAAGGTGCCTTGATTGGGGCAGGTATAGGTGCTTTGAGTGGTGCTGCTGGAGGCGCATTGGTTGGTGATCAGCAAGATAAAAGGCGTGAGCAGGCGGAAAGGGAGGCGCTTCAAAGACAACTGGAAATTGAACGTCAATCCCCTTCACAGGAGAATAAGACTAAAATTGAAGAGCATTATGAATATGTTAAGAAAAAGGAATGGATCGATACTTCCAAAGAAGAACGAATCTGGGTTGAAGGTTATGAGGATGATGAAAGAAAGGTTGAAGGTCATTATGAAACCAAAACAATACCTTCTGGATATTGGAAAGAGTATGAAGAGAAGGTGCTAATACCTGAACATTACGAATAAGCTATAACTTGCAGTTTTCAATGTAAACAAAGGTCTTTTCAAATATTTTTTTGTATAAGACCTTTGATTACATTGCTTATATGCATATGTATAGTAACGTTGCATTTGTGCTTTTTGTAAATATAGTTTCTCATTTTTAAGCTGCTTGAATTATCCGCTAATGAGCTAAAGTATATTTTTTTTTAGCCATCTCCGTTTGCAACCATTTATCGTATAATTTCGTAAGATCGCTGTCTGGAGATTTATGATAAACCTTCAATTTCGTATAAATCTTTTAAATATAACACATTTTGGATTTGCAATCTTTGATTTGAGTTTCAACAATACTTGTATCACCGTTTAGTATAAAACTATAGTAGTCTTGATAAATGGTACCTGGAGGAGAAGTTTTTATGCAGTCTGTTTTTAAAAATGTTTTAACTGTAGTGAAAGAAAGTTTGATATGCAAGAACTAGGGAAAAATGATGAGATTGATTCATACGGTGCGATTTATGAAAGATTAAAAAAAGCACGATTTAAGTATAATAGAAATCTCTTTGAAGAATCATTCATAAATATTGCAGGAATATCATTACTCTTTTTTCTAATTACAATTATTTACAGAAAGTTTGTAATATTTTCTACTCCCGCCCTCATAGGTTTTATTGCAGTACCTTCAATAATTGCAACTATTATATTATTTAAAACATTTCGCAGGTTTAAAGACAAAGATGAAATTGTCAAAATAATCGACAATAAGCTTGGTTTAAAAGAGCGTCTTGTGACAAGCATTGAGTTTGCCGAATCTGGGAAGAAATCCAGATTATATGATACCGTTGTGAATGATGCGGTTAAACTACTTGACGACAAAAGTATAAATAAGGCGTTAAATAAAAATTTTTCAAGGACAACAAAGGTCTTAATTCTTCTCCTTATCTTGTTTGGGGCCGCTGCATTTCTTTTGATGGATAGCATGCCTTATAAGGAACATCTGCTGCCGGAGAAATTTGCATTATTAACAAATCCTACTACGACATTAACACCCACTCCTGATTTACAGCAGACTCCAACACCGGAACCGATACCAACAACAACAGTAACACCAACACCTCTATCGACAAAGTCAGAAGATAAGAAATCTGATAAGCAGAAGAAGGAATCAATCAGGGATGAGAAAAAAGATAAACGGGATGAAAAGAAAAATGAGGAACGAAAAAAAGATGATCTTAATATGACCGAAGAGGATAAAATAGAAAGGGATATTAACGATATTATGAAGCGTATCCTTTCTATGTTAAGTAATCCTGATAATAAGAGCAGTCTTAATATGAAAGGATCCGGTCAAGATAAACAGTCACAAAATCAATCATCTCAGGATAAAGAAGGAAATAATCAATCTGAATCACAAAAGCAATCAGGTAAAAGTGACCAATCTGGTTCACAGAGCAATAATCAAGGATCGCAGGAGAAGGCTGGGAGTCAGGAGTCGTCTAATCAGGATCAGAAAAGCAGTTCAAATCCTATTAAAAATTTAGGGATAAAGCCTCCAACTGGAAGCGCAAATAACAGTGGGTCGCAAGATGGTTCAGATGCTGGAAGTAGTGGTAGCGGGAAAGGGGGAGAGAGCTCTGGCTCTAGCAGCGGCAAAAATAGTTCAGGGCAGTCAGGTGGCAGTTCACAGCAAAATGGAAACAGCAATAGCGGAGGTGCTGCATCAGAAAGCAGCAAAGGCCAACAGAACAGTGCTGGAGCAGAAGGCAACAGTTCTTCAAACAGAAATAAAACATCTTCCAGTAATAATACCCAAAATAGCAGTGCGAACCAAAATAGTGACCAGCAAAGTAATAAGAGAAATGCGAGTAGTAATACTTCCGGACGAAACAATAATTCTCAATCAGGCAGTGAGAATTTGAACAATAAGAGTTCTAGTCGTAATGGGAATTCTCAGTCCGGTGGAAGCCGCGATAAAAGTAGTGGTGAAAACCAGAAAAAAGATAGCGGATCATCCGCCGCTAATGGACAAAATAGTGATAGTGGAAACGAAGGCAAAAATAATGCAAAGAATTCTCAAAATAATGGAAGCCGTAATCAGTCGGGCTCAGGTGGTAGCAGTAGAGATAAAATGGACGATGGCAGCACCGGCAAGGATGGTAGCCGCCAGTCAGGAGCTGAAAGAAATAAATCTGCAGGCTTGCAAAATGAAAAGAGTGGTGGGGATGGTGTTAAGCAACAATCAAGTGGTTCTGGTAAAGATTCATTAAATGGAAAGCAGGAGGACTCCGTACAAGGTGGAGTTGATCAGACAGGTAAAGGTACAAACAAAGGTTCCAAAGGACAGGATCAGGCTAAATCTGGCGGTCTGAATCAACAAGATGGTTCACCTAGTAAGAGTAGTGGACAAAAAGGAATAGACAATACACAAAATGGTAATAAGTCTGAATCCGAAAAACATGGCGCTTCACAGAAAGAGGGAGGTAGTCAAGAAGGTACAAGTTCTCGAGGATCACAAGGAGATAGCAAGAAGTCAGGTGAAGATAGCCGTAACGGTAATACCTCTGATGGCGGAGTGCAGCAAAGTGGCAAACAAAATGGACAATCAGGTAGTCAAAGTGGAAAAAGTCAACAAGGGTCAAATAAACAAGGAAGTGGAGAAGAAGGCGGTGGTTCTTCCATGTCACAAGAACAATATAAAAACTTAAACATCGAAGAGCTGGAGAGAGATATTGAAAATATTTTAAGTGACTTGGAAAATAAGATTGACAATTATAGTAATGATCAAAGTGGACAACCTCAGGGTTCAAAAGGGGGTGGGCAGCAAGGTTCCGAAGGTCAGCAACAAGGCTCACAAGGTCAGGGACAACAGGGTGCAAAGAGTGGAGGACAAGAAGGTTCCAAAGGTCAGCAACAAGGCTCACAAGGTCAGGGAGAACAGGGTGCAAAGAGTGCAGGACAACAAGGTTCACAAGGTCAGGGACAACAGGGCGCAAAGAGTGGCGAGCAACAAGGTTCTATGGGCCAAAAACAAGGTTCTCAAGGCTCACAAGGTCAGCAACAAGGCGGCTCACAAGGTCAGGGAGAACAGAGTGCAAAGAGTGCAGGACAACAAGGCTCACAAGGTCAGGGACAACAGGGCGCAAAGAGTGGCGAGCAACAAGGTTCACAAGGTCAGGGACAACAGCAAGGTTCAAAAGGGCAAGATTCACAAGGTTCTAAAGGTGGTCAGCAACAAGGCTCCTCTGGAAATCAGCAGAAAGGCAGCGGTACAAAAAGCCAAGGCAGTCAGGGGAAGGCTGGCGCACAGTCTGAAGAGAAAGGTGATAGTTCTGGAAGTGAAGGGGCAAAGAGCGGACAAAAGTCATCAGCAGGGAGCAATAAAGCTGGTGGTTCACAAAGTGGGGAGGAGAGTCGTCAACCAGTTTCCAGTGCGGGTAAAGGGACTGTTAATGATCTTTTCTCAGATCAAGCAGAGGATTTAAACGTTCCAACTGGTGACGGTTTTGAAATATTTGTTGATGGAGAAGAGGACAAGGGTGAAGGTGGACAGGAGAGGGCGGTTGAGGTGTTTGGGACACGATTTGAACCCAATGCGGAATGGGACGGTCCCAATGTTGCTATAGATGATGACGTAAGTATTAATACTAATCAGGAAGATGATGATGCCATTAAAAATACGCAAATACCGGCTGAGTATGAAAAGATTATCAAAGATATATTTATAAAAAATAAATAATGTTAGGGCGGATTAATGAGTGAGGAAATAGAGAGATTTAAGAAAGACTTTGATGCGATAATATATGAGATAGAGAAAGTAGTTGTAGGATCTGAAGATATAGTACGTGACCTTTTAATCGCGTTTTTCTGTAACGGTCATGTCTTGCTGGAAGGTGTTCCTGGTTTGGGAAAGACCTTACTTGTAAAGACACTTAGTAAAGTACTAGGGTTTGACTTTAAAAGGATTCAGTTTACTCCAGATCTAATGCCTGCCGACATCCTGGGTACCCAGCTAATTCTTGAATCTGACAGCGGAAAGAGGGAGTTTCAATTTGTGCCTGGCCCCATATTCGCTAACATAATCCTTGCTGATGAAATCAACAGAGCCACACCAAGAACTCAATCCGCTCTGCTGGAAGCTATGGAAGAACATCAGGTTACCATAGCGGGAAAGACAAGTAAGCTAAAGGCCCCTTTTTTTGTAATGGCAACGCAGAATCCCATTGAGATGGAAGGTACTTATCCTATTCCTGAAGCACAGTTAGATAGATTCTTTTTTAAGCTTAACGTGCTGAGTCCTAATCACGAAACGTTAAAGACTATTTTATCCAGGACCACAGGCAATGAGACCACTACAGTTAAAAGAGTTTTTGATCCGAAGGTTGCGCATACCCGTGTAAGTGAAATGAGGTTGCTTGTAAGGGATGTATTGATTTCATCGGACATTGAAGACTTTGTCGTTAATTTTGTTATGGCAACACATCCACAGCAGAATATAAATGGGATAAGCCGTACTATAGATGGTAATAATGGTGAAGATGGTAATAATGGAAATGACATTGCGTCCAGGTTTATTAGTTTCGGTGCCAGCCCAAGAGGAGCACAGGCACTGGTTCTTTCTTCAAAGGTAATGGCTCTCTTAGACGGCAGGGCAAATGTGAGTTACGAAGATGTTATAAATGTAGCAGTTCCGGCTTTGAATCATCGTCTTGTACTAAATTTTGAAGCAGAAGCGGAAAATATTAAATCAGAAGAGATTATTAATAATCTAATTGATGAGGTACGCAAAGGGTAATATAGTATTACCATTTAAAAACTTGTTTTGTAGAAATCGAACTATTCGCTAGTATTCAGAATCCCGTATCTTGAACGCGGGTTCCAGTATCCAGTATCCAGTATTCTAGTTGTGGTTTTGTCGCGCTATGTGTCTGTGTGTTCAGACCATATCATTCAGTAACTAATAATGCCAACTTTAAAAAATATATTTCAAGCCTCTTTTCTAAAGAGGCTTGAATCACTAAGAATAGAGTGTCGGAAACTATATTACGGAAACAGAAAAGGTCAGTATATTGCTACGGCTATGAAGGGAACCAGTGTTGAATTTGCAGATTATCAGGAGTATAGTCCTGGGGATGATTTCAGACATGTAGATTGGAACCTGTACAGCCGCCTTGATAAATTATTGGTGAAGACCTTTAAGGAGGAACTTGAATTAACCATTCACATACTTCTGGATACAAGTAAATCAATGTTGTACCCTCCTGAAGATCAGAAATTTGAGTTTGCAAAGAACATTGCGCTTGCTTTTAGTTACATAGGATTATCTGATCAGAACTCTGTTAGTCTGGCTAAGTTTCTCAACACGGATGTTAAAGAAAAAAAAACTGAGGCAAGTGATAAGCAGTCTAATTATAGGTTTGATTTAAATGAGCATACACCATTTTTAAGAAAACGTGGAGATATATTTAATATAAATAATTTCTTAGAGAAAATTAAACCCGGCGGCCTTATGGACTTTGATGGGTTTATAAAAAAATATATTTTCAAGAACAAGGGAAAGGGCGGTACGGTGATCATTATTTCTGACTTTATGCTTGCCCCCGAAATATACAAAAATGGGTTGAAACTTTTAAAATTCAAGAATTATGATGTAAAAGTAATTCAGATTCTTGGCCCAAAGGAGCTGGACCCTTTTGGGAAGATAAAAAAGGGAAAGATAATTGATGTAGAGACAAATGAGAAAAAGGTTGTTAACTCTACAGCTACTATCAGGAAAAAATACAAAGATTTTATTGAAAAACATAATGAGGACTTAAAAAACTTTTGCAGATCAAATAACATTGTATACAGCCTTGCAAGATCAGACCAGAATTTTGAAGACTATATACTAAAAGAGCTGCCAAAACTTGGATTTGTTAATTAATTTTCTTTCCATCCCTAATATCTGAACATTTACAATGGGTATCCTGAATCTAATTGCATTAAGTTATCTATCGGTTATATCCGTTGTAGTGTTTCTGCACTATTTTAATCGCCGCACCAATCTAATCTATGTATCAAGTCTTATTCCCTGGCAGGATATTAAGACAGACGTTGTAACCTCCAGGCTGTTTAGAATTAATCTTCTCTTTCTCCTTCAAATACTTATAGTTATTTTGTTGTCATTGTTTCTGGCTAGACCATACCTATCCACAGATATTTTAGTTATTCACGGAAGAAATAAAGTTGTGGTGGTTGACACCTCTGCAAGTATGCAAACGTTGGAAGAGGATGGGATACGTATTGATCAAGCGAAGGAACAGATCCGCAAACTGATAGATGATATGAAAGCCGAGGATAAGATGATGATTATTTCTGCTTATTCCTCGTCTGAGGTTGTAGTAGGGCTTACAAGTAATAAAGAGCTCTTGCAAAAAGGTGTTGATATCTTGAAACCGACAGATACATCGTCAGATCTGGAAGGGGGGGTAAGCTTGGCATTTTCTTATTTGGACAATATGAAAAACAGTCAGCTCTTTATTCTTACAGATATGGATATTAAAAATAGTGGTCCCAGGGTGGCAGAACTTGATCCTAAATCTTTTGGATTTTTTAAATACGGTAGCTCCAGGGATAATGTTGCAATAACTTCACTTGATACATTTCAAGACATATTTCATGAAACAGATGAAGCTTATATAACTGTAAAAAACTACTCCAAAGTGCGCAAAAGAGGGACCTTGAGAGCATCTATAGAAGGGAAGCAATTGATGAAGAGTGGGCTGTTAATTAATGCAGACGAGCAGAAAACTTTTGCCTTACGGAAGTTGTCTATTCCTGGTGTTTTAAAGGTAGAGCTAGATACGGACGATGCCCTTAAGGCTGACAATGTTGCATATGGAATAATAAAAGAGAGAAAGAAACTGATCAATATATTGATGGTAACCAATAGCGCTAAGCTTAAAGGGGAGTTTAATAAATTGGAGAGTGCCTTTCGCCAGATCAATATAACTACAATCTCCACAGATAAATATAATATTGGTCTGCTTAATAATTATGATATGGCGATCTTTCATAAATTCATCCCTGAAAAACTACCTGCTGTTAATTCTATGTTTATTAGCCCTGGTCTTGATACAGAGAATCAGATTGTCGGTCAAGAATGGAATAGCTTTCTTTCGCCCAAAGGTGTGGCACAACCTGTAAAGATTTTGGATTGGGATGATGCTCATCCTACAATGAAATATCTTACCTATCTTGATAACGTAAAGGTATTTAACGGACTATTTTATGCACCTCCAAAGGATGCGCGAATATTAATACATGCTTCAGGCGTAATATCGGGTGATAGATTTTCCAATATGCCTAAGGGTGTCAGTAATAATATGCCTCTGGCCTTTTCAGTAAATATTGAGACTATTCGCGCAGTAGTGATCGGAATGGATATGGGAATGTTTGATTATGATAAGTCAGATGATTTGCCTATGTTAATAATGACCCTTAATATCATCCAATGGTTAAGTCCCTTGGGAGAAAACCTTGATAATACCGTAAAATCGAATAACATGATTAATAATCAGATGCTAACCGGCGAAATGTTTTCCATAAAATCAGAGGAGGACTTTGCTGGTCTGAGAATGGTTTCCAGTGACGGGAAAGTGGTACTAGTTCTGGATAACAGGCCTTTGGATATTAAGAATTCATTAAATCTCATTGGCAAGCCGGAAAAAGAGATAGACATTCCATTGGATAAGAAACTAACGGAGCAAACTTTTCTTAAATATGTTGCCATAAAACATGCTGGAGTATATATAGTAAAGAATGGTGAAAGAGAAGACAAGTTTGTGGCAAATTTTTTTGACGATTCCGAGTCTGGCATAGGGTCAGTTACAACTGATTCAAATGCTGTTTCAGAAACAGGCTCTTTTTCCCAGAGCAGTAATAATGCTACGTTGTCTACTTCAACACAGGAGATAAGCGAGTTGGCTATGTATATTCTCTACCTTGTACCATTTTTTCTATTTATAGAGTGGCTTTATTCTTTTTTACAAAAACAGACAGTATAGTTTAGAGCATCTGTATTCAGAATTAGATAACTAGTTAGGTTTCAAGGCCAAGGTCATTAGTAAAGTATAATACTTGATTGTTGTAAAATGTGTGAAATATAAAGTGCAGGGTGTGTATTACGCACTGACATACTCTCACTAGCTCATTTCGGTGTATAAAATGGGCCCTACATAATACAATCTGCCTGTTTCTGTTGCATTTTGTGATTAAAGTTCAGCGTTGCCCGTAATCTAATTAGAGCGTTACGAAATGAGTGATTTACTTTAGCCTTAAGTCTACAGTATTCTGCCTATTTACCTAGTTAGTTACAAAAGTTACAATTGAGAATTAAGGATTTAGTTAGAAAAAATTTGGTGTGATGGACAAATGTATTAGCACCTCTTTACCCTATTTTATTTTATGGATTTTATAAACTATACAGATTACCAATTTACCCATCCTGAGTTTCTTAAACTCTTCTATGTAATACCCATATTCTGGCTCATCGCGCTTATTGGCATAAAGAAATTACCAATATGGAGATTGCTTCTATCCTCAATCTTTCGATCAGTGGTGTTTGGGGTAATTGTACTTGTGCTAGCGGGTCTAAGCAAAGTAGAGAAGGATTTAAAAGATCTAGAAGTAATTTATCTTGTGGATCGATCCAATAGTATTGATGATGATGGTAAAGCGTGGATAGACAAATATGTGCAAAATTTGGATTCTAAATTGCCCGAAGATGTAAAAAGGGAGTTAAGCGTATTCGGATTAAATACAAAGCTGGCTTATGATATGGAAAAGCTTCCAGATGCTGGTGATTTATCTAAGGATATTGACTTAGCAGATCTCAATGTAGATAGAACTAATATAGAAAATGCCATTGTCTCAAATATCGGACGGTTTGATAGCAGTGCCGCAAAGCGTATTGTTCTTGTTTCAGATGGTAATGAAAACGCAGGCAATGTACTAAAAGCAGCAATGCTAGCAATGAACGCAGATGTAGAGATTTTTACTGCAGCACCTCCAAAATCAATATTTGAAGAGAAGATTTCATTAAAGAAAGTCTTAGCGCCCGCGGAGATTCCAGTAGGGAAGACCGGAGAAATAAAGATAATTGTTGAGAATAAAAGCGATTCTTACATTAAAGGCCATATAGATCTCTTCATACGTAGGCCGGAGAATGAAGACAATCCTGTGTTATTTAAGAAATGGGACAAAAAAATAGCGCCAGGATTAAACGTATTTAAAACAAAATATATACCCTCAAAGAAAGGTTTTACAAAATTTGAAACCATCTTGAAGAGTGATGAAAAGATTAATATTGAAGAAAATAGAAAGGTAAATGCTGTTATCGTTACTGGCAAATCCAAAATATTGTATGTGAATGGTGTTAAAGGGCGCAAGCTCTTTTTACCAAATACGTTATCAGAAAGAGATCTTACTGTAGATGTTGTTAGTCCGGACAAGATCCCCACAACTGTCCTGGATATGCTTGAGTACGATAGTGTAATATTTTCAAATGTATCCAGGGCCATGTTCAGCAGGGACAGAATGAAAACCATTGAAAGGTATGTGAGGGATTTTGGGGGCGGTTTTGTGATGTTAGGTGGAGAGAACTCATTTATCCAGGGTGGATATATTAATACACCGATAGAGAAGATTTTACCTGTGAAGATGGAAGGGGGAGAGCATAAACGCAAAGAAAAAAAATACCGTTTTTCATTGATGATGGTAATGGATAAATCTGCAAGCATGGGCGGTAAAAAGATGACGTTTGCAAAGAAGGCTGCGTTAGAGTTAGTTAAACAGTTAAAGGATAATGACAAGCTGGGTATTGTTGCATTTGATAATAATCCCTATTTGATTACAGCCTTGCGTCCCATTCCGGCAGTAAAGGTTGATTTAATAAGTAAATTGAGCAGACTTAGTCCTGGCGGTGGAACAAATATATTTCCAGCCCTTAAGATGGCATATATTGGTATCGTAAATTCAAAGGCAAAGAAAAATCACGTTATACTACTTTCAGATGGAAATTCCGAATTCCTGTACTATAACAAAGAGGCCCTTTTGCGAGCATATAAAGAGTCAAAGATCTCTATTTCAACCATTGCTATTGGAAAATGGTTTGTTAATACTAATTTGTTGAAGGAGATAGCACGAAGGACAGGTGGTTCTTTTTACCGGGTAGCCGATGTGGTTGAACTACCAAGGTTGATCATTAAAGATGCGGAGGATAGTATATCACAGACTGATATACACGAAGAGTTCTTTTATCCAAAGAAAATTAAAGATAGTAAGATACTAAGAAATATTTCCGAGGAACAGCTACCTCCCCTCAAAGGATTCTCAATTACTACGCCAAAATCCGGCGCGGAAACACCGTTAGTTACAACTATCAGAGGAAAGAATGACCCAATACTATCAAATTGGCGTTACGGTCTTGGAAAGACTTTGGTCTATACTGCAGATGCTGAAGCACGTTGGTCTTCTGACTGGATTAAATGGATAAAATATAATAAGTTCTGGTCACAGGCCTTGCGTTGGACCATGAGGGATACACCCGCATCAGATTACTCGCTGAAAGTAGATAAAATAGATGGCAAACCATATCTCATAATTGAATCATTTTTTAAAGAGGAACAGATTGGCGCTACAACTACAAAATCAACCGGTAAAATAACACCAAGTGATATGAAGGTGCTATTGTACAAAAATAGTCCGGACGGCAAATCTACGATATTGGCTGATTCCAAACCACAAGAGTTGTTGTTACGACAGATTGGACCCACAAGTTACATGAGTTCTATAGAGAACCTTAAACCTGGAAACTACTTTACAAACGTATTATTTATGAAGAGTGATAAAGTGCTTAGCAATAAGGTAAAGGGATTGATAATTCCTCAATTTAAGGCTGCAACCACTTTTTCAGATTCAGGTGAACACTATAACAATGTGGAACTGTTGCGAAAGGTGTCCGAGATCACCAGCGGAAAGTATAATCCTGAGATAAAGGACATCACTAAGAATGAAGATGAAGTCTTAAATCTTATTAACCTTGCAAAGTATCTGATACCCATTGCACTGTTGGCTTTCATGTTTGATATTGCACTTCGCAAGAGGTAAAAATATAATGCACGAACTAACCATTCACAAATGTCTGTAAGATAATGTTAAGTTTTAGATCCTTTTGAGTATAATCTTATATCCCTGAAAAGGGTTTTACAATGTGCTGTACACATAAAACTAGAGTCCATTTTTAGGAGGGTTTGCGATGTCTTATTATTTAAGGAGGTACTCTTTTATCCTGATTATTTTCTTGTTGTTCTCATGCTCTAAAAAAAACGCACAGCATTATATCGAAGAGGGCATTAAATATACAGAAGAACAAGATTATGCAAAAGCGGAATCATCATTCAAAAAAGCGATAGAAACAGATCCGAAAAATGCGCTTGCTCATTATACACTTGGTGGTATTTACAACTATAATGATATGTTGGAAGATGCTATACGTGAATTTAAAAAAGCGATGGAACTGGATCCACTTTATCCTGATCCTCATTACAGTTTAGGATTCGTATATGAAAAGATGAAAATGGATGATAAGGCACAGGAAGAGTTTGCCAGGTTTGAAAAGCTGAAGAATAGGTGAAAATTTGCATAAACATTGATAATAAAATTGCGCTTACGGAGGAATCGTTGCCATAGACTAATCCTTAAATATATTTGCTGCTGATTCTAGGCAATGGTTTATATGTTCAAGTGGGTCTTGTTATTTTTCATTATTTCTTCGCTATTAAACTTTATGAATTACTCGTTATGTTTATTATGATTTAAGAGACAACTGGAGCAGTTAGCAAAACTGCTCCAGCACGAAATTAACACCATATGCAATCGTGAGGTATGCAAAGTCAATCTCTAGTTATGTTTTCTTTCTTCTCTTTCTTGGTGCCATCTCTATATCTAACTTTGTCTCCTGATCTGCAGTAACTGTTACATCAAATTTCTTTCTCCCTAACGACTCTTGCCAAACTTGTAGTTTGTATGTACCAACGGGAACATTTTCTATCTTATAATTGCCATTATCGTCCGTAACAGAGTAATATGGGTCATCATTAACAATCAAATATGCGGTCATCCATTTATGCACATCACAAGTTACCTTTATTGTCTCCGGTTTTGAAAACGTATTAGAAATTACTGAGCCAAATGGTACACCTTTATTAAAAGGCCTATTTTTCATAGAGTAAGAATGCAGGTTATGCATTACTTTATCCTCTTTATTTGGAAAATCAACAGTAGAACCTGTAGGAACTACCATTACATGATTTGTAAATTCACATTGTGCCTGTGCAAAGACAGGATTCTCTGTAGGTACCGATAATTTTTCACCTGTAACACCTAAAACACTAACAAAGGCATCTTTTATTCCATTATCGGCGGACAAAACAAGCTTTGTCGATGGCTTTGCTTCTGTCCCACATATCTCAGTATCTTTCGAAATAACCGTCTTTGGATAATTTGGGTTTTCACCTACAAATTTCACAGTTCCAACTATTGTACCGGTCTGAGCAAACGAATAATTTGACACGGCAGATACAATAATTAACGATAAGAAAAACAAACTTAACTTCTTCATATTACAGCTCCTTTAAAAAGAAATACTAAGGATGCGAGTAAAAATAACTTCCCTATTTTACGATCAATTTATGATCGCTTTTACTACAAACTTCAGTGGTCAAATCCCTCAACATATCTAAGGCTATGCTTTCGGTTTGACTCTGTCAGTTTGAAAAGTCTAACCTAAATCAATACATCAATAAGGAAGTTATTCTTGCTCGCATCCTAAATTCTAGTGTTATTGTCTAAAAGACTAATTCTAAAAGTTTTAATACACCATATAGTGGCAAAGAACAATTTACGGAGTACAAGATTTATCTTGCTAAAGTCAGATAGTCATACAATCATTAAGAATAGATTTTCAACTAAGATTAATCGTAACCTGTTTTCCATCTTTCTCTAAATTTTGAGAAAATAATAGAATACAATCTGTACTGAAACAGTTGACTCGAATCTTGTATCTTACCATTGTATAATTGAATCATGGCAAAATAAATTTTGCACTCCGATTAATGATATATAAAATTGGAGCAGTCTTAACGACTGCTCCAGAAGCAACATGGTGGCATGGACAAACTTGATTGTCCTTAGCAGTTACTTCAATATAGAAATCTTTAACAGATTAAGATCTCCATTTATTTCTTAAACTCAAAGTTTTCAGTTGTCGTCTCTCCAGCTTTAACACTGATTGTTTTGACTAACTCTCCTAAATCTTCCTGCCAAGCTTTTACCTCATATGCCCCTGGAGGAATATTAGAGATCGTAAAAGAACCATCATCCCCTGTTAAAGCAAAATATGGATGTTCAAATATACCTATCCATCCTCCCATCCATCCATGGTAATCGCATCCTATTTTCATTGGATCTTCCTCACCAAATTCAGTTTCTAAACTTATCTTCTTTAATGAAGATGGTTGTGCTTTATTAACGGCAGTGTTTTCCTCAGGATAAGTATGCACATTATGTGTTACCGAGTCGCTATTCAAGATATCAATAGTAGTCCCTGCAGTTATACAAAGTACATGTGGTATAAAAGTGCACCCTTTTTGGTCAATAGTTGGATTTGAATCAGGTGCGACTATTTTCTTTCCTTTTTCAATCTCCATAATTGAGACTATTACATTTTTTATACCCTTATCAGCAGAAACTATTAAGGCCTCCGATAAATGTTCTTTTACAGCACAAACATCCTTATCTTTCAGTATTTCAATAGGTGCTCTAGTTGGTATTTCATCAAGAAAAATAGCGGTTCCTGAAATAGACCCTCCATTAGGGACGTCTATCTCTTCATAAGCATAGAGAGTTCCACTACTTAACATATATACTGTAACAATAGCCCCGAACAATAATTTTATCTTGTTTACCATTTTCTATCTCCAATTTTATATATTTAAAAATTAATCAGTTTATATTTTAGACAACCTAAATTGACAAAAAGTTTCAATAATTTGATTTTTGTTCGTTTTCAAGCTTTGTTATTGATTCTTTTGATTAAGAAATGTTTCTTTAATTGAAAGGCGTAACTATTGTTTTAATTTTAATTGAGACAAATCTAAAAGGAAGAGCTACGCTTGTACGTTTTGCATGTTCTAACGATTCACAGCTAAAGCCTTTACCATGAATGGGGAGAGATGTTCTTTTGCTATAGGAAACGCTTTTTGTTGGAGATTCTAGTCCACCCGTAAGCGCTTATTTAATAGTATAGGAATTTTGATTTTGGGCTTCATAGCTTCTTTTTTTTGTGTCAAGTTGTAACTGGACTGTTTGTAGTGTGTTAGCGTGTGTGTGGGTTTTTTGTTTTGGCTCAGGTCCGTAAATGGCGAGCCGTAATTTCTTGGAAATAGAACAATGTAAATAATAAGTGTTTTTGTTAAACCTTTCAGTATTGATAATATAAGGATGCCCCAGGTAAACTAACAAGTATTCAAAGACTCGTAACAAGGCTGAAGCCTTGTTACGTAATGTCCAGAGAGGCTCTGCCTCTGGTAAAAATGATAGAAAGAAAATACAAACGCTTTGTTACGAGTTAAATCAGTCAATAAACTTGGTACTTTTACATCCCATGTTCGATATTCATAATATAATTGATGTTTATCTGCGCAATAAGGGTTACGGTTGCATGATCGCATTTTTTTGTATTGCACTCCAGTCAATATTGATACTGATGCTTAATCTTAATCAAACAGAAGTGATTAGGATTAAGAATTTGTGTGTGGTTAAAAGGGGATCTGGTTTTACAAGAGCCAGAGCCTCTAGGGACAGAGCGTAACAAGGCTTTAACCTTGTTACGAGCCTTTCAATCTAACGTTTATCCGACTATATTTTAGAATGCTTGGGATGTAATAATGTTACTATACATGGGGTTGCATAAACAGAAAGTCCGCTGTGGGTGCTAATTTAACAGGATGGTTTTTTTTACCAGAGCAGCCTTGAAGAAAATTTACTGCAGAAGTCAACTTACCGAATGCTTCAATTATTTCTTATATTTTAGTAATCAATAAGGTAATTCAGTTGTATGTTCTTTTGATCTGTAGTTGAAGAACGTTTCAATTTCGCGAAATGATGATTCTTGGTTTGTTTTCTAGTATGTAAAACATATATTTTACCTTAGGACGTACTAAAACGTTTAGAATCCGTAAGCATGACTTAGACAGCCATGGAACTTATTCATCATCTGAAGATTGTGATTAAGATTAAGTGGAAGGTTATAAATCTGTATCTGTCTTGAATGGTAAAAAACCATTCGAAGAGAGCATATCATTACGTACTTTTAATAGTCGCTTTATTGTTAGGCTGAATACCCATAACTTCAAGCTTTCTATATAAATTACCCATTGTACCACTAGCATCCAATGCAAAAGCGCTTGCCCAAATTCTGATAATATCACAGCCTGCCTTTTCAAGTTGGAGCCTTATTGTTTGACTTACCTTCCATTGATCATAGGTGCTGTATAAACCGCCGTTACACTCAATTGCCAATCTTGAGTCACTACCTTCCACGGCAAGGTCTACAGTCACATTGCCGATTTTGAATTCTGGTACAACTGAATAACCCCTACCTTTGAGTTCCATTAAAACATCATTTCTCAACTCGTTTTGCGGGCATACCGAAGATGATACCACCTCATGATTGGTATTTGGGGCTGTTGTGTTTTCCATATAATCAAGGAGTTTGTAACGTAAATCTTCGCTATTTTTAAGGTCGTCTCCTAACTGGACAGAGTGGAAGAGTATCAATTTGTTCTTTGCTCTGCTCACGGCAACGTTAAATCTCTGCCGATAGCTCTCCCTTGTCAATGCAACGAATCTCCTTGAATCGCTGCTGCCAATAACCATTGATAACACTATTATATCCCGTTCGTCTCCTTGAAACGCATATGCGTCCCCTGCATGGAATTTGCACCGCTCCCGCTGTTCAGGTGTAAGGTATCTATCAATTATAGTAGTGATATACTTTGCTTGTTCATTTCCGGTTAATGATACTACTCCGATGCTTTTGCCGTAATAGCGAAGATCATTAACCATCTCTTTAAGCCTTTCACAGATCATCTCTGCCTCCTTCCTATTAATATCCGCATCATCATCTCTCCTTCCACTTTTAACAAATAGAGTCTCAAGTGCTGGCTCAAATGGATAGTTATTTATGGGGTTGCGTAAAGGAATAATCTCTTCCTGATAGCACAAATCGTTACAAAAATTTATTATCTCTGGGACACACCGGAAATGTTCTTTTAGCATCAAAACTCCCTGTCCGCTGAATTTTATCTTTGCGAGGTCATAGAGACTGGTCTTTAGATCATAACAGGAGTTGCTTTCAATATTTGGGAGATACGTTTTAATAAGCTCTTCAATCTTTATCTCATTTATTCCCACACTTTCAGGGCTGATCTGCTCAGGGTCACCAACCACTATTACCTTTTTGCCCCTGGCTAGTGCTGGCAAGCTGCGTATGTCACATTGACTTGCCTCATCCACAATGACCACATCAAAACTCCCAAACTCGGCATGGAGTGTTTCACTCACCCTGTATAATGGCATTATCCAGACAGGAACCGCGTCCTTGGCTTTTTGCATGGCAAACTTTACAGCTTTTTCCTTTTTCCATGCCCATTTTCCAGTTCCCTTCCCCAGCTTTTTTAATGCAATCCTCCACTCTTCAAGTGCCTGCAGGTTCTCAATAGAAGTGTTGTCAATAAGTCCCAGTTTTGTCTTTGCGACAACCAGTTTTCTTTTAGTCTCTAACAAAAATCCGGTTAATCTTTTTGCTGTTACTTCCAGCTCTTCTATATCGCTAATACTCTTAACCACAGATTTAATAAAATCATTTAGCCCATTGTAGTGCCAGGAATCACAATAGAATTCTGGAAAGAGTTCTTCTTCTGTAAACTCACCAGACAAGCATTTTTCTGCCCACAATGGCGCCTTTATCTGTAAGATATTTATCAGTTCGTTATAGCGTTTATAATCAGTATCAAGCGCTTCAAGGTGCTTCAGCTTATTATAATTTGTTTCCCAGTCATTACACAGTTTTTCATGTTCAGAAAATCTGTGATCAAGGAGATAAATCATCTCATTAACTACAGGATGCGCATTATCGTTTGAGGCGGCATTTGCAAGCCGATTTTTTTGCCTCTCCAACCGGTCTTTAGTCTTATCAAAACGCTTATTATCTCTTATTAACAAAAACGTTTCATGATAGACCGTAAGCGAATCGTCGGAAATATTCAAATCACTCTCCGCCAATATCTTTCCCATGGCATCTTTGATCTTTGGGAACCGATCTTTAGCATAATTTACAGGCGCCTTCAGTTCGTTTATAAGCTTAACTAATAAGCTGATTTCATATTTTATTTCCCTCTGATCAACGTTACCCTTAAGTTCCACTCCGCTTAGTCCGAGGTTGGTAATAAGGTTATTCCATCTGGTTCTGAGGTGTGAGACTTCTTGAAAGAGATCTAAATAGTTTATGACCTTTTCCCACTCATTTGCTGAGACTGGAAATTTACCGTTAATAGTGATACCTGTTAATATCTTCTTTTTCGCTGCCGAAGTAAAAAGAGAGACAGCCTTTTTCCCCAACATAACCCGGTTCATTGCGCCATTTACAGCATTTTTTAATTCGTCATCTGGAAACTCTTTTCCTGTATCTACATTATCTTCAAGCTCCTTATTCTTCAACAGCTTTTTTGCCTCTTTGACAGAACTTTCAAGAGAAGATATAGTACGTTTGATCTGTTTTACATCTATGGACTCACACCTTATTCCATTTAAGATAGAACGCTGCCAATCCTCTTTGATGAGTTTATAGACCTTGATACCTTTATCCAGTTCGTTAATTGCTTTGTTAAAAAGGAGTTCATCATGTTCTCTAAAGATAAGTCCGGATATGCATTTCCTCGTCTCATCTTCACGTAATTCGAGGGTATTTAAATCCAGTGCCATTTCAGAGAACATATGAGGATCTATCAGTTCATTGATCTTCGGACGGTAAAATGATAAGTCTATTAAGAAACCTTCCAACCGGTTCCGTAAACATTTCAGCTCTTTCATCTCATTTCCGCTAATGGGGGTATCAAATAAAAGCTTTATGCAATTATCTCCCTCAGTTTTATCAACATTAGTTCTATATACCGGAATGTCATTAAGCCAAGTATGGGTTTCTTTAACTTTGTTCATCTTTCTGATCAAAGCAGCGGGTAGTAAACGTTTACCTTCCCAGTCCTCAATGTACCTATACTGCAGTGCGGCAATTTCATTTATTCTGGTTTTTGTTTCGTTTAACTCCTCTGCATATCTTTTAACGCACTTCTCAAATATACTGATCTCATTTTCCACTGTTTGACGGATAGACTTTGTAACTATCTCATTTATTCTGCGCACTGCGGATTCAAGTCGATCCCTGCTATCTTTGTTATTACTAAGCAAACTAAGGCATAAAGAGCGAAGCTCAACTGGTATAAGATCATGAAGCACTCTCAGGGCCTGGTCTTTTTGTGTAGTGACCAGTACCCTTTTACCAAGGGCCATGTAGTGGCATATAAGGTTAGCAATGGTATGGCTCTTTCCCGTTCCCGGCGGGCCCAGTACCACAGTGCCATCTGCCTTTTCAACGGAACTGATAATCTGGACCTGTTCACTGTTTGCAGGTAAGGGAAACAGAATGTTTGTGTCCATAAGGGCATCAAGTTCACTGTAAACCTTATGAATGCACTGTTTATCCGCTATCTCATCTGCTCTGCAGAGAAAGAGGGACAAACTATTTGGTAATTCTCCACTACGGCTATTCAGCTTCTCCTGAAAAGCCTCAATATCTCGCATCAATGAGTCTTGTTTGCGTTTCCTTACAAATATAACCCAGGTGTCAACAATACGCAGTTGTTCTTTACAGGTAAATTTATTGCCGTTTTCTGGGGATATAACCAATCCGTCTGGTGATAACTCTGCAGATATCTCTTTAAGGATAAATGAGCATGACCTGTCCTTGGCAGGGTGATAATAAACCTCTTTGAAACGGTTTCTTAACATGGAAAGATTGCTAATGTCACTATTCATTAACATCCCTAGTTCCACTCTAGTTTCATAATCATCATCCGGAAAGAGTTGTATGACTCCCTTTGATGCATGGTGTTCAATTACCATTCGTTGCGTAATTAAAGGATGGCGGAACTCACGACCATTATAATTCCACAAAAGAATCCCATGCCCCCATATAAGTTCAAACTGCCCGTCATATTTTAGCTTATCTGCAGCGCGGAACATAAGTTCAAAGATCTCCTGTTGCCTTCTTAGTAGAGATGTCTCTTCCGCCCAAGCTTCCCACAAAATCAGATATTTTTCAAACTCTTCCACCCGGGTATCATTGTCCCAAAACTTTTCAATGACGCTATCAGTCTCTACCTCTTCCAGAAATTCTGGCTTATTACCCTTTTTATCATCTAACTTAACCCAACTCCTTAAAGTTTCTGGAATATTTGGTTCCTCCGAAACCTCTTGTCGATAAACCGTTAGCCAGGCGTCATCTTTTCCTTCATCATTAGTTATATCAACTCCTTTAATCTGCTGCAGTTCGTTACTGTAAACCAGAAGATTATCGTAGCCTTCCAGTACTCTCTGTTGCCTGACTCCAAGGTTTACAACCTCGTGTAGATAATTAAATATGGAACTTGCTCTGTTCATTAACTCTTTACTGCTCAATTTACATTCCATTATAGTTATTACCTTGTAAAAACCCTTTTTTAGAAATATGTTTAATTTATACAAGGATTAAGTTTTTCAGGAAACAGCAGTAATGGAATTCTTGCGAATTGGACTGTTAAAGCCTTATTTTTTTCTTTTTCCATTACTTAAAACCTACTGTACTGCAATACTTCACATCTTGGTTCCGGTTTTGTCGCCTTTTGTTCTTGTGAAGGGAAATTTTATTTAATTTAATAGTATAGGAATTTACCTTTTGAATAGTTATAAGTATAAATTTTATGTTTAATAAGGGAAATTTGATTACGCTGATTATGTATGATTACTCTGATACAAATCCGTGTAATCAGTTTTTAACCAGTCTAATCATTATTTAATTAAATAGTATAGGAATTTTTATTTGATGATCAAGACGTTTTGTTGACACATTTGCGTAACTAGTATAATTGCAATATCATAAATTGTTTTTTTGTGATGAATATTTAATTTGTATACACATATTTATAGTATTACCCTGTAAAAACTTCTTTTTCTAGAAAGAAATTTTTACTGTGCATTATTAAGTTAATTGTAACGGTATAGTTACTTGATACTTGATGCTTGATAATTTATTCCGCCGCTTTAGAGTGTTATATCTTAAATCGAGTTCGCCTCTTTTTCATGTGGCATCTTGACAAAGAAACTAGAAATCTAACTATTATCCAGCATCCAGCATCCAGTATCCAGGATCTTGCATCTAGTATTCTGGTTGCTGCTTCGCCGCTTTATAGTATTACCCTATAAAAACTTCATTTTAAAAAAAATTTTTCAGTTTTTATGGAATACAGAATACAGGAATCAGAAGTCCGAATAATAGAAAACATTATTCAGCCAAAGTACATACAAATTTACAATAAATAACATTGTAAAAAAATACAACCTTAGCTTTATTCTGAATTCAGTCTCCTGACTCCTGTATTCTCAATTTTGGTTGCGGCATCGCCGCTTTATGCATATTTGTTGTGAGTCTGAAAGCAAATGTGATATGGTTATATCTACTTGTTACAACAGCAATGAAATGGAGTGGTGTCTAAAGCCAAAATAAGAGGATTAGTTTGCAAAGCGTTTTCGTTCTGATTGTAATTAGGGATGTTCAAACTAATTTCAGAAATTATAGCCCCGATAGGGGCAAAACGAAGTTAGCCCACTGCGTTAGCAGTGGGTATATAATGATATCCTGATCCAAATAAGCTCCGTTAGGAGCGGCAGAAATCTTTTGTGATCAAGATGTTTCTATTCATATTGTTTAACGTGTGCCTTTCTGTCGCCCCTAAGGGGCTTATTTGCTTACAATTAGTTCCCATAGCTTACGCTAATGGGCTAACTTCGATCGTCCCATCCGGGACTTTTATTTTTAGTGAAAACCATTTTCATAGGTGAGATAATAACTAGCATGTACTAAACTCAATTCTACGTCTAAATTAAACCACAATTGGATATGTAATTACTTAAACACGACATTTCTCCTGTTCAAGAAGTTTTACGTATTGCAAATGAAAGTGATGATAGGCCTTGTTGCTGTGGCGTAATAAACATCTGGAGCAGCCTTGCAGGCTACTCCAGCGAGAAAACATAATTAGTGTGCTTCTTACAAAGGGTTTAAGTGACAGAGTGAGCAACTAATTTGTGTCCCCTTAGTTATTGATATGGGTACACCACCTTTTGCAAAAAGTGCCCTGTCAGTTGCCGCTCTTGATAGTACCGTACCTTCAAGTTCTGTTCCATGGCAACTCTTACAAGATTCCCTATCTGCGAAAAAGAAGCTTTTGTGATCTCTGTTCCAGTTCTCATCATTTACATTATGCATACCGTGAGGCCCACCCATTGTCAGCGGTAACGTGTCATTATGACAAACACTACACTCTATTATTGTTCCCGCATAACCCTGTAACTGAATTGCTGCAACATCGTCATTGGATTCCGGTTCTCCCACAGGCCAGATTGCATGGGGACTGCCGTGGCATGCCTCACAGGATACCCCTTTATGCCCGAAACTGTTTCTGTACAATTCATTTTCATTTTCAGCAAATCTCTTATTCTTAGGAATAATTGGGTTTGCTGCCTGGTCACCGGTTTCATAAACAAGGCGTCTTCTGATATCTCCATCAAAATTATTCATGGCGTCACCGGTATGGCATGATTGACATTTAGGAAGGTCATTCCAAGGCTCCCGAGTCCTGCCGTCGGCAAGTGCAAATTCACCACTAACAGCTAGCATCCCTCCGTGGCAATCTTGGCATATTAGGCCTGCATTAAACATTGCGCCACGAAGACATTTTGTCTCTTCACCTGGATGACAATTATAACAGGTTTCAATACCTTCTTCCGGAATAAGGGGAAGATTGTTCTCGTCAGGCAAATCATTATCTATTGTCTTTCCATGCCGGCCATGCATAACATGAGAAAACATTGGATGGTTGATTTGCTCTCCTTGCGGGCCATTGCCTTCAAGATCAAGGGCTGGAGAATAGTGACAAGATGCACATAAAACAGGCTTGTTATCAAACAAAGACGTGTTATGTTTTCCATCATGAAGAATGATCACGTTTTCTCTAAACTGAGTTTCAATATCTACATTTGCGCTCCAGTCATTAATATCATGTTTCTCTGCTGTAATGTCATCTGCGGCAACTCCTCCTGTAGCGTGGCAGTCACTACAATGCAGCTCTTCTGATACAGGAACAACAACATCAAGCGAAGCCAATAACTCTTGACTGCTCTTATTAAATGCTTGAATGTTCATTAATGGAAAACTGTTAGTCTGACCATTGTCATCAGTACTGGTTATGGGTATCCCTTCAACAGTGAACCATCTATTTGTTGCAGAAAAGAGATCAAATGGAAGTGGTTCATTTAATACACCAGGCATTTTAGCCCCCAATAGACCTTCATCTTCTTCCAACTCTACACCAAAAAGATCAAATGCAAAGTCCCAAAAATTTGTTTTACCAACACTTGTAGTATTAATTGAATTCTCTTTATCTGCTATTGCAGAATAAAATATTTCCACATCGCTGTTGTCAACAATACGAGGATTGCTATTTATATTAGCCTTACGAATAAGCTGCGCGTGAACAAGATTAAATGGTGGAAGGATAGAGAAGACGGAAAAATCGCCATCATAACAGTGCATTCCAATATCATTAAAAGCAAACAGAGTAAATTCCTCATCAGATGCATCGCAATTATCAGGTGCGTCTCGAACATCAAGTTCTGCTACATTTTCACCTGATTCAGCCTTTAGTCGGCAAGGAATGGTTGCGGGGTTCTCAATCCTGATCCTCCATCTCCCAAGTATATTTGGTTCCGCACTACCAATCACATCTCCAGTAACAGCATTACTAATAGTGATAGTATCCTGATTTCCCCAATTCTTTCCAATTACCCTAAGCAAAGAATCATCGTCATCCCAAACCGCAAAGACAATCTTTGGGCTTCTATCCAATAGCCCAATATCCTGAGCAATTAAATTAAAAGTAGGAAAAACGGCTACCAGTAAATTTAAAACAACTACAGAAGTTAATGTCTTATACTTTCTTATAAATAAACATTGCATTTTGCATCCTCCTTTGATTGATTTGTTTAAACCCATTCAAAAATAGCAAAACCTTGAATATCTAAATACAGGTGGATAGGCTAAAGACTGAAGGCTGAAGGCTGAAGGTAAAAGCATAAAGCCTAGTAGATAAACATCTTAAAAGTAAAACCCAAAGGACTTTCACTTTTCACTTTTAGTTTTTCACTTTTAGTTTTTCACTTTTCAATCACAACACCCCCCATGTCTACCACCACCATGTCCATATCCATGTCCGCGGCCATGACCTTTACCTTTTCCATAACCTCTCCCCTGAGAACCTGCCCAAATGGGGCGTAGGTCTTCATCTCGTAAATTAACTATAATACCATTATGATCTAATGACTTAGCAACATAATGATTTTCCTTCATTTCGTCAGTTCGAAAGGCAGTAAATGCCAAAACCGTTCCAACTTCTAAGCCTTTAACAACATTTTGAATCTCTGCGGAAGGACCAAGATGTAAATTGATCTTAGAGTCGTCATCAGTTCTGATAATAAAATGTGTTCCCTCTAATGACCTTCCAGTGCTACTTGCACATGGTCCCGTCTTGATCTCCAGAATCTTTCCGGACATAGTGATTATGTTTGGCTTTATCGTTTCCTGTGCAATACCGGTATTATCTCCCATTCCTCTTTGGCCGGCATTTGTGAGTGAGACCACAAATAATAACGAAACAATTATGAGCAAAACTCTTTTTATATGTGTATTCATTGTATTCTCCCTTCCTAGTAAATAATGGGTTGGAGTACCATTACATATAGCGCGGCGAAGCCGCAACCAAAAAACAGAATACAGGAGTCAGGAGACAGAATTCAGATTAAAGCATAGATTTGTTCTTGTTTTACAATAGAATTATTCATTGTAAATTTGTATTTACATTCTGAATCATGTTTTCTATTATTCTGACTTCTGTATACCATAAAAACTACAAAATCCATAAAAAAAGAAGTTTTTATTAAGTAATAACATAAACCTTGATACTCCAAAAAATAGATTACTGAGTTACAAAATCATTATATATGTGTATAAGTACTTAAACGTTAATCGGTTATTATTTGTTATTTAAATGGTGAGCTTTTACACAATCTAGTATCCCTTCTAACGGAGCGTCTTCTGCTATGGAATAATAGACAGATCTATTACGTCTTTCGCTAGTAAGAAGTCTTTTACCATGCATTAATCGTAAGTGGTCACTCGTTGCAGGCTGGGTTAGATCACACAATTCGGCAATCTCTCCCACCGTAAATTCCCCTTTAAGTAGAATCTCTATGATCCGCAATCTTTGGGGATGAGCTATGCACTTCAGACACTCAGATGCCTCTATCAAATACTCCAAAGGGATTAAATCAGATACTTTTAACTTGGGATTCTCTTTCTTCATAACGGTCTCATAGTGCGGCAAATCCGCAATTAAATTAAGGATACAGGGTTCAGTAAAAGAAGTTTTTAATCAATGTTATACTGTTATTATATCGTAATATTTAGATATGTCAATGTCGCGATATGGTAAATTACTTTTTAACCTATATGAAATTCATTTGATTTAACCATTGAATAAGGTAAACTGATAATATAACAGTAATTAGGACAAATCCTTGTATTGTGAGGGAGAAAAATTCGATAATATCTAAACTGGGAATTGGATATCATACAAATAATAACTCACACAAAGCTTGCGATATTGTAGAAATTAGTAAAGTATTAAAAAACGATCTATACTTTTAAACGATTTGAAGCAACTAGTTTATTAAGAATCAAACCGTTGAAAGGAGTATAGCTATGAACGAAAACGAAAGTGGCAAAATCGTTGTTGATGCAGCGATAATGATTCATCGTGAATTAGGTCCGGGACTACTTGAAACAGTCTATGAAGTAGTACTTGCAAATGAAATTGAAAGACATGGATTGTCTGCTGATAGACAAGTGGCAGTACCTATATAACTTCAGGGGATTAAATCTGAAGAGGATTTCAAGGCAGACATTGTTGTTGGGAAAAAAGTGATTTTAGAATTGAAGTCTGTTGAATTTGTTACTAAAGCACATAAGAAACAAGTGCTGACTTATTTAAAGTTGACAGGCAGTAAACTAGGTTATCTATTGAATTTTCACGAGGCATTGATGAAGGATGGTATATCCAGAATTATCCGCGGCGAAATAGAATAAATATCTTTACTAACTCACACGGGGACACAAAGGTTAACGGTAAAAAGTAAACTCACACAAAGACACAAAGGTTAGCACTTAAGAGCAAATAAATATCTTTGTGCCTCAGTGTCTTTGTGTGAGAAATAATATAGGTATAAGTTACACTTTATTGTTACCTCCTATTAACTTCAACAACAATCCCGGCGGACAAGCCTTCATCAATAGTCCAGATTGCCCAATCAAACCCTGGTCTTTCAGCACTGATTGTAAATGCAAACTCTCCATTTGCATCCGTTGTGCCTTCGGCAGGGTCAACCTTGATAGAAGATCGGAGGCCTCTCATGATATTGGATACTACTTTTGTCTGAGAACCAGGTTCCACGTTATTCATTTTTAATGTACAAGCTTCTGTTTCTCCCTTATTTAATGTCAGTCTCTTAAATCCTGCTATACCATCTGATAATGTGCGATTGCATGTAATAGTAAACTCTTTAGATGAAATATCAGGTGTAGGTGTTGGAGTAGGTGTTATGGTAGGGGACGCAGTTGGTGCCGGTGTCTGGCTTGGTGCTGGTGAAGGTGTAGATGTAGGTGTAGGTGTTGGTGTAATTGTTATAGTTGGTACCGGAAAGATTATGGGTTCGGCATCAACGATCTTGTAAACTACTCCGCCATCATGATCAGCAACATAGATCTCTCCTTGCTCATCCTCACCAAATGAGCTTATTAAAAACTCTGCCTTTATCAGCTCTTTTCGTACCCACACATTTGGGCTGCTCTCTGACAGCGCCCATATCCTGGAAGACGCGAAATCTCCGAAAAGGTAGAGTCCGAAAAGTTCAGGTAGGTCTGTTCCCCTGTAAACGTAACCTCCGGTAACGGAAGTACCTTCCTCTTCCGTATGAAAGTATTGATGGATAGGAAGCTCTTTTCCATTACGATTACAGCTGTCTGCCAGAAAACATTCAGTACCTTCCATCACCTTCCAACCGTAATTTTTACCTTTTTCAACTATATTAATCTCTTCAATGGTGAATGACCCTACATCACCAAGGAAAAGCCTGCCAGTCTCACGATCAAATGAAAATCGCCATGGGTTTCTGAATCCGTACGCCCAGATTTCATCAGCTCCTTCTGTATCAACAAAAGGATTATCAGGAGGTATGGCAAAAGGTTCATCTCCGTCAATATCTATACGCAGTACTGAGCTAAGTAGCGTATCTTTGTTTTGTCCGTTATTATTCCCGTCACCGATTGGTCCACCGTCACCCAGACTTATATAGAGAAAACCGTCTGGTCCAAACTGCAGTTGCCCTGCATTATGCACATCAGTTGGCTGTGCAATCTCCAAAATGATCCTTTCTTCCTGTTTTGCAACATCCATATTATCCGCTGATACTCCATATTCTGCTATAACGCTCCGAAGGTCCTCCCCAGTCCTTGCGGTGTAATATACAAAGAATCGTCCGTTATCAATATAGTCAGGGTGAAAAGCGATACTCAGGAGTCCCGTCTCCCAGACCGAGAAGACACGATCCTGGATATCAAGAAACGGAGTGGGCAAGAGCGCTTCTTCTTTAAAAATCTTGACTACTCCAGGTTTTTCGATGATGAATAACCTCTCGCTTTGATCATCTGCGTGGGTCATGAAAACCGGTTTGGTTAGATTGTCGGCAATCTTTTCCAGAACGATAAGATCTTCTGCCGAAGTGGAACCTATATAAAAGATGAAGGAAGATAATATGATTAAGAACGTTTTAAACATAGAGATAAACCTTTCGTTGTGTTTAATACATCTGCAATAACATAAAGCGGCGAAGCCGCAACCAGAATACTAGATGCAGGATACTGGATAACAGTTAGATTTCTAGTTTCTTTGTCAATATGCCACATGAAAAAGAGAGGAACTCGATTTAAGATATAACACTCTAAAGCGGCGGAATAAATTATCAAGCATCTAGTCTCAGGTATCAAGTAACTATACCGTTACAAATAACTTAATAATGCACAGTAAAAATTTCTTTCTAGAAAAACAAGTTTTTACAGGGTAATACTATAAAACGTGATAAATTTTACTTTAAAAGATTGAGATCCGAAATTTTAAACCTCAATATCGAATATGGAACAAGGAATGTCGAGTGCTGACGTTTTCTTCCTCCGAAATTCAATATTCCTTGTTCTGCGGTTCGTTATTTGCTTTGTTTTGTTATTTATTGTGGATAGCGATTAGACCTTAGCCTTGCGGTATGCATACTTATCATTTGTAATTTATAACTATTAAGTCTGCATAAGATCAGGAATAATGGATTAATGTTGAAGTGGATTCTTAATGTTTTCTGTTTCTTTTGTTTTTCCCAATATTCCATTACTTCTAACAACAATACTAAAACTATCATGCATCAAATAGAAGTGTCAATCCACAATCGGAACACTCCTTGTCCTTTTCACCCACATCAAATCCGCAGGCGGGGCATTTGCCTTGGTCCATCCATTCCTGTGTCTCTTTCATCTCAGGATGCAGCATTATGTAATACTCATCTAAACATTGTAGTGCGGCTTGAGAATCTTTTGTTGGGACTAGGAGAAGAAACTTACACCCGCATGTTCCGGCCTTACAGCCCTGCGCAACCGTAAGGCTTGCGTTAAACCCCTTTTCTGTAAGCATTTGAGCTAATTCTCTTATTAATTCTTGCGAATCTTCTTTGATCGCCGCCCACTCAACCTGGGCTGATTCTTCTTTAGGTGTTTCCATAATTTATTCCTCTCAATTTAAATCTTCAATTTTCATGAGTTTTTTACCACAAATGTACAAAGATCACAAAGAAAAGCGATGATTTATTGTTCCATTTCTTTGTGCTCTTTATGCCTTTGTGGTTTTATACCAGAATATATACGTTTCTATAACACCAGACATACTTTACTGCAAATATTCCATTACAAAAAAACACTTCAATTCTAAAAGGATACAAAATATTGCGTCTTGAAACAAATACAAAATCCTAGTACAAAAAAACACCAATAATGTCTTAAATTTTGTAATAATTCAGAATAGAGTAGTCAGATACCAGAATTGAGTATATAGCTCTGGTTTTCGGTTTAATTTTTAAACATTTAAACAGAACAGATGGACGAGAATGCTTATTGTCAGTGAGTTAAATGGTGTCAAACTCGTATGAGTTTTTTTTTATTCTGAGTTCTGGCTCCTGTATTCTGGCTACACTAAATAGATACAAAATTTTAAAACTAATATCTTTTTTTTGTATTTAGATTATAATAACAATAATTTATACACAACAGGGACATAAATGCAGGTTAGTAGCCATCTTGCATTTTGGTAACTTTACAAATGAAGGATTAGAAATTTATGGAATTAAACACGATTAGATTAGATTTTAGCACACTACAGCTTTCCCCTCCTCTCTCCTTGCGGATTGAAGAGGGGCTGCCGCGCCTTATTCTTGATCGATTACCGGATAATGAAGAGATTGAGAGTAAAGGTTGGTTAAAGATAGAAGATGCTGATGGTAAATTTCTCAGTTGGGGATTTGTAGATCCAAGCAATAATGCGGTTCATCTTATCTCAGATAGCGAAAACGATCCCATTGTTGGTTTAGTTGAGCGGTTTGGAACGGCTTTAAAGAAACGTGCAGAAATGAAAGCTTTGGTAGGTGAAGTTGTCCGTCTTGTTAATAGTGCAGGGGATAACCTTTCAGGATTTACCCTTGATGCGTATGGAAAGACAGTGATACTCTCTTTGGAATGTAAGGCCTTACAAAGGTTAGTTGATAATCTTCTTGAAGAAATTTTATTGCCGTTACAACCTGAGCAGATCATTCTTAAAATTCGTGAGAAGAGACCTCAGCTTAAAGGTAAAATAAGTCAGAAAATATTGCTTGGTAAGGGGCTAATTGATAAGATTTGGGTAAAGGAGTCTGGCCTGAGTTATCTTGTTCAGCCCTTGGGAAAACTGGATACAGGGCTGTTTTTTGATTTACGATACGCAAGGAAAGAGTTTGCAAAGGGCACAAAAGATTGTGGAGTCTTAAATCTTTTCTCTTATACCGGAGCTTTTAGCCTTGCGGCTGCCCATGCGGGTGCGCGCCGTGTGGTTTCAATTGAGATAGATTCAGTGAACCAGAACTGGGCACAGCAGAATTTCAGAAAAAATGGTATTGATGCTAAAGACCCAAAATATCTTTTTGTTAAGGATGATGTGTTTCACTATATTGATAAGTTAGTGAGCCGTTCAGAGGTATTTGAACGTATTATCCTTGATCCGCCTTCCCGTTTGCAAGTGGGGACAGGACGCTTCTTTCTTAAAACCGATCTACCTAAGCTGGTGGCATCATGCTTGAATCTTTTGACTCCTAAAGGACGTCTTCTTATTACGGATAACACCATGCTTGGAACCAGTGCAAAGCTTGAGCAGCGGATTAAGAAAGGGGCAGAGATTGCAAATGTAAAGTGTTCCATTGTTAAGAGATTTAAACCGGAACCAGACTTTCCGGTGAATCCTCTTTGGCCAAAAGGTAGGGGGGTGATTGCTATGGAAGTTGAAAGAAATTAGGATGAAATGTGTGTAGTTAGTCTTTTTCCAGAATACAATTGCATCTCACATAAAGGCACGGTGACACAAAGATATTGATAAGGAGGTTTATAGGGTTAGTTATGATAAATGGTGAATTTAATGGCCGGAATTATTCTAAACTGATTCTTGCTTCCGCATCGCCGAGACGACTTGAGTTGTTACGTCAAATATTTCCCACATTCCCCATTGAAGTATTAGTCTGCGAACTGGATGAGTCCATCGAAGAAAATGAAAAACCCATAGAGCTAGTATCAAGGCTTGCACTGGCTAAAGCCAAGGGGGTTGCGTCAAAATATGGCAGTGCGTGCTTTGACGCGCTGATAATCGGAGCAGATACGGAAATTGTTTTAGCCGGCAAGGTTCTAGGTAAACCGGAAGATGATTCTGAGGCGGAAACAATGCTTTATTCACTTTCTGGAAGGAGCCATGAGGCAATTACAGGATTTGCTATTGTCAATCCAAGCACAAAACAGCAATTTGTGAATGTTGTATCAACAGAAGTAAGCTTTAAGAATATTTCAGAAAAAACCATCTCATCTTACATACGTACCGGAGAACCCATAGGAAAAGCTGGCGCTTATGGCATTCAAGGGAAAGGGGCCATTTTGGTAGATGGCATCAACGGTAGTTACAGCAATGTGGTAGGACTCCCTCTGGAACGATTGTCAGAATCTTTGGAAACGATATTTCAGTTTCCTGTATGGGGTGGTGATTTATAGAAAAGCAGAATTCGGGAGTCAGGAGACAGGAGTCAGAATAAAGCATAGGAAAACAGAATTCAGGAGTCAGGAGACAGGAGTTAGAATAAAGCATAGATTTGTAATTGTTTTCCAATATACTGCTGGAGTCGTCTTGAAGAAAGCTTCAATTGTCTTCACTGCTGCTGGAACAGTATTGAAGACTGCTTCAAATGTTTTTTATCCCCGTGAAAACGTTACGAATAATGCAAATAAATGCGAGATATGATGTTGTCTTGTTTTTTGCTTGGTTTTTTTTACAAAAGCTTAAATTCTGAATTATGAGCGTTACCCAATTGTGATGTATTGATGAATAATTATAAGGATAACGATGTTATGAAACCGGTTTTATATATGGCTCCCATACAGGGCATTACCAATTGCGTATATCGGAATGTATACTCCCGGTTGTTTGAAGGATATGATTTTGCGGTTACGCCGTTTATTAGAAACTGTAATGTTATTAGTATCAGATGCAAAGTTTTGCGTGATATTTTTGTTCAAAGAAACAGTGCTACTTTTGATTTGATTCCACAGATTTTAAGCAATAGTATCAATGATTTTATTAATTTATCTAAAATCATGTTTGAAATGGGATACTCGACCGTAAACTGGAATCTTGGATGTCCTCATAAAAAGATCAGGAGAAAAAACCGTGGAGCTGGCCTGCTTTCATATCCTGAAACAATCGTTAAGATACTAAATGACGTCATCACTACGATTCCCAATCAAATATCTCTTAAAGTCAGGCTTGGCAATGAAGTGAACAATGATCTTTTTACGCTGCTCCCAATGCTGAACGATTTTCCGGTAAAGAATATTATTATACATCCACGCACCGGTAGCCAAATGTATTCAGGAGAAACTGATATAGATGCTTTTGAGGAGTGTCTATCTTTGACTAAGCACCAAGTCGTCTACAATGGCGATATAAATGCGTTTGAGACCTTTAAATATCTGGCTAACCGTTTCCCTACGATTAATATGTGGATGATTGGTCGTGGAGGCGTTATTAATCCATTTTTGCCAGAACAGATCAAGAGTTTAGCTGCCGATACAGAAGAGAAAACGAGGGCGCGATTTGTTGAATTTCATGATGAACTTTTTGCTTCGTATCAAAAGGAGCTAAGCGGACCTGCTCATATTATTGCAAAGATGAAAGAGATGTGGAGCTATTGGTCAAAAACATTCGAAGGTGGCAATCATGTTTTGCACTCTATCGCTAGAACTCGAAACCTTAATCAATATTTATCCCTGGTAGGGAAATTCTTTAATAACAATCCGAAACTGCTTATATATACTTCTCATGGTCCTAAATTGAAGGTTTAACTACTCTTCTTTCTACGATTAGTATATGTTTTTAATCACCTTTCCTCGACGTAACTCAGACCAAACCAATTGCATTAACACCCATTGCTCTATCAATCTATAAGAGAAGTTTTTACAAAGTAATGCTATAGTGCTGCATAGCTGAAACAAAATATTAAATCTTGTATTCTAGATTTTGCATAAGTTCAAACCAATTTCAGAAAACATTAAACACATCTAAATAACAAGAAGAACCAGTGCCTACTCGTTACATGGCAGTGCCCTAATCGTTACCCGTAAAAAGTAACGAAACAAAGCGAATAACGAACCGCAGACCAAGGAATATCGAATTTTAAAGGAATAAAACTTCATAATTCGACATTCCTTGGTCAATATTCGATATTAACTCTATTAACTCGTAACAAGGCTGAAGCCTTGTTACGAGTCTCAAGAAGATAGAAACAGTATTTATGGGTAACGATTAGGGCAGTGCCTGGGAACGAGTAGAAAAACCCTTGCAAAATTAATTTTGCACTCCGATTAATGTTGTGATTTTATATTATTAATTCGTAATCATAGCTGTAAAAAAAATCTCTTTTCAAGAGAGAAGTTTTTACAAAGTAATACTATTAAGTGAAAAAAATGGCATTCTATTTGCTCGATGTGAATTTTTTATTTTATAGTATAGAGTTTCTTGCATTAACCGAAAATCAAAGTATTATTAATATATGTAAAGTGACATTAATCTGAATTATACGTTTCAACGGTTATCTAACTATATATATTATTAGTAACTAATCAGGTGGCGAGGCTGAATGTAGATGGCTATTAGAGAAAAATAGTGTAAGATCATACAAAACTTAATTAACTAAGTTTAGCGTTTAGCAAATCAACTTGGGTCATTGGATAATCAGGATTTATTCCTGATTATGTCAAAGAGCATGGAAATGGAGAACGTCTTAAATTGCTTGATTAGGGCGCAACGAAACGGTTGATTTAATTTAGTCTTTAACTTACTGCCTTAAGCCTATTCACCTAAGTAGTTACAATTATTATATCATTAGACATTTTTTCGAAGATGGGGGATGGATAATGCATATGAATTTAGATAAAATGTTGTTTCTAAACCGTTGTTTATGGCTTAAAGTAACAATATTTATCATTTTGATAATCTCTTCAAGCTTTTTTCAGAATTCATTAGTAAATGCAAGTTTACTGGCTTTTTATCAATTTGAAGGAAATGCTAATGATTCAAGTGGAAACGGAAATAGCGGTACTATCAATGGGGCAACGATTACTGGAAGCGGTTTTCAAGGTTCGGCATATCAGTTCGATGGCATTGATGACTTCATAGAAATTCCTGCAAATATTAATCCTACCGTATTACCGCAAATAACCATGGGTGCCTGGGTTAATGCAGATGTTGCAAATAACGTAATACGTCAGGTAATTTCACATGATGACGCGGGTTGGGACAGGAGTTTGGGGATGGATACGCGTTCAGGTGGGGGAGATGTTCCAGACTGGTCATCCTTTAAAGGTGATGGAGTATTGATTAGCGGTATTGATGTTACTGTGGGAGAATGGGTATTTCTTGCGGTTGTTTATGATCAAACGCTCTCTACTGTGCGTCTCCATGTCAATAATGCAATATTTACTGATTCAGGAACATTTGGGACTGGTTGGGCAACTGCACGCATTGGTTCCAATCCCAGTTTCGGAGAATTCTTTGATGGAAGAATTGATAATGTTTTCATATTTAATGAAGCCCTTGATATCTCAAGAATTGAAGAGATCAGGAATAATCCGTCTTCAATACTGCCCTCATCTGGTAGTTGCCCTAAAGACGGTGACGTTGACCTTGACGGGTCAATTACAATAGATGATGTCCTTTTAGCATTTAATGCCATATTTGACCCCTCAATATTAACTTCATGTCAGAGAGACCATGCCGATATAGATGACGACGGATCTATAACTATTAATGATGTAATTTGCATATTTAATATAATCTTTGGTGTTCCTTGTGGACCGGTTACCGGACGCACTGACAATGAATCTCCTACACTTGACAGAATTGATGTAACCCGTATACTTTTATCTCACGGCCGAGTAGATACAGTACGGCCCATTTCATTCGCAAATCCTGGAGGGTTAAGACAAGTACCGGGGTTTGGTAATCCGGATGTTGGCATTGCGGGATTGCTAACCACTATAGCAGAGCAAGCCAATCCCCTTAGAATTACCCTTGATGATGATGGTGATGGTGTACCGAATATTGATAATGTGATTGTATTAGCAGGTGTGGATTTACCAAGCTGTTTTACATTAGCGGTAGCCGAAGGTTTAAATGATCCAGATGGAGATCCAGTTGGTGTCAGATGGGAAGCCCCGGATCCACGTTTTGGCGCAGGAAATGCGTATGCCACAGTAAACATTCCTAACCCTGATCCGGACATAGACATATTTGCAGGTATGGAACTTGTTACATTTGACCAATTTGACGCATATACGGCGAATAGTATCATATGGGAAGCCCCTGATGTTGGATTTATTATCCTGGATTCTGAACTTGATGGTGGTACAGAGAACATAGTTGGACGAGCAATTGATTTCCCACCATCACCACTTAATTCTGAAATGAGTCAGCCGAAATCTAAACAAGTTGGTTTTGCCGACCCATTAGGAGTTAATATCGTAGAAGGTTGCAAAGGACAAAACTCCGATGGTAGTTTCCGGTTAGAATTAGTGGCTGAAATGCCCAATAGTTTTGATCCTTTAATAGATACTACATTCCGCTGGGCATTTGAAGGCAAGACAGTTACTATTGTAAAAGATATTTTAGCCTCTTCTCTTGTTGAATTTAATAACATACCGGAAGAGGAAGCTAGTACCTCAGTCAGGATAACCGTAGTTGCAAGCTCTAAAGGACCCGGTTCGTCCGTTAACCCTTTTGTTCAACAACCTCCTGAACAATCTGTCGGAACTGATACCTTTATTAGCGTTGGCTGTACACTTTCGGATACTGAATCTGTCTCTCTTCGTGATAGTGTTGAAGAGAAATGCGATGACGGAGTTGATAACGATTGTGATGGAGAGATTGACGAAGGTTGCAATTTTAGACTGTTTGTTGATGATAATCAATGCGAAGATGATACCATTGGTGTTGAAGTTGATGGTATTAACCTTGGCCAGACTCCAAGAGGAAAAGGCAGATTCTTTGACATTGATCAATTTTCATCAGGCGTGCATACATTAAAGATCATCCCACTCTCTTCCGGTGGAGCACAATTTGGTTGTGCTGCTAACCCTATAGTCTCTTATGGTGTAAGCTTATTGGGAGGCCTAGAATTTGTCACTAAAAACGGATCATCGTTTACAGGAACGGGTGATAGTGGTGAAATTAATGTTGGCAGTCCTGTAACATATACAATAAATATTCCTTAGGATTGTTATAAATACAAAAGACGGGATCTTTATATATGTTTTTTTTTAAGCTCGACTAAATACTATAACAGGGCAATACATACCAGCCCAGGGTAACATCCATAAGCGCTAAGGTGTTTTTTTGTGTTTTTCGCAAGGAGTCGAATATCGAATGTCGAACAAGGAATTATGAACGTCGAAGGATAAAAAACAATTTGATCTTGAAGAACGCTTAATAGATTTTGCCGTAAGAATTATTCGCACAGCAGAATCATTGCTAAAAACTAGGGTGGAGAATCACATTGCAGGGCAACTCATTCGCAGTGATACATCTACTGCTCCTAATTATGGAGAAGCGCAAAGCGCAGAATCTCGTTCTGATTTTATACACATTAAGGAGTTACGCGAGACAAGGATATGTGGTTATTGATGATTGTAAAAGCCAATCTCATAAAGCCAATGTCAAAGCTTGAATCCATGATTAATGAAAACAATGAGCTTATTTCTATTTTTGTGACAAGCGTAAAAACCGCTAAACAAAATGAAGAGAAGAAAACGTTATAATTCGAAATTCCTTGTTCAATATTCGTTATTCATTACAGGGTTAGATTAAACAGTGATTTTAACTTAGCACTTATGGGGTAACACCATGTGGCAACGATAACCATTAAGTCGCACCCTGATTGGGTTCAACAAATTTCCAGATTTGTAGCCAAATGTATATTGCTCCCTTACAGGGCTAATTTTTTTGCATTTCTATTCCAGGGGGATGCCTTGGGCTGGTATGTCTGACTCTTTCAGGGTCAATTAAAAGCCATTATCTTGATGGTAGATTAAGAGGAATGAGATTAAGAGTATGATTGTGAATTTGATGTTAACTTAAAAGCCACTTAAGCAAAGAAGGTCTAAAAATGGAGGATTATTATGAAGAAAAACTCAATTAACCTACTCATATTTGGTTTCATCAATTTACTTTTCTTGTTAAATGCAGGCCTTTTATTTTCTGCAGATATTGAAATTGATGATAACTCTGGAGCAGCAGGTGATCAGAGGACTTTTACCGTTTCTATAAATAATGCCCCCAAAGATATAAAAGGCCTACAGTTTAACGTTAAATTCGATAGTAATGTAATGAGTTTTGAGAAAAAAGAAGATGGGGCTCTTGCTTCGAGTTTTGATCAGTTTAATGTTGCCGTAGATCCAAACAATAATAGCACTCTCATAGTTGCCGGTATCTCTTTTGGTTCTGGTCTATCCGCCGGTACAACAGGTGATCTTGTTCTTCTGAATTTCAAAGTAAATATTTGTCAGGAGACTACTTTAGAGTTGGTGGATTTAAAAGGTGATACATTGGGTCTTTCAACAAAAAATGGCCAGTTTGTCTGTAGTACAGGAGGAGGACCGACACCGACGCCACCTCCTACTTCTAGTGATGGTGCGGCACAACTTACTTTTAATAGCGGGAATGACCTAGGGCCATCCTGGTCACCTGCAGGAGACACCATTGCCTTTTCATCAAATAGGGGCAACTTCTCATCGAATACTTTTGATATATGGGCAATTGAACCAGACGGCAATAATGTTAGACAACTTGCAGATGGACCTGAAGATGGTTTCGGGATAAGCGCTTTTCTTAAATGGATTGGTACCACTGGGGATTTAGTTACAAACGAAAGGACTTTCTTCCATGAATATATGAGATTTAATCTGTCAACAATTAGTACTACACCTGTATTTCGAACGTCATTAGACGGGACTGATTCCTTTTTCACAAGGATATTATCCATACCAGGAGGGTTAGGTGGTGACGGAATGGATGTCTCCAAAGACGGAACTCAATTGGCATGGCAGATACGTACCACTCAAAACAATGTTACTCCAGTTAATGGAGAGATCAGGGTAGGCTCGTTAAGTACAATTGTTGGTCAAGCTGCGACCACTGCTGGTACAAAACTTATAGAAAACATTAATGGCCTTTTTGGAGGATTCTCATTTTCCCCCAATGGTTCACAACTCGTAATCTCATTGAATGGGAATCTTGCCATTTATAATTTGAATGGAACTGTTGCCAGACAATTAACATTGACCGGATCCGATAGTAATCCTGTGTGGACAAGACAAGATGGTATCTTTTATGATTCAACTGTAGCTGGAAATACAGACATATTTATGATAAAACCGGACGGATCAGAGCTAACGCGTATTACAACTGATCCAGCATCAGATGTTCAACCAACTGTTTCACCTGACGGCACAAAGCTGGCATTTACATCTGGTCGTAGCGGTAATAATGATATCTGGGTAATAGACGCACCTGATGCAGGACCAGTCGTAATTATAACACCCATACCAACACCGGGGGCAACTCCTGTACCTGATGGTTTTCCTGTTGCAGAGTTTCGAACTGACTTTCTATTTGGGCTTGCCCCATTAGATGTTCAGTTTACTGATTTATCAAGTAATAACCCTACTACCTGGACTTGGGATTTTGGAGACGGTAGCACAAGCTCTCTGCAGAATCCTTTGCATACATACCTTAGTGAAGGATCATACACAGTTAAATTAACTGTTGCAAATTCCGTTGGCGTAGCTTCTATAGAAAAGAAGGATTTAATTGAAGTATTCACCGATATAATCATCCTTACTCCTATTCCCTCATTTACACCATTTCCTGGAAAACGATTTACTTTTGAGTGCCAAGAAGGGCTAGTTACTGGTAGTAGAGGCCTGGAACGATTAGTTCTTGAATTTAACGAAGAAGAGCACTGTACTTTAAAAATTACTAACTTTGAACCTGGAGTACCCATAGAGGTTTCGACTCTACATCGCTCTGCGTTTCACCCTTGTATCAATGTTGATCCGCAAAATGGGTTTACTGATCTAAATGGTGAGCTTGAATTTACAATAACTGCAGTAGGTGACGGGTTAGATTGGATAGCATGGGCAGTAAAAAATGACAAAGATGAGTTTGAGTTTAGTAAAAAAGCATATGATAACGGTTCTGCCTGGGGAATGTTTGTTAATGTGAAATAAGAATAATAAGATGTTTTGGTTTGAAGAAATTATTAGTCGACTTTAACAAATTAATTGCTCCCGGCATTCCACTATATAAAATAAATTGAAGTGGTACCAAATAAAAGAAATACTGAAAATCTATGTTTCCTAAACGAAAGAAACCTGAGCTTGCAGATTATGAACTAAAAAGCCTCCGACTTCGTTAAACTATAACAGGAAATAGTCTCGCTCGAAGAAGACCTTTGAACTAGCACAAAAAATTGTTCAGGCTTAACAATTCTCTGCGCGCGGATAAATTATGCACGGTACTTATAATTTACCTGTTAACTCTACCTTCAGAATTAGTTGAGAAACTAAAATATGAATAAAAATATTTATAGGTGGGCGATTGGAACAATTGTTGTTCCAATATTAGTCGCACTTTTAAGTATCTTTGGAGTTCAGATAAAGGATGCCCTGTTTCCATCTCCTCCTCCAGAGATGGAAAATAGAATATCAGACTCATTCGAAAAAAGATTAATTATATTAGAAACAAAACTTAATACTCTTATGGAAGTTCTCCATGTAAAACCTTTACTGCCGTCAGTTACTCTGCCAAAGGGTAATCAAAGCTCTGAAGCAACAAAATTCAAACATGAAATAAAAGTTATGAATGATTCTCTATATTCGGGAAGGAAATTATATGTAGGGAAAAGGGCCTGGGACTGGACTATTTATATAGATTCGAAACCTTTCATATTGGAAAAAATATCATGCGTTACATATCAACTGCATCCCACATTTACCAACCCTACAAAACGAATTTGTGATCGTGGCCAAGCATCTAAAGCATTTTCATATTCGACTACTGGATGGGGCACGTTTAATGTTGGTGTAAGAATTGAATTCAAGGACGGTTCGGCGTTTACAACGGAGCATCATCTAATATTTCGTGAGTAAGTCGTATAACAGCTTCCTCTACGTACAGACACAAAAATACCTCTCGTTTCTTGCTTAGATCTTTGATGTCGATTATAAGCTCCATTATGTTTTCTGTGTATCAGTAGTTTCTCCCAATACATACTTCAGCCTGTTAGTAAATGAGATCAAAATGTAATACAAACAATTTAAACACATAAACAATGGGAAGTTGACATTGTAAATGGATGTCGCATCGGTACGTAAAGGTGATATTTAGAAATGAGCTCCCGAAATTACAGTAAACAAGTATTGGGTAGTATCTGGAGATATTCCCGATACACAGAAACAAAACATTAACTATGAAATGGGAAAACCATTATTAAGATTGCTAATACCACTTTGTAACAGGAGGCATATGTTGCTATTTGCCGCTGTCTGAAATAAAAGAATTTTCACATGCGTTTATCAATATTATAGGCGGTTAAAGGAGTTTCTGTAGTTACATTTCGGTGAATAATATGCACCCTACCTAAAATATTTTGTCTGTTTCTGTTGTTGAAGTCCGCCCTATGTGGAAATTCAAAAGAAAAGGGACGGTGGGCGGTGTGAACTTTAAAACTTATATTTATTTTTGTGATTGCCAGCCTAAAATACAGCGTCTACGAGAAATGTTTCTCAACCTTTTTTAGGGAGATGATAAATGAAAGAACTGGAATATAATGAAGAGAAGGCAAAAGACCTTCTCTTTCAGTTAAAAAAAGATCCTGTTTTAAAAGATCTTACTTTGATGGAAATATTTGAACTTTTAGAGGTCGGTCAGATAATCCAATTTGACCCAATGGAATATATCATTAAGCAAGGTGAATATGATACACGCCTTTTATTCTTAATATCAGGCGAGGTAGAAATAGTTTTTAATGACAAACCCATTTGTACTCTAAATAATACCGGGGAAATAATCGGCGAGATGAGCTTGATTACCAAGGAGGTACGCTCTGCCTCCGTCCGCGCAATTAATGATGTAAAATGTCTGATATTAGATACAACAGTTTTGGAAAATCCAATTCATACTGGCCGTAAAAACATTCTGTTTTATATTTTGTGCCATGTTCTTGTAAACCGTTTAAAAACAATAACTAAAGAACTTTCGGACACTAAAAGAAAATTGGCCGAAATGGAAGCAGAAAGATAACCTTGTAATGAACGTGGATGAAATAAATCATGCATATAACACTCATTTGAAAAAAATCTAACTACTTTTTTGTCAACTGATGCGGGTTTCACCCAATAATAAAATGGACGAAAACGAAAATTCCGTTAGAACCGGCCAAGATCAAGATGAAGAAATTCCCATTTGTCCACACTGTTTTACACCATACCACGAAACTGAACATTACTGCAAAGAGTGTGGTGAAGCGGTAGGTCAATTTACGCCCTATGTCCCGTTTGTAAATATACCATTCAATTATGCCATTTTTAGAAAAATATGGCGCAAATTGTGTATGAGGATGGACATTGGTTTGGTTGGAAAATAATTTATCTTATTATGATTGCCGTTCTTGTTCCGATAATGTTCGTTGGATTACCTTTAGAAAACTAGGAGTACAAATGAACCAAGACACAAAATTCAAATAGTTGATTTAACCAAAGATCAAAGCTTCAGCTTTCTGAGCTTTGATTACAGGAGGATTAAAACCAGTCGGTCTGTGTGGGGAGTGAGAATGACACCTCGGATGAAGGCGAGAACTGCGTTGTTGCAAAAACTAAAGGATCGTTTTCGGCGTTATCGATCACAGCTAGTGGATCATGTTATTTATGTGATCAATCCGATACTCCGGGGTTGGGTAAATTACTTTTAGGTGGGGTACTCTAGTAGATGCTTTGGTTATGTTAAAGACTGGGTTATGAAAAAGATCCGAAGGCATTTAATGTACGCGAAAAAGCGTCGTGGTTTTGGCGTGAACAGATGGAGTAGGCCATGGTTATATAAAACTCTAGGATTGTTTAATGATTATAGAGTTCGTTACTTAAATGCTTGAAAGTGCTGCTGGCTTAATAGGTACAATAAAATTTCAGCCGAAGTTAACAGAGAAAGCGTAGTGCGGGAAATCCGCATGCTGCGTTTGACGAGGCGGGAATTGGAAACGGGCATCAGTACCGCGCCAGTTCTCGACCCTACTGACGAGGGAGAGCTGGAAATAGGGTATGGTTGTGATATTGTGACACTCACTGCCGAAAGGGTGAGAAACAGTGAACACAAACTTCAACCTGTAGCCACTGCGCCTGCTCTCTACTCTAACCATTATTTCCCATTAAGAATTTTTATATCTGCTATTGTTAACATAAGAAAATACTCAATTATCCTCTGTCAAAGCTAACGACTTGGGTCAGTGGTGATCCACCATCTTTCCTCGCGCGCCTGCGCTGCAGGAGATCTTCGCGTCCACTGGACCATTTTGTGTACGCTCAGCATGTATGTGGACGAATAGGGTGAAAGTCCCTTGTGGTCGAATCACCGTATGAAAATATGATACGAGAACTACTAGCCAAAGGCAAGGGCGAAGTTGTGAAACAACGTCTGGAGGAAGCCTGATGAGCAAAACTGCGAGCCGACGGACAGAAAGATCATATAAGGCCTAGTTTCCGGGTAACTTAGCACAACATAACAAAACCCAGTGATTCAGTGAAATCGGGTAAATGATCCGGTTGTGCAGTGAAAGTACATATACTTATCTGGGGAGATCTCTCTGGCAAGCAATGTTGCCGATCATAACTAAAGTCCCAGTCAGGATACTGGGTTGAACAAGCCTGGGCTTATGGGTTTTTCTGCCAACCCATGAGAGCGAAATCGACAGAAGAGTTATGGTGGACATTGCACAATTTGGAGTAATCCAAATCTGTGACCCGAGAGAAGTCAGCAGAGGGCATAGTAGGTGGTTGAAACCACTAAAGGCCTGAACATGAAGTAAGGAGGAGCCCTGTTATTAGTAAGAGATCCGCGGAACCCGACCGGGGGAGCATATAAAATTTAGTACTCTTGGGTTTTAACAGAAAAGCCAGCCTTAAAGGAGAACATAGTGAAACAAGTGTTATTATCAGAAAACATGCGTAACGCATGGAAAAAGGTTAAGGTAAATAAAGGGGCGCCGGGGGTGGACAACATGTCCGTAACGGATTTTCCACAATTAGCTCAAAACTTTTGGGATGACATGTGTAGCAAGCTGATAGATGGCCGCTATAAACCTTTGCCGGTAAGGCGTGTAGAAATACCTAAACCGGATGGAGGTAAGAGGCTGCTAGGGATACCAACTGTTACTGACAGAGTGATTCAGCAGGCAATAACTCAGGTTTTGGCACCTATATTTGATCCCGGGTTTTCGGAATCAAGTTTCGGTTTCAGACCAAATCGATCTGCTCACGATGCGGTTAGAAAGGTACAGGAGTATATCAAACAAGGTTATAAGTATGCAGTGGATATAGATCTGTCTAAATTCTTTGACATAGTTAACCAGGATCTTTTGATGCAGAGATTAAAACAACGTATCGAAGATGAGACTTTGTTGAAATTGATTAACTCTTACCTAAAAGCAGGTGTTCAAATTGATGGTAAAACTGAACCGACTTCTATGGGTTTACCACAAGTGCGCTGCAGGCGCGAAACTAAAGCAGCAATAGCTGCATAAATTGAGCATAAGCTCTTCAAGCGATGAAGGACTCGGCCCTTCGGTATCGGCATTCAGGTGCAGGTATCAAACCACTTCAAGCGGCTGTTGTAAAGAGCAATGGTCGTGAGCGTTGAAGAAAGTCAGAATAGAATCTGGCGAGGTGTGAACTAGAAAGACGAATAAAACTGAACCTCTGTTGAGGCATCGTAAAGCCTATAGTAACATCAAAACCATTGCTATTTGTGGGGCGATGGGATAAATCTACAAGAAACCTGATTACTGAGTAGGTGGTGTTCGGTGTGCAGGTGGCGTGATTCTAGTTTTGGCGTTTGTAGGGAACTGCAGGAAGCAGTCGCTTGGATGATAAGGGAGAAGTTCAAGGGGAATAAACCCAAGAATGAGAGTACCGATGCCAAGAACTGTGGCGGAACTGCCTGTAGTAGCGATGAAGTTTCTGTAATGGAAATCGAGCAAAGAGGCAGAGTCAAACAAGTCTT
>JAIQZO010000090.1 GCA_021777055.1 Candidatus Anammoxibacter sp. | reverse complement strand
ATTCACTTTTTCTTCAGTACTTATCCTTTTACGCTTCTTCTTAGACATTTCTTTCTCCTCTAAATTACTATTATTTCTTAATTCATATTATAGCTTATTTAGATTTGAGAAAATTTTGATTCCGTCTGAAGCAGAACAAATGCTCTATTCTGAATTCTGTCTCCTGACTCCTGTATTCTGGTTGCGGCTTTGCCGCGTTATGCATATTCTTATATTTTTAGTGTTTATTACACAACCCGTCTGCATACGCAGCCACCCCTCTTTTTAGAGGGGAATTAATAGTAGACTTCTTAAAACTTAAAAACCCCCTATAACTAAGAGGGGATTTAGTGGTGTGTTGCATGGTTTTGCTAAATCGATACGAATATTCTTAGATCTTTTTATAACTTTACCAAGTTGCAGGAGCCTGTCTACCACAATTTCACCATAAAGTTACAAAGATCATGATAAAAAAAGCCAAGAATCCAGTTTATCCAAAGTATCAAGACACTTCTATTTTGTTTTAATCATCTCTTGAATTGCAACTTTTGCATCGTCAGCTTCAGGAAATTCAGGGTCAATATCTATGGCCTTTTCCAGTTCTTGTAATGCCAATCTATTCATGCCATTCTTGTAGTAGGCCATGCCAAGATGATAACGCATGGTAGAATTCCATGGTTCATCTTTTATTACCGATTCCAACTCTTCCAGGGCTTTATCATACTTTCCACTCAAATAATAAGCCCATCCTAAAGTATCAATCACATCGGAACTCCCTTTTGACAGCTCCTTTGCCTTTTCGGCAAACACAACCGCTTGGGAAAAACCATTTTTATCCGCAACTTCAAAAAGGTAGAGCCACGCAAGGTTATTATAGGCTATTGCAGATGGTTTTAGATCTACCGATTTTTTATAAGCCATTATTGACTCATCCATTTTACCATTGGATTGCAATGCTATACCAAGGTTTACCCACGCGTTGGCATCACTACCGTTCATCTCCGTAATCTTCTTAAATTGCTGTTCTGCATCAACCATTCTGCCGGCACGAACATAAACGGTTGCCAACTTACGATGTACTGCTTCTGAATCCGGGTCTAATTCGACCATCTTCTTACATGCACTAATAGCCTTGTCGTTTTCACCTATGAGTAAGTTGATATCAGTAATAGTATTATACGACGTTAAACTTGAGGGTAATATCTTTATTATGTTTTCGTATTCATTTAAGGAACGTTTAAACAGTTTATTATTAAAATATACTATAGCACGGCTTAAGTGATATGCTTCTTTGACCTGTAAGCTTAATTCCTGATTCTCCCTGTTCTCCTTTTTCCCAAGGAATGCACATAACACCTTCAAGTTCTTCATTGTACCTAAAGGTCTGATCTTAAATGCCTTATCTGCCGCTTCTTGCGCTCTTTTGTAATCATTCTTCATTAGATAAGCAACCGACAGATTTGATAATATTAGTCCATTATCAGGTATGTTCTTTAATCCTTCATTAAATACAGAGATGGACTTGTCGTAATGACCTGAATCCAAATAGAGGACACCTAAAATATAGGCATCTAAATATGCAGGAAAATCCTTTTGCAATAATTCCAACACTTTTATAGCCTCTGAAACATTATTTTCCTTTATATATGTCCAGGCTTTTATGTAACGAGCATCACGGTTACCGGGACTTAGATCAATGGCCTTTTTTACAACCTCTCTTGCATCACTATACTTCTCCAGGTTCAAGAAACTATTTGCAAGGGCAACATAAACCTGTACGTTATCCGGAGAAGACTGTCTAACTGATTCGTATGTTTCTACCGCCTCTTGATGTTTCCCCATAGTTGTGTAGACATTACCCAGCCCTATTCTAGCACCAAGATTTCCTGGCTCAATATTCTGGGCCTTTTTATATAAATGAACCGCAGCATCAAAATCCTTCTCTTTTAACTTTATTTTCGCAAGATTAGTATAAGCAGGAATAAATTTTGCGTCTATATCAATGATCTTATTAAATGCCATAACGGCCTTTTCAATAAAACCTTTCCTCAAGTAAGCAACCCCCAGTAAATTCAGAAGATGTACATTTGACGGTCTCAACTGCAAACCGGCTTTACAGTGTCCAATACAGCTATCAATATCATTTTCCTCAAATTTAACCCTTGCCAGATTAAAGTGCCCCTCAAAGGAGCTGCTGCCCATATCCAGCGTCTTTGTGAACTCTTTCATTGCAAGCTCATATTTAGATTCTTTTAAGCTAGCCATTCCTAATAAGCCGTGGGCGGCTTTGCTTTCAGGATCAATAAAGGTGGCTTCTTCAATTAATTTAATGGCTTCATCAGTTGAACCTTGTTTAAGCAGCAAACGTGCAAGTGTTAACCTGACGGAAACGGACTCTTTATCAACCGTTAATAAATTTCTGTATATTGCAATTGCATCATCCTGCCGTTCCGACAAAATGTACGCCTCTCCAAGACCATGATAAGATGAAACAAACTCAGGTTTATCCTTCACTATACCGTTATAAATCTTTACCGCCTCATCCTTATGTCCAGCAGCAAGATATGACCCTGCCAGCAAAATCTTTGGTATCTGATTATCAGGAAAGAGCGTGGCAACCTCTTTACACTCATCAATCCCTATATCAAGAAACCCTTTTTGTCTGGCAACAATCGCCCTATTAATAGCCAACGCGGCTTGTTTTCCACTTTTGGCATCTTTTTGAAACAAATCTATTAACACTTTATACTCATCTTTTTCATAGTCATTAAATATGGTCGTTACAGTATCAATCTGCTCCTTCGCCTTATCAACAGCACCGGCAGCCGCATATATATTCGCCATAACAATACTGAAAGAACGAATATCAGGTTTAAGTTTTACCGCCTTTTTACTGTACAAGAGAGACGCGTCAAGGTTATCATCCTGCTGATATGCTACAGCAAAATCACTGTACAGAAGCGCATTTTCAGGCACAATGTTAAGAGCTTTGTCAAACAGTTTTAATGACTTTTCAGTATCCCTATTCAATAAATACAGGCTTGCTAATGCATACCCGGGTGTGTAATCCGACTTTGCAGCAAGAATTTTCTCATATACATCGATTGCATTCTTAATATCACCTTCATTTTTATAAAGATTTGCCAATATGACCCGTGCATTCAAGTTCCCTGGTGTTAATGAGATAAGCTTTACAAGTGTTTCAACTGCATCAGCGTTCTTTCCTGACAAAATATATGCCTTTGCAAGGTTTAAATATGTATGAATAGCATTACTATCTAATTCTTGCGCCTTGATAAACTGCTCAATCCCCTTATCAACTTCATTACTCCTAACATAAGCCAGACCTAAGATATCATATACCCTTTGCTCATTAGGAGATAATCTAATAATATCCTTACACTGCTTTATACATTTGCTCAACTGACCAGACTCCAGACTCAGAAGTGCCATGTTCACATCACCCAACCCCGGATTTAGTTTCAGAATATTGTTAAACTGCTTTTCCGCCGCTTTATAATCCTTCAATTTCAGATAGGACATCCCCACTATCTGCATTGCAGGTACACTCTTCGGGTCTAAAAACAAGACATCGTTTCCCAAATCAATTGCACCTTTCAGGTTCCCATCTTTTGCAAGTATGTTTGCCAGGGTTAGTTTAGCCGGTACAAATTCAGGAGAAAGATTTATTGCCGCCTGAAACTCAGTTATAGCTTGTTCCTTCCTGCCTGTCTCTATTAATGCAATGCCAAGATAGTAATGAGAATCAGACAGAGTTGGAAGCTTTTTACCTGCATCAGTTAGCTGTACAACCGCTTTCTCATACTCTTTTCTCCGTATTAAGACAACCCCCATTACCAAATGCACAACGGGTGGTAGTGGTTGCACTGTTGCAAGTTTCAACGCCGTCTCCGCCGCATTAAATGCATCGTCATACTTGCCCACCTTCAGATATAACACACTCAACTGAGAATGAACAAGCACATCGTCAGGTCTTTTCTCCAAGGTCTGCATTAAAACGGCTGTGGCTTCTTTTGATTTACCCTGTTTATCATAAATTGATGATAACAGCATACGGATCTGATAATTATCCTGATCAACAGTAGACAATGCCTCCTTACACTGTTTTTCGGCAAGATCATTTTTGTTATCTTTCATATAAAGCTCAATAATTGCAATATGAGCATTTATTTTAGAATTATCTATGGACAATGCCTTTTTATAATCACCAATAGCATCCACGTCAAAACCCTGCTTCGTGTGAATTTCACCTAATAATAAATAGGCGTGGATAAAATCCTCCTTTGCTTTTATAATCTCAAGACAAATTTCCTCACCTTCTGAAAGCTTTTCAAGAACCAGGGACTCTTTCGCTCCCTGTTCTCTTAACTCACGAGCATTTGTCACTTTTATTACGGCAAGCTGTATATATGCATCAAAGTAATCAGGCTTAAGTTTGATTGCCATCTTAAATTCATTTTCCGCACTTTCATATTCCTTTAGCATCAGATATGAATACCCCAGATAGTAATGAGTTTGCCCGTTATCCGGTTTCTTAATCAACGCTTTCTTAAACTCTGCAACAGCCTCTGCATGTCGGTCCAACCGTGCATACATAAGTCCCTTTTCAAATCCCTGTTTCCCTGGAGCCATCTTCTTCACATACACACCATATACAACTATCGATGAGCAAGCAACGACAACAATTGGTAAAGCAACAAATATCAGCCAAAACCTAAATCTTCTCCTTTTTGTTTTTTTCACCTTCATTTCAGTATTGCTCATAACGCAAAACTCCTTGTAAACCACTAACGTAAATTTAGTAACAAAACATTGAACTTAAATCTACTTATCTTTTCGTAAAAACAGAAGATTTCTTTACCATATTGCGAATATCTAAATTTCATAATACCGGGATAACCATTTCACTCTATAATAATGTCCCTGAAACATGCCATGTACATGCGTTGAAGGAAATTTACATTAATAGGATACCCAGATACATCACCAATGACCGAATCCCTATTGCAAAATGGGCAAACTGCTGTCTCGGAAATATTGGAGTCATCATCACCTTGCCACTTTTCAATTATATCAGGGGGAAAGATAGCTAAACAATAAAAGCAACCGCATCTTTTACTTTGCAAAATCTGATCACGATTGTTTGACGAAAATGATTGTGCTTTAATGTATTCCGGTTTATTCATAATTTCACACCACAACTTAAAATCAAATATTTAGACAAGGATAAATATTAATAATACCACTTTTCTTAGAAAAAAGAGTGCATAACTGCATAATACGGCAAAGATGCAACGAAGATGCAGAATACAGGAGACAGAATTCAGAATAAAGCATAGATTTGTGCTTGTTTTATAATAGGGTTATTAATTGTAAATTTGTATTCATTTCCTGATTCCTGTATTTCATAAAAGCTACAAAATCTCAGCATTGTCCGGTTAGATATTTGCGGAACACATATGTGTGCTAACATTAAGTGCCTAAAATGCCTAAAGTGCCCTAAAATGCCTAAAATTATAGAAATTTATTATTAATAAAAAACAAAGCTATTAACTTTAGGTACTTTTTCGCATCATGATGTTGCAAAATGTTCATAAATATGGAACATTATTGCACTGCAAAAGGCTAACCGTACAATGCTGACAAAATCTTTTTTAAAAAGAAGTTTTTATAAAGTAATAATACCGCGAAGACTCTACCAAAAGGCCGAGAGATAAAATACTGGAGCCGGGATTAATCTGCTCTTCAATATACTAGTTCTCCAGTACTAATAATCATTTGCACAATTAATCATCTGGACAATCATTTTGGCAACCTTTTGGACGACTTGACGAAAGAAAATTATTCTAAAAAACAAGATTTTACAGAGTAATGCCACATATGTCTAATTACTTTATTATCGACCATTCTATTTTATTGCTTATTTAGTTGCAGCTTTTTATTGCTATGTTATAATCACCAATCTTTTTGGTGTTTACATACAATTCTAAATCAAAGGTAATATATGCAGAACAAAATAGTTACAAACCTTGATGATTTAATAAAGATAACAGACAAACTAAAGGAAGAGGGTAACAAAATAGTATTTGGGAACGGATGTTTTGACATAATCCACGTAGGACACATAAGGTACTTGAAAGAAGCAAAGTCACTGGGGAATTATCTTATAATTGCTATAAACAGTGATTTATCAACAAAAAAACTCAAAGGAAACGACCATTTAATAATTCCTGAAGAGGAGAGGATGGAAATAGTTGCGGCAATTGAATATGTGGATTTTGTAACTATATTCTCTGAACCAACCGTAGAAACCCTGCTCTCAAGATTAAAACCCCATATACACGCAAAGGGAACTGATTATTCAAAAGAGACCGTGCCTGAAAAAGAGATCACAAAAGCATATGGTGGAGAAATTGCAATTGTTGGAGATAAAAAAGACCATTCCAGTACCGAAATCAAATCAATCCTCAGAAAACGGGGAACAATGAACTAAGGAACATGCATGTAATAACTTAATACATAGAGCGGTATCACCGCAAAGACGCAAAGGACGCAGAGGATAAACTTTTCTTTGCGCCCTTTGCGTCTTTGCGGTGATATTAAAATCTTTCTAAAAAAGAAGTTTTTACAGGAAAATACTATACACGTTCCTACATTTTGATCAATTGAGCATATTTACACTGATTAATTCTTTTGCCAAGACGGCATAATCGAAAAATGCGTTGGACCTAATATTTTCTCGATATCAGACTGAAATTTATCTGTAACAGTAACGTAAAACTTTTTGCCCACATTCATCCTAACATGGATGTTTTCACCGGTAACCATCTCGAAAAACAGTGGAGAGCGGCCTTTATTTGAGCTTATGGTATCCTTTAATGCCATTAGTGATTTCTCGTCTATATCTGTCTCTTCCATTCGTATAGTTACATTCCCGCATAACTTCTTGTGGGCTAGTGATACTGGAATTACCTCCTTTATCCTTACAGACGGAAGCTCATTTCTAAATCCCACAGGACCTTTTATAAACACAACTTCATTTACCTTGAGATGTTCTGAATACTTATCCAATTCACCCTTAAACATTACACTGGTACATGTGCCTTCAAAATCTTCCAAAGTTATATACGCCATAGGATCACCCTTTTTCGTAGTCCCCACCTTTACCTCTGTAAGTATTCCTCCAATAAGCGCCTCATCCCCGTCTGCAAGTTCAGACAATCCGTTAGTTGAAACCTTTGTGTAAAGCATCAGCATGTTCTCATATTTAGAGAGGGGATGCGAACTGACATAAAACCCCACACTCTCTTTTTCTGCTGCCAGTATTTCTGTCTCTGTCCATTCCGGGACATTGGGTAGCTCTTCCATTGACGGAAAAGCAACTGGAGTATCAACCACATCATCAAAAAATGTCATCTGGCCACTATTTCTATCACTACTATTTAAGTTTGCAAGCTGAAGAACATTTTCCAATCCCTGCATAAACTGTGCCCTATGCCCCTGGAAAGAATCCATACACCCTGACTTAATAAGGCTTTCAATTACCTGCTTATTTGCCAACCGTAAGTCCACTTTATTGCAGAAGTTAAGCAGTGATGTGTATTTCCCTTTCTTCCGCTCTTTAATAATAGATTTTATCGCCTTATCACCCACATTCTTAATGGCTCCTAATCCAAATATTGCCTTTTTTTCCGCAAGCATTGTAAAGTCAGACATACTTTCGTTAATATTCGGAGGTAGAACATCAATACCCATCTTACGGCATTCGCTCATATAACTTACTATTTTATCATTGTTTTGTTTCTCGCAATTCAACTGCGCAACCATATACTGCGTAGGATAGTTCGTCTTAAGATAAGCGGTTTGATAAGTTATAACTGCATATGCCGCAGAGTGCGATTTATTAAACCCATATTTTGCAAAATTTTCCATAAGGGCAAAGATCTTATCTGCGACCTTTTTATCCACCCCGTTCTTTGAAGCGCCCTCAAGAAACTGGTTCTTAAACTTAGCCATAACCTCCGGCTTCTTTTTACCCATTGCCTTACGTAAGTTATCAGCCTCATTTAAGGTAAAGTTCGCCAACCTGTTTGCAATCCTCATAACCTGCTCCTGGTACAGAATCACACCATAAGTCTCTTTGAGAAGAGGTTCCAAAATAGGGTGAAGGTATGTAATCTTCTCCCTTCCGTGCCGACAATTAATAAACGTAGATACCATGCCACTTTGGAGTGGACCAGGCCGGTATAATGCAATTAACGGTCTTATATCATCAAAAGTCTCCGGCTTAAGCTTTACCAGCAGTTCTCTTATCCCCCTGCTTGTCTCTACCTGAAAAACCCCTTTCACATCACCTCTAGACAAGAGATCAAAGGTTTTCTTATCGTCCATAGGAATGGTAGCAATATCTATATCTTCCCCTGTAGTCTCCTTAATAAGCTCCAGGGCTTTCACAATCACCGTTATCTTTCTTAATCCTAGAAAATCAGCTTTAAGCAGTCCTATATCGTCTGCAACCGTGCCCATATCAAATTGCGTAACCACGGCATCACCGTTTTTTGCCAAAGGTAAGTAGTCTGTAAGCGGTTGATCTGAAATAACTATTCCTGCGGCATGGGTTGAGATATGTCGACACTGTCCTTCCAACCTGAATGAAATATCAAAGAGCCTTTGAACATTAACATTTAGATCATACATCTCTTTTAGCTTTGGTTCTTGAGCAATCGCCTCTTTCAAAGTAATGTCTAAAGTTGGCGGAATAAGCTTTGCGATGTTATTAACTTCCGCAATGGGCATATCCAATACACGCCCCACATCTCGTATGGCAGCCTTCGCTTTCATCTTTCCGAATGTGATAATCTGGGATACGTTTTGATCACCTCCATATTTTTTCTTTACATACTCAATAACCTGCTCCCTTCCCTCTGCACAAAAATCTATATCAAGGTCAGGCATGCTAACACGTTCCGCATTCAGGAATCGTTCAAAGAGGAGATCATTTCCAATGGGGTCAATGTTCGTTATGCCTAAAGAGTACGCAACCAAACTACCTGCACCAGACCCCCTTCCAGATGCTTGTATACGGTTTCTTATGGAAAACTTTATAAAATCCCAAACAATAAGAAAGTAATCAACAAACCCCATTTTCTCTATAACGCCAAGTTCATAGTCAAGACGCTCTTTCACCACACCTGTACAATCCGCATACATTTTTAGTAGATTAACTTCACATAGCTTACGTAAAAATTGAGCGTTATCCATACCTTCACGATACACCTCGTCATCATCATCAGGTTTAAACTTTGGCAAATGTACCCTGCCAAACTCAATAGTAACATTACAGCGATTAGCAATCTCCATTGTGTTCGTTAACGCATCCGGTACATCACTAAAAACCTCTAACATCTGTTGTGCTGATTTAAAAAAGAAGTCTGTGGAGCTAAAACGCATTCGGTTTGTATCTGCAAGCTTTTTCTGTGTATTGATACATAGAAGGACATCTTGTACCATTGCGTCGTCAGCCTTCATATAATGTACATCATTTGTTGCAACCAATGGTATTCCAAGCTCAGCCCCTAGCTCTTTTGCCCCCACAACAAGCTCATCCTGCCTTTCAATGCCATTATTCTGAATCTCAAGGTAAAAATTATCTTTCCCAAATATATCCCTATACTCAGATATACAATTTAGGCCCTCTTTCCTCTTTCCATTTAAAAGATATTGATTAAACTCAGACTGCATACATCCGCTTAAACAGATGATACCTTCAGAGTGTTTACGCAAAATTTCTCTATCCAGTCTGGGTTTGTAATAGAATCCGTCCAAAAAACCCGCAGTGGTCAGTTTTAAGAGATTTTTATATCCTGTGAGGTTTTCTGCCAGGAGTGTCAAATGAAACAGTTTGCCTCTCGAATCCTTTGACCCCTTTGTTCCTTTCTTAAACATGCTGTCTGCTGTCATATAAGCCTCAAAACCAAGGATAGGGTTAATACCTTTATCCCTTGCAGCTTTATACAACTCAATTGCGCCAAACATGTTGCCATGATCAGTTAATGCCACAGAAGGCATCCCAAGCTCTACCGCTGTGGAAACAAGGTCTTTTACCTTGCACGCTCCATCCAGGAGGCTATATTCGCTATGAACATGTAAATGGACAAAATTATCTATTTTCATAATTGAAATGTGTTAAAATTATCTATTTAAACAACTAAACGTTTAGTATATATACGGCACCAATATAGTCTATGTATACAAAATATATCACATTATTTCAAGATTAAAAAACGTTTATGGTTTTTAAATATAGAAAATATTGTTATACTAATGCACCCAAATAACAACCCACTAAAGTTTAATTATTTATTTTATTTTCATTTTTCAGGAAAATTACCTTTATTACAGACTAAACGGTTTATCTAAAATACTAAGTCATAGGACACTAATACAATTAATTAATTATCTTATACTAAACACCCTTGCAATGAAGATAGAAATAAGTTATAAATTAATGGATTTTTTTCAAATAATGATGCACTTTTATAAAGAAGTTTTTATAAAATAAGACTACATTAACCAGTAAACTAAGTTGAGGATAATGAATGGCATAGATTAAACAGTGCTTTGTTTCTTTAAAGATTGACTATGGATAAATATGCAAACTGCCACGTTTGTTATTAAGGAAATGTATATTTTGTTTCTAATTTTTTGTAAAATAATAATTCAAAATTTTTCAGTTTTTTTAGAGGAGAGAATGTAAATGGCGGAAAATGGAAAAGCAAAATTAATAGTTACTATTATTATAGGACTTTTTGGAGTAATGTCTTTCGGTTTTGCTCTAACTGTTACAGATAAGTATAAATCTGCGCGGGAAAAAGCGTCAATACTTGAAGAAAAATTTGAAGCTAGCAAAGGCGAGCTAATCAAGATTCCTGCACTTCAGCAAGAAGCTATTGCAGCTAAAGAAGAAACTAAAGGTGCAAAAGAAGAGATGGAATCGCTTGAAGAAGAGTTAGATGAAGCAACAGAAGAGCTTGATGAGCTAAAAAGTCAAGTAGAAGAAGGAGGTGCAGATGCCGGAGATAGTAGTGAGTTATCAGCAAGCTTAGACAAAGCAAATGAAAAGATTGCATTATTAACAGAAGAGAATGAAGTATTGAAAACAGAAGTACAGAGTGACGAGAAGATTATAGACGAATTAAAAGCAAATGTAGCCGCACCATCAAATGATTCTGAAGAACTGGAAAACGCAAATAAAAAGATAGGATCATTGATGGAAGAGATAAATAAAGCCGAGAAAATTATTAATGAACTAAAAGCTAAAACAGAGGAAAGCAAAGAAGATGCACCGAAAGTAAACAAAGCTACACCGGCACCAAAGAAGAGCAGAGTGTTAGTCCATAAAAGTGAGAAAGAGGCTGCGTCTCCTGTAAGTTTTGTGGACAAGACTGATTCTAATCAGATTATAAAGAGCCATATTGATATAATCAATGATAGAATTGCTGAATTATTAACAATTGCATCTGCAAACCAGGACGTTAAAAGTCGTATCGGTGTAAACGCGTACTCTTCAAAATCAAAGCCAGATAACAGCAATATAGAAAAAGCATTGAATGATATTATGGTTAATTATAACAACATGTACCAAGCTGTTTGCGATTGTCCTGAATACTCATCATATGAACGTGGTTTGGCTAAGAGCTCACTGAACAAGAGGGTTTCTCAATATATTAGTGAACTTATTACTAAGAATTCATCTGGTGAATTCAAAGGAACTGACAAGGATGTAAAATCACTCCTTTCCAAGATTCAAGGGGAACAAAAGTATTTCTCTAACTGATTCAATTTGATTGAATATTATGATGAATTTGAGATAAACATAACTATTTTCTTATGAATAGCTGCAAATCTCAGATTAACCATAATGGTATCAGAATTTTAAAGCCGAGCGGATAACACGGACAAATCTCTTTTGTCCGTGTTTATTTTATTATGTTATTAATTGTCTGCTCGCGCAATTCATCACAACTTACGGTGTAAAAAGTATACAGAGCAGAAAACAATGACAGAATTAACAGATAATGGAAAAATAGAACAAACTTTAGTATTGATAAAACCAGATGGGTTGGTAAAATCGTTAACAGGTAATATCATAGACAAACTTTCCGAAAGTGAATTAGTAATTGTAGGAGCAAAGATTGTCGCTGTGGATAAAGAGCTGGCTGAAGATCATTATAAAGAGTTAAAAGATCAGAAATTTTTTGATGACTTGATACAATATATAATGGGTGCGTACCACACAAGGAGGGTATTGGCCCTTGTATATGAAGGAGAGAACGCCATAAAAAGGGTTCGCCATATTACAGGAGACACAAACCCTGAAAGCGCAAATCCAACTTCTTTACGTGGCAAGTATGGCAGAATTACAACAAGCGGTGTTTTTGAAAATGTGGTTCATGCGTCAAGTGATCCTGTGGATGCAAAAAGGGAAATTCAGCTCTGGTTCAAGCCAAGTGAGCTTTCAAAAGCTATATTTGAAACCGAGGAAAAAGAGATAACAAAGGTCGAAACAGTCTGGAAGTAAAGTAAGCAAAACAGAAAGTATTAATAGCAAAATAAAAAAAGCCGGAAACATTTAATAATAATGTTCCGGCTTTTTTTCTAGGTTTCTTCAAGTGTTTTTTTTGTTTTAATCTCTTTTATCGCCATTTAACACTTAGACGGATAAAACCTACCTTCTTTATTTTCCCATGGCGTAAAGTAAACCATAACCTTTTACAAATCAACCCTTCAGAGCTTTTATAAAGCTAAAAGGTTAACATATCCTAGCTTCAGGTTTACAGTATTTTGTTACTCTTCTTTCTTTTCAAAATCCTGTCCACACCTGATGCCAACGCTCCTGTTTCTTCTATGTGGTTCATCATACCATCTAATCGTTGCACGCATTTGATAAACATTATTTGCAAACAGTGACGATCCTCTTATGACCCTTATGTTTGTACTTTCAATAGGACCTTGCGGATCACGACTTGGACTGCGCCCATAGTACATCGCATGGTGCCAATCATTACACCACTCCTGCACACTCCCACACAGATCATGCACATCATATACCCCTGCACCTGAAGGATTACTCCCAACAGCTAATGAGCCCTCAAGACCAGCATTACACTTAGCTTGATCCCAGATATTACCCCATGGGAAACGTCTAGCATCAGTACCGCGTGCAGCTTTTTCCCATTCAGCTTCAGTTAACAATCGTTTCCCTGCCCACGCAGCAAATGCATACGCATCATACCAGTCAATACGAGTAACAGGCCATCCAGGATGCTCATAGTAACTGTCTGTATACCATTTATCAGGCACATGATCCTTATTCGGACCTTCACCAAAGTAACATTTACTATGATCATTAGTCTTTCTCATATAATCCAGAAACTCCCAATACAAGGCATTGGTCACTTCATACTTACCGATATAGTATGAACTAAGAAAAACTTCGTGCACAGGTTTTTCCTCATCGTTAAACTCATCTTCCGGGCTCCCCATTATAAACACCCCTTCCGGTACCAAGACCATTTCAGACCATTTCTCCTTGTTAATCTTCAGTGCCTCAGTCATAATCTTATCTATCCGTCCGGACTTTGCCTCTTGCCTCCTTGCCATCTCTTCTTTGCTTAACCCACGTTCCAATTTAACGATATACTCATCTATCTTCGTTATTCCTGCTCTTCCCTTTGGATACAATAGTTTGCATTTGTCTAAATGCTTCAGAGCATTTTCTTTGTCTCCAAGTTTCCAATAAGCCCCGCCAAGTCTATAGTGCAACTTAAAATGGTCAGGGGCTAACTCTTCAGCTAACTTATACTGTGTTAGAGCAGAAGTAAAATCGTTTCTCTCTTGTCGAAACTTATCCCCTTGCCTAATATACTCCATCGCCTTACTGAAGTTTTCATACCCATCTTTTGCATCTGTTTTTCCAGGAGCAGCACTTCCATTATTACCAGTAACCTTCATGGTCTCCGTAATACTATCCCCTTTGACATTATCTCCCTCAATACTCTCAGTGCTTCCGGGAACCGTTTTTCCTTCTGATCCATCTTTCACCACAGTATTCACTTCAGGAGTCATCTTCATTTCTACAAGCTTACTGCCGTCCATACTGCAAAACTTAACAGTATCACCATACTCTTTACCACACTTCTCACAACGCATTTTAACATTATGTTGTGTCAACTGACTATTTCCCGTTCCCGCTGAATTCGCCACTCCTTTCTCACCAGGCTGCTTTTCAACCAGTTTAACAACATCTTTACTCTCATCAGCATCAACTTGAACGTTTACAAATAAGATAGATACTAGCAATACAATAGAAACATAAAAAAACAGAAATCTCTTCATCATTTTTTCCCTAAAAAAAAAGAGATACAAGAAAATGTATCTCTTTTTTAAATCTAAAATCAATCTAAATACTTTATCTACAAATAATTACCAATTTAGAGACCCACAATCCCATTTAGACCAAGATTGCCACTCAACACATTTACGTCCATCAGACAACCAATATTGATTTCCTTTTCTAATACGAGTACACCTAACACCCTCCGCACTCTTTGTCTGCACCTTAGAAACTTCCCCAAAATAGAAACAGTCAACCTGGTGAAAATTAATATTGTCCGGGTTAGTAACATCATTAATTTCCAGATCATTAATATCTAAAGTATTGGAATTTAATTCTTCTTGATCCACAGGAACTTCATATGTTATTATCTCCTTTACCTTTACAGTCACAACCTTATCAGGTTTAAACACATTACTATCCTGTAATATGTCCGGTACATCATACGGTGCAAAAGATTGGTGATAACTCTCCTCACCAAGCTTCATATTTGAATCCTGGCTAAAAGCATAATTATTTACAAGTATACCAGGAAAACAAAAAACAACAAAAAAACATACTAACTTATAATTACAAAAAATTTCTTTCACATAATCCCCCTTCTAATATAAATCAAATCATACCGAAACATTTAAATACCCTCCCATTTTCTCTTCGGCGGTTTGCATTTTACTCAAGAATAATATATTTGTCAAATATATAGTAAATGTTATAATTTTAAACTATACATCCACTATCAAGGCGTTACAGCAAGGAGCCGTTCACAAATAACTTTAACATTTTGTGTTTAGATTCTCACACTGCAATTGTGTGCGAATTTATATCTTTAAATTAGCGCCTGCAGGGGACTCTAATCACTGAATTACACAGAATATAAAAATGTAGGATGCATATTATGCACCGAAATGCTACAGAAACACCATTAATCTCACAAAATATAGTATGTCGGTGCGTGATACGCACCCTACATTTTTATATTTCAGACATTATTAATAATTTGCAACTATTTACGGCAGAACGAATCAACTGGAAACAAAGTTTTTTTTGTGTTTGTAGTACAATGTTCAGGGTTCAAAGGTTAAATATACAGAAAACAAAAAATGTTGGACTTGAACCAGTAAACCCCAAGAATCTCAAATATTTTTGCTAGATTTAGTTCATTTTGTTCAAACACTGTTTTAACAAAATTGGAAGCATGGCCATTGTGCTACATGTAGGAGATTTGGTGGTTGAAAATTGAACAAAGATAGCTTAAAGATAAAGACAGAATATTACAGTTATTTGTGAACGGCCCCTAAGGTTTAAATACCAAATTGAAAATATCCCAAACTATGGAAGAATTAGTTAACAATTTTCTTAAATGGTTAGAATTTGAACGTAATTTTTCCGAGCACACATTAAGGGCTTACAAAATAGACCTTTTGCAGTTTCTCGCATTTCTAGAAAAAGAGAATCATGACTGTTTAGAAAGTGTCGACAACCTACAACTACGCAAATTCCTTGCATTTTTAAGAAATCAAGGTTGTTCCAAGACAAGCATCGGCCGCAAAATGTCATCTTTACGGTCACTATATAAATATCTTCTAAAGAACGATATAATCGACCATAACCCCGTAGAGACCGTACGCATCCCTAAAAAAGAGAAAAAATTACCAAATTTTCTGGACATTAATGAAATTGAAACGCTATTAAACGCACCGGATAGAAAAGACATCAAAGGACTTAGGGACAAAGCAATAATGGAAACATTATACAGTGCAGGTTTAAGAGTAAATGAACTAACAATGTTGGATAATAACGACGTTGACACCTTGTCAGAACTTGTAAAAGTTAAAGGAAAAGGAAAAAAAGAGAGACTGGTTCCCATAGGACGATATGCGGTTGACGCGATAACTGAGTATTGCCAAGCCAAAAACCTTAACAAAGACCCAATAGAAAGTCACGCGCTATTTCTAAACAAATATAATAAAAGGTTAACCGCTCGTAGCGTATCCAGGCTAATAGACGGATATCTAAAACAGACAGGGCTTAATAGAAAGGTGTCTCCCCACGTCTTTCGACACAGTTTCGCAACACACTTGCTAGATAGAGGTGCTGGTCTCAGAGAAGTACAGGAGCTATTGGGCCATGCCCAACTCGCTTCTACTCAAATATATACACATATTAGCACAGACCGCTTAAGGCGTGTATACAACAAAGCACACCCGCGCGCATAAACTAACGATACTTATAACCGCAATTTCTACGCAGATGTTCAAAAAAATCCTTCTGGTTATAAGGATACAACCTGCACAGCACTGGCTTATTATCATTTACCTTGCAGCAAGATAAACCATTTTCATCAAACTCCAGATTTGAGCACTTGAATGATGCATTACAGCACCCTCCGCACCTTTTACAACAACCACTTCTTTTTCTATAAACCTTAAAAACACGTTTCTTGTTAAAGAGATAGAAATATCTTCGCCAAATTTGATGTTTTATTGATAACAGAAAAATGGTTGCTTCTTTCATTTTCATCTTTTGCAACATAGAAGAAAACGTTCTTTTATTATTTGTTAAGTAATTCAGCAACAGAAGACCTTATACTTTCAATAATATTTCTTATGTCATCACGCGTAGCCTTTTCACCAACCTCAAATTTCAGCGGTGGCCCAAATCTGCATGTAATATCCCTGAACCTTGGATTGCAGAAGACAGTATTTCTCGGCAAAAACTTCCTACTACCACTAATCGCCATAGGTACAACTCTCTTACCTGACTGAGAGATTATCAAAGACACACCCCTTTTAAAGGGACCAAGTGTACCATCAACACTTCTTGTTCCTTCAGGAAACAGCACCAATGATTTCCCCATATCAAACTTATTAATGGTATCAATCATTGTATCATAATCCTTCTTGCCAGCTTTACGTTTTAATGAGATATGACCAGAACTTCTCATATATCTCCCTATCAGGGGAACAGAGAAGACACTCTCTTTAGATATAAAGCTAAAATTATTAGGAACGCATCCAAAAGCGATACAAATATCAAAAAAACTCTGATGATTAGAGACAAAAATTACAGGCTCATTGTGTGGAATATTTTCAATCCCCTCTATCTTTACTCTAAGCCCAAGCAATTTTATCATCAGCCTCGCAATAAATCTGCTGACAATATTATAGTTTATCTCTTTTCTCGAACTTTTCAACGACAAAATAACTACAGCCAAATAGAAAAACAGCCAAGGGCCAAACGATGCAAACAGCGAATAAATAACAAATAATACTCTGAATACACTTTGAATCATTTTTTTTAGAATCTGAAGTATTAACTAGCAAAAATTTTTACAAGAAGCAACATGCAAGCCAACTGTAAACTCACGGATGGCATAAATCGACATCTACCCCAATGCGCTCTCCAGTTTCATGCACTTATCAAATATCTCGTCAACAGATGAATAAACCGCAGGATAATTAATTGCGGGCCGCTTTATTAATACAACATTTATCCCATTATCAATGGCAGCGGCAACCTTCTCAGACACACCGCCTTCCTTTCCACTGTTTTTTGTTACTATTGTATCAATACAAAAATGATCATATAACGCCTTGTTCAGATCATATGAAAATGGTCCCTGCAAAGCCGCTATATTAGATGCGTGTATACCCATCTCAACACTTTTACGTACATGCTCTGCCAGTGGAAGTATCCTGACAACTAATCCACCTTCACAATTTAAACCAATAAAGTCCTTTATGTTATTAAACCCAGTTGTCAACATTACCCTTTTTCCTACTTCAATGCATTTACTCACAGCATCACTTATATTATACACACCATGAATGAGATGCGATTCCGGCAAAACAGTCTCACACCTTTGATATCTTATATATTTGATACCCTTCTCATTGCATGCCTTTATTGCATTAGTGGAGACATCAGTAGCATAAGGATGCGTTGCATCAATAAGCAGCCTAATTCCTCTTTCATCAATCAAATGCATAAAATCATTTGTGTCCAATCTGCCCTGCAAGCATATCTTGCCAAGATTCAATCTTTCAAAGATAGATTTACCATACTGGGTCGCAACAGATGTTATAATGTCACACCCGTGGTCGTATAGTCTTCGAACTATCTCTTTTCCGTCTTCAGTTCCCGATAAAACAAGAATCATAATATTATCCTGCTTATTTACAACCAGACAATCAGACTACTTTAAGATATACTGGTGAATATTTTTTATCTGTTCTGTGTCGGCAGAATACAGGATCCAGAATTCAGGATAAAAAAACTAATACAATATTGACGTCATTTAACTAGCGGGCAAAATACCTATCAATCCATCTATTCTGTTTAAAGATTAAACTGAAAGCTAGTACTATATTCTGAATTCTGGCTCCTGACTACTATATTCTGAAGAAGTAAACATTTTACTCATTTATCGCCATGTTTGCATTGTTGTACCCACGTTTTGTTACCATAAATCGATCAAACGTAAAAGTAGTGGCATTTCCAACAATAACCATAGTCTTCATATCCATCTCTTTTTCATGACCCATAACATTTTCAAGATCTGTAAGTATCACCTTTTCATCTTTACGGCTGGCATCTCTAACAATTCCTACACAAGTTGAAGGATCTTTATATTTTAGAAAGATTTCAATCGCTTTTTTTATCTGCCAATCCCGTTTTCTGCTTATGGGGTTATATAAAGCAATTACAAAATCTCCCCTTGCAGCAAGCTCCAACCTGTTTTCAATTGTCTCCCAAGGTGTAAGCAGATCACTCAGACTTATTATAACGTGATCATGCATAAGCGGTGATCCCAGGATAGATGCTGCTGCATTTGCAGATGGAATCCCTGCAATTACTTCAACCTGCAAATCAACCTTTGACTCGTTTACAATCTCCAACACCAACCCAGCCATACCATAAACACCAGGATCCCCACTACTTACGATAGAGACAATTTTCCCGCCTGCAGCCTCTTGAACGGCTTGCTTCGCCCTGTCAAGCTCTTTACGCATGCCGGAACTAAAAGTTGGTTTTCCTTCAATAATTTCCGCAATCAAATCCAGGTAGAGTTTATACCCTACAATTAAATCCGAACTCTTCAAAGCATTCACAGCACGAATACTCATATCGTCCAATCTGCCAGGACCAGTCCCTACCACGTAAAGTTTTCCACTGCTATTGCAATGGTTATCCCCGCAAATTTCTGTTTCGTTAGAATTAATTTCGTTTTCCTCCCACCCAAAATAGCAGCTGGCTCGCACACAGCACCAACACCAATACTTTTTTTGACAAATTCAGACTCTTTATACTCTATTAAACAAGATGCTATCTCCTCACGAGAAACTATCCTTAGTGGGATATCCAACTCTTGGGAAGCAGCAACCAGACCAGGTTCATTTGCCTTTAAATCTATTGTTGATAACAGCCTGACCCTATCTATAGGGATATTAACATCTCTTAACGACTTTTCAATTGCCAGCTTAATATCATTAGCAAGCACACCTCGTTTACAACCAATACCAATAATCACATCCTTAACCGATTCAGAACCAGTTGTTATAACAGCATCGGTATGAAGTATACCTGCAATCTTTAATGAAAGTCTATTTGCTCCACCTTCATGCCCGGAAAGAGCACTTATAACATACCTGCCCACGTCATCAATCACCACCACAGCAGGGTCACTGTATTTATCTTTAATATTAGGGGCAATTACCCTTAAAACGATACCCATTGCCATTATATAGATAATACCATCATATTTATTAAAGATTCTTGATGTCAGCGCACTAAGAGATTCCGTATAAATATTTGCAGCTGTACTCTGCCCCTCAAACTTTTTAGGCAAGAAAAGATCAATTACCGCATCACCAAATGCATCAATAACACGATTGCCCACTGCTAAACCGCACCCAGTAATAGTAATTAACGCAACACGCATAGAGACAAAACTATCTACTTCCACATTATGAGTTGAAGACTTTACTAATAATATACTAACAAACACACCTTTCAGCTGTCTTTAGATATTATTCAATCATAACATACAAATCTTACCAAAGACTAAATCACTAAATAGCGTATTTCTGATAACTTTGAGTATAGAATATATCATGAAGTTTAAACTATCTTAAACTTTAATAATTTGTTCTCAATTCCGGCTATTCATTCTTAATTAACCCACTCTAAAAAACGTAACCTCTGCAAAAAATGGAAGACTGTGATATAAAATGTGATAAATGTAACAGACACATGATCAGGAAAAGGTTATACTATAATAGTAGAAAACAAATATTTTTTACTTTCCAGTGTTTATACATAGGCTCTATTTATACAACATAGTTGCCCAACAAGGCATGTAACATTAGTCAAACTATAAACCTAACGGCTGAATCCTGGACAATCTCAGCCTGAATTTGACGACAATAATGTAATTGTTATTTATTTACAACCACATTATTAATGGAAGTATAGATTTTCTATTCGATATGTAAAAATTTTTTTTAAATTATATCGTTTTCTCCCGAGACTTTCAATATTAGTTTCAGTATTCACACTCTATAAAAGGTACAGGAGGTAAGACATGGGCATTAAAAAGTATAAACAAGGCTCTGTAATAATTGAAAAAGACTCCATAGGGACAAGCGCATATATGATAAACTCAGGAGCCGTGGAGGTCTCCAGCCTAGAGAATAACAAAAAAGTCATACTTGCCAGACTAGGCACAAGAGAGATATTCGGAGAGATGGGTTTAATCGAAGACAAACCTCGTTCTGCAACCGTAACTGCAATTGAAAACACAGAGTTGAATGAAATCACACGCGAGGAATTCAATGAACTCTTTCAAAAAAACCCAAAAATAATCTTGCCCATAGTTAAAGCACTTTTTGAAAGATTAAGGATTGCAACAAGTATGGCAACAGCAAATAACAAGGATAACCACACGCAACTACCTTTTAATAAAAATAGAATTAAAGAAGAAAAATATATAATACTCTCAGGAGAATCGGAATTAGCACGGGAAGCATTAGATGGCAAAGATCTTGTAATAAAAGATTTCCCATTTAAGGTTGGAGGCTACAGTTTTAAGCATAATGATATACTCTCAGATAACGATCTTGCCATCAAGGAAGACTGTTCGCCATATTACATCTCCAGAAATCATTTCTTAATAGACAAGATTAACGGAAATCTCGTTATTGTCGACCGGGGAAGCCGCCTTGGTATCATTGCAAATAACAAAAAATTTACAGGTACATACATTCTGACAGAAGAAAGTACGAGTATAATAATTGGTTCCTCATACTCTCCATTCTCATTTAACATTACTATCAAAACCGAGATAAAAAATGAAAAGATTATAGATGAAACCCAATCCCCACAAAAATTTAATTTTGAGAAAAGTAATGAGAACTTTAATTATAATTTATAATTTCTTACCCAAATTTGCACATGTTCAGGACACCGTAGTTCATCTGTTTCTTTTATCCTTTATATTAAACCTTTTTCTTTCAATTCATCAAGGCAATCTTCTACATAAGTACGGATATTCTGGTCATCTTCTATCTGGAAATTCTTCTTAACCTCTCGTTCCATTTCTGTTACATCTTTACCTTCTTTGTATAGATTGTAAATAAATTTAGCCGTCGCATTAAGCACATGTACATCATCTTTTTCTGAATCATGAAGTATTAATTCTGCGTCCAGCTCTTTTTCCACAAACCTATTCTTCATATTTTCCTCTCATTAAATTTTCAAAAAAAGGTTAGATAGCAGGTAGTTTCAAATAAAAACCAGTTTTACAACAATAAAAATACAATTTACTAACTTTGCAAGTCTTTTTTTTAATTTAAATAAGACGGAGTTTATATTAGGACCACAAATTAACTTTGTTAATGATGCGAGTTTGCCATAAGCAGTAATCCATATTAACATACAAAAACCTAGTACAGGATTTATCATCACCCAAGGCCATTTAAGCATATTTAACGTTGATTTACCGGAATAAACCATTTCCACTTTGCCTAAAAACGCCCTTTCGTTTATCCATGTTTCATTCATGCAATTATCGCCTTTTTCACAAAACCACCAAACATTCTCTCTTCGTCTTTTTTTTATAAATCTGTGTATGACAACGCTTTTATCTCTTAAAAAAGCAAATACATCGCCCCTCCTGATCTCCTCCGGGTCAACAAACCTTATTGATATGCGGTCCGAAAACTTTATTAACGGCATCATGCTTTGGCCATCGACTGTTAACTCAATTACCTTTCCCGAATTTTTCCAGACGTCAAGCGCTGATTTTACGTACTCTTGAATCTTCATAAAAATTGTATCAATTTAGTTGACAGAGAGACCGGTAACAGTATATACCCTGGCAGAGCCAGGGTACAAAGCGTAAGAAGGTTTAAATACTTTATTGATAATATTATCGAAACAGTTATCCAGAAATTTAACGGTCAATCCTAAGCTTGCAGGCTGGATCACCAAAAAGAGTATAACTTTTCATGGTATCCGCACTTATTCCCTGTTCAAATGCTCTAATCTTTGCTTCGATTGTTATAGCACCTAAAATATTGTTACCGTCTTCAAATATTGCCGAAAACATCTCCTTACTTAAGATCCTGTGTTCCCATTCAAAACCCAGGGTACTTGAGGCAAAACTAGCGATAGCACCTTTCTCTTTAGCTATAACAAATTCCTCTCCAATGGAATATTCATTAGGTAATGCAAAGAATCCATTGGCGCAATTCATTGCCGTTACAAATGTTAAACTATCTCCATTGCCAAGAGAAGACACATCTGAAGATTCAAACATCTGTTTTCTAGACCAGTTTGTAGGGGAACCATGACCAGCATAATTTGTAATCAGCACTCCTTTGTCTATATTCGAAATAATATCCTGTGTGGCATCTTCCACATTATTGTATGTGCTAAGGTAAACCTTTTCTGCGCTAAGTTCAGGAGAAAAGAGTTCGATTAAATCGTTATTTAATGTTTCAAACCCTTCTCTGTCGTCGTCAGCAACTAATAATATACTATCTGGGTTGAAATTTAAAGATTCTTCATAGCGGATGATCTTATTAACCACGTCGGATACTTGCTTCGGGCTATTTCCTGATACTCTTCCAATAAACATTTCCGGTAAAATGTCATCACCTTCAACAGATACATACCAGTCGTCAATTGGAGTTGAACCAATCTCATTAGTTATGTCGAGATAAGGGGGGACAATGTTTTTCTTGCCGGTTTCTAAATAATCCCTATAGTCCAAATTGGCGTCACCAACCAATAGCACATACGTTGGGGCTGGTTGCTGCCAGTTTTCATAGGCATATTGCAAGAATTGCTTAATCGCACCCGGATCAAATATGCCAAAGTTAAATTCATCAAGTATTGACTCCACCGCCACGGCTTTAACTCGTAATCCCTGCCCTGCACGAAACTGAAGCAAAGGTTCAATTGAAGTTATGAACTCTTGCCCAGTAATAATAATATAGTCTGCGCCATTTGACAAATTCTTTAAATCTGCCGGTTGCCATACAACTATACTAGCCGGTTGTTTGATCTGACTCTCAGTTGCCACATAATAGGTTTTATGGTCTGATACCTGATCTTCAAAGCTCGCTGTAAAACCCTGATCACCAGATTCCATAGAAACATCAACTATCTCTTTGACTTTAAAAGGATCAGTAATGTCATAAACTTTAACATCATTCAGGCTAAATCCTTTAATATCAAACTGCATTAACCCATCCCCATCAATTGTAAACTTTAAGCTATCCTGCTCAGCTTCAAGATGTCTCCAATAATTAACTGCAATCCAGTTAAAGTATATGATGTCCACTTCACTACCTGTATCACCTGGCAATTCAACGCTGACATCGTTAATGCCATCATTTAGAGTACCTGGTGCAATATTTGCTTCGTCAACGAATTCTATTAACCCATCCCACAAACTATCATTTATGACAACTCCGTTTAAAGAAACTATTGAATGGTGGTTCGGATGCGGTGACGTGTCAGAACGTCCACGAAGGCCGAAACGGATCGTTGTTTCATCACTGTCTATAACTGGCGATGGAACATTAATTGTATATTCGCCAATGGTTGGAGTGGTGATTTTTTCCCAAAACCACCTATCTTCTCTAGGAAGGCCAGGTGTCTTCCCCCAATACACTTTACTTACTTCAATATGAAGGTTTTCAAAAAAAGAGCTCACCCCCTCCCCATTACCTGTCACTTGGCCATTGATCTGGTCAACCCTTAATCCCTGCGCTTCATTGCTACCCCATTGTAACCAGTAAATGTTTGTATCTGTAAATTCATTATCAATCCCCTGAGCATAAAACTCAAGATAGTCACCTCTTCTAAACTTGCCGCTTCTTTTCGAGACAACATTTATCGCTAATTCTTCTCCCTGATTAAACAATCTAAATCCATCCGGATCAACCCGCCTCATTTTGATTCCAGCTTCCAACAAATCCTGGTGTGTTAATCGGTAAATCCCATCCTCTTTTATTTCAATCTTTAACGATCCTTCGTTAGCCCTGGAAAATACTTCGCGGTTTATTAATTTTTGATCAAGAACTCGTTCACGACTTTTATAATTTACCATCATACGCTTAGATAATTTTTCGAAAATCCCTTCTACTCCATTTCTACCTGTAATTTCACGAGACAACACACCATCAAATTTAATTGCTAAACGAATTTTTGAATAGTAACGCAGTTCCCTGGTCTGAGGATTCCACTGAAATGGATAAATTCTTATATTCGCAACCGGCGTGCCGCGAAAAATAGCCCTCGATCCAACTTCAGCCAAAACTCCAGGAAAAAGCTTGTTAAACTGGTAAACTTTCTTATCTTCTGAGTATTTAATAACAACATCACCATTTTCCAAAACCAACTTACCAGGAACAGGACAGATCATGCAATCTTGGATTGACTCATATTCGGCGTCAAGAACCTCAATCTCTATTTTCCCCGATAGCGGCACCTGAATAGACACTCCTTTTACAGGAAGCTCTGGTAAACCACTTTTTGGCACCCTGGCCATATTATCTATCTTAATCCGATTATAGACCTTATCTCCAGTACTTATATCTTCTAATTTATATGACGGTGTGGTCAACTCAACATTCAACCCATGGTCATCCATGGATAATAAATTGATGTTATGGTTATCTGCCAAGACAGAAAAAGAGAAGAGCATCCCCATTATTAATATTAATGCCTTAACTCTAAATAAGATTAAAGGTACGGAAAACATATAAAAACCTCCTTTGAACGTTCTTATAAAGAAAACTCTTAATTAGTTTATGTTACGAAAACTATTCTCTATGTACCGCAACATTTGTACCACAACATCACATTTTCTCAAAACAGTTGTAAGGCCTATCATTGCATGCAGTTAAAAAACGTGCAATATAAAACAAAAACATTAAACTGTCAGATATCTAACGTCACACATATCAAATCACACAGGCAATCACACGTAACACATTATAACACAAAATGTTACACACAATCGAGAAACTGTACTTAATCAGAGGTATAGATTTTCAGGCATGCCAATTCGCCAAACTTAACAGATAATGCAACTTTCAGGTAGCTAGGCTGAAGGCAAAAAGCTCGCAGCATTTTTACCTTTCGCTTTTAACTTTTTTACCTTCAACCTTCAGCCAAACAACCTAAGGTATTATAGTATTACTTTATAAAAACTTCTTTTTTTAAAGATTTTGTAGCTTTTATGGAATGCGGAATACAGAATCCAGTAGTCAGAAGCGAGAATAATAGAAAACAAGATTTCGAAAATACATACTAACCTTACGATTAAAAACTAAGTGTAAAATGATTTCAAATCTATGCTTTATTCTGAATTCTGACTACTGAATTCAGAATTCTCAATTTTGGTTGCGGCTTCGCCCCACTATGATATTATATGTTTTCTCAACATTGTGCTGCCTGTAAAACTAAATCCGTCATAGCTTCAAGTCTTCCTATGGAAAGCCTGTAACATGATATTCCCTTAAGTATTTCGGTTGCTTCCATAAAAAAACTTCCAGTTGAACCTTTTACCACATTTGACTCCAATCTCTCATTTGTTCCCTGCACTATACCCCCTAACAATTGAAACACGGCTTCATGACTGGATATTGGTGTCAATACCGGCTCATTATTATAATCAGCAGATACAGGATAGAATTGCATGACATCATTTATCTGTTTTGAGTAGATTTCTAAAATTTCATTTATTTTTTCAGTAATGGCTTTATCCCTGGGATATATGATCTGCAATTCGTACAGCCTGTTTTTACTCTTTTTGACTTCTACTTTTTTCAGATGCTTTAAATCTTTTACAAACTCCTCCTCACTACCTTTTAGGCTAATATACAAGACATAAACATCCTTTGAATTATTCCCCGGGTCAATACATATCAAACATTGCGGCTTGCAGGGTTTGCACCCAACATCCGTCTTTAGTTCGTCAGGTCTAATGGACACCTTGTCCCTCTTTACTCTTTTATTTTCTCGTGAATTTCCAGGATTTACATGAGAAGAACAAAGCCGCGCTTTCTGTGCAGGCGATGCCCATACGCTTCGTGGAAATGGATCTATGAGTTTTGTATCTCTATGAATCGGACAATATTCGTCAGAATAAAAAGTGAACCCGTTTTCTAAAAGCTTCAACGTCAATGTACTTTTCCCAGTACCAGAAGGCCCGGTAATTATCACCCCCCTATTGTCCTTTGCAGTTACACCTGAGTGAATTACAAAAAAATCATCAACCGCAGACAGCACATTATCAACAATCATCTGGTAAACGTAATCCCATTTGTCCGGATCATTGCTTATTTCAAATACTTTACCGTTTATGTTTAGATGTGGAACTTTGTTGTTACTTCGTAAATTAACTTGGCAAATCAACTGTTTTGCACCAGAAATTGAATCTGCCCTGAACCTATAATAATCATCATCAAACAGTTCCAGAATATCTGTTGTATCAGATTGTATAGACAACCCCACATCTAGAATCTTATAAGATTGTTTATTCATTAACATTGATATAAGGAAAAATAAGTAGATGCTTTAGGTCTCTAGGCAGAAGGATAAAGACTGAAGGTAAAAGCTTAAAGGCACAAACCGCAAAAAGGCAGTAGCTTTTACCTTCAGTCTCGTCACTGATTTGTATGATCACTTTACGAATAGTAAAAAAGCTCAAACCCCGCAGTATTATGCAAGCAGGATTTAAGCTTAAGCTGACTCTTTTGCTGTAGCAATCTGCAGATTGCTACAGCTAGAGTTAATATTTACATTAGACGGCATTAAGGAGAATTAAGTTCCGCCAAATTCGTTAGCAAAACTTCCAGCCCTTGCCGGACCGATCTCTGTCAGGATGTCATCCCTTGTATAGGTGACAATCTGTGGAGCCTCGAATCTTGGTAGTGATACTCCATCTCTTTTCATCTCATCATCTCTTACATTTAATTGGTTACTTTCCATTAATCACCTCCTTATTAGTTAATAAGACTTTTCAGAATAATATAAAATAACTATAAACATTATAAAATAATTATACAAAATTAACAATTTATTCCATATAATTACTTCTTGAACCTGCGTTCATTATTTTCAACAGTTACAGATAGAGGACCGTGCAGTGAACTGTCAACATCAAACTCAACGTCTTCTAATTAATTTATCGTCTAAGCTTCAGCATTAAAACAGCATCAGCTTTTAAGCTTATAAGCCATCCCTAAAAAGATATCATCACGCGACAGCCGACAAGCCCCGGTCCCCTCTAGAAAGAGGGAATTTAGGGTGTGTCATCGAATTTAACTGAACAATTACATTTACATTCATTGCTCCTGATACTACCTTCGTAGTCTTTCTATTTTCTCTCTATTATCATCTACTGTTGCTGATACCGGGCCATGAAGAGTACTTTCTTCATCAAATTCAACATCCTCAAGTTTGTAAAGATATGTTGCACCCGGGACAACATTTTTATCAATAAATGAATAGTCTGAACCCCAGTTTCCTCCGCCTTCTCCAGGTATCAAAAGTTCGTTTACCTTTACATATTCTTCATCTTTCCCATTACTTTTCCATATATTAAATCCAGCATTATCTACCTCTGTTGCGATTTCCCATTTTAATACAACATTCACACGATTGCTTTTGGCTGTAAATGATATAAGTGTAACAAGTGTGGGCTTGTTTTTGTGAACTTTTGAATGCGATGATTACGACTGCCTGCAAGGTAGACATTACCATCACTATCCACCGTTATGCTTTGTGGAAATTTAGACTGCAAAGCACCAGTGCAAGGTGTACCAGGGATGTCGATCTTTATCTGGAAGAGGCCGGATGAATCAAACTTCTGAACGCGGTTATTACCATGGTCAACAACGTAAATATTACCAGAGCTATCCAGCGCAATGCCTAATGGAGTCAGAAACTGACCATCACCACTACCACTTGCGCCAAACTTCATCTGGAAGACTCCTGATGAAGCAAATTTCTCGATACGATATTTACATCAGCAACGTAAATATTTCAAACACTGTCCAGCACCACGGCTGATGGCCCCAAAATCTGCCCAGTACCAGATGTTCCGATCTTCAAAAGAGTATTACCAGTGGGGCTTAGTTTAATGACTACATTCGTAGTGGCAATAAAGATATTTCCAAATGCATCAGCTACTATCGATTGTGGTTCATTCACTGGCTGGCCACTTGGAATAGCAAATTCAAATGTAAACTGAGCGTTTGCCGGGATATAACTTGGAAATGTTGTTATTAAAACCGTTAACATTGTCACGGCTATAAAAAACCTTAATGAAGACTAAAGAAGTTATCATGCCTGGTAGAAGCAGCAATCGTCAGTTGGATGACGCCTGATGAATCAAACTTCTGGACACGATGATTCCAACGGTCAGCAACGTAAATATTACCAACGCTGTCCAACGCTATGCCTACTGGAAAAACAAACTGCCCATCACCGCGGCCTTCTGTACCAAACTTCAAGAGTGTCCTACAGGTGGGGCTTAGTTTAATAACTTCATGACTTAATAATGAAGAAAAATAAATATTTCCAAATGCATCAACTGCTAGCGCTAATGGTTCAGTTACTGGCTGGCTACTTGGAAGGGTTAAATCTGCCCCTTAGTCCCATATGGTATCCAATCATCTTCCGTATATCCATTTTATATATAATATCTGACCTGAAGACGCAAACAAGATCGTACCTCTGCTTTTGCAAAAAATTTAAATTCTGCCGAATAGCATCGGCACTACCATTGTAAAAACCACGATCTGTCTTCATTTGTGGTGGTACATGTTCAACGTGATGGCCCAAAATAGAAGAGAAGTTTCAATTCACAGAAAGATGCATAAACAAGACATCTGATCTATATTGTGTAAGTACCTTTATTTTATAAAGACCTGCATTTAAGAAATTACTCAAAACAGAATCGATAGCAAGATACCTCCCACCAAAAGGCAATGCAGATATGCACCTGTCTTTGCAAAGTGGAGAGAGTCTACACTCTTTTCCCTCTACATATAACATTGTTAGCACATTATCCATATCCACAAGGAGTCCCCTCCTTATTTTTTGATAAATTATGCACAGAGGAGTAGAAATGAAGCTTTATGTGGTACAAGTATCGGTTAAAGCTGGATATCATAATTGAGTAGTCTGCATATATAGTTTGCGCCTTCGGTGGCGTTTTAAGCTCTCAAATTAGCAGAAAACCTATAATCATATTAAAGCTATTTATGCTTGTGCAACAAAACATTACTGCCTTCCGTACCTCCACGGAGAGAAATCGATCCTAAGTTAAATCACTGTTTATTTCCCGGTAAGTAGTTACTTACCGTATCGCTAGCCGCCATTCTATTTTCCTCATTTATTTGTAATGGGTACTAAATTTAAGGTTGTTAAGCCCCCCCTACTCTACCAAACTGTTAAATCAGCAAAACTTATACCATTCGAAATGATCATATCTAAAAACATTTTAATATGTTGTGTATCATATAGTTAAAAGTTCCATTTATAATAAACAAGAACATCTAACCCAAATATTAGTTTAATAATTCAAAGAAAGGAGGTTAATTTACCTCCTTGATAACAAAATATGCCACATAGAGTCATAAACATATTATCAAATCAATTATGTGAAACAAGATAAGCAGAGGTTAAAATATATGGGTGTACAGAGGTGTAAGGAGGACTATACATGTAAGCAGGTAGTTATTCACGATCCTCTGCAAATACAGCAGACGAATGTAAACTGTTTCTTCACAAAGTATTCGATCTTCTCACCGATACATATACAATATTCATACGATATTTCTTCAGCGGTGCATATTATTCCGTTGGCAATAATTCTTGCCACAGGCCTGATAGTATATAATATATACAATTAGTAAAAACACATAGAGAAGGATCTATGTTCTACTCTTAAAAAGTGTTTCCCGACTGTTTTATCTTACCGTTGTAATGATAGGAATTGCATGATTGACATGGAACATTAAACGTGCGGTTTAGTCTATTATTACTAAAGTGATAATAATGTAACAGTTTATTTTCCCGTTTCTCCGCTTCAACAATAGCTTCCTTTGATACCGCAACAATACCTAATGGCGAGACATGAAACCTTTTCATGTCTTCTTTTATATCGTAACCAATCTTCATACCTTGGGGGATCTTTACTGAATCTTCAATTATTGCGTTTCTTATGGTTGCATGCCTCCCAATTTCCACCCCCTCCATTAATACAGAATCTGATACTTGCGCAAAACTGTTTATCCTCACTTTAGGAAAAAGGACACAGCGATTAACTCTGCCACCACTGATAATGCACCCATCAGAAACAATAGAATCAGTTGCCATACCAACACGGTCATGTTCCTTATCCGCAAAGACAAATTTTGCAGGTGGTAGCGTAGTGGAATAACCTCTTGTTGTCCATCTTACATCATAAAGGTTAAGGACTGGCGACACAGATATTAGTCCCATATTAGCCTTCCAATAGGAATCAAGATCGTTTATGTTTATCCAGAATCCTCTCTCTTCTTTGGTCATTCCAGGAAAGCAATTTGTGCTAAAATCATAGGCATAAACCTTTTTCCTATTTATTGTTCCGGGAAGAACCTGAGCACCCAATTTCAATTCTTCATCTGCATCATTACTATTTTTTAGACTTCCAATAAGAGTGCTACTATTGAAAATGTAGTTCCCCATCGAAGCGAATGACATGCCCGGAATACCGGGAATGGATTTAGGACTCTTAGGCCTATCCTCATATCCAATAACTCTCAGCTTTTCATCTACTTCAACTATTTCAAAGTTTCCAGCAAAATCAATTGGTACAGGAATTACAGCAAGGGTTAAATCCGCCCCTAACCCTAGATGGTATTCATGCATCTTCCGTACATCCATTTTATATACAATATCTGATCTAAAAACGCAAACAAGGTCGTACCTCTGCTTTTGCAAGAAATTTAGATTCTGACGAATAGTATCAGCACTACCATTATACCAACCACTACCTGTCTTCATTTGTGGTGGTACGTGTTCAACGTGGTGTCCCAAAATAGAAGAGAAGATCCAATTCACAGAGAGATGCTTAAGCAAGGCTTCAGATCTATATTGTGTAAGTACCTTTATCTTGTAAAAACCTGAATTTAAAAAATTACTCAAAACAAAATCGATAACAAGATACCTTCCGCCAAATGGCATTGCAGAGATTGACCTATCTTTGCAAAGTGGAGATAGTCTACACTCTTTCCCTTCCACATATAACATAGTTAACACATTATCCATATTCATTATAAATCCCCCCTTCTATTTTGTACGGAATTAAGAATAAAATGTGATTTCCAAGGTACGATATATGTTAAGTTTGACAAATCAATTAACGCTAAGGAGTTGAAAATGAATAACATTTTCAACTCCTTAGAAAAGTGCATGTATAGTATTACTTTATAAAAACTTCTTTTTTAAAAAGATTTTGTAGTTTTTATGGAATACAGAATGCAGGAGTCAGAATAATAGAAAACATGATTCAGGAAGTGAATACAAATTTACAATTAATAACTCTATTGTAAAACAAGCACAAATCTATGCTTTGTTCTGTATTCTGACTCCTGAATTCTGTATTTTGTATTTTGGTTGCGGCTTTGCCGCACTATGTAATTAATTACACATGTAACTCTCAGGTTTAGGAGCTACCTCAAAATAAAATAAGTTTTCTCGTGTTTAGATTCTTACACCGTAATTGTGTGAATTTATCTCGCACATTTTATAATCAACTGAAGATAAAGTTTTTTTCAAGGTTCAAGGTTCAAAGGTTAAATATACGGTATCAAAAAAAACGTTGAACGTTGAACCTTGAACCTTGAACCTTGAACTTTTAAACCCCAAAAATTTCAAATATTTTTGGCTAGATTTAAATTAAATCTAACAAATCTGATAAAACCAAACCGGAAGCACAGCCTTAGCTGCGTTGAGGATTTGGAGATTGAAGAATTGTAGAGTTTATCTAAAGTTGATCTAGAAATGAATGGGATAAACTCAACTTATTTTGAAACGGTTCCTTACGTTAAATTTGTTCACCCCGAGAAAACAAGGCCAGAAGTACGGCTTTCGCCACGTTGAGGATCTGGCAATTGGAGTCTCACTGGTAAAACCAACGGATTTGCCTATCAATGAGTTAGAAATAAAAAGTTTGTAATTAACAATAATTTAGAATAATGTTACTCAACTTTTTTATTATTTCAGATTTAATGGGATAATGCGGGTAAGTTTAGCTTATTAAATGTTTTCCATGGGATCTATTTTTTTTATAGGCAGCATATACCTATTTCCATCACATAGGGTTATAACCAATCCTGGACCTTTAGAACGCAGGCCTATATCAGAGAATAAACTCACCTTTGATATAACATCTGATTCAAGATATAAAACATTACTTAAGAGTTCTTCTAAGTACCTGGTATCGCTATCAACCATAGGTATCATATTTTCTTTCTCTATTAAGAGTGACATAAAGTTTAGCTCCTTTCTTTTGCCAAATTCATATGGATGTAAAATAATTGCTTCTGTCCCAGTAAGATTTGTACGGAGATAAGATCTTCATTATTATTCAAACTTTTACATTTGAGATATTTTTATTGTTAATTGAAACAAAATTATTTGTTGTGTAAGTATGAAGAAATCAGACTAGTGTTTTATATTTTGTATATGCAAATACACTGCCAACAAAAAATAAAGTTTTTAGAATAGCATTTATATACATACACTAATTTTATCATAACTTTATTGGTAATCCGTTAAATAATCAATGGTTGACGTATTAAATTTAATGTTAGAGATTCTGCTTTATTACTGTTTTTACAAGTTATAATGTGATTATTAACAATACCAATTACTCGTCTTTTCTATTAATTCGTGAATGAGATATCATACAGGACATAATTATCGTCTACAGCGAATTTTTTAACTATCGAGTCAACATCAAATTCGTAATCGTAATCTTAAACCACCTATAACGATTAAAATTATGAACATTACTCTTATTTGACCCCTAAAAGTGGCTGGTATGTATAGCCTCGTTGGGGTATTTTGCACACCTTTAAATCTTTCTATTTTAAGTTAACTTAAAATTTATAATCTTAATCTTGATCGACACATACAGCGATTATGACTATAGTGCTTTTTGGTAGGCAGTCTCTAACCAAAGCATCAATAATTTGCAACTATTTACGGGTACTGTTCTGCTTCACACGGAATCAAAATGTAAATCCCTATACAATTAAGTAACAACTACAGATCAGCATGAATATTCCAACTATTAAAATCACCTACGATACTTACATTCTCTGCCCCATTGGTAGCTTCTTTTGGAAGAATAAATGTAGCCCTGCATAAATTTGCATCATTTAGATACTCTTTTCTTATTCCTCCATTCCCTGTTGCCCATTTCACCGGTTGTGATTTTGATTCAACAGGTTTATGGCTGACATTATTTACCTCGATAGTTTTCGTTTTAAAAGTTGAACTTCTCTCTCCCAAAGTCTTTGTCATTATTAGACCCGTCATATAAAAAGTTAAAATTCAGAAATTTACATTCGTAAACGCAACGATCATGCCAATTAATGATCATTTGTTCTGGATAGAGCATACTTACACACCGTGTGAAATGAACAAGGAGCCTTGCATGAATTTGCGTCCTTAAGATACTCTTTTCTCGTCCCACCATCCCTTGTTTTCCCATTCACCGGTTGTGATTCTGTTTCAATAAGTTCTTTACTAACATTTCTTTTCTCTATAATCTTTGTTTCTAAAGCCATACAGTTCCCTTTCAAAGTTTTTGATATTATTACGCTACCTCTTCTACAAATAAAAAAATAAACATTTTGAGAGATTGTCGCGCAAGCCCTTAGCAAATAACCAATCGGTCAACACTGTGCTACACTGGGAATTGTTTGGGGCGTATATTATATTTCTTGATCTTATTGTAGATGGTTCTCCTGGACATGCCCAGGAAGTTTGCGGCATTGGTCTTATTCCAATGGTTTCTTTCCAACGCCTGCAATATTGTGATATGCTCATTACTCTCTTCATTCACATAAGCAATAGTTTTTTTCTCTCTTAGTTCACTTGGAAGGTCGTCAACTGTAATAATATTATTTTTACAGAGGACAAAGGAGTGCTCTAGTGTACTCTCAAGCTCTATGATATTTCCAGGCCACTCATAATCCATAAAGATCTTATAGACGTCTTGAGAAATATCTTTTATACTCTTTTCTAACTTTTGATTTAATTTCTTTTTAAAATGTTCTACCAGAAGCGGGATCTCTTTTCTTCTATCACAAAGTGGCGTATGATACTCTTTTCTTATTCCACCATTCTTTGTTATACATTTCGCCAGTTGTGATCCTACTTTAACAGGTTTTTTACTAACATTTTTTCTCTCTATAACTTTCGTTCCCAAAGTTACACATTTCGCTTCCATAGTTTTTGACATTATTATGCTACTCCTTTACGAAAGAAATATATAGATACATAATCATCCGCAAAAAACATGCCGTAGACAAGTAATTTAATCAGGATTATCTCTCTCTGTTCTTAACCCAAGCTCGGCAGCCAAAAGCTGTAAAGACCAAAATATCCTCGCTTTACGACTCTCACCTGTTTTCGTTCAGTCACTACACTTTCTAGTGCTAGAATTTCATTTATTTTTCGTAATTGGCCTCTATATTATCAGCTTTGCCAAAGGTGTTTCCTTTATTCCTAACGCATTGTAAATCTCGTATTGCTCTTTCGTCGTTTCTGTACAACTTCGGCGGCCTATGGATTCCATTACCTTTTTATACTTCTTTACGGTTCCCTTCTTCTCCAATTTCCCATCTAGTTCTGCCATAACTTTACTGCCGTTCGATGTAATACGTTATCATATATCCTTTTCTCTGTTTGCAAAAGCTCACATATTCCACTTGTAACTTCTTTAAAATCTTGCCTAATCCGTAAGACTCTATCTGCTCTAGCGCTACATGTTCAGCTCCAATACTCCTTGAATTTGATGCGCTCAATGAATTCAAATCTACTTCTTCGTAATCCTCATTTTTAGATGCTTTCGGGTTATTTAAATTTGTAGTACCTCGGGATAATTTCTTTTCTCTTATCTTTCCTGCATACTTACGTCCTAGCGATTCAATTTCTGCCTCTTCTTTAAAAAGGCGCTCTTGGTTATTTAAAATACACTCTATTAAATTTGCAAGCTCTTTCCATTTCTCCTTAGCAATTTTGATACTGCCCAGATTTAAGACTAATCGTTGCCGTGGGCCGGCAGGAGTCCTTATGGACTCGATGAGTTGATGTTGCGTGTATTTTTTGCCTTTGTCATTTTACAAAAAACAAATTAAAAAATATGACGTAGATTTATGTTATTTTTCATGATTCAAACCAAACGGAAGATATTACATTAATTTATATTTGGCTAACCATCAATCTTTTAATACGTTATAAAAAATGGTCAAGTGGTAACTATGGCTGAAAAAGAGTGGTAATTATTTTACCAAATGTTCCATCTCCAAATACTCAACGCAGCTACGGCAGCACTTCAGGTTTGGAACAATCAGGTTTGTTAAATTTAACCCAAATCTAAACACTGGAAACTCAACTTATTTCGGGACAGATCCTTAGAAAATGGGCTATGAGAGGTCCTCATTATAAACTAACCTTTAGCCTGTTTCTCACTATTCATGGCTTTTCTTTTTCTTGCATTCAACAGTAATACAATCTTTAGTTCTATTGAATGTTTCCATGCATATTTCTAATATTATTCAGCGTTGTCCGGTTAGGTATTTGCTTGGTTAGATGTAGGCGCGAACATCCAGTGCCCAAAACGTCTAAAATGAGTTAAAATTTTTGTATCCTGGCTTCCAACTATCGTCATTCTGTAGATAATTGTCCGGGATATGACATCTATCAATGACCTTATCATTCCACGCAGCTTTAATCAGACGTTTGACAAAATTCTTAATTTCCCTTACATTGCCTGGCCAGGAATATTTCGCCATAGCTTCTGACACCATAGGGTTTAATTTTTTCTTATCAATAGCATACATTTCAGCATAGGTATCCAGGAAATAATCAGCTATGGGTAGTATGTCATCTTTTCTCATTCTAATTGGCGGTATCTTTATATGTATATCATTAATCCTGAACAAAAGATCTTTGCGGAACAATCCCTCTTCTGACAATTTTTTTAAATTCTTATTGGTAGTTGCAATTACTCTGACATTTATACGCTTCTGCTCCATACCACCTCTGGAGTGTATACTCCATCCTCCAATATCTTCAAAAGCATTCCCTGAACCTTCAGATCCATATCGCCAATTTCATCAAACACCAAAGTGCCACCATCTGCAATCTCATGCAATCCTACTTTGTCTTGAATACCCAAATCAAAATCACCTTTTCTATTACCAAATAGTTGGTTCTTTAATATATTTTCTCTCATCTCAATGCAATTTTGGATCACAAATATCCTTTCTTTACAAGGGCTTTTATAGTGTACATAAGCGGCCAGTAATTCTTTACCTGTTCCGGTTTCACCCTCTATTAACATAGGTCATTTACTATCTTTCACCACTTCCAACAGAAAAAAGATATTTTCCATTTCCTTACTTACACTAACAATGCCATTAAACCTGCTTTTAATATGTTTATTAACTATAACAGGTTTTGAATTATCTAGATTTACCTTGTTTTGTGATAAATAAACAGATTTAATATATTCAATCCCTAAGTCCATAATTTTTTTTAATTTAATCTTAATTTCCCAGATATGATAAATAGTTTGGCAATGGGGTATTATCGTGAATAATACCGGTTAAGACTCTTTCACAATATTCATTCATATTCTTAAACCTTGCAGCCAGGAAGAGATTATCATTATTTCCCCTTTGTTCACGCACACAAACCCCTTCTGATTCAAGTGTTATGCCTAGGTGTTGCAAGTCAAGACACAGGGAATGAAGATCTTTACCTTTGAAATGTGTATTTTCCCTTATTAAACCATTTGGTGCATGGACTTCTGATAGATACAAACCATTTTTACTAATATTTTCTGTTTTTGCATGACAGCAAACCTGACGCTCACGTAAGATATCACATTTAAACTCTACAGGAAGAGACATGTCTACACGCGGGAAAGGTCTCTTTTTAATACTGTCAGCAAAAGAGAAATCCTTCTCCTTCAATAATTTCTTAATCTCTTCTTCAAACATAAGAACTGCTTCTTCCTGCGAACTTACATCAAATATTTTATCACTAAGACATTTATTCCTGTTTGAACCTATTGTGCGTTTTATGAGAAGAGAGACATTAAATAAACGTAGTTCCATACCTCGGTCTAATAAATTATGCAAAATATCAACCCCATCTCTATCGATTCGTGAAACATTTGCAAAATCAATTAGCTGTAAACATCTATCTTCATACAAACATGAAAACAGCTCATGCTTAAGTTGCCAATTGTTGAGACCTGTCATATCTCCCATGAGAGAGATGGTTTCTATGTTAAAAGGAGACCTCTTTCCCGACTTCGGCTTATTGTTAATTACAAAATCAGTAGTGATCGTTCTATTTTCCTCTTTCCTCATTTAATCTCCCCCTAATTTAAGATCGTAAATAATCTTCTCTCCTACTACATAGATATGAATAACGTTACGCATCTTTTGCATCATTTCAGATTCAAAAATATAATCTTAAAGAGTCAATTTTATTAACCTTCTTCCTCAGGAGGTAATGTTTTAATAGGAAGCATATACCTCTTCCCATCACATAGAGTTATAACCAATCCTCGACCTTTAGAATGTAACCCAATATCAGAGAACGATCGAACCTTTGATATGACATCTGATTCAAGATATAAAACATTGCATAAGAGTTCCTCTACATAGCTAGAATCACTTTCAATCATATACGGCATCTTTTCTTCTTCTGTAAGATGCGACATAACATTTACCTTCCTTCCTTTACCCCACCCTATAGCGCGTCAAAGCCGCAGCTAGAAAACATGAACCCAGATACTTGCTTTTTTATCAACATTGTTTGATTTTTTTGTCAAATCTTAATTACTAAGAAACTAATCATATAACAAAAAGTTTTAGAGCCTAACCGCAGAATGAAATATTAAATGGCCTTCAATAATGCCTATTGGTGGTGTCTGGGGATTTATCCCTCCCCTTTCTCTAAAATCCCAACCAGGTAAACTCTACCGACTAATAACAAACGTTTGTTATTAGTCGCAATATATATAGATATACCTAACTAAACATACCGCAAAAAGGATACCATCTGCATGTAATGTAATGATTAAAATTATTATCCTCTGTTCTCAAACGAAGTTATAGCTGGCAAAGAATTGGTCAATTAATGATAATTTGTTCTGAATAGTACAAATTTACACAAAGTGTGGAATGCACAAAGTGTGAAACTTGCAACATCACGAGGAGTTATGAAGAATTATTTTATTTCTATATTATACTTCTTGATTTTATTGTAGATGCTTCTCCGGGATATACCCAGAAAATTTGCGGCATTGGTCTTATTTCAACTCTGTTCTCAAACGAAGTTATAGCTGGTAAAGAATTGGTCAATTAATGATAATTTGTTCTGAATAGTGCAAATTTACACAAAGTGTGAAATGCACAAAGTGTGAAACTTGCAACATCACGAGGAGTTATGAAGAATTATTTTATTTCTATATTATACTTCTTGATTTTATTGTAGATGCTTCTCCGGGATATACCCAGAAAATTTGCGGCATTGGTCTTATTCCAATGGTTTCTTTCAAGCGCATGCAAGATCGTGTTATACTCATTACTCTTTTCATGCACATAATGAGTATTTTTTATCCCTCTTAATTCATTTGGAAGGTCTTCAACGGTAATAGTGCTATTATTACAGAGGACAAAGGAGTACTCTAGTGCATTCTCAAGCTCTCTGATATTTCCTGGCCAATCATAATCCATAAAAACCTTATAGACGTCTAGAGAAACATCTTCAATACTCTTTTTTAGCTTTTGGTTGAATCTTTTTATGAAATGTTTAACCAGAAGAGGGATGTCTTTTTTTCTGTCTCTAAGTGGCGGTAGAGATAGCTCCATTACTTTCAACCGATAATAGAGATCTGCGCGAAAATTTCCCAGCCTTATCTTTTCTAGAAGGTCTTGATTAGTTGCCGTCACGATACGCACATCTACCTTAGTTGATGTAGTTTCCCCCACACGTTCAAACACTTTCTCCTGAAGCACCCTGAGTAGCCTTTGCTGCACATTTAAAGATACGTCACCAATTTCATCCAGAAATATCGTACCGCCATCAGCTAGTTTAAAACGGCCTACAGTATCCATAATGGCACCAGTAAATGCACCCTTAACGTGTCCGAAGAGCTCACTTTCAAGAAGGGTTTCTGCTAAAGCTGAACAATTCACCTTTACTAAGGGTCCTTTACTACGTACCCCTCCGTAATGTAGTGCTTCGGCTATAAGTTCCTTCCCTGTCCCACTTTCTCCTGTAATAAGTACCGTTGTTTCAATATTTTTCAAGCTCTCTATCAAAGAATAGAGCCTCTGCATCTTATGATCTTTGCCTATAATATTGAAAAAACGTTGCCGAACATCTAACTCTATTTCTAAATCACGTGAACGAGTCTCATCTTTAACTATCAGGACACAGCCAGAAAGGCTATTATTCACGTCCATTAAAGGAAATGTATTCAGGGTCACCACCTGCCCATTACGTATTTTATGCTTACATTCAATACGATAAATTTCAATGGGGCGATTCTCTACTATTGTTTCTTTTATGGTCTCAATACATTGCACACAACATGTTTTTGGAATGGAGTCTAAATATCTTCCAATGGATTCTTCTCGTGAAAAGCCACAGACTTCTTTTGTTGCGTCATTAACCTCAATAACCTTCAGCTCCTTATCCACTGTTATGATGGCATCACTGACACTCTTGAAAATAGCGTTAAGATTTGTACGAACATTATCTCTTTCTTCTACCAAAGTTTTATACCTTAACGCCATGGAAACAATATGCAACAATGCCTCTTTTCCGATGGGCTTTGTCATATAGTCATAAGCCCCATGACGAACAGCTTCAGACGCCGTATTCACATCCGGGTATCCTGTAAACAGAATTACAGGACAATTTAAACCTTTCTCTTCAACTTTTTTTAAGATATCAATGCCGGTATTTCCACCTAAAACAATATCCGACAAAATAATATCTAAATATTCAGTAGTAATTATTTTCCGTGCTTCGTCATAATTCTTAGCTGTATATACTTCATATCCTTCTTTTAAAAGAAACTCTTTTACGGTAAACCTAATGGATTCTTCATCATCAACTATGAGTATTTTGGTTTTCATTTCTTTGTTATACATTCTGTTACTGGTAAATCAATTAATACCTTTGTAAATTTCCCCAGTATGCTATCTATCGTTATTTTGCCACAATGATTATTTATAATGTTTTCACTTATACTTAAGCCAATACCAGTTCCAATATTAGATGGTTTAGTAGTAAAGAAGAGATCTTTTACTTTATGTAAAATGTCTCGTGGTATTCCAATTCCGCGATCATAGAAAATGATTCTGACATGAGGGCGACCGTTAATTAACACTTTGTAACATGACATTACAAATATCTTATCTTTGCTTTTACCGGGATATTTTTTATTTAATGCGTATCTGGCATTTTGTATAAGATTTAAGAATACCTGATGGATCTCCTGAGCATTTGCAATGATGGGGGGAATATCTTTTGGGATATTATCTTTAAAAACAAAGATATTATCCTTTCCCAACTGCACCTCAACCAGTTTTAAGGAATTGGCAATTAGTTCATATATATTAACAGCACTTTTTGCGCCACCAGTATTCCTAGACAAAGAAACAAGATTTCCAATTAAGTCTGATATACGCTCACCCTCTTTCATAATTAATTTGCCAAACTTATGTACCCTGCTATCATTATCCGTTTCATCCTCAACAAGTTGGGCAAGATTTATCATGGCGTATATGGGGTTGTTAATCTCGTGAGCTACACCTGCAGCCAGTTCTCCTATTAGTGCCAATTGGCCAGCCCGTATCATTTCCGTCTGCAATTTTGTCTTTTCAGTAATGTCGATAATAATTCCCACCGTTCCACTGAATTTCCCGATTTTATTGTTTACCTTATCTTGATAATCTCCAGTAGTGACTATTTCACCAAAAGAAGTTAATAACCCTATTCGCCATTCTACATTACTTTTTACTCTATCTTGATTCTTTACCATTAACCGCACCTCAAGGTTTCTTGTCATTCTTTCTTTAGACCTTCGTTCATCAAAGAATTTTGGTGTATCTCTCGTTTTAGTCTTAATGTCTGAAAGCTTCTGCAAAACTATGGAGCGGCTAAAGTTTTTAATGTCGTTCTGGTGTAATACCTTACGAAAATGTTTTCCAATGAGCTCTTCCGGGACATACCCCAAATTCTTTACAGCGCTGTTTAGAAAGGTAAAATATCCATTATCATCTATTTTGTATACTATTTCAGGTATGGCATCTAAAAGGGTTCTATGTTTCTCCTCGCTTTGCTGCAACACCTTAATTACTTTCCTGTTATCTGTGATGTCCGTTATAGCAGTTCTACATGCAATACTACTCATGGAATCCGTCACTAGTACGCTATCCAATCGAGCATAAAACTCTATATTTTCCCCTATTAACTTTATTTCGCATGTCTCTGGTTTTTTCTCCGCAAAGACCTTCTTCATATGCAGGTAAAATATATCTTGATCCTTTCTGCCAACAAAATAGTGAAATAGACTATTGAGGAGAAGCTTCCTTTTCATTGCCAACATATCGGCAATGGTAAGGTTTGCCTCTAGTATCATTCCATACTTGTCAAAAGTAAGGTAACCCACCGGCGCAAAGTCATAGAGGTTAGCAAATCTCTCCTTAGACTCTTCAAGTTTTATTTGGGTATTGCGCAGTTCGTCATTCTGCATTTTCAGCTCAATCTGGTGCACCTCCAGTTCATGAATCAGTCTTTTCATGTCCGTATTTGACATCTCTTCTGATACCTGTACCTTAGCCTTGAGCCTTGACTCCGCTCTCTCCCGGAGTTCGGTCTCTTTTATCTGTTCAGTTCTTCTTTTTTTCATATACTCTTTCTGTTCGCTGTGGTGTCCTCAATAGCAAGTAGAATCAACTTTTTATTTTCATATAATAATTGACGCGCGTTCAAGATCATTATTCTCTTTCCTATTGAAGGAAATTCGTGTTCTACCCTATAATTATCAAATACCTTTTTGCGAGGCAGAACCTTCTCCAGTAGCTCTTTAAGCGCAGGGATATCCCATTGATGATTACCTAGATTATAAATAACATTTCCCTCAGTTTCTTTAACCGTAACCTGAAACAGAGTATAAAATGACTTATTAGCAGAGATAACTTTAAAGTCTTTATCTAACACCAAAAGGGGCTCCCGTATAGTATTAAAGATAGCCCCCGTGTATTTCTGTGCTTCTTCAGCTATCTCTTTAGCTTTTTTGATCATAGTTATATCCACAAAAGTAACCACCACTCCATCAATAATGTTTTCTTCAGTGCGATATGGTTGGATACGCAAAGAAAACCAATCTCCGTCTTTCACTTGTAACTCCATCTCCAAGTGTTTTAGTGTGTTAAGTACATCTTTAGCATATTGATAGATATCTTCATTAATGACCTTTGAAGTAATATCACTAATAGGGCGTCCCATATCTGACAATATGAGATTAAATACCTTAGACACAGATGGAGTAAAACGTTTGATACAGAGGTTAGTGTCGAGAAATATAGTCCCAATCTCAGTGCTGGACAGGAAATTTATTAAATCATTATTGGCATGGGACAGTTCAGCTATTTTATCCTGATGTTCCGCGTTTACGGTCTGCAGTTCCTCATTTGTAGATTGTAGTTCTTCTTTAGATGTCTCCAATTCCTCATTAGTACTTTGTAGCTCTTCATTAGTACTTTGTAGCTCTTCATTTGCAGATTTCAGCTCTTCATTTGAGGTCTCCAGTTCCTCAATTGTGGTCTGTAAATACTCCTTGGTGGATTGCAGTTCCTGTTCCAACACTATTAATCGCGGGTCTAGTCCTTCACATGACGAAGCCTCTTTCTTCTTCTGGACAACTTTAGGGGTGGATGCTTTATCTTCAAAAACTACCATAATTAAACCTTGCGAAACAGCGGTTCTCATAATCGGTTTTACCACAAGGTTAATGGTTTGATAGCCATCGTTGTACTTTATTTCCAGCCCTTCTGTTACAATCTCCTTCCTTTGTTTGATCGCTTTATGAAGTGCTAAAGTAAGTTTATATCGCAGGTCTTCACGGGCCATCTTTAAGATATTAAAGCTGGCTATCCCGGTGGAAGGAATTAAGTATTTCTCTGTTTTTCCATAAAAAAAGAGAATTTCATATCTTTCGTTGATTAAAACACAAGGCGGAGCGTAGTTCTCAAGAATCAATCTTTCTGCAAGTTCACTGATGCTTACTTCACTTACGATCCCCTTATCTTTAATCTTCTGAACGTCAGGGCCTATAAAGGGAATTCTAGCATTCAATGCAACTTTCTCATCAACAACCCCTTCGCGTTTGAAGATTTTCCACTTCAAATCAACAGGTATAAAATAGTCAGTAAATTCCCCAATACTCTCAGATGGTCCCAAAAGCAAGAAGCCGTTATTCTTTAATGTGTAATGAAATAGGGTGATTATCTTCTTCTGAAGCATCGTATTCATATAAATAAGAACATTTCTGCAACTGACCAGATCTAATCTGGAAAAAGCAGGGTCTTTGTTGAGGTCTTGCACTGCAAATACTACCATCTCACGTATCTGCTTCTTAATCTTGTAAGCATTGCCTTCCTTTATGAAAAAGCGTTCCAGGCGCTCCGGTGATACATCAGCAGCAATACTATCCGTATAGGCACCATGACGAGCATTTTCTATCCCTTCTGCATCTATATCAGTAGCAAATATCTGGACGTTGAAACATTTTTTCATCTCCTCCATAATCTCAACTATGAGAATGGCTATTGAAAATGCTTCTTCCCCGGTTGCGCAACCAGGGACCCAAATACGTACAGGAGAGTCAGGCTCTCTATTTTTTAATATTTCCACCAAAATCTTTTCTTTGAGGATGTCAAATGCAGCTGAATCCCTAAAGAAATTGGTAACTCCAATGAGAAGGTCTTTATAAAGGGTCTCTATCTCTGCCGGATTTTGTCTAAAGTAACCAACATAATTTGATATCCTTTCAATCTGGTGCACGGCCATGCGTCTCTCAATTCTGCGGCGGATGGTATTCTGCTTGTAATTGGAAAAGTCATGGCCGGTTTCTGACCGGATCATAACAAATATATTATGTAAGGAGTCCTTGAAACTCTCTTCATGAATAACAGGCCTCATCACTCCCTTAATGTAAGGTTGTTTCACATATTTAGTAATTTCGTCCGACATCTTTTCCACAGGAAGGATATAGTCAACAAGCCCAGTTTCTATGGCACTTCTTGGCATGCCATCATACTTGGCCTGCTTCTCTTCCTGAACCATGGTCATACCACCCTCACCCTTGATTGCCTTCAGCCCCAGGGTGCCATCTGTACCCGTTCCCGAAAGAACAACACAAATTGCTTTTTCTCCCCGGTCTTCAGAAAGTGAACGAAAAAAGAAATCAATGGGTAATCTAGCTCCATGAGCCTCCTCTGGTTCTATTAATTGAAAAGTACAATTTACAACAGACACATTTTTAGTCGGCGGGTTAAGGTATATACAGTCTGGCTCAATCTTCATACCTTCTTCAATTACAAATATCCTCATCTTTGTATATTTCTTTAAAAGCTCAGGCATAATACTCTTGTATTTAGGGGCTAAATGCTGAACAATCACAAAGGCAATGTTAACTCTAACGGGCAAATGAGAAACAAATCCTTCAATCGCTTCCAGCCCACCGGCGGATGCACCTATACCAACAATGGGAAATGCCTTGTCCTTCTTCTTCAGCTGCTTTTCTGTTCCTTCAGCTTTAACGGCTTTTTTAACACTACTGTGCTTCGGAGCAATTTCTTCCGTTTTTGCCGCTTTCTCTTTATTATTTGTTATTTTCTTTTTAGCCATTAGCAATGTGACCTATTATCTATAACGCGGCAAAGCCGCAACTAAATTGGTAATAGAGAATTCGGGAGACAGAATTTAGAATAAAGTAATACTATAAAGCGGTCATAAAATCATAAAAGATATTGACAAAAAGTCAGCATTGTCTGACTCGTTTTTTGCGGTATAAAAATGTTTCCTTTTTATTACATCTTACAACATCATAGTACGGCAAAGCAGCAACCAAATTTTAAATTATGAATTTTAGATTTTAAATTACTATCTCTGCATGTTCTTCTAATCACTAATTAACGTTAATTATCTTTAATAACTCAGATATGCCAAATTACTACAATTGCGAAAAAAAGAGTTGCAGCTGGAATAGTCTTGCAGACTGCTTCTAAATGTTTTAATGCACCCAGTTAAAATGTATATGTTTGTATCTATAACAACGTCAATACAAAAACTTTTCTAAGAATAGAAGTTTTAACAGGGTAATACCATATTGCTAAAAAGTGCCTAAAGTTAATAGCATTGTTTTTATTAATAATAATTTTATGCATTTTTGGCACTGAATGAAAGATTTAAAGATATGCAAAATACCCCAACGGGGTTATACATACCAGCCCAGGGCAGCGCCCTGGGTCAAAGGTAACCATTAATTCGCACCCTGAATGGGTGCAACATATTTTCCCGATTCATCGCCAATGTATGTTACGCCCTTACAGGGCTAAATTTCTTTTGTATTTTTGTCCCAGGGCGTTGCCCTGGGCTGGTAT
>JAIQZO010000089.1 GCA_021777055.1 Candidatus Anammoxibacter sp. | reverse complement strand
CAAATCCTATTGATATACAATCGGTTTTCATGCGCCCTCCTTTTTTCTACATTGGATATTTATTACTAGTCACATATATACTATCCAATGGGAGGGCCTTTATCTACTCAAGTCTCCTTTTTTCTACTCTATCAAAATTTTAACCTCCATTTAAGACACCCCATATTTTCTATCCTAATTATAAGGTGAAACAAATAGGGCGATGTGCGATTTGTCACTTCAATGGGAAGATTTTAGTATTATATTCTTTGAGGATTAAGAGTGCATTTACCATTTAATAAAATATCGCGACTAAAGTATTTATTGATGAAATAGTTTTACACTTTTACTAGATTACAATTTCTCAAAATTTCTCTCTATAACCTTGGCCAACGAATCCAATGTCACTGGCTTAGAAATATAGTCATTCATTCCAGCATTAATACATTTTTTACGATCACCCTCCATTGCGTTGGCAGTCATCGCAACAATAGGGATGTTGTGGTTTCTTACAGGTGAACTAATATCACGAATTAATCGGGTTGTCTCGAAACCATCCATATGGGGCATCTGACAATCCATTAAGACAAGATCATAATCATTATTCGTTAATGGTTCCAATGCCTCTTTTCCATTGTCCGCTACATCAGTGAAATATCCTAATTTTTTTTCCAGGAAGTTAATCGCTATCTTCTGATTAACAGCATTGTCCTCTACAAGAAGTATTCTTGCCTTCTGTCTTTTCCTCTCATAAATAGAGTGTTTTGTTACAATATGTTGTTTAGAAACCCCTTCAACTTCGCCATTTAAAAGTTTACTTGTAACAATACCTAAACAATCAAACAACTGTGATTGTTTTACAGGTTTAACTAAATATGCGGAAAAGCCTTGTTTGCTAAAACGCTCTGTATCCCCCCGCATACCAATAGATGTTAACATAACGAGCACAATATCCTTAAACCTGATATCTGCCTTTATTTGTTTGCCAAGAGTTTCACCATTTACTTCCGGCATACAATAATCAAGCAAGGCGACCTTAAAGGGATCACCCCCTTCAGTTGCAGTATTAAGTTTAATTAAAGCTTCTTTTGCTGATTCAGCCTCTTCATATCTGCAATGCCAGGACTTTAAATATTCTCCGAATATATGTCGGTTAGTACTGTTGTCATCTACAACAAGTATTCGCATCTCTTCTAAATTGCCCAAAACAACAGGTGGTACTCCTTTATCTAAAGGCTGTTTTTGAAACGTAACTGTAAACCAAAAAGTTGAGCCCTTACCCTCTTGGCTTTCAACGCCAATCTCACCACCCATTAACTCGACAATCTGTTTAGAAATGGCTAATCCTAATCCTGTTCCACCAAATTTCCTTGTAGTTGAAGAATCTGCTTGCGTAAACGATTTAAACAAGCAATCTATATTTTCAGGAGAGATACCAATGCCTGTATCTTTGACATTAAAATGTATTTTAACATGGGACTTCTCCTCCTTCTCCAGCGTTACATTAACTGTTACTTCACCTTTTTCAGTAAACTTATCAGCATTGCTGGTAAGGTTAATCAGAACTTGTCTTAATCTACCGGGGTCACCACGTAACAGACATGGAATCTTTGGGTCAACATAACAGCAAAATTCAAATTCTCTCTTTTTTGCGCTCTTAACAGAAAAGAGGTCAATTATACTTTCAATTGTTGAGCATAAATCAAAATCTATATTCTCTATTTCTAACTTTCCTGCTTCTATTTTAGAGTAGTCCAGAATGTCGTTGATAATAGTTAACAACGACTCAGCACTAACACTTACTGTATTTGCATATTCGCGCTGTTCTTTATTTAATTCCGTTTCCAGTAGTAATTCTGTCATGCCTATAACTCCATTCATAGGGGTACGTATCTCGTGGCTCATTGTTGCCAGAAAACTTGCTTTAGCATGATTTGCTTTATCTGCCATATCCTTTGCGATCTTCAGCTCCTCATTTTTCTCATCTGTATTTCTCTTGCGTTCTTCTAACTCTCTATTTATCATTTTTAGATCTTCTTCACGAACCTGTAGTTTCACTTTCTGTTCCTGCGTCTTTTCCAGCAGAGTTGCCATTCGTTCACGGGACATAACAGAATTTATGGCAATAGCAATACCTTCCTGAACATGTTCAAGGTAATTTATATCTGCCATGGTAAATTCATTAAAAGTTCCCAGTTCAATTACACCTTTTACTACATTATCCATAAGGATGGGAATAATCAGTATATTTTTTGGAAGAGCGCTTCCTAGGCTAAAATTAATGCTCAAATAATTGTTTGGACAATTTGTAACAAGAATATAATTCTTTTTTAAAATAGCTTGACCTACCAAACCATCACCAGGCATAAAATTCGTTGAAGCCTTTTTTCGAATGTCGTAACCATAACTAGAAATTATTCTTAACCAATTATTCTCGTTAGTAATATAAATAGCACCAATCTGCGCCTCTAAATACTCCACAATAAAACCCAAAACATTTTCACCTAATGTTTCAATATCTTGTTCTCCCCGCATTTTCGTATTAAGCTCTGTTTGCCCTTTATTAAACCAATTATGAGCCTGGTTCTTTTCCATTGTCTCTCTTAAGTTGAATATCATATAGTTAAAACTGTCAGCCAACTCCCCGATTTCGTTTTTAGAGATAACTTTTATTTCATGATCAAGCCTCCCGGTTGCAACCTTTTTAGCACCTGATGAAAGAATCTTAATGGGCCGCAAAATACGACCGGAAATAGTAATGGCCATGAAAACAACTACCACAACAGTAACACCTATTATAATTAAAACAATGTTCCGCAATCTGACAGCAGCAGCAAATGCTTCCTCTTTCTCAATCTCTGCAATAACTGCAAACGGCACATTTGAAACTTTTATTTGATTATGTATACCCAAGACATCCTTGCCATGCGGGCCGGCATAGATAAAAGCATTTTCTTCCATCTTGTCCAAATTTTCAGATAATACATGTTCATCTCGCCATAACATAGTCTGTTCAGTCTTTATTACGTCCTCAAAAACAGGTTCCCTATTTTCCCTACCAGAATTTGATCTCATTCTAAGATCATTACCAATTAGATAGGTTTCAGCTGTCTTTCCAAGGTTTATTTTAGACTGTAAAATGTTATCGATTTGATCTACTGGAAGTTGAAAGGCTATTAACCCAATCTTATCACCATATTCATTTAAAAGAACAGATGAAACAAAGCCGGAGATGAGATCTTTTGATGGCGAGTATAATTCGTAATCAGAGAATCTAATCTTTCCAGTCTCAAGAGTCTCTTTACATGTAGCAGCAAAGAGAGAATTTGAATATTTCCCTTCGAAAAGATTAGTCCCAAAATCATCTTCATTTGCAATTGTAAATAGTATATTCCCATTAGAATCAATAAGAAATATATCATAGTAACCATAGGTCCTACGATAATTTTTTAGATGATTACCATTTTCACTGGTAATCAAAGCCCACTCAAAACTCTTCACAAAATCTTTAAGAGTCAAACTGCTTTCCTTAAAAGCCGCATCAAGCTGTTCAAATAATACAACATTAGAGAGCATTTCCGATTGATATTGCAAATCGGTTAACACCCTTTCAAAATACTCATTGATATGTTCTGTTTGTATACTTGCAACTGTCTTTAAAGACTTTTCTGCATCATTGTAGAGGCTTTTATAAGCATTGTGGTAGTTGATGATACTACCTGCCAGCATGGGAATGATAGAAATAACTAAAAACCAGATAAGAAGTGTTTTCCCCAGACCTTTTTTATGGTTTTTTTGATTATTACTAATTTTATTGTCGTTCTCTTCTAAATGATAAATATTCATTAGATAATTTTTTTAAATATTTATTTTAATGTTTTCCCTGTTTACATGTTTCGTATCCCGGCAACTAGAACTCCTATAGTTTTACCATTATCTTTAACCGGAACAGATATCTGAACTGTATAACTTTGTGTACTATCATCAAACTCTAAATCACCTATAAATACGTTGCCATCACCACGGTTATAACATTTCACAAACTTATCTTCATCTCCCTGCCAATAATCACTGGTCTTTGGGCTTTCCCCAACAACAGCCCCACGCTTATCACACAAAAACACTTCCGTATATAAGTCATCCTTTAGCAAGAACTCATCTCGTAAGAAAGTGCTAACAGGGTTATTCAGTAAATTATTTACAAATTCCTGCATACCTCCAGAAATCCACTTCCGGTCAACCACCTTTATCTCGCTAAGTAACACATTCTTTGAGTTTCGCTCTTTTACAGCATTAATGATTATTGGATGTTCCACTAGTTTGCTAAGCAATTTAACATTAGTTTCCAAACGTTTTTTGGTCTCCCTAGTAATTTTCTCAGATATACCTTTATAATTAACTGGAGAAACATTATATATCTTAAGGTCAGTAATCTTTGTAGAAAATCTTGTATCTGCAAAGCTGTCAATATCAATTGGGAATCTCAATATTCCACCTTCTACTGCATAATCCATAATTTGCTTTAACCCACCCTTGTCCACATTGAGGTGACGATAATTAATCACACTAAGGTCAGACCTAAGGCTTTGAATGATGGACTCCTCATTATGTTCAGGGATATATTTCCTTATCATATTGGTAATACGTTTCATTACGCTTCGGCCTTTTTTGCGAGATATCTCAATATCTCTCCCAGCCTTGTGAATGTAATAGATTACCTCTTTTAATGCATCTCTCTTATTCTTAATGCACTCATCAGTAGCAATGACAATACATTCCACGTGACCATTGGGCCATGTCATAACATCCTTGGAATACCAAGCAACTTTGCCAAAACCCTGTGTTTCAACTATATCTGACCAAGGAAGTGATTGTTCAAAACTAGCAGCAATACCACGGCTATTTTTTTTCTTAATAAATGAAGCTGATTTAGGCGGTGCAACTTCAATAGCAATCACGTCTTTGTCCATACCAAATCCAAGGTTTAAGCTTTTGCCATAATCTTTGAGATATTTGTAAAGTACCACAGTATGCGTTGATAGAAGGGAAGGAACCGCACATTCAATATGCTGACCAAGTTCTTTCTTTATACTTACAAACGCATTGGCAATTTTCTCGTCAGGTTTTCTCTTTAAACGTTCATGGGGAAGTTTAACAAATTTGTTCACAAAATCATTAATAACCAAGGCATTCCCATCCCTATGCAGCAAGCTCACCCATCGAAAATTAGGTTTTTCATAAAACATGTCCATCGCCATTGGAGAAAGAATATAAGCGATATCTGCTTTCCCAGACAAAAAATAGGCACGTAAAAGTGGCCAGCTTTTCATCTGTTCAATAGTATAGTCAGCATTTTCCATATGATACCTATACTTTTCATAAGCGACTATACCCGCATAATGGTCTGCAAGTGGTACATATATGGCCTTAATGCTCTCTTTACCTTCAGTGAAAGCAGTGGACGGTAAAACCATAAAACTAAAAACAAAAAAATAGATAGTTTTAAAAAATTTGTCCTTAACAAGATAAGATATCATTATATCTCCAAACTATATGCTACAAAAACAGACGTCAATTGCAGGTTAAACATATAAATTTTAGCCATTTATACATTTGAAATTCGCCATCTCTATCTTATCGGTTATTCATACTGATTATATAGCTATATTTCCTTTGTCAATATTATGTTTTTTACTATTATTATACGCAAAATCCAGCGAACACAACCTATCTAGATGAAAAATACAATTGCATCTCAAAACCCCAATTTTAAGCCAACTTGTTCTTTTTTTCTCATCATGATAGGGTTATTTCTTTAGATTGCCCCTGTCAGCACTAACTAAAGCTTTACAATGTAGAAATAACGATTATTTACCATTGTGCAGATGAAAAGAATAAAAACATTTAGAATTTACCGTTAATGTAAAAACAATTACAATAATGACATTCGACATTAGGACTTTATCATGTTACAATCTTTTTAGAAGATTAAAAGAACACGCAATTGCGGAGCAAAGTTACAATGCATAGACCAACTTGGGTTGAGATTGATCTTGATGCACTAGCGCACAATCTAAACAGCATTAAAAATAAGATAGGAAAAGGAACCTCTATAATTGCAGTTGTTAAGGCAAATGCATATGGGCACGGCATTGAAAAAGTCAGCAAAAGGCTTGAAGATGAAGGGGTAAGCATGTTTGGCGTTGCTACTGTAGAAGATGCTGTGAAGCTTAGAGCATATGGGATAAATAATACTATACTCATCCTTGGATGTATCTTACCAAACCAAATAGACACCATCGTAAAATATTCAATCACCCCAACCATCGTTAATTATCAGATCGCAAAGGGAATATCATCACACATTTTACAATCTTACAGTTCTGCTGATCTAAGAAAAAAACATAGAGTTCATATAAAAATAGATACGGGAATGGGCGGTTTTGGAATCAAAGCAACCGGAGCAGTAGAGACTATAAGGAAGATCAATGAACTGGAAAACATATCAATTGACGGCATTTTTACCCATTTTACCAGTTCAGACGGGAGCGATATGGATACAGTTAAAGAACAGATAACTCTTTTTAATGGGGTAATTTCTGCACTGGAATCTCATAACATCTTTATACCCATAAAACATACCGATAACAGCAGTATAATATTAAAGAATCCTCTGCTGTTTAATGCCATACGCCCCGGAATAAGCCTCTATGGAATGTATGCTTCACAATATTTGCCACGATTAATTGATTTAAAGCAGGTAATGAGCCTTAAGACAAAGATAGTGAATATTAAAGGATTAAGAAAAGGAGATACCGTAAGTTACGGTAGAACATACACTGCGCAAAGGGAAACTGTTATCGCTACCCTACCAATAGGTTACAGCGATGGATACAAGAGGCAGTTATCCAATAAAGGAAACGTATTAGTTAATGGCAAGATAGCAAAAGTAGCAGGGGTAGTAAGAATGGATTTTACATATATAGATATAACGGATATTCCAGGCGTTAATGTTGGAGACGAAGTTGTGCTTTTTGGTAGTCAGGGGGATAAAACCATATCAATAGAGTCTATAGCCAGAGAGACAGAATCGATCCCATACGAAATAATTTGCGGAATTGGAAAAGATGTACCAAGAATATATAAACCGGAATAGAATCAGGTGGATAAGCTGAAGGCAAAACGCTGTTGACAAAAGTTTAAAGGCAAAATGCTGTTGGTTTGTAATTGTTCCGCAAAATCTAATAACATACCCCTAAATCCCCTCTTTCTAGAGGGGACTTTGTGCCATAGAGAAACATTTGTCTTTTTTGATCAAATTATGGGTTAAAAACAGATGCTATTAATCCCCTCTTGAAAGAAGGGTGGATGCGTAAGCAGACGGGGTGTGTAAAATACACGCTGGACAGATACGTCGGTTTTCACCTTCAGCCTAGCCACCTAAAAAAGAAATTGTCTATTTAGCAAGTACATTTTCAAGCCTTTCCATTTCTTCTACAATATTAAAACTGTAATCCCCACTACAGACAGAACACGGAGAAAATGAATATCTTTATATATTTTCCTGTTCTTTATATTGATCAGAAAAAAACAAAACTTCTTGACAAACATGCATAAACTATACATACTTATACATACATAACGTAGTTGCCCCCCATCTATTTCAACCACTTTTTAAGAAAAGCCGGTATCATAAATCTTTGATTTACAATGCCAATATTTCTTTGATTTTGTAATAACAATGTAAACCTATAGAACCATATATATGGAGGTAGATCATGAGGACAACATTAAATATAGAAGATAAATTGATTGATAAAGCATCAAAATTAACTGGCATTTATGAAAAAACTGCTCTTGTCAGATTGGGGCTAGAAGCTCTAATCTCCATGGAGAGTTGTAAAAGACTCGCCAAATTGGGTGGTACTGAAAAGAAATTAACTATGATACCCAGAAGAAAAACAGGAAACATATAAATGGTTTTAGTTGACACCTCAGTTTGGATATCACATTTTAGAGAAGGGAATGCTACACTCATAAACTTATTGAATGAATGTTGTGTCGCTTGCCATCCATTCATTGTTGGCGAACTCGCCTGTGGACATCTTAAGAATAGAGTGGAAATCCTATCACTACTTCAAACGCTACCGATGTCGGTTCAGGCAGAGCATGAAGAAGTCTTACTTTTTATGGATAATAATCAATTGATGGGAAAAGGATTAGGGTATATAGATATACACTTGCTTGCTTCGGCTATATTGACAAGAATCCCCATTTTGACGTTCGATAAAAGACTCAATGCAATAGCTACAAAACTTTCTTTGAGTTTTGATAAATAAGAATAGTGGCAATGCATTTAGATCCATATGAGATAAGGAGCTGTCAATAAATTAGATGGACAGCCCCTAACTTGCAGAATTGGGAAAGATATGCCAAGAATATATAAAACGGAATAGAATCAGCTGGATAAGCTGAAGGCAAAACGCGGTTGACAAAAGCTTAAAGGCGAAATGCTGTTGGTTTGTAATTGTTCCGCAAAATCTAATAACACACCCCTAAATCCCCTCTTTCTAGAGGGGACTTTTGGGTAGTAGAGAAACATTTATCTTTTTTGATTAAATTATAGGTTAAAAACAGATGCTATTAATCCCCTCTAAAAAGAGGGATGGATGCGTAAGCAGACTGGATGTGTAAATACACGCTGGACAGATACGTTAGTTTTCACCTTCAGCCTAGCCTCTTAAAAAAGAAATTGTCTATTTTGCAAGCACATTTTCAAGCCTTTTCATCCCTTCTACAATATTTTCCATGGACGTTGCATAAGAGATACGCACATGATCATCTGACCCGAATGATTTCCCATGAACAAAGGCAATATTTGCCTTGTCAATGAGAGTGTTAACCAATGATTCCGAATCATGGACCATCTCCCCGTCTATTTTTCTCCCAAAAAGGCCTGAAATTTTCGGGAAAACATAAAATGCCCCTTTTGGTATAACACAACTAATGCCATCAAGGCTATTTAATTTCTGCGTTATAAACTGTCGCCTCTTATCAAATTCAGCAACCATCACCTTTATAAAATCCTGTGGACCCTTTAATGCCTCTACACCGGCAACTTGAGTAATAGAACTGGTACTTGATGTAAAATGATCCTGCAGTTTTATTGCTTCTCGAATAATGTCCCCTCTACCTGCTGCATAACCTAAACGCCAGCCGGTCATGGCAAATGATTTTGAAAAACCGTTAACCGTTATTACCTTATCCATGAATTCTGGTCCAAAGCTGGCAGGGCTGACGGCCTTAGTACCGTCATAAACGATATTTTCATATATCTCATCAGATATCACATAAATTCCATTATCAATTGCGCACGAAACTATCTCCTTTAGTTCCGCAGGTGAATAAACTGTACCAGTAGGATTACATGGGCTATTTAAGACTAAAAGTTTAGTATTGTTATTAATAGCCTTTTTTATATCATCTGGAGATACCTTAAAATCGGTACTATCATCAGCATGCACCAAAACAGGTTTAGCACCCGCCATAACCACCTGTTCAGAATAACTAACCCAATAAGGAGACGGTATAATAACTTCATCACCTTTGTCACAAAGGGCAAGTATCACATTGCAAACAGACTGTTTTGCTCCGCAGGAGGTCATTATCTGATCAGGAGAATACTCCAGCTTATTTTCGTTTTTTAGTTTTTCACATATGGCCTCTTTCAGTTCCATTGTACCGGAAGTTGGAGTATACTTTGTCATGCCATCATTAATGGCCTTAATTCCTGCATTCCTGATATTATCAGGTGTGGTAAAGTCAGGCTCGCCCATTCCAAACCCAATGATATCTATCCCTTTTGCACGCATGAGCTTTACTTTAGTACTTATCTTAATAGTTGCAGAAGATTGCACCTCACGAGCCATCCTTGAGAACACCATTATCCCCCCTTTTTTTTATGAAAATGTTGTATAGTTTAATTCGAAAATATCTTACCTCAAGGTACTATTACCATACCAAGATTAAAATACCAAGATTAAAATTAAACCTGAAAAATATTAAATTTCAAAAATTTTACTCAAATTCAGTGTTGCCCGGTTAGCCTTTTGCGGTGCAATAATGATCCATATTTATGGATATTTTTTTACACTATAGTGTATAGAATTGCCTAAATACCTAAATTACTTAGAGTGCCTAAAATTTGTAGTGTTGTTTCTTATTTTAATAATAATAAATAAAATTCTATAATTTTAGCTCATTTTAGGCAATTTAGGCATTATAGTCACAGGATGTTAGCGTCTATATATGCCAAGCAAATACCTAACCGGACAACGCAGACTCAAAATGAATGAATTTATTCTTATTTCTTCCCATTAGACGTATACCACGATGCTTTTTTATAAAGAGTTGAACCTCTATACTTAATAATTCCCTCATCAATCAGGACTTTAGCCGCTGAGGTAAACGGTACCGCCAGCAAAAGCCCAAGAAAGCCTAATAACTGGCTCCATATCAAGATAGAAACAATGACGATAACAGGACTTAGTCCTAATTTATGGCCGATTATCTTTGGCGTAATTAATGTACCTTCAAGAAGCTGCCCGATACCAAAAACCATAAGCACAAGCAGAACATGTTGGACGTCATGAAATTGTACAAGTGTTATAATAACTGTTAGTCCCAAACCTGCTATGGTTCCAACGTACGGAATAACGTTGCCAAATCCACCGACAAACCCTAAAACAAATGCTAAGGGAACCCCTACAATTGTAAGACCAATACTATAGATAAATGATAATATCAAACAAACAGTAATCTGCCCCCTAAAAAACTCCTTAAGATTTACATCAATCTTAGAAAAGATCTCAGTTGTTTTATCGTGCGCAGGTAAAGGAATCAGCCCTTTGGCGCTTCTGGTTATATTGTCAAAATCTTTTAACAGATATATGGTAACAACACCAAAAATAAGAAAGTTTATTATTATACCAAAGATACCAAACGTACTCTTAAATATCTTTTTCGTAATGTTAGAAACAAATGCGAATACCTGTGGAGTATATTTTTTTAAGTTTACTAAAGGAGAAATGTCCTCAACCTCTTTGTCCGTATCCTGGATAGCAGTAATCTCCTTTTGTCCTACATTTTCCTGATTTTGGTCCGCTACCTGATTTTGATCAACAAGAAGATCTGTATTCTTTTCAGTACCATCTTCTAATCCTTCAATGTTATTATTAATCCCCAACTTGCTTTTAAGAAACTGTGCAAGTTCATTATCCCCATAACGTTCTATCAACTCTCTAATTTCAGCCCTATATTCGGGAAAACTTTTCCGCAATGTGTTTCCAACCTGTTGTATGCCATTAACCGTTTTAGGAATAGCATATGTCAAAACCCCACTTGTCACTAACGTGATAATTAATAATAATAGAAAGATAGCAAGAGAACGTGGAATCTTTATTCTTTTTAAGAACCTTTTTCTAGTTTCAAGTATATCAACAACCGGGTCAAATACATATGCAACAGTAAAGGCCAGAAAGAGAGATATCAAAATACCCTTTAAAAAGTTGCAGATTGTGAAAAACAGTACAACAGAGAGAAGAAGGATTACCAACTTTACCCACATATTTCCCAAAATGTTCTGATCTTTCTCATTCATATTGTTACCTATCCCTTTTTTATAACTATCATATCTTTTAAAGCATTTAATATTTGGACACCTATTCCATGCACATTTGATAGTTCTTCAACGGAATGAATATACCCTCTCTTATCACGATACTCTATAATCGATTTTGCCTTTGCTTCACCAATTCCAGGCAAAAGCCTTAACTCATGCCAATCTGCTTCATTTATATCTATTCTATAAGCGATATTTTGACCATTTATTTGCGAAACAACTTTAGTACGTTCGAGAAAAAAATGATTATCATTTGCATACTTCAACATAGAACTTGCAATTATAACAAGAGAAAACGTTAAAACAATAATAGACTCACGCTTTGAGAATCTAAAAGACTTAAGAATATTCTCTCTCTTATTGCTATTTATCCTCATATGGAAATCAGGCACAGATTAAGTAATCTGGGAAAAACAACGCATAAAATTTAGAATTACACAAAAGTTTGATGAATTCTATTATGGGACAATATTCTAGTCAAGAAGATTTTAGAATAACCCCAATAAAATGTTATGTTTACATAGTATTTGTTAATTTTACATGATAAAATTAATATAACAAGCATGCAAACGCAAACAATTTATTTCTACACAAGTTATAGGAGGAAATAAAAATGAAAATTGCTATTACTGGATCATCAGGCTTAGTAGGATCCAACCTCATTCCATTATTAAAAGCAAATGGAGACGATGTAATAAGAATAAAACGTGCTAACCTAGAAAAAGGGGAAACAGATATTGACTGGTCGCTTGAAAAAGGGAGCTGGGAGAATACAAATGAGAATGATTTTACCGGCATTGTACACCTTGCGGGGGAAAACATTGCATCCGGAAGATGGACCAAAGAAAGAAAAGAGAGAATCCGCATAAGCCGCGTAAATGGAACAAAAAGGCTATGTAATAAGATTCTTAATCTTACTACCAAACCAAAAGTATTAGTTTGCGCCTCGGCAATCGGATTTTACGGCGATCGTGGCGACGAAACAGTGAATGAAGAGAGTACAAAAGGGTATGGATTCCTTTCAGACGTCTGTAAAGAATGGGAAGAGGCAACAAAACAAGCATCAGATGCAGGTATACGTGTCGTAAATCTTCGTTTCGGCATGATATTAAGCAACAAGGGAGGTGCATTGACCAAAATGTTGTTCCCATTTAAGTTGGGTATGGGAGGAAAAGTAGGAAACGGCATGCAGTATATGAGCTGGATCACCATAGATGATGTTATAAATGTTATAAACCACGCCTTAACTTCTAACTCACTTGTTGGAGCCGTTAATGCCGTATCACCAGATGCCGTACCAAACCATATATTTACGAAAGCATTAGGTTCTGCGTTGGGCAGACCAACATTATTCCCAATGCCAGCATTTGCTGCACGTTTAGCTTTTGGTGAAATGGCGGACGAATTGTTGCTGTCCAGTATTCGTGTAAAACCAGACAAACTTGTAAAAGCGGGATATCAGTTTAAATATCCTGATATTAAAGGTGCTCTAAACCATCTATTACAAAAGGAGGGTTAACATCATTTTGGCCTTGCAGAAAAAAGAAACGTTACTCTTGAAACTTGGGAGATTTCTACTTAGGAATGTAGATGTAACAAATTGTGACCTAAAAACATGATGTTTAAGGGTTTATAACGTTTTATATCTGCATTCCATTACATATTCTCACAGAGCATTTCAACACAATGTTCTGCCGCGCTTTGTATACTATCTGCCCTATATATCGCACGTCCCACAATAGGATGCCAATCACTCTCCCCAAAAACGCTTTCGGCCTCCTTTATACTACCTCCCTGTGTCACGAATCCAGGAGGATAATATGCGGCTTTAGTGCCCATTTCTTCCAAATATGACTTTATTTTGATAACATCATTCAGTTTTGTCCCCGGAACGACAAAATCTTTCACACCCAAATCTGCAGCAATACCGTAAATTTCCAGAACAGATTCATCAGAAATATATCCCCCTTCACTCCTCAAATAGCAAGGATGGGACATCAATCCGCCAACTATAACCCCCAGGCCCTCATTAATGCAAACTTTGATCCACGTCCTTTCAGCTTCAGGTCCTGTTAGTGGAAAAAGAATAACTGTATCTATACCAGCATTTTTGCATGTTTTGGCAAATTGTATACCAGTATCAGGAATATCTGTACACGCTTTCTGGTGATCGTAAATTATTGGTTTATTAGTATACCGTCGGGTAACCTCTACTATTTTGGACAAACCGTAAGTAAGTCCTAGAACAAACCCTATCTTATACCCCCCTATACCATCAATATTTGCAGTTTCCCTGACTATTTCCTCATAAAGTTCCAATTCTACATCACAAGCGGGTATTATACTCCTGTTTCTTTCTATTATTCTAGACATTGAAACTTTATCTCCCTTGTGCCATATCTCTCAAAATATGCTTCTACTTGTTTAATGATATTCTTTTCAGGCTGCGCTTTTTCATAGGCCCCAGGTAGTATGTCTATCGCATTACTCATGGAATAGTAATTAATACCACGCTCAGTTATTATCTCTTTTACACTCTTTTTATCATCTCTCAGTTCATTCCGGTCTGTTATCCCCACACATCCTATAATTATTACATTCATTTTTAGAAGTTTATCAACAGTCCTAAGCAGGGATTCACCTGTGGTTGTTACATCCTCTAGAATAATGGTCCTCCCCTTAGGTGTTCCAATAAAATATTTGTCCTTAGCATCTCCATGCTCTTTAATATTTCCACGTGCCATTGCCAAAGGATAAACACCAAGACCGTAATTTGGCTGCATCTTTGCCCATTTGAACTGCGATAGCAGGCTTAATTTAGTTGCGCCTTCAGGAACTCCGCAAAAACAATCTGGCTTTAAATTGATACTCTCAACAAACGAAATAATAAAATCTGTCAATTTATCAAAAAGGTATACATCTTCTGAAACCTTACGCCAATTTATATACCAATTTGCCATCCTGCCGGATTTTAACTCTATTGCTTCCTCAAAAAAACCAACTACATCCTGTTCAATTATAAATTCATTAAATTCATTTTGATTAAAACTTTTCATAATTAATACTTTTCTCTACAAAAGAGCCTTTTGATCAAAAAAACTTCAAAACTAATCACCAACGGATAATCCCGTACCATATACTAACATCTCTGACAATTAAAAGAAAAAGAATATTTCAACAGATTTCTACAACATTTCACATTGAGATTAACATTTACAAAATCACACGAACATGTTATTTTCAAATAACCACTTCTATAGAGTCCGGAAGATATTATCCATTTTTGAACCATTTTATTCAAAAATATTCTAAAATGAAAACAAAAAAAAGAACCATACTATTATCATTATCATCTTTATTACTACTTGCACAATTAACTAATAATGGTGTATTATTTGCGAAAGAACAAAATCAACAAGTTATCGAAGAGGTCACCGAAATCTGGAACGAACGTTACAAATCAAAAGGGTTTCTTTTCGGCAAAAAACCGCTAAAATTCCTTAAAGAAAAGATTAATTTACTACCAAAAGGCAACACATTTGTGCTTGCAATGGGCGAAGGAAGAAATGCAGTTTACCTGGCACAGCAGGGATTTTATGTCGAAGGGTGCGATATATCAGAGGCTGCAATCGATAAAGCACATAAACTGGCCAGCAAAAAGGGTGTAAGAATAAATGCATATAAAGCAGATTTAGCAGAATATAAGATTAAACCCAACCATTACGACTTAATAACATGTTTTTATTATCTTCAAAGGGACATTATCCCACAAATAATTGACGGTTTAAGAACAGGTGGAATGGTTATCTTTGAAACATATAATATTGATCAGTTAACACTAGGTCCAGATGTAAGCGGCCCAAGAAATAAAGATTATCTTTTAAAACACAATGAACTACTTAATTTCTTTAAAGAGTTACGGGTAATCTTTTATGAAGAGTGCATAATCGATAATAAAAAAGCCATTTCAAGAATTATTGCACAAAAAGTAAAATAGAATTTATAGGTTCAAAGTTCAGGGTTCAAGGGTTCAAAGTTAGCAGAACCCTAAGCCCTATAGCCGCATAACATTTACGCAGAATAGTTACATTTATTAAGACATTAAGAAGATAGGATTTGTTTTATTATGGACTTATTATCTGGGGCGACAGAGACCCAAAAGGAAGCAATTACCCACGTTAACGGACCTCTTCTTGTTATTGCAGGTGCTGGCAGCGGAAAAACCAGGGTAATAACACATAGAATAGGATATCTTATAGAACAGGGAATAAGCCCTTATAACATTTTAGCCCTAACATTTACAAACAAAGCGGCAAAGGAGATGAAGGAACGTGTTGATAAGTTCTGCAAACTCCGGGGGATGTGGATATCAACATTTCATTCAATGTGCGCAAGGATTCTGAGATCAGAGATTACACATTTGGGATATAGCAATACATTCACAATCTATGATAAGCAGGATCAGGTAAGTACCATAAAAGGAGTTATGAAGATATTAGAACTGGATCCCGCACACTGGATACCTGGAAAGGTTGGCAACGCAATTAGCCAGGCAAAGAACAGTTTGATCTCAGCAAGTGAATACGAGGAGAAAATGCCAGGCTATTATTTCAAAGTAGTTGGTCAGATATATGAAAAATATGAAACCGTACTAAAAGAGAATAACGCCTTGGATTTTGATGACCTGCTTTTAAAAGTAGTAGAGCTCTTCCAAACACGCCCTGATATATTAAAGGTTTATCAGGAAAAATTTAGATACATACTTATAGATGAATACCAAGATACCAATCATACCCAATACACCATGGCGTCACTATTGGCACAAAGACATATGAACATCTGCGCAACAGGGGATCCAGACCAATCTATTTACAGCTGGCGTGGTGCAGATTTACGAAATATCCTTGATTTTGAGAAAGATTATCCTGATACTCGCATAGTAAAGCTTGAGCAAAACTACCGTTCTACAAAAACTATCCTTAAGGCCGCTTCCGAAATCATAAACAACAATACAATGAGAAAGGCTAAGGACCTATGGACAAACAATCAGACCGGAAACAAAATAGACCTTATTAAATCTTTGGACGAAAATCAAGAAGCCGAATCTATAAAGGACCGTATTAAGGAACTTCAGAAAGATCAGAGTGCCAATTATTCAGATATTGCGATATTTTATAGAACCAACGCACAATCTCGTGTAATAGAGGAAAAGCTGAGAAATAACAACATACCATATACGATTATAGGCTCCGTTGAGTTTTATCGCAGAAAAGAGGTCAAAGATATATTGGCATATCTAAAACTATGTGTCAATCCGGAAGATAATATCGCCTTGACCAGGATAATCAATATACCAACCAGAGGCATTGGAAAGGTATCTATGGAAAAAATCATGAACTGGGCATATTTAAATAAATGCAGCATATTGAATGCCCTGTTTGTGCTGACAGACACAGAAACAAAAGCAGTGGACTCTTTTGGACAGGAAATAGACACTAAACTCCTCAAAGGGAAAAGCAAACTTGCGGTAAAACAGTTTGTTAACATCATTAATAAATTAAGATCTATGTCAGACAAAAAGGTAAAGAATGTTGTAGAAACCTGCATACAGCTGACAAACTACAAAGAGTTCCTTCATTCCACGGAAGGGCCAAAGAGTACAGAGAAGATAGAAAATGTTGAGGAGCTGATAAATGCCGCAAACGAATATGACAAAAGTCAGCAAGATGGTACGTTATCCGGTTTTCTTGAAGATGTTTCATTGGTAGCAGATATTGATAACTGGGACGAACAGGTTAATGCCGTCACCATGATGACACTTCATGCAGCAAAGGGGCTTGAATTTCCGGTTGTCTTCTTAACTGGTCTTGAAGATGGAATTTTACCACACTCCCAATCAATGGATAACGAAGATGGCCTTGAAGAAGAGAGGCGTTTATGTTACGTCGGGATTACAAGGGCAGAGAAAGAACTGATTATTACATATGTGAAATCACGGTTTAGGCACGGACAACGTTTTCCATCCGCCGGTTCACGATTTCTAAGAGAGATTCCTGAAGATATTATTAACTTTATAGACAATACCGTATTTATACCGCCAGTAACTCCACAATTCGAATTTGAAAGCTACCCTGAATTTGATGAAGTTTCCAATTTTGGTATTAAACGGGGAGATAAGGTACAACACCAAGCATTTGGCGTTGGCCGTGTTCTGGACATTTCAGGATATGGCAAGACAACAAAGGCAAATGTGCAGTTTAATATCGGTGGTACAAAAAGCCTGATGTTAAAATATGCAAAACTTGAAAAGCTTTTGTGAGATATGATTAGGCTGAAGGCTGATAATGCAACTCCTAACTTTTCACTTTTAACGTTTAGCTTTTAACTTTTAACTTTATCTCTAAATACTAAAACCTGATACCCGATCAATGCTTCTCTTTACTGCACAATTAAGCACAGACTCTTTACCGTAAACAATCACCCTCTCCTTTGCCCTCGTAAAACCGGTATAAATTATTTCACGGGTTAACAGAGCCTCTCCACCTTTTTCTGGCAAAACAATGAAAATATTATCAAACTCTGATCCCTGGCTTTTATGAATCGTCATTGCAAAACCCAGTTCATAGGAAGAGACAGAATCCAGTAGATAGGTTAAATATTTATCCGTCTTTTTCACAACTAGCCGACTTACTCCTTTTATATCCCTAAACATAACTCCAATATCACCATTAAAAAGCTCCTTGCCATAATCATTTTTCGTAATTAGTACTGGCGCACCGTTAAAAATCAAATCAGTTCCATTATCATCTAGATGAGGACTTAAAAACTCTGATAAGATTTTATTTATACCGGAACATCCAAATAATCCCTCTCGAATTATGGTTAAGATCTTCGCTCGTTGAAGATGTTCAAAGAGTCTATCAAGCATTAATCTACAAGTGTCATCATCCACACATAATTGATCAAAATTAAATTTACTTACCCTTTTTACCAGACTTATGTATGAATCCCCTCTATCATCCGGAATCATATAAAAATGCTCTGCCCACAGTTTTAGAATTTCAATCCAGCCCGCCCTATCTGAAGGTTTGACAATGGCATATTCTCCTACCTCAATCTTTAAGGCATCGTGAATATGCACCGGTATTTGCCACTTAATACTATCAGTTATAGCACCTTTATTAATCTGTAACGCTAAACTCTTTAGCCGCCCTTTGGATCTGTAATCATTCTGAAGAAAGACTATACGGTCTTTCATCTTACCCAAGCTCTTTCCACTGGGAATTAGATCAGAAAGTACTGAACCGGCACTTACTGAAGGTAGTTGATCCCGATCGCCCACTAGTATAACCTTAGTGGTATCAAGATTTATGGCTTTAAATAAACTATGCATCAGGCATACATCAACCATTGAAACCTCATCTACAATAATTACATCTGCCGGTAATAGATAATCATCTTTATATAGAAAGTTTTTCTTTACAGGGTTATATCTTAGTAATCTGTGAATTGTACTTACTGATACATCATTTATACATTTATCATCATCGGAAGGATCTTTAATCATTGTTAAACTCTTTCGTAGAGAATCTATTATACGCTGCGCCGCCCTACCCGTGGGAGCAGAGACAAAAATACTTTCCGATTTAAACCCTTTCCTGACTAAGGATCTAATCATTGTAAACAAGATAGATGTCTTTCCCGTACCTGGCCCACCGGAGATAATCAAGAAATTATTTATTAGAGACAAACGAATCGCCAACACCTGCATTTCGTCCAACCGCATTGGTAGTCCGTTATCCATAAACATTGTTTTTTTTAAAAGAACTTCATCAAGAATCTTATCCGTAATATCATCTTGGTATTCTTTACCCACCGACAATTTCACATCTAAAAGACTCCGTACCGCATCCTTTAGTCCGGCTTCATATCCATAATATTTCTTAAAGTATAAAAGATCGATTTTACCCTTTTTTACTCTTATTATAGGAAGATAGGCTTTATTATCCTGAGAGATTAACTCTTCGTACTCCCCCGCATTTAATCTAGAAATAAATTCTTCGGAATACTGCAGGGATTTATCTTTATGAATGAAACGTTTAAAAGTATTAACAAGGCTCGTTTTATTTACTTTTAGACAGATACTGCCTCTATTTAATGATATAAACATAGAAATGAGAACCGCGGCAAGAGGGGAATCATTCCCATTACCAGAAAGTTCAAGCAGATCTCTAACAGACATATAATCAAGCAAGATAAGTTCTTCTTTAACTGCAGCAGCCTTAATTAGGTTAGAAAACTCATTATCCCTGCTTTTCACAATCCCTATATCATAAAGCCTGTCGTATGTCGTCTTTGATATCATTAGAATTAAAGAAATTTTACAATTATTTAGGGGAATAGGTGGAGTGGTAAATTAATATCAACGATTTTGTAACGCTCTAATTAAATTAAATAATGATTACTCTGATTAATATACAGATTACATGGATTTGTATCAGCGTAATCATGCATAATCCGCGTAATCAAATCTTCTCTAATAGCCTTCAGCCTTCAGCCTAATCACCTGACTACTTACGAAACCTTTAATCGGGACGTTGATTTCCTCACCTTTAATATAACACTTTGTCTCACTCTTACCTGGAGTTTCAAATATATGTTTTGATGTGCCAGCCTCGCAGATCATACCATCACACATAAAAACAACATCATCAGCAATTCTTCGCGCCTGATCTAATTTGTGTGTAACCATGATAACCGTAATTTCCCCTTTTAAGTTGTTAATCAATGCATCTATAGCGCCAGCAGACTTATGATCTAACGATGATGTAGGCTCATCCAACAAAATGACCCTGGGTTTTACAGCCAAGGCACGTGCAATTGTCAATCTCTGTTGTTGTCCTTGCGACAATTCCAAAGCAGAGCTTCGAAGTTTATCCTTAACCTCATCCCATAGATAGACAGCCTTTAACGTCTCCTCCACTACTTGCTGATGTTCAATCTTTTTCATTCTATATAATTGTCGCACACCGAAAAGTACGTTATCATAAATAGATTTGGGAAAAATGCAAGGTTTTTGAAACACCATACCAACGTGTTGCCGCAGCTGACAAACCTTTGTACCGTTATTATAAATATCATGCCCGTCAAAAAGAACACTACCCTTACACTCAAAAGACGGAGTAAGGTCGTTCATACGATTAAATGTACGAAGAAGGGTGCTTTTCCCACTTCCGGAAGGTCCTATAATACATATTACCCTCTTTTCTGCAAATGTAATATTAATGTCTCTGACAATTGGCGCCTTTCCGTAAAACAGAGAAACATTGTTCAAGCTAAACAGCGGCATCATCTTTCTGCCTCCAATCTAATCCGGGATCTTATAAACATTGACACAATACTTATAAAAAAGACTATCATTACCAAGGCCAATGCAGCACCCCATGCATTTGTACGTGCTTGAGGATTTAGTGCTTCCTGAGCAAGAACCAGAATATGTGTCTGTAATGTGGTTATTGGCTCGAGAAACGACCTGGGAACATTAACACCTGAAAATACAGTTGCCGTAAACATAATTGCAGCAGTCTCACCCGCAGCTCTAGCTAATCCTAGCAATAGCCCTGTTACAATACCAAAAAAACTATGGGGTATAATAATTACTCGGATTAACTTCCATTTAGAAAAACCCAGTGATAGCCCTGATTCCCGGTATTTTACAGGAATACTATCAATTGCTTCTTTAATACTAACGGTCAGAGTGGGTAAAATCATAATGGCCAATATAAAGGTACCGGAAACCCATGAAACTCCAACATTAAGAAGTAAACCAAAAACAGCATATCCAAACAACCCGAATATGATTGTTGGCACACCATTCAAAGCATATAACACAATGCTTGCAGCCCTTCTAAAAGAAGGCCATAGGTATTCTGTTTGATAAACAGCCGTCCCCAAGGCAATAGGTAGGCTCAAGATGCCAGCACTTGTTATAAGGATAATCGTACCCAGGATTTGAAAGAAGATTCCGCCAGTCTGACCAAAGTTCTTTGACTCTTCAGTTAAAAACGTTACACTAAATGCAGATATACCTTTTGAAAAGATCACACCAACAATTACAAACAAAAGGGATACGGCTATCAAAGTTGCAATTGCACATATGGAAAAGAAAATAACTCCTTTTGCTCGCCTTATCATACTCTTTTCTCTTTCACAACAATAATGTCACCTATAAATGCCATGCCCATAGACATTATAAACAAAACCAATGCCAGACCAATTAAAGCGTTCCAATGATAACCAACCCCTAAAGCTTCTGAAGCTTCTCTGCCTAACTTAGATGTAATCGTCTGAGCAGTTGTAAAGATATTAAAAAACGGACTGGGGATTCTATCAAGGCTTCCTATTACCAACATAACAGAGATCGTCTCGCCCATTGCCCGACTAGTGCTTAACAGAACCGCGCCCAAGATCCCTTTTGCCGCTGCAGGTAATACTGCAGTTAGGACTACCTCAGAATGATTAAGCCCCAGGGCAAGGGCCTGCTCTCTGTACTCTTTTGGTACAGTTCTAAGCGCATCCTCAGAAACCGTCATAATAGTAGGTAAAATCATCACCCCTAAAAGTAAACCGGCAGTAAGTATGCAGTTACCGTCGATTAGATTAAAGACCCTCTGTACCGTTGTAGTTAAAAGAACTATCCCCAGTAACCCGTATACAACACCTGGAATACCAGCAAGCAGTTCCATTACCATCTTTACAATAAGACGATACCTTTCAGGTAAAAACTCTGAAGCTATAATTGCTGTACCCAATCCAAGGGGAAACGCGAAACACAGAGCCAGTAATGTAACCAATACCGTCACATAAATCATTGGCAATGCGCCATAAACCTCCCCCACATACCAATGAGTACCAGTTAAGAAATCCCACCCTTCAAGATAAAAGATTGGCAAACTATTCGTAATAAGAAAGAAGAATATTACAACAATAATGCTTATGGATATAAAAAATGACGAAGCAAAAATTATCCTGGCTGGGCCAAATCTATTTAACTGAAACATATCCGTACTCTTCTGCTACTACTTTTTGTCCACTGGGACCTAAAATATAATCAATGAACTCACTTACGACACCATCAGCAACGCCATTTGTTACCAATGTTAGATTTCGGGCAATGGGATAAAGTCCGTTTTTTATATTAACGACAGTAGGCGCAATAATATTCCCATCTTCAATTATATCAACACCTTTTACGTCGCTATTAATCCAGGCAAACGAGAGCATACCGATTGCTTTATCGCTTAAGGCAACTTTTGTCTGCTCTTCATTGTTTGATCCGGAAACAAGATCTACCCCCGGCGCCCTTGCATTTTTATTACCAAAAACATACTCCATAAATACATGTCGTGTCCCCCTGTGTCTCTCCTTATCAATACAGAATATTTTCTTGTCAGGTCCCCCGACATACTTCCAGTTCTCAATTTCGCCTGAATAGATCTTCCGAATCTGCTCCTTTGTAAGGGTTTTTACCCCTGAATCGTAAATTTCTGATGAAACTACGCATGCAACAGCATCTATACCAACAACACTAACTTTAAAATCACTCTCCGGAAAATTCTTTATCTCTTCATCTGTAATCTCACGGGAAACCATTCCTATATCCGCCAGTCCATTACCCACAAATTTAACACCAACACCGGAGCCTCCCGAATTCACCATAATCCTAACATCAGGATTAATTGCCATAAACATCTCAGACGTTTTGGCCACAACAGGAAGTACAGTGGTTGAACCTGCAACTCTAACTGTTCTAGCTCCTGCCATTACGATAGAAACATCAAACAGTAAAGCAGTAATTAGTAATACTATATAAAAGGCAAATCTATTTTTTTTTATCATATCTTTATACCTATAAAGCTATATACATACATTGATACTAAAAAGCAAAAAAAACCTTCAATCCTTAAATGACATCTTGCAGCAACCAAGGTCAATGGTCATCTCATCATTATGTTTTAATGATTCATGAACCACTGGATGAAGTCTGTAACAAACTTTCTGTCCGTTGCGACACGAGACTACAAGGTTTGCATTCTTCAGGATACCTAAATGATGTGCTATATGTGGTTGTGTTAGAGCAAGTTCCACAGCAATCTCCGTACCACACTTCTCTCCTTTAAAAAGGCTTTTCAGGATTAAAAGACGTGTCTCATCCGCCATAGCTTTCAGAACACGCGCACATTCATTTGTTGATATGAAGTTTTCCAATTGAACATCCTTAAGATTTACAAAAACTATAACAATTTAATTGTTATTTTTATTCCAGTTTATATTTTTTTTGCTAATTTACAAACTTAGATCTATATGTGTGCGATTGTACAAAACTTAAGTTTTGTACGCAAATCCATTTTTAAGACTGGTGTTAAAGATTTGGACGATACTAATATACTCACGAACAAACAATTTGTCCATGCTCCCCCTATTTCTCTATTTAAATCTAAACAAAAATATTTGAAATTATCGTGTTCAAAGGTTGAGTGTTCAATGTTTCTTTTTAGTCACTTTAACCTTTGAACCGAGAACCTTGAATCATAAACCATGCACTCACAACAGAATTTAAAATTTGGTTACAGCTATATCGCACTATACACAATGGTTCATTCCCGTAACACAACTATTGTTGATTTCGTATCTATATTTATATACAATAGATGATTAATAAAAAACAATATGGCAGAGCCCATACCTTTTTATTTTGCACAAGCTGAAGTACATTTCTAAGTGTATATTATTAACCACAGTATTAGTGCCTTATCAGTATAGAAATTTTTAAACATTTATGTAGTATTAAATAGTAAAATCAGAAGGAGATGATTATATGATCGGTATATCTAAGTTATACTGCGGCACCGTTGAACCGTCCGATGCGTTAAGATACGGAAGGCACTCAGGCAAATTGCCGTCACACCTTTTACAGTTCTCAAAGGACAAAAAACCGGTTGTAGTATGGAATGTAAGTCGCCGCTGCAACTTGAGATGTGTGCATTGTTATTCCCAATCAAGAAATATAGAATATGAGAACGAACTAACAACCGCTGAGGCTAAAGCAGTTTTAGAAGACCTCGGTGAGTTCGGATCACCAGTGATATTGTTTTCCGGTGGAGAACCGCTGATGAGAGAAGACCTGACGGAACTTATTGCCCATGCAAAAAAACAAGGTTTACGGGCAGTTATCAGTACTAACGGCACATTAATTACTAAGGAAAAAGCCATTGAGTTAAGAGAACTTGGTCTTTCATACGTTGGCATAAGTATGGACGGGCTTCAAGAGATACATGACAAATTCAGAGGAGTTGAAGGCGCATTTGACCTGGCGCTGCAAGGTATACGCAACTGTATTGCCGGAGAGATAAAAGTTGGCCTGAGATTTACGATAAATAAAAGAAATGCCGCGGACATTCCAGGGATATTTGACCTTATAGAAAAAGAGAATATACCTCGCGTTTGCTTCTATCATCTTGTTTATTCAGGCCGTGGATCTGATTTAATAGAAGAAGACCTTAGCCACGAAGAGACCAGACAGGTACTTGATATAATAATGGACAGAACTAAACAGATGCATGACAAAGGTAACCCTGTAGAGGTTTTAACTGTTGACAATCATGCAGACGGGCCATACATATATATGAAGATGTTAAAAGAGGATCCAGAAAGGGCCGCAGATGTCCTTGAACTCCTACAGATGAACGAAGGAAATAGCACCGGAAAAGGATTTGGGTGCATCAGCTGGGATGGTTCGGTACATCCGGATCAATTCTGGAGACAGCATACACTTGGTAACGTTCGTGAGAGAAAATTCAGTGAGATATGGACTGACCCATCAAACGAATTCCTCATGAAGCTTAAAGATAAAAAGAATCATGTCACTGGAAGATGTGCGTCCTGTAAATGGCTAAGCGTTTGCGCCGGCAATTTCAGGGCTAGAGCGGAAGCGTTCTATGATGATCTATGGGCACCTGATCCAGCTTGTTATCTGTCAGATAAAGAGATAGGCATCGAAAGTTAAAACGTAAATGTGACTTCTATTAAGGATATGGCCTCTTGCCTGTGATTAGCAGGCAGGAGGTCAAACCCGAAACCAACCCCACCAATAAATTAGCACTTAAGCGAACTTTCACGCTTTCAAAATAGCACAAAATTCATAATCTTAATAGTACTCGTACTCTTAATCATAATCTACCCACAGCGATTGAAACTAAGAGTACGATTAAGATTATATTCATAGTGATTTTTAATTAACAATACCCAACATAAATTAATAATAAATTTCTATAATTTTAGGCACTTTAGCGCATTTTAGGCATTTTAGGCACTAAAACGTTAACACTCAAAGATTAAGTCTAAGAGTAAGATTATGATCATAATAATTCTTAATTAACAATACCCACATTAGTTAATAATAAATTCCTATAATTTTAGGCACTTTAGCGCATTTTAGGCACTTAAATGTTAACACTTTAAATATCTATGAAAAGAGTTATATTAATAGTACTTGATAGCGTTGGTATAGGAGCTTCGCCTGATGCCGATCAATACGGAGACACAGGTTGTAATACCCTCGCAAATATAGCAAAAAAGCTAAACGGAATTTCACTTCCAAACATGGAAGCGATGGGATTAGGCAACATAGCTCCCATCGAAGGTGTTTCCGTTGTCACAAAGCCAAAGGCATTTTTTGGTAAGCTACAAGAAGCCTCCAACGCAAAAGATACTACCGTTGGACATTGGGAGATAGCAGGTGTTATTACAAAAAAACCATTCCCAACATATCCGCAAGGGTTCCCATCAGAGATAATCGAACCATTTAAGAGAGAGATAGATCGTGATATATTAGGAAACAAGACCGCATCCGGAACTGAAATCCTTAAGGAATTGGGAGATGAACACATCAGAAGCGGCTCACCAATTGTATACACCTCAATTGACAGTGTATTCCAGATTGCAGCATGTGAAGATGTCGTCCCCATAGAAACATTATACGACATGTGTAAGAAGGCACGTAAAATATTAACCGGTGAGAATAACGTAGGCAGGGTCATTGCACGTCCATTTATAAAGAAAAACGGTGATTTTGTCCGCACCGAAAGACGCAAAGACTTCTCAATTGAACCCCCATACCCCACTTTACTGGACCTAATTATTGAAAAGAAACTCTCCGCAGTAGGCATAGGCAAGATTGGTGATCTATTTGCACACAGAGGCTTAACCGAAGAGATACACATATCAGACAACACTGATGGAATTAAAAAGACTATTACTTCAATAAAAAAAGAGTCATCCGGTATTATATTTACAAACTTAGTAGATTTCGATACAAAGTTTGGACACCGTAACGATACCAAAGGATATGCAAACGCACTTAAAAGCTTTGACTCTTACTTGCCTAACATAATAGATGCACTAAAAGAAGATGATGTTTTAATGATTACGGCAGACCACGGCTGCGATCCCACAACACCTGGCACAGACCATACAAGAGAATTTATACCCATTTTAGTCCATGGACGTAACCTGGGCAGTCCAAATAACATTGGGATCAGAATGACATTTGCCGATATTGGAGCATCAATAGCAGAATATCTTGACCTTGATCAAGTTCTTTGCGGAAAAAGCTTTTGGAAAGATATATGTAAGATAGGAACTACTCGGTGGCGAGGCTGAAGGCTGAAGGGTAATAGCTAAAAACAATGCATGATCATACAAAATTTAATCACTCAAGTTTTACAAACCTGCTTCGGTTCTAAGATAACCAGGATTAATCCCTGATTGAGCCAAAGATCATCGATGCTGAGAAAGTTTTAAATAGATTGAGGAGAAGGCATGGAATCCGACCTTGAAATCAGAATATAGAACCTTTAAAATAGGACAAATTCTGTTTTCAAGGTCTAACGCAGAGAAGCTGCTTTTTCGAAAGATCTACCAACAATCGGTTTGAAACAAGCACCCTTATGGCGAGCTTCTTAACTGGGAGGTAGAAAACAATCAAAACAAGCGGAGAATAAGATGCCCTCAATATCAATGTTTTACGGTATAATAATTTACATGTTCTTCTTTGATGATAAAAAGCATCATCGACCACATTTCCATGCAAACTATGGAGAATATGACGCAGTGATAGCAGTTGGCAGTGAACGGTCAACAGCCATTTAGAATAGACCCATTAAAATGAGGTAAAGAAATGATCAAAGTAAAGTATGTAGAAGTAATGGATAATCATATATTATTAGTTAAACTATCAAATGGTAAAAAAGGGTTCTTTGACGTAAAGCCATATCTTGATAAAGGAATCTTTACAGAACTGAAGGATGAAAACTATTTCAGGTCTGTAAAGACTGGATTTGGAGGCATAATATGGCCGCATGAGCAAGATTTTAGTGCAGATACTATAGACTATGAAATGCAGAAGAATTAGGAGCTTCCTATGATCAGTCGCTTCCAAATGCTTCCTAGTTGCAAATCTTGAAAACAGAATTTAAAAGAATCTGTTTTCAAGGTCTGCAACTAACTTCCCTTTGGATTGATGATAAATACGGAATTTAAATTAGCGCCTTCGGCGGACTTTTTGGCTATCGAGTCAACATCAAATTCGTAATCGTAATTTTAAACCAGCCATAACGATTAAGATTATGAACGTTGCTCTTATTTAACCCTGAAAGGGGCGGATATACCAGCCCAGGGCAACGCCCTGGGACAAAAATATAAAAAAAAGATAGCCCTGTAAGGGCGTAACATACATTGGCTATGAATCGGGAAAATATGTTGCACCCATTCAGGGTGCTAATTAATGTTTACCTTTGACCCAGGGCGCTGCCCTGGGCTGGTATGTATGACCCCGCTGGGGTATTTTGCATATCTTTAAATCTTTCTATTTTAAGACTTTTTGATGGGTTTCGCTACCGCTCTACCCATCCTACATTTTAACTCCATGCAAATACAATAGTTACGTCTTGGTTCTAAAAAATGTTTTTAGCCCAAAATGAAAATTCCTATACTATCAAGATAGGGAGGAAATTGATTATGAATGAGACCATTGTTGAAACAGAAGTAACATATACACTCAATCATCAAGGAAAATTCTATATTATCGAACATGTTCCCGCACGTGTATGCAGAGAAACAGGAAAGGAATATTTCTCTCCTGAAACGGCGGAACATATTCAGGGTATCATAAAAGAACACAGAAAACCAGTTCGAATAATCGAAACACCCGTGTATGACTACGTGTAGATATTGATACAAAGTTTGGCACGGTCACAATACAAAATGATATGCAAATGCACTTAAAAGCTTTGACTCTTATTTGCCTAGTATAATAGATGCACTAAAAGAAGATGATGTTTTAATGATTACGACAGACCACGGCAGCGATCCCACAACACCTGGCACAGACCATACAAGAGAATTTATACCCATCTTAATCCATGGCCGTAACCTGGGAACACCGAATAACATTGGTGTCAGAAAGACATTTGCCGATATTGGAACATCAATAGCAGAATATCTTAACCTTGATCAAGTTCTTTGCGGAAAAAGCTTCCTGAAAGATATATCCAAATAGAAAAGCGATTATAGGAGTTAACGAATAAATCTAAATTGTATTTGACAAATATCTTAGTATATGTAATTCCCTCACAGTCTTAGATAAAGAAGAATTGCAAGCCGCTTAACTTATTTCTTGCACTCCTATTATCTAGTTTTAATGATAATATCGCCATGAGGATATTATCATTAAATAATCTTCTCTATTTTGGTAAAAAAATCAATATTGAAAATCAAACAGTTAATATGTTAGATATTATTTTTAAACTGTTGAACTCTTAGTTATACGTATCTCAAACAATGAAAGTAGAGTAGGTAAAAATCTATGGATAAAAACTATCAAGAAGCATTGATGATTATTAAAGAGTCCAAACAAAATAATTCGACAAAACTGTATTTGCCTGAATTACAACTAACCCAATTTCCCCTAGAGTTATTTGAGCTGACTAATTTAACTGAGCTTGATTTATTTCACAATCAACTGACCACACTACCGGAAGCTATCGGAAAGCTGACTAATTTAACTGCGCTTGATTTAAATGGCAATAAATTTAAGGTAGGCACTGAAATATATGATCTTCCCGCAAAAGAACAAATCAAAGAAATACTAAAATGGCAACTGGCTCAACAAGCAGGAACATTGCAACCCATACACGAAGCCAAAGTAATTTTTATCGGTGAAAGCAACTATGGCAAAACGCATTTGATCGAGTTGCTTCGAGAAGGAAAGATTAAAAGAAAGATAAAGACCACACATGGCATCGAGCGGAGTCAAATCACGATCCACTATAGAACCAAAGATATCCGCCTTAATATATGGGATCTTGGCGGGCAGGAATTCATGCGCAGCACACACCAGTTCTTTTTCTCGGAACGTACCTTATACGTTTTGGTTACCCTTGCGCGCAGGGAACGAAATGAACTCAATCATTGGCTTAAGCTGGCTAACCAGTTGGGCAATAAAGCTCCGGTCTTGGTGGTCATTAATAAAATAGACATCGATCCACACGATTTAGATCGAAAAAGCCTTGAGAGAGACTACCCTAATATCATTGGCTTTATCCGAACCAGTATCAATAATTGTGAGGAGGGTAAAGCTGCAGATACACTTGATCGTTTAAAAAACAAGATAACAGCAACCATAAGTAATAAGAATATGATGCCAAGTGTTTTCGAACAACGTCCGCCGGAGTGGTTTACGGTTAAAAAAGAATTGGAAAAATTGGAAGCAAAAGGCACTGATTTTATCACTTATAAGGAATATGAAAATCTCGGATTTATCAAAGACCTTCGCGAAGAAGAGCGTAAAAGCAACCTTAAACTCCTCAGTATGATTGGTGCGGTGGTTAGCTTTGTAGACGACCCACGCCTGATCGATACCAATGTGATCAATCCACAATGGATTATGGATGGCGTCTATGCCATCATTAATGACCCCAAAGTTAAAGATGAAGCCAAAGGTAAATTACACATTGATGATCTGGAACGCATCCTTCCAAAGAAGAAATACCCAAAGGGAAGACACAATTATCTTTTGGAACTGATGAAAAAATTCAATCTGTGTTATGCGGCAAAAGACCAACGGGATATTTATTTCATTCCGGATCTTTTTGAAGACATCGAGCCCGATATAGAATGGGATGGTGATGAATCCATGCATTTCCGCTATAACTATGACGATTTTCCACCAGATGCCTTTATGACAAGGTTTATTGTTGAAATGCACCAGGACATCCATGATGAGAAACGATGGCGAAGTGGTGTGTTTATTTCAAATGGATCTTGCCGGGCAAAAGTTTACCAGACTTATCGCAAGAACTACATCCATATTGAAGTAATAGGAAATAAAGGCGAGGGTCGTAGCTATCTCTACGCTATCCGGGAAACCTTCCGTAAACTGCACAAACCGTTTCCACAAATGCAGATCAAGCAGGAGGTGCTATATAAAAATCATTGGTTAGACTATATACGGCTTATTAATCGGGAAGTAAAAAATAAACCCTGGTACCACGACGAGCTAGATGAGGATCTTCCTGTAACTGATATCCTGAATGGATATTCTACATCCATTGATCGGAAGGGTACTCAAAAAAATATTAAAATATTTTTGGCTTCTTCCGCAGAGCTGAAGGAAGAAAGAGAGCAATTTGAGATTTTCATTCACCGTGAGAATCAGCAGCTTTACAAAAAAGGTGTCTTCATAGAACTGGAACTTTGGGAGAATTTTATTGATGCGATGTCAAAGACCCGGTTACAAGATGAGTACAATACTGTCGTTAAAAACTCTAATATTTTTGTAAGCTTATTCTTTACTAAAGTGGGTAAGTACACCCTGGAAGAATTTGAAACAGCTTTTGGCCAATTTAAGAAAACAGGAAAACCGTTGGTGTATACTTATTTTAAAGATGCTTCTATAAATACGGAAGAAATAACAGATGAAATTCAAAGCCTGTTGAATTTCAGAAAAAAGCTAGAAGACTTGGGGCATTTTAGAACAATCTACAAAAACATTGATGATTTGAAGTTGCAATTTAAAAACCAACTTGAGAAGGTAATGCTTATTTTGTAATAAACCTGTTTAGCGTTTCTAATATGAATTTGCAGTGGAGGTAAACCGTGCTCCAATATGCAATATCACAATTCGGGTTCCTCCTTTCTACGATTAACAAGGGCACCTCTTATAGTAGTATCTTACTATACTTTGGTGACACTAGAAGGGGCCACCCTATATGATTATCAAGTCTTAATAATAAGGACAAAAAGGTTCGTAGACCGTTATTATGAAATGTTTAAAAGCCATTTTGGGTCAAAAAATGTCAAAAAGCCAAAGAAAATAAATGGTTTGAAAGGGTTTTATTCACTTGAAAAGTTGCAGTGTTAAAGCAGATCTAAAAAGATAGCAAAAAGTGTAATTTAACAGTAAAAAACAAACAAAAAATAAATTCTAGTAATCGTAGAGATATAGTGACGAAATGTTATAATTATTAGATAAGAAGAACAAAAACAAAGCTTTTATTTTTTAGTGTTATACGCTTTTCAAACATATGTAAGAAGTTTCATAGAACAAACAAAATCTAAAAGACTATGAGTAAATATGAAATAATAATTTATTGGAGCGATGAAGATAATTCATTTATCGCTGAGGTTCCAGAGTTGCCTGGCTGTATGGCGGATGGCAAAACATATCAAGAAGCCCTTTCAAATGCAGAAGTTATCATAACGGAATGGATAGAAACCGCAAAAGAACTAGGCCGTGAAGTTCCCAAAGCCAAGGGACGGTTAATGTTTGCATAACCAATCGCTTAAGCCAACCTTTAAATCTCACGCTTTGTTTATATCATTTCATATGTTTTGTAATTATTTTATCCCATTTAGTAGCATAGCTCAACGTTATACGTCTAAATCTGATATATGAGTTCTCAAATTGAGTATCAAAAAAATAACCTACTCACTTCTGAATTTCTATACACAAACTTTGAGTAAGAATGAATACTGAACTATACCAATGGAGCTTTGTTATAAATGGGCTTATTCCGTGCCAAGTCAGTTTTGGGTAATATGAGAACACAATACTCAAATAGCGAATATTTAGTTATTTATAAATATAGTGTCCCCATTAAACCTAATTTCTTATCATCTCATCTAAACATTTCTTGATTAATTTAGTTGTACTTAAAATTAACGAATTGGAGAGCTATGAAAGATTTTTTTGAGAAACTAAACAAAAAGAGTATACAACTACCTGATAATATAAGGGATATACTTTCTCAAAATAAGCAATGCAATTGCTTTAACTCAACCTCTGAATTATTGGAGGTTGCTACAGGAGGGGCTAAAGATGGTATTTTTGAAGTAGAGTATGATATTCCTGGAAAAGGCGCATATACTGAAGCTATCGTACTCAAAGTGAAAAATGGGCTTTCGGCTAATTATACCGAGGCCTATATGCGCAGACGGGATCCGGATACTATGTCGATAGCTGATGATAAACCCACCGACAAAATACATTTCCGGGACAAATACGACTTTGAGTTCTCTGAACTACAACTAGAAACCTTCAACTGGTTAAAATCCCAGAGCGGTCCTTGGGGAAAGGTAAATAATTATAATTAGCACTATTACATAAAAATTTTATAGCTAGGAAAACCTGCCAATTGTAAAATGCATTGTAGTCGATATTTTCTTTAACCAACTAGATTGTTAAAAAAAAAGTGAAACTATAAATATTTCTAATAAGAAAATGAGATGAAACAAAAAATATACATAGAGACAACAATTCCAAGTTTTTATTTTGAGATTCGCAATGACCATGAAATGGCAGCTATGCGAGAATGGACTAAAAATTGGTGGGATAATCAACGACATCACTATGAACTTGTTACAAGTATACCAGTAATTGAAGAATTAGAGAATGGAGATCATCCTTCAAAAAAAGAGACACTTGGTCTCATTTCAAAAATTCCTATATTACCTATTCATGATGAAATTGGAGAAATTGTTGATGGGTATATTTCACATCATATAATGCCAAATGATCCTAAAGGCGACGCTCTTCACCTGGCTCTTGCTTCTTATCATCAATGTCACTTTTTGTTGACTTGGAATTGCTCTCATTTAGCAAATGCAAATAAATTGATAGAGTAGAAAAAAGGAGACTTGAGTAGATAAAGGCCCTCCCATTGGATAGTATATATGTGACTAGTAATAAATATCCAATGTAGAAAAAAGGAGGGCGCATGAAAACCGATTGTATATCAATAGGATTTGATTG
>JAIQZO010000088.1 GCA_021777055.1 Candidatus Anammoxibacter sp. | reverse complement strand
CAAATCCTATTGATATACAATCGGTTTTCATGCGCCCTCCTTTTTTCTACATTGGATATTTATTACTAGTCACATATATACTATCCAATGGGAGGGCCTTTATCTACTCAAGTCTCCTTTTTTCTACTCTATCAAAATTTTTATTAAAGTATGGGAAAATAAAATTGTAATTCTAGTTTGACATCCATTACACAATTTGTCATATTATATCTCATTAAGTTAGACCCATATTTTATTCATTGTTCAGGAATTATTTTCTCATTATCTGACATTTATCAAGATCATATCATTTCATAAAAGTTAGATTTTACATTAATTTCTGAGGTTGGGGTGGAATTAATGTTTAGGACTACGAGACTATATTTTAAAAATAATAAACTACATTACTTGTCTCTGCTAAATAATCACAGATATGCACTTCTCTTTTATTTCCTAATATTTACTTCTTTCTCCCAAATTATTGACATACACAGGTCGCGGGTACAAGCAGAAATAAACCATCGCACCGTACAATCTGAGAACAGTCACAAGGTTACATACACCACCAACATTCACCTGAAAAAATCAAACATTAACAAAGCTTCATCAGTTAATCCTTCAAGTGTAACAACAGACAAAACCATTATTAACGTTCCCGGCGATTTCCAAACTATACAAGCGGCCATTGACTCGGCTGTTGATGGAAGTACCATTATGGTTAGAACCGGTGTATATAACGAAACATTAAGAATTATTGATAAGTCGATAGTTTTAACAGGTGACGATAAAGAAAACACCATTATAAACGGACAGAACAGCAATGATTTTCCAACTATTTTTGCAAATGGCGGAGACATTGACATGAGTGGATTTCTTATTAAGAATGGAATTGATGGTATAACGTTGTTAAATAGCAGTAATTTCACCATCAATAATAACATTATAGAGATGAATCTAAACATTGGTGTTCATTGCATTAAATCGACAGGGTCAATAATTAATAATGTTATAAAAAATAATCGGCCATATAGGGGTGAACGCGGACGTGGGATTCAGATGGAAGAATCGAATGTTATTATTGATGGAAATACCATTATTAAAAATTCAGAATCAGGCATGTTCTTATCTGAAACTAATGCCACGATTAAAGAAAACTTGGTAGCAAAGAATAGTGGCATCGGCCTTGCGATAAGAGATAATTCAAAAGCTGATATCGTTAGTAATACAGTACAAAAAAATATTCAAGGCGGATTCTTTGTTCGAGATTCTACCTTTTCGGTTAGAGATAATATAATTAAAGATAATTTAGCAACTGGTATAGAGATTGTAGACTGTTCAGACATAAAAATTATGGATAATGTCTTTGAAAAGAACGGCAAATTGAGCAATTTTATTGCTGCCATAACAGTTTTTGAAACTAATAGAGCAACAATTAGTAACAATGATATTAACCTTAATAATGTAGGCATAATAATAAGCGATTCGGTATCAGTAGATATTAATAGTAATAATTTTGATAGAAACGATATTGCAAGCATACAACTTATCTCATCAGAAGACATAACCGTAACCAGCAATACTATAACTGGAACAGTAAATTCCGAGAGAAACCTTCGCGGAGGAATTGCGATTAAAGAATCGTCCTCCACAATAAATAAAAACAATATTAAGAGAAATGAATCAGACGGCATCCGTATAGTAGACACATCCTCTATAGTTGAAATTATTGATAATTCAATCACAGACAACTCAGATAACGGCATTTTATGCATCTTAGATTTAATAATATCAGGATGTTGTAATGAAGTTATCAGCAATGGTACTAATATTAATGGCTGTCCGTCTTCTATAACTGAATGCCCATGTCTATCAATTACAGCCGACAGCAACTCTATATCAATTTTGCCGCAATCTATACTGTTAACACATATTGGAGCAAATGTTAAACTTTCTGCAATACTCCAATCCGAAATGAATGGGACATTAAACATTACAAACAAAGCAATTTGGGTTTCTTCTGATGTAAAGATTGCTTCTGTGGACACAAATGGCATTATAACTGCAAATGATAATGGCACTGCAATGATTTGCGCCAATTTTGAGAATGCAGAAGGATGTACAGAAGTTACTATAAATACAATTAACGCGGGAATAAATCAATGGGTTACTAGTAGCGAAAGTGTTGCATTGGGAGAGGTTAATGATATTGTTATAGATATATCAGATATCAACATTATTTATGCTGCAACAAATACAGGAAACATATTCAAAAGCATTGATAATGGCGTTAATTGGGAGAACAAAAGTGATGGATTATTAAATGATAGCTTATTTGTTATAGGAGTTGACCCATTAAATGCACAAGTATTATATGCTGGAGGTACACAGAAAATATATAAGACGGTAAATGCGGCAGAGAGCTGGGAAGTTATTAAATCAGATGTGTTCGTAACTTCATTGGTTATTGACAATATTAACCCTGATATTATTTATGCTGGGACAAGCGGGAGCGGCATATTAAAGAGCACTGATGGCGGAAAAAATTGGAAAAGGATAAATAAAGGCTTACCGTACAAATATATTAGGGAAGATTCATTGGTTATTGACCCATCTGATCCGGAAATTTTATATGTTGCAGTTGAAACTAACAATAAGACTGGTAAAGGCATCTTTAAAACAACTGATGGTGGAAACAATTGGAAAGGTGTAAATAACGGTTTATTTAAAGAAACACAAGGATTAGCTATAAACCCCAAAAACAGCCAAATACTTTACGCCGGAACTTTTTCCGGAGGAGTCTTTAAGACAACTAATGGTGGAGAAAGCTGGTCTAGACTGGAAAATTCACCACATGACATTAATAGGATTCTAACGATTGATAATATAAATCCAAACGTTATCTATTTAGGTAATTTTTCAACTGGTATATTTATGAGCAGAGATTCAGGACTTTCATGGAAAAGGATAAACACCCAATTAACTGACCGTACAATTAGGGCATTAAAGACCGATTCTGTAAGCTCTTCAACCCTATATACCGGAACATTTAATGGTGTATTTAGATTCACCCATGCTTTTAAAGAATTTGAAGCTATCCCTAACCCTAATGGTACTGCTATTGACATTCGCTACCAGTTTAATAATGAAACAAATATAGAACCCATTGGTTTTAATATATATCGAAGTTCATCTACAGACGGTGACTTCGAGAAAATCGTAGATGAACCAATAAACCTAGAAATTAATAACTTTACAGATACAGATTTTCTCGAAGGAGCAACACACGTCTATAAAATGGCCGTAGTTACAAAAGAAAGCGAGACGTTACGTTCATTTTCCACATCAGCTACACCTTTACTTGCTTTTAGCCCTGATTTCACGGTTACTACAGTTGAGAATAAAAAAGAGACGATTCGTGGTGCAGAAGTTAGTTACCCTATAAATATATTATCTAATGACAATTTTACCAATGAAATATTCTTGGAAGTTGATAATCTACCTGAAAATGTAAATTTTGAATTCTTTAAGACAAGTGGGGTGCCTCCTTTTGCAACAACGCTGAAGCTGTTTGCCGAAGAGTCAGCTCCAATTGGTGAATTTCCGGTAAGAGTAACAGCAACTACAGGACAAAAGGCAAGATCTGACAATATAATTCTCAAAGTTGTTAGCGAAGGATCAAGCGAAAGCACTCTTACACAAATTATAAACAAAATAGAGGATACCGTTAAGGTTGGAAATATATTAGAAATTACGGGTGAGATCATTCCACAGCAAATAAACAGGAAAGTTGTTACAACATTTGTATTGCCTGATGGAAGTGAAAGCAAAGAAGAGTCATTCACAAATGAAGACGGAAGATATTCAATAGTGAGAGCAATCAACAAAAGCGGTTTATGGAAGATCAGTTCCTCTTGGAATGGGAATACGGACTTATCTGGATCGTCATCTGACCTTATGGATATATTTGTTTCTCCAGTTACGACTTCTATTACGTTAGTAACTAATGCAAATTCCAGTACAGAAAGAGGAGATATTATTAGTTTAACTGGCAAAATAAGTCCAAGTCCGGAATCAGGGAAAGTTTTCCTAGAAATTGATAACATTGACGGAAGCATAAACTTTAATAGCTTCATACCAATCTCCAAAGAAGGAGAATTTACACACCAATTCAGAGTATCTGGGGCAGAACAGGGTGAAATTAGAATTATTGCTAGATTTGATGGTACCAAGGATTTCACTGGAAACGAAAAAGAATTATTAATCCCAATCGGAAAGCCCCTTGGAATGGCTATAATTGTCGCGGGAGGTGGTAACTCCCCAGCAAACATCCTCTGGAATGCGACAAATGGGATTAGTGGATATGTTTATCAAGTAATTAAGGCCCTTGGAATACCTGATAACGTTAATCTGGAGGAACAAACTAATCGTATATTTTATTTACATCCAGACGCAAATAATGACGTAGACGAAGATGGTATACCTGATACAGATGCTTTACCAACTACAATCAATCTGCAAAAAGCAATAGAAGATTGGGCCTTAAATTTGATTAATACGGATAATGAACTTTCTACAGTAACGACGCCGCTCACTATATATATGATAGGTCCTGGAGAGAAAGAGATCTTCAATATAAACGAAAACGAAGTCATAAGATCAACAGATCTTGATCTCTGGTTAGATAACCTTTTTATCAATTTACAAAGAAAACACCCTCTGAATCCACCAAAAAGATTTCCAGTAAATATTATTATTGAATCACCGCAAGCCGGATCATTTATTGACGATCTAAAAATAGAACGTAATGGTGTTGGTTTAGGAAGAATAGTAATCACATCAACAGATGAATGTAAAACAAACAATGAAGAGTGTAACACTGGTAAGACGAATATAAGCGGAGATGGTTTAACATCTTTTTCAGGGAAATTTTTCTATGGTATTAAAGTGGGAAAATCAATTACAACATCTTGGTCTGAAGCAAACATTACAACAAGAGAAATATTTGACAACCAAAATCCACAAATAGATGATAATGGGGATGGCATACCGAATGAAATTGATGATGGAATTGAAGGCTCATTAACTTTTATCGGACAAAACCGATTCATTGGAAACATACCGGAAATAGACGAACTTTCCCGTATAGAAACAAATATATCCCCATTCTTAAATGAGGCAATAAATGATCCATTATTTATTGTTGACCAACGCCCAACTATATTAGGAATTCAGGAAAACCTCGTCTTAAGAAACACAAAGTCTGTTACTTTATGGGCAATTGTAATAGACCCAGACAACAATCTTAAAGATGTTCAAGCCTTGATCTTTCCACCAAAGAGCACCACACCAGAACAGTTAACTCTCCAATTTTCAGAATCAAATAATCGTTACGAAGTACAGTTTAACGGTGTTGATATCTTCGGACTTTACAAAACTCTGATTATTGCAACTGACAAGTTTAATAACACATCCTTAACTGCAAAAACAGTGATTAATGCGCAGAATTTTGGAACCGCAGATTTACGAGGAAAAGTATTTAATAATAATACTAACGAACCATTAAACGGAGCGCGAATAACAGTGGACGGTTTTCTCGCTACAGATACAACTAACAGAAACGGGGATTATTCTTTACCGTTAAATGCCGGTGTTCATACTATTCGGTTTACAAAGGAAGGATTTCAGAGTAAAACACTGAAAGATGTAAATATAAGATCGACAAGCCCCCCAGTTAATATAGGGTTAACACCATTAAGCAGTATTATTAAAGGAAATGTTACTGATAAAGAAGGCAACGTCATCCCGTTTGCACTTGTAAAAATAACAAATAACGTAGACGTCACCCGGACAGCAACTGACATAAAGGGGAATTATGTATCAAAATCCCTTCAAGCAGATAGTTATAAAGTAAGCGTTAGAAAGAGAAGATTTAGCGATGAAGAACAAATAGTAGAACTAAGTGAAGGGCAAGAACTTGAGTTAAACTTTCAAATGAACAAAAGAAAAACAACTGTTACTGTAACAAATAGTGCGAATTAGAAGATCATTACCACTAGCACCACTACCAACAGTAACAATTAATAATCAGTATATAAAGCTATTATACATCAGCGTTGTCCGGTTATGTATTTGCATGGCAGATATAGGCGCTAACATCCAGTGCCTAAAATGCCTAAATTGCCTAAATTGCCTAAAATAAGCTAAAATTATAGAAATTTATTTATTATTAATTAAAAACAATACTATTA
>JAIQZO010000087.1 GCA_021777055.1 Candidatus Anammoxibacter sp. | reverse complement strand
CTGGATACAGGCAACGGATACTGGATACAGGCAAATAGTTAGATTTCTATCTTTCTTGTCAAGATGCAACATAAAAAGAGCCGAATTTAATTTGAGATATAACGTTTTTAAGGCGTTTAAATAAATCATCAAGCATCTAGTATCAAGTAACCAGTAACTATGTTGGTGCAATGGACTTAACACTGCACGTTAAAAATTTCTTTCTAAAAAAAGAAGTTTTTACGGGGTAATACTATAGTGCAGCAAAGCCGCAGCCAAAACACTAGATGCTGGATTCTAAATACTGGTAAATAGTTACAATTCTAGTTTCATAGCCAAGATGCAACATGAAAGAAAGACGATTTAGATTTAAAATATAACATTTTAAGCCGGTTGAATAAATTATCAAACATCTAGTATCAAGTAACCAGCAACTATACTGTTACAAATAACTTAACAATGGACAGTAAAGATTTCTTTCTAAAAAAAGAAGTTTTTACAGGGTAATACTATAAATGCTAAATACTATTCATTCTTCTAAAGACCATATCCCATTACCCCTTTTCATTGCATCCTTCTGATATACGGTAAAGGCCTTATCATATTTTGTGTTTTCAGGGTGTGGGCGGAACCTTGCAAAACCATGTTTGATGATTTCTGCATTAACAAAGTGGCCTTCAACAAAAACATATGCTAACAGATTACCATTAATGTCCCTCCCACGTAAATCATATTCCAGTGTAATCTTTTTTCTTGAGACTAATAGCTTATTAAAATTTCTTCCCTCTTCAAAAAATTTACTATCCATAGCTGGAGGTTCAATCCCTATATATTTGATAATTTCTCCGGTCTCAAGACGAACGGAGGCAACATCTATTATCTCTTTCACTTTCACTGTTATATTTTTATCAAAACTATCTTCCCTTACTTCATTTCTTTCCAATTCTCCTACCGTAGGATCCTTTTCCCAGGAATTTTCATAACGCAGGCTTTTAGAAAAATTTTCTACAGTAGGATCAGTATATGTAAACTGCAGTTTACTACTACATCCAATAATTCCAATTAACAATAGCAATGATATGAATATTATGATAATTTTGTTAGACATTTTTTTTTGATTTTAGCCTTATAAAATTCGCTAGAAATAAAAAAATTAATAAAATTAAATTTTAAACAGTTACAACTATCCAAAATACTACAGACAAAAATACAACAGCCCAAAATACTCCGGCATTGTCATGGTTCAAAAAAAACCTTAACAAGTATATATAAGTATGAAACAGTATAGAATTTCAGAAATTTCTCAGCATACTGAAAATGTAAAGGTTCTCCGCCTAAAGAGTTTAGATGGTGATAACATCAACTTTTCATCCGGGCAGTATATAGATGTCTCTATTGCCAACAACGCGCATAAAAATGATGTTGATTATACAAGCTTTTCTATCACATCTTTACCAAGCAACAAACAATATCTGGAAATTGCCGTTCTTGCATCAGGTACTTACAGACAAAAAATCTTTGATGCGTCAATAGGCACGCAATTGAATATCAACGGGCCATACGGTGATTTTATATATAAACATCATACACAACTCTTACCGGTCTTTATTGTCGGTGGCAGTGGTATCGCTCCAATAATGAGTATGCTTCGCTATATTAGTCATAAATTTCCAGCGACAGAATGTACGCTATTTTACACATGTAAGTCCAAAAATAACATAATTTTTTTTGATGAATTAAATAGTTTAAGTATGAAAAATACTATGCTTAAATGCCATATTGTAATCACCTGTGAAAAGCAATATAATAAATTTAATGGTACAGGGATTCCAAAATCATTATACAAGGATAAGAGATTTAGCCAGGGGAGGTTATATCTGGAGCATGGCCGCATTGATGAAACCATGATTGTTAATCGTATAAAGGATATAGAGTCAAAGATATTTTATCTATGCGGACCTTATGAGATGGTGATTATGTTAAGATTTATTCTACAGAAGCAGGGAGTTGTAAAAAACTGTATAAAGGCGGAATTATGGAGTTAGATAAAATGGAAAGTGAATAGTTATAAGTGAAAAGTTGATAGTTGAAGATGGGTGTAAGATTTTCAGTATCTATTCAGGGTATTTGGAATTCAGAAGCCAGAATTCAGAATTTAGAATAAGGTATCAATACGATATTTCTTGTTTTATTGTTTGGCAAAACGTATGTAAGTTTGTTTTTTTCACTTAAATGGTAACTGTTCTGCGAAATCTAATAACACACCCCTAAATCCCCTCTAAAAAGAGGGGTGGATGCGTAAGTAGACGGGTGTGCAATACACCCTAAACAGATACCTTAAATGTTTACTAATTTAACCCAGGAACTAAGCTTTATTCTGAATTCTGGCTTCTGACTACTGGATGCTGAATAGATACGATTTTCAAACCATTTTCTTTTAAGGAGACATAAAATGTTAAGATGCAAAAGAGCTTTATTCTTTTTTATTCTATTGTTTTTGTTTTCTTGTCGTTCTGCATTATTTGCCAATGATTGCAGTAAACTAAAGATACATATTTTAGATGTGGGCGAAGCCGATTCCATAATTATTGAAGCACCATGCGATGAATTTGGCATGAAGAAGATCCTCATGGTAGATGCGGGCGAGGATAAGTTAAAAGAGAAAATTGAGGCAGAGAAGATTTATGAATACCTGAAAAAAGTCATAAAAAAAAATACAATAGATTATATGATGCTTACGAATTATAACGAAGAGCATATGGGACGCCCATCATCATCTCGGCCTACCGGTCTTTTTTACCTGGCAGACAAAAAGAAATTAAAAATAAGGAAAATTATTGATCGTGGATTGGAGATAGATTCCAAATCTTTACTTGATGATAAATATCGTGAGTGGATTAACAAAAAGAAGATCAAAAGGGAGACTGTTCAGTGGTCAAACAGAACAGGTATAGGAAAAGACCAGATAAAACTGGCAAACAATCTGCATATTGAGACCATAGCATATAACTCTATATATGATAAAGCACACAACAAAATGGTAATATCCAATAAGGAGAAACAGATAAATGCTAATGAAAATAATTTCAGTATAGTATTCGTTCTCCATTACAGACGATTTCAATTCTATTTCGGAAGCGATATTCCTGGCTATAAAAACACCAAAGAGGGACTAGAGAATGTTTCCGAAAGATATCTGAACAGACTGAAAATGGTAGAAGTGTGCAAGGTTGCTGACCACGGCTCCAATAGGGGGACTCGTAACGATCTCTTGCAAAGGCTGAAACCAAAAGTCTCCATTATTTCATGCGGAAAGGGCAATAATAATCCTCATCCTCAATTACTGCTAAAGCTTTTGGAATATTCTGACAAAAAAGGTGAAACCCTTATAGGCAGTGACATATTTCAGACTTCAAAAGGTGACGGTTGGGTAATGAATAAACCTCACGATACCACGGGAAAGACCCATACCGTTGTTGATAATAACATTGTAATTGAGACAGATGGAAAGGATGAGTTTAGCGTAAAATATACCGCTAACGGAACTGAAGTTGAAAAGATCTACCCTATGCATAAGTTTGCACTTGATTGAAGTAAGGCTTTTAAAAAAATATAATTTTAATCTTAAGAGATGGGGGTAAAAAGATGGCAAAAAGAAAGATTGAAAGAAAATCAAAAGCGGCCAAGATTCAGTGTGGATTGCCTAAATACAAGATTCATAGGGTTGTTAATAACATAGAAATGTTAGCTAAAACTGCAGAAGAAGAACCGGAACGTATAAATTGGGCAGAGTCTATTCTTGGGATTCCTGACGTATGGAGGTTAACACAAGGTGAAGGAGTTAAAGTAGCTATCCTGGATACAGGAGTAGACATTGATCATCCTGATTTACAAGATGCTATTGTGGCGACAAAGGATTTTACAGGAGATGGTATAGAAGATGAAAACGGCCATGGAACACACTGTGCCGGAATAGTTGGGGCCCGATTAAATGGCGTAGGATTTGTTGGGGTAGCGCCAAAAGTGGAATTGCTAATTGGTAAAGTATTAGGGAATGAGGGGAGTGGATCTTTTTCTTGGATCTCAGATGGTATATTTTGGGCCGTAGATCAGGGAGCTGACATTATCTCAATGTCTCTTGGCGGAGCTGGTTCCGATAACGAATTATTCCAGGCGGTACAATACGCACTGTTTTATGGAAAGTATGTGATCTGTGCGGCGGGGAATGAAGGTTCTCTATATCAAAATAGTATTGGATATCCTGGCAGGTATGGCGGTGTACTAACTGTTGCTTCACATGATTCAAATGGTAATCCCTCCGGATTCTCATCAAGGGGCGGTGAAGTAGATGTAATGGCCCCAGGAAGTGAAATATGGTCAACTTACAAAGATGGAGGATATGCAGAATTAAGCGGAACATCAATGGCAACACCTTTTGTTGCAGGATTGGCAGCATTAATTGCTTCAAAACACAACGGTTCTGATCTAAACAACTCCCCTTTAGAGAATAACGAGGACATGAAAAACCATCTTTTAAGAATGGCAGCACATCCGGGTTATCACAATAATCAAACTGGTTATGGTCCGTTATTACCATTTAATTATTTTGTATCATGAGTTGTAGGCATATTCGTATGATTGTGTGGAGGGAGGGAGACAATTAGTCTCCCTTCTTCAGATAATAGATCATTTGTGATCATTTCCGAATCTGTTTTTAAGTACGCATGCTGGTTTTTTCTTTACATCCATACAATTCCCAAATGAACATTATTAGAAAAATATTTCCTAAACACATAATGTAGAGTATAATGTGGGACAAAGATAAAAAGATTGATTCAATTGATAAAAGACTAAACGAAAAGGTTGATATGATAAACAACTCAAAATAATGGTTTTTTATATAATTAGTCAGCGTTGTCCGGTTAGCTTTTTGCAGTGTAAAAATGTTTCATATTTATGAACATTCTACAACATCATGATGCGAAAAAATGCCCAAAGTTAATAGCCTTGTTTTTTATTAATAATAAATTTTTATAATTTTAGGCATTTTAGGCACTCAAGGTTAGCACACTATGTGTTACGCAAATACCTAACCGGACAACTCTGATAATTAGTAATCCATTATCTCATTCTCTTTCCTTTTCTTACAGAGGCAAACCAAACTCTTTTCTTACTATTAACTCTAACCTTTTACTTCTAACCTTAATATCGGTTGAATTCCATAAACCAGTTGTAAAATAGGGGCACGCACCGTATGGAAAAAGATAAGGAAATATTAGAGATAGAAGCACTTATATCTTTAATAAAAACCGGTGAGATTTCTGATAATCTTTGCTTTGTTGTTAAGGTTGATGGCAAGGCTCTAAGCTTTAATGGTAAAGATTGTGAATTATCTATTGAAGAGGTGCGGAAATTTATAGATATAGTTACCTATATAGATTCAGAAGGAGACTCTGGAAGGTTAGAAGAGCCAGAAACTCTAAATAATCCGCAATCCCTTTTGTCTGCATTTAAGGCATATGTAGATTCTGTCAATCCCGTTGATTAAATCACCCGCGCTAACGTCAGGTTTCAAGATAACCATTATCTACGCAGGACCACTATTTGTAACATAAACATTTCTGCTAATCAGATTAACAGAAACCGATCCTACAGTTTTAGAAAAATCACCTAGTTCTACCATTTCAATTACCCGGTTATTTGTTCTGCTGATAAGAATAAGTACATTTTCGTAAAAATTGTGTTTGAACTTCTGCAACTTTCCATATGATTTTCATGTGTCAGTTAAATATAATTGCCTACAAGTTTGTAAGGTATTTCCCTACTGACAATGTAGGGGAATCACCTAATTGACAAATGTTTATGCGATGTCATAATGTATATATAGAAAAAGATTATATTCTGTACAGACCTAAAGGCTTACTCTTTATCCCACTACAAATATTTAATTTATTTGTACCCGTGCAAAAAGGCAGACTCAGACATCAAATGGGTGTCTATGATGAGATTAAATGGTGAACATATCACCTTCTAAAGGTACACAACGATACTTGTTCCCTAGGCGAATTATTTACGGTTAGCTAGTCTGTTGTATGGATAGTTCAAGAGCTAAACCCACTATTAGTAGTGTCAATGAAAACAGGTAAAAATAAACCCCAATATTTTTGTTAAACTTTTTTGGTGTGCACATTGATTTTTGTCTTATAAATATAGCTATGCATCGTCTTTCAATGTCACAAAAACAGATGATACTACGGATGGTATTTGTGATGCAGATTGTTCCTTACGAGAAGCCATTATCGCCGCAAATAATGCACCAGGCACAGATATAATCTTTATTCCTTCTGGCATTTACAAACTAACCGAAGACCTTGATATTACTGACAGTATAACAATTAGAGGAACAAGTGATAATGACACTATTTTGGACGGTAATATGCAAGCTGTTATTTTTAAAATCAAAGGACCTATTACCGTAAACATTAATGATTTAACGGTTATGAATGGTAAGGGTGAGTTTGATAGTTCTGGCGGAGCTGGTGTTTCTAACTTGGGGGGCATCGTAAATATCAGCGATTGTGCAATTATGTCCAATAAGTCAGAAGGGGAGGGAGGTGGTATTCGTAATTTTAACGGAGATATGACCATTATTAATAGCACTATATCCGGTAACTTTGCTGATTATGGTGGTGGAGGTATCTCCATTTTCAAAGGTAAGATAAGCATTATTAATAGCACTATTTCTCATAATGGTGGCGGTGGTATTCTGAACTGGGTTGGAAATGTAAACATAACAAATTGCGCTATTTTTGGTAACTCTGCTTCTGTGGTTGATAGTGGTCTAGGTATTTCTAATGGTGGTGAGATGATTATTACAAACAGCTCTATCACAGGCAATGGCGACTTTAGCGGTCAACTTTTAGATTCCAATGGCGGTGGTATTCATAATAGCGGTAAACTAAAGTTAAATAGTTGTACAATAACAGATAATGCGGCGTTTGCTTTTCAAAATATTGAATCAGGCGGCGGTATATTCAATTCTAACGATGGTAAATACTCTTTTGGCGAAGTGGAGTTGCAAAACACTATTCTTGCTGGAAACATAGCTGTCTCTGGTATGGACTGCGCGGGTACAATTACCTCGTTGGGAAATAATATTATAGGTAATCTGAATGGTTGTGATATATCCTTATTAGAGAGTGACCTTACTGGTGATCCTGGGTTAGGCATGTTTATAGAAGATAAAGGACATTTTCAGGTGTCAAGCAATAGTCAGGCAATTGATGCTGGAAATAGCGCTTCATGCTCTGAAACTGATCAACTTGGCATTCCTAGGTCAGATGGAAACGATGATGGTATTGTTACGTGTGATATAGGAGCAATAGAATTTGTGACGGGGTTTTCTTCGTATAACGACTTGGCTTGGAAACCTGGACAACTTGATCACAATATAACAATGATCACTTCACCTAATGGGAATTCAATTTTACCAAGTTTTTCTGAATTGTCAGATTTTTCCACGGATCAAAAAACCGGCATCACACTAACCGTTGACGGTGGTACTTTTGATGGAACTAACCAGGCATTGCACGGAAGAGAACCAAAAGTTACAGATGCTTATGATGCCTTCTTTGGTAAAGTTAGTACAACTGGTGCCATCTCATACATAAACAAACCAGACAGCCCGCTTGCGTTGATGTTTGAAGGATTAGATACTGCAAAGAGTTACACAATTATCTTTTACGTTGACAGGGCAAAGTATGGTTGGGACCGTGCCGGTTTGGTAACCCTTGCTAAACATAACGGATTTAAAAACAGAAGTTCATCTGGACGTGATAATCAAGGTAATTCATTATTTGATGGTTCAGATGACAACTCTACCAGATTACCATCGGATAATGTAAATGGATATATTGCACGTTTTACTAATGTCATCCCAAACACTTCTGGTGAAATAATGCTAACTGTAAACTGGGATGGTAAACACGCGAATAGATTCAAGGGTAAATATGCAAATGCTATCATGATAGAAGATGAATCTACCGGTAATATAGCGTACAATGATTTAGCATGGAAACAAGGTCAATTAGATAATAATATAACAATGATTACCTCACCAAATGGCGACTCTGGTCTGCCTAACACCGGTGAATTGATAGATTTCTCTTCAGGCATTGGCACGGGTATTATGTTTACTGTAAATGGCGGATCATTTAATGGGAAAGCCCAGGCAAGTCATGGTAAAGAACCAAAACCAACCGATGCCCATACGGTTTTTAATGGAAAAATTAACACAAAAGGTGCCATCTCATACATAAACAAAGAGAACAGCCCCCTCGAGTTAATGTTTGACGGGTTAAACCCAGACAATAAATATACAATTGCATTTTATGCAGACCGCGGCGCTTATGATTGGAATCGGGCGTCACTGGTTACCCTTGTTAATCATAAGAATTTTATAAATGAGAGCTCTGCGGGGTATGATAATTATGGGAATCTATTGTTCAATGGGCCGTTAGACCCATCTACAAGGTTACCGTCAAGTAACAGGCAGGGGTATATTGCCTGCTTTACTAAAGTTGTACCTGATCTCTCTGGCAAAGTTGGCCTATCTGTAAGTTGGGACGGGGAACCTTCCAGTGAGTTTAAAGGCAAGTATGCTAGCGCAGTAATGATCAAAGAGAAATCAAACAATTTCCAGAGAAATTCTATAGTCTCTTTAAAAACAAAAACGCCAATAAATATAGATGGTTTAATTTATAGTGATATTTGGCCTAAGGCAAATTCTATTTACTTTTCCGATCCATCTAGAAGTGATAATTTTATAAGAGTTTCGACAGTATATGACGATAACTATCTTTATTTCCTATTTGAAATCTTTGATCTTATAAGCGAAGTCTCTAATGAAAAATTATGGAAGGATGATGGAGTTGAGATTTTTCTTGATACAGCACATGATGCGACACAAAGCATGAATGATGATGATTACCATTTTATTGTAAATATAGAGGATATGGTATCCGGGGGTGCTATTATGGCAAAGACAGTACGTCCTTTGACGGAGATTGCAATTCCATGGACCACAATTGAAACAATACCAACCCCCAATAAGATAATGGGTATCCTTTTAGGAAATAATGATAGGGATAATGGTATTAGCGTACAATTTGACTGGAATGGATTAATTGATACAGGTTCATACAGACGACCAAATTTGTGGGGAGATTTAACATTATCATCTAAAGAGATAAGTAATTAAGGATTAAATTTTCCACATTAGCTTACTATTTTTGCCTCTCATTAGGTGAAGAGCCAGAAAAATTAATAAAACAAGCCGAAGTTTTTGCTGTACAACATCATAGCGAACCTGTTTGCGAAATAAGATTCTTCCTGATTATTTCGTCCTTACTTAAAACAGGCAATAAAAAGCACAACATGTTGGTGGTACATATACCTAAATCTCTTATAAATTAATAGAGAACAGCTAACAAAAGTATAACAGGTTACATACAATTTCTTAAAAAATATCACTCTTTAATGATCTTAATTTAGAGCGTTTACATTAACCAAGGTGAGTTTTTTGCTATATATTAACAACCCAAACTACAAGTAGAAGATGAGAGGAGAAGAACACTGAATGTTTATATAAACGATTTGATTTCAAGTCTATGTTACGGTATTAGGATCTTCAAAAGAGAAGTTTCCGAAAAGAAACTAACCATAAGAAAATATTTGGGTAGAAATATAAAGTTAAATGAAAACAACAGTATAAAAGGTTATATCGTAAATTTAACGACATATCCGAAAAGATTAAATACCGTGCATCTCGCAATAGAATCAATATTACAGAATTCTATAAAGCCGGAAAAGATAATTTTATGGGTTTCTTGTGAAGAAATAGCTGATATAGATATAAATAAAAATCTATTAGATCAAAAATCAAGAGGCCTTGAAATCCGAGTTGTAAAAGGAAATTGCAAATCATATAAGAAGCTTATATATGCACTTCAGGAATTTCCTAGCTACTATCTCTTAACTATAGATGATGACATAATTTATCCTAGATACTGGTTTAAAAAATTGTATTTACAAAGCATACAATATCCAAAAACAATATTATGTTATCACGCAAAAACCATAGAATTTGACTCAAGGGGTAATCTCCTGCCATACAAAAAATGGTCTTATGAACTCATGGAAGATCAATCCAGCTTAAACATATTCCCTATTGGGTGTAGCGGAATACTTTACCCACCAGGATCATTAAATAAAGAGGTGATAAATCAGAATACTTTTTCAAATCTATGTCCCACAGGAGATGATATATGGTTTAAGACTATGTCATTACTTAATAATATCCCATGCAAGAGAATTACTAAAAGAAGTCTTCATTTTGACAAAATCCGAAAAACCCAAGAAGGATCTCTCCATTCGGTGAATAATTATGTTTCTAATCTAGAAGAGAAAACACAAACTGACATTCAAATCGATAAAACTTTTAAAGAATATAATGTACTGGAGAAACTCAACAAAATAAATGAGAGGAGGTCTTCCAATGATAAACCGTTTACGGCAAAGGGAAAAAGTTAGACACATCCTTAATAAGATTGATGAGGCGCATTCTTTTCAAAAGAGACGAATTCGCCTCATGTACCGACACGTTCCAGGTACAGAGGCAGATTATTATCGTTTATGGTTTCAACCTTATAGTCAACATGCATCTATGGTTCTCAATCACCTTATCTTTGAAGTGGACGAAAGTAGGGTAAAAACTAATTCGCTAAGTGAATTGGAGAAACGGATTCGTGGATGTGCAGCCAAGGATTACGAAAAAAGAGAGGAATTAACCCCTACCCATAACCAACTGGAAGATGAAACCGAGAGTGGGGGGGGATATCTACCACCGAAGAGCAATACCGATACGAGCGGCCAAATCTGCTTAAGGCCCAAAACTAAACCGTTAGTGAGCGTGGTTATTCCCACACATAACCGTACAGAAATGCTTCGGTCAGCAATTGTTAGTGTGCAAAATCAAACATTTCAGGATTTTGAAATCATTATAGTTGATGATTTTTCAAGCAATAATACTCAAGAAGTTGTGCAATCTTTCAAAGATCCAAAGATCAAGTATTACCGTCTTCTCTCTAACAAGGGACCCGGGGCAGCAAGAAACGTTGGCATCCTTAACTCTCATGGAATCTATATTGCATTTTTAGATGATGATGATGAATGGCTGCCGGACAAATTAACAAAGCAGGTGCCCTTGTTGGAAAATAGTACAACCGACTTTGGTGGCGTGTATACAAGTATTATGAAAATCGATGCTGTGAGTGGAAAGACTTTGAACCTCAAACGGGCAGTCAAACGAGGGAATCTGTATTCAGATCTATTTGTAATTAACTGCATTATCACCTCAAGTGTACTGTTGAAAAGGGAGTGCTTTGAAAAAATAGGCCTATTTGATGAGAAAATGCAGTACGGCGAAGATCTGGATATTTGGATCCGGATATCAAAAGACTATAAATGGGAATGTCTTAGTGACGTCCTTGTTAAATATAGGTGTCACCAAAACCAAATTAGTAAGAACCTAAGTTTGCTAATCAGATCGAATGAAATACGGATAGAGAAATACAAACAGCAACATGTAGCTTTAACATCTAAAGGGTATAGTCGGCATTATTACGACCTTGGAATCTTGTATTGTCTCAACGGAAATGTTAGAAAAGGTCGCACAGCTTTTGCTAAAGCAATAAGATTAACTCCGCTGAGCCGCAAACCTTATCTTGGTTTTCTGCTTTCGCTTTTGGGTGCACATGTGTTTAAGAAAGTGATTGAGATCAAAAATCAGTAATGGCCTTAGACCACGTTAACTACCTACTAATATAGCTAATAGAGCTATAACAAATTGTTCTTAAACAAGTTAAGTGTAGCTTAGGAAAACGACATATGTTTAACATCACTGTCCCCTTAAAAGACTCTATTGACGAATCCTTTTGCATTTTCCAAATCTCATGGTCGTAATATAATACCGCCGTCTCTTTCAAAAAAAGAGACGTTATCATGTGTAGTTAATTTCGATAAATCAATTATACTGCCGTTATCATAAGCCCTAAAACTAATGCGAGCATCTGTTGAAACAAGATTACTTAAATCAACATATCCTCCTACGTCAGCCATAAAAGAAACAGAAGCAAAAGGATTGATAATTTCTGTTAAATTACTGAGGTCAAGTTTGCTGTCTTTACCAAGAGATCGAAATTCTTCTCCGCCATGCACATCACTTTTGCCTATAAAAGTATAACTGGTTGCTTTAGGTAATGATATTGTTGTCCCTGTGCGAACATCAATCAATACATCATCGATATGTACCACATTGTCTAACTTAATATTAGCACCACCACCGATAACGAGTTCTGAGCTCGTAATGTCTACGAGATTACTAAAGTCTGCATTCTCAGTTATATAAAACCTGCTTGAAGCTATCTTAGTAAATTGATTTGTGTTGAAATCTGTAGGGTTTCTCATTGTTATTCCTGAACCTATTAATTCAGTTAGGTTTGGTGCAAAAATAGTACCATCATCTAAGATTAACGCTCCTGTAAATTCAGGAATTCTTTGATCGACAAACTGCCAGTAAATACGCTCTAATGAAGGCATATTTATTGTACTGCCATCATCTTTGGAGTTAAAATATACACGAGCGTCGACGGTGGTAAGATTACTTAAGTCAATAGTTCCGCCTTTAGAAGCCTTAATATAAAAAGATTCGTCATAATCAACCTGGCCTTTATCTCTTATCTCTTTTAAGTTACTTAAATCAATTTTGCTACTTGAATCTTGAGCGCGCCAAAAAATATCATAATCATTCTTATATGATACCACACTGTTAGTTATAGAAGGTAGATATAATGTTCCACCATCATAAGCGCTGAGCCATGAGTTGTCTATGTTTGTAATATTACTGAGATTAACGTAAGCACCCCTTGTAACTATTCGGCTAAAAGTAATATGTTTAAGCGGTTCAAATGTAACGTTAGATGATCCTTCAAATTCTAATACACCATACAATAATGAAGTTAAATTTGGAGCGTCCAGTATGCCATTATTATCTATCCTTATTACGTTCAAAGAATCTTCGGTACCTTGAAGGGTTTTTAAAGAAGATAGTTTAATCAAACTACTATCACCAGAGACATTTATTTCGACAATATAATAATCGTCTTTTTTTACGTCAGTTAGTTTACCAAGATCAATAACGCCTGCATTTGATGCTCTTATCACTAGCATGCTGCTATATCGTCTTATTTCTGTTAAATTAATGAGTTCTAATTTACTTCCTGGTCCTTCCGCAATCCAATCTGAGTCTCTAGAATTCAGGCAACGTTTAACTGATGGAAGAGACAATGTTACCCCATCGTGAACAAAGAATGATGTTCCATCAATACTTGTAACATTGCTAAAATCCACCGTACCACCATTTTTAAGGGTGATTGTTGAATTAGCAACGCCAGTTATATTGCTGAAATCAGCATGAACCCCATCAATCATGATGTTGCTTCTGTAAAACAATAATATCTGATCTGTCGGTATATTTGATGATGCGTCAATTACCAAATTAGCTTCTGATAAAATGGTTGGTTTTGTAATGTCAATATTAATCTCTATTTTGCCATTATCAACTTCACTAAGTGTGCTATCTATGGGAATGGCCTTTAACGACGACAGATCAACCAGGCTGCCATTTCCATCACTAGTTACGTTAATAGTAGTGGCAAATGAACTCTTAATGTTGCTTAAATCAATAACTCCTCCGTCTTCCGCACGCATAAATATCGCAGTATCTGAACCTTTGAATTCAGTTAAATTAGGAACAGTTATCTTACTTCCCTCACCACTAGCATTCAAATCTTGATCTCTATCTGTGAAATAACTAGTTAAGGATGGAAAAGATAATTCAGTTCCATCCTTAACAAAGAAAGAAGTTCCTTCAATATATGCAACATTTCCAAAGTCAATAGTACCACCACTCTTAATGATTATAGTGGAAGAAATAATATCAATTACGCTGCTAAAGTCAGCCGTAGCCCCATTTTTTATGGTTATACTAGCTTTATTAATTTCCTTTAAGAAGTTGTTAAAGTTGGAATGTACACCATCAATTGTTATTCTACAGGAAGAGATGTCCTCAACATTGCTAAAATCAATAGAGCCGCCACTCTTTAAAATCATAGTGGATGAAAAAATATCCTCTACACTGCTAAAGTCAACCGTAGCACCATTTTCTAGAACTATATCTGCCTCACCAATACTTTTTACGCTTCTAAAATCAATAGAGCCTCCACTCTTTAAAATTATAGTAGCTCGATAAATATCCTCTACACTGCTAAAGTCAACCGTAGCACCATTTTCTAGAACTATATCTGCTTCATCAATACTTTTTACGCTGCTGAAGTCAGCATGTACACCATCAACTGTAATTTTACTATTCCGGATATCCTCAATTTGATTAGTATTAAAATCTATGGATCCATCAATTGTTAAAATGCTATTATTTAAATCTACTATTTTTCCTGGTGGGAATGGAGTCAGTATTGGTTTTCGTGTTGGTGTTGGTATTGTCGGTATTGGTCGTGGTGTTGGTGTTGGTGTTGGTCGTGGTGTTGGTGGTGTGGTCAATATATTAGCACTTGTATCTATTTCTCCACCATTGGTCTCCTTTATTGTACTATTAAATGGCAACTCTTTCAAAGATGTTAGATCAATGAGACTTCCATCTCCATCGGCACTATTTTGAAGCGGGACGTCACTGATTTTAAGATTCATTAGATCTATAACTCCTCCATCTTGGGCATTAATGTGAATAACGTCTTCAATACCGCCCTTTATTAAAACCAGACCACTAAGATCAATCTTGCTTCCATTGCCAATGGCACTCCAGTTTGGACTCTTAAAAATCCGGCAATCTGTTAAGAATGGTAGCGATAAGATAACCCCACCATTAACATTGAAAGATGTTTCTGCAATTTCTGTAACTCTACTTAAGTTAACAGTACCGCCATTTATTAAGGTTATTGTTGACTCAACAATATAGTCTACACCACTGAAATCTGCATGTATACCATCTACTGTAATCTTGCTTTGGCCAATTGCAGTAATGTGGTCAGTATTTATATTTGATGATGCATCAATTGTTAAATTAGCTCTTTTTAATAATGTTGATAATGGTGTTGGTAGAGGCGTAGTTGATATATTAGCACTTGTATCTATTTTACCGTTATTGGTTTCCTTAATTACACTACTTAATGGTAACTGCTTCAGCGACGATAGATCTACAAGGCTTCCACTACGATCCGCAGTTATGTGAAGCGGGATTACGGTGGTTTGGAGATTACTCAAATCAATTGTCCCGCCTTTAAGAGAATTAATCTCAAGGAAGTCTTCACTATAATTTCTGATTTCCCTTAAATTACTGAGATCAATTCTACTGCCAGGGTCACTGACTTCCCATCGATGAAACAGACTCGCAGACCTATAACTTGTAACAGATGGAAGCGCTAATGTTACACCTCCAAAGACAGAGAGTTTTGTTGTATCAATGTTTGTAACATTACTCAAGTCAATGGTACCGCCGTTTCTTAGTTTTATGACAGACCAATAAATGTCAATTAATCCACTAAAATCAGCAGCAAAACCGTCTACCCTAATATTAACTCTATCTAATTTTCTAATCTGGTCGGTAGGGAATTTGATTGTTTTGTCAGTTAATAGTGTTAACCTTTTCAGGGAAGTTAAATTTGGAGCATGCATATCACCGTTATTCATTATAGTTAGGTTGCCACCTCTTGAACCTTCAAGATGTGTTAATGAAGGCATATTAAGCAAACTACCATCCCCATCAATAGTAATAAAAATACTGGTATCAATTTCAAGAAGATTGTCTAAATCAACACGCCCTCCTGCCAAGGCATTGATAGAATGCAGTTGATTATCTCTCCGTATCCGAATTAAACCACTAAGGTCAATCCTGCTGCCGATACCATGCGCGATCCAATGAGAACTATCAAGTGATCTATATTCTGTAACGGAAGGCAGTAATATTTCCGCCCCATTTCTAGCAACAAAAGTTGCTCCATCAAACGATCTTGTACCGTTTGAAGTAAATACTACACTCTCGCCATCACCCGTTAAAGATGACCCATTAGTCATAATAAACGAACCAGTGATATTAGAATCTCCACCTAAAATTGTTAAGCTAGCCCCGTTAAGCACCAAAGATCCTTCACTGTTAATACTTCTTACAGTTACAGCTCTATTTGCAATAGTAACAGTTACATCTCTATTTATAACCACATTATCATCTTGGCCCGGAACCGTTCCAGTGTGCCAGTTATCAGGGTTACCCCATTCGCCACTGTTATTTGATATCCAGGTGACTGCCTTGGATGGTGATGGAGTAATATCTTCATTCTCTGCATTTGCATCCAGATAGAAACTGAATGGGAAACCCATGTGTTTCACTCTAATGGTTAATACTGGAGTGGTTTCATCTGGTGACAGGACATCATCCAGGCCAAACGCGTTTGCCATAAAATCTGAATCGGGCAGAGAGATGTGATCAATCACATCACAGGTGGTCTGTTCATTCACCGAAAGACAGAAGGGTTGGGAAAATTGCTGGTTTGCAGTAATATTCTTGAACGATGACTTTATCTCTAATATGTTATCCGGTTTAAACTCAAATATGAAATCCTCCATCCATAGTTCGCTGCCTTCTCCACAACTTCCTTCGTCTTGTTCTGAACATAGTTCAAGTTGGCTATCAAAAGCAGGGGGGATGCAACTATTCTCAATGTTGCAATTAATATCTAACGCCTTCATTGAATACCGCTCTGCACGTCTTCTACTTTTAAAAATCTTTACTGTTCCGTCAATAGGATTCGCAAGTAACCGAAAAATGGTAGCACTGTCCCGGTCCCTATTGTGGTATCTATTCCTTAACCCTCTTTGCCTTAAAGCATCTCTTACATGGGGGCTAACCGTAGTTTCATCAAACTCGCTGGAGCCACTTGCAAAAGCTAGGTCATTAATGAAATTAACTGTAATTAATGCACCAACAGTTACACTTATTATGAAAAAACTCTGCAAGAAAAGAGATGCAGACAATTTATAAAATATAAAATCTAATGGCTTCTTCTTGAATGTATTCATTTTATTCTCCTTTTTCATCGCATTTATTTTGATCTTTGTAGTGCTTTAAACGTACAGATGCTTTCTTAACGATGCAGTACATGATTACGGCACACCAAAATAAACAAAGATTTTTTATCTGTTTGAGAAAATCTAACTTAAATTGGTAGGTACATGTGCAATTTAATACATCTCCATTCCTAAGCATTTCTTTTGTTAGATTCTCTCTCACCTATTTAACATTATTAGCGAAAGATATAATTAAAGATAAAGATTAACTAAACCCATCTTTCAATACGTGACATATATCACAATTATTACCCATTGTCAACCTGAACAAAATTGTCTGTAATTTTGCTTGTAAGGGATTGCATTACAAAGCTGAAAGGGATTTCCTGACAAGCCAATATTCGCTATAAATTATCTACAGTATTTATATGCCATAACATATATCATTGTAAGATATTATTACTGCCAACGTTATTTCGTTGCGTCCAATTATTTTTAACTCAGATTTTTATCATTAATCTTAAAATTTTTTGCATTTATTTTTTTAATAAACTAAATATTATCTTAGAATTATTGCAGGGTTTTGCTATCGCTTAACCCTGCCTACATTTTTACTAGTGACAAATACGATAGTTACACATTTGCTCCAAAATAACGTATTCACCCCAAAATGGAAATTCCTATACTATTAAGTTATCCATATGGAGATTTTGTTTCAATTGACAAAGATTAATATTTTTGGTAAATGTCATACATTAAAACAGTTGTAAAATAGGAGAACTCTCCATATGCTGAAAGAAAAGGAAAGATTAGATATAGAAGCGCTGATATCTTTAATAAAAAATGGCGAGATTTCTGATAGCCTTCGATTTATAGTTAATGTTGATGGCAAGGCGCTAAGTTTGAATGGTGAAGAGTGTGAGTTATCTATAGAAGAGGTGAGAAAATTTATAGATATAGTTACCTATATAGATTCGGATGGTGATACTGGAAGGCTAGAAGAGCCTGAAACGCTAAATAATCCACCATCTCTTTTGTCTACATTTAAGGCATATGTGGATTCTGTCAATCCGGTTGAATAAATTACAAAAGCTAACGTCCAGTTTCAAAACAGATGGATTAAATGAACAGCAACATTCCTCTCTTTACAAGCAAATCCCTATTTTCTTCTTGAGTTCCATAATTCTATCAAAAGATGCCTTTATTCTTTCCTCTGTTAATATACCACTCTTTACACTTTCATATATGGAACTAATTGCCTTTTTATGGGCAGATTGATCATAGGTTAGATTATTGCCAATGAGGACTATATCTACTCCTGCTTTTACTGCTTTTATTACGGATTCTTTAAATGAATAGTTAGATGTAATTGCCTTCATTTGAATATCATCAGAGATAACAATACCATTAAATCCCATTTCATTTCTAAGTATACCGGTAATAACATTTTCTGAGAGTGTAAATGGGTAAGTGGTATCATAATGCCGGTTGAAAACATGTGCGGTCATGACCATATCAACAACGCCTTTTTGTATAAGAGAGTAAAAAGGTACCTTCTCATCTTCGACATATGATTCAGTTACATCAACAAACCCTTTATGAGAATCATCTGTGCTGCTGCCATGACCCATAAAGTGTTTGATGCATGTTGCAATACTCATTTTTGAATGTTCATGAATAAAGGTTTTCGCATATCGTATAACCTTATCAGGGTTATCTGATATGGAACGTCCTGATTTTACAATAACTTTGTTCTCGTTGTTAACACTCAAGTCCACAACAGGTGCAAAGTTAACATTAATGCCGCTCTCTGCAAGCTGCATGGCTATAGTTCGTGCTGATGCGCGTGCGATATGTGGATCATTAAGTCGTCCTATATCAGCAGCGTTATATGTTTTCTTGTACCCATGCTCGGGTTTAAGGCGAACTGTATCTCCGCCTTCCTGATCTATGGTTATAAAAAGAGGCGTACGGGCAAACGAGTTTACTGCTTTTACTAATCTCTTTACCTGGTCCTTTGTCTTTATGTTTCGACTGCAACTATTTGTTTCCAGATCGTAATCAAAAAGAATTAATCCTCCCATATTGAGATCGTAAATGTCACGAATAATATCATTGTTTTTCGTTGCATTCAGCCCTCGAAATCCTACCATTATCATTTGTCCAATCATGAACTTTATTTTTTCACTACTCACCTATAGCCTCCGGAGTTATAATATTTGACTAGTTAATATAGAAAGACTTAGAAATATTCAAAATACCCCAACGGGGTAATACATACAAGCCCAGGGCTGCGCCCTGGGGAAATAATAACGATTAGTCGATCCCTGCATGGGTGCAACATATTTTCCAGACTCGTTCCCTACGTATGTTATGCCATTACAGGGCTATATTTTCTGTGTTTCTGTCCCAGAGTGTTACCCTGGGCTGGTATATCAGCCCCTTTCAGGGTAAAAAAAGAACTATACCCTAACTCTTAATAGCAGTGAGTGAATTAAGAGTATTTGATGTTAGCTCGATAACTAAAAATGTCCGCCGTAGGAGCAATAAAAAAAAGTGAACAATACATCACCATCCTTATTCAGTACCGCCGATTGGTTTGTGCTCTCCCTTTACTTCCTTATTATAATAATAACCGGAATAATTTTCTCAAAAAAACAGGGTACAACGGACGACTATTTTAGGGCCGGTGGACAGATACCCATGTGGGCCGCGGGTATTTCGTTTCTTGCAACTTCGCTATCCGCGGCAACATTTATTGGCGGGCCTCAACAAGCTTTCAACGGTGACTTAACGTACCTTCTTTCAGTAGTGGGATCAATTATTGCCGTAATTGTGGTTGCCTTGTTTTTCGTGCCACGATTTTACCGTCATCATGTAACAACTGTCTATGGACTATTGGGCAAAAGTTTAGGAACACCAGCTATGTTATCTGCCAGTGCTTCTTTTTTACTAGGTCGTGTCTTTGCCAGCGGTGCCCGTATATACATAGCTGCATTACCGGCCTCATTAATAATATTTGGCGATATTGAAATTGGGCATCAGTTGGCAGCTATCACAGTTTTAACTATGGTGGGAATTGTTTATACCCTGGTAGGTGGTATCAAGAGTGTTATATGGACAGATTGCATACAGATGGTTATCTTTGTTGGTGCTGCCATAGCGGCAGCTTTGCTGCTGTTAACAAAAATACCTGTAACCTTTCCCGAGATTCTCGGCGCACTGGAATTTCCTGTAGATGGCAGCTCTTCAAAACTTCAGTTCTTTAAATTTGGAGTTGATGGAATAGGAAGCAGAGAGACATATACCCTTTTGACAGCTATTTTCGGCTTCTCTCTTCTCAATTTAGGGGCGTATGGTGCTGACCAGGATATGGCGCAGAGGCTTTTAACATGCCGATCGGCGGCAAAAGGGAGTTGGTCCGCGGTTATCGCAATTATTATTAACATACCGGTTTCAATGCTTTTTATGGGTATAGGACTGCTCTTGTACATTTTTTATTCACGCCCGGATATAATGGGATCAACTGCGCCCAATTATGTTATGGATAGCAGTAGGGAGGTATTTCTCAGTTTTGTTCTACATGAAATGCCAACAGGAATGTCAGGTTTAATGCTGGCCGGGCTTTTTGCTGCTGGACTTTCGAGCTTAAATTCAGCCCTTAATGCAATGTCATCTGCATTTATAAATGATTTCTATAAAAGGTTATGTAGCAATCGAAGTGAAAAACATTACCTTTTAGTTAGTCGATTTGGTGTGGTAATATTTGGTATAATATTGGGGATGTTTGGAATGTTCAGCGCTTTCTGGCAGAAGAATAATCCAGACACTACGTTAATTGATTTTGCGCTAACTGTAATGATATTTTCATATTCGGGGCTGGTGGCAGTATTTCTTACTGCAATTTTTACAAAGCGGGGGAGTAGCATCAGTGTAATTTCCGCATTAGTGATGGGTTTCACATTGATAATAGTTATGCAGACAACTCACATAGATAATATATCTGTAAGGGAACTGATCGCCTTTCCGTGGCAAATGTCTATCGCAACGCTAGTATCTTTTGGTGTATGTTGTATGGGGAAGCGAAAAGTGAAAAGTGAAAAACTAAAAGTGAAAAGCGAAAAGTGAAAAATAAAGAATAAGAAATGGAAAGTTTGAATTATTTCTGAGATTTATGATCTAACATTTAAAATTCAAAATTCAAAATTTATAATTCCCCTCATTGTCAAAATTAAATGAACCAGAGATTAATTGTCGGATGTATGACAGGCACGAGTATTGACGGGCTTGATTTAGCACTGGTAGAGGCAAACGGAGATGGTTTAGGGGCCAGGTATTTGCTAAAAAAATGTATGAGCAGGCCACTTGGTGACTTGACATGGAGATTGAGATCTATGGCTCAGGGTGATGCCGTAACTGCTAAAGAGGTTGCAATAATATCAAATGATTTGGCTAACTTACATCTGGAAGCGATTAATGAGTTGATAGGGGATGAAAGAATTGAGTTAGTTGCAGTTCATGGTCAAACCGTATATCATGCGGCACCATTAAGCCTGCAAATAATTAATCCTATGATAATAGCAGTAGGATTGGGCGTTCCAGTCGTCTCGGATTTGCGAGGAGCAGATCTTGCTCATGGGGGACAAGGTGCACCCATAACTCCCGTTGCAGATTTCCTACTCTTTCGTTCTTTAGAAGAGGCTCGTGGAGTTGTAAACTTGGGGGGGTTCTGTAGTTTAACATTAATACCCAAATGCTCTGCACTTATATCAAACAATTTTCATCAGGAGTTAAAGCATGTAAAGGGTGGCGACGTTTGTGTCTGTAATCAAGTTTTGGATACGCTTGCCAGAAAATTATTTAATGTCCCAATGGATATGGATGGCGCTCATGGCCTTAAAGGAACTGTTGTGCAATCTGCATTTGTTGAGCTGGAGCGATATTTAAAGGCCCAGTCTGAGCTTAAACGTTCATTAGGAACTGGTGACGAACTTATAATTATCTGGTTAAATAAGTTTATTAATAAGTATAAAGATGATGATTTAATGCGCACGGCATGCGCCGCAATTGCATCAACTGTGGTCCACAAGAGTTGCGAGGCTGACCGTTTAATACTGGCTGGCGGGGGGGTAAAGAATAGTTGTCTTGTAAATGAGATAATTAGCCGTTCTGAGATTCCTGTGGAACTGAGCAACAATTATGGGATTGATATGGCATATAGAGAAGCTATGGCAATGGCCTTACTTGGAATTCTTTGCAAGGATAGGGTGCCTATTACATTACCCCAGATAACAGGCACTATGGGATGTTCAATAAGTGGTTTGTGGGCGTTGCCATAAAGTTAAAAGTTAAAAGCTAAAAGTTAAAAGCTAAAAGTTACAAGTTACAAGTTTATTGCCAGAAGAGGGGCGAAGAAGATTCTAATGTCACAATTATTTGCAGATTTACCACCGGACCGTTCGTTTCTTGAGACAGAGAAAAGAAACAGAAACACAGAGTTTCTACATAAATTTTCTATAGAGGAATGTGTAACTGCCATTAATAGGGAAAACATGGCGGTTTTTCAGGCTTTGGAAAAAGCGGAAGAGTGTTTATCAAAATTTATAGAAATTGTAGAATCTCGTTTTAAAAATGGTGGACGTTTAATCTATGTGGGAGCTGGCACTTCAGGGCGTCTTGGTGTGTTGGATGCATCTGAAATTCCTCCGACTTTCCATGAAAAACCGGGACGAATAGTGGGGATAATAGCTGGTGGAGACTCTGCGTTAAGGGTATCAAGTGAAGGCAAGGAAGATAAACATGATGGAGCCAGAGAAGAACTTGACATATTAATGCTGACAGAGAATGACACAATCCTTGGTATCGCAGCAGGGGGAAGCACTCCATATGTATTGGGCGCGCTTTCGTATGCAAAACAGAAACAGCAATCAATTTTCACAGGGTTGTTATCATGTACTGAAGTTTTAAGACCCGAAAACGTTGATCATCTTATTGTTATTCCAACTGGTCCGGAAATCCTTACTGGGTCAACACGAATGAAAGCTGGAACCGCAACAAAACTTGTGCTCAATACTATATCTACTACACTTATGATAAGAATGGGTAAAGTTTATGAGAATTTAATGATTGATGTTAAGGCTACAAATGATAAATTACGAGACAGAGCTGCTCGTATTATTGCTAGCTTGACTGGATTAAACAGGAAAAGAAGTTTTGAATTGCTAACGTTTGCCGGCGGTTCTGTTAAGACCGCCGTAGTCATGCACAAATGCAGCTTGTCTCAAAAAGAGGCAGAAAAAGTGCTGCAAGCATCCGCGAATCGTTTGGATACTGTGTTGGAAAAGTTGGAAAAATTATAAATTATTTTTTCTTCTTATTAGAAGCTTTTCCTCGTACAAGTAATTTAAGAGTTGATGACGCTTTAAACTTCGGGGCTTTTCTTGCGGGTATTTTTATAGTTTCACCTGTATGGAGGTCTCTCCCTTTTCTTGCTTTTAGTTTTGTAACGCGAAAACCGCCAAAGCCTATAATAGAAACAGATTCGCCCTTTTTTAAAGAGAGCGCAATGGTTTCAAACAAAGAATTTACAACTTTTGCCGTGTCTGCCTTTGAAATTTCAGTATCCTTTGTTATCGCTTCAATTAGATCAGTTTTATGCATCACCTTTTATACAGCTCCTTATATACGTATGTTACGAGAAATTTATTTAATCCGATAATAAACCATAAATTACTAAAAGAAGCAACAAAATTTTACAATAAGGAATCAACACTAAAATCTTTAAAAAGCCTAAAATACACAATAGTGGGCAAAAATTTTTTAACGTCTGATAATAAATATTATGTTACATTGTGCTGCTAAATTCTATTCGAACTTTACTGAACTTTAAAGATGATTAACTTTTTAAAAAAAATACCTTTTTTTACAGGACTCACAGATAATGATCTAAATAAGATAACTAGTGCTGTATCACCAAAAGAGTATGCCACAGGTGTAACTGTCTTTTCTGAAAATGAGGAAGCTACCGGTTTCTATTTTGTAGTTTCAGGCAGAGTGAAGATTTATAAACTTTCACCCGAAGGAAAAGAGCATGTACTGCATATTTGTGAAGCAGAAAGTATGTTTGCTGAAGCTGCAATGTTTTCAGGTAAGGCATATCCCGCATATGCTATGACAATTTCACCGGCAAAATTATTGTTTATAAGGAAAAGAAACTTTGTTGAGCTAATAAAAGAGAATCCAGAAATGAGCTTGAAAATGCTTGGAGCTTTATCAAACAAGCTCAGAGAGTTTAATATGAGAATAGAGGATCTTTCCATAAAAGAGATATCTGCACGCTTGGCAAAATATTTGCTGGACATATGTTCAGCAAATGGAACAATGACATTTGACCTGAAGATGAAGAAGCTTGAATTAGCACAGAAATTAGGAACTGTAAGCGAAACTTTATCCAGGACATTAAAGAAATTTAAGGATAAAAAGATTATTTCTAGTGAAAAAAATAAGATTTCTATCTTAAATATTGAATTATTACAAGATGTTGCAGCGGGATTGAAAATATAAACAAACTGGAGAATTAATAATTGATATAGTATGTTGCAAGTGCATGTTACAGCAAATCTAAAAATATAAATATAGAATTTCACTTTGCACTTTGCACTTTGCACTTTTAACTTTTCACTCTTTAATTGCTCTCCTCCCCCCCTACTTGGGATAAATATTTTTAAATGGATAAACTATTAAAGGCATTTGTATTGTTAATTATTCTTTTCGTTTGCATTAGTATGGCAAATGGAAAGGATAATAAAAAGGCTGAAACGGAGTTTACTATAGATTATGAGTCATTAAAACCGGAAAAAAAAGATAAAGTAAAGACAATAGTTGAAAATAATACTGTAATACGTACTTTAAGAGATATAAAATTCGAGGTTAAGGAACCTATTTTACTTTTTTTGTTTGACCATCCAATTTTTCTATCTGCCGCCCTAAGGGCAATGAAGATTGGGAATTATGTAATTAATCCTGGTGATAAAGATACATACACCTTTGATGATAACAAAGGTCTTACAGGCCGTTACGAAGAGGTTTTTTCTGACGCAAATCAACGATATTTTTATGGAAATGGAAAATATGACGGACTACTGATAAATTTGATAGGTAGTGGGTTGGTCTTGACAAAGTTTCGAACTGTAGAGGAATCCGATAATTTAGTTTTTATGGATGCAAAAGTTTACGCAAAGATAGATAATCTTGTTATCGGTGTCCTTATGAAAATTCTGAAACCAATTGTTATTCCGTTAATGGATAGAAAGATCAAAAAGCTTATTGGAAAGGTTCAGGAATTAAAAAAAGATATTACAGATAATCCGGAACAAATTTATAGTTTATTAAAAGAGAACGGATATGATAACCTGGAAGAGCTGGACGAATTTAAAAAAATAATAAACGAGAACACAGAATTAAAGATACAAAATTCAGAATAAAATTCTGACTCATCTCTCTATTCTTTTTCAAAACAATTTTTATAAATTAATAATATCATAGAGGAATATAATGGGAAAACTCAAAAAATTGTCAACATTTACACGTCGTAGTGCTCCTGTATTACTTATTATTATGGACGGAATTGGATTGGGACGCACGGATGAAAGCAACGCAGTGTATGTCGCAGACACACCAAACCTGGACGCACTTTTTAGTTCTAAATTCTATACTTCTCTTACCGCCCATGGAAAAGCGGTTGGTCTTCCATCAGACAAAGATATGGGAAATAGCGAGGTTGGGCACAATGCCCTTGGTGCAGGAAGGGTCTTCGCACAAGGGGCAAAAAGGGTAAACTCAGACTTTGAATCCGGAAATGTTTTTAGAAGCAAGTTATGGAATAATGTTTTAGAAAGGGCAAAAAATGGCGGAGCAGTTCATTTTATAGGATTGCTTTCAGACGCAAATGTACATTCAAATACAGATCATCTTTATGGAATGGTTAATAAACTGGCAGAACTCAATATAGAAAAGGTGCGTGTACACCCCCTTCTTGATGGAAGAGATGTTCCTCCTCGATCTGCACTGAACTACATAAATCCTACTGAAGCACTTCTAAAGAAAATAAGGGAGCAAACCGGGTTTGATTACGTAATAGCTTCAGGCGGAGGAAGGATGAATGTCACAATGGATCGTTATGGAGCAGATTGGAATGTAGTAAAAAAGGGTTGGGATGCCCATGTTAAAGGCGTCGGCAAGCATGTTAAATCGTGTAGAGATGCAATTGAGGAAGCCTATTCTCAGGACATTGATGATCAAAATATGGACGCCTTTGTTATTGTTGATGATGAAGATAAACCGGTAGGTGCCATGAAGGATGGTGATTCAGTTATTCTTTTTAATTTTAGAGGTGACCGCGCCATAGAGATCTCACAGGCATTTGATTCGGGAGACGAGTTTGATAAGTTTGATCGTGGTGTTGTTCCGGATCTATTATTTGGCGGTATAATGGAGTACGATTCAGACGAAAAGGTACCTAAAAATTTCCTAGTTGAACCCCCTCTAATAGATAATTCGGTTAGTGAATACCTTGCAGAAGAAAATGTCAGAATGTTTGCAATATCTGAAACGCAAAAATATGGACATGTAACATACTTTTGGAACGGCAACAGCTCTGGGTATATCGATGAGAAACTTGAGACATATAAAGAGATCCCATCTGACAAGGTACAGTTTGATCAGATTCCAAAGATGAAAGCCTATGAGATAACTGACAAGACTATAGAGTTGCTTGAATCTGGCGATTATGATTTCGGACGTCTGAACTTTGCAAACGGAGATATGGTTGGGCATACAGGTGTTGCCCCTGCTGTTGTAGAGGCGGTAACAGTTGTTGATACATGTGTTGGTAAACTTTTAGAGAAGCTGAAAGAACTTGGCGGTATTGCCATTATTACTGCTGACCACGGAAATGCGGACGAGCTCTATGTGGTAAAGGATGGAGTCAAGACCGTTAAGACCTCCCACACATTAAACAAGGTACCGTTTATCATTATGGATTATGGATATAATAATGAATATAAAATGGCAAACATTGAGAACCCCGGGCTAAGCAGTGTTGCTGCAACAATCTGTAATTTACTAGGATTTGAAAAGCCAGACGATTATGACCCATCCCTGATAACGTTTAACATGAAGTAATCTTTTATGCTGGGAAACTTTTGCCGGAGCACGTTCACAAAATGCTCCGGCAATACTCTATACGAGCATCTACTCAATCTCTTTCAAAACGTCCTCAACATGTCCGGCAACTTTAACTTTAGGGAAGATTTTCTTTATTTTACCCTTTGGATCTATAACAAAGGTTGATCTCTCTATCCCCATACTTGTTCTGCCACAAACGGTCTTCTCTTTCCAGACATCATATGCATTACATACATTTAACTCTTCATCACTCAAGAGTAGAAACGGTAGTTCCAGTTTCTCTTTGAATTTTTTATGAGATTTGACAGAATCTTTACTTACTCCGAGGATCACTGTGTCCTTTTCCTCAAATGCATCCAGTGCCTCTTTAAAACCAGATGCCTCTTTAGTACAACCAGATGTATTGTCCTTAGGGTAAAAGTATAACACGACCGTCTTTCCTTTAAAATCCTTCAGCGAAACAACACTATCATCATCAGCTGTTAACTTAAAATCCGGGGCTTTATCTCCTTCTTTAAGCATATATTCTCCTTAATTTTTAGAATTTATCAAAATATATATCTTTATCCTTAATACCAAGCTCCTTGAGAACTGAAACAGATGCATCAATCATGACTGGAGGACCGCAAAGGTATCCCTCTTTTTCACTCGTTTTATCAAGATACTTTTCTAAGCATAGATGAACAAACCCCGTCTCCCCTGTCCAATTATCCGACTGGGCAGGATTGGATAAAGCAGGAACATAATTAAAGTTTTCATGCTCTTCTGCTAATTTTTCAAATTCCTCGCGGTAGTATAGATCCTTAACCCCCCTTGCACCAAAGAAAAATGTTATTTTCCTACTGGTTCCTTTCTCAAACATGTGAAACACAATAGATTTAATGGGTGCAAGACCCGACCCCCCTGCTATACAGACAATCTCTTTTTCAGAATCTTCCTGGAGATAGAACTCTCCGTAAGGTCCGGTAATAATTGCTTCATCCCCTTCAGACAGAACATTGTGCAAATAAGTTGTACAAACACCTTCAGGCACAAGCCTGGTAATTATCTCCACTCGGTCATTCTGGCTGGGTTTGGATGATACTGAATATGCCCTGTACTCAGCCGTATCAGGTACCTGATATTGTATATATTGCCCTGGCTTAAAAGAGATTGTTTCCGGTTCCTCCAACTTCAACACCGCTTCTTTAATATCATGTGTAAGGTCATTGATCTCTTCTACCCTAGCCCTAAACTCCTTAACAGAAAGTAATGTTTCCGGTATTGATATATCAATATCAGAACGTACCTTGATTTGGCATGCCATCCTGGTTCCGTCTTTTTTCTCTAGCTTAGACAAGAAAGGCAATTCAGTGGGAAGTATAGCCCCCCCGCCACTCTTGACCTGACATTTACAGAATCCACAAGTCGCCTTTCCCCCACAAGCTGAGGGCAGAAAGATCTTATTATCAAGCAAGCCAGCTAAAAGAGTATTACCTCCTTTTACTGTAAATTCTTTATCATCATTGATATCTATTCTGCACTCACCGTAGTTTGCAAAGAAATGATCTGCCAAGGCAAGTATAATACCAAGGACTGCGGCAATACCAACTAATACTATTAACGGGCTAGCGTATATCATTTATTAATAATCAAAAATCTAGATTGTAATATTTACTAAAACTGATACTCAGGTAAATAGGCTGAAGACTGAAGGCTGAAGATAAAAGTAAAGCAAAGATTTCACTGCACTCTAGCAAGCTATCAGAGAAGTTAAACGCAAATTACTCTGCCCTATCAAAAACTTTCAATCTTCAACAGAGTTACTACTTACTGAACATTTACCATACCTGCAAAACCCATAAAACCAAGGGCCATTATACCTGTAACAATCATTGTGATCCCAGCGCCCTTCAGTGCTTCCGGCACGTTTGAAAATCTTAATCTGGTCCTGATACCAGCCATTCCCATTATGGCAACAAGCCACCCTACCCCCCCACCAAAACCAAACACAACACTCTCAGCAAAAGAGTAATCTCTAACTATCATAAAGAGAGAGAGTCCGAGGATTGCGCAGTTAACTGTTATCAATGGTAGAAAAACACCCATATTGATATACAATACCGGAGAGAATCGTTCAATCAGCAGCTCCACTACTTGAACCGTGGCAGCAATAACAATAATAAATGCAACGTATTGTAGGTATTCTACTTCAAACGGTACGAGTACAAAATTATATAAGAGGGAATTAATTCCCGCCGTGAGAGTGATTACAAAGGTAACAGCCATTCCCATTCCAAAAGCCGTTTTGAGATCACCCGAAACAGATATAAACGGGCACATTCCCAAAAAGTAAGTCAGTGCCAGATTATTAACAAATATTGATGCAAAAAATATCATAAAAAGATCCATATTAAAAGGCCCTCTTTATTAATAAAAGGTTTTTTGTAACTATTTAGCTGAAATGTCACAAAACACTATTTATATAATGGTTAAATAGCTAAAACGTTTATGGTTCAACGTTCAGAGTTCTGCAAATTAATATGTTCTCATAAAGCCTCTATAAGAACTTCAAATCAATCGTTAACATACGCCCCTTAATTGTTTATTTATTTTCTAAACCTCTGAACCTTTCAACCCTAAACCTCTGAACGGTTAAACTATAAAAAATACACAATACAACTACCTGTTTTATAGTAATAATATTTCCAGATAAAACATCACATAGATTTTGTCATCTGTGGTTTTGCTATGGCACGCAGTATCCAGATAAATACCCCTAGAACAATAAAGGCACCGGGAGACATTACCATAATAACCCAACCTTCCCAACTGTCCCATAATACCTGATAACCTAATATGGTACCAAATCCAAGAACTTCCCGTATTACAGCAATAAAAAGCAAAGATATGGCATAACCCACACCTACACCCACAGCATCAAGCACCGAAAGCCACAGATTGTTCCCTGATGCAAACGACTCACACCTTCCCATAACTATGCAGTTTGTTATTATCAGACCAACATAAGGTCCTATTTGCTCACTAATGTCAGGAAAGTATGCCCTTAGATATTGGTCAACAAATATAACATATGTTGCAATAATAAGCGTATAAACCGCCATCCTTACCCTTCGAGGAATTATGTTACGCATTAGCGATACGGTTAGCGAGCTGAGGGTAATTACAAAGACAACGGCAATGCTCATTGCCAGTGAATTTCGCACGCTATTAGTAACTGCTAAGGTCGAACATATACCTAACATCATCCTAAATGTCGGGTTATTTGCCCAGAGACCTTCAACCAAGGTCTTAAAACCCCTTGTTTGGACCAGTTTCAAAACGAAATTCTCCTAATTTAAATATTTTAAACGCAAAAGATCATAATCCTGTAATCTAAAATAAAACGTAACTATTCACTGTGTATTACACACTCTGTCAGCATACGCAGTCACATCTCTTTTTAGTAGCATTGTTGATCCTTTTATCTCAAGGCTAAAGCCATGAATTACATACGTTAATTGCCATTTACGATACGTAACTCAAACCTTCAGGTTTGATAGTGCGTTGCACGTTATCATGGTAAAAGAGTTGTACCACCGTTTTTCTAACTCAAACCTTCAGGTTTGTGCTATTGTTTCTGCATTCTGTCACCTGAATTCACTGAATAGATAGTATTTATCTATTTCTGTAACTGTGCAGAAAATGAGCTAACTCCTTTATTTATAAGTGCCTCAACTGACCTGCTAGTCTCAGTAGCACCGGTTATAGCATCAAACTCATTCTCATTCTTTGCAGTATTGTAAGGTACCCTTATTATCTTCGGCTCTATGATTTTCCCTTTAAACTGTAAATAAAACCACTCTTCATCGATCCTGCCTCCCAGCCCCGGCGTTTCATCATGTTTTAGAAATTTAATACCCTCAATAGTCTTTAAATCACTGTGCATCGCGATCAGGGCATCAATAGGACCCCAAAAACCCGGCCCGTTAATCTTAAATGCAAGAAGTTCATCCTTTTCCGAACTCTCTTTTTCACCTGACACTGACTTTATTTTATAATATACAGTATCATTTTCATCTATTATATCAACGTTATCAGCGAATACCGGTTCAACGCTATCTATATTATAGTCAATACGAAAGACATCAAGGACGCTTTTTTTTAGTTTTATTTCATTATTTCTTTGAACAATAGGCTTTGTCTTTACATTAATTACCGCCAACATTAAAGCAGAAACTAATGCAACGATAACCAATAAAACTACCATCCATATTTTTTCTTTCATTTCGGATCAGAGAATAAACATCATCATTTAATTTTTTTATACCGCAACAAGATAACAATTTCATCTATCAGGGGGGCAAAGATATTCATAAATATTATGGCAAACATTACCCCTTCAACATAACCGGTAAGCTCTCTTATCAAGACAGTCAATATGCCAAGTAAAATCCCGTAAACCCCTTTACCTGTATCGGTAATTGCGGCAGAAACTGGATCCGTTGCCATAAAGATGGCGCCAAATAGAAGACCGCCGGTTAAGAGTTGGAACAAAGGAGGAGCAAACATACCCGGACTGAATAAATTCATAATAAATGAAAAGATTACAACCGAACCTAAATAAGCAGTAGGGATTCGCCAGTTTCCCACTCTGGTAGCCATCAGAAAAATCCCGGAAATGATGATCAAGAGTTTAGATGTCTCCCCCAATGACCCGGAAACATTACCAAAGAATAACTCCTTGTATCCAGCCATCTCACCAGTACCGTAATACTTTATTAACGGAGTAGCCGAGGTTACCGCGTCAACTGTATATGATGCAAAACCACCAATGGCTCCTTCAATGGGATCAAGCCACTGAGTTGTCATAGTTGAAGGAAAAGTTACCGCAATAAATATTCTGCCAACCATTGCCGGGTTAAAGATGTTTTTACCAGTACCACCAAAGACCTCTTTTCCAAATACAATACCAAACACTATTCCCAGCGCCACCATCCATAGTGGAATGGTGGGTGGAAGAATAAGAGGAAAAATCATACAGGTTACAAATGCCCCTTCAGTTACCTCCTCTTTTCTTACAATTGCAAAAACCATCTCCGCTGCAAGTCCAAAGACATATGAAGTGGCAATAACAGCCAATGCACGCCATCCGAAGAAATATATCGACGCAACAGAACACGGAAAAAGGGCAATTACAACCGTTATAAAGAATCTTTTTATATCTATATAGTCCCGTGAATGGGGAAATCCGGAAGTGACATCAGGTCTACCGAAGAAAAGACTATCTGCAGCATCAAACCCTGGCTTTAATAGTTTTTTAAAGGGACTCTTCTCAATCGTAGTTCCTGTTTTAGTCAAAATTTTCCTTAATATGGCAATCATGTTAATTGTCCCTCATCTTCTTCATCTCCCCCTTCTTCTTCATCCATAGCGGTGTATAGTTCCTGCTTACATTGCCGTATATGATCAACTATGGGAATCTTGGAAGGACAAACATAACTGCATAGTCCGCACTCAATACACTCAAGCACGTTTAGTCGCAATGTATCTTCAGCCATATCATGGGTGGCATACTTGCTAATTAAAAAAGGAAGTATTTTTACAGGACAAACATATTCACAATAGTTACAAGCTATGCATGCCCTTAATTCACCGTGAAGATTTGTATCGATCCTTCTTTTAAAACCTCTAAAAACAGATGACAAGAAAGTATTTGAGAATGAACCTCTGTTAACACCAGGACGTAAAAATGTCAAAAATTCCTGATCACGGTTCTCGGGAATAGCTATTATAGATTTAATAGAACTAGTTACCGGTAAATCTAAGTTCTCTACTACTTCACCTCCCATGACACTGTTTAATATTATGCGCAGTTTCATATCGCTACGTAGCCTATCTTTCAAGACATCGCTTATAGACGTACCTATACGAACCCTAAGTCCCTGGTTAACCTTGAATCCCGGCCCTCCTAAAGAAATTACTGTTCCAATTAAAGGTTTGCTCTTAATAACCGCTTCATAAACAGCAATGACATCTTGAATATCAAGGATTAGAGCTCCGTAATCTATAGCTGAAAATTCACCTTTTGGAACCGGTATATCACCTAGAATAGTTTCAACCAGAAGAGATTCGTCACCTTGGGGATATTTGGACTTTAATGGGTGGATCAAAACAGTCTTTAAAAACTTCTTATCTGCATAAGGGGCATTTTTTATTTCATCCTCTGAACTGGTTAACAGGTTAAACAGTCCATACATGATCTCTTTCTTCTTGCTATCAACCGCAATGTCTAGGACCGCATCCGGAAATAAAAAATGCAAAATATTAATGCCAATAACAATTGGTAGTCTACTGCTTTCAGAAAACAGATCGCTTGGCAAGGAGAATGGCTCTGATGTAGTTCCATTAATTATAATATTTTTGACGTCATCAGGATTTATAGACGAAGAGTTATGTGGTGTGGGAATTCCTGATGTACCAAGAGAGGAAACACCGGAAAAATATATGGCATCAAACACACCCTCTATGGAAGAGATGTCTGCATCGGGGATAATATCATTGAGCGACAAAAAACTTTCTTGACCATCCGCCCTAATTACAACACTGGCAACGCTATTTTCGTTTTCTGAAGATTTACTGCCATAAGTTATATTTCTTTCACAATCTATAACTGTGCCACTTATTGTTGCATGAACCGGAGATGATAAAGATGTTTCATCTATGGCAATAATCTGACCAGCCTTTACTGTCTCACCGGATTTAACAATAGATTTTACTTCGCTCCCGCCCCCTTGTTTTAGTGGTATTACGACTTCTTCTGGAACATTTTGATTATCAATGCTTGCGGTGGGTTCCCCTTGTAGATTAGCAAAAACGAATCCACCTTTAAACGACTTTACTTTTTCGATCATTTTACAGAGTTCAGGAGACAGAAGACAGAAAACAAGAGACAGGTGTCAGAACAACAGAAAGCTGGAATTGGAAAGTAGATGCATTTTTACGATTAATGAAATGGTAAAACAACTACAAATCTATATGCCTTATTCTGAATCCTGTCTCCTGCATTCTCTTTTCATAATTTGGTCACGGTTTCGCCATAACATGCATTTATTCAACAAAGAAGCGCGACTTTGATACATTAGTAGAAGTGCAGTCTATCACTTAACCGTTTATAACGTCAAGCAATTTATTCTTGTCAATTGGAGGGCATAGTACTTGATCTCCTACTTTAATAACAGGCAATTTATCTTGGTTTGACAACGCGACAACCCTCTCCATGGCAGATTTATCCTCTCCCACATTAATGTAATCAAAATTTACACCACTTTCCTTTAAAAAAGCTTCTATGTCTGAACAAGTTGGGCAAAAACGATCACAAAAGAACTCTACTTTTACATTTGACATTTTTTAAGCCTCCATTAAATTAAAAAAATCAGGAAGGAACATGTAATAAATTGTAACCATTCAGCGTTATATTACATGGTACCATTAAATAATTGTTTTACAGTTAAAACGTTCAGAGTTCAGGGTTCAACGTTCTGCAAATGCTTTTTTTGTTGACCTTTAATGTAAATAAAACTTTAAACCCTGAACGTTGAACCCTGAACTCTGAACCCAAAACACACAACCTATGAATAGAATACGCAGAACAATTACAATAAATTACTCATTTTGTAATTAAATTTTGTTCATTATTTTCTTCAACTCCGCCGGTGTCATAAATTTATTTATAGTACTTCTTTCTAGTACCTTACCTGTTTTGTCTATAAATATTATGGTCGGTAATCCAACAATATTATACTTTGCCCATAATTTCTTTATTTCATTATCATCGGTATTTGTACAGTCAACCTTTATATTTACAAACCGTTTCGACTCCTCTATTATATCAGGATCATGAAGAGTCTTTTTATCTAGTTTTTTACATACGGAACACCACTCTGCCCAAAAATCAATCATCACCGGCATCTTCTTTTCCAGCGCAATTCTCCGCCCTTCAGATTCAGAGAAAACCCATTGAATACCTCCCTCTTTCTGCGCTGAAACAGAACTACCTGAAGGTGACAACACTGCAGACAATGGCTTTAATATTAATCCATTTAACAGTAATGTTCCCACAAGGAAATATATGCCAAAGATTATGCAGACAACACCGAAACTCTTTTTTACCCTTAACATGACGGTGCTTTCTGAAACCAGCCGATCAAGCCCTCCTGAAAATACTCCGACAGTTATAAAGAAAACTCCAAGTATGACGAGGAAAATATTTTCTTGAATCACAGGTTTTATGTAATAGAGAGCGGCTCCCAACAAAAGGATACCTAAGATCTTTTTCACCATCACCATCCAGCCGCCTGACTTTGGCAGGGATTTTACTACACCTGAAAAAGTTCCCACAACGATAAGAAGCAATCCCATTCCCCACGCTAGGACAAATAATAGCCAAAAACCCAAGACCTTATTCCCTGTTCCCGCAATATATACCAAAAGACTTACGAGTACAGGTCCTACGCACGGAGATGCAACCGTACCAGAGACTAACCCCATAAAGAAAATCCCTATTACACCCGAGCTCTTGCCCTTTCCTCCAAATTTTTCAGCCATTGCGGTGGGCATCTTTAACTCATAAACACCAAACATACTGAACGCAAGTGCAACAAATACGACAGCCACAAAGCTTACAACCCAAGGACTTTTAACTGCAGAGCCAAAAAGCGCTCCTGTAGACGCGGCAGCAACACCAAGCACAGAATAAATAACGGCAATGCCCAAAACATAAACAAGAGATAGATAGAAACCTTTAAAAGGACTTTTTGTCTCCTGGCCACCTATAATTGCAACAGTTATGGGAATCATGGGGTATATGCATGGTGTAAAGCTTAATCCTATGCCTGCAATAAAGGCAAACAACAAAGCACCAAACAAACCTTTGTTCTCTATCGTCTTCTCAAAAGCAGTTAACTCCCGTCCATTATCTAGATCAATACCCGGATCGCTTTCCCCGACCGTTTTCATTGGTAACGCAGTTACCGTAATTGGAACGGTAAACTTTTTACGCATGGGCAAAAAGCATGTTGCTTCAGAACAACCCTGATAAAAGACCGTTAATTCGATATTATATTGACCTGGATCAACATTACCATTAAAAGAGATCAATGAGGAGAGTTCCGCCTTGTTTTTATAAATCTTTACCTCTTTTTCAAGGAACTTATCATATTTGGCCTCTGATTCTGATAAGTTCAACGGCCCAAAGGTAAAGAGATCTGACGGTACAAACTCTAACCTCATCTTATCCTCATACAGAAAATAATGAGGCTGAATATCTATGTTAATATTTATTGCAAAATCATCACCTGCAGTTACATTTTCAGGCACTTCAGGTACGTTTACTGTAAAAGCGTCGTCTTCCGCAAATAGGGGTTGGATATTGGCAATAAAAAACAGCAGTATAAATATAGTATATAGCTTCTTCATGTGGGGATATAAATCTTTAAAAAAAAAGAGCGCTGGAAACAATACAAATGTTTCAGCGCCCTTGTTTACCGTCTAATTAGTTCTCAGAATAGACAAAATCATCATAATAGATCTCTAACTTGTTCTTATGCTCAAGCTCTTCATTTGCTAAGATTTCAAACAATCTTCTGACATCCGGGTCATCAATGGCATTAATCATTCCAGTAAAGAATTCATACGCCTTCTGCTCTTTCTTCATGGCCTTAATAAGTACACCTTGAAAACCGCTCTTGTCAGTAATGTCATCCTCTACCAAGAAATCACTGATACGAAGATCATTGATCTTCTTTAACTCAACATCTTTTAAATCACTCGGTTTAAAATTTTCCAGTCTCTCCTTGTGTGCCAATTCCTCTTTTGCCAATTCATCTAACAGCTGTATTGCACCGGCATCTTTAACTATCTCTAATGCATTTTTGTAGAATTCAAATGATTCCTGTTCTTTAACTACGGCCTGCTTTAATATTTCAGCAGCCGATTTCTTCATTAACTCTTCTTTTGATATCTTTTGTGGTTCAGGTGCACTCTCTTTAGCTACAACTTCCTCACCTTTATCAAATGCATAACTTCCAACAAAACAGATAGGACACTCATCCGGCGGAGCTGAACCTTCATGTACATAACCACAAACTCTGCAAACCCATTTCATACCATATCCTCCTTTAAATATTTATAATTTCTAAAGATCAATATTTTGTATCTGTTCAGTATACAGGAATTAGTATCCAGAATTCAGTATAGAAAATGGATACGATTGTAACAACAATTCCTTAACTTCTTCAAGACGTAATTGTCGCTCTACTTATTATTATTATTTGCAAGATAAATTTAACACTCCATCAATATTAGAAATTTGCGTATCTTGGAGTGCTAGATTTATCTTGCATTAAAATTATATCAACAACTAACTACAAATGACGCATCTATACCTGTTTTACCGTTCAGAATTCAAATTTCTAACAACTGAATACCCATTCTTACCACACAAGAAGCGTTACCTATAATAAGCCTCCTTTTGCTTTCATATCTGCAATTTTATGCTGCGCCGCAATTGCAGCAGTTACGCCATCACCAACCGCTGTGGCAATTTGCCTGAAAGAGTTCTTACGCACATCCCCGATAGCAAATATTCCTTCCACTGAGGTTTCCATCTTATGATTGGCCTCAACATGTGATCCAGCGTCCACAGAAAAAAGGTTATCAAGAAAACCAGTATTTGGCTGATTCCCTACAAAAACAAACACCCCTCCACAAGGCAACTTATCTTTCTGGCCAGTCTTTAGATTATTAATTGTCACACCTTCTACTTTTTCCTTGCCATCTATACTTTCGACAACCGAATCCCAGATGAAACTCATCTTTGGATTTTCAAAGGCCTCTTTTTGTAGAATCTTTTCCGCTCTAAGGGCGTCACGCCGGTGAACAACCGTTAATTTGTTGACAAATTTTGTTATAAATATAGCTTCTGTTATAGCAGAACTGCCGCCCCCAACGACAAAGACATCCTTGCCTCTGTAAAAAGGTCCGTCACACGTACCGCAATAACTAACACCACGTCCTGTTAACTCTTCTTCACCCGGCACCTCTAATTTCCTGGGGTCCGCTCCCATTGCCAATATCACTATAGGACTTTCATAGACACCTTCATCTGTGGTTACTGTTTTTTTCAGTCCGTCAACACTTAAACTAACAACCTCCTCACTCTTGATTTCCGTACCAAATCTTTCCGCCTGTTTCCTCATCCTTTCAGTTAATTCAGGCCCTTGTATTCCATCGGGAAACCCAGGATAATTATCCACATCAGTAGTTATAACAACCTGACCACCAACAAACTTTCTTTCAAGCATTAAAGTCTTAAGCTCTGCCCTGCAAGTATAAATGGCAGAAGCCATGGCAGCACAACCACCACCAACTAAAATAACATCATATTTTTTTATATCTTCCATTTTTCCTTTCTTTGCGAATATGAAAGTTTATAAAATCGTAACCTACGGAGTTAGACTTTATTGCATATTATTACTCTTCTGCATTTTTTAAATCTTCTTCCAGTTCTTCAAGAAATGCCTCTGTCTCCTCAATATCCACCTCCTCTTTTTTAGCTATCTCTTCAAAGAACTTCCTCGTCTCAGGATCCCTTATAGTTTTGGATAGATAGGTATAAAACTCCTGGGTATTCTCCTCCCTGCCAATAGCAATAACGACAGATTCTATAATACTTTTCAAATCTTTTTTTTTATACATATCCACTAATTGCTGATCCGTCAACCTTTTATGTCCTACTAATTTGGCAATTAATACAATATCAAATACTCGTTACAAGGCTGAAGCCTTGTAACTCCCTGTCTCAAGAGGCACTGCCTCATGTAAAACCACATTCTGTTTTAACCAAATACCAATTCTTGATTCTAATCACCTTGCTGGAGCAGTCTTGCAGACAGCTTTTAAACGTTTCTCATACAACCTTAATCTTACACCTATTATTGAATCTTTTCTCTCTAAACTGGAAAATCTGAAAAACCACGCTTTGTATGTTCACGCACTGTTTTTCTCTAATAGCCTGCAGCCTTCAGCCTTCAGCCTAGAGTATAACCTTACAAATAAACCAGCCGTGCCCCCCATCTTCCCACCAGGAATGTGAAAACCGTAGAAAGTATGGTTAATAATAGAAACAGATATATCAAAAAATTATCCGCTTCCAATACTCCAGGCATCAAATAACTCCATGCAACACACAAGAAAGCCAGTGTTTGAGCAATCGACGAGAAAAGTATCTTCTTTTTAAATATAGGAACCTTCGCCCCTTTATATTTGGATTTCCAATCAATAAAACCTGAAGCCATTGCAATAGGGTTTGTAACAGCACCAGCCAACTGTGTATACTTCACCCCTGCAACAAATGCACTATCCTCTTTTATGATAACCAAAATAATAAATAGTACTGAAAAAGGAAAAAAAGCGCTGGGAAAATGGGCTGAGATCGGATGTATATGCAATTTCTCAACGATGTTTTTACTTTTCTTCATTAACCCTGTTTGGCTCCTATCTAATTGCAAATACTTTTAGTTGCGTATTTAATCCAAATCGTAACTACTCAGGTGAATAGGCTGAATGTATTAAACCATCGCTCTTTTTACCTTCAGCCTTCTGTCTATCAACCTACTTAGTTATCTCAAATCTTTTCAACCCTTACCATGGTTTCATGAAATGCCGCACAGTTTCCTTTATCTGTAATAAAATCCTCACGCAAAGTGTTTATCCCTTTTATATTATCCTTCCATATAGCCGGCGTTATTTTCACGTTTTCACTCAACAGGTCTTCTGTATATGAGACCATGGCTTTAATCTCCCCCACCTTGCTAACCACACGTACAAGTTCATTCTCTCCGATTCCTATGGCGTCCGCACACTCTTTTCTCATCTCCATATTTGGATAATCCGGAACATCTTTTTCCAACGCTTGTAGATTAATGAGTTTTACGGTCTTAGGTGCAATCAAATTAAATGGAAACTCTTTGTCCTTTGTCTTCTCTATATAATTATACTCTTGAATAAAATTAAACTTGCCTGATTCTGTCCGAAACTTTCCATCGGCAAAAGGGATTTCATCTTGTAGTGGACTCTTTTTTGCAGTCCCCTCTTTTTCCAAGAAGCCAGGTTCCGCTGTCGTTAACTTCTTTGCCAGTTTCTCTACCCAATCAGCAGCAGAGAGATCTGCCATCTTTTCAATCCCCATCTTCTTTGCAAGTGTTGTAAATATCTCCACATCCGATTTTGAATCTCCCTGAGGCGGTACAACCGGATTAACAAACCCTATCAAATTGTGCCAGTAGCTTGTCGTTATGTCCGTATTCTCCAGGTATGTAGTAACAGGAAGAAAGAGATCCGCCAGCTCTGCAGTTGCTGTCATAAAATTGTCCGATACAATAACAAAGTCAAGTGCCTCCAGGGCCTTGGCTGTAAGATTAGAGTTTGGCGCAGTCCCCACCGGGTTTGCCGTTATTATCCAGGCCATCTTTATGGGTGGATCTTTCGCCTCAGTGATACCGCGGCCTATCTGTGGCAATAGAATAGTCCTGGATTCTTCTGGTTTTACGCCGGCCACCATTGATGTGTCAATATGTGAACGTCTGTCCGGCATATAGTTAGCCCCACCACCTTTGATACCAAGATTTCCGGAAATACCAACCAAGGCATCTATTAGCCTGAAATTTGATGCCCCGTTTCTCCAGTATTGTGGTCCAATACCCAGATGGGTTGATGTAGGCTTGCCTTCATAATAGATATCCGCCAGTTCCCTGATATCCTCAATACTGATACCAGTCTCGTTCTCTATATATTCAAGTGTAAATGAGTTCAGGATATTTTTGTACTCTTCAAACCCGGAAGATCTCTCTTTCGTAAATTGATCGTCAACCCGTGAAGACTCTATAAGCACCTTTGCAATCCCTATTGCCAGCAATCCATCGCTACCCGCACGTACAGCGAAATGTTTGTCCACATGTTTAGCCGTTTCAGTCCTGATAGGATCAATTAAGTATGTCTTGCAACCGTTCTTCCTGGCATTCCTGATAAACTGAACCATGTGCAGATTTGTCACCACAGGATTCCTTCCCCAGATAATCAGGTTCTTGCTGTTAAGCATGTCTTGAGGAATATGGCTGGAAACAGTACCAAAATCAAGGTTCTGTCCTGCAGCGCCACCATCATGGCTCAATCCGCCTTGAACATATGTTGCACCACCAAAGGCGTTAAAAAACATCTTACCTGCAAGCTGGTTAACAAAGGCAAGAATACCGCCGTATTGAACAAACAAAATCGATTTTACCCCTAATGTATCTTTATAATGGTTCAGCTTCTCCGCAGCAATGTTAAATGCCTCATCCCATCCGATCTCATTCCACTTGCCATTAGTTTTAAGCATGGGGTTAAGAATCCGATTAGGGCTGTAAAAACGTTTAAGATAGTTTGCCCCTTTATAACATAAAGCACCTTGTGTTATGGGATGATCCGGCTGGCCCGTATGTTTTACGATCTTACCATTATCAACAGTTGCCATTATCCCGCAAGAATCAGGACAATCCCTAGGACACGTAGTATATTTGACTTCCATATAATCTCCTATAATCCGTCAACGCATATAGTGTGTACCGACTTAACAAATTCAATAAGCATCACTTAACCGTAGTATGTACCTTCGTCAGTTCTTATAAATTACCGTTATAAACAAGATTAAATAATACTATATAAACAAGATTAATATCAAGCACTATTTAATATATACTGGGGTAGTGTAAAGATATGAATGATCATATCTTAATAGAAGATCAAAATAAATTTTGCACTTCTATTTATTTATTCATTTTCAAAGAATTTCATTATATAATAGACTCTATACCTTGAACAACACTACGTAGATAATAAATAAAATGCTAATTACGCATGTAAATTAATACTGCGCTTTGTAAGAATTTGTAAGGATGTAAGAATGAAACGAGAAATATCACATGATCGTATTGAAGAAACGATGGAAAATAAAGCCAAATGGTTTCAATCTCTTTCCCTTGCAGAAAGAATGGATATGTTATGTTCGTTTACGGATTTAGCACTAAATGTTAATCCTCAATTAATGGCTAAGAAAAATGCTAAACAGATTAAAGGACGTATTCAGATCCTTTCAAAAACATGATGTTAAATATGTCATAATTGGAGGAATTGCCTCAATCCTTCATGGTGTACCTAGAGCAACATTTGACTTGGATATTTTAATAGATCCAACCCACAGAAATGCAGAAAATCTCTTAAAAGCCCTTATAGATGCTGGATTTGGTTCCGCTTCTCTCACAAATGCAGATGAACTGATTTCCCATGAAATCACAATATTCAAGGATAAAGTTAGGATTGATGTACAAACTTCAACTCCTGGCATTAAATTTGATAAAGTATGGAAACAGAAAATAAAAATGAATTATATGGAACAAGAATTTTTTGTGGTACGCAAAGAAGATCTTATTGCATCAAAACGTGCAGCAGGCCGCAAAATTGATATTGAAGATGTTCGACTACTTGAACTTCCAGAAGATTAAACGTGAATAATAGTAGTAAGTTACCTTTAAATGCATAAACTGATAATGCATCTAATCAGTTAACGTTATACTGTTACCTACCATAGTCCAATATAATAATACAAAACACATAATAAGTAGATGTTTAGTCATGAATACGCAGCATGCCGTTTCTTTCCAAGATGCTTTAGATATAATCGAATCTTTTCCAGAATTTCAGCAACAGGAGTTAATTGAGATAATTCATAAAAAATTAATTGAGAAAAGACGTGATTCGATTTCAGAAAACATAGAAGGAAGCTAGAGCAGATTATAATAGAGGAAATGTTAAAAAAGGTTCTGCGGGCGATATAATGAAAGAAATAACAGAATGAGAACACTTGTTTGGGACAAGACTTTTGTAAAATCATTAAAAATGACCATAAGAAAGAATCCAAAAAATAAAAGGATCATTGAAGACGAATTAAAAGATTTAGAAAACAACCCTTTTGCTCCAAGTCTGGAAACCCATAAGCTCAAAGGGAAATTATAAGGATCATGGGCATGCTCTGTAGACTATGACAACGAATAGTATTTGATATCGTAAGGAATGTAGTTCAAAAGAAAGACGACATTTTAATGTTAGATATTAGAACTCATGAAGAGGTTTCTCTAACGCTGGAGCAAAGACTGCTTCTAAACGTTTTAATGTGCCCAACAGAAATGTATACGTTGTCCCATCTTAAAACAAATCGGCTACGTTAGGTCTGTTAAAAAATTAGTGTAAAACTCAAATCGCACATTATAAACAAGCCTCTATTATTCCAACAACGCAATTCTTACCCCGCCACTCGTTAAAATATTTCATATTTATGAACGTTTTACAGCACCATGGTGTGAAAAAGCACTTAAGTTAACGGCATTCTTTTTTATTAACAATAAATTTCTATAATTTTAGGCATTTTAGCTCATTTTAGGCATTTTAGGCACTCAATATTTCACACAACTATTAGCCCTGATGAAGTTCCTGCAGCAAATTGACTCCTCATCTTATCGTGCAATATTATCCCTTTTATCCCTGATCCACTGCTCAATCCACTGTTTAAGAAACCGATTAATACGATACCGTGTTCTGGGAATAAGAAGTATTATACCCGTAATATCCGTCATAAACCCCGGAGTAATCAAGACAATCCCGGCCACAAGTATCAGTAATGCATCTATCAATTCATCTTCCGGCATAATCCCCTGCTGCATACTGTTTCTTACTTTCATCATAGTGATCATTCCTTGAATACGTGCCAGATAAGCCCCGGTTAACCCAGTTAACACAACAATTATTACCGTGGGAATTGCTCCGAGACGTGATCCGATTTCAATCAGCAAATAGATTTCAATAACAGGGATAAGGGTAAAGGCTAAAAATAGTTTAAGGAACATAAATATATTTTACCGATTAAGGTTAGGTTTGTTTTATTGTTATTATTTAGGTGAATAGGCTGAAGACTGAAGGCTGAAGGTAAAGCAACAATTTAAGATTTTCTCAGTTTCAATGATCTTTGGCTCAATCCAGGGACGAATCCATATTATCCGAGAACTCAAAGCGATTCGACAAACTTAGTTGATTAATGCAACTCTTATTCAGGGAGGTTGAAGTCATCTGCCTTTTTACTTTTCGCCTTTAAGCTTTTACCTTCAGCCTTCCGCCTAGCTACTAAAATCCAGCATATCAAAGATCGTCCTATTAACCAAGCTGAAAAGTAAATAAGCATAGGAACCTTGCTACGGGTAAGCAGGCAGTATCCTTCCAATATGCTTTAGGTATAATCATATCTTTTTCTGGATATTATCAACAATAATTATCCACAGTCTTTGTTAACCCCCCCCCTAAATCCCATCTAGAAAGAGGAGACTTATACGTTTAAACAGATGCTGTTTAATCCCCTCTAGAAAGAGGGGTGGATGCGTAAGCAGACGGGGTGTGTAACAGACACAGAATAGATACAAAAATGTATGAATGACAATCTTATAATGAAAGGAATAACAGAAAAATAAGACTTTAGCATTTATAAAAACTGCGCCGTCCCCACTTGTCTCAGCTACGCAAAATCAAGCGGGCTTTTTGCCTCTTTTACCGTTGTACTTTTAATGCAATGTGTATAAATCATCGTTGTCCTTACATCACTATGCCCTAATAATTCCTGTATTGTACGGATATCATAATTAGCCTGCAACAAATGTGTTGCAAAACTGTGGCGAAAAGTATGGGCGGTAACGCGCTTACAAATTTGTGATATTTTAACCGCTTGTCTTAATGCAACTTGTATACGCGTTTCATGGAGATGATACCGTTTTAACTCCTTTGTATCCGGAACAGTAGTTAGTTGTTTTGCAGGGAAATACCACTGCCAGATTAACTCTTTTGCACAGTTTTTGTATTTCTTTTCTATTACATCAAACATAAACGCTCCGTGATAGTTACATGCCATATCATCTTGATGTAGCTTTTTCACACGTTCAAGATGCGCTTTTAATTCCGGCAAAATGCTTTCAGGAAGAGGAACCGTTCTATCCTTTTTTCCCTTACCATCATGTATGGTTAAAATACCCGCATCATAATTAAAATTGTTAACCCTTAAATTCAGGCATTCAAACAATCGGAGTCCGCATCCATACAAAAGTTTTACAACCAAATCATAAGGGTATGAAAGATGTTTAATAATCAAGTCAACCTCTTCACGGGATAAAACAACAGGTATATATTGTTTCCTCTTGGCCCTGAGATTGTCTTTCTGGTCGCCAAAATCTCTTTTAATAATGTGTTTATAAAAAAACAACAGCGCATTAAATGCCTGATTTTGCGTTGAAGCAGATACATTTCGTTTAACAGCCAAATATTCTAAAAAGCTCTTAACATCTGAAGGTGTTAGGGCATGTATATCCTTATTGTGTGTAAATCCCTGAAACTTTTTCAGCCAGGTTGTATATGCGCTTAAAGTTTTAGGAGAATAATGTTTAATTTTAATTAAGTTATTTAGTTCGTTAAACGCCCCATTCCATCCATTGGCTATTTCAAGTATAATATCCTCTTTTAGATTAGCGGGAACAGCTTGCATATCAGAATTGTTACTTTGACCTGATCGTAAAGGCCTACTTTGTTTGTTTAAATGCAGTTCTTCATCAGATAAATTTTTATTATAATTAAGAGTATTTTCGTTGACACTACCACTTAACTCATTAGAATTATGTGAAGTATTTGAATAGTTGCAAAAGGTGGAACGAGGAATTTGATTTTTTGTGTTTACTTTGGTTTTTCCAAAAGTAACACTGTCTTCTACATTAAGAGCATTAACCAGCTTTTCATGTTTATTGTTTTGAACTGAATCGGTGGATTGATTTTGCTTAATTGAGGACTTGTCATTTTTCGGTAATCTTTGATAAAAATTAGAGAGACATTCTTTAGAATCTGGATTTAATAAAGAGTAATATAGCATTACAGCATTCGATGCTTGATTTTGTTGTTTAGAAGATTGATGTTTTTGCTGTAATTTTTTAATAAAAAGCGGAAGGCTTTCATTTTTTGATTCAGAGTGTTTGTATTTCTTACAAAAATCAAGATAATACCTGAGCCATTTTCTAAAGTCATAATGCTCGCTTTTAGGAATATTCCTATTATTTAAAATGAGATTATAATTATTAAAAATTTCCTCAGAAACTTGAAACATAGATAAATTTATTGTAGAAAATTGATAAAAATAGAAAAGTACAGACCATGATATTGTTGTAAATGAGACAATATTAGGCGAGCATTCCGCCTGATATCATTCCGCGTGCCATGATATCAGGCGGAATATTACTTGATTTACCAAAAAAAGTCAATAATTTATTTTAATTGCTAAGAGTTTCCGATAATATAAAGAAACTTTATAGTTACTTGTTGAACGAAACCGCTGCGCGGTAGTTTTCTGCATCTACGACCCCACCAAAAGACCTTTACCAATCGAATAATACCCCTAAAAAAGCTGGACAAACTCTTACCTATAAACTATCTTTCCTTTAGTTTAATTTTATATTTT
>JAIQZO010000086.1 GCA_021777055.1 Candidatus Anammoxibacter sp. | reverse complement strand
CAGCAAACACGCAAAGCCTGATGGAAAAGGCGTTCACGCCAATCATGAGCCCCAAGATTCTGCGCTCGCGAACAGGTGTTTTTCCACAGAATCGGCGGGAAGCGGACTTTAGCTGCGCCCACCGCGAACGACGGCAACGCGCGGAGGCGGACAGCCTGACGGCACATCATGAGGCTTGGCGGGCTCACTCAATGCCGATTACTGATAGGACCCGCTTGATCTCCACATAGAGATAGAGTTCGTCATCTTGGGTGATCATGCGGGCGTGCATCGTGCAGATGCGGATTGGGTAGAGACGCTGGAAGGATTCCTGCACGAAAGTCGGACGGCGGAACACCGCTTTGAACACTTCGTTCCAGTTGTTCTTCTGCGTTATGATCGGCAGGTAGTCGCTAAAATCTGCGTAGGCAATAAGCGGGTGATCGGCTTCGCCTTGCGCGCGCGCCTTTTCGCGCTTTTCGATCCAGCGTTGGCGCATTGGGCCGGGGATGCGGTGTTTGACCCACTCATCGCCAAACTCCTTGGTCATCTGACCGTCGATAAACTGGCGAAGCTGCGTTTCAAATCGCTGTAACCGGTCATGGGCAGCGTTGGTCCGCGCAAAGGCTACCTCTTGCTCATCTTCTTTTGTGACCTCTTCGTAGTCATAGACATCGATGATTGGTGGCGGCGCGCCCCTTAAACCGGCAATGTCGAGGCTCTCGGTGAAGGCGTCCGTTGGAAATGCAGTAAGCGCGGGGTCAAAGCCGCGCCCCTTGTAGAACGCCGAACGCGCAAGCGGATCATCGAAAATCTCTTTCGGAAAGTCGATCCGGTCCTGCCAGTCTCCGAGATCGATGCGCAGCAGTTCAGTCAAACGATCATCGAAGGCCGGAATGTTTTGTAGCGCAAAGCCCATGCTCTGAATGTCGGCGAAGGCACCGATGGAGCGCATCTGCGCTTGCATGTCGAGCCAAGGGCTTCGGATGGCCTCTGTCGCGCGGCGGAGGTAGTCCTGATGATCTTTGAAATGTTTGACAAGTTCTGAAGCGTTGTCGGCCCGGTAGGCTTCCATCAACTCAGTCGCTAGCTTGAATTCCGGCAGTTTGAAGCGTTCGGTCGATAGCGCGAGTTGTTTCTGAAGCTCTGCGATGGCACCTCCTTGCTCGGCCAACGCGATGAAGGCACCGCTACGTCGGAGTTCTTCCATAGGTCCATAGGCCGCACTCAGCACCTTCTCATGACGCTCCATGTCCTCTGCAATCCTGGTGAGCGCATTGTTGCCACCGAGTGCTCGTTCAATGTCCACAAGCGGCTGCAATTGCGCGGTCAGCTTCTTGAAGTTGTCGTCTGTCACGCTTTGACTCCCGGTTCTGCGACGGAATCGATTTTGCCGTCCGTGTCCTTGGATTGCCAGCCTTCCTGTCTGCTAAAAACTGATTTTAACATGTCGAAGTAATCACTTCTGTGCAAGCGCTGGTCAGCGTCCGCTTTCGGTCGGATGCGATGCGGCATCAATGATCAAATTGAATGGCGGCTCTGGGCCGGCACGTCGATGCGATGGTCGCGGACACCAGAAACCGTCCGCCGCAGTGCCGCATGTCAGCGTCCTCGCGAAAATCCTATACGGCTGTTATTCTTTGGTGATTCTTACTGACCGCGAGTTACTGTCCTTTGGTGGATTTCTTGAAGATCATTCTGCCGCTCATTGTCGTGGCCACGACGTCGGTCATTGGATTCTTCCTTGGCGACCATATCCGCGAGCTTCGCAGAGAGCCGACGCTCCTCTATGCGTTGGACGAGAAGAGAGAACGTGTTGTTTTGACCTTGACCAATGTCAGCAGCAGCGTAATCGAGAGGGCGGGAGTCACCCTGAGCTGCGACAACCCAGTGCCGACCTGCTTTGCGAGTGACACAAGAGGATTTTACAGACTCATCTCAGAAGGTCCCGTCACCACGCGGGAGATTTCCGAGGTAACCACTCCTAGCGCAGGTCAGATTGACCTGGAACTCGTGCTCCAGCCTGATGCAAGGTTGCGGATCGAAACGTTTAGGGAGCCGAGCCTTTCCGTGCCCATCCACTTCGGGTTTACTCAGCCGACTACTGCACCGGTGCGGCTCGTCGAGGCGGGGAGCTTGACCGCTTATGTCGTGCGTAATTACCTGCTGGTGCTCGCCTGGGGATTTGTGGCTGCCCTCGGGGTGCTTGCAGTATTGGCGCTGATCGGCCTCGTGAGCCTCGTCTGTGCTCTCTGTCGCCCCAGCCACGCACCTTCAGCAGCAATAACCCGGCCTAATCCTGATCAATTTGAAACTGGAGGTCAGCAATGACCTGTTTGTCCTATGCATCAGTCGTAGCCCTTCTAGTGCTTCTTGCGGAAGGCGCGACAGCTGAATCGGAACGGATTGAGGTCGAGGTGCGATTCCTGCCTGACCCGCCCGGAACTGCAGGATACTCAGTTTGGGCACAGGAAGAGCGCGTCCACGCTTCTCCCGCCAACGACGCCACCACCATCTTGGTCCCCGAATGCCGTCCGAATACCCGCATCCAGATCAGACCGAACGACGGCCGCTATTCCTGGCCGACCTATTTCTGCTCATCTCGGATCATCGCGAAGGTCCGCTACATCCACGCTGCAGCGCTGCTATGGAACGAAGCCGATGGCTCAGCGGCGGCCGACTATGCAGAGGAGGTCGCGCCAGCATTCAACGCAACTGTCGCAGCCGCCGCCAACGGCAACGAGAATGTCTTGGCTCTACGCAAGGCTCTGGCTGCCGAGGACTTTGCCGAACTCGCTGAACTGTCACGGGCCGCGAGCGATGCCGCCGACACCGCGGAACTGACCCGTGGCTACCATCTTATAGCCCTTGACGCCACGTTCCGAAGTGCCGGAAAGGATCCCACTAACGGGCTGATCCGATTTGCCGAGGACCTCGACACCCCCGTTCTGACCCAGGAGGGCGACGCAGTATTGGCCGAATTCGCCCCTGGCTGGTTGCCGCGTCTGCCAATTGAGGGAACCAGCACGCGAGCCACGAAGGTCGTTTTTGGCACCGGGAAATACGGCCGATTGGTCAGCGTCGGCTCATTGACGGGCCTAGAGGTTTTCGACTCCGTGGGCGAAAAGGTTGGCCATTTCTACGGCTTCGCCGCAGACACAGGTGACGACGCCATCGTTGATTTGGACGGTTCTTTCGGCATCGGCAATCGCACTGTTGCAATCCCGCTCGACGCACTCGAGCTGGGTGAAACAAGTGTCACACTGGGAGACCTCACCATCCGTGATCTTGAAGAGCTACCCGAAAACGATCAGTTGCTCCTCCCCGCCAATACCGCCGTCGAATTCCGCTTCGACGGCTGATCGGCCCCAACTGCTTACATAGCAATATACCCATCGGGGTTCCCATCAGGAGTGACCTACCACAACCTCATCAACGCTCAATGGTAGCAATCATTCCCGAATACCCCGATTGCGAATGATTTTTGCTGCGGCAAGCACGAACGGCCGCTTCAGTGAAGCCGGCCTGCGTCATGCCATTGGGCCGAACGGCGGGTAAGGGCCGATTCTGTGGAAAAACACCTGTTCGCGAGCGCAGAATCTTGGGGCTCATGATTGGCGTGAACGCCTTTTCCATCAGGCTTTGCGTGTTTGCTGCGGTGCAGGAAATATCTTGGCCAGTTTCCGGAGATTCTGGGCGGTGGCGGCGAGGAGGAATTCGTCATTTACACCGCATGGGCCACGTAATCGCAGTCGGCCCAGGCCGAGGATGCGTTTGAGGTGGGCGAAGAGCATCTCGACCTTCTTTCGGAGTTTCATCGAGATGTCGTATTGGCGGGTCCTGGCGATGTTGCGAGCGACCTGGCGGGCGTCTTCATGCTCTTCGCGGGTGATCTTGCGCGCCTCGGCGTTGGGGCAGCATTTGGCTTTGGACGGGCAGGCCTGACAGACGTCCTTCAATGCGCGGTAACGGGCCGTTCCTTTGCCGGTCGGCCCCCGGTTCGGGTCCGAGTAGTTGCGGCGGAACTGCTTGAGCTCATGGCCCTCGGGGCAGACATATTGGTCGTTCTCGGCGTCCCACTCGAAGTCCGCCCGCGTCCAGGTTCCGTCGGTGCGCCTGGACTTGTCTATAACCGGGATGTGCGGCGCGATCTTCCGGTCGACCAGCCAGCCCAGCATCGGTCCGGTGCCATAGGCCGTATCCGCAATCAGGCGTTCGGGGTGTAGATCGAACCTGGCCCTCACCCTGTCCAGCATGGTCTTGGTTGACCCGACCTCGGCCTGCCGGATGGATCGTGTGACTTCGACATCGACGATCACACCATGGTCCGTATCAATCAGGTAATTATCCGAATAACTGAAGAATGCAGGACCTTTACGCGCCGCTGTCCATTGGCTGGCAGGGTCGGAATGCGAGGTGAACTTGGGCTGCACCTCGCTGGCCGCGCCAAATGCGGCCTCATCCAGCGTGTCGAGATACTCGCGAACCGCACGTGGCGCGTCAGCCGGATCGATCCGCGCCGCATCCCAGTCGTCCTTCGGCGTCGAGTTCTGCTTGTTGGCATCCGCCTCGATCAGGCTGGCGTCAATGGCCATGCGTTGTCCACTGACCAGCCCTTCGGCGATGCAGCGCGCAACCGTTGTCTCAAACAGGTGGCGCAACAACGCGCTCTCGCGGAAGCGCCCATGTCGGTTCTTGGAAAATGTCGAGTGATCCGGCACCCGGTCGTTCAGATCGAGACGGCAAAACCAGCGATACGCCAGGTTCAGGTGGACCTCTTCACAAAGCCGCCGCTCGGACCGGATGCCGAAGCAATAGCCCACCAACAGCATCCGGATCAGCAGCTCGGGATCGACCGACGGACGGCCGGTATGGCTGTAGAAACCGGCAAGATGGGTGCGGATGCTGCTCAGGTCGGCGAACCGGTCGATGGATCGAAGCAGGTGATCTTGCGGGACGTAATCCTCAAGCGAGAACTCATAGAATAGCGCCGGTTGCGCCTCCTGCCGTGGTCCCATCATCGCCAATCCTCCCGCCTATCGGCAGGATTGAATCAGCACAAAACGCTTCAATCAAGCATGAGTTTTTCAACAGAATA
>JAIQZO010000085.1 GCA_021777055.1 Candidatus Anammoxibacter sp. | reverse complement strand
ATTATCTATAGGAGACCAGCAATGTCCACGTTAAGTATATTACCATATTTTCCTTTTAAGCGGATACGAATAACCAAACAAGATGTTGTTTCTGATTCAGGGATATCACAGCTCACAGCGTTACCTGATAAACGATATATTCCGGTATGCTACAAGTGCGGCAATAAATCAGAGCATATTCATCGTCATGAAAAGCGTCTTATCCGTGACCTGAATCTCGGTTCATTTCGTGTATGGATAAATTGTTCGTATCGTAAGATTGCCTGTAAGCCCTGTAATCGCATTGTAGTTGAAGATTTGGATTTCTTTGAGACTTACAGCCGTGTTACCCGGCGTTTAGCATTATGCATTCACGAACTATGCAAAGTAATGACAGTAACAGATGTAGCAAAACATTTTGAGATTAATTGGAAGACGGTTAAAGCAATTGATAAGTATTTCCTTGAAAAGGAATACGGAAAGACCGATTATCAGAACCTTCGGATACTAGCAGTTGACGAAATATCTATTAAGAAAGGACAGAAATATTTAGTCGTTGTTTTGGATTATCTGAGTGGACGTGTAGTTTGGGTAGGCAAGGAAAGAACCAAGGAAACACTGGGATCATTCTTCGCAGGAATGACACAAGAACAGAGAGACTCGCTTGAGGCAATAGCAATGGATATGTGGGATCCGTATATCCATGCGACCAAGAAGCATGTACCTCATGTTAAGATAGTTTTTGATCTGTTTCATGTTGTTTCAAGTTTTGGCAAAGTAATTGATAAAGTACGCAATGCTGAATACAAAAAGGCGTCAAAAGAAGATAAAGAAGTAATTAAGGGGTCGAAATATCTTCTGTTAAAAAACAGACGAAATATTCGCAAGAAAAAACATAGGGAGCATTTGAAACGACTTTTATCGCTCAATGAACCGATAAATATCCTCTTGATTCTTAAAGATAAACTTAAGCAAATTTGGAACTATAACTCTCGAACGTGGGCCAGGAAAGCCCTTGAAGAATGGTGCCTCTTGGCCAGAACGATAAATCATTCTGCTGTGAATAAATTTACAAAAACGCTTCAGAGATATAGCTATGGAATTCTAAATCACTGTGATTATTGTATCCATACGAGTAAACTCGAAGGCGTTAATAATAAGATCAAAGTTATTAAAAGAAAAGCATATGGATTCCATGATACACGATACTTTTCATTGAAAATCATACAAGCTTTTACAAACTAATTTGGAGAAGAACCCTTTTTCTTAAATGTTTTTCAAAATGGATGGGCCATAGAAAGGGGCTATTTTGACCAATTGCTTTTAAATAGTTGTATTGAGGAAGGGGTTGAATATAAAACCATTTCTTATTTAAATCTTAAAAAAACAAATCATGGCTGGACTGTTGGTTCGGATAGAGGGGGATTTAAGGCCAAAATTCTTGTAGATGCTACGGGACGAAATCGAGTTGTCTCTACTTTTTTAAGGATAAAATCAATCATTTTTGACAATTTAATTTGTTCCTCATTTAAATTTAATGTTGGCCTTGATTTTGACATTTCTAAGATCTTAACAGAATCCACCCCATGTGGATGGTGGTTTTCATGCTCTATCAAAGGTAGAAAGCAAACCGTTTCTTTCTTTACTGATACCGATTTATTAAAAAAAATGGGGATAAATAATCTATCTAACCTTCAGTTAGAATTTATAACAGAATATTTGGCAGAATATTTGGGACAGGCGAATTATTATTGACTTTCAAAGGGAATTTATTTAAAATTTAAAGGAAATTAGAAATTAACCTAACTATATAGATCAAGGAGTATTATAATGCCAAGAATATCCAGATTGGTGGTAAAAGAAGAGGATGCAATTTATCATGTGATCTCCCGGACTGCTTTGCCGGGTTTTGTGCTTGGTGATATAGAGAAGGATTATCTGGTTAGTTTAATAAAACGGTTAAGTGCTGTATTTTTTGTGGATGTTTTCGGTTTTTGTGTTATGGGTAATCATTTTCATCTTTTAGTAAAGGTTAAAACGTCAGAACACTATAGTGATTCTGATGTGAAAAGAAGGGTTGGTCTCTATTATCAGGATGAGACTAGAGTTGTGACGGATGGGCAACTTCCTCTTTTTCGTGATAAGCTGGCAAGCCTATCGGAGTTTATGAAGGATATAAAACAGAGATTTTCCCGTTATTATAATAAGTTACACGATAGGAGGGGGTATTTCTGGGGTGATAGATTTAAGAGCGTAATAGTGGAAAACGGGGATACCTTGATTAATTGCCTTGCGTATATAGATTTGAATCCCATAAGGGCAAACATTGTCAAAAGTCCGGAAGATTATAGATGGAGTTCAATAGGCTATCATATTCAAACTGGAAATAATTCAGATTTCTTGTCCACAGACTTTGGATTAACCGGATATGGAGATATGACGGAAGCAGAAAGATTGAGAGATTACAGGGAATTTATGTATGAGAAAGGGGCTTTAGAAACTGGAAAGGGGGCAATAATTGATGATGCTGTAGTTGACAGGGAGAGAAGCAAAAATTATGAACTGTCCTCAGTAGATAGGCTTAGGCGAAGGACAAGATACTTTACAGATAGCGGTATAATTGGTACAAAAGGTTTTGTTTCTCATTATTATGAGATGTTTAAAGGGTGTTTTAATACAATCAATGAAAAGAAGCCAAAAAAGATATCAGGGCTAGATGGGATTTATTCACTTAAACGTCTGGTAAATGAAACGTAGAGGAAATCAAACATTGGGGCGGTGCCAATACAACTAATTTGTCTTACGTTTCTTTGTTGGGTGTTTGTGACGTATTTATTAGCCAGGAAATTCCACAGATTAATACTGGCAAAGCTTTAGTCAGTGTATGTCAGTACAAGTCTCTGGCTAAAAGTTGGGTGGAAAATATGGTAAAAGATGATGACTCTGAGTTTTTTATAAATATTCTGGTTGTAATATTTACAAAAGTTTCTTAAATTCTTCAATGCTGATACCAGCATCCTTAATAATACCTGCCATTGTATATGAATTAATGGGATTTGCTCTTGGTATGGTAATAATACGTGTGCCATTAGTCATGGTTATATGTTTCCTCTGTCTTGCAATCCAAAATCCAGCCTTTTCTAAAGCATTAACAGCACGTTGGTGATTTATATTGGGAACCTTAGGCATTATCTCCTACTTCTACATAACGGGATTCTTTGTCTTTATTTAATTCATCAACAGTTTTTAGATATTCCAGTATAGCATCTTTTATATTTTTCAGGGATTCTTCTTCTGTTTGGCCTTGAGACCAACAACCAGGAAGTCCTGGAACACATATAGAATAACCTTCTTCTGTCTTTTTAATGCTTACTTTGTATCGCATGAATTTCTCCAAATTCGATTGAAATTCTAAACCAATAAACGTGTCTTTTTAATAATTCATTTTAGATTCATTAATAATAAAATAGCATTATTCTATACATAGTCAATATTAATCTATAAGCAAGAGGGGGCCTTGGCTAATAAGTCTTTCAGGCCTGAATAGAAAAACAAGAAAAATATTAGTAAAAGGTGAAGATACGGTACATCATATAATTTCGCGTAGAGCCTTGCCCGGTTATGTCTTAGGTGATGTGGAGAAGGACTATTTGTTGGGGCTTATAAAGAGCTTAAGCGGTATATTTTTTGTAGAGGTGTTCGGGTTTTGCATAATGGGTAACCATTTTTATCTGCTTGTTAAGATGAAGGCAACAGAAAACTTTAGTGATGAAGAGGTTAAGAGAAGGTTGTCCATCTTTCGTAAATGTGAAACCGAGGTGATTACTGATGCTCAAGTGCCATTCTTCAAAGAAAAGTTCTCTAATTTATCGGAATTCTTGAAAGAGTTGAAGCAGTGGTTCTCCAGGTATTATAATAAACTATGCGACCGCAGGGGGTATTTCTGGGGTGATAGATTTAAGAGTGTAATAGTGGAAAACGGAGATACACTTATTTAACTGCCTTGCATATATTGATTTAAACCCCATAAGTGCTGGATTGGCAGCAAAGCCGGAGGATTATAGATGGTGTTCTATTGGGTATCATGCCCAGGCTGCTAAAAAAAGAGGGTTCTTGTCAACAATAAGTTTAAAACAAATCTAATAAATATTTTAATAAACGCATTGTGTTTGTTATATTGTAACTACTCACGTGGTCAGGCAGAAGGCTATTAGAGAAAAACAATATGCGATCATACAAAACTTAATCAACTAAGTTTTGTGATTTGGCTTGGGTTTTTGGATAATCTGCGTTTCTCCCTGATTGAGACAAAGATCATGGAAACTGTGAAAGTCTTAAATTGCGTGATTAGTGCTCTGCGAAATCGTTGATTTATTTTAGCCTTCATCCTATCTAAGTAGTTAAGTTATATTTATGCATATTGCGGTAAAGCCTAAACCAATATACAGAATACAGGAGTCAGGAGCCAGAATTCAGAATAAAGCAAAGATTTGTGTTTGTTTTACCATGTCATGTTATTAATTGTAAATTTGTATGCACATTCAGAATATAGTCTTCCATTGTTCTGGCTCCAGGCTCATGACACTTGTATTCCATAAAAAATACAAGATCTAAAAAAGAAGTTTTTATAAAGTAATACCATATTGCAGCTTAAATTTGATTATTTTTTTGGGAATGGTAATTCAGTAATTTCCCCCTTCTTTCGTTTTTCTATAGCAAAATGGGATCTAAGAATAGAATTGTTGTTGTGGATGATGAGATTAGCATTTGTGGGCTTTTGAACAAAATCCTGAAAAAGGATTATGATGTTGTTATGGTTAACACAGGAGAAGCTGCGTTAAATGAGCTTGAGGCTGGTAAGGTTGATCTAGTTTTGTTGGATCAAAATCTGCCGGGCTGCGGTGGTATTGAAACCCTGGAAAAGATTAAACAGTTAGATGATAAAATTCCAGTGATAATGATGACCGCTTACGGGAAGATAGAGTTCTCTGTTAAGGCAATAAAGCTGGGTGCATATGATTATGTAGAGAAACCTTTTGATCCGGATAAATTAAAGATTGTGGTCTCAAATGCAGTTAATATAAGGAATCTTAGTCGTGAGGTGGCTTTATTGCGTTCGGAATTGATAGAAAGATACTCTTTCCGGAATATTATAGGTAAAAGCCAGGCAATGCAGGGGGTCTATCAATTAATCAGTAGCGTCTCAGATACAGATATCCCGGTCTTAATTACGGGTGAAAGTGGTACCGGTAAGGAGCTTGCCGCCAGGGCGATTCATTATGGTGACAACTACAAGAATATACCATTTGTTCCTATAAATTGTGCGGCTATTCCTGATCATTTGCTTGAAAGTGAACTCTTTGGGTATGAAAAGGGGGCGTTTTCAGGTGCGACAACTGTAAAAAAAGGTAAGGTTGAATTGGCTGATGGTGGAACACTGTTTCTGGATGAGATAGGGGATATGGCAGAGAATACGCAAGCAAAGTTACTTAGATTTATACAGGATGGTACGTTTGAAAGACTTGGTGGGTTAAGGTCTATCCAGGTAAACGTACGGATAATCTCTGCAACGAATAAAGATATTGAATGGCTTATTGACGAAGGATTATTTAGGAAAGATCTCTATTATAGAATAAATGGCGTGCAGATAGAACTTCCCACATTAGAGAGTCGGAAAGAGGATATTCCTATCTTGATTGATAGCTTTATTGAAAAATATAATTTTAACTATGGAGATAAGGTAAAGAATGTTGAGTCGGATGCCATGAAGCTGTTATTAAATTATAACTGGCCGGGTAATATAAGGGAACTGGAGAGTACAATACAGAGTGCCATTATATTATCAAAGAATGGAACTATTGATACTACAAGTTTACCCAAAAGGATCGTAAAGCCTAAAGAGCAAACTTTGTCTAATGGTCTTTTTGGTTCAGGTCTGCCATTTGAACTTAGAATAGAAGAGACAGAAAAGTCACTAATAAAGGGAGCGCTTGATCAATCCGGCAATAATCGGACAAAAGCCGCAAAGTTGCTTCAAATGAGTTTGCGCAATTTACAATATAAGATAAAGAAATATGGTATTTAGAGAGGTATTAATTTGAGGTGTCTTTAAATTTTTCTCCAGTTCTTTGTTTCGTTTTTCTGTCTTACATGGTTATCTATACTATATATTTCTGCCACGAAGTATAACTTGGTGGTGGGTGCGCGTATTATATGATGTATACATTGTGACAGCTCTAATATATCAATAGGTTACAAGGTACATCGCTGGTTCAAGTCTCAGACTTGAACCAATCTGACTTTAACAATGCTCTGTATTGTGTAAAAATAAATAGTTTCTTTTAATACCGCTAATTACTGGGCAACAGAGTAGCCTTAACGTCAATATGGTTCAAGTCAGGAGACTTGAACCAACGGGCGTTTCTTTTATTTCTGCAATGCATTTAAACTCTTTTGCAGTTATAAATTGAGCTTTATTTCCTGTTTCAAATAGTTATCTATATCACACCGCACGAAGTATTCTTCGTGGCACAGTGTATATTTTAGTATCCATTAATTGCCACCTAGACCAATATCAACTATCTTGTTAACCGGACTAGTTCACCTTTTGTTTCCTCAAGTTCTTAAATTGTACGATCTCTGATAATGTTCCATCTGGGACTGGTTCAGTGCTACCTTTTGCCCTCATTAGTACCTCTATACGGGGCGTCACAGGGTTAATGAATATTCTTTTTCCCTCTTGCACAACATCTTCCTTTTGCAGATTTTTTACTGCGCTTATCATCTTCTTCTTGTATTGAAAGTCACCCTCTTCCTTTGTGGCCAGTCCATACAATTCCGCAAGGGCTCCTCCAATGCTGTCCGGTTCTTTTTCCAATGAGATAATCAAACCTTCCCTATGACGTTCAAACTCTTCGTCTGTTAAGTTATCAAAAAGTTTCTCTGTGGTAAGAAGCCAGTTGTTTACGCGCTTACTCATTTCAAATGCCCCATGAGTAGATGACTGGATAACTAACCTGAAGAATACTCTATCTTCAGTTACCTGGTTAAAACTCCACACTATATATCCCAGTTGCTGATTGGTCCTCATCTGAGTGTAGAAATCGGTTTCTATAATAGAGGCAACCAGTGATGTTCTGGCTTGGAGTGATAGATCCTTTTCTCCTACTTGTATTGCATATGCTAGAGAGTTATTGTTATCCATAACCTCGCGGGAGAATCTATACCTTTCATTTGGATCAAGTACTTCTACTACCTGTTTAAACCGTTCATCTTCCGGAAGTGGTTTACTTTTCAGTGCTTTAAAGAGTAGATCGGTACTCTCTTTAACTTTTTCGTCTGACCAATTTCCATGTCCCACTCCTGTTATATAGATCTTTTCATATAATCTCTTTGGATATTCCTTAAGGTCGTTAAGGGTAAGAGTTGTTAAAGCTGCAAGTTTTTCCTCTTCAGTAAACTGCTTCTGGTACCACATAAGCCAATTGTAATATCCTCCCCTGTAGTACGCCTTTCCCAATTTCAAATTTTTTAGTTCACGAATCATAGATTCTTTGATATTGCTAAATTTCTGTTCATCAATCGTTATTTCTGTAAGGTTCTTTGTCACTAATTCCATCAGATCATCAATACGTTCCGAATAGCCACCCATTGTTAAGGTTATGCCTTTATCTTCAGTACTCAAAGAGTAAGATAATCCGGCCATTTGCAATGGATAGATTAATTCATTCAGGCCTTCTCTAACCGCGGCCTCATAAAGCTTTGATAATAGGTGATTTCTTGCGTCATTATAAACTAACGGTGTTTCAATCCGTAGGCTTAAATAGACTTTTGGTTGCTTAAACTTGTTGTCAAATTTAAACCATATTTTGGCCAGTGCATCATCTCTGACCAAATGGGGTATCTCGTCAGTTAATGTTAAATTATATGGTATAAATCCGTTCTCTTCAGGATAAAACATATCATCTGCTTTTGGAGGATTCTTAATGTCATTAAATTCATTGCCTCCAACATGGGTTAGGGAGTATTCTGCATCGTAGTACGGAGCAACTTTGTCTGTTTCTACTGCATTGTTGCTAATGGTCACCAGGGCATTTTCAGGGGTTAGTGTATCTAATATAGCTTTATAAGCCTCTGGCTCGTATTTCGTGATAAGGTAAGGTAAGGTTTCTATTTCGTCCAGATTATAATCATGCATTTTTGCTGCCTTACCAGCTACAAAATGCATACCTTCGTCTGGACTCTTCCAGTCAAAATTGATTTGCGACATTGCCTGGTTCTGTTTAAACGTATACTCCTGCACCCCTTTTTCTCTAATTTTATTGATATAAGCAAAAACATGTTTTAGTATTTTTTCATATTCATTCAACCCTTTAGTTGTAAGTGAAATGTTTATATTAAACGAGTTAAGGTTATCATGAACACTCCCACCGCCAGCGCTTAAACTTAGTACAAGCCCTTCATCTTTTAATTTTGAGAGCAAAGAACCTTTGCCTTCGTATCCAAGAACACCACCGACAATTGATGCGGGTTTACTTTCTTTATGGTCAATAAGTCGGATTGTCGGGAAATCTATTTCCAGTGTTCTTATGTCTTTAATAGTTTTTACCTTTAAGAGCCTGTACTGATTTTTTAATGGAAGTCTGAAATCCCCTGATATCTCGGGATGTTTAACTTCATGGTTTGGTATTGTAGAAAAGAATTCTTGCGCGGTCTTTACCATGCTTTCCAGTGACATATTAGATAGCATCGCCAGTTTCATATTTGAAGCAGAATAGAATTCATGGTAAATGTCTTTAAGTGCCTTGGAATTATCCCCAGCTAAAGTATCAAGATTTCCTGTTCCAAATTTGGTTAGCGGATGTCCTGGTTTTGAAATTAGTTTCTGGATAAATCTTCCTCGCCAGCCATCACTACGTTTATTTTTTTCATGTTCATTGTTAACCGCGTTTACTTCCCTTTCCGAATAGGTCTTATCAAAAAGAGGTGCTTTGAAAAAATCACTGAACCTGTCTAGCGCCCCCTTAAATCCATCATGGGACACCTGGAAAAAGTAGTTGGTTATGGTTCCGCTTGTGTATGCGTTACTGCCTCCGGAGTGTTCATTCAGATATTTCTGGTAAGACCCCACTTCCGGATATTTTTCTGTGCCCAAAAATAACATGTGTTCTAAGTAATGGGCGAGCCCTTGCTTTTCAACTGGATCGTACAAGAATCCTACTCCCACAGACAAGGCTGCCGTACTCCGATGTACATCCGGATCTGAAATAAGTAGAACATCTAGCCCATTTTCTAGGGTCATGGTTTCTGTCTTTCTTTTAGAACCTTTTGATGCATCAGCATATGACGCGAAGACTAGTGTCAATAGTATAAAGAACAGATGAATCTTAAATTTATTAAAAAAACGTATCACTTTAATCCTCCATTTTTTGGTAATTGAAATATAATTTAATCATAAAATATGATGTAGTACAATTTGTACTGTATGGAATTATTTTATAAAAACTTCATCTTTCTTGGAAATTTTCTAGCTTTTATAGAACACTGGATGTAGGAGATAGAAGTCTGAGTAAGTAAAAACAAGATCCAGAAAGCAGATACTGAATTTATGATTAATAACATATCAAAATGACTACAAATCTATTCTTTATCCTGAATTATAGTATTACACTGTAAAAACTTGTTTTTTAGAAAGAAAATTTTACCGTGCATTGTTAAATTATTTGAAACGGCATAGTTACTGGATGCTTGATACTAGGTGCTGATAATTTATTGCACGGTCTTAAAATGTTATATCTTAGATTGAGTTTGCCTCTTTTTCATATTACATCTTGAAAAAACTAGAAATCTACCTGATTGCCAGTATCTAGTATCCGGCATCTAGAATCTCGTATTTTGGTTACGGATTCACCATGCTATGGGATTTAATTGACATTTGAATATAAGGATTTCTCTTCAAGTATCTTTTCGATCATCAGGTCGGCAAAGGCGTGAGGTAGGTGATCTATTCTTTCTTCAACAACTGACTTTGCATAAATATCTGGAACATATTTTATCCCCTCACCAATTCCTATTCCTATAACATCTATTCCGTTACGGTCTGCCTTTTTCAAGTTTTCCTTAAGGGTGAAATTATAATAATGTCCGAATTTATCAATGCCGGCGTTTTTTGACTTACCTACATTTCCTTCTCCATCAGATATTATGAGAATAACCTTATGGTCAGCCTCTGATTCTTTTATAATGGTATCTACTGCCATTTCCAATGCAGAACTGTCATCCGTAGCGCCAACACCCATATGGTTGAAGACTTTCCGTATGAAAACGTCCTTGTTTACAGATGTAATATCTTCATCAAACTCTTTGTGAATAAGAGCTGTATCGGAAAAGCCTATAATATTAAAATCTAAATCAAAATGATTTAATAGCTCTATAAAAAGTACAAGGCTTTTCAGTGCATTTGTGTCCCGTTCACCTTCAACCATTGATCCTGATTCATCAATTACCAACGTAAAATTAATAGATGGTTTACTTGGCAGAGCCTTTTGCATCCAAAATTTCTCATAAGCCGGGTCATAAGCAGATGCTTTGTATTGCAGGTATTTTCGCATATCGATCTTTTTACCGGTTCTGAAAAATCCGTGGTATTTTGGCCTTGCATCTTTTGTAAGTTCGTTTTCCAAAAGACCAATCAGAGTGGTGACAAGGGATGCAATGGGTGAATAGTATTTATCCCACTCACTCTTTTGGGCATTTCTGAGGCGTTCATATTTGATCTTTTGCTTCATAAGATCATTTAAACTCTGTACGTTGTCTCCGTCTCCACTGTTAAGGCTTTTATTTAATTCCTGTCTTTTTCTTTCCTTTGCAATATCATCCTTTAATTGTTCAACATCACGTCTAGTTATTTTTGCTTCAAATTTATCCGCTATCTCTTTTGACTTAACTTCTATATAGTCTCTAGTCTTCTGAGTTAATTCATCTGTGGATAGAGTCCCTATTCCTGTGGGAGTGGCGGTGGGTCCTAGTGAGAGTTGTATATTTCCGTTGAGCATCCCCTGTTCTATTATCTTTGCGGATTCAGCGATAAGTTTTTCATACTCAGGTAACACTTTATCCTTAAGGATTTCCCCCATCTTTCTCTGGGCCTCCCTCTTTTGATCTTCGGATGGGTTAAGGGTTGGGGGGTGTTTACTATATGCATTTTTTATTGCATTAATAGATTTGTTAAAGATTTCCTCTACATATTGGTTCTTGATTCTTGGATCAATAACTCCATGTCTGTAATAATATATTATGGAATTTAGAAATTGAAGGTGCGGTTGTACCTTGTAATCATCATAGTATTCAATTGGTTTTGTGCTGTCTAGCTTAGGCCATTCCAGCTCATAGGTTTTTGAGAGATATTCATTGCTACCTGGCCACTTTGTCTCCTCATAGGTGTTTACTCTTGGATCTTCAACTACGTTATATAATGCCCTTAGAGTTTCTCTTGTAAACCAGAATTTATCAATCATACGGGTTATATCTCTATGCCCGCCTTCGTGTAACGCATATCCTAAGGTGGTTTCAGTGCCTTTAGTTATAAGGTCAATTATAGGATAAGTCATCGTACGGTTCTCTACGTTCATAGCCCATACATTCCCAGGGCGAACTTTAAGTGAGTAGTCTCCTCCAGTAGTCTTTACCATCGCTTCTACTCTCTCTTCAAGTTCCTGTACCTTCACTATGTCATCATGTGAAAGTTTTGAAACGTCTATTCCGTAGGATGACAACTTTTTAAGGTAGTCTCCTCCGGTTTTGTATTTATCTTTAACCATTTTGAATGATCAGTAAAAAATTCTATTATAATTCAAAAATCTTAAATCGTTGTTCTTGAAGCAAATTTAAATTCAGAACAAGGATTAACGAATAGCGATTTTCGATTCAATTTTTAGGCACTTTTGGGGCCGTCTCCACTCTCTCTATACATAAGCAAACACATCCATAGATATTGATTTTATAGGCTTTGCTTCACCATGAACCATTCTTCTTATACGCTCCGTTGTTTCCCGACTAAATGTTTCTTCACTACATCGGCAGCACACAATTGCAGGAATTTCTTCAACTAAGACAGGTTTGTTGTCAATTATAAATATTTCATTAATTAACTCTTCTTGTGATTCTCTAGAACCACAAACATTACAGCAAAACATACTTACCTCCTTCTTAAATTGTCAATCCATTTATAATTGTCTGGTTCGTAAATTGTAATGATTTTTACAAGATCTGTATCTGTGCCAGCACTAGATACTTGGATATGTAATGGACGTTTTTCTTTTGTATAACCAAGTAGCAAACAACTTGGACTATATTTATCTTTAGGATAACTTTCAATAATGATTGCATTTTTTCCGGCTTCTTTAATCTCCAGATCACTGATGTTACGCTCAACTGCTTTTATTAGCCCGTGTCTTGTAAATTCAAATTCGCCAAAGAATAGTTGTTCTAGTATTTTGTTCAGAGGTTTCATTCTCTTTTCGATCAGTTTGATTCTGCAAAAATCCTCTCGTCATTAAGTACATTCGCCACTATTTCAGAAAGCTCACTGTTGTCTTCTATCTCATCCATCCACATCTCTCTGAATCTGTTACGAAATGCCAGTGACAATCTTGTTCGTCCATGGTGTCTAGTATCAATGGGGTTTGAAGCTGCAATAATACGGAAATTCTTATGTGTCTTTACAAACATGAGATCGTTTCTCTCTATTTTGCCATCACTAATCATTTTCTCGTAAAGGTCAGCGTTTACATATGTCTCGTTATCGTGTTCACTTATTACTATCCTTCCTGTATCAAGGAGTGAATTTAATCGCTCCAGTATTTGAGGCTCTGCAAGGTTGAGCTCATCCAGTAGTAAGTAGTCCCCGTTCTTCATAGCTTTAAGCAATGTCCCGTCTTGCCAATTGTACTGGCCTCTTATATTGGTTGCCTGATACTGTCCTATTATGTCTGCTGTATCAGTCTGACCAGCGAGTGAAACCCTTTGAAATCCTGAGTTTGTTAAATATGCTAAATATCTTACTATGCTTGTCTTGGCTGATGCAGTTGGTCCAACTAGATGAACAGGCTCTCCTAATTTAACAGACTGCGCTACTCTTCGTAAATAATTTAGTGTTGTTCTAACATGTGTTAATGTGGATTTACTACCCGGAATGTGAGCCGATTTGTTACCTTTAAACACTGGTAAACTTACGCCGTTTTGTATTCCTATTGTTACCGTATCATGTCCAACTGTTCTTACGTAGTTTGTGTATAGATCATCTGTTGAGATATATTCTTCAGGTACTGCGGTCGTCCCAAAAACCTTTTTAAAGAAGTCGCTATACTTCTTTTGATCCTCTTCATCTCTGAAAACCATTCCATACACTTCGTGTACTGCTTCTGCAAGGAAAGATTTCATTGCTTCTGTATCAAATGAGAATTCTTCTTTACTCATTCTACGGTTTTCAATCTGTATGTTTACCCTGTCAAATACTCTTTTTAAATCTCTGATTGTAAAGTGGTACTCTTCTCTCTGGTGTTTACCCAAAATTCCTTTTTCTGCCTGTTCTCTGATTGATTGATGAAACAGGATAATTGGTAGAAGAAGTTCACTTTGAATATTGTAATTTGCCTTTATGATTTCCGCAATCTCTTCATCCGGTAACTCCTCGATCCGTAATATTCGCCATCTGTTCAAGAACGGATCTGAGAGTTTATTACGGCCCTTATACTCTTTTGGATTCATTGTGGCAAACATTCTGAAATTTTTATCTATTTTGAAGATTTTATGATCTTTTAAATATTCACACGCTTCGTCTCTGGTCTTCCCGCTGTTTTCTTGCAAATACTTAACTATTTGTTCCTCGTAAGCATTCTCTTTGATATATTTTTCATTTTCATGTTCATAAACAACAATCGATTGCTCGTCATCTAATAGAGAGTTTATTCTTTCTAAAACTTCTGTTTCTGAAAGATTTAGTTCATCAAGGTTTAGGTAATAACCCTTTTTAAGTGCGTCGATTAATATACCATCCTGCCATTCAAGCCTGCTTTCGCCACTGAGTATAAGTACTGCTATGTTGACAATAGTGTCATTCTTACTGTTTTCTAAGGCTTCTTTTACAAATTGTGTAGAGGCCTCATTAGAATACTTTTCTCCTGTCAGTCGTGTAACTGCAGATGCAATAGTTTCGTGCTCAGAATCTTTAATTGTTCTGTTGATAACTGTCTTAGCTTCTTCAAGATTTAGACTGACTGTTTTTGGCTTATATCCGCCAATAAATTCATATTTATCAGTTTGTCCGTTTAGGTTAAATCTTCTGTAAGGGGTATTTGTCAGACTTGCCAGGTACTGAATCAGGGCCGATTTGCGTGTGGCAGTGGGGCCAATCTCCAGAACCGGTTTATCTATAATTACAGAAGCGGCAAGAAATTCCAAGTCTGCCACCGTTGTTCTAGTGTTTATTAAAGTTGAGAAAAGTTTGTCGGGAATATGTGGGCTTATCTCGGTACTCTTCCTTATGGTGAAGCGGCCTATTGTTACGCTATCATCTGTTTCTTTTATATTATCTGAGAGGATTTCATCGTCATCCATGTCAGAAGAGTCTTTACTCAGATATTTTTCCAGATTCTTTTGAAAGATTTCAGTCGTGGTCTCTACATTTTTTGCCAATTGAAGCGATATTATCCTGCAGTTAGCTTCTGCTGTAACGGCTTGGTCTCTGCCGTTGTCTCTATGGTTATTAATAAAGTAATCTTTTACTAAATCTTTGCGCCACTTATTATCATCAATTGCAGTTGCAATTTTACCTGTAGCATTGAATAGTGCGGTTCTCACCTTGTTATCTTCTTCGCTAAGAGATTTAGGGAGAAGGTGTTCTTCTATAATCTCTTTTCTCCACTGTTCTGATCCGGTGCAGCTTGTCAGTTCACCCACTGCCAGGGCTGCCGCAGCCTGAATGTCTAAATCGTATGATATCAGTGCTGGCGCAAGTTGTTCTTCCACTACCTTTTGTTTCCATTTTCCATTATCAATACTTTGGTTCAAGGAACCAAGCATTTTCAGTGCTTCAGAATGAATAAACCAGTCCCGGTTTTTTAATTTTGGAAAGAAAAATGTCTCAATTGTCTCTTCTTTCCACTTTTCACTCTTAATATATAGAAGCAATTTTTCTATCCTTGAGATGACAACGACCTGGCTCTCTCTTCTTGTTCGTAGTTTTGGGAGTAGCTCTTTCTCTATGATTCTTTTTTTCCACTCTTCATCACGCATTGTGGCAAAATTCATGTAAAGAGAATCCATAACGGCAAGCTGCACATCTGGCGTGTCAAACAGTTTCTCCAGCAAATAGTTTTCTATAATCCCTTTCTTTAATGCTTCGTCTTCAAATCTTGCTAGTATTGCACCTGTTGCGTTAACTGCTGCAGCGCGAACACTTTCATATTTGTGGAAGAATCCGGCTTGTAGTTGGTTTTTTATTATCTCCTCTTTCCATTTGCAGTCACTCAACCCTAATGATAGTACTCCTATTGCCTTTACACACCATGCTGCAACTGGTCCGGCAATGTCAGAAAGTACATGGAAAAGGGTGTTCTCTATAACCTCTTTTTTCCAGGTATCATCTCCCGCTTGTTCTGCTAGTGCCCAAATTAATCCCGTAGCAGCTATTCTGGTATTTATGTCAGGGCTAGTTAACTGTGGTATTAATGACTCATCTATTTTCTTCTTTTTCCAGAGGTCATCAGTTATATTATCTGACAACAGTTTAACGGTTTCTATCTTTTTATCTCTGGCATTATCATCAGGCTCCAGTACCATGTTGGGAAATAGATGGTTTTCAATAATCTCTTTCTTCCACTCTTCGTCTTTAATTAAGGCTGCTAGTTGTAAGAATTCGATAAATACTTCAGTTTCCTCGTTGTAGAGATCTATTCCCAATTCTATTATTACTTTTTTCAGGCTATCAGGAAGAAACGCGAGGGTTTTTACTGCAGGTACCAGTACCTCCCTTTTATCTGAAACTAATAATTCATACAGGGTTTCCAGATCATTCTGCATCACTTTTGGTGTGTTTCGAGTTAAAACGCGAAACAGATTTCCCAGCATGTTTTCTTCTCTGCCATCAAGTAGATAGATCTGGTTTGCGTACTGGGATTTGCCTCCAAGATATAAAATCTCGTCCACGTCTGGTTCGGTTCCACTATCGCACAAACCGGCGAAATTAATCTCCTTTAAGATCTCTATTACTTCAGGTTTATCGTCGTTCTTTAGCTTTTCAATATACTGTCTGGTAATCCCAAATATCAAACTTTCCGCCAAACCAATAGAATCTGCAAAATGGTTTACAAAGTTGGCGGCCTCTATAGCATCCCTGATGGTGACAGTATATCCATCAATCATAGACCTGCCGTCAAAGATATCTTTAACTTTTTTGTGGAATTCAACAATGATCCGGGAGACATCATCCCTTATCTCTTTTGTTATTTTTCTATTTTCCATTGTTTGTACAATATTTAACTCATTTTGGCATATATTATTAGTAATAAAATTTATAGTCCCCTCTAATAAGAGGAGATTTAGGGGTGTATTATAGTATTACTTTATAAAAACTTCTTTTTTAAAAAGATTTTGTAGCTTTTATGGAATACAGAATACAGGAGACAGAAGTCAGAATAATAGAAAACATGATTCAGGAAGTGAATACAAATTTACAATTAATAACTCTATTGTAAAACAAGAACAAATCTATGCTTTATTCTGAATTCTGTCTCCTGACTCCTGTATTCTGTATTTTGGTTGCGGCTTTGCCGCACTATGTTATTTCGATGAATAGTTACTCTTTTTTTGTAATTTCCTTTAACTTTATTCGCACCATATTAATCGCATTGTGTGCAGTCCTACTCTTAATCTCCAACCGGTTACCTGAGAAGTGATGTTCTTTCACTTCTGCGGAACCTTTAATGTTCACGGCAATGTAAACAAGCCCTACGGGTTTCTCAGGGGTTTCTCCGCCGGGGCCTGCTATTCCGGTTATTCCTATACCAATATCAGTGCCTGCATGATTACAAATCCCATGGGCCATGGCTAACGCAACTTGCGGGCTTACTGCTCCGTGTGCGATTAAAACCTCTTCAGGTACACCCAATACCATCATCTTTGCGCTGTTTGAGTATGTTACTACGCCTTCAATGAAGAACTCAGATATACCCGGAACGTTTGTCAGGAGATTTGATGTCAACCCGCCAGTACAGGATTCGGCAACTCCTATTGTCATTTGGTGTCTCTTCAAAAGATCAAAGACGGCATCTTCAAGACGGTCTTCATCTTCGCCGTACACTCCAGATCCTAACGCTAACTTTGCTTCATTCATAGTGTTGTCGATTAGCATAAGAGCTGCGGCTTGTGAATCCGCCCGGGCGGACAGCCTTACTTTTATTCCTGAGATTGAGGCCTGTGTACCAACTAAGGGATTTTTCTCCTCTCCCATTAAATGGGCTATCTTATCACCCAGCTTTGACTCTGATATTCCGAACGTGTTTACATCTTTTATTACCATAAACCTGTCTGGAAGGAGATCACTTCCTTTTTCATCAGAGGTTAATGAGTTAATCTTTTCCTGAATGTAAGGAATTACCATATCATCAACCATTAACTTCATCTCAGATGGTACCCCTGGAAGTGCCATTATTATTTTGTTGTTATGGTTTGTGCAAATACCCGGTGCCGTACCCATTGGGTTCTTTATCGCATCTGCTCCTTCCGGTATCATCGCTTGTCTCTTGTTGCTGTCGGATATCTTTATGCTTTTTCTTAAAAGCCTGGTTTTTATATCATGCCATACCTTTTCATCAAATAGCAGTTTCCTGCCAATGAATTCTGAGATTGCCTGCCTTGTCAAATCATCAATGGTTGGTCCAAGTCCTCCGGTTATAATAACCGTATCGGCTCTTTCAACGGCAACGGAAAGAGCAGTTTTGATATCTTTAATACCATCGCCCACCACAGTGTGAAAGCATACGGTTAACCCGTTTTCGCTTAATCTTTTTGCCAGAAAAGCGGCATTTGTATCAACAATCCGCCCGTAAATTAGCTCATTTCCTATTGATATGGTTTCTACTTTCATCAATTTTTAAGGCTCAATTGTTAATAATCCCGTTGTTAATTATTTTATAAACCTGATCCATGTCCAGTGCTTTGCGTGTAACATCCGCCAGTCTTTTGTAGGCTTCAGATTTTCTCTTTGCTGATTCCATGGTTTTACCATCCGTATTAAATTGCTTACCACTCTTTTTTGCTAAAAAAGTAAGCAGCCCTGTCCTGAAACTGTCATTATCAAATATCCCGTGAAGATAGGTTCCTATTATTAGCTTTTCCTCCTTAGAGACAACAAATCCATCATTAATATTTACCATGGAACCGGAACGTCTGGTGATGTTTAAAAAATTTGAGACATTATTGTTTACCGGTCCTGAATTCTTCATGTCTTTAATATTATCAGTAATTAGAGTTGTCCTGCCCATGTGAATCTCGTATCCAGTTAGCTCCTCTTCAACTTTAAAAGGTAATACTTCTGCTTTTATCCTGGCAACGGATTGGTATGTTTCCTTTTCCGGTTCAAAATCTGTAATACAATCTATAAGTCCCAGCCCTTTGATAGACTCATTTTCAGACTCAATACCAAACCTGTCTCTGATTTCATACCCTAACATCTGGAATCCTCCGCAAATGCCAATTACCGTACACCCTTTCTCTGCGCTCTCTATTATTGACTGTGACAGGCCTGATTCTTTGATTTCATATAGATCTGAAATGGTCCCTTTTGTACCAGGGATAATAATGAGATCAGGATTACCGAGGTGATCTTTGTCCTTAACATACCGTAATGAAACAGAACATTCATTGCTAAGAAGATCAAAATCGGTAAAGTTTGAGATCCTGGTTAGTTTTATGATCACAACATCCAGATGGTTATTCTCTTCTGTTGCCTGTTTATTAATCCTTGAATTGCTATTGACATAATCAAGGGAGACGGAGTCTTCATCGTCAATCTCTATATCTTCTATAAGGGGAATCGTGCCCAAGACAGGTTTAGAAATAATATCTTCCAACATCTTATACCCCGGCTCCAATATTCCTATATCACCGCGGAATTTATTAAATATAACCCCTTTAACACGGGCCTTTTCATTCTCTTTAAGGAGTTGCATTGTTCCTGCCAGCCATGCAAACGCGCCGCCTCTATCTATATCAGTAACTAATAACACCGGTGCATTGGCAATCTCAGCCATACGCATGTTTACTATGTCCCGGTCTTTAATGTTTATCTCTGCCGGTGAGCCAGCCCCTTCAATAACAATGACATCAAACATGCTGCTAAGTTTACAGTATGCCTCTTTTACCGTCTCAATAAATATACCCCTATCTTTATAATACTCCTTTGCCCGCATATTCTTAAACGGTCGGCCCATCATAACAACCTGTGATTTTGAATCACCTGTGGGTTTTAAGAGGATCGGATTCATCTCCACCATTGGTTCAATACCTGCGGCTTCTGCCTGAACCACCTGTGCCCTGCCCATCTCCAGCCCGTCCCTGGTTACAAATGAATTAAGGGACATGTTTTGAGATTTAAACGGTGCCACACGGTATCCGTCCTGTGCGAGTATGCGACACAAAGCGGCGGCCACTATACTTTTGCCCACATTTGACCCGGTACCTTGAATCATAATCGATTTTGCGGCCACAACATACCTTCCCACTGTGAAGATTAACTTAAAAACTATTAGCCATGCATTATAGTGCAAATTCTCTGGTTTTAGAAACGATTTCTTTGCGTTTTTCGGATCGATTTATAGCATTGCCTGTATAAATCGTTTTTCTGTTGTAAATATTATATGTGACTTTATGATTGATAAATGTCGCACTTGTGGAACAATCATCTATATCACACCAGTGTTGGCCGGTAAAATATTTGAGTAATCATAATCTTCCTTTTGTTTTTTAACGTTACTTTTTAAAAAATGTTTAAGATTAGAATTCCTGAATTCATTTATTATGATCTTGATCATTAATTCTCTGATATTTAGATTGAGGATTTTTCGTTAAGATTGTTGAGGCGATAGATGGCTATTGGTAAATATGCTGTTAATCTGCTAAATTTTTAACCGAACAACACTCTGTGAATTGATAAAAATAATTTTTTTTAAAAAAGATTATTGATAAAAATGGATTTTAAAACAATTAAACTCTCTAAAATTATGTTACCTGTGTAAGAGCTAATTAGAGAATATGTTAAGACGTCAGCATATTCTATGTAAATTCATGTGTAAATATTGTTTTGTAAGGAAACCCCTTTCAGTTTTGTAGGGAGATCCCCCACAAACAGGATTTCATACTATTCTGTTCAAGTTGACATGTTGCAGTGATTGTGATATATGTTTTCTATACTGATATCATTCTATTTTAGTTAATAATTATTATGAAAAAGGTTAATTTGAAATAAAGAATGTACTATCTTACAATTTTCATCTCAAAAAGGTGGGAGAAGATATCTAAATGAAAGGTGAAAAAATAATCACCTCTAATGTTCATGGTGAAAAAGACGGTTGCTTAAACCAACTAAAGAAAAGTTCTTTTGTACAAGATTGTTGCAAGATAAACTCAGAAGAGTATCAGATTCTGGGCAATAGTAAATACATAAGAAATCTGTGTGAGAAGATAAACCAAATATCATTGTGTGATGTTGATGTATTGATAACAGGTGAGAGTGGTACAGGTAAAGAAATGGTTGCGGGAACCATACACAATATGAGTTCCAGGTCTAGAAAACCATTTGTTCCGGTGAACTGTGGAGCCATTCCGGAAAACGTTTTTGAAAATGAACTCTTTGGTCATATAAACGGCGCATTTACCGATGCGCGTTCAAAGAGGCCTGGTCTTGTAAATGAGGCAGAAGGGGGTATTCTTTTCCTTGATGAGATAGGATCGGTTAGCCCATATCTTCAGGTTAAATTTCTTAGATTGTTACAGAACAAGGAATATAAGCCCCTCGGTGACTCTTACCACCATAAGGCAAATTTAAGAATAATTGCAGCAACAAACAAAAACCTTTTAAGCGATGTAAAAGAGGGCGCTTTCCGTGAAGATCTTTTTTACAGGCTGAATGTTGTTTCTATTAATGTATTGCCATTAAGGGAACGAAAAGAAGACATCCCCATTCTGATTGAGCATTTTATCAATAAATATGCTCGCGAATACAGGAAACCTGCACGACGGTTATCAGAAAAAGCCATTAAACCGTTCATATATTATCCATGGCCGGGGAACGTGAGAGAACTGGAGAATAAAATACAACAGCTGGTCGTAATGTCAGATTCGGAAGTGATAGATTATGATGAGGTCTGCTTTTATGAGGCAGAAGTAAAAAGAGAGCAGGAGATGCAGAAAATTGGAAACTATTCAATTGCAAAGCAAAAGGTTATCACTGACTTTGAAAGAAACTACCTGATTGAGCTGCTAACTGAAAGCAATGGAAACATGTCTGACGCTGCAAAGATAGCAGGAAAAAGCCGAACCGCACTCTGGAACCTTCTCAAAAAACACAATATTTCACCCAGACAATTTTTCCACAGAGGTGATGGCGCAAGGTTTTAAACGGTATTTATTAAAATTAGTCATGAGGAGATAAATTTGTTGCGCCATAAAATTGCGACGATTGCTTTTTTACTTACTTGTGTCTTTGTAACAGTTGTAATCCTATATGGAACGTGTCACGCATTGTATTCTGTTTGCGATTATTAGCGGATAAATAAACGTTTTCATGTTGGTAAAGCAGACTTCTATAATATTGCTTCTCCATGATTAAGAAAAGAATTCATACATATATCCTTTTTTATTGCATCTTTAAGTCTATTCTTGCATTATTTTTTTGTTATCTCTCCCCGATATAGATTCACATTTTCCCTTGCTAGAGTTTTATAATAAATGTACATCAATATTATAATGATCTCTCCTCCTTTTTCTTAAAATTCCCATCTCTTTTTCTCATTTTTATTCCCATATATGACAGTACCGTCACTTTTTCATGACGATACCGTCATAAAAATATGACGTTTTAAGTGTAGCCAAAATAATAGCTTAACTATGTAGCGTCACTTATTCGTGACGGTTAGTTTATTTTCCGGATTGTCCAATATTTGTAACGTTAATTATATAGATGTGTTACGTAGGATGGATTAACTGGCATAGCCTTTGCTAATTAAAAATAGAATAGGTATGCAGTGTCAAAAGTAATAGAGCATTTGAATGTTAAGAGTGCTGTAGCTGTCGAAAATAATTTAGTGGAAGAATAAGAACTTTAATGGTGAAAAACTTTGTTTATATGATATACACTGTTCACAATAGGTTTTGAAATAGGAAAGATTAAAAAATATATAGTGAGCATAAGAAACTAGATAAAGATCAAGAAGACGTTAAATTTTAAGTTAATTTGATATAAAAATGTAAGAAGTATGTAAATTTTAAATTGGTTTGCTGGCTGTCTTTGAGACAGCTCATAACCGCCAAGCCACCCCTTTTATGGGGTGCGTTATGACTATATTTACATTGATAATAAACCAGGATTAGGATATGGGGTTGTTGTCAATTATCACGATAATGATGTGGCTGTAGTTTACAACCATTTTGATTATAACCGGCACAGCATAGCTGCACACGGAGAAGCGGATGAAAACTATGTGTCTGCTTATAATCTGACTTTTAACAACGAAATGACAGTAGAATACGATATGCACGGTTATTCAGATATTTATAAAAATGATTGTGAAAACTATCTCAGTGCAACCCATACAGTAAAGACAATTTTGCAGGTAATCAAGTAATTCTTTTTAATAATGCAATTCTCAAGCCTAACAAATATCCATTTCTTTCACTGCGTGGTATTCCTGTTAAAGGCGCCTATGTTAAAGATAATTTCTATCCTGGATCAGCACGCCAGGCTATAAATTACCGACTCTGGAAAGGGACAGACATAGATGGTTGTGAGATTGAACACAAGGAACAGATCAAACTGACTAATCCAGTTGATTGGGAGCTGTATAATCTGTTTGTCATCGATGATTCATATCCAACCAATCAGTTATATGTGCACTTTATCAGCTGGTCGGCAGTTAATAGTTGGTCGCCGCTTTTTTTTCATAGCTTGAGCGACAATCACCAACTTGCTATAGGGGACTTTAACAATGGCAACATCACAGATATATTTTACTGTGACGATGGGAAATGGTCTATTTCCTGGAATGGTGTGACGCCTTAGGAACAATGGAATGACTCGGGCTGTAACGATAACCAATATAGGCGCGATTTATATTTACTTTAAGGTTTTCCAGTTTAAATGGAGAAAACATTCAATAAGGCTGGCGAGTTTAAGGTTGTATAGAAAATGTTTAGAATCAGTTTGCAAGACTGTTCCAGCGATAGTGACATAAACAAACTTTGTTTATCCATGACGATTACTTTTAAAACAAAAATTTTCAATAAATAGAAATTCTCATGCTATTCTTGTACCAGATTGACCTTTCTTCGCTTTTCTTGCCAGAAAGAACTTCGACTGCACTTTAAAGATGTTCCGTTGTATGATAAAAATCTATTAGCTTCTCATATGAGTCTAACCGTGGACTTTCATCTACATAACCCCATATCGAACAATGACCATCTGATAAAATTATCTTTGTTACTCCAACCTTAACACAAAGAGGGGTATAATAAAATGTAGAGGGAGCTTGTTCGAGAAAAAATAATCTCCCCGAATGTAGAAAACTGAGGGAAAACGACGGACAGGAGAATAATCGTTCTAAGGTTCCACTTTACGAATTTAGCGAGAATTAAATGGGTGTGGAATAGTTGTTGATAGAAAACTTTATGGGCAGACTTGCTTTATTAGCATTTCTCAGGTTGTTAGTAAAGTATGTTTGGCTCAGATCGTTATTATGATACATACTACATTTATTTATAGATCTTATTTTAACCTTCATTAAGGAAAGGGGGCTACTATTATGGGGCGAGAAATGGATTGTAGAGAATTTAGCGTTAAAAGGGGGAGTTCCGCTCGCGAAAATGAACTTAAATTACTTGCGGCGGAAGTCTCAGACAGTCTTCCTGGCGCACAAAGAGTTATTGTCGATAGTTTTGATGCCACAACAGGTAATACAGCAGTAGTTAATTTAGTCGCGGCACCAGCAGAGAAGGGTAACTATATTCAGCGAGCATTAGATCATGTGCGGAATATAGGTAACGTTTTAGGGCTCTCAGCTACCCAACCGGCTGAGTTTGCCGCGGATCCAAATATCCAAGAAACAAGCAGCGGTGCAGTTGCAGTTCATTTACAGCAACAGTATAAAGGTATTCCCATATTTCAAGCAGCGGAAACCGTTCGATTTGGGCCTGATGGTGCTCTCAAGGAAACTGCTGGGTGTAGTGTCACAGTTGCGAGAGATGTTGACGTTGTGCCCAAAATTTCTGTTAAGGATGCCGTACTTAAAGCATCTCAACATGTGGCCATTCCTCATGAGGATGAAAAGGGGGAGACTGATGATTTTGGTGAACCACTCAGCCATCCAAGTGTGGACTTAAAGGGTTTTGAGCCCAAAGTAATAGCTGCTTTTCATGAGAAACCCGAACGAATTACTGTACTGGATGCTGGCCCTTTTGGGGATAAAATCAAGGCTTGTCTGATCTGGTTTCCGGTGGGAGATGATCTCAGATTGACATGGGAGGTGATCTTGGCTATGCCAAACTACATGGAGCAGTTTCGTACAATGGTAGATGGGACTACGGGTGATATATTGTATTGTCGACAAATGGTTCAATCTGTTGTCGCCAGGGGGAACGTGTATAGGGTTGGTGGTGGAAATCTACGTCAGATGACAGATTTCCCGAGACCTTTAGTAGATTATGGTCTTCCTGTTTCCGGTGATTTGCCTTCTGGCTTTCCGGATGATTGGGTGGAGTCAGACAGTGCGGTTGGCAATAGTGTTAATGCTCACCTTGGTGATGCAGGGCCTTCGATTCAGGGTACTACACAGGATGGCATTGTTACCTTTGATCCGTCCGATCCTGTTGGGAATGATCAAAAGGTTTTAAATATATTTTATTACAATTGCTATATGCATGACTACTTCTACCTGCTTGGCTTTAAGGAAGCGGATGGTAATTTTCAGCAGAATAACTTTGGACGTGGAGGTGCATCCAGCGATATAGTGGATGCAAGATCCCATCCTGGACCTGTGTTTGGAACAGCCAATATGCTTACACGCGTTGATGGTATAAGTCCTGAAATGAACATGGGATTGGTATCGTCTACTAATCATCATACGGCGTTTGATTCCAGTGTGGTCTTTCACGAATTTACACATGGTGTAACTAATCGGCTTGTAGGAGGCCGTATGGATGAGCGTGCGTTAGAAGCTCGTCAGAGTGGTGGAATGGGCGAGGGGTGGGGGGACTATATAGCCTGTACAATCAATAACACTACCGTGGTTGGTGACTGGGTTGTCAATAACCCTAGTGGTATTCGTGGTTTCCCTTATGATAGCAACTTTCCGGATAACTTTGGTGATCTTGGAACAGGACGTTACAGCCAGGTTCACAATATTGGGGAAATCTGGGCTGCAACACTTTTAGAGATGAACAGGACGATCGGGGCGGATTTGGGCGTACAATTGGTTGTGGATGGCTTGAAGCTATCTCCTGCAAACCCTAGCTTCCTTGATATGCGTGATGCTATCCTTGCTGCGTTAGAGAACATGCTAACTGCTGGTAAACTAAGTTCAAGCGAGCATTCCAATGCCAAAAATGGCATTTGGGAAGTCTTTGCCAAATTTGGTATGGGAACTGGTGCTCGATCTAACGGTGCGTCATTATCGGGCATCGTCGCTGATTTTACAGTGCCACCTTTGACTACCGGAGCGAATGTGCAGGTCGAGACTACTCCAAACCTCTTGATTCCAGATAATCAGCAAGGCGGCGTGACCAGTGTATTGAATGTTCCTCAAACAGGTCGTATAACACTATTAACTCTCTCGATAGATATCGAACACACCTATATAGGAGATCTTCTTGTAAACCTCACTTCTCCAGGTGGTACCAATGTAATAATACACAACCGGACTGGGGCAAATATGAACAACCTGGTTAAGTCATACAGTAGTGAAGATATCCCTATGCTTAATGCATTAGTTGGGCAGCAATCTCAGGGTGATTGGACGCTAAATGTGGCTGATCTGGCTGGCTTGGACATAGGTACGTTGCGTCGTTGGAGTCTTGAACTTGGTCTTGAAGCATCCTCCCAGGTAGTTCGTGGAGAAGCAACACCGGCATTAAGGATTCCCGATAACGATCCTGCTGGGGTAAGTAGCACCATTGAAATCGCTCAGTTAGGTATTCTAAAAGGAGTTAATGTGAATATCGATATTACTCACACCTATATTGGCGATCTTCGTGTAGAGTTGATTGGACCTTCGGGGCAGCAGGCAATACTTCATAACCGCATAGGTGGCAATCAGGACAATTTGATTGAAACTTACGATTCGATCTCTTCTTCTGCGCTTGCTACGTTAGTCAACAGTCAAATAGGGGGTAATTGGGTTTTGAGGGTAACCGATCTTGCTGGGCAGGATATTGGCAAGTTGAACAGATGGAGTTTGGAACTAACTCTTTAATAAGGAACTTTGCAGGTGCATATTTATTAAGTTTAACTATTTACAGAAAATAGGGGAAATAAGAAAAAGATAAGGACTGGTCAAGAATCTTGATATTACGGACACCGTTGCAGCATGACAACGGTGTCCGAGAATTTAGCACAGCTTATTGTTTTTTAATTGATTCGCGAATATTGACTAGACGAAGTACAGAGGTATTTTCGGGAAAGAAGGATTTCTAATAGTTAGGTGTGTGAATGCGTGATAAATAAAATGCCAGAGGTGGGAGTTGAACCCACACGCCCGCGATTGGGCACCAGATTTTGAATCTGGCGTGTCTGCCGGTTCCACCACTCTGGCAATTGTTTTATTAGTAACTATTCACTACGTAACTTTTTATGTTTAAAAGGTTACATTTGTTGTTGGCTGGTTTCTAACAATAGCGTATCATTGACGTTGATTGCTAACATTAGTTAGTATCTAGTAACAAAAACCTCGCATAACAAAAACAGATGTACGGTCTTATCCAACGATGGGAAAAAAGATTTATCACTCCGATTTCTGGATTGAAAAAATGCGATACAGAGGTAGTACTAAAAATCAGTGACAAAGCTCTTGCTATTAAACGTATACAACAAATACACCAGAAAATATACCAAAAACGACACAAAATAGCAAAAGATAAAATAAATATTGCCGAATTTGTGCAACTACATTTAGATGCAGATAAGCATATAATATTCCCTGATTAGCTAAAGGGTAAAAGCTATATATTTGAACTGTTTTTAGATTTTGTAGATGGACAGATAACTCTTAAAAACGAAATTGACTTAAAAACAAAGCAAAGATTTTATTCAGTTTGTTGATTTTCTTTTCCAGTCTCAAACTCAGTAATAACCCTTTCTTCACTTTTCTTAGGAGTATAAACAACATGAGCGACCAATTGGGAGAAGTGACACACTACAGAGGTGTGCAGGCCTTCATCATTGAGACCTATTAAGAGAAGGGTGTGAGGTTTGATATATTTGACTTCGGTGACTGTTATATCGAATGCCATAATCAGGACGTCATGATCTTTCGGGGCGAGGCGCTTTAGTTCATCAACTGCCTTTTTGAGCGCGTAAAGCGTTGCCTCTCCAGTAAACAAATGTGATATGGTTTTGTCCTCAGTTGAGCTAGAAAATAGGGCTCCACTTAACATTTCACGGTCATTATTAGTCATGTTATCGAATCCAATTTTTATAGTCCTTTGTATACATTTTTATATGTTGCGTACAGTCCGTTTTGTAGTGTAATTACCTTAAGAAGTTAATTGTTAACACACATATCAAAAAAAATTTTACTTTAATGAAAACACATATATTTGGACGTTATTTAAAACACAAAAACTTGTTAGCTGAAAGAGACATTACTTGTACCGCGCTAGTAAATGAGCTTGATATATCAGCTCCAAGTATTACCTATTGATTGCAAGGCAAAAGGAACTCTGCGCGTATTAAACATCATAGCGCCAAAAGGCTTAACAAGAATTTAGACGATTTATGATCAGACGGCACCTAATATTGATAATTATATCACATAATGCGGCGAAGCCGCAACCAATAGAGAATACAGAATGCTGGAGACAGAATTCAGAATAAAGCATCAAATTGTAGGAATATAAGGAGTGCAAGATTTATCTTGCTGAAATCTGATAGTAATACAATCTTAGAATAGGTTTTCTAACAAGATTAATCATTACATACTTTCTATGTCTCTCTAAATCTTCAGAAGATGATTGAATCACCTCCGGTCGAAACCGTTAATTCGAATCTTGCATCTTCCATCTCTATAATTGAATCCCTAGCAAAATAAATTTTGCACTCCGATGAACCTAAGCAAATTTGTTAAAAATTTTCTTTAAAAAAAAGAAGTTTTTACAGGGTAATACTATAAGGTTCTGTAGTAAAGGGAGAAGAAAGGAGAATATTCCCTTTGGGACAATTTGGGAAATTATGCACCTAACAAGTTCTGTAGCATTTGCAAACACTAATTCACTATATAGTATTACACAGTAAAAACTTGTTTTTTTAGAAAGAAAATTTTACCGTGAATTGTTAAGTCCTTTGCACTAGTATAGTTACTGGTTGATTGATACTAGATACTTGATGATTTATTTAAATGCTTTAAAACGTTATATCTCAAATTAAATTCGGCTCTTTTTATGTTGCCTCTTGACAAGAAAGATAGAAATTGAACTATTTGCCTGTATCCAGTATCTTGAATCCAGTATGTTGCCAGTAATAAGCTGCATAAACGAGATCTATTAACTTTACACAATACAGAGTATTGTTAAGGTCAGATTAGTTCAAGTCAGAGACTTGAACTAACAATTGTTCTTGTAACCTGGAGTAAGAATCTAAACGTGAGAAAGGTAACTTGTTTTGTGATAGTTTCTAATATTGTTTTCTTTAAAATGTCATATGGATATCTTTATTTCGGACCGGACTGCACTGTTTGCGTACCTCTATTTCCTTCTGAATCTACAGCGGTAATCGTTATTATGGGTCTTCCCATAACAGGTAGTTTTGGCATTGTAAATTGAAAATCTTCATTTTTGTAATCAAACAGCTCATCTGTGGGGAATATGGGGAACCAGTTTTTGGAATCAATGGAGTATCTCATTTCCCATATATTGCTTATGTCGTCAGAAACAGTTCCGGTAACAGTAAAGTTGCCTTTTATACACTCTTTGGTATCGGTTATTTTGATCACAGGTCCTTTATTGTCTACAGGAAATCGTTGGCTTACCATTGCAGACTGCATTTCATTTTCCGGTTGGTTGCTTAGTATATCACTTGCTATTATCTTTACATGGTATTCTTCGTTCTCCACATCGTCGATATCCCAGGTGTAGGATGTCTGGTCCTGTATGTTGCTAGCTATTATTCGCCAGAAGCACTCTTTTGTCTTTTTGGCATAGATATTAAACAGTAGATGGTCATTGTCAGGGTTTTCAACGTTCCAGGTTATAATTTTCTTTAATCCTCTCTTTTTTTCGTTCTCTTTAAAGATAGCTGTTCGTGCAGGTTCTATTTTAGCTTCAATTTTTGATCTTGTACGGTCGTCTGGCATCGCGTTATCTATATTCCTTACTTCAACACTCTTAATTGCATGGGGTTGGTTATCCTGTAAATATGAAATTGTAATATGGCCCAGGATAGGGGACCTGTTCTTCTCTATTGTGGAAAGCTCTGCTTTATATTGTATAAATCTCGCTTTTGGGCTTTCAATGATTCCGCTGTTTATGTCTTCCGGGGTGAGCGTCGTTATTCTCCACGGATTCCATGTGGTATCAGGGTTTTCGTTGTTTCCTGTTCTGGTGAACAGGTCTATTTTTGTGCCGATGTAGATTCTTGAATCCCATGATATCCTTCCCCATTTCGATTTGACTTTTGCATCATGGACAGCAGACACATATGTTCCGCTGGTGAAGTGTTCATTTGATACCTTAAATACTGCGCCGTTGTTGCCTGTGCCAGCGTAAAATTCTTTACCTCCATCGTTTGTAAGTGATAATATTTGTGCGTGTTCCAGATTAAAAAGAGAAGTAATCTCTTCTTGCACTTTTATTTTAGGGTGTTTGTGGTCTGCCCCTATCTTATAAATTGATGTTTTGTCCGAGGTCCCGGCATAAATGTTATTCTCTTTGTCAGATAATAGGCTAAAGATAAAAGAACGGTCTAATTCCATCACCTTTTCAACCCCTTTGTTTTGTGAGATTCGATAAATACAATTAGGTTTCCGGGGGAATGCATCAAGGTTAAATAATAGTCCAAAATCCGGCATCTGTTTATGGTTCTTTGCGTTGTCTGGAATTTGTGCATCCATATCCTTGTTTTCGCTATCAACCAACCCGAAGTCAGCTAACCCTTCTCCCTGAAATGCGGCAGATAGATCCTGAGGTGGCATGCGTTGTTGTGCACCTGCCCTTCCACCCCCTCTTTGAATTTGAGGTGGAAGTGATTTAACGCTATAGCATGCCCCAGCATAAAGAATACCATTGCTATCCAGAGTTAGACAGTGTACTTCATCTTCATCTGCATCATAGACGACTGAAACATTTTTACCTTTAATTTTATAAATTAATCCAAAAGGTTCTGTGCATGCGTAGAGGCTATTGTTTTTATCAATTACTAAATCAAGGATGTGCGTTGCTTTTGAATCAAGGATAACTTCAGCATCTCCATTGTATGATATTCTGTATATTCGTCCTTGGTCACCAGTTGCTGCATACAGTTGGCCGTTACAATCAACTTCCATATCCCAAATGTATGATTCAGGTAAACGGCAAAACAATCTTGCTTTCATTTCAGGGGTAATTTTATATATAGATCCTTTAGGTGATGTTCCCGCATAAATATTCCCGTGATTATCAGTAGTTATGCTTTGTATTTGGACTCCTTCCGGTGCCTCAAATATTATAACGGCCATCTTTCTATCGGTTATTTGATATACATATCCCGGATTTCCTGTCCCCGCGTATACATTTCCAGCTTTGTCCGTTGTCATGCACCATACATAAGAAGCGTTTATACCTTTTACATATTCAATCTTTTGTGTCAATTTAATTGTTCCGTCACTACAAACTGCAACATTATTTGCATCTCCTTTACCAAAATCTTTATAAGTGGACTGTGTCCAGTAGTTTGTTGTTGCGGCAGTAACCATCTCTATGTTTGTAAAGTTTAAGAGAAGGGTAAGTATTGTTGATATAATTGTCAAAACGTACACTTGTTTTATCCTTTTTCTGAAGTAATAAATATCGATTGATTGCCATTAACTACCCAATCTGTTTTGATACGGTAAATCTTTTCATTAAACAGCATTTCCGTCCCGCTATAATTGGGTTTTGTCATTATTGAAAGTATGGATGGCGGAAGTGATGGAAATTGTAGACCTTTATATGATATTCCGTATGTAGGCAGTAATACCCTGATAAAAATTTCATTGTTTAATTCTCTGTTTTCTATAAGGTTTAGAAGTTGTTTAAAGTTTGCAGGTTTGAATTTTTCCGGAGATCTTTCCAAGTTTAGTAAACGGCTGTAAATTGATGAACACGCCGTAATCATGATCTTGCTTCCAGGCAATATGTCATCTGGTAATTGGATGTCGATCTCTTTTTCTATAACACGGTTCTTGTCAAATGCCCTTAATTTTGCTTTAACATTGACAGTTGTGCCGGGTGTTATGTCGTTTTTATCAACATGCAGGCTCTCTACAAAGGCTATCTTGGGTTCGTCAATCAATCGGGCTTTAAAATCGATCTTTTCGATTTGCACACGTTTGAATCTGTTGTTCAAGAGCTCATTAATTGGTTGTGTTATTTGGGCAATGGGGAGTGCGCCTGAACCGGGATCGTAATAGACATTTTCAAGTTTTACTGGTTCGTCCCGTCCCTCTATATAGATTTTTATGGCGAGTTCCATGCAAACTTCACCCAGTTGTTTTTCCGTTGACAGTAGTGCGCTAAGAAAGGCCATCTGGCATAAATTTGCGGTTAAAAGGTCGTTATGTACGATCATGAAATTATATAAGATGGGCGTTTCTCCAGTTATTTCTGCCGAACATGGGATCATTTTTGCGTATTCGCCTATTTTACCTGCAATTCCAGCCTTTCTATCCTGGCATATTTTTCCCACTGTTCTTATGGGTGATGCCATTTTTGCTGAAAGCGATCTGCTTGCCAGTGTGGTGTGTACATATGCTTCAGACATGGCAAAATCGATATCGCCCATTTGCATAAACGGATGTCCAAAGGCAAGGATATTGTTGCCATCTCTATATGTTACAGTTCCTATTGCCGCTGCGTTCAGGTCACCCTGCACAAGCTGTGCGGCTACTGCTGCACCCGGAACAAGTAGGTCAGTCTCCTCTATTTTTATATTTCCTGATATTCCACTTCCCATTACTCCGCTTTGAAATGGAGTCATGCCCCATGAATCCAGCTTATCACCCATTATACTGAAAACATTTTTATCAAATCCGGAAACCATAAGGGGTGTTCTTATAGGTTTTAGGGTGTTGTTGTACGTGTTGTTTTTAGATGAAGCCTTTATAATCGCAGAGCTGTTTTTGTGATTAACACCATTTTTTACAAGTTGTGGGTCTCTATTCAGTATGTTAAGCATTTCCCTGATAGGTGTAACGCCAGCTACAGGGTCTTTTGCAAATGCCCATGCGTAAGAAAGGGCTCCTATTATTTTTCCGTTAATGTAAACAGGGCTGCCGCTCATGCCGGAGATAATTCCGGTCTTCTCTACTACCGGACCGGTCAGTTGTACCAGAATCATGTCGCTTTTCGCGTCGTAGTTTTTGAGTACACCAAGGATTTCTACATTAAACCTTTTAATCTTTGTTCCAGAGAACACAGTCTTCCCATATCCACGCATGCCAGGTTTTATAGATTCGACTTCCATAATCTCCTCATTGACAAATGGATGGTTTTGTGAACCGTCTGAGACAGCAGTGAAAAATGTAAGCACAAGCATTGATACTAGAAAAAGTTGACAAATCTTCATTTTATGCTTATAAGCCCTTTCATTAAATTGTATTTTGGAAAAGTTGTTTTTGACGAAAGTGTAAATTTAGGGGATGGTAATCTCGAAAATTATAGTTCTATTATCAAAATGATTTAAATATGTTTGTGAGTGTAAGAAGTTTTTGTGAGTGTAAGAAGTTATAGAGACAATACTGTATAAGCAAAAGAAATTCAAGGGTTTTGTTAAACTTATTTATATCAAATGATGTTTTACCATGGATAACTTATATGGATTTTTGTTGTTTTTCATTTAATGTATTTATAATATTATGTACAATAATAGATTGACATTGGCGTAATATTAAGGTTGATTCTTTTGAAACTGCTTTACCATTGCAGCGCCTTATTTATTTTCGGTTTATTAATGTCTTTTGTTAAATGTAATTAATTGTCTTTTTTTGTCCAGTTTGATTTTGACAAAAACGGCTTACTTTTGTATCATTGCGGATTAAAATTTGCATATATACTCAATGTGATCAGGAATTTGACGTTTCGTGATATGGATTTTGCTTAGGTTTGGATGGTGTGTTTGGTCGGACCCGCGGTGACAATTGACAATATTGTTACATAGAGGAGATTACGATTAAATACCATACAACAGATAGTTGAAAGATAAATCACTAAATGTCGAATACCTGATCACTTTTAGTATAATTAAGTGAGGGAACTTAATGGGAATGAAAATAGCAGTTTCCGGAAAAGGTGGTGTTGGTAAGACTACTCTGGTTGCATCATTGGCAAAGGTGTTTCATGATGGGGGACAGCAAGTCATTGCAATAGATGCTGATCCTGACGCAAATCTGGCTTCGGCCTTGGGTTTCCCAAATGCATCGGATGTGGTTCCCGTAAGGGAGATGAAGAAATTGATAAATGAACGTACTGGTTCCACTCCGGAAACGTACGGGAAATTCTTTAAACTTAACCCAACTGTTTCGGATTTACCTGAAAAGTTGGCAATGGAGCATAACGGTATTAAGCTTATTACCCTTGGAGCGGTTACTAAAGGTGGAGGGGGGTGTGCTTGCCCTGAGAACGTTTTTTTGAAAACTCTGCTTACCCATCTGATTCTTCAGCGGGAGGAAGTAATACTGGCAGATATGGAGGCGGGAATAGAACATTTGGGTAGGGCAACGGTTCAGGCCGTGGATGCTCTAATTGTTGTCCTTGAACCGGGGATGCGCAGTATTCAGACGTTATATCAGGTGGAGAAACTGGCAAAGGATATAGGCATGAAGTCTATTTTTGCTGTTTTAAATAAAGTGGCGAATGAGAGACAACGAGAAGTGATAACAAAAGAACTTAAAGGTATTTCGTTTTTAGGATCTATATCATATAATGAAGGGGTTGCTGAGTCAGACCTAATGGGGGAGTCTGTTTTTAATAGCAATGAACTTTTGATCTCCGAAGCAAAGGAGATTATTTCAAATTTGAAGGAGGAATTGTCATGAAAAATGAGGATAAATTCAAGGGAGAGGATCAGGTTGCTCTTGATATGCTGAAGATAATGGAGGAGGAGGGGCTGGAAAGCACTTTCGATCGCGTTGAGCAGCAGCAACCGCAGTGTGGGTTTGGTAATCTTGGGCTTTGTTGCAGGCATTGTCAAATGGGTCCATGTAATATTGATCCGTTTGGTCAGGGACCTAAAACAGGTATTTGCGGTGCGGATGCCAATACTATTGCGGCCAGGCACTATCTCAGGATGATTGCGGCAGGAACTGCGGCACACTCTGATCATGGACGCGAAGTGGTTGAACTGTTCATTGCCGTTGCAAGAGGTGAAGCTCCTGGTTATGAGATAAAGGATTTAGCTAAATTAAAGATAGTTGCTGACTCCTTTGATGTTAAGACTGAAGGGCGTAAAACAGAAGAGATTGCGGAAGAGATTGGAGAACTGGCACTTGCTGAATTTGGTAAGTCATACGGTACTCAGACACTTGCTAAAAGGGCACCAGATGCTAGACAGAAGGTATGGGAAAAACTTGGTGTTACACCTCGCGCCGTTGACAGGGAAGTAGTGGAAGCTCTTCACAGAACCGGGATGGGAACTGACCAGGATTATCAAAATCTAATTAACTGTGCACATCGTGTCTCTCTTGCAGACGGATGGGGCGGTGCAATGATTGCGACTGACCTTCAGGATATCATGTTCGGAACACCGATTCCGACTGCAGGTACCGCAGATATGGGTATATTTAAACAGGAGACTGTGAACATTGCCATACATGGTCATGAGCCTCCGTTGGCAGAGATGCTTGCCGTTGTTGTACAGGAACCGGAGTTTATTAAGATGGCAGAAGATGCAGGCGCTTCCGGTGGTATTACTATAGGCGGATTGTGCTGTACCGCTAATGAAATGCTTACCAGGCACGGTATTCCTCTGGCTGGACATATGAAGATGCAGGAGCTTGTTATGTCTACAGGTATCTTAGAGATGGTGCTTGTCGATGTTCAGTGTATTATGCAGGCTGACGTTGATCTTGCAAGTAAGTTTCATACTACAGTTGTAACTACGTCGCCGAAGGCGAAGATGATTGGAGCTGAACATATTGAGACCCATCCAGAGAATGCCCTTGCAAATGCTAAGCTGATATTGAAAAAAGCGATTGATAATTATGCTAATCGTGATAGTAAAAAGATCAGGCTGCCTGAGTGTAATCCATATGCGAACGTTGTTTCAGGGTTTAGTAACGAAACAATTAAGTATATGCTTGGTGGCAGGTATAGGGCCTCATATCGTCCGTTAAATGATAATATAATAAATGGAAGGATCAGGGGTGTTGCTGCTGTTGTAGGTTGTGTAAGCTCCACAGTATGGCCAGATAAGAGACCATATCTTGATCTTGTTAAAGAGCTGGTAAGCAATAATGTCTTGGTTATTGAGACAGGGTGCGCAGCTGCCGAATCGGCAAGGGCAGGTATGATGCTTCCGGAGTATGCGGACCATGTGGGAGAGAGTCTGCGGGAAGTTTGTGAAACTGTTGGTATTCCACCTGTTTTACATGTGGGTTCTTGCGTTGATAATACCAGAATACTTGTTGCAATGTCAGAGATTGTTGCCGAAGGCGGCCTGGGTAATGATTTTACTGATTTACCTGCTGTGGGAGCATGTCTGGACTGGATGCACGAAAAGGCTTTGGCTATCGGCCACTATTTTGTCGCCTCGGGTGCGATTATCGTTTTCGGAACAGAATCCCCTGTTGCCGGCGCTCCGGATGTTCATGAACTGTTAACCAACGGTTTGGATGATACTGTTGGTGCAAAATGGATATTTGAACCGGACCATTCTAAGATAGCAAGGATTATGATTGATGCTATTGAACATAAAAGAGATTTACTGGGAATTAATGAGAAGAAGGAAAGAAAACTCTATGATATGGAAGATAGAAGAAAACTTGCTATAGATGGTTAATCGTATCAGGGAAGGGGAAATTAATAAATTACCCATCTTTACATTATCTTTTTTTGTGTCTGATGCAAGCTTATGTTTTCTGTTTTCGTAAGACACTATGTTTAGTAAATTCCCCCATACCCCGTTTCTCATGGGGTATGGGGATTAATTATTTATATGGGATAAAAGGCAAAAGGGTGTTCTGTTTTTTTTTATATACTTTGCACGACCATAAATTGGATCTTGGTAAGCCAGGTTATGATCGTGCGAAGTATAAGTAACTTACGAACAAGTAAATGGATGTATAAAAATTAGGAGGATTTTAACGTGTCAAAAATAATTTGTTCTGCCGCTATACGCGGAGCACATAAGATAGTGGGGCAGGCAGAAGAAAAGTTAAAGAAGACTATAGAAGAAAAAGGGGCTGACACTAAAGTAGAGTTTCCAAATACAGGGTATTATATCCCCATAACCTATTCAATGACAGGGATTGCAGTCCAGACGCTTAACGACTTTGAAAAAGTACTAAAAGAGGCGAAAGGTCTGTTGCCGCCGATTCCGAAAGGGGAGCACCATCTTCCATACCTTGGTCATACCCTAGATGCAGGGATGGCGACACTTTTTGCGGAAGAGATAATCGAAGGCTGCCGATACCTGGTTGGCCCTAATCCTGTTAACGGTATCTTCCTTGGTGCGGCAGATGATATTATCCTGAGGGAAAGGGGAATTGAGTTTGTTGATGGAACTGCTCCAGGTTTTGCGGCTGTTGTAGGAGCTGCTCCTACTAATGAAATTGCCGTCAAAATTGCACGTGAATTACAGGAAAAAAATCTTTATGTCTTTATGTCTGCTAATACCAACGGGATATCATTTGCGGAACAGCTTGCTGAAGAGGGGGTACAGTTGGGATGGGAGACAAGGTTAGTACCGTTTGGTAAAGAGATTACATCCACAATTTACTCGCTGGGTTTTGCTTCAAGGGCTGCGTTATCATTTGGCGGTGTTAAAGAGGGTGATTTCAGGAAAAATCTTATTTATAACAAGAACAGGATATTCGCGTTTGTTCTGGCATTGGGTGAGGTTGATGACGAGAAGTATGCAAACGCTGCCGGGGCTATTAATTACGGATTTCCTACAATTGCGGATACAGATATTCCGGAGATACTTCCTACAGGTGTTTGTACATATGAGCATGTTGTCTCTAATATTCCGCATGATGAAATTGTACAGAAGTGTATTGAGGTTAGAGGTCTTAAGGTATCTGTTGCCAAAGTCTCCATTCCTGTCTCATACGGACCTGCTTTTGAGGGTGAGAGGATAAGAAAGGATGACATGCAGGTTGAAATCGGCGGTCCTAAAGCTCCTGCATTTGAGTTTGTGTGTACGAAGGATGTTAATGAAGTAGAAGACGGAAAGATAACTGTTGTTGGCCCTGATCTGGATGAAATACCTGCTGGTCCTGGTGTAGCGCTGGGTATCTATGTTGAAGCTGCCGGCCGGAAAATGCAGTCGGATTTTGAGCCAATTTTTGAACGCCGTATGCACCATTACCTTGGTGAAGCTCAAGGCTTTTTCCATATGGGACAGCGTGATATTATTCGCCATAGAATCAGTAAAGAGGCATTCACTGCAGGGCTTCGGATAGAACATATTGGAACGATTATCCACTCAAAGTTCCATGAAGATTTCAGTGCGATAGTTGACAAGGTGCAGATAACTCTCTTTACCAAAAAAGAAGATGTTGAAAATAAACTTGTGGAGGTGAGAAAGGCCTATCATGACAGGGATGAAAGACTGAAAGGTATGTCTGACGAAACCGCAAATGTGTTTTACAGCTGTACCTTATGTCAGAGTTTTGCGCCTACTCATGTATGTGTTGTTACACCTGAGAGATCAGGATTGTGTGGATCTGTCAGTTGGCTTGACGGAAAAGCTGGGTACGAGATATCGCCTACCGGACCTAATCAGCCTATTGAAAAAGGTAAGGTCTCAGATGATAAGCTTGGACAATTTGAAGGAACAAATGACTTTATTTACAACAACTCTAACAGGGAACTGGAAAAGGTTAGTTTGTATAGTTTGATGACGGATCCTATGACTAGTTGTGGTTGTTTTGAAGCTATTTCAGCTATGCTGCCTATGGCTAACGGAATTATGACCGTTGATCGTGATTTCCAGGAGATGACTCCTTGTGGTATGAAGTTTTCAACACTTGCCGGAACTGTAGGTGGTGGTTTACAGACACCTGGTTTTATGGGGCATAGTAAATATTATATGAGCAGTAAGAAATTTATCTCAGCTGATGGCGGACTTGGAAGACTTGTATGGATGCCGAAAGCCTTGAAAGATGAGATTGGTGATATGATAAATGAGACAGCTAAGGCGTTGGGATATGACGATTTTGTCTCTAAAATTGCAGATGAAACAGTTGCGCAGACAGAGGAAGAAGTGGTTGAGTTCTTAGAAAAAATGAATCACCCTGCTTTGTCTCTTGAACCTATGATTTAATGAATTTATTAATGATCAATGGAGTATAAATGGATATAGATTACATAAATCAGGAATGTGATGAGAAGGATGATAAGAAAAAAGAGGAAGGTGTTTCTGACAAGCTTTTAAAGACAAGGACTATATTGCTGTCTGATACTATTGATAAAAAGCTGTCACAATCAATAATGAGTCAGCTTTTGCTTCTGGAGCAGGATGATCCTGATAAAGAGATAAAGATGTTTATTAACTCGCCGGGAGGGGATGCTGATGCCGGGTTTGCCATACTTGACATGATAAGGTTTATTAAACCTACTGTGAAGACTATTTGTGCAGGTGTAACGGCAAGTGCCGCGGTTATTGTCCTTCTCGGGTCAGAAAAATGTCAGAGGTTTAGTCTGCCTAATGCCCGTATCCTGATACACCAACCTTCTACAGGTGTTCAAGGCACAGCGTCGGATATACAAATTGAAGCAGGCGAGATATTAAAATGTCGTGAGAAAATAAACAGTTTAATAGCAGTTGAGACCGGGCAGACCCTTGAAAGGGTGGCCAGCGAAACGAAGCGGAATCTCTGGATGTCAGCAGAAGAGTCTCTCAATTACGGGTTAATTAGTAAGGTAATAGTGAAAAGGGGAGATATAGATCAGGAATAATTTGATCTATATGAATGCACTGTATTATTTATTTTGAAAGGATGGTAAAGCTATGGCGCTTACAGGATTGGATATATTTAAACTTCTTCCAAAAACTAATTGTAAAAAATGCGGAAAACCAACTTGCCTGGCATTTGCAATGCAGATGGCACAGAAGAAGGCTAGCATTGATGAGTGTCCTGATGTTAGTGAAGAGTCTAAAAGTCAGCTGGGTTCGGCATCTGCGCCGCCTATCAGACTGGTAACTATAGGTAAAGGTGATAAAGAGGTAAAGATAGGTGAAGAGAACGTCTTGTTCAGACATGAAGAGAAATTCTATCATCCGACTGCGGTTGCCGTTACAATAGATGATGACCTGGATGATGGAGCACTGAACGATAGGTTGGCAAAGATCAATGCGTTGAAGTTTGTACGAGTGGGAACTGAAATTGAAATTGATATGGTTGCAATAATAAACAAAAGCGGAAGTGCTGATAAATTTGCGGCTGCAGCTAAAACGGTAAGTGAGAATACAGCGCTTTCATTAATCCTTAGTTCGTCCTCAATTGATAATATGGCGGCTGCTCTGGCAGTATGCTCAGATAAAAAACCGTTAATTCACGGTGTTAACAGTACTAATGTAGATGGCATGGCAGGTCTGGCAAAAGTAGATGGGTGTCCCATTGCCGTTAGTGCCTCAACACTTGATGAACTGGCAGAACTTTCAGAGAAAGTGAAAAAGGACGGACTGGAAGATATAGTCCTTGATTACGCGGGATCAGGTTTGAAGGATAACCTGCAGGGGTTAACCTCAATTAGACGTGCTGCTTTAAAGAAAAGCTTCCGTCCCCTTGGCTATCCTACGATGTCATTCGTAACTAATTGCGACGATCCTTACCAGGAAACTGCTAATGCTAGTGCGTATCTTGCCAAATACAGCGGTATTGTTGTTGTTAACGGTATAGAACCGTGGCAGATAATGCCTCTTTTAACTGTCAGACAGAATATATACACTGATCCGCAGAAACCTGTACAGGTTGAATCTAAACTCTATGAGGTTGGACAGCCTGATGAAAATGCACCGTTATTATTAACAACAAACTTCTCATTAACATACTATTCAGTTGAAGGTGAGGTAGAGGGTAGCAGGGTGTCCAGTTACATCTTGCCTGTGGATACTGAAGGTACTTCTGTTTTAACCGCGTATTCTGGTGATAAGCTGAACGAAAAGGTTGTTAAAAAAGCGATGGAGGATGCAAAAGTTGAAGATAGCGTAAAACACCGTAAATTGATTATTCCAGGATTGGTTGCGATTATGTCGGCTAAACTAAAAGATGAATTGGGTTGGGAAATACTGGTTGGTCCTAAAGAGGCCTCCGGATTATCTGCATTCCTGAAATCAAACTGGTAATCTGGTATTGTTACGGGACTTTTGTAAAGTTATTTTTTTCGCTGACCCTTAGCGTCTTTTTTAAGATTTTTCAGTAAATTCTATGTGCAAATCAGAGAGATCAGGAACGCCTGAAGATATGGAAACCAGCGCTGATACCTTTAATGTTACATTCCTTCCATATGATGTAACCGTTGGGGTGAAAAAAGGTACTACTGTTTTAGAAGCGGCTCATAAAGCAAAGATATATATTAACAGTATTTGCGGCGGCGATGGTATCTGCGGTAAGTGCAAAGTGATTCTGGACAGCGGTAATGTGGATAGCGAACCGACGATCAACCTGAAGCGGGAAGAGATTCAAGAGAATTACATCCTTGCTTGTGGATCAAAGGTGTTGGATAACCTTCGGGTGCTTATTCCTACAGAGTCACGGCTTGAAGGTAGTAAAATCCTGTCTGATCAGGATGCAAAGCGATTTGCATCCTTCCTTTCGGACGATAAGGGCTCCACGCGCTTTGACCTTTCTCCTCTGATAAGAAGGGATTATCTTGAACTGGACGTGCCTTCCATGGATGATAATGTTGCTGATCATGAAAGGTTGTACTTTGCAATTTGTAATAAAACTGGCGTGGACGCGGATACTATGCAGACCGGATACAGGGTCTTGAAAGGTCTTCCGGCTGCTCTACGTGAAAGTAATTGGAAAGTTACCACTACAATGGGTGTCAGGGGAAAGACAAATGAGTTAATCGAAGTTCAAAAGGGTGATGAAAACATAAGCAACCTGGGGGTTGCCATTGATGTGGGTACCACCACCATCGTAACCCATTTGATAGATCTGAACACTCTGCAACCAATTGCCAGTGAAGCTACGTATAATTCACAGATGAAGTATGGAGAGGATTATATTCAGCGTATAATCTATAGTGTTGAGAATGATGCTCTTGATACCATGCAGGACTCTGTTGTGAATGACATAAATGGCTTGATTAATCTTTTAGTTAAGAATAGTGGGAAAAATTTACACGATATTACTGCGGTGGTATGTTCCGGAAACACAGCAATGACCCACTTTCTGTTGGCATTGGACCCTGCCAATATCAGAAAAGAGCCATATATTCCGTCTGCCAATAATATCCCTGTAATAAGGGCGGCAGAGATTGGTATTGCCATAAATAAGAGAGGACTCTTGTATGTGATGCCCAGTGTTGCCGCATTTGTGGGAAGTGATATTACAGCAGGGATTCTTGCCTTGGGACTTTATGAAAAAGAGGAGCTTTCTCTTTTTATTGATATTGGTACTAACGGAGAGGTTGTGCTTGGCAATAGTGATTGGATGATGTGTTGTTCCGCATCTGCCGGACCTGCATTTGAAGGTAGTGATGTTCGCCATGGTATGCGGGCGGCAAAAGGGGCTATTGAAAAGATTACTATTACAAAGAATAATGGTAGTTTTGATATAGAATACAAAACAATAGACAATGTGAAAGCACGTGGTATTTGCGGGTCAGGTCTGCTTGATTGTGTAGCAAATCTTGTGCGCACTGGTATTATTGATCGATCTGGAAAGTTTCAAAAAAGTATAGATAGTCAAAGGCTTAAAGAGACCGATGAAGGGCTGGAGTTTGTTATTGTTAAACAGGAAGATGCTGATCTGAATACGGATATTGTGATAACGCAAGCAGATATCTCAAATCTCATAAGGTCCAAAGCTGCAATTTATGCGGCCGTTTCTACCCTCTTGAAGTCAATGGATATGAGTATTAATGATATAGAAAAGGTTTATATTGCCGGCGGATTTGGTAACTATCTGGATGTGAGAAGTGCCATAACCATTGGTATGCTGCCTGATATGGATCATTCTAAGATCAGTTTTGTGGGAAACACTGCCGCTGCTGGTGCTAAGCTTGCGCTTCTTTCAAAAGATGCATTTTATGCTGCCGGGGAAGTTGCTTCCAACATGACCTATTTTGATCTTATGGGAAATAATAAGTTTATGGACGAATTCATGTCTTCTAACTTTTTACCCCATACTAATGTTGCAGAGTTTCCATCTGTGTTAAACGAAATTAATTCTGGAGATTAGTCTATATGGCATATACTATTGCTTTTTCTGGTAAAGGCGGTACAGGTAAAAGTACAATCGCTGCCCTGTGTGTCCGTTACCTGACAGAAGAGTTAAATAAGTCAACTCTTGCGGTGGATGCGGACCCAAATTCATGCCTTGGCCTTGAGTTGGGTATTGATGTAAAAGAGTCCATCTCCGATGTAAGGGAAGACATAATAAAAAAGAAAATGGATTTCCCTGTTGGAATGTCAAAAGAGAACTATGTTGACTACTGTATAGAAGAATCCATAGTTGAAAGCAAGAGTTTTGACCTCTTGACCATGGGAAGGCCAGAAGGACCTAAATGTTACTGTTATGTTAACAATTTGTTAAGGCGGTATCTTGACAAGGCGGCCACTACTTACCCGTTTGTGGTTATAGATAACGAAGCCGGTATGGAGCACCTATCTAGGAGGACTACAAATGATGTCGATATGCTCTTGATTGTAGCCGAACCTACAATGGTAGGGGTTAATACTATTAATAGAATCAGTGGTATAACAGATGAGTTGCCCATTAAGATTAAGAGAAAGGCTGTACTACTGAATAGAGTACATAACGGGAAGGTTAACGAAACTATAAAAAAGAAAATAACGGATGAATATGGCCTGGAGATATTAGAACAATTACCGTTTAATGATGGCATAACTGAGTTGTCAACCGATGCAAAACCAATGCAGTTGCTTCCTAAGGATAATGAAATATTTAAGCGCATCGGATCAATGATAGATAAATTAATTGCTGGAAATTGATTTGCTCAATGTTTTTTATAGAGTTTTAAAATATTTGCAATAAAAAATCTGATTAAACTAGTTTGGTAATTTTTAAAGGAGAAAAACAGATGGCGTTACCGGTTGTAGCTGAGAAATGGTCTAATAGTGTTAAAGAGCTGACTATTGGCGCAACACAAGCAGAAGGGGGCACCAGGGAAAAGACCGTAACCGTTGGCGGCGCAAAATGTGTTCCGTTCATTGAGTGTGATGGTGAAACGGGAAACAGGCCTGCTATAGCTATGGATGTTCTTGATTATGTCCCGAATGATTGGCCGGATATACTTAGAAAACCCATTGAAGATGTGATAGACGAACCTGCTAAATGGGCAAAAAAATGTGTTGATGAATTTGGAGCGGACTTGATCTGTTTGAAACTTGATAGTATACATCCTGACAAAGGGGATAAAAGTCCTGAAGAGGCGGCAGATACGGTGAAATCTGTGTTGGAGGCGGTTAATGTACCTTTGATTATCTGGGGTTGTGAGCTTAATGATAAGGATAATCAGGTAATGCCAAAGGTTAGTGAGGCGGCTAAAGGCGAAAAGTGTTTGATGGGTTACGCTGCTCAGGATAATTATAAAGTTATTACAGCTGTATGTCTTGCAGATGGCCACTCAATCATAACTCAGGCGCCCCTTGATATAAACATTGGTAAACAGGTAAATATTCTTGTTTCAGAGTTGGGTTTTCCCCTTGATAGGATAGTTATGTTCCAATCTACTGGCGCGCTTGGATATGGGATAGAATATACATACTCAATTCAGGAGAGAGAAAGATTGGCGGCCCTTTCCGGTGACAATCTCATGGCATTTCCTGTTATCAGTAACGTTGGTTTTGAGGCATGGCGTGCGAAAGAGGCAAAAGCAAAAGATGAAGATGTTGCCCAGTGGGGTGCTCAGGAAGATAGGGGGCCAATGTGGGAAACTATTACAGCCACGACTCTTATTCAGTCCGGAGTTGATATTGTGAGAATGTACCATCCGAAAGCAGTGGCTGCCGTTAAGAAGTACATAGATGAATTAACAAGTTAAAGTATTTATTAAAACAGATATATGTGCTGTTCATTGAGAGTGCGAACAATAATATTTAAAATGCAGTACGGAACATTTGGGAGGTTTTTTTATGATAGAACCAATTGGTGAACGCATCAATGGGATGTTTAAAGATATAAGGATTGCAATTAAAGAAAGAGATGCTTCTGTTATTCAGGATTACGCAAGGAAGCAGACTGAAGCTGGCGCAAAGTTTTTGGACATAAACGTTGGCACCGCAGCAGAAGATCAGTGCGCTGCCATGAAATGGATGGTTGAGGCAGCACAGGATGCAGTTAAGACAGCACTTTGCATTGATAGCCAGAAATTAGAAGTGGTTAAGGCTGGTCTTGAAGTTTGCAAGAATGAAATTCTTATAAATTCAAGTAAGGCAGACCCTGAAGCCCTTGATGTTTACATGCCGTTGGCAAAACAGTATAATGCATCATTGATATGCCTTACAATAAATAAAGATGGCGTTCCTCAAGATATTGATACCAGGGTTTCCATTGCGGCTGAGATCCTTGGAAAGGCTCTTGAACACGATTTTGATATATCTAAGATCTACATTGACCCCATATTATTACCCATTAATTGTGATCAGAAACAGGCAACTATGATGACAGAGGTTTATCAACAGATAAAGCTAATGTCCGATCCACCACCACATATTACAGTAGGACTAAGTAATTTCTCACAGGGTACCAGTGAGAAGTCACTTTTGAACAGAACAATTCTGACCATGTCTATGGCTGCAGGTCTTGATGCGCCGGTGATGGACGTTCTGGATGAAGAGTTAATGAACACTGCTATTAGCGCAGAGGTTGTAATGAACTCTTTTATCTATAGCGATTCATTCTTAAAGGCTGGTAAGTCAATGCTGACAGGTAACTAATTTACATGAGAAGATAAAACCGTAGTTTTTAAAATTCCAGTAGAGATGTACATATGTGCATCTCTACTCTGCATTATAGAGCTACTCAATATAGTTGCCTAAAATGCCTAAAGTGCGCTAAAATTATAGAAATTTATTATCAAAAAAAAGGTACGTTATTAACTTTAGGCTCCCTTTCTTACCATAATGTTGTATAATCTCCACAAATATAAAACATTATTACACTGCAAAAAGCTAACCGCTAACATTGCTAGGCATTTTAGGCACTTATAGTATGGAATCCCACGCGTTATAATGTTGTAAAATCTTCACAAATATAAAACATTTTTACACTGCAAAAAGCTAACCGCTAACATTTTAGGCATTTTAGGCATTTTAGGCATTTTAGGCATTTTAGGCATTTTAGGCATTTATCCAGTATGGAATCCCATAAAGTAGAAGTTCGGGTAAGGTACGAAGAGACAGACCAGATGGGCGTAGTATATTACGCAAACTATTTTGTCTATTTCGAGATAGGAAGAACAGAGTTTTTGCGTAGTATGGGTCTCCCTTATGGGGAACTGGAGAAAGCCAACGTGTTTCTTGCAGTTTTTGACGCATACTGTAAATACAAAGCCCCGGCCAGATATGATGACCTGCTTGTCATAAAGACATGGGTCACCCGGCTCAAACACGCGCGAGTAGAGATGAGCTACGAGATCTGGCGAGACAACGAAACCCAGCTTGTGGTTGAAGGGCATACAACCCTCGCATGCCTGAACGAAAAAGGCCGACCTCAGTTGATCCCGGACAATCTAATGAAATTGCTGAAAAGTGTTTATACAAAAGGAGAGATTTAATTATCAAATCTCTCCTTTTTTTATGGAATGTAATTAATATGATAAAGTAATATTAATAGAACTGCGAAAACAATGCAATTGTTCGATATTCTCTGCATTCATATCAACGTTTTGTGAATAGCTTTAAATCTTACCATTCTTTCCTTATTAAATAATGTTGTCCTTTACTGTGCCGTGTTTCTGCAGGTCGTCATCTATATTACTATAACAAAACAAGTAAGCCATTTCACTCCCAATATTTTCTATTGCGTGGGTTAAGAGTGGTGGAAATATTAGTAACATTTCAGCATTATTCTCTATTATAATCTCCTCTTTTTGATTTGTTTTCCGATCTTGTACTGTTATTCTACAAGTTCCTCCAATTATTAGTATCTGTTCGGTCATGTGCAAGTGATAATGGTTTCCTCTTATGGCATTTGGTTTTATGCTAACGATATGCAGGTTGGTTATGTTTTCGTTTCTTATTCTTTCATCAGAGATCGGTTTAATTGACCAACCGCGACAATCACTATGAAATTCAATTTTTTTGGTTTGAATAATCTTCATGCTTAAATCATACAATATAAATGTAAAGTAGTGGTAAATAAGGTTGTCTGTGCATAATATTTCCTGACTTGGCTAGTTTTTGGTATCCATCCATCTATTAAGGATTACATCTTCTTTCACCCGTGTTGTCTCAAAAATTGCACCTCTGTATTTAAACAGAAGGTTTAAGGGATGAATTAAGTAATAAAGATATAGCTTCTTAGATGATAAATGAATATTATATCTTTTAGAGATAGCAATAGGCTTGGGGAATAAGTAACCAGTTAATAATTTTACTTTTTTGTAAAAACTATCTGCTATTTTTGCTTTTATAACAGGATTGGGAACAATTGCAAGTTCCTCTTCCCTGATAAGGATTTTACTGTTGATAATGCGGGCTATCTCTTTATCAATCTTTTCTGATTTAAATCCATTAAGCACGTTATGCATAGTAGTACGGCCATCTTCTCCTATAAATTCATTTACAATAAATAGGGCTGTATATATATTGTTGTTTATTCCATATTCCTTTAAGGTTGACGCAAAAGTTATCCAATTAATCTTATTCTCGTAGAATTTAATGGTTTGGAAAATATCGCAAATTTGCATAAATGCACCTTTACTGCTAAATCCACCGTTATGGCTTATGAATAGGTGTTTAAGGAAATGGAGGCAGAGATGGGAAATCAAATCCTCCGGACTAAGTATAAAAATATTTCTGCCGTAAGGTTCAAAAGTTCTTGCCCTCTTCCACCATTGTTTAATGATGTCAGATTCAATAATGCGGATACGGGATGGATGGGTATTGTTTGATATATGCCAGTGCATATCAACATGGATTTTCTTTGATAAGCTTGTGTAACTTATCTCCTGATGATTTTCTCTATACCAAGCCTCAGGCCTGTTACCACTATGGACATACCCTAACTTTGATAACATTATATCTTCTGCATGTGGAAGCTTATCAATTTTAATCATAAAGTCAATGTCGCTCATTGACCTTAAACCTATATTGCCATATACGGTTTTATCTAAGGCAATACCTTTTAAGAAAATAATTTCCAGGCCTTCATCACTAAAAACCTCTGAAATTCTATTTACTTCATCATACATGTACATATTTCTGGTTACATTCTTTAAGTAAATTTTCTTAAGCTTAACCATGACATCTTTAGGGAAGACGTGAATATCCTGGATTCTATTTAGATGGTGATATAATAGTGGCAATACTCTATACCAATCCGCAGACTTTAAGACTTCTTCCCAGTTTATAGGGCTGTCTAAGATCTTATTAATTTGGTCATATTTACTTTCTGTTATATTTTTCTGTACAAAATATAGTAGAAGTTGGTTTTCGTTAGATATAGTCATAATAGATCTTTAGATATCGTATTTTTTTGGTTCTATTCAGCATAAATGCTACATTGCGTCTTAAAATAATGCTTGTACAGCTAAAGCGTTCTAGGTTCAACGTTCAGGGTTCTAGAAACACTATCTTTTTAGAAATTATTAAATAACGGATCAACCTGTCTACAGCATTGTAAACGTGTTTTCGATAAACCTTTAAACCCTGAACCTCTGAACGTTAAACCTATGTATAAATTACTCTGAATAATAATATTTTTTTAAAAATCTAGAATGGGTTGAGCGATAGCGAAACCCGTCAATAATACTGAAGGTCTCTCTATCTTTACGAACCTCTTGTTTTTTCTTGTTACACGATAATAATTTTCGCATCTACAACAACAATTCCATTGGGATAGACCAATACCGGATTTAGGTCAATCTCTTCTACATGTTCTATTTTTGTTATGATCTTTGATACAGATAGAATGCTTTTGGCTACGGTATAGATATCAAGTGTTTGTTGGTTTCTAAATCCGTTTAAGAGTGAAAATGCTTTTGTCTCTTTTATCATCTCTAAGGCCTCTTTCTCATTTATGGGTGCCAGTCTAAAAGAGACATCACTAATTGCTTCGACAAATATCCCTCCAAGACCAAACATTACTACCGGCCCAAATTGGGGATCTTTTAGTGCGCCAATAATTAATTCAGTAGAGACAGGGGCCATCTTTTCAACTAATATACCCTTTATAACTGCTTTTGGAAGGTTTGTTTTTACATTACTGATGATATTTTCATAAGATACTTTTAATGATTTTATATCTTTAATACCTGTTTCTACACCACCGGTATCACTCTTATGTATAATGTCATGCGATACAACTTTAAGTGCAACAGGAAAACCCATAGACTTTGCCTCTTTTTGTGCCTCTTCTGTTGTTGCGGTTAATTTCATTTCAGGCATTTTTATTCCAAAGATGTTTAAAAGCTCTTTTGCCTGCAGTTCTATAAGACAAATTTTCTTCTTCTGCTTGTTCCGTTGTAATTCCCTTTTCTTTTCAGCTGCAAGGGCATTTGATACTATTTTATTTGCTTCTTTTAATGTGTTTTTCAAGGTTATAATGCTCCTTCCAGCCTGCCCCGTTCTATTAATATTTTCATCGCTCTTACGGCCCTTTCCGGTGAAGGGTATGCCGGTAATCCTCGCTCCTCGAACATTCTTTTGATCCTCATGGTGTATTCTCCACCTAGAGTACACACTACGATTGGTTTTCCGGAAAACCGTGCACCGTCTATAACATGATCAACTACCCTGTCAGTCATACAGTAGGGGGCCATTAATGAGATAACAATTGCTGCATCGTATTCATCACATTCAATTAACGAAGTATTTATTGCAATTTTGTAGTCATTATCTGTGGCGCTGCCTGTCAGGTCGATGGGATTGTTTACTACATAATATTTTGAGAGCTTTGATGTTAGTTTCTTTTTAAGTTCATCACTTGTGCCTGGAGTATTTAAGTCTGATTCACTACAACAGTCCGCGGCAATTACACCAAATCCTCCTCCATTTGTCACAATCAGGATTCTGTTCCCTTTTGGAGGTTTTAGCATAGACAGTACCTTTGCGCCATCTATGAATGATTCCAGTGTTACGGCCTCAATAATACCTGCTTTTTTGAAAGCCGCTTTATAAATTTCATAATTGCCCGCAATAGCACCTGTATGAGAGTGAGCAGCTTTTGCTCCTGCCTGTCCTTTTCCTACTTTCATTGCGATTATGGGTTTTGTTTTGGAACATTTTGCTGCTGCATCAAGGAAACGCTGTCCGTTGTCAACGGATTCCATGTACAAACCAATTACCTTTGTTTGCTCATCATCTATCAGGTGATGGATAAAGTCAGATTCTCCGATGTCCATCCTGTTTCCATAATTTGCCATCTTTGCCAGTCCGATCCCTTCTTGGGCGGCCAGGTCTAATATGGCAATGGCAATGGCACCGCTCTGTGATAGTATAGTGAGTCCACCTGCTTTTGGTCTGCGAACCCTTTCCCATGGTAAGAAAGACGTTGTAAAATTTGCATAATTATCAATGGTTCCTAAACAGTTTGGTCCTAAAACACGTATGCCATTTTTAATACAAATGTCCTTGATATCTTCTTCCAGGGTAATACCTTCATCGCCGATCTCTTTAAATCCGGCACTGATAATAACTGTGTTTTTTATACCCATTTGACCTTGCTGCTTAAGTATTTCCGGTACGAATCGTGAAGGAACTGCGATAATGTTTAATTCTGCCTTTTTTGGTATCTTCAGGATGGTAGGGTAACAGGGGATATTGTAAACCTTTTTATATTTAGGATTGACCGGATATATACGTCCCTTGAATCCCATATTGATTAGATTTTTTAATATGCCGGCCGCCAAGCTTCCTGGAGTTTCTGTTGCACCCACAACAGTGACAATTCCGGGGTTAAAGAATGATTCAATGTTATCTTTGTTTTTCATATTGCCTGATATGTTGTATTATAGTTAAATTGTATCTGTTTAGCGTGTATTACACACCACGTCTGCTTACGCATCCACCCCTCTTTCTAGAGGGGACTAACCGCATCTGTTTTTAACCTATAATTCAATCAAAAAAGATAAATGTTCCTCAACTGCCCAAAAGTCCCCTCTAAAAAGAGGGGATTTAGGGGTGTGTTATTAGATTTTGATGAACAGTTACGTTAAATTACAACCACCAAAGGATGATGATTGATATTTTAGCCTTAAAAGATTTCTTATTTTTAGATACATCCTAAAGTGCCTAAAATTATTGTAGATATTATATTATGGGGAAGTGATTTAAACAGATCAATAAAAAACTGTAAATATTAGTGAAAGGGAATGGGAGATCAATTTATCTCTTACAAGAGGTTAATTTCAAAAACGGGGCCCAATATCGGTCAATACCTTTTTGTATCTTTTTTATAGTAAAATCGTTTCGAACGGGTTTAAACAAGTGATCATATCTTCCCTGTAAAGATAGGTATTCTTCAACAGGTTTGAATTTTGGTATATATGTGTGTTTAAGTTTGCCTTCAATGGCCTCTTTTAATGGCCATATACCACACTCTACTGCCAGCTTTGCTATGCGATTAGATCTTGAAGCACCGTATCCCCATCCAGTGGGGCATGGGGCCAGCGTAATAAATAGTTTCGGGCCTTTGTATTCTGATGCTTTTTTGAACTTTGCTGACAGGTCTACTGGGTGTGCAGGTGATACAGTTGCCATATAAGGTGGTTTATGTGCCCTCCATATCTCAAATAGATCTTTTTTCTGCTGTTCTGTCGCCATGGGATAAGCATCAGAAGGTTGGGTGGTGCCGGTTCTTGAGCCATATGGAGATGAACTGGCCATCTGAAATCCCGTATTACCGAATGCTTCATTATCATAACAGATATAGTAGAAATCCAGATTTCTGTGGATTGCCCCTGATGTAGATTGCAGTCCTATATCATATGCTGATCCGTCACCGGTGAGAACGACAACCTTAAGGTTTTCTTCCTTAGGTATAGACCCTTTTTCTATTAAGATGTCAAGGGCATCTCTAATCCCCTGTGCACCAGCCGGACCGCATGCCATTGCGGTGTATAACCAGGACGATCTGAAAGGTGTGTATGGATATGTTGAAAGCAGAGTAAAACATCCAGCTGCGTTGAGAATGACAACCTTTTGACCAAGGACTTTATACGCCAGCCTTAGAGCCAATAGCCCTCCGCAACCTGCACAGAGAGGTGTACCAGGTAAGACAAACTCTTCTTCGTTTATATCCTTTACGTTTTTATATATTTTTGCTCTATCCATTTTCAAATTCCAGCAATATCAATTATGTTATTAGTTACTTTCATATCCTCCTCTGTAAAGAGCAGAATGGGTTTTATGGGGACTTTTTTCTTGTTATGATATTTTTTTATTGTGTCAATTATATGTTCAAACTCCGCTTGGCTAATATCTTTTCCTCCCAGTCCTCCAATGACGGAAAGTAAAATATTTGGCCTCTCTTTAGAATGATATAAACACCCGCAGACTTCATTATAAAGAATACCTCCGCTTCCGGGTGCAATGTTTTGATCAATTATTGCCACACCTTTACGGTTGAGTAATTCATTTATAATGTCATCTGCAGGGAATGGCCTGATCAGCCGCAGCTTTAACAGACCAACTTTGTGTCCTTTTTCACGCATAATATGTACGGCCGCCTTACCTTTTGTAGCGAATGAGTTGCTCATGACAATTACATACTCTGCGTCATCCATCTCATACCTTTCTACCGTATCATACTCTCTCCCAAAAATAGCTTTAAATTCTTTAGCTACACCTTTGTATACAGAGATAGCATTACATGCCGATAGATGCATCTGATATTTAAAAAATGAGTATCCTGTTCCTCCTAAAAGGGCAGCGCCTCTGGAAACGGGTTTAGATGCCCTAAAGTATCCGTTTTCCCTATTAAAAGGTGGTAGAAATTTTTTAACATCTTTCTGGTCCGGAATCTCTACTGGTTCCCTAGTAAAAGAGAGGTAAAATCCATCCAGGTTTACAATAACTGGTAGAAAAACCCTTTCATCTTCAGAGATTTTGTATCCCATTAATACTGCGTCTAGAGCTTCTTGACAATTTTCCACATGTATTTGTATCCAACCTGAGTCCCGTGCTGCCAATATGTCGTTATGGTCTGGTTCAAGTGTTATTGGCGATGAAATGGCGCGTGCCACATTAACTAATACCAATGGAACACGCCATCCGGAAATGGTATAAAGCATCTCCATCCCATATAGAAGCCCCTGGCTTGATGTGGCAGTAAATACTCTTGCTCCTGTTGCGGCCGCGGTTCCTGCGGCAGTGATCATTGAGTGCTCTGAATCCATGGTAACGAACTTAGCGTTCATTTCTCTGTCTCGTATCCATGACGAGATGTTTTCTATGATTTCTGTCTGCGGAGTGATAGGAAAGGATGGTACATAATCAACGTCTGCTAACCTTGCACCCCAAGCGGCTGATGCGTTTCCTGTTAACATTTCTCTTACCATGTCCTTACCTCCCTCTTTGTTTCAATTGCCTTGGCAGAACACTCCTCATAGCATATGAGGCACCCTTTACAGTTGGCATACTCTATGACCGGATAATTATCAGTGTCTAGACTTATACATCCATCAGGACAGCTTACGAAACAGATGCCGCACCTTACGCATCTTTCATAGTTTATACAGGGTTTAAAAAGCCGCCAATTTCCTGTTTTCCTCTTTTTTGTATTACCTTTCGCATATATTACAGCTACTCCTTTTGGTGGAAGGTAATGTTTAACTGCAATAATTTTTGGCCCGCTTACAGGGTTAAACCTATATGTTTCTATAGGAACTTCTGACATTTTATCATAGCACAGTATGGCCGCCTCAATATTTTTGTCAATTGTTTCATCCTTAAGTTCAATAGATTTAAGCTCTTTTTTTATTGCATTTATTAAGGCTTCCTTTCCAGCGGTGCCAGTAATCCTGCAAATGCATGCTGCCAGCGTAGCACTAACAGATGCCTTACCCACAGTGTTTATTGTGATATCGGTTACATCATGTACTATCACTTTGCATTCAGGTAAGCAGTACCTTTCAAGGATATGAGAGGCCTCATAATGGGTATTTACAAAAAAGATACCGCCTTTCCTAATTCCCTGGAATACATTGGCTGCGGCATCATTAAGTAGTGTTTCATCTCCAATAGCTATGATATCAGGATTTGTAATGATTCCTCTTTCCAGAACAGGCTCTTTGCTGATGCGGTCAAATGCTGTAATTGGAGCGCCCCTTCTTTCCGCACCGTAAAGTGGCGCGTCTTGGACATAATATCCTTCAAGAAAGGCTGCTGTTCCAAGGATCCGACTGGCAGTCTTTATCCCTTGACCGCCTCTTCCATGAAATCGTACCCTTATCAATATATCCTCCTTGGGAACCTACATCTAATAAATTATGCATGTAACTTTAATATTCACATTATCTTTATCCAAATTTCCATTTATAGCTCGTCAATTTAAATAAATCTGACGTAAATCTTAGCATTACAATTGCGTTCCTTAATTAATAATATTTAAACCCAATTTAATGCTATTTTATGTTCTTATATTAATGAGCTTTTAAATTGAGAGTATTTATTGTAATCTTCTCTAAAGTAATAATACCTGCTAATTTAACAAATGCAAATCTGTTTCTTACTTTGACCATACTTAATAAAAGGTTGTACCTCTTCTGAAAAAGGTAAATAAGCAAGAATTTTCCACAAATTCCTTACTATAGAGGTTGTGAATTAAGACTTTTTGGGTAATAACTATACTTGGGTGTGCGTAAGATATGATGTTCACATTACAACATCTCTTATATATCAATAGGTTACAAGGGATATTGTTAGTTCAAGGCGGAGAATTGAACCAAGGGACGGATTTACAGGATACAAAAGATACAAAGTCCATATTAAGCTTCTATTTGTATATCATAATGCGGCGAACCAGCAGCCAAAATACAGAATACTGAAGCCAGGAGACAGAATTCAGAAAGCATAGATTTGTGTTTGTTTTACAATAGAGTTATTAATTGTAAATTAGTACTCATTTACTGAATTTTTTTTCTATTATTCTTGCTTCCGCCTCTTGCATTCAGTATCCAATAAAAACTACAAAATTTTTTTTGAAAAAGAAGCTTTTATAAAGTAATACTATTAACTTATACGTCGCGTTATTATACGCACCGAGGTTCATTAATGTAGCATTTATTAATCCTTTTTTTTGCTATCTTTGCAAATTATTCAATTTAGAGATCATGGAATGGTCCTAGAAGATCAATTATTTTTTATCAATTTTGATAAAATCCCATTCATTAACAGGAACCTTTACCATCATAACTGAGTCTTGTTTGAATTTTTTTGCATACTTCCGTGCAATTTCTTTTACTTTATTGATCTCATCTTCATTTGCAATAATGGTTACGATTTTCGAACGTTCAGCCCTGCCCTTATAAAAACCTGTTGAATCTACAACATTAAATCCATCAAATGCTGTTGCAATGTCTTTTGATAAGAATTCATTCCAATCATGCAATGAAACTGCACTCCCGTCAGGTATGGAGATCCCAAAAAAGAGTCGCACTCTAAATACTTCCTTTGCGACAGGATTATCTATCTTCTCTTCTGTATATGCGGATGTACAGATAGTTAATATAACTATAATAATAAGATTTCTAACCATATTATCTCCTTGCTTAATTATTGAACTCAGAATGTACTACTTATTTATAGACAACTCCTTAAGAATCAGTGCCTCAAACCCGGCGAATCCTTTATCAACTTCAAAATTGCAATGACCATATCTGATAATGGGTATATTAGTGTGCAATGTCCCTGGGCTATTTTTAGAGGTTTTGGCTCTGTATATGAATTCATATCAGAATGGCACTATGGGGTCTGTAGTTGTGTGTATGGTAACGATGAGTGATGTTAATATTCCGGAAGTGCTCTAGGGGTCATTAATCTCATAAATAGCTGTTCTATCTGTGTGAAATCTTTTAACATACAGATTTAGTCTACGATCATTAAACAGAATACAGAATGCAGGAGAGAGAATTCAGAATAAAGCATAGATTTGCACTTGTTTTACAATAGAGTTATTAATTGTAAATTAGTACGCACTTCCCGAATCATGTTTTCTCTTATTCTGCCTCCTGAATTCTGTATTCCATAAAATCTACAAAGTCATTTTTTTGAAGAAGATCTTATAAAGTAACACCTATAATAGTTAAAGTTCAATTTATGTTTGATAGAAGTATACGCAACAATTAGTTGTACTGATTCCTTTTGATTAACGACTATTAATATCTCTCTTCGTCGATGATCTTCTGGCTCTTGTTGTATTACTTCCCTTGAGTTTACTATTATTGTTTTTTAAATTATATTTCTTGTTTTCTGGTTTTCCAAAAGCAGTTTTCTCTTCTTTATCTCTACGTATATTTTTCTTACTTGAGTCAGTGCTATATCTTGTGGGTCTTCTGTTATTGTTTCCGGTTGGTTTACCTGTTCCTGATAGAGGATACATCTTTCTTGGAGCTGCTTTACTGTAATCAAACCCTTCCAGCACATTCCTGTCTAGTTTTTGCCCCAAAATCCTCTCAAAGATCTTTATCATCGACTCATCCTGCGGTGTTGCTAGGGTAAAAGCGTCTCCTGTTCTTTCGGCCCTTCCTGTTCTTCCTATTCTGTGAATATATGCTTCTGCTGTATCTGGCACGTCATAATTTATTACATGAGATATACCGTCAATATCCAGTCCACGGGCGGCGATATCAGTCGCTACCATAATCTGGAATTTGCCCTCTTTGAAACCGCTAAGGGCCTTTTGTCGTTGTCCCTGGGTACAATTTCCATGCAAGCTTGTTGTCTCATGGCCAAAACGTCCAACTTGAACTGCCAGTCGTTTGGCGCGATGTTTGGTACGGGTAAAGATCAGAACGGACTCTGCCGGTGTTGTTTTTAGTAAGTTTTTTAGCAAAGATACTTTTAGATGGTCTGGGACAGGGTAGAGTGCATGGCTTACGGTATAAGCAGGACGAGATATTCCAACGGCAATACGTTCAGGATTATTGAGGCACTGGTAACTCAATTTCTCTATTTCAGGTGGAAATGTTGCAGAAAAGAGGAGCGTTTGCCTTTTTGTTGGGAGAAAATCTATGATTTGATTAATAGCTGGTAGAAAACCCATATCAAACATACGATCAGCCTCGTCTAATACTAATATATCCAGATCTTCAAATTTCTCATTAGTTCTTTCAGCAAGATCAATTAATCGTCCTGGGCATGCTACAAGGATTTCCGTTCCGTAGCGTAAAGCTCTTAACTGGGCTTGTTCATTCACTCCACCATAAATTGTTGCGCTTTTTATCTTTGTTCCTGTGGCCAGGTCAATAATAGTATTATGTATCTGCTCCGCAAGTTCCCGGGTTGGTGTAAGAATCAATGCTCGGCATCTACGTTTTTTACTACTGAGCAACTTGTTAAGTATTGGTAATACAAACGCTGCGGTCTTTCCTGTTCCGGTTTGCGCGGTTCCTATTAAATCTTTTCCTTGTAAAACAACTGGTATTGCTTTTTGCTGAATGGGTGTTGCTACTACGTATCCTGCTTGTGAAATACCTTTGTTTAGTAACGGGTTAAGCTTAAATTCATTAAAGTCCATAAATTCCTTTTTTACAAATTGTAACATTGTGCAGTCCAATGGACTGCAACCAAAAAATAAAATATTGGCGTACTGTAGGTTTGAAGTAATGTAAAAACATTGAAATTCTAAAGCTTCAGCACTCCATTATTTCTGTTTTCCCGGATACTTAATCCTTGTCGCTGTTTAATTTCTTTCTTTAAAAATAAGTTCTTTATGTGTAATCGTATATTAAACATTAAACAGAATTTAGTATGAAAATATCTGCTTTGTCCTTTTTGTACGTTATACCATTAGAAATAGTTAGTCTTACTGCGTGAAAGTCGAAAACTATTGGATATAAACCATCCATCCCTACTGAATTCTGATGTTTGTATTTGCTTTGTATGGGAAGAAACGTTTAAAATAATTAAGTAGTGTGTGTGTGGATAATTACCTAAAGCTTGTTTAATCGAAGGAAAGTTTGATGTGTCACTGATTATTTTAGTAGAGATTATTTTAGAAAGACTTAATAATATAGGAATGGGAATTAAAAAGCAAGTTGTTTTTTTGATATGGTAATAGATTCTTTTGTTTGCCGGTTATTAGTTATCGTCAGAGAATGGTAAAAGGGACAAGGGGAAATTTTCGTTTACTTTTGATAAAAATCTATAAAAACATTATTTAAGGCTATAAAGATATGAAAATTGAGCAGATTTACACTAATTGTTTGGCTCAGGCAGCTTATTATATAGAATCTAATGGTGAAGCGGCGGTGATTGATCCGTTACGTGACACTGATGCTTATATAAAAATGGCAAAAGATGGGGGTGCAGAGATAAAATATGTTTTTGAAACCCACTTTCATGCAGATTTTGTTTCAGGTTATATGGATCTTGCGGATAAGACCGGGGCAAAGGTTGTATACGGGCCGGATGCTAAGATTGAGAAAGGTACTATCCTCAATGCTTCTGATGGTGAAATGTTTTCTCTTGGTGCGGTTAAAATAAAAATTTTGCATACTCCGGGGCATACTCCGGAGTCAACGACTTACCTCTTAATTGATGCAGATGGGAAGAACCATGCTATTTTTACCGGTGATACATTGTTTATTGGTGATGTTGGCCGTCCTGACCTTGCTGTTAATAAGGATATATCAAAAGAGGTGCTTGCGGGTGTTCTGTATGATTCTCTCAGGTCAAAGATTATGCCGTTAGAAGATCATCTGATTGTTTATCCGGGACATGGGCCTGGTTCTGCTTGTGGTAAGAATATGAGCAAAGAGACATTCTCTACCCTTGGTGATCAAAAAAAGAACAATTATGCCTTGCAGGATATTAGTAAAGAGGAGTTCGTGAAAAAGGTAACAACTGGGATTCTCCCTCCTCCTCAATATTTCCCTGGCAATGTTATGTTAAATATGAGTGGTAGTAAGAGCATTGATAAGGTAGTTGAACACGGGTTGAATGAGCTTTCGGTAGAAGAGATTGAAAAAGAGATAGAAAGGGGGGCGGTAGTACTTGACACTCGTCATCAAAAAACGTTTAAGAATGGATTTATTCCCGGTTCCATTAACATTGGACTCGATGGTACATTTGCAGTATGGGCAGGAACTATAATTGCAGACATTAATATGCCGATTATTATCTTGGCTGAAGAGGGAAGGGAGAAAGAGTCTATTGTCAGGCTTGCCCGGGTGGGATTAGATAACTCTATTGGGTATATTAAAGGCGGTATTAATGCATGGGCTGAGTCAGGACGAAAGATTGATCAAATAGAATCCGTTGCTTCAGAAAGTATTGGGGAACAAATTAACAGGAGTGAAACAGTAATTTTAGATGTGAGAAAACCTGCGGAATTTAATGCTGGGCATGTTAAATCAGCAAAGAATTTTCCTTTGGATGTTATGAATGATCATTTGCAAGAGTTAGATAAAGAAAAGGCTTATTACGTCTATTGCAAAGGGGGATACAGGTCGATGATGGCAAGTTCCATATTAAAGGCGAATGGTTTCAAGGATGTACTAGATATTGCCGGTGGATTTGACGCAATCTTGAAGTCCGCTGCGCTGGAAATAGTTTAATATAGTATAGGAATCTTCATTTTAAACTGTCATAAAAGCAAAACTGTCACAAGTAATAGCCTAAATATGATTGCACAGATTAAAACAGATTACACCGATTTTTATCAGCGTAATCAAATATAATCAGTGTAATCATATTTTCAATTAGGAATTACAGTTTCTATACTGCATGCATTTGTATTATGAAACACTTTTTCTCCTCTATAAACAGGTAATGTTTCAATGCAGGTATCAATATCACGGACTAATGCCAGGTATTTATCACTATTTACATTATCAAAATAGTGTTCAAAACTCTCTTTTGATAACATTTCAGGCAGGTTCATTATGTTTGGAAAGAAATGATCTTCGTGTAAATCTTGGCTAAGTAATAGTTGTGTTTTGCTGGCGGTTAGTGGGTCTGTTGCTATTTCTGCAAACCTAACTCCTGCTCTATCAGCCGCAAGATCTACAAAACTAAACCCACTTCCACCATGTCTAGCATCCATGAGTTCTTTAAATTCACCAATTCCAAATGTAATATTATTCTTATATACTATCTCAAGGGCTGCAGAGATAATAAAATGCAGACGAAGATCAATGCGATCGGCAATGACTACGTTATAAGATTTCTTGTGTTGTGATTTCATCTTATCAGTGAGGACATTACCTATAATATGTTCTATTCGCCAATCTCCAAAGTAAATAGAGAGTGCTAGAATTGCAGCTTGATTCTCCTCTACCGGATTGCCACCTCTCTCATGTGCAAGTTTAAAAATATGTTCAATGAAATATGAAAATGATATAGGGTTTTTTGATGGAGACACTTCTGTTGGATATTTTTCTGCTAGTTCAATTATTTCTGAGTAATATATTCGGACTGTTTCTGGATTACCCATAACTGAGACTTCATCTCTAACGTATTCAATGCGGTATTTCAAATTTTGTATATGTTTCTTTAAATCCTGGATTGGTTGCATGTGTACACACATCGACGTGTCCGTCAACTCTATTGAATCTATATGACCTAAAAGCTCTTTTCCATGGTTAAACCCGAACATTATATCGAGGGTTAACGAAATTAGAAAATGTGCCACTCTTCCAGGGATTGGGATTTTTCCCAGTGACATACCCAATATATGAATACCCGTGTCTGAAGGGGCAAGATTAAAGCGTATATTCAAGTAATCCCCAATAATATTAGGGATTCTAATTGAAGTGAATAATGCGAACTGTTCCGGTGAGACATCAACGGAACCTGAAATCCTTGATATTGATTGATGTGCTAATGTAAAGAGGCTATTGAAATCTTCCTCTGATGCAGAAATAATGACAGGGTGATTCTTGTTGCTAAAAAGATTGTTAATAATATTCTTTGCGGTTGTACGTACTCGTACAGCATCGTTAGTGTTAACTGGGACGGTATTCTGTGTAATAGGACTACTTTCAAACAGGAGAAAGACTAATGAGACAGATGTTATCACTGTTAGAATAGCTAGAACAGCTAAAAGTTGTAGAATTCTCCTCCTATAATTTTTCATACTATGCGAAGTTGTAACAAAGAAAACATATTTATATTTCCATTTGTCCTATAGATTGTTTTTATATATCTAAACAGATAGATTGCCGGACATACTAGTTAGAGTATCGAGATCTCGGCTCTTGTATTTAATGCCAATTTAGAATTATATAGACCTGGCCGCTGCGCTATCCGATACAAACTAAATGAGTAAAATATAAAATGTAGTTTATCACAAACAATATGTAAGTGCAAATATCATATTACCTTAGTTGTATTTCAGGTTTTCTATAGATTTTCTTGAAAACGTATTAAATATATTAAGATTTGGTACGATATTATTGTAAATAAGAAATGAAATCAGTCAGGTCTTGATTTAGAAACTGTATAAAAATACAGTTTTATATTGTATAAAATCGTTCCTTTGTTACGCTTTGCGAATCAGCGCAAATGGACACATTTAATGATTAGTTATGAGAAAACAAATTTTCAATCTAGTACTTATTCTGACAGCGGTTCTATGTTTTGCTATATTTGTCAAAGAAAGGGATGCCATTGGAGGGCAAAAGATCTATGATTTTAAGAATGCCAAAATAGTTTTAGAAATGATAGCTCCTGTGGGAACTAGTAAGACAACCCACCACTTTTCCATTGGAGAATGGGGTGCGTATACTCGTGAAGAGACAAATACAGAGATTGATGCCCTTGGAATGTTTAAGCGGAATGAGGTCCAGATACATTATAAAGATAATGAAAAAAATAAGGTTTATAACTATAACCCAAATACTAGTGAAGCCAGTGTTGTTGACTATTCTGAAATGGTAGATGGAATGAAGAAGCAGGAAATGTATTCCATTGATGATGAGTCCATTAAAAAGTGGGGTGGTAAGGTTGTAAGAAAAGAGAAATATAAAGGATTGGACTGTACAGTTGTTGAATTTACAGATTTTATGTCCACCGTCTGGTTTCATAAAAAATTTCCTGTCAGAACAATATCTAATTTCGCTGGAATGGAAGCAAGAACGGAGCTGATCAGCTTTGAAATAGGGAAGGCTGATGATTATAGATTGCCCGCTGGTACCAAGATTGTTAAATCAGAGAATCTTAGTGATGTCATGGACAGTATCAACGGTAATCAAGGGGACAATCCATATCAACAGAAGGACATGGAGGATGCCGGACAGCAGATTCAGGATGCGTTGAAAGCTTTTTCCGATATATTTGGTAAATGAGACTAAAACTTAAAGACTTTTTTCGTGTTCTCTTTTTAGCTTCTTTCTAAATTAAAGAGGGCTGGCTTCTGATGGATACTCCTTATTTGCAGAGTATGTAAAGAAATCCAAACTAATTTGCATATATAAATAGTTTTTCTGAATATCGAACCGCAGAACAAGTATATTAGTTACGAATTAAAATGTAGGATGGGTAGAGCTATAGCTCTACCCATCCTATATTATTTGTGTATAACAATATCACCGCCTTGGCGCTAATTTAAAATGTTTATTAAAGCAGTTTAAGAACAAAACGTTTTAGAAATATTATTTCTTACATGACATGGTATTCCTAATCTACGCCAGCATTGATGGTGGGGATTAAGTGCATTAATCGTCATCATCGTCATCATCGTTCCCTGGTCTCGGTCTGCGTGGTCTGCGCGGCCTAGTATCATCATTGTTATCAGTGTTGTTATTGTTATCAGTGTTGTTATTGTTATCAGTGTTGTTATTGTTATCAGTGTTGTTATTGTTATCAGTGTTGTTATTGTTATCAGTGTTGTTATTGTTATCAGTGTTGTTATTGTTATCA
>JAIQZO010000084.1 GCA_021777055.1 Candidatus Anammoxibacter sp. | reverse complement strand
ACTGTTTTTGCCCTGCCGGATAGGTTATTTAGATTCTTTGTAAAATCTAACGGATTATCCGTATCTTCTCCGTGTATTGTAAGATTACATATATCTGTTGATACTTCGTCTGTAGTAAATTGTATATACGCCTTTGTTATTATCGCTCCCTGCTCTACATCTATCCCACGGAAGATCATACCTAATGTCTGATTAGTGAGACCGTCATCTACAAGTTCCAGATCACTACTGTTTAAGTACATCGTGCCGCTCGGTTGTTCCTCTACATCATCACTGCCTGAGTTTATTCTGCTAGAGACAGTGACTTTGTCAGGGTTTGGTGGCATTATTCTCTTAAACGTAAAGGTCCCGAGAGGAGGACCCGTGCCATCAACCAGAAACGGCAGTTTCGCGATCAAAGAGATTTGTTCAGGGGGATTTGTATCTCTATCAGACGAACGAAAAGTAACCCCGCTATCTGTGCCTGCATCATAGGGTAGAAGTTCAACCACCATTTCTTTAACCCATTGGCCGTTACGGTGGAGATTCAATCCGTGTACCCCAACGAACCAGTCCGGGCTTGGTGCCACCATACTCACCAGAGTTACCAGAGGGTAGGCTTGATGGATTTTAAACGAGAAGTTTGCTGACCCGGGGGATGGAGTACCACCGCCTCTAAGGACGGACAACGAGGTCCCGTCTGCTATCGCCGCTTCGACCTCGGCTGTCAACTTGACTCTGGAGCCCAGTTCGGCCATGTCCTCTATGCCAGGTGAGGCAAGTCCGCCCGGTTCCCAAAAGACGACATTTTCGTTGTGGGTTGCTCCGATCAAACCCGAGAAATGTGGATTGGGAGGAATGTCCAGTGGATGGGAATTTTCACTCCAGGTTGCTTCAAAAGTTACATTGTATTCCGCTATTTCTGTGGTATTTGCAAGATTCGCCGATATGCCAATACCCGGAGTTGCAAAAAAGGTCAGGAGCATAAACAAGAAAAGCCCATAGCCAGAGAGCAGGGTCGGAGGTCTTAAAGAATGCCTGGCCGCTTGTCCCTTTGCTGACCAAACCAAAAAGGACCGGACTCTTTTGCATACCACTATAGTTCTGATAGTTTGTGTATTTATCATTTCTAATTACTCCTTTCTATTACAGCCTAGTAAGATTATAAGACTTTCCTTTTTCGAAATATGGTATAGTATTCATACAACGATAAAAAGTAAAAACCAAGAACCTTTTTTTTTATGCTATACTAAAATTTCCCTTATTCCTTTACTGGCAAATAAGACATTATCGGCCTGTTCCTTATTCATTATTTAGCGTAATATTAGACATGTTGATGATAAGAAATCACTTTTAGAAAGCAAATTAATAGTATAACAATAAATAGTAAAGATCAAGAAAATAGGAAAGATCAAGATATTTTAGAGAAAAACAATTACCACTCTTTTTCAGCCATAGTTAAATACCTCGCCAACAAAGGTGGAGTACATAAAGCAATGAAAGAAAGCATTGATACTATATTTTCCAAATTGAAACGACGATTAAATCGATATTGGGACTCTGCTAAATAACGGGGAACGTGCTTACTACTTATAGCATTATATGTTCCTATTAAAGAATTCTTCAGGTCCCCTAAAACAGTATGAACCCTAAGAAATAGGGATTCTTTTTGTGATTTACTACCCTTAACTGATATCTTTACCTCATGCTTAAAACCACCGTCATCTAATACCGAGAAGCATCGTAGGTCATCTGTTGTTACTTGACTACCTTGGGTTTTATGAACTTCACTCCAATGCATTAACCCTACCTTACGAAATCCATTTACCATGGAAAACTTTATAAATAATGGCATTCCATTCTCTTTCTTCAGCGCCACTACAAAAGGTGTCTTGTTTTCTGAACCACGCCACCTCTTACCTCCAACAAATACTCCTCCTAAATACGAATCATCAATTTTTATGTCGCCTGATAGCTTCTTTACATTCTCATGTTCGAGCATCACCTCCATTAGCTTGGGTTTTAGACGCCATGTCGCATTATAGGATATACCTAAATATCGTAACAGTTCTAATGCAGAATCATGATAACTGCTCCATTTATACTTACATCGTCTACAATACCTGCGAGAACGGAATATAGATGTATGTACAGACTCAATTTCAGCCAGAACGATTCACCTTCTACTATTATAACTTTAAATCTACCCTGAAAAATGTGCCCACTACGATTATAGTATAATATGCTATATGCCGTCTGTATCCGCCGCATTACCTTGGAAATGCTTGCTTCGGTTGTTCTCAATAACAGATGGTAATGATTTCTCATTAATACAAAAGCAAACATCTCTATATTAAACTTTTCTACGGCTTTTTCTATATATGAAACAAGACATATATAATCTTCACTTTCACGGAATATTTTCCCTCTGCCAACTCCTCGTGACATTATATGATAAATTGCTCCGGTATATTGTATTCTCCAGGGACATGCCATCATAAAATACTAGCAACTTCATACTTCCATGTCATTCTGTTTTCCTGTTTTCAAGGTCTGATACTCATATAGGTGGCCCCTTCAAGCGTTAACAATGTATAGTAAATAAACTTGAGAGTGATGAGATTAACCATGAAAATTTAATTCACAAGTATAGTCGCCGTTGGATTGTAGAAAAGTGCATATCCGAGCAAATTGAATTTTTTCATGTGAATAGGGTTTCTTCCTCGATGGTGATAAAGGTAGATATTGATTTAATAATGACGGTTTTATCACACAATCTCTATCGCCTGTTAGCAATTAACCTGCCGGGTTATACCCATAATACATCCGCAACCTTATTTGGAAAGTTTTTATGCAATAGTGGGAAAATTGAAATCACATCGGAAGAAATAATTATCCGAATGAAAAAGAAGAGAAACTTGCCAGCGCTTCTTACTGAAATGGAAAAATTTAAAAATATTACTATACCCTGGATGAGCAATAAGAAATTAATTTTTGTGTGTGCTTCTACTACATAAATTTAGGGTTAATTTATGACCATGAAAATCGGTGTAAACCTTTAAATGAACAAAGCAAAACTTTTTAACTAGTTTAAAGCAACTCTCTCAGAAAGCAGGTTTATTCTACCGTCAAACTGCAACTGGTATTCCCGCTCAGGTTCTGGATTTAATAATAGTATACACAATATGATCGTAAATGAGATATTTAATGATGTATGTTTTTGTCAGATTTGGATGTTATGATTGGTCAGTTCCGCTGGTATATTTAGTAACACACCCCTAAATCCCCTCTTCTTAGAGGGGACATCTTAGTTGCAAAATGTATACGGTGTAATTCCATTTATAAAGGGTATCGCTTTTCCTCCTCAAATATCAGATTGTTGTTGATTAACATTTACATTACCCGTCTGTTCCCTTTCTCATGCCATTAATAAATACGTTATAGATATTTTCTACCACGTGGTCCATTGTGTGCTTCTCTTTGCCAATACTCTTTATGATGGGCTGATAGGTAAAGTAGAAGAGTACCATGCCTACTAAACTGAATGTGCAAAGCATAGGATCATAATACTTAAACGGCCCCGTTTTTATGCCTTCTTTAAATGGTATCTTCAATCATGTCATGATTCTTCTGGATATATTTGCTTATGATCTGCTCAAGATGTTTTGAGCGATTTATTGTCTCCCTAAGAATAATCTGATGTATGTTAGTGTGTTGACTGAGAGAAGTGACTAAAGCAAATATCATATCTTTGATCTTTTCATCTGCTCTTTTGCTTGACTCTAACGCCATTTTGATATCAAAGTGCACCTTGCTGAAGCAGTTTTCAAAAATTTCCTGATGAAGATTCTCTTTTGTCTTAAAGTGATAAAATATGACTGCTACGTTTACACCTGCGGCCTTGGCAATCTGACGTACAGTAAATGCCTAAAGTGCCTAAAGTGCCTAAAATGTCTAAATGATAGAGATTTATTATTAATATAAGACAACTCCATTAACTATTGATTTATTAAATTTAAATTGATACCATTGACTGTATAATCAAGCGCTTGATTAATATTCAAGCTATCCATTCTCTAAATCCTGAGTTTATCCTCAACTGGTTCATAAATGAAGAATTTAGCACTCCATCTTTCGGCTATCTTTGAATATTATTCAATCATGATTTCATTGATATCGCTAAAGTTACGCCTGTGGAATCGTTTAATCATGACATTCAAACCTAACCAAAACCTGGATCACTAAATGATGGTGAATTTCTGATTACTTTGAGTATATAATAAATAATATGAAAAATCTTTGTTATATGTTTTAGGATTAATGATCGGGTAATTAGATCATAACTTTAATTACAAATCAAGTTATCAACAAGAAGGGGGTGTATATGATGAAGCAAAAATGTTTCGTGTTTTGCTTTCTGCTAGGTTTCATATTTTTAGTTGCAGGGGATGGCTTTGCACGTAATTTTATCATCAGTAAGAATTCCACGTTTTCGTCTTTTGACGAAAAGGGTTATACATCTAGCGGAAAGATGTATATAAAGGTTTTCAAGGATGGCATAAATAATACAAACGTTCAAAAAGCGGATTTTAGTATTGAAACCGCCGGGAAAGAGCCTGTTTTAGGTAATCTTGCCTGGGATGAAGGACTCTCTGCGTTTACGGCTACTGCAGAATTGAGTACCTTCAACGCTGGAGAGGCTCTACAAGTCTCTTTGATGTTGGAAAGTAACAGAAGACGTGGGGGCCGTGTTAATGAGAATATTTCTGTGTTAATGGGGGATGACAGGCCGGTTGCAAATGCAGGAGCTGATCACATCAATGCTGGATATGGGGTAACGGTTACTCTGGATGGAAGGGAGAGTTCCGGAAAGGACCTGACCTATGCATGGGCGGTAAACGAGGGGAATGAGTCTGACGTCACCTTGGTTAATAATGATGATGGTACGGCCAGTCTTACACTTCCCACATTTGAGGCCTTTGTTAATCCTGAACCGTACCAGCCTGTGTATGACAAGGCAAAGGTGTTTGCCATGACATATGACATGATGGGTGCTTTCGAGGTACGGCTTACTGTAACGGATGATGAAGGCAATACGAGTTCTGATTTTGTTGAGGTAACGGCAACAAGCAGGACATCGGGGTTAAGTAATTTACCTCTGGGAAAGCCTGTCTATTTTGTGGCTCCTGAATTGGAAACTTATAACTGGGTGTTGGCTTCAAAACCTAACGGTTCTAATGCTAGCCTTAATGATGCAACTGCAAGAATAACCAATTTTACTATTGATTTAACAGGTAAGTATGTTATTGAAGAGAAGAGTAGTGGAAGTAGTATAGAGATAAATGCGGGGACATTTGTGGGTGTGGGCACTATTGATGACAATAAAAGGCCTAGGCTGCCACAGTGTGCGGTTTGCCACAGAGGAATTCACAATGCTTGGAAAGGTACTCACCACAGTTTTGCACTGACCAATAAATATAATGGTGTCCTTACGGATGGAGAGACTCCGTTTCCCTTCTTTCGTGAATTTTGTGTAAAGTGCCATACTACCGGACTTGACAAGGCTGCAACCACCGTTAATGATGGTTTTGATGATAAGGCAAGTAAAGAGGGGTGGACATATCCTTTGCCCGACGAGAATGGAAATGTGGATCCTGAGAATTTTAATAATCTCTTAAAAGATTTTCCTGCAACTGCTCAAAGGGCTCAGGTGGAGTGTGAGATGTGCCATGGGCCGGGTAGTAAACCTCACGTTTTTGACAATACTGCAATAGATAGGACTCTGCAGCCCACACTCTGCGGTCAGTGTCACGCATTTGAGCCGTTTCATAACCGTTATGTAGAGTGGTTAAGCTCCAGCCATGCCAGAAGTGTCCGCATGGGTTTTCAGCCACTAACCGGTGTACCGGCGGGTGTAAATCCTGAACATCCTATGAATGGGTGTGGTACTCAATGTCATACTATAGAAGGTTTTTTAAGTTTCAGGGTTAAGGATACTGTTCCTGATCCAGATTTGATTTACAAAGACAGAAGGAATAAAGCTGCACCTGTGGGATGTGTGTTGTGTCATGCACCCATGAGCAATTTTGAAAACGTTGACAGTGAAGGTACTCCTATTGAAGACGGACGAAAACAGCTCCGCTTTTTCGGCAAGACAACTATACCTAAATGGAACGCAGATGAAACGGAGGTGATAAATGTTGAGGTTGATGCCGGTCCTGCTGCCGTATGCACAAAGTGCCACCTGCATGGGATGTATCTTAAAAATGGAGATGGCACTCCTAAGCCTGAACCGCAACCGTTTAAGGTGGGAGACGGTGCGCCTTTGCATCAGCAGGCGCAGGTTTATTTCGGGATAGGGGCGTCGGAGTACGACCCGGATGAGTTCGGATTGGGTGCATATCCTGAGCCTACACATGTTAAGGCATTTCGTGAGGAATTTGACGAACCTCAATATTGTGTACGGTGCCATATGTTGAGGTATGATGCGAACGAAGAACAGTTTGGTAAACTGGGTAGCCATACCTGGAACATGAAATTTACGGTTGAAGATGAACTTGGACGGGGCGAGGAGTTTGATACGGTTTTTGAAAACGGAAAGCCGTGTTTTGACTGTCATGAAGGGGCAAGGGATGAAAATGCTCCTGGCGGATACAGCTTTGCTTTTGGACATGAAGGGGAAGAGTTTCTTGAAGAACTGCTTGAGCAACTTAAAGGGATTTTGCCGGTTGACGAACGAGGAAGTGTTGTGTGGAATCCTGCGGGAGACGATTTTGGCACACCGGAAGATAGTACCGATGACATTCCTCCACTTACTCCATTACAGGCAAAGGCGGCATTTAACTACTACTTTATAGAAAACGATGGAAGCGATGGACATCACAATATGGCATACGCGGTTAGATTGATCGGCGATGCCATACGTTCCCTTGGGGAGGTGCCTATTGAGAGAGAAGAGGAATAGATTAGACTAAAAAGCGTGTTTTATTTAACAAAGTTCAGTTACACACCTTTAGATCCCCCTCTTCTTAGAGGGGATTTAAAGGTGAAAATGCGTATAGTGTAAATCCATTTAGAAAGAGTGGCGCGGTATAATAGACGGGTGGTCTAATATCCCATAAGTGCTAAGTTAGAATTACGGAGTAATTTAACTATATAATGAATATCGAATATCGAACAAGGAATAACGAATTATGAAGTTTTTTTATCCTCTTTTTGGTTGGTGCAACTCCTTAATGGAGATTGGTCTTGTCGAATAACTCGTACGGTAAAATCTATTATGAGTTCTTCAAGATCAAATAGTTTTTATCCTTCGGCATTCATAATTCCTTGTTCAATATTCGATATTTGGCTCCTTACGAAAAATACTAAAAAGAACTTAGCAATTATGGGATAATGTCCGCTGAAATGACGCGCTTTCATAAACCTATATCAGTAAATGTTTCATTTATACCCCTTCGTTGAGGTTAAAAACTTACGGTTTTACCTCAAAATAAGCCCCTTCACCCATTCTAGTCCTGTTATTCATAAAGCCTGTATAGTAAAAATATCTTCCAGGCTCAAGGGTCGCGAGCCTTAGGCCAATATTGTTTGAAATCTTTATATATCTGTCATCCTTTGTTGTTAAAGGAAACTCACTGGCACCTAGACTACCAAGCATATTATCATCGTAAACTTTATATAATGTCTTTCCTGGGACTAGAGGGACTTTTTGTTCATAATCCAGGATTGCTAACTCCCGTTTATTTATTATAGTTGGCTCGTCATTAAGTATAAACCGTAAATCACCTCCTACCTTTTCCGCAAGGAATGAGCTTTTGTTTATTAATTCATAATGCTTTTCTCTGATAATGTACATGCCACCCTTTGTTGGATACTTCCAGAGATTAACTGGTTTAACTCCCATATCGGTTACTTCGGACGTGTTAACTGCGATTACTCTGCGTGTATAACCGCTTTTTGAAAAAGAGAGCTTTGTTATACCCGGTCGGTAACTGATATTATAATCACCATTACTGTCGCTCGTTGCCTCGTATTCTGTATCTATAACTTTTATGGCAACGGCATCTAAAGCGTCGCCAAAACCATTAATCACCCTTCCGCTGATTGTTCCCAATCCAGCGGAGTAACCTGTAAGGCATATAAAAAACGAAAAAACAAGAACACAAAAACCGCTTCTTTTTATCATCAAATCTTCCTTTCCTAAATCTTCTATATATATGGAATAATTAAAAACTGCAATCTGTTTGATTGAATCGTAAGTTAAGTTTGATAAATCAGGCCACTACCTTAAAACGTGAGGTTGTTTTTTCTCAACTTATTACCAACGTTTCCTTAATAACCGCAACCCGTTTAGGATAACAATTAGTGATGCTCCCATGTCCGCGCCGACTGCCATCCACAAAGTAGTAAAGCCGGGTGCGATCAATGATAAAAATATCACTTTTGTAGTTATAGATAAACATATATTCTGTTTGATAATATTAACTGTCTTTTTTCCCAGCTCCATTGCCAGAGGAATTTTTGTCAAATCATCGCCAACAATTGTTACATCGGCACTCTCCAGTGTAATGTCCGTGCCGCGCCTGCCCATTGCGACACCAACAGTTGCAGCCGTTAAGGCCGGTGCGTCATTCATTCCATCGCCAACCATGCAAACGTTCTTGTATTTATCTATCAATGATCTAACCGCATCAACCTTACACTCTGGAGAAAGTTCAGCAAAGACATCTTTTATATTTACACTTTGGCCAACTGTTTTTGCCGTATTCTTATTATCACCCGTAAGCATCACAATTTTTTTTACGCCCTTATTATATAGTTCAGCAATAGTTTGTCTAGACAAGTTTCTAATCTTATCTGCAACTGTAATTATCCCAAGCACTTTTTCTTCTGTCCCCAATATCAATGTAGTATTTCCAGAGATCTGAAATTTGCATAAAATCTCGTCAATGTTGACGGTAGAGACATCAAGTTCCTTAAAAAGTTTTGTATTTCCTATATAGTATTTACATCCATCAATTTCCATCCCGGCGCCTTTACCGGTAAATGATTGGAAGTTATTTCCATCTACCTTTTGAAGCGCCATATTCTCCGCCTTCTTTAATATTGCGGTTGCAATGTTGTGCTCTGATCGGGCCTCAATGGCCGCCGCAATGCGTAAAATATCTTCTTTGTTTTCATTCTCTACTGGTACAATGTCAGTAACAACAGGAATTCCAGATGTTAAAGTGCCAGTCTTATCAAACGCGACTGCTTTTATCTTGCCTATATTTTCCAGATAAATACCACCTTTAAATAATACTCCGTTTTTCGCTGCATTAGTAATACCTGACATAAGTGCCACCGGAGTTGAAATTACCAGTGCACATGGGCATGATATTACGAGAAGTACCAATGCTCTGTATAACCAGTGAGAAAACTCTCCATTGAAGAAAAAAGTGGGAACCAGAGTTATAAGTAGTGCTGTAAAAACAACCGTCGGAGTATAATATTTTGCAAAAGTGTCAACAAAACTTTGAAACGGAGCTTTTTGTGCCTGTGCCTCCTCTATTAAATGAATAATCTTTGAAAGAGTACATTCCCGGAAGAGTGATGTAATGCATACATCAAACGAGCCCTTTTCGTTTATAGTGCCGGCGTATACTTTATCGCCCGCTGTTTTCTCAACTGAAATGGATTCGCCGGTGATTGGAGACTGGTTTACTGTGGAATACCCGTCTACAACCTCGCCGTCTAGAGGTATTCTTTCCCCAGGCCTAACCAAAATGATATCCCCAATATTAACGTCATCAACGTCAGTTCTCTTCACTCCTGACACGGCTTTAACAAATGCATATTTTGGTGAAATTTCCATTAATGCGTGAACGGCATTTCTGGCTTTATCAAGGGTGTATGTCTCTAGCAACTGAGCGAACAGAAATAGTAATATAACTGTAGCACCTTCAAGCCATTCACCTATACAAGCTGCTCCTATTGCGGCAACACACATCAGGAAATTTATATCAAGCTGTAAATTTAGAAGAGACCTGACACCTTTCTTGCTTACATATATACCGCCGGATAATATTGCCGCTGAATAAAACAATACTGAAATATTCAATGACCTAAACTTATATGTGTAATAGTACGACGTCACCACACCGAAAAAAACAAATAGAGCGGTAATAATAGTCAAGTAAAAGAGTTTTTTATCCTTAACGCTGGTTTTATTTGCCTCAGATATCCCGTTTTTCTCTTTTTTTATACCAAATCCCAGCTTTTCTAATTCATCTCCAATCTCATTATCCATGGATGTTATATTATTAACCGTTTCATTCGTTTTTACCCTAAGTTGTGAAGTAGAAAAATTAACTTTGGCTTCTTCTATCCAATCAAGTTTGGAAACACACTTTTCAATCTTTCGGACACAATCCAAACAATTCAGGCCTGAAACATAATATTCCAGAACTCCGGTACTAATATTTCTATTTTGTGCCATAATTACTCTATAAAACTCTTAAAGATATCGTTATCTCTCAAAAATAAAGCTTATACTTTATTATATTGCAGTCATGTCTATTGTCAATCATCATAAACCTTTAAATTTAATTAAAATTTATTCGCACTGGTCGAGAAAAAAATATATCATTAGTAAATATAAAAAAGTACTTTAGAAAATTTATTGTAGGAGTCATGGTAAATGAAAGCATCGGACCTGTTTGTTAAAGCATTAGAAAATGAAGGAGTTGAGTATATTTTTGGTATTCCCGGTGAGGAGAATTTAGATTTTCTTGATTCCCTGCGAGGATCAACGATCAAATTAATTTTAACCCGACATGAACAGGGCGCCGGTTTTATGGCTGCAACTGTGGGAAGGTTAACTGGAAAGGTGGGAGTCTGCCTTGCAACCCTAGGGCCTGGAGCGACAAACCTTGTAACTCCTGCAGCATATGCTCAGCTGGGTGCCATGCCGATGATGATGATTACGGGACAAAAACCCGTTAAAAAGAGCAAACAAGGAAAGTTCCAGGTAGTGGATATTGTAGAGATGATGCATCCTATTACCAAATTCACAAAACAATTAATAATCGGAGACAGTGTTCCCGTTATTGTTCGGGGCGCCATGAGAATTGCTCTTGAAGAACGTCCAGGTGCAGTGCATCTTGAACTTCCTGAAGACGTGGCGGCGGAAGAGTGCACCTCTGAACCGTTTGAAGTTCATACAGTGAATAGAGCTCATCCGGATGATATAGCTATATGCAAAGCAGTGGAGATGATAAAGCAAGCAAAAATGCCACTCCTTTTGGTCGGTGCGGCTGCAAATCGAAACAGAACTTGTCGTGCCCTGCCTGCATTCTTAAAAAAGACCGGCATCTATTTTATTAATACCCAAATGGGAAAAGGTGTAGTAGATGAAAGGCATCCGCGCTTTCTTGGAACTGCAGCCTTGTCGGATAATGATTATATTCACTGTGCCATAAGCCGTGCAGATTTGATAATTAATGTTGGTCATGATGTTGTAGAGAAGCCTCCTTTCTTTATGGAACATGGCGGCACGAAGGTTATACACGTCAACTACTTTGCATCAAAAATAGACGATGTCTATTTTCCTCAATTGGATATCGTAGGGGATATTGCCCATACTATTGAAGATTTAACAGAAGCTCTCGAAGTAAGCCCGAATTGGGATTTCAGTTATTATGCCACTGTTAAAAAACAGGTTGATGATAACCTTGCAATGATGAGTGATGATTCCAGGTACCCGATCCTGCCTCAGTATTTAGTGGCAATGGTTAGGAAAGTAATGCCGTCAAACGGTATTATTGCACTGGATAACGGTGTTTACAAGATATGGTTTGCAAGAAACTACAAGGCTCATGGTCCAAATACTGTGCTGCTGGATAATGCGTTGGCCACAATGGGGGCAGGACTTGCATCCGCCATGGCCGCAAGTTTGATCTATCCTGACAAAAAGGTGATTGCTATCTGTGGTGACGGAGGATTTATGATGAATTCGCAGGAGTTGGAAACAGCTAACCGCCTGAAGCTCAATCTTGTTGTTATTGTACTTAGGGACAATGCTTATGGAATGATTAAATGGAAACAGATGGGCAGCGGATTCCCGGATTTTGGACTTGATTATGGAAACCCTGATTTTGTGAAATATGCAGAAAGTTATGGTTGCGAAGGTCATAGGGTAGATTCGTCTGAAGAGTTGTTTAGGTTCCTGGAAGTACACCTGGAAGTCCCTGGTGTCCATGTAATTGAAGTACCTGTGGATTACTCTGAAAACCAGCGTGTACTAATAGATGGGTTAAATTCAAAGACTTGCGCATTGAGGTAATTTGAACATGACCAAAAAACGTCAAAGATGTTTTTATTTGTCTTTCTAAAAAAACAATAAAATAATAATCAAATGACTACAGTAAAAGTTACTTCTCCATACAATAACGAATTAATAAAGGAACTTCCCCTTGTTGGTGACGGGGAAGTTGAAAAAGCGCTTGCAACGGCTTATGATCATTTCACTGATAGAAAGAAATGGCTTCCCGCTTACAAAAGGGCTGCAATACTTGAGAAGACGGCCGAAATTATGAGTAGCCGTGTTGAAGAGTTAACGAAAATTGCGGCAGCAGAAGGAGGAAAGCCTTATGCCGATTCAAAAGTTGAAGTTCTTCGTGCGATAAATGGCGTAAAACTGGCAATTGAGCATATTTCTCAAATTAAAGGGGAACAGATTCCCATGGGAAACACCGAGGCGTCTGCAAATCGTCTGGCATTTACAACCAGGGAACCCATTGGTGTTGTCTCTTCTGTTAGCGCTTTTAACCATCCGTTAAACCTCATAATACATCAGACTGTGCCGGCCATTGCAGTGGGTGCACCGGTAATTATAAAGCCTGCACTTGCAACGCCCTTATCATGTCTTGCCTTTGTTGATATATTAAAAGAGGCCGGTCTACCCGACGCATGGTGCCAATGTATAATTTGTGAAATAGATTCAGCTGAGAAACTGGTTATCGACGAACGTGTAAATTATTTTTCGTTTATCGGGTCCGCGAAGGTTGGCTGGTATTTGCGTTCTAAACTTTCAGCTGGTACACGCTGTGCGCTGGAACACGGCGGGGCCGCTCCTGTTATAGTTGAAGCTGATGCTGATATTGATAACATGGTACCATTACTTTTAAAGGGTGGGTTTTATCACGCAGGACAAGTATGCGTCTCTGTACAAAGGGTCTTTATTCATGAATCTATCTGTGAAACCGTTGCTGAGAAACTTGCCAAAAGTGCTAAAGAACTGATTGTGGGAGACCCCCTTGATCCAAAAACAGAAGTAGGACCACTTATTCGAGCAAAAGAGGTTGATAGGGTAGAAGAGTGGGTTAACGAAGCAAAAGCACAGGGGGCAACTGTATTATGCGGCGGAAGAAAGATATCGGATACATGTTACGAACCCACCGTATTGTTAAATCCACCTGATAATGTTAAGGTTTCCACGCAAGAGATCTTTGGCCCGGTTGTCTGTGTTTATTCATTTAAAGATCGTGAGGAAGCAATAAAAAAGGCGAATTCGTTGCCATATGCGTTCCAGGCCTCCGTATTTACTTCGAATCTTGATACAGCCTTGGGCACGGTAAATAAACTAAACGCAACCGCTGTTATGGTTAATGATCATACGGCTTTCAGAGTAGACTGGATGCCATTTGGAGGTAGAGATGCCTCAGGCATTGGAATGGGAGGCATTCCTTACTCAATGCATGAAATGACACGCGAAAAGATGATTGTCATAAAAAGTAATGTGCTACAGTAATGTTGCCCCATTGAGTACAAGAAAGTAGAAATTAGATAAAATAGTTTGTTTAGAGCGTGGAAACAAAGAAAAAAATTAAAATGTTTGTTTCCACGCTCTCTATGTTTTTGAACAAAGCTTTTAAACAAACTAATAAGAAAAGATGATTGTCCGTGAAGGACGAATCAAAATAATTGTCAAACTTCCCAACAATTATGACACTTGAGTTACCTCTTGTCTGTGTCAAGCTAACGCAATCCCAATATTCGTTTTTCCATAGCATTTCAAGTAATGAGACACCATTGGTTAATCCAATTTGTTTTTCTATCCTGCTGCAAAATGTAATATCCGTCACAGTTATTTTTCTTAAAGCAGAGTATACTTTTTATGTACTCGTGGTAACTTGTACCGTTTTTTTGGTGCAAGGATCTCCTTTTAGCCCCCGTGCCTAAACACGGGGGTTTTTATCCCTATCTTTAAATTATATTCAAAATAATCAGTAATTCGAAATTTGTCAATCCATATTTTGGCTATCTTTGAATGTTATTTCATCCTGATTTCATCAATGTCGCTTAGGCTACTCCTTTGGAAACTCTCAATATAAGGGTGCCTCCTCGCAGCAAATTCAATAATATCTTCAGTGGGAACATACTTTGACATTTACTTGGTTCATTGTCCGCAACTTTATCCTTACGTCTTTATCCGTGATTTCTTGAAGGCGTCTTTCCAGTGATAATCATTAGATCATTTAAAACTTTATGTGTAATAATAAGCCACAGAAAATTAGCCCTGGTTGTTCAATTTTCTGTTGATTTCAGCTTAATTTAACGCTCTATAGAGACTAAATCTTTGTACGGCTTTTTTTATTATAATTTTACAATTCGCAAATAATGGCAAGAGTGTAATTAAATGATGTATGGTTGCTCAAATGGAAATTAAGTAGTTCGGATATGTACCGTTTGATATACCAGAAAATACTAGTGTTTTTTACAAAGGTATAAAGGTATTATAAACTATAGTGCAATAGTTAATCCATCGTTTCATATTTAAGAAAATATTGTATCTATTTAGCGTATTCAGCATTCAGGAGTCCAAATTCTGAATGAGAAAACCAACACAATATTGAGGCCATTTAATTGGTGGGTAAACTTCATACTTGCCCATCTGTGCTGTATAAATATTGTTAGGTTGAGGAACGTGTCCTAAGGGCGTTCGCCTCAAACCGATCCTGTTGGAGGACCTTGCGATTAAAGAAATGTTTCTTAAAATTGAGCGCTACTTAACCTAGCATTTGTTGTTGCGAACCGGCAACCAACCAGAAATTAATCTGAAAACTAGTGCTATATTCTGAATTCTGGATTCTGACTACTCTATTCTGAATAATTACAAAATATTAGATCGTTTATACCTGTGCGAAGTATATGCTTAAAAGCAATAATAATCTTATTTATTGGAGGGACGTCAATGAAAGCATCAGATCTGTTTGTTAAATCATTGGAAAACGAAGGGGTTGAGTATATTTTTGGTATTCCTGGTGAAGAAAACCTTGATTTCCTTGAATCATTACGAGAATCTAAGATAAAATTAGTACTTACCAGGCATGAACAGGGTGCCGGTTTTATGGCTGCAACTTTGGGGCGTTTAACCGGTAAGGTTGGCATATGTATCGCCACACTTGGGCCTGGTGCAACAAATTTGATAACTACCGCGGCCTATGCCCAACTGGGCGCTATGCCAATGATGATAATTACAGGGCAAAAACCCATAAAAAAGAGCAAGCAGGGGAAGTTTCAGGTCATTAATATAGTGGAGATGATGGGCCCGGTTACTAAATTTTCAAAGCAACTGGTAACCGGTGATAATATTCCAGTTACTGTTCGCCAGGCTGTCAAGATTGCCCACGAAGAACGCCCCGGAGCGGTGCATATAGAGTTACCAGAAGATGTTGCAGCCGAAGAGTGCACCTCAAGTCCTTATGCCGTTCACAGAGTTTACAGGCCAAATCCCGATGAGACGGCCATAAAGATAGCGGTTGATATGATAAACAAAGCAAAAATGCCCCTTCTTCTCATAGGAGCTGCCGCCAATCGAAACAGAACCAGTCACGCCTTACCCAAACTTCTAGATAAGACAGGTATATATTTTGTTAACACCCAAATGGGAAAAGGAGTGGTTGATGAAAGATCTCCTCAGTTTCTGGGGACCGCGGCCCTTTCAGACAATGATTACCTGCACTGCGCTATAAACAGGGCAGACTTGATAATAAACGTGGGGCATGATGTTATGGAAAAGCCGCCGTTCTTTATGGAGCATGGTGGTGCATCGGTAATACATGTCAACTATTTTGAATCACAAATAGACGAAGTCTATTTTCCTCAGCTTGACATTGTCGCGGATATCGCCTGTACTATAGAGGCGTTAGCTGAAAGGTTGGAAAAAAATCCGAATTGGGACTTCAGTTACTACGAGCTTGTAAAAAAGGAAGTTGACGAAAACCTCGCAAAAATGAGCGATGATACAAGATTTCCGATCTTACCTCAGTATCTTGTTGCAATGGTACGAAAGGTGATGCCATCTGATGGTATTATAGCGCTTGATAACGGTGTTTATAAGATATGGTTTGCCAGGAATTATAAAGCATACGAGAGAAATACCATACTTCTTGATAATGCGTTGGCAACGATGGGCGCGGGTCTTCCATCTGCAATGGGCGCAAAAATAGCGTGTCCTGATAGAAAGGTAATTGCCATTTGCGGTGACGGTGGTTTTATGATGAACTCTCAGGAGCTTGAAACTGCCGTGCGTTTAAAGCTAAACCTTATTGTTATTGTTTTAAGGGATAATGCCTATGGGATGATAAAATGGAAGCAGGCCGGAGCGGGATTCCCGAATTTTGGTTTGGACTATGGTAATCCAGACTTTGTGCAGTATGCCAAGAGCTATGGAGCAGACGGACATCATGTGGAATCGTCCGAAGAGCTATTTGCTTTACTTGAAGACCATCTGATACAAGAAGGCGTGCATGTGATTGAAGTGCCGGTTGATTATACTGAAAACCAACGTGTCCTGATTGATGGACTTAATGAAAAGACCTGTGTTCTAAGGTAGGTGGTAATCGCATGTTTAAAGAACGTGGAGTCTTCTCTACCTGGATCAGATGTTAACAGGTTGTCCAAGAATGTAAAATCTCAAAATCTAAAGATAATATAAAATGAGTTATGACGCAAGAATCTGTCAAAATGCTTATTCTCGGACAACCTACATAGGATGGCTTTCAATTAGCTTTAATATAAACAGATGGTCATTAATTCCCATCTGGCCGTCAACTCTTTTAAGTAACTGAACTAAAAAATGTATAGAAATGTTTCTGTCACTTATTTTGAATTGATGTTAATCATTGCATTTTAGATAAATCAAACTGTAATACATCACCGTCGAAAGGTTTTAAGATTAAAGTTAACAAAGAACTCTCTTTAACATTTTCAATGGGAAATTTAAAAACACAACCTGCAATGCTATCAGGTTGGTCTGGTCAAGATTCACTTGCTTCGGCATATTCAGGAATAAAGTCAAATGTTGGAGCAATAAAACTATTGTCTAGCTTAAGCATTGCTTGATATTCTCGGGCAAAATCAGCACCGTTTCCCAGTATGGATACCGTAAAAGTGAGTTCTTTACCTATATCTACAGCTTCATTTATTTGATTTGATGTTAATTCTTTATGCTCAATATGAGATTTTCTCGCTTTAAAAGCAACATTATGAAAACCGGTAAATAAAGTTGCCCATCCAACTTCCTTGCCAAGGCGAACTGTCCACTTTCTTGAAAAAGTGGTTAAATTTGTTCTTTTATTATCTTTGCCATATTTGATTGCTTCCGCAATATCATTTTTATCAGGATGAAAGATTACAGCGTTTGATTCAGAAACAGAGAAATTTGTCAATATTATAAAAACAGATATTACACACACTAATACTTTTTTAATCATTCTAATCTCCTCCTTGTTTATTGGAAATTGATAATTCAATCTACACTTTCCACTTAACTTCAAATTTAACGTTAACAAAATCATCAACGTTGAATACATTAATTCTAGGTTTCATTTGCAACCTTTTTCAAAAATGTACAAACTAAAGCAATTTAAACTTATAATGCCTTCGTATATTCAACTTACACTAGTACCCGTGATATAATTATGGCGGAAACAACAAGGCGAACAACTAACAAATTGGTTCCTATCGATGTTTTCTGCCTAATGGTTTTAAAAGTAACAACCTGGTTTTTTGATCGTTATATTTGTGCTCACTTTCTCCAATCTTCAATTAGGCGAACCCTCAACGCAGCTACTAAGGCTGCGCTTCAGGTTCGACCCAATCAGCTGAAACAAATTTAACCTAAATCTAGCCAAAAATATTTGAAATTTATAGGGTTTCAAGGTTTAACGTCTTTTTTTGTTTCCGTATATTTAACCTTTGAACTGTGAACTGTGAACCTTGAACCTTGAACCTTGAACCTTGAACCTTGAACCTTAAAAAAAACTTTATTTTCAGTTGATTATAAAATGTGCAAGATAAATTAGCACAATTACGGTGTAAGAATCTAAAGGCCAAAAGTTCAAGTTGTTTCTTTAGGAATTTCTTATCTAGCACTTTATTAGAAAAAACGATCTATTTGTTTTTGTAAGCAAAGGAAATAAGTGCTGGATATCGATTTCACTGGTTAAGTTATTAAGCATAATTTTCAAGATCTCTGATTCGCCGTTTATAATAATTGATAAAAGCCTATTTAAATCGATTAACAAACTATTGTTTCTTGTGTAATTATTAAAATTTCTGGTTTTTATCGTAGAGTTTCTGCATAGATTTTCCGTCTCTTTATCGCCTGTTAAGAGCAGTGATCTGTTAATTATTAACGTAATAAATTCTCTTATTTGGATCTTTAAGTGTTTATTGCACAAGTAATCATCAACGTAATTAGCAAACGTTCTATTTATATCTAATGAAATTCTAAGGGATCTATCTGCATGGATGTTAAAATTTGATTCTCTTTTTAGTGCGATCATCATTTGCAAAATCCTCCTTTTTTTAAATTTTTAAAAGGAAATATTAATTGCGAAACAGATACTCTGTCTTACTAATTTTGCAATTGATGTGCCTTTTTCTAAGCAGTTTTTTGTTTTAGTTGTAATGAGTGGTAATAAAGGTGGTTATAAAAATATTAAATATTCATAGGATTTATATGGTGATTAAAATGCCTTTTATTGTTGTTGTGCAAAATACAACTATTAGTACTATGTACGTGACTGATTAGGTGATTAGGTTGAAGACTGAAGGCTGAAAGCTATTCATCGTTTGGGACAGGCAAATACTAGAATATTGCGATTCGTAGTAAAAGAAGAAGATATTATTTATCATGTGGTTTCCCAGCCAGCTTTGCCAGGGGTTATGCTTGAGGATGTTGAAAAGGATTATTTGCTGAATTTACTAAAGAGGTTAAGAGCAGTATTCTTTGTGGACGTTATTGGTTTTTGTATTATGGGTAACCATTTTCATATTTTAGTAAATATTAAGAGATCTGAAAATTATTGTGATTCTGATGTATGAAGAAGAGTTGTATTTATTATCAGGATGAGAATAGGATTGTTACTTAGCATGGTATAGATAAAATAAAATCAGATTTTAGATGTTGACGGCTACAAAATTAAAGGCGATAATAATTTAATTCTAAAGCATGTTGAATAATAATTGGGGGTTTTTACCATTTAGAAAGTCATATAGATTAAATAAATAGTGGCTTGGCCTATTATTTAATTATGCGAAATTCAATTATAAGGAAGTAGTATGGAAATCGATTGGAAGGATCATATTACTAGTACAAATGATATTCTTCGGGGCAAACCACGCATCAAAGAAACGAGGATTCCTGTAAGCCTTATTCTTGGATATCTTGCTGCAGGTTGGTGTGCTGAAGAAATTATCAAGGAGTTTCCAGATCTTAAGAAAGAACATATTGCGGCATGTCTTAATTATGCACGAGATTTATCAGATTTTGAGGTTGCGGTTTGATGGGATTAAAATTCTTTGCAGACCATTGTGTCCCAAACTCAGTAATTCAATATCTTTGCAACGAAAACCATGAAGTCTTAAAACTTAGAGAGCATCTTCCTGTAGAATCGCCAGATCAAGTTGTTATTGAAAAGGCTCAACAGCTAAACGCAATCCTGATCTCTTTAAATGGAGATTTCTCAGACATCGTAACATACCACCCGCCAAACTATAAAGGTATTATTGCCATTCAGTTGAGAAATCGCCCAGAAATTATTCTGCTACTTTTGGAAAGACTAAAAAAGTTCCTATTGTCTCAAAATGATATGCGTTATTATAAAGGAAAGTTGCTGATATTGGAAGTTCATAGAATCAGAATTCGTCAGTAGGTTTCTAAGCAAAGCAATCAAAAACACTATAATATATAGTTATGGCTGGGGTGCCAGGATTTGAATCCGGACAAAATGAATCATTATGTTTGCTGCTTTTGTCGTTTCTGTAACTGCGGATATTGGCGCCTGTTATGACTGTTGCTGCGTGTAACAATAGAACTTGCAATTCATGGGATTTTACTCTCTATTCAAGTGGATTTCCTACTATTAGGTTATCTGGGGACACCATATTAATTTATTTCTTGCTTGAGTTTCCACCCAGGCTTCTTAGGTTTTAGATGTCTTCCTATAGATTTCTCAAGACTGATTATAAAACTTTCATTTCCAAGTGGGCGGCCAGTTCGTTCGTACCTTTGTAATGTTTTGATATCTTCATTTGACGGTTCCAAGCCAAGAAATTCCTCCCAATCACTTACCGTATCATTAAGTTGTGATGGTTTTACTAAAATGTCCTCTTCTTGGTAAAAATAAGCTTTTGCACTACTAAACTTCCACTGATCGGGCTTATTCACAAATCTTGCTTTTACAGGATTTAATTCCCCATATCGTACTGCGCCCAAAAGATGAACATCATCTATTGGGCATGGAGCAAAACGTCCCTGCCATAATAAAATAGAAACATCTAAACCGCAATTTTTTTCATGAGACACTCCATCAATATATAGTGATTGCGCATCTTTTCATATAGAACCATGGAAACCTCTTCTTTGTAAGTATGAGAAGTCATGTTTCTGTCATCCGTCATCTCAAGAAATTTTACAGTTTCATTCTCTGTTATCATCTCCAACCTAAAGAACTCCCTATAACAGGACTTGGGGGAATTGCATATAATACCTTCACGTTCTTTTAGGTACTCCTTCAAAAATTTCCAAAGTGCTTCGAATGTATACTCAAAACGCTGAATTGTGGCATCTCTTACTATAACCGAAAAAGGCTCATCCAGTATTTCCTTTAATGTCGTCATTGCCCTAATTGTATCCGAATATTTCAACTTTAATCTTTCCAAATCACTACGTCCTTTAATGCTTCTTTTTTAAACTGCTCCGAAGTGGTTGAAAAATCTACAATGTCTACGTTGTATGGAATATTAGAATCATCAATGTCTTCCCTTAGAAGAGCCAACCGTCCCCTGTTAAATACTCCTCTTGGAATAATCCCTATATCAATATCTGAGGATGCAATATTATCTCCCCTTATTCTAGAGCCAAAAACAACTATTTTAACATTTTCGTTTTCCAGAAAGGCTAATACCAGTTCTTTTAATTGTTGAATAAACACATTGTTTGTAATCAACAACCTCTCCTTTTAAATTTTCTCAAAAACTTTTTAGTCTATTATTAACGGTTTTCAAGATGATAGATATTATCTTCGTCATTCGTAAAAACTACTTGTCTATTGTGCCATCTTTGTATATATAATCCAGCTATTCAGGTAAAATTATCCTTGGTATCCTTGGCATGTAATGATTCTACCTAAAAAGGCATTTAGGTCAACGGAAAAATAAATCTATACCATTTTGTTGAGCAACTTTAAAAGAAACGGTGGTTACCTGACATTATTTCTTGTAGCACAGAATGAGGCAAAGAAAGTCTGTATCTACCTGCCGGAAGAGATAAAATCTGGCTCTTTAGGGTTTTGAGTGGGTAAGCACTGTTTATTAAATTGAGTAAAATCAAGCTTGCCCGTCACCAGAAATGCAACAATCTTGAAATGACATATATTACGAAAACCTCTGGTTTTTGCCTTTGCTGCTTGAACAAGAGAATTTAGACCTTCAAGTAAACCATTGTTAATAAGGGCCTTTTGTCAATCCAGGATCCCATCCAAATATTTTTTTGTTGTATTGGCGGCTGGCTTAATGGGTTCTAGACGGCTATGGGTTGCTCAGAAGTCCCCTTTTGTTTTAATAGCTTTTCAAAACGTATTACTAAGTTCTGCTTCCAAAGAACCTTGCAAGACATCCTTCATCAAGTCCTTCACTGCGTTGTGTGCATCTTCAGCTGTTCGGATATTATACAATTCAATTACATCTTTTACCTGATCTTTCGTTAATATAGACATTTGTGTTTTATACCTCTAAAAAGATTTCTGTAATCGGAGAAACTACCTTACATTACGCTTCTCTTATTATTAATATATCTCTCTTCAGAAGTTTACACAAAATATTTTACACTACCTTCAAGTCTAGAAGATCATCCTTTAAATCATCACTACCGCCTCACTAATTTATAAGGTAACATACATCCGAGTTACTAGAAAAATAGCATGCTGCTCAGGGTGCAGTATGGTATGAAAACCCTTACAGTACCTTAATTGTCTTACATGAATTATTTTTCCATATAGGGTTTTAAATTCAATATTAACAACAATAAGTAATGTATTTAATAGGTATAATATATAGAAATATGTATAACCAAATAAACACTTAAACGCACGCACAGCAACAACGTAAGAAAAGGCAGTTTTGTTTTTCAGTTACGATGACTATAGTGACAACAATGGCCACAATTTCTCTACTTGTCGGAACATCTCTATTGGTTTTTCTACCACTCTTAAATTCAAAACTACTCTCAATTAGATTTGCTTATAACCTTTCTCCAGATAGCGCAACTATCATTCTATGCACCTTTGCATATGAAAAATAACGTCATTACCGTTACTTTGGTAATGACGTGCGATCAGAACTCGGACGGGCACAATCATGATCGTAATGTCTAACATAACAATTATGATTGTATTGGTAAATATCATATCTACATTCTTCCAGAACCTACCGTAAATGATTCTGGTAACAAATTTGGTATCTTTTTGATGCCGAACTCTTTGTATGTATAACGTCTGCTTTTGAAACTATGATCTATAACAGGAACATTTCTATCACGATAATCATATATAACAGCCCTATCCTTACCCTGTTCTATTCTCAAGATACAGCCTATGCAGTCTGCAAGTTTAGTTGTTGACTTTATTGGTGTACATAGAAAGATGGATGATATATGTTTAAGTTCAAAGCCTTTACCAACCAATTGGGAAGTTACTACCAGTGCTTTAATATGTCCTTGACTAAGTTCTGCAAGAATTTCCAGGCGTTCCTTTTTACCCATATCACCAGTAAGGAACCTTGTTTCAATATCTTTATCTTTTAACATTTGATAAAGTGTTTCACAATGATCTTTACGTTCTGAAAGTATTAACCCAACCCCACCATTATCCTGAATTTCACAAACAACATCATTAACGATAAGCTCATTACGGATATAATCCCGTATAAGATTGTTTATCATCTCAGGGGGATTTTTATGATAGTGAAAATCAAAATCTGTCTCACGTACTTGTAATGTTGGAGTCATGATCATATTTGCTTTCTGCAATTTCTTTGCACTGATATCATGAACTTTGTCGCCAACATGGAAATCTATCAATTTTGCTAGACCGTCATTACGATCTGACGTTGCTGATAATCCAAGCATATAACGGCAATCAAATACCTTTACAACTTCTGTAAATACCTTTGACGGCGTTTTATGACATTCGTCCACTACCAGCGATCCAATTTTATTTTTAACGTCAACAGCGCATTTCTTGAGGCTGTTTGCTATGGCGATAGTTATCTTGGCGTCAATATCATTATTACCATCACCGATTAAGCCTATTTCATCCTTTGGTATATCCAAAAACTCTTCAATTCTTTCCTGCCATTTATAAAGTAATGGTTTTGTGCTAACAATTATTAACGTAGGTTGTTTTCTTTCTGCTATAACATTTAGTGCCATAACGGTTCTGCCTGAACAAGGTGGACTTTGTAAAACGGAAAAATCTTCCTTGATAATCTTCGCAACCGCTTCTTGCTGATAATCATGAAGCGTACCTTTGAAACAAAAATCAACATCGTCCAATTCCCGTGTTTGATCATTTATTTCAAATGGTATATTGTTATTCTTTAGGATGGAAATAAGTTTGTTAATAAATCCTCTAGGAAAAATCAAATTATCCCAATTTTGTTTCAGATAGTAGAAGTTTTCAGGTGCATTCTGATTCTGCTTATATTCTGGATTTGCGAGAGTTAGCCGTCCAGAGATATCATTAATTAGATGATCTGGTAAATTATCTTTGTTAATAGAAATTTCATTGTCAATTGTAATTATAGTCATTATATAAATCCTTTCATGGTAATTTTAAACAACAAATAAACAACAACATCAACAAGGATAAGATGAGTAAGATATAATATATATAATAAGTATATAACCAAATACACACTTAAACACATGCATGGCAAAAACTTAAAAACCCGTTTTTAAAGTATCAATTTCAACCTTAAATTCATATGATCTCCCTGTTAATTCCTTAGATAATTTTCGACTTGCATCACGAAAAGCATCAGCACAAAGATCAGCATCATTTTTATTTCCAGTGATAATAATGCCGGCATGAAGTGGTAAACCTGGTTTCAATCCAAACTTGGTTGCATCATCAAGCATATCGGCACCTTTTTGTTTAAGAATCTTCCTTAGATTTTTCCTATCATCATAACGATCTTTTACAGGAAACATTTTGCAAACTCACCAATGATGTAATCATATTCTAAACTCTCATAATCCAAATTATATTCATTTTCAGAAATATAAAAATAATTCCCAAAAGTTTGCCCATTTAAATATAAGACCATTATGTGCATTTTTATTGATGTTTTGTCTGTATATTAACTTTATATTGTCGGGTTTGTTGTGAGATTTATCACATTTTATCAGCGTTGTCCGGTTATGTATTTGCATGGCAGATATAGGCGCTAACATCCAGTGCCTAAAATGCCTAAAATGAGCTAAAATTATAGAATGTTATTTATTATTAATAAGAAACAACACTATAAATTTTAGGCACTTTAAGTAATTTAGGCATTTTAGGCAATTCTCTAAAATGTAGCTGTAAATACTCAAAAAAGTTACAAGACATCTCTAAATCATCTTCTTCCTTTTTTAGTAATTCTGTTATTTCTGATGTTAGCAATAGGCATATTTCTGAGTATAAATTACATAGGAAAGATAGGGGTGCGAAGCCGTCAAGTATTAATCGTGAGCTTGCGATGCTCTCAAAGGCTTTTAATATTGCAGTTAAAGAATGGGTTGGGAATGTGCCTAAAATATCTATGGAAAGGGAAAACAACGAAAGAGATAATTGGTTAAAGGCAGATGAGGAAAGAAGGTTGCTTGATGTATGCCCAGAGTTGCTTAAAGACTTAATTGTTTTTGCATTAAATACCGGCTTAAGACAAAATGAGCAATTGTCTCTGGAATGGGAAATGGTAAATCTGATACATAAGACTATCTTGATTCAGGAGACAAAAAACGGAAAACCTAGAACTCTTCCGTTGAACCTAACCGCAATTAATATTCTGGAGAAAAAATGGCAAGTAAAAAGTATTAAGAATGACTTTGTTTTTAGAAGTATGAATGGGACAAAGATTAATAATTGTAACCTGATACGTGCGTTTAATAAAGCCTGGGTAAAGCCAGATATTAAAGAAATCACTTGGTTTTGGTTACGTAGAACGTTCGCTACCCGTTTGGTTCAAAAAGGTATAGAATACCCATAAGGTTGCAAAGTTGCTAGGGTATGAAGATGTAAAAATGACGCAACAAAGATACGCTCATTATTGTCCTGATAGTTTACGAAATGGTGTAAGTGTTCTAGATGTTGACTACAATTTGACTACAGTCGGCCAAAAACGAGCAGCCTCTGAGGTGCCAAATTTGTCGTAACTCGTTGTTATAATAATGGCTGGGGTACCAGGATTTGAACCCGGACAAAATGAACCAGAATCATTTGTGCTACCATTACACTATACCCCATTTGCATACCAAAAAATAGCAATATGTGCGGATAATGAATCTAAGGATTCATTATTTGATTTGAAATTACTAGTAACTAGTAGATTGTTAATTAAATATGTAAAGCGTATAAATTAATACTTTTCTTGTGATTTGTCAAGTAGTGTTATTGCTTTTCAAAAATTTTCTGTTACCATTGTTTTGGCAATAGCATTTGTCACTCTTTAGTCCCTATATGGATAGTTACGATACCCAGTGTAAGACTGTAAATCTCGATATTTTTCAGGCCGCAATTTTCCAATTTTGTTTTCAGTGCCTCTCTATCTGGAAATGTTAAGACTGAGTTTGGAAGATATGTATATGCGCTATCTTTGCTGCTGGAGATCAGGTTGCCAATGACAGGTAAAATTTTTTTAAAATAAAAGAAGTAAATTTGTTTAAATATTGGGTTAGTTGGTTGTGAAAATTCAAGGATTACGACTTTTCCACCCTTGTCCACGACACGCATCATCTCTTTTACTCCATTTTCCAGGTTAGAAACGTTTCTGATTCCAAATGCCACGGAGGCGACTTGAAACTGGTTGTCCCGGAAAGGCAGGTTTAGTGTATCCGCTTCGGTCATATGTATACTTTTCTCCAGATGCAGCCTTGCAATCTTAGAGTTTCCATATTTTAACATCTCATGGCAAAAATCACTTCCCACCACTTTGCCATTCTTGTCAAGAGCCTTTGAATATGCAATTGCCAGGTCCCCTGTTCCGCTACATACATCAAGTACCTTGCTGTCTGCAGAAACATTGCTCACTTTTACAGCAAACGCTCTCCATTTCCGGTCGAAGTTCAGGCTTAAAACTTTGTTCAAAAAGTCGTAAAATCTTGCGATTGAGGAAAACATATTTCTTATGTTTCCTGCATCTTTACGCAAAAGTTGGTTTGAGATCTGTTTGTTTGTCATTAAGCTATATCGGAAAATGTTCAGGAAAGAGCATTTAGGTGTGCTTCAATGCATTTTGGCAGGTCTGCAAGATGGTAACCGCCTTCTAAACATGAAACTATTCGGCCTTCACAGCACTCTTCTGCAAGTTGTACAACAATTTCTGTTAAATTTGTAAAATCTTTGATTTCAAGCCCTAAGCCGCCAATAGGGTCATTTATATAAGCGTCAAAACCGGCGGAGATAATAATGAACTGCGGGTTAAACTCCTTTGCCTGACCGTTTATCACCTCTTTAAACTGTGCAAAGTATTCATCGGTTTCAGTATATGCATCTAACGGAACGTTTATTGTATAGTTTAAGCCGTTTCCATTGCCTTTCTCATTTTTGCTGCCGGTGCCTGGATAAAATGGGTACCTGTGCATTGAGAAATAGAGGACAGACGGGTCATCATAAAAAGCATCTTGAGTCCCGTTTCCGTGGTGTACGTCCCAATCTATAATTAATATGCGATCAAATTTGTACTTTGACTGGATGTATCTTGCGGAAATAGCGGCATTATTAAAGAGGCAAAAACCCATTCCGGTTTGCGGTGTGGCGTGATGGCCCGGAGGTCGAACCAGACAAAATGCACTCTTGCAGCTCTTCTTCATTATCTTGTCTACTGCTGTAGTGGCTGCCCCGCAGGCGTAAATGGCAGCTTCATAAGATTTAGCGGAAAGTCTTGTGTCCGCATCAAGCATGCTGCTGCCCTTTTCACACATTAACTCAATTCTTTTAACGTACTCTTTATTGTGAACAGAAGTGATCTCTTCGATGGAACACTTTTCAGGTTTTTGTATATTGTTATCGTTCCAGTACCCCTTACTTTTCAGGTATTCTCTTGTGTTTAACAGCCTCTGCGCGTTTTCAGGGTGGCCATTACCTGTATTATGTTCGAGAAAAACATCGTCAAAAATAATAATGGCCATAATATATTTTTAAAAGTCAGGTTTTATTCTTAAATTATTTTGCGGCTTTTGATGCATTAACCTTTTTCATGAGTTTAGATTTCTTACGCGAAGCGTTGTTTTTCTTTATTATTCCTTTTGCAACGCTTTTATCTAATAGCTTTATTGTTAAAGGAAGGTGTTTATCCATTAACTCCACATCATTACTTTCTATTGCCGCTAATAGTTTTTTATTTTCTGTTTTCAATGCAGATATTCTTGATTTGTTTAGCAATCTCTTTTTATCGCTTCTTCGTAGACTCTTTTCTGCTGACTTACTGTTTGGCATACCTACTCCCTTTCAAATATACTTAAGTGCAATTAATATATAACGCTACGGATAATATCATAATTTCTCTAAAATTGCAAGTATTTCAAAGGGCCTTGCAATCATTATTAATTTTGTGATATACTTAAATATGGCTAACATTCCCTCGGAATCGCTGTTTCTATGGTATATATTAAGCAAATATCGGTACTCTGCCCCTTGCGATTTATAGCAGATGATGGTAGGGAGTTGGACGGTATGCAATAATAATCTTATTCCTAATCAACAGGTGCAAAAATCTTTAATGTTGAGAAATGGAAGGTGTACCAAGCATCTATTGGGTTTATCTTGTAGGTTCAGTAAATCACGGATAAAATTTCAATTCAATGAAACATGCTATTTGTGCCCATTTTGATTGTGCTTCGATATGGATGAGATTAAGAGTATGATTATGACGCTAAACTAATATTTTGGAATTCCATTCACAAGTGTGGCAACATGGGATTGTAAACGAAATTAAGATTTATTTTATGTAACCCTGAAGTTAGGTTAGGACATGAATATAGTGACATACCCTGCGGAAATTCTCAGAGAAAAAGCGGAGCCCATTGAAGAGATTAACGATGATATTTGCCGCACTGCAGATGAGATGCTTGAGCTTATGTATGAATCAGAAGGGATCGGGCTTGCTGCGCCACAGATTGGATGGTCTAAGAGGTTGATTGTAATTGATGTTAAAGATGAGTTAGGCGACGAAAAGGTATTTATTAATCCTGCACTGGTAAATCAAGAAGGAACTTTTCTGAGCGATGAAGGTTGTTTGAGTTTTCCGGATATTACTGGAAAGGTTATGAGGTCTGAGACCGTAGAGGTTGTTGCTTTTAATCTTAAGGGTGAAAAGTTAAAAATTAAAGCTGGCGGGTTATTAGGGGTAGTGTTTCAGCACGAAATAGATCATTTAAACGGTGTCCTGTTTATAGATAAGATGACTCCCGGTTCAAGTCTAGCTAATGCCAAGAAATTAAAAGAGTTTGAACGTATTTACAAAAGAGTACAGGCCTTGTGAGGGAAGTATGGAACTTATTTTTATGGGAACACCAAGTTTTGCGGTTCCAATTCTGTCTTCCTTGATAAAATCAAGGCATAATGTTGTGGCTGTGGTTACACAGCCAGACAGACCAAAAGGTCGAAGTTCAAAGCTTGTACAATCGCCGGTTAAAGTATTGGCCGCTGAAAACAATCTTGAGATCTTCCAGCCGGAGAATATAAATAAAGACGACAGGGTAATATCATCTCTTAAAAATTCAAGGGCAGATTTAGTAATTACAGCTGCTTTTGGTCAAATTGTTTCCAGGCAGGTATTGTCTATTCCAAAAAAAGAGTGCATTAATATTCACACATCTCTCTTACCAAAGTACAGGGGTGCGGCACCGATTAACAGGGCTATAATAAATGGTGAGAGTGAGACCGGGGTATCAATTATAAATATGACAGAAGCCCTTGATGCGGGTGATATTATTGCCAGTGATACTACCAGGATTAGCCCTGATGAAAATGCTGAAGAGCTTGAGGAACGGTTGGCAGGTATAGCAGTTGAACTGTTACAGAAAGTTATTGATTCTTTTGAGAAAAACAGTGTAAAATATAGGTGTCAGGATGAGGGGTTTGTAACTTATGCCAGTAAACTTGAAAAGGGTGAAGGGGCTATTGACTGGAATGGCAGTAGCGAGTCTATCCATAACCTTATCAGGGGGTTAATTCCGTGGCCGTGTGCTTGTTCTTTTTTGCAAAAGAGGGAATCAGACACGAAAAAAAGGATAATAATAAAGAAGTCTTTCCTTAAATGCACGGATGAAATCATTGTTGATAAACGACCCGGAACAATAAATAAAACAGGCGAGAAAGGTATGTTGGTTTCTACCTGTAATGGTGGTATATGGATAAATGTTTTGCAGCCAGAAGGTAAGCGTGTTATGGATGCAAAAGATTTTATAAACGGTTATAATATTGAGGTTGGCGATACTTTTACTATAAAAACATGAAACTAATAGATAAACAAGTTGTTTCACTAAATAACCTGATTGTTAAACTTAAGAAAAAGAAATGTCCGCCGGAAGGTTTGTTGATCCTGTTTCCTCATTGTCTTCAAAATACACAATGCAAGCAAAACATAAAAAACGATTTAAGTGAATGTAAACGTTGCGGCAAATGTAAAGTAAAGAATTTAATGGAACTATCTGAAAAATACGGAGTTAGCATTGCAGTTGCCAGTGGTGGAAGGCTGGCATTGGAAAGGGTTAAGGCTGAGGATGTTCAAGGGGTAGTAGCAATTGCATGTGAAAAAGAGTTGAGAATAGGAATAATGGCGTCTTTGCCAAAGGCCGTAATTGCAGTGCCAAACCTGCGACCGCACGGTTTTTGCAAAGATACTGATGTTTATCTGGACGAGGTAGAAAAAGCTGTGGAGAGATTTGTTAAATAGGTATATATATTTTTTTTTATTTTTAAGGAGGTTTTTTATGACTACAAGAGTACAAGTTCAAGATGGTGCCCCTGATTTTACAGCTACAGCAGTGGTTGGTAAAGGGTTCAAAGATATCAGCCTTTCAGATTACAAAGGCAAGTGGGTTGTTCTGTTTTTCTACCCATTAGACTTTACTTTTGTGTGCCCTACAGAGATTACAGCTTTTAATGATAAGCTTGGTGAATTTAGACAGTTAAACGCAGAGGTTCTTGGTTGTTCAGTTGATAGTCAATTTAGCCATTTAGCATGGAAAGAAGTTCCTAGAAATAAAGGTGGTTTGGGTGACTTAGATTTCCCCCTCATAGCAGATTTGGATAAGAGCATATCTAAAGATTATGAAGTTTTGTTAAGTGCTGGCATGACCTTAAGGGGAGTCTTTATTATTGATCCCGAGGGTGTTATCCGGTTTAAATTGGTTCATGATCTTGGTATCGGCAGAAACCCTGATGAAATATTAAGGGTATTAGCGGCTATTCAACAGGTTGATAAGACTGGTGAGGTTTGCCCTGCAAATTGGACTCCAGGTAAAAAGACTATGAAACCTGATCCTTCTGGATCACAAGAGTATTTTTCAGGTTTATAAGTAAATAGAAATTGTGTTTGGCAAAAAGAGTCCCGTTTATGAATTTAATTCTAAGACGGGACTCTTTTAAATTAAGACTGCAGTTGCATGCAATATGTTTTTTGAAATGATATACCTCTGCTATAGTTTCTAATACTTTACTTCTAATAAACAGAGCCCGTTTGCGGGTACGGTCTGACCGCCTAGTTTAGGGTTTTTTGCTTCTAAAATTTCCTTTAACTCGTTTATTGATATTTTACCTCGGCCTAATGACAGCAACACACCGACAATCCTTCTAACCATATACCTGAGGAATCCGTTGGCTTCCAGCGTGAAATAGATATATTTCTTTTCGTGAATAATCTCCAATCTTTTGAGTTCCCTTACAGAGCTTTTCTCTTTTAGGTCTCCTGTCTTGAATGAGGCAAAATCGTGGACTCCAGTCAATATATTTGCCCCTTCTTTCATTATATTATGATCAAGCCGGAAACGGCATGAATAGCAAAAATTTCTATTTAATGCAGTTCTTATGCGGCTGTTAAATATGGTGTACCGATATACCTTCCATTTTGCGCTATACCTTGAATGAAAGTCATCCGTAACCTCTTCTGCTCCATTTATAACAATATCCTTTGGTAGGTAAGTGTTTATTGCAGAAGGGAATTTTGAAGAGATAATTTGTGATGTGGTCTTGAAATTTGCGACCTGGCATTTCGCGTGAACACCAGCATCTGTTCGTCCGGAACCGTAAAGGAAGATCTTTTCACGTACAACTTTTTCTATTGCAGTATTAACCGTTTCCTGTATTGTTGCCTGGTTTCTTTGCTTCTGCCAACCGGCATAATATGTGCCGTCATATTCTATTAAGAGCTTAATGTTGCGCACGGTCAATGTTACTTATATATTTGGGTCGCCAGCGCCGAAGGAACCCAGATAAGCCCAAAACTGGGTATAAATACTTCAAGGCTTTTCCCCGGTCTGACAACCCAATAATTTTTTTTCTTTATCAGATAAGTTTTTCTGCTATCTGGACGGCATTTAATGCGGCACCTTTTCTGAGGTTATCGCTGACAATCCAGATGTTAAGTCCGTTTTCAATAGATTCATCTTCACGTATACGCCCCACAAAAGTATCATCTTTTCCCGCAGCAAAAGACGCTAAGGGGTAAAGCTCTTTAGATGGATCATCAATTACTGTAATACCAGGAAAGTTTGTTAACAACTCCTTTGCCTTTTCTGCGGTTATTTTGGTTTCTGTCTCTATATTTACAGATTCGCTATGACCTCTGACAACTGGTACGCGTACGGTTGTTACTGTGACTTTGATAGAATCACAGCCCATAATTTTCGTTGTTTCGTTTATCATCTTCATCTCTTCGCTTGTATATCCGTTATCAAGGAATGCATCACTTTGCGGTATTTGCGGTAAAACGTTAAAAGCTATCTGATGAGGGAATATAGTTCGTTTGTACTCTCCGTTTTCCAGTATACTCTTTGACTCTTTTTTCAATTCATCAATTGCCTTTAGACCTGCACCTGAGACGGCCTGGTATGTGGAAACCACAACCCTTCTTATTACCCCTTCGTCGTGCAAAGGTTTAAGGGCGATAACCATTTGTATCGTGGAACAGTTCGGGTTTGCGATAATTCCTTTGTGATCTTTTATTGCATCACTATTAACTTCCGGTACGACCAAAGGGACATCGTTGACCATGCGAAAAGCGCTTGTATTATCAATTACAACAGCATTTGCGTTTACTGCAGCTGGAGCAAACTTTTTACTGATGTCGCCCCCTGCACTGAAAAGCCCTATATCGATACCTGAAAACGAATCGTTTGTTAGCTCTTTAACTGTAATATCCTTGCCTTGATATCTTACCTTCTTACCAAGAGATTGTTTTGATGCCAGCAACCGTAGTTCGTCTACGGGAAAGTTCCTCTCCTCTAGGATTTTTATCATCTCTTTGCCCACAGCTCCGGTTGCGCCCACAACGGCCACATTAACTCCCATCTATTGACATCCTTTCCAAGTTTAAAAAAACAGCAAATCAGACAATATCAATTGCCTTGACAATGCATTCTGTTCAAGATCTATCTTTAGGTACGTGCGTGTAAATAAATTGTACATGTAACACTCGTATTCCCATTATCTTTGTCCAAATCCGCAAAACTTGACTAAGTCAATGCTTCCGGTTTGGTTCAATCTCTTTAAACAAATCTAATACAAATTTGGGCGTTACATGAATAATCTATTACATGCGCGTAAATTAATTTTTCTATGAATAATTTAATTCATTGAAAACTGTTCTTATGCTAATGACAATTTCCATATTCTGATAAACTATCAGATTGTTAAATGTCTCATGTGCCACCAAATCCAATAGTTACCTTTTCCCCTTCTACTATAATCGGCACATTTCGCTTTCCATTTGAGAATTCCAGCATCCGTTTTAATGCTTTCGGATTCCTGGCAACATTAATATAATCAAACGGGATATTCCTTCCTGTAAAATCTTTCCTTGCTTTAAATGTATATGGGCAGTCATCTTTTCCAAAGATTAATACATTATTTTCCATATTATTGCACCGCTATTATACTCTGTGTTGTAATAAATTTAACAAAAATCTTATTATTAGCTCTTTAGTTTGGATTTGTAAAGCGTTATCTTAACAAAAAAGCAATAAATTGTCCTTAATTTTATTTTGACCCTAGGAGATCAAAAACAATTTACATATGATATTTTACTACATTGCAATGAACTATTCTAATGGGTTGACCAAGAAAACCAAGTTGTTCTTGGTAGAGGTATTATTTCCGATCAATAGTATGCTATAAAATAGAGGATGAAATCTAAAAGTTACTAGCCTAGTACAGCGTCAACGTTTTAGTGACGGGTATGATTTCTTAAGTTTTGTCCGTTGTTAACTACTTAGGTGGATAGACTGAAGGCTGAAGACTGAAGGTGAAAGCATAAAACATAAAACATTTTAGGTTGCCAGGCTAAAGGCAAAAAGCAAAAAAACAGTCTTTTTGCCTTTAAGCTTTACCTTCAGCCTTCAGCCTATCCACCTAAGTAGTTGCTATCTGTTAACAAAAAAAGTTTAGATCACATGGTTATCTCCAATACAACATAGACGTTGTACGAGGGACTAAAACTATATTCTCTATAACGTTTTGATTCTATTAAGAGAGAATCGCGGAGGTAGATAAGTACCAATATATAATGGGAAAATTTTACTGAATATTTGTTTTGTAGAAGATAGATAAGGGCGGATTATTTGCCTTGTTTTCTGAAATACAAGTTTATCTATATATCATTGCAATCATTGTTTTATCTGGAAACAGGTTATTTACTTTATATTTTATTTTCGATGAGTGGAAAAATAGAACGACCTTATGCTGTTTTATATGATTTAAATCTTTCAAGAAACCCGCATACCTTGTAGGGTATTACCTTACAAAGTTGTAGGGTGATCACCTGATTGACATCATGCAAAACTGTGCTATTGTATATATGGCAAAGAATATTCGGTGATTATAAGCATTGCCCAGGCAGCTTTTTGCAGTGTAAAAATGTTTCATATTTATGAACATTAATTTTAGCTCATTTTAGGCACTTTAGGCACTTTAGGCATTTTAGGCACTCAATGTTAGTAAGCATATGTGTGAAGCAAATAGTTAACCGGACAATACTATATTTACCGGGTCAGCAGGCATATATTTAATATGCTGGTGGACTTTAATATGTTTAGGATATTGCCAGGCTAGTGATTATTGCAGGGCTTTAGTGGAAACATCTACGGAATTCAATATATATTCCAAAGAAAGACGGTGTAAGTTTATGGTTTATGGAATAGATACAACATCATTTAACCGATTGAAGGAAATAGTTGAAAAACGGCATCTTGAACTGTATTTGTCCCCCCGAGCGTACGAGGGTATTCTACTTGAATACGTGAATACCTTTGAATGTTTACTTCGTCTAGTAAGGGCAATTATATTGGCTTGTGACGAAAATCCAAAAAAGGATCGGTATGTTTCCGTCTTTTTACCTGTTTATGATCAACTACAAGAGAGAATACTGGAGTTACTTCGGGCCGAACTAAGTAAATGGATTAAAGAGGGGTCTGTCTGCATTGTTGAATTTGTTATCCATGTTATTCGTGATTCTCAAGTCACTCTAGAGCTTACAGATTTAGACATATGCCTTTCACAGGGAGAAGGTCGTGTTGACCCTGATGAGCACCTTGATAAAGCCACCACTGTAACTGAAGGTGTAACTAAGCGGATTTCAAATCATACTAATCTACAATTGGTTAAAGCATCTTTGCGTACATTAAATGATTTAATGTCTACCATTAAAAGGGCTCTTTAGTCAATCATTTGTAACTATTCAGTATACTGTAATCAGAATCCAGAATTCAGTTTAGAAAATGAATACGCTTCCAACAATTTACGGACTTCTTCAAGATGTACCTGCAGCTCTTTAAAGTTGCTATACCCTAAATCATGGGCCAAAATAAGATAATAGCGAGACTCTTCTAATGAACCTTGAGTAGTATTTTAGATAATGAACTTTGTCTGCTTTACCTTTTTTCTTAAAACCTTCAGCTATATTTGCAGGATTTGAAATTGATGATCTTCGTAGTTGAGATGTCAAATTATAAATTTCCCCTTTAGGAAATAACTTTGTAAGCTTGTAAACTAAAGGCACGAACTCGTGCGCTTTTTGCCATACTATTAAATCATGAAATGTACGTGCCTGTTTTCTCATTCTGACTCCTGTTTCCTGATTCCTGACTCCTGACTCCTGAATTCTTATTCATTATTACCCTGAATAGTTATAATCATTTAAAGATTTGCATAGTTGTGGGTGCTTCTCATTTACCTAATACCGCTTCGTTTAACTAGCGTGACAAATTTGTTTAGTATTTCCCTGTTAAAGTGATTGGACATCTGTTCTGTCATAATTGTCAACGCCTCTTGAGGTGTTTTCGCCATTTTATACGAACGTCTGCCGGTCAATGCATCATATACATCGGCCAAACAACAAATAGCAGCATAAGGGTGTATGTCGAATCCTTTAAGACCTAATGGATAACCGGTACCATCAACTCTTTCATGGTGTTGTGAAACTATAAACATTACATCGAACTCTTTATTTAAATGATTGGTCTTGTCCAATATTTTTTTGCTCTCTTCAGGGTGCTTGCGCATTTCATCCATCTCTATTTTAGTGAGTCTGCCGCCTTTATTAATGATCTCTGAGGGAATATTAATTTTTCCTATATCGTGTAAGAAAAAACCGGCTCCTAATTCGTGAATATCATGAACGTCGGAATTGCCATAAAATTCCTTTGCTAACAAAATAGATTTTATCCCGACATTTACCGAGTGTGTGTAGGTATAGAAATCGTGAGAAACTATCTTTGCTAAATTGTCACACGTTTCGTTTTCACTCATAATAACGTCAACAATTTCAGCAATGCCTTTTTTAGATGCTTCAATATTTTCTGCCGTTGGGTCTTCAATTACATTTTTCATCATCTCCCTGGAATATTCATTCACTACTTTTGAGCGGTCAGAAGGCTCCATCTTCTTGTCTTTAAAAGCCTCTACAAGCTTTGATGGCATAAACCTTTCAGGCTCCCACTTATCAGGAGGGGTGACAGGTTCTTTTTCCTCTTTGTAAATCTCTTTAACTTCAATAACATTTGTGTTATACATTTCAACACGAAGCTTACTTCTTTCTGTGTCGACTTTAACTTTCTTTAACTTTGAATTAATTATCTTTTGGATTTGATTTTGGTTTTCGATAATAAATTCTGATGTCCAGAATGGGTTCTCAAATAATGAGGTAGGTAAGAGAATAGACATACCTATTTCGAGTTTATTACTATCTAAATTTATAATCATTTTATCGAGTAATTAGCTGATATGTTTTTTTTTGCTTAAAGCTGAGGCGTTGTATACTTTGTTTCAATAACTATTAACATATTGAATCTTCAACAACCGGCAATACTTTTGGCAGAATTAATAATGCCATAAATTTTCTTATATTATGGCAGATAGCTTACGTTAGCAATACGACGCTTTTCTTAGTAGCAAAGTAGCAAATATTATTCCATTTGTGATTTTGAGATAAAATGTTTCTTAATTGGTTGCCTAATGGTATGTTACATATAAAATAGAGTGGTTCGTTGAAGTTCGTAGTTGCTGTTGCAATCGGTAGTATTGGGGCAATATATGTTGATGTTAACTGTGGCGCCGTTATAACCTGCGGCTATGTAAGAAGTTGTGAGCGTGACCCAAAATGCGACAGTAAGGGGTTCGGATTCTGCCTGGTTTAAACCAGATATTGAGGATGAATAGAGATTTTATAGTTAATCGATAGAAAATCACAGCGTTGTCCGGTTAGCCTTTTGTAGTGCAATAATGTTCCGTATTTATGGATATTTTTCAATATCATAGTGCAGAGAATTGCCTAAATTACCTAAAATTTATAGTGTTGTTTCTTATTAATAATAAAATTCTATAATTTTGGCTCATTTTAGGCAATTTAGGCATTTTAGGCACTGGATGTTAGCGCCTGCCTATATCTGCCAAGCAAATACCATAACCGGACAACGCGGAGAAAATCAGGATTTATTACATGTTCTCTCCTTAGACCCCTTATTTTATCCTGATCATTAGTTCATCTCTTATATTAAGTTCCTTCTTGATCTCTTTAATTTGGGCAAGAAACCTTTTTGCGTCTAGATAATAACCAGCGGTAGGTTTAATATCTGGGTTCTTTTCAATCCAGAACATGTTAAACTGTTTAATAAATATCTCCCTTACGTATTTACTACACATGGATGCCAGGGCATTTGGAAAAAATTTAGTTTCCGAACCCATTACAAATGATACCCACATACGTTTGTTGGTGCCTATAATTTCATAAACGGACTCAGAATGGTGTTCTTTGTGTACTACTATAGTATTATTACCAAACAGCTGATTTAGTAGTGGGAGGTAACGGTTTCTGCCTCCTTGCTTATCTACATATACGGTTGGTTCTTCTGTTCCGTATTTTTCCCAGATTTCAATTAACAAGTTTCCGCATTTATTAAAAAGGAGAGAGGCCTTGTTGCCTATCCTTTCAACTTCAACATTAAAATCATAGACCGGTACAGGTATCGCAGTAATGTCAAGGAGTGATGTACGGCTATTGCGGAAAACTTCTTTAAGTTGATTTGGGAACTTGTCTGTGGCATCGGATCTTGAAGATGTAGGTATGGCAATATTTTTTTTGCCGTACCAGGGATAAATATCTAAACTGTCAAATCTTATATTGGTAAATGTTTCCAGTAGATCTTTAAAACTTTTTACATCTCCTTTAATACAGTTCATAAACGAAAGAACAGACTCTTCCAGCCTGTGTAGTCCTGTTGCCGCAGAATAGAGTTTTTTGCTGTCTGTAACGACAATTTTATCCCTGTTTCCGGCCTTCTCTTTTGCTACCACATCTTTCAGTAATTCCCATAAATCATTTTCGTTACATGATGGGATGTTAAATACTGTAGATGTTATAACTAATGGACCGAACAGGGGGCCGTACCCAGCCTCATCTATGCCTGCAATTATTGGCATAACGATAATAATTAGAAAAATGGGAATAATATAAAGATGATAGTATCATTATAAATCTTTAGCGCAATGTCAAATTTAAAAGGTAAGATAGGAAAGAAACTAACGGAAGATCCTTGCGGTATTAGGCATAGAATTGAGGATGAGCAGCATATGATGGTAGGCCGATTGGTGTTGTTTGTATGTTATAAGGAAGTGAGGATATTATTATTATAACCGCAAATGCATTAAAGGTGAGTTTATGGATAGTGAATTGAAAAAAAAAGATAACAAAAGTACTTTGGTTGCATGGGTAGCCCTATATAGTTGAGTGCCTAAAATGCCTAAAATGTGCTAAAGTTATTGAAATTTATTTATTATTAATAAAAAACAACACTATTAACTTTAGGCACTTTAAGTATTTTAGGCACTTTAGGCAATTTTTCCATTATGCTGCAGTAAAATATCGATAAATATGTAACATTTTTTGTACGGTAAAAGACTAACCGGACAATGCTGAAAGATAGAGGATTTGCCTAAAAACGTCAGAAGAAACCACATTATGTAACGTGCGAATGGGTCTACGATGAAATTCACTGTTTGCTCTATAGGCTGGTTAGAAAGAATATTATCGCTTGTGATTCTATCATCGTAAAATAATAAAAGATGCCATATTCTTGTGGCGAAGTCAGCTCTCTATCTAAATTGTTACAAATTTAACTCCGGGCGTTAGAAAGCTGGCGCTTGTGGCGAGTGGCAGTATTATCGAAATTTGTCGTAATCTTACATAACTCAAATGTATTATTAAAGATAAAATGTTTATTTACCAACGGTTTTTCTTTGGCGCACGGTTTGCGATTAGTTTTAGTGTCAAAAATTATTTCAACAAATTAAGCCACTTATAATTTTTAGGTCATAAAATATTATTCCGAAAACATACTTTAGTTGTCATTATTATCTAAAACAGCAATCTTAAAGGAGGTGTTTATTGATAAATTAATCAATTAATGTATCTTTAACTTGAAAAAAGAGTTCAGGGAGGTGATTATTATTTCAGAAAATTGATATTCTTTTTTAAGTCATAAAATATTATTTGAAGACATACTTTAGTTGTCATTATTAACTAAAATTGCAATCTTAAAGGAGGTGTTTATTGATAAATTAATCAATGTATCTTTAACTTGAAAAAAAAAGAGTTCAGGGAGGTGATTATTATTCCAAAAAATTGATATTCTTTGCTTTCATTATTTATTGTATTTTTTATATTATCATTAATGTGTTGCTTAAGTAGCTATGTGGTAACAGGTCCAAGAGACCTTTTTAATTGATGTATTTTAAGCTGATAAATAGAGGTTATTATTTTAATTTATTGTAGTGGTAAGTTATATAGTGTAAAGTTCCTCCCCCTGAATAAAGATATTAGGTAAATGCGAAGGATGTTTAATTAAATACCATTCTCCTAATCTCTTGTATCAAGGGGAGGAATGAATATTCAAAAATTTTGATTAATTTGACAATGAGCGTTAGGTTTTGCCCTAATTCGTTACTTATCTATACACACATCTAGTTCTTCTGCTCAGTATTTCTCCCAAATTGCAATTAACAAGTTTCCCCATTTATTAGAAAGAACGAATGCCTTGTTGCCTATCATTTTCACTTCACCATTAAAACCAGGACCAGTGCGGGTATCGCAGTAATGTTAAGGACCAAGGCGCCACTATTGCGTAAAACTTCTTTAAGTTGATTTGGGCGCTTGTTTGTGGGATCGGATCTTGAAGATAAGAGGTATGGTAATATCTTTTTTTTGCTGCATCAGGGGTAAATATCTTAATTGCCAAAAAATATTGCGATCCTCTAAGAGGACATTTTATTTCCGGCTGATTAACACCATAAATATAAAAATAAAGACAGAATAACAGCCCAGCAATAGATACCACTTGATCCATTTTTTTTCATGTTTAAGCGTCCCACCGTAAATCAGTGTATATTTTGCGGTTTCTTCTCCGGGGGCTTTTGATACTAAACTTATAATTAATGTTGTTGTTATTGATACCATCAGTCCGAACACGTTCCACCACATCCAAAATACGTCAGGTAACGCGATCCATAAGAACAGATTAAATCCTACTCCGGTAATGACTCCGGTAAAGACTGCGGTTGAAGTTGCGCGTTTTGACAATATTCCAGAGAGAAAAGCGGCGAGGATGGGACCGTAAAAAGCTGATCCTATCTTGTTGATACTCTCTATAACCGTAGGAGAAATATTTCCCACCAAAAAGGCAAATCCTGTAATTGCGATTCCCCAGAGAACAGTTGTTAGTTTACTTAAAATCAGAATGTTGTTCTTAGATATGCTATTCTTGCCCCTGATAAAATCATTCATGGTTGCTGCAGACAAAGAGTTGAGTGCGGAATCAAGGCTGGACATGGAGGCGGCTAAAATAGCGGCAAACAGGATTGCTTTTATTCCTGTGGGCAGGTGGTGGAGTATAAATAGCGGGACCATGTAATCTAAACGATCTTTCGGTACTAAAGATTTTAACTCTGGTGAAACCAGTAAGACTGCACCTAGGGATATTCCTAGAAAGGTGTAGATGATAGTTAATGGGAATCTGGCCAGTCCGTTAAAAAGGAGAGAACGTCTGGTATCTTCAGTAGATGGTGCTGAGAGTTCACGCTGAACCTGGCTTTGATCTGTACCATAGTAAGAGACGTAGAGAAAGAAACTTCCGATCAGGAATCCCCAGAATGGGGTAGTGGAGCCGTCGCCAAGTCCAGTTGAGAAATCAATTGCTTTCCATCTTTCAGGAGGGAAGGAGGTGATGACTGTTTCAATTCCACCAACCTCTATTGTGGCATATACTATGCATATTATTACCCCTGCGATAAGTATACCCATTTGTATCACATCTGAGTATACTACTGCAGCCATACCGCCAATGGTATCATAAACTACAGTAACTACGCCGATAATTAGTATGGTTGACCATATGGGGATGTCTAGGCAAACGGAGAGTACAATGCCGCTGGCATAAACCAGCACACCTGTGGCAAGCCCCCTGCTTATGAGAAATACGCCGCTCATAAGGTACCTTACGGATGGACTGAACCTCAGTTCCAGATATTCATATACGCTTACCAGCTCCATTTTTCGGAAAAACGGAACCAGTGTTACCATGACCGCAATGATAGATAACGGCACTGCGAGTTCATACTGAAGCCAGATTAGCCCTCCATCAGGGTTTAAGGCAACAAAGGCAGGTACAGAAATAAAACTAATCGCCGATGTTTGAGTTGCCATTGTGGAAATCCCTACGGCCCACCATGGCAGGTTGCGTCCGCCAACATAATAATCAACCTGGCTATGCTGTCCTTTTCCCAGATAGACGCTAAATCCTATCATGGAGATAAGGTATATGATAATGATTGTCCAGTCAATAACGTTCATTGTAATGTTGTGGCCGTGCTGACTGACTACGGTTTGGCTCTCTTAGTTTTTTCTACTATTCTAATCTAACCTGGTGACTAATGTTTTTTTCTGAATTCTGGCTTCTGACTACTGCATACTTATAGTTACTAAAAGTATCATAACCCTAGAAACTGGATTGAAATGCCGCAAAAAAATAGAGTAGCTCCTGCCATGGCGTGGGTATGCCTTTCAAGCCTTTTAAGTGGAAATAGATTTACACCTAATGATGCTGTTAGTACAACTCCAAGCATAGTCAAAATAGTTATTAGCCCAAATGTGCTTGTTATCAGTATTAACCCAAATATACTGCTTTTGGCTGCTGGATACATAAGTATTGGTACTAGTGGTTCGCATGGGCCAAAAAAGAATATGGTAAAGAGAATCCATGGTGTAATGTTCCTCTCTTTCTTGTCAGAATGTATATGCAGGTGTTTTTCTTTGTGTGAATGGGTATGTACGTGATTACTTCCATCTATATGATCGTGTTTGTGGGAATGTTCGCGGCTTCTAATCGCTTTGCGAACGCCCCAGATAAAATAGACTATCCCGAATGCAATAAGGAACCAGGCTGCTATCTCCCCGCGGATTGACTCTGTGTGGGTTATTTTGCTAATTGAAACCCCAAATCCGATACCGACAATTCCTAGTATAACAGAACTGGCAATATGGCCTAAGCCGCATAAACCTGTAATCCAGGAAGTCTTGGCCAGTGACCATTGTCGAGATTTTGCCATAGAGATAAAAGGTATGTAATGGTCAGGCCCCAGTAGTGTGTGAAAAAAGGCAATGGAGACGGCTGTTACTGCAAGTATCATTATTTCATTTGTCATATTAATTGTATTTCCTTCCTAATTGTACTGTATATTATATATTACCTAAGGAGTCGTCCATTAATAGCTTATACATTTTGCATTTATCTTCAGACTATCTTTGTCCAATTTTCAATCTCCAAATTCTTAACTTAGCTAAGGCTATGCTTCCCATTTGGTTCAATCAGTTTGAACAAATCTAATCTAAATCTAAATTTAGGCGAAAAATCTACAAGCTATTTGTGGACGACTTCTAAAATCATAGCAGTTTATTATCACATGCTGTAATCATCAATTTGCAATGTTTTACACCCTTGGTGCTGGTCAATACGTCGGCAATGGTCTTAATCTCCCCACTTTTTGCCCTGAGCACAAGCACCTCCATACAATTATCGTGGTCAAGGTGTACATGTAAAGTTGAAACAACAAAAGAGTGGTAGCGGTGCTGTATTTCCGTAAGTTTGTCTGATAATCTCCATTTATGATGATTATATACAATTGTTATTGTACCAACGGCATTCTCTTTTCCGTTATTCCACTCATTTTCCACCAAATCTCTCCTGATTATGTCACGGATTGCTTCTGATCTGTTCTTATAACCTTTGTCAGTGATAAATTTATCAAACTCTTTTAAGAGAGCCGGTTCCATGGAAACTCCGAACCTGCTTAATTCTGTCATTGTTTTCAGTATGTGTTCTTTTTGAAATCATAAAATATCAAAATTGCGTGTCACTATTGTTTTAATAATAGCACAAATGTTTGTGAAATCAAATAAAAACAGATAGAAAATCTTTGTTTGGGAAATAGGATTGAAGAAATTATCTGTTTTACCCGCAAATTTACTATAGGTTTGTATGGGTATAAGGTTCTAAATCCTTAAAGATTTTATCAAATCTCAAACTCTGTTTTTGCCGTATTGAGGATTTGGTGATTAGAGTCTGGGCGTTGAAAATATATTCACTTGTCTAAATTTTCTACCTTTAGAAATAGAAGAATTTGGTGATAAAGAATAAAGCATTAAATTCTTTTTTGTCCGGTCATCTTTGTAACGAACAATACTATATATAGTAATATGGCATGGTTTAGGTTGTAAGTATGCCTATCTTGTGTCTCTATGAAGTCTTTGATTTCATGCTTCTTTTGAACTAAATATTGCGTTGGCATTTATTTTGCTTGAGTACTTTAATGGTTGCGCTGAATGTGCAAGTTATTTCCGTACAGTTCTTCAGGTCGTATAGCCTGAAACTAATGTTACGCACTTATTTAATTTCTATAGTCTGTGAGGATAAATATGAAGAAAATTAAGCAAAGGACCGTAGCCGGTTGTGTTGGTATGTTTTTCGTGTTTTTTAGTGTGAGTCTGATCGCCACGGTACACGCAGAAGACAATGCGAATGAGAATGAAGTGGTTATACATTCTAACCATGTTAATATGAAATCTCCTGGCGCCTCGCTTGGTGTTAAATCTCCTGACACCTTGCTTGGTGCTGCCCCCAATGCCTTAGCTAAAGGGGAAAACGCTGAAGAGAAAAACATTGCTTCCTCAAATAATAAAGATAAGGATGATTTTTATGAAGATGTTACAACTTATGATGAGTTGCTTGAATATCTAAAAAAAGAGAAGGATTATCTGGGTAAGCTTGACCAGAAGTTTGAGGGGTTGCGTCAGAATGTTTCTGCTAAAACGGAACTTGTGGATATGGATCAGAGTAAAGCCGCTGATGCTGGCGTTGAAAAGTCAAAGCCTGGAGTGATCAAGTTGTCTCCAGTAAAGGAAAAGTTAGTTACAAATGATAGTAGTAAAGAAAAGGAATCTCAGGCAGAAGGGAAAAGCGGGGAAGTTAAGGTTGCCGCTGAATCTAAAGAGAACAATGATCGTTATGTCAATCCGTTTGATAAAGCAGAGGTTCTTTATGAAGGAGGGAAATACCATGACGCGTGGAAGGCTTATAAGATGGTTAAAGTTGGAGCTATAAACGAGAGGGATTATATTTGGGCCCAATTTCAAATATGTAACTGTTATAGGGCAGTTAAAAAGTTTGATGAGGCCGCCAAAATGTATCAGGAATTTATTAATAAGTATCCAGATAGCTTTTGGGCGGAACAAGCAGCGTGGTACATTCAGGACTCAATGTGGTGGAAGGAATGGAACGATAAGGTAGAGTCCAGGGTTGTATCTGCAAATACAGGCAAGCAGTAATAAATATATAGGGTTAAAAGTCTCAAGTGAAGAGTGGATAATTTGATAGCGGCTACGCCGTATTATGTTTAATAAGGTGGAGAAATAAGACATGAAAATAAATATGGCAAAATCTGGTAAAGATAATGAAGTTGTTGAAGATGAATTAAATTTGGCGTTTGGCAAATTTAAACAATCATCGCAAAAGTTGGCGGATTTGTATGGGCACCTGCGAAAAAGGGTTGAGTTGGTAGATAAAGAGATGGAGGAGAAAAACAAGGAATTGAGAGATAAGGTTGACGAACTTAACCGTACAACACAGTATGTAAACAGTATTTTAGAGAGTATGCATAGTGGTGTTGTTGCTATCGATTTAGAAGGTAAAGTTACAACAATTAATAAGGCCGGGCTGGAGATTTTGGGAATTGAAAGAGATAAGGTTTTGAAGCGTTCATGTGAAGAGGTTATGGCCAGCGCTAATGGTAGCGGCTCGCTGTTAAACATTGCAGTAAATAATAAGCTCAATCTCATAAGTCGGAAGAGAGAAGTTGTTGGCCCGGGTAATAAGAAAATCTGGGTAGAGAGTAGTGTCTCTTTATTGAAAGAGAATGATGGGTCTGTGATAGGTGCTGTAGAGGTATTTAAGGACCTGTCGGAAATAAAAATGCTGGAGAATCGTCTTGAAGAAGCTGATAACCTGGCGTCAATAGGTGAAATGACTGCAAGTATAGCCCATGAGATTCGTAATCCGTTAAATGGTATAAAGGGGTTTGCTTCCCTGCTAGATGGCGGATTCAACCATAAAGATCCAAGGAAACGATTTGTTAACCATATCGTTAAAGGGGTTGATAATCTGAATAATATGGTAACGGATTTGCTAATGCTTGCAAAGCCTATAAAACCGGATGTAAAAGTGCATGATGTGATGGAGATCATGGACGAGGTTATATCTATTGCCAGGGAAGACCTCCGCATGTCAGGGAACAGCATTGATATCAGTACGGATTACGAGATGAGGTCTGCTTTTCTAAACTGTGATCGTATAATGCTCTACCAGGTGTTCTTTAATCTATTAAAAAATTCATTTCAAGCCATTAGCGGTTCAGGTTCAGTGCTTGTTAAGATACATTCCCGTTTTAATGATAATGCCATGAGCTGTGGCAGTGATATTGAAATTTCAATTGCTGATAATGGAGTTGGTATTAATGAGGAGTCTTTGGCGAGGATATTTGAGCCATTCTATACAACAAAGTCTAATGGGACCGGATTGGGGTTAAGCCTTGTCCAGAAGATAATAAAGATGCATAAGGGGCAGATAGAATTAGAGAGTACATTGGGTAATGGTACGACGTTCCGGCTGTTATTTCCTGAAGTAAAGGAAGCAAGTCTTAGCGCTGATGTCAATTGGAGGTTAAAAGATGAGTGTCGATCGGATTTTAGTTATAGATGATGATCCTGTAAGCCGTGAATATGTGTATGAAGCGTTGTCTCAAAAGGGCTATGACGTTGATACTGCTGCCAATGGCGAGATAGGGATTGAGAAGGCCCAAAAAAGTGACTACGACCTTATATTTACAGATATGAAAATGCCCGGGAAAAACGGTATGGCAGTAATGGATTCTGTAAGCGAGATTTCCCCTGAGACAATATTTGTGATTATGACTGCGTATGGTACCATCGAATCCGCAGTTGACGCGATACGAAAGGGGGCGTGTGATTATATTATTAAACCGTTTTCTCCTGAACAATTAGATTTTCTTATAGAACGTGTAGAAGAGAAGCAAAGGTTGTTAAATGAAAACAGGTATTGGAGATCAAATTATAGTAATAGTGGAAATAAAGAGATGATCTTTTCCAATAACTTGTCTATGGATTTACTATATAAACAGACAGTAAATATTGCTAAAAGTAAAGCCAGTGTCCTTATTCAAGGTGAGAGTGGGACCGGAAAAGAGTTGATTGCAAGCGCCATACATATGAATAGTCCTAGAAGTAATAAGCCTTTTATCAGAGTAAACTGTGCGGCTTTATCAGAAAGCTTGTTAGAGAGCGAGTTGTTTGGACATGAAAAAGGTGCTTTTACAGGTGCTCTATCAAAGAGAATAGGACGGTTTGAGCTTGCCAATGAGGGGACTTTGCTTTTGGATGAGGTTACTGAAATAGCCCCTTCTGTACAGGCTAAATTATTGCGAGTGCTTGAGGAAGAGGAGTTTGAAAGAGTTGGGGGCTGTAAAACCATAAAGGTAGACGTTCGGATCATTGCTACGACAAATAGAGATATCGTTGAAGAGGTGAATAAAGGGAATTTCAGGCAGGATCTTTTTTATCGATTAAATGTTATACCCCAATTTATACCACCACTTCGAGAGAGGAGAGAGGATATTCCTTTGCTTGTTGATTATTACCTAAACAGGTATAGAAAAGAGGGGTTGGGTATTGTTAAATCTGTAAGTAAAAGTGCCATGGCAACACTAACAGAATACAGTTGGCCAGGTAATATAAGAGAGTTAAAAAATGTGGTTCATCGTGCTGTATTGTTAGCCGATGTTGAGGAGGTTGATGCGGAACATTTTTTTAACGGATACAAGACTGCCGAAGTGCAGAAAAGCAGTACGAGTGTACAAGTTGGCCAGACTATTGAAGACATGGAAAGAGATCTTATCTTACAAACTCTAAAGCATACATCAGGGAATAAAGAGAAAGCGGCGAAAATATTAAAAGTAACAGCAAGGACGTTAAGAAACAAGCTACAAAAATATGAAGATGTTGGTTTTGAAGATAGCGATATGTATCAATTAAATAAGGAGATGGTTAATGTTTGATATTACGGCAGGAAAAACATCCTATCTGCTAAACAAAATGGCGGACTACACGGCACTAAAACAAAAGGTGATTGCAAATAATATTGCAAACGTAAATACACCTGGATATCAGCGTTTGGATGTTAGTTTTGATAATGAGTTAAATGATGTCCTAGAAAGTGATAAGGATGTTAGAACCTTAAAGCTTGGAATAGAAGAGGCTGAAGATGATGGCGGGTTTAATCCTGACAGATCTGATGGAAATACTGTTGACATAGATAAAGAGATTGCCGAACAGATGAAGAATACAATGTCCTATAACGTTTATATTGAGTTGATGACAAAGAAATACACAATTCTCCGGAATTCTATGAGAGTCAGGTAGTGTTATATAATTATTTGTTTTTAAGTTATAAGTTTATAAGAGTGTAAAGGAGGTTTTCTATGGGTAACGAAGGTCTTTTTTCTGTAATGAATATTGCGTCCTCTGGGCTCTATGCCGAACGCACTAGAATGAATATTATTGCCAATAATATAGCAAATGCTAATACCACCAAGACCGCAGATGGGAAACCTTACAGAAGAAAGTTTCCCATCTTTTCTTCCGCACTCCAAAAAGAGATGGGTGGGAGCTCAAGGGATGATAGAAAATTAGGTGGGGTGAGGGTAGATAAGGTTAAGACAAGCACAGACCCCTTTAAGAAACTTTACATACCTGGGCATCCCGATGCTGATGACGACGGATTTGTACTAAGTCCAAATGTTAGCAGTGCAAATGAAATGGTTGATATGATAGTTGCCTCCCGTGCTTATGAAGCTAACCTTTCAATAATGAGATCTGCAAACAGGATGATAAGCAGAACTCTTCAGGCATTTAGGCAGTAAAGTTCGTATGTTTGGTGGGGTTATAGAACACTATTTGTGTGGGTATTTTGTAAACAACATAATTTATATAACACATTAAAGCAAGCCAGCGGTTTGGTTTGTTAAATTAATCTTGGAGGTCTTAAATGGATATTTCACATATTGGTAATGCTGGTGGCGATCAAATAAATCAGAGTAAAATAAAGCTGGGTCAGGAAGAGGAAAAAGGTGTTTCCTTTAAAGAGACTATGGAAAAGTTTGTCGGGGATGTTAATGAGATGCAGGTTAAAGCAGACCAGGCTATTGAAGATTTTGCCGCTGGAAAGGTGCAGAACATACATGAAGTTATGGTTTCAATGAAAAAAGCAGAGTTAAGTTTCCAATTTCTGATGGAAACAAGTAATAAACTTGTTGATGCGTATAAAGAAGTGACAAGGATGCAGGTATAAACTCATTTTGGATATTTTTATGTAAGGGATCTTGGTATGAATGAATCATTAAAAAAGTTTACAGACCAACTGCATAACATCTGGAAAGGTATGGACTTTACAGCAAAGCTCCTGACGGGATCTTTCATGATCCTGGCAGTTGTGGGCTTAATTGTTTGGGCAAGCTGGATACAGAAAGAGGAGTATGGTCTTCTATACAGTGGGAGAGACTCTCGGGAAGTTGGTGAAGTTGTAAATTATTTGCGTGATAATGACATTGACTACCAGATAAAAGATGGGGGTAAATCCATATATGTCCCGGCAGAAAGGATGTATGACACGAAGTTAAATCTGGCAACTGAGGGACTCCTTGAAGATAAAGTGGGGTTTGAGATGTTTGACAGTGTAAAATTCGGAATAACAAGCTTTGCGCAAAAAGTAAATTTTCGAAGAGCTTTGCAAGGTGAATTAGCAAAGACAATTTCAGAACTAGACCCCATATCTGCTGCCAGTGTCCAAGTTGTTGTTCCTGAGGAATCTTTATTTGTTGAAGATAAAAAGGAACCCACTGCCTCAATAGTGCTGAAATTAAAATCCAGACGTTCGCTTAACCATAATCAAATATCTGGAATTGTACAGCTTGTCTCATCCGCGGTTGAAGGCCTTAAAGAAGAGAATGTAACTATTGCGGATAGTACGGGGAAATTGTTAACGCTAAAAGATCCTTCTACTGCGATGTCAAGAAATAGTGATGAACTTGAATTAAGGGAACGTATTGAAAAATATTATGTTTCAAAGGCTACTGAGATTATCTCCAGGGTTATTGGTGCTAACCGTGTAGTTGTCCAGGTTAGTGCTGATATGAAGTACGAAGATATTGATGAAAAGCATGTAGTTTATGACCCTGATGGTAAAGTCCCCAGTAGTCAGCGTATTATTACAAGAGTTTCCGGTGGCCAGTCAGGAGGCAGAGCCGGTTCTCCGGGGACAGATTCTAACATAAGGCAAGTTGGTTTGGTTCAGGAGCTGGAAAGTTCTGAAGAGGAAGAGACTGTTCAAACGCAATATGATACCAGTAGGGTTGAACGCCTTGTTTCCAAACATGGTGGAGTCTTGCAAAGGTTAAGCGTTGCAATTTTAGTGGATGGGAAATATGAGACGGAAGAGGTTGATGGAGAGATACAAAGAAAGTATGTCCCCTTAGAGGCAACCACTTTAAAGAACATCGGTTCACTGGTAAGGAATGCCCTTGGTATATCTGATGACCGAGGAGACAGTCTAGAGGTTAAGAATCTGCAGTTTAGTGATGAATTGATTACCCCAGTAACAGAGTTGGCAGAGGTTAATCCTTATCTTCAGATGGTGATGGATAATGCCTCTCTCATCATAACCTTGTTTACGTTTGTAATCTTCGCGCTGATTATTATAAAGAAGATGAGAGTAAGGGTAAAAGAACAGGTACTACGTATTGAACAAGGATTACCGTCTGATATTCCAATTGATATGAAAAATCTGACAAAACAACAAATACGGGATAAGAAACTTGCAGGTGTTGGTGGCGATGGAAATTCTTTGTCAGGTGAGGAAGGAGATGAAGGTGGTAATGTTCAAATTGATTCAGAAGGTAATGGGCTTGAAATTGCCGCGGCTGGAAGTAAAGGGATGGTAACGTCTGCAGCCTTAAGAGAATTGCTAAAAAGACCATCAAGAGAGATAAATAGAGATTTGGAAATATTTAAAGAAGATATACGAAGGCAGGTACGAGGAAAGGTTGACGGAGCTTCTAGTATTTTGAGGAAATGGTTATCGCAATAAACTATGAATAAATTAATACAGAGGGAAAAAGCGGCGTTGATCTTGTCTGTTCTGGATGATGATACGGCAGTAAAGATCATTAAAAACCTAAATGATACCGAGATAGGCGCAATAACAGAGGAGATCTCGCAGCTTCAGGAGGTAGAAGAGGCAACAATGGCTAAGGTATTGGTTGAGTTCTCTGAGGCGCTGGATAGTGCTAATTATTTTGACGATCTTAAAGATGTCTTAAAAAAAGCGCTTGGTGGACGAAAATCAGAAGAAATCTTGGCGTTAATAAATCCTGATGAAGAGCGTCCTTTCTCAAATCTTGTAAATCTGAGTGCTGATCAGCTGCTTTATATTTTAGCAGGTGAAAATCCACAAACAATCGCACTGGTATTGTATTTTGTTACCCCTGAAAAGGCGTCCTTAATCTTTAACAAGATAAGTCCGAAGATTAGAGGTGAGGTGATTATGAGGATGGCGACTATGGAGCTTCCACCTAAAAGCCTTTTGATGAAGGTTAGCCTGTTAATTGAAGCAAAGGCAAAGAAGACTGAAATAAGGCAGGAAACTCCTCGTGAGATAAGACTTAAAACAATTACAGATATTATCAGTGGTATGGATAGGAATATGGAAAGATCCATAACTGAGTTTATAGAGAAACGTGATCCAAAATTGAGTACGGAGATCCGTAAAAGGCTATTTGTATTTGAAGATCTTGGTAGTGTAACAGATGAAGGTATGAGAAAGGCCTTGTCTGGTGTTGATGCACTTGAGATTGCAATGGCACTGAAGTCAGCGCCTGATGAAGTGATGAATAAGGTGATGAACAACCTTTCTAAACGTATAAAAGATTCTGTACAAGAAGAAATCGATGCCATGGGTCCCAAAAAGCTGTCTGAAGTTGAAGGGTCGCAGCAGAAGATAGTAGACTTGGTAAAACAGGTAGATCAGCAGGAAGGTCCTATAATTATGCGAGGGGACGATAAATCGGAGCAATATGTATGAGAAATAACGTATTTTCGAAACCGGTAGTTGGTGGTGCTTGTAACATAAATAAGATTTACGGCACGAAAACTGCAAATGCACAGAAAATGGTATTTGATGACACGGAGGAAGATCGTTTGCAAAAAGAACGTGAGCTTATTATGAGTGAGTATTATGAAAAAGGTCGTTCTGATAGTAAAGTGGAGTTTGATAAGGAGCTAGAAGCGCAGAAGAGTGATGCTTACCAAAAGGGTTATCAATGTGGTAAAACTGAAGCTTTGCAGGAAATGGAAGCAAAGTATCTGGCAATGAAGAATATATTTGATAATTGGATTGAGAAAAGGGACTCTTTTCTGGAAGAATTGGAGGCTGATGCGATAATCTTAGCATTGGGAATCGAGAAAAAGGTGGTGGGGTATGAGATTCAGAAAAATAGTGAACCGCTTAAGTATATAATCTCAGAAGCTCTAAAGATTATTAAAGATAGAAGGAATTTGCATTTACAGGTTTCTCCTGACGATATGGAGAATTTTAAACAAGGGGCCGTTGATTTTGCAAAGACGTTTGGTTGTCCTATAGAGGTAGTTAGCAATCCGGACATTAGTAGAGGAGGTTGTTCTATAGAAACTGGTTACGGAGAGATAGATGCTACTGTTGAGACTCGGTGGCAAGCTATAAGGGATACTTTTTTTGCAGGGATAGAACGGGAAGATAATGACATATTTGGCGACATGTTTAGAGAAATTAAAAAGAGTGCCTCTGGAACACTCGGTGGGGAAAGTGACCAGGATTGCGGGCCTGTCAGTTGAGTCTATTGGGCCTCAGGTAACATATGGAGAGCTTTGTTATATATATATAAATAAAGAGCAGCGTATTCCGGCAGAGGTAGTTGGTTTCAGAGATAATATTGTTATTCTGATGCCCATAGGTGACCTAGGTATGATTATGCCTGGTAGCGTTGTGATTGGTAGCAAAACTTCTCTCTCTGTTAAGGTGGGCAATGCTTTAATTGGAAGGATACTGGATGGCTTGGGAAACCCTATTGATGATAATGGGGCGATTGTATGCAAAGAGGAACGATCGCTATATCGCAACCCTCCGGATCCATTAAAAAGAGAGAAGATTACTAAACCCATTGGAGTTGGAATAAGGGCTATAGACGGTTTGTTAAGCTGTGGAGAGGGACAAAGGCTTGGCGTTTTTGCTGGTAGCGGAGTGGGTAAAAGTACATTATTGGGAAAGATGGCAAAGGAATCTACCGCGGATGTAAACGTAATTGCGTTGATTGGCGAAAGGGGTAAAGAAGTAAGAGAGTTTGTTGAAAATCAGCTTGGCGAAGAGGGATTAAAAAAATCTGTTGTTGTCGTTGTCACTTCTGATAAATCTGCCCTTTTACGAGTAAAAGGGGCATTTGTTGCTATGACAGTTGCAGAGTATTTTCGCGATAAGGGACAGCATGTAATGCTGTTGATGGATTCAGTTACCAGGCTTGCACATGCTTTGAGGGAGGTGGGGTTAGCCGTAGGTGAGCCTCCAACGACCAGAGGTTATACTCCTTCGGTATTCTCAACACTTCCAAAACTTCTAGAAAGGGCTGGGCATTCTGAGCATGGGTCCATAACCGGCATATTTACAGTCCTTGTGGAGGGGGATGATCTTGATGAACCTGTTTCCGATGCAGTGAGAAGTATATTGGATGGCCATATTATTCTGTCGCGTAAGCTTTTTATGCAGGGGCAGTATCCAGCATTGGATATCATGGCTAGTGTTAGTCGAAGTATGATGGATATTGTTTCACCGGAACAGCTTCAGGCTTCTAACGAGTTTAAAAAAATTTATGCTACATTTGCAGAGGTAGAAGATATGGTAAATATCGGTGCTTATAAGAAAGGAAGTAATCCGGAAATTGATTCTGCAATAGATATGAAACCTAAATTAAATGAGTATATAAAACAGGACGTTGCAGTGAAGAGTTCTTTTGATGAAAGTGTTACGGAGCTACTAAAATTATTTAAGCGTAATTAATATGAAGAAATTTTGTTTTCGGTTACAGAAGCTGTTGGACCTTGAGGGCCAACGGGAAGAGCAAGAGAAAGTGCAGCTTCAGTCCCTGGTAAATAATCTGCAGGGGAATGAAATGGTACTTAACCATTTACAAATTACATTACGCCAGAATCAGGATAACTTGACAGGTAAGAGGTTGAAATCTTTGGATGTGCAAAAGTTAACTATATTTCAAAATTATATATCTGCGTTAAATACAAAGATAGAATTTCAGGAAAAAAAGGTTAACAGTCTGGCAGTGGAAGTTGAAAAAAAAAGGAAGGATTTGGTTGATATAAAGAAAAATAGAAAAGTGTTGGAAGAGCTACGGATTAAGGATAAGGCAGTATATACTTCAATGAGCAGGAGATCTGAAATAAAAATGCTGGATGATATATCTGGGCGCATGAGGTACATCGGTTAATGGTGAAAATCAGGGCGTCGATAATGCCTATTTATGCATTGACGATTTATAACTTAAAAGGGTAAATTTTGCGAAGGCATGAAGCTTGAAAGTTTACAACTTTTATTAAAAGATAAATAACCAAAATTTCATTTAACATTATCATTAGGTGATAGATGTTTGTTAAAAAGATATTAATTTTTGTTGTATTTGGGGTTGTTGTGTTTTTAGGCTCAATTGCGGTGATGCTTTTGTTAGGCAGAACTATAAAGGAACCGAAAGGTGTCGTAGATGGCGTTGAGGGTGTTGCATCTGCCAAAGTAGTATCTTCCACGAAACCGGGTACTAATGTAAATAAGATTATAGAAAAAATGTATTATAAACAGGTGAACAGTTTTCAAGAGTATGATACAGAAACTAAAGATACTAACGTTTTGTTAAATATGATACAACCGGCAAAGCTTATTAATGAAATAAATAAACTTAAAGATCGGTACGAAGAGAAGAATCTCGCACTACAAGGAAGAGAGGAAAAACTAAAGAAACTCCAAAGCGATATAATGGCCGAAAGAAAGATGATTGAGACATTAAAAAATGATTTAGGTAAAGATTTAAGCATGATAACTGAAACAAGGGACGATATGCTTGACAGTATGTCTGTTATGGACGCGGAAGAAGAGGGTAATATGAAGCTGCTAGCTAATATTTATGGTGGGATGAAACCTAAGCAAGCCGCGCCTATTATAAGTAAAATGGACAATAAGACTGCGGTAAAGCTTTTACGACTAATGGATCAAAGGAACTCTGCAAAGATTCTTCAGAATGTGGATCCTGATATTGCGGTTACGTTGAGTGAACAAATACGGCGTACCGGTGCTGAGTGAGTGGTATTAGTAGTTTAAAGATATGATAACGGTAATAAATGGGAGGATGTTATGGATTTAGCTACTGTTGGCGGAATTGCCATGGGGTCGGTATTGATTTTAATATCAATACTTATGGGCGGTAGTCTTGGCGCATTTATAAATATCCCGTCTCTTATGATTGTTGGCGGTGGGACGGTTGCTGCGGCATTGATAAAGTATCCGATGAAAAGCGTCTTTGGTTTAATGCCCCTTATACGTAAAACAATGTTTATGCAAAGTTATTCATTAACATCCGAAATTGATCGTTTTAATGATTTTGCAAAAGTAGCAAAACGTGACGGACTGCTTGCGTTAGAACAAAAAGCTCAAGATATTAAAGAACCGTTTCTGATTAAAGCCATTCAGTTGCTGGTTGACGGTACAAACGCAGATGCCTTACGGGCAGTAATGGAGACAGAGATAGAAAATATCCGGGAACGTCACTCTGCGGGGAAAGGCATACTTGAATCAATGGGCGCAGCAGCCCCAGCATTTGGTATGATTGGTACTTTAATTGGTCTTATTTTGATGCTTCAGCAATTGGACGACCCATCAACTATAGGTGTTGGTATGGCAACGGCACTTATTACAACTTTCTATGGTGTTTTGTTTGCCAACCTTTTATTCTTGCCTTTAGCAGGTAAGCTTGAAGGTAGGAGCAAAGAAGAGCTTATGATAAAAGAGTTGATGATGGAAGGAGTCTTAGCGCTTCAGGCTGGTGATAGCCCGTTCATTATTTCAGATAAATTGCAGGCATTTGTTGCACGGTCAATGAGGACTGATACAGAGTCAGAAAAGAAAGCCGAGGAATAAGATGGCGAAACCGGAAGTTGAGATTTTATGGGAAAGTGATCCTGAGTGGTTAACTACATTCGGAGATTTGATTACCCTTTTAATGACTTTTTTTGTGCTTTTGATTAGTTTCTCATCTATTGATACTGGTAAGTTGGAGCAGACTATAGAAAATCTGCAATCTAAAGCTGGTATTCTAGATAAGGCTAATGAAGGTGGTAGTTTGGAAGGGTTTTCAACTGCGGAGATAACAAATAGCAGTGAATTGGATTCCTTGCTTGATTCCGGGCAGAGCAATAAAGCTGTCTTGGATTATAAAGAAGAATTATATAAAGAGGTGAATGAATTTTTAGTACGCACTTCTTCTAATCAGTATGTTGATGTTTTTCGTAAAGACAAAGAGCTGGTGATGCGTGTCCAATCTGATAAGATATTTCAAAGAGAGACCGTAGAGTTAAAAGAACAAAAATTGTGGATACTTGATGGGCTGTTTTCTATTGTTAGCGGATTGCCAAATAATATTGTGGTTTCATCATCAGTAGACTTTTCTTTCATACCATCGAAGAAGTATATGACGAAGTTTGATTTATCCATGGCACGTTCAATAAGCCTTTGTGAGTATTTTATTGCTAATTGGGATATAAAGCCAAAAAGACTTGGTATTAGTGAGTATGGTAAATTCTACGATGTATCTCCTCCAGACGATATAATTGAGGATAACTGGGATTTCATAAAGATTGTGCTGCTAAATGCATATGAGTAAATAACAACCTAGAGGTGATTTGTGGCCAAAAAACGTTTTGAGAGAAGAAAGGTTGTCGGGGTAGATATGTTAGCTTTCAGCTCTATCATGACAATAATGTTAGCTTTTTTTATTATGTTGACTTCTTTTATTAGTGATCAAGAAGCAGAATTGCTTCAACGTGCAACTGCTTCTTTTAAAAAGGCAGTAGCAAGTTTTGGATTAAATTCATTTTTTGAAAAAATCGGGGGACAGAATGTTTTAGATATAGAGGTTGAGAGTACAAAAAAGAAATTTCCGGTTAAATCTGTAGATAATATTTACATGAAAAGCAACGAGGATAACAACCTGCTCGAAGAAGATATAGAATTTGATAATATTGAAATTCAGAAAGAGACACATGTTACGGATTTGATAAAGTTCGATCCGGGTGATTATAAACTTAATGCAAAAGCACGGCGTGAATTGGATCATTTTGCGGAGCTTGTAGTTGGAAGGCCTTCCAAAATAATGGTTGAAGGGATGGCAGGATATGGAGAGACCGAAGATAAGGATAAACAAAAAGGGTGGCTTTTGTCTATCCGTCGGGCACACGAAACTGCGCACTATTTAAGCAGTAAAGCGGGAATAGATATAAACAGAATATCAACAGTGGGATATGGTAGTCACAGGTCATTGATGAAACGAGTAAATGGTGTAGGACAAAATTCCATTGTTAAGCTTGTGATATTAAATGAATGATGCTTGCAATTGCCAGGTTATGATCTGTTGTATTTGTTGTAAAGTATAATGCCTTAATGCTGCGATGGATAGCAGCTGTATATTTCTATCTTTTGTTAGTTTTTAATAATAATATAAAATGCAGTTAAAGTCATTGATTATGTTGGCCGTTATTGCTATTGCAAGTGTTGGCGGGGCATTTTTTCTAGTGTCTAAAGGTTATATCAGGTTGGGGAATCCTGAAAGTGAGTTAGCTGTAGCAGAAACGGGCAAAGTTGAAGATATAAAGAATGAGAAAACTGAAGAACCGGATCATGAGATTGAAAACGAGATAGTAGATGAGAAGATAATTGATCCTGAAGTTGGCGCCGCGGGACCTTTGACGGATCTTGAAGTCATACCAATGGATCCAATAATTGTCAACCTTAAAGGTTCGTCCGGCAGGAGATACCTAAAGGTGACAGTCAATTTAGGAATAAAAGATGTAGAAGTAATTGAAGAGGATGATAAGAAAAAGAAGGATAAAGGTGAAATAACTCCCCTTGTAAAAGAGGTTGTAGAAGGGAAGTTGGTGGAGATAAAAGATATGTTAATTTCTCTCCTTTCCGCAAAGACTATAGACGATATTGACGGATGGTCTGATAAAGATATAATACGACTGGAAATTAGAGATGTTCTTAACAAGAAATTACAATTTAGTGTAAACAAAGGTATTAGTAAAGTCTTTTTTACGGAGTTTGTTGTGCAATGACAGTAGAATCATCATCTGAAGGGACCTTTAACGATTCAGACCTGTTTGATGCGAATGCTATATTAAGTAATGACGAAGTTGATGCGCTTCTCTCTGCTATAAATGAGGGAGATGTTGTCGTTGGTGGTGGTAAGGCTGGGGATTCTAAAGCGCACAGGATTCGTCCTTATGATTTTCGTCAAGTTAGTAGATTGTCGAGGGTTGATAAGCAGAGGCTTCAATACATTCACGAGAGTGCAGCGTTGAACATTGGTAGTGCCATGTCCATGTATCTTAGAGGTTTGGTTGAGTGTCGACTAATTGCACTTGAAGAGATCTCTTATAGAAACTTTGCGGACTCTATTACAAATAATGTTCACGTTGTGGTTATTAATATAAAGCCAATGGATGGTTTAGGGCTAATATTAATGGATATGGATATCGTTCTTAATATTATAGATAAATCCTTAGGTGGGCCTGGTGTTTATTCATCAAGTGAAGGTGTTTTAACGGAAGTGGAGTCCACTATTATTAATTCTATTATCAGAGATGTCTTAATATCTGACGGGCTTGCAGTTTCATGGAAAGAGAATGTGGAACTTAACTGGACGATAGACAGAACTGAAGCAGATATGCGTGTTGTACAAATTGCAAGGGATGAGGAGTTGATGATGTCTGCTAATTTTGCGATAGATGGTGACTTGGGCTTTGGCAGAATGGTGGTTTGCTTACCTTTTACAGGTATAGAGTCATTTCTTGTAGCTCCTACTGATAGAGAAGAGATACAAGACAAAGAATTGACCTCTCGTGATCTAAAAAAAGGACTAGATTCGGTACCTTTAAAATTGGATGCATTATTGGGCAATACGGTGATAACAGTCTCCGATCTCTTTAAGCTGCGGTGTGGAGATGTGATCAGGTTAGATAACAATGCAAAGAAACCACTGGTCATAAATGTGGAAGGCCGTAATAAATATTTTTGCCGATTAGGAATGAAGCATAAAAGGAAAGCGACACAGATTGAAAGCGTAATAGGGGAAGTCTAGGCTTGTTTTTTTGTGTGAGAATAATTATCCTGTTTGTAAACTATTATATGGAAGGGTAAAGATAAGGTAATGGCGGAAATAGAAGATACACCTGATAACCCAGATTTGGTTAATGATGGAACAGGTGAGAAACAAGATCAAGAAGATGGATCTCTTCTTCAGGAAGACTTTATTAATGAAAGTATAGAAGAGATGAACGATGAAGAGGCTGGCCCTTCTGTGCAGTCTGTTGATCTAGAGGAGTTTGGCGATGCGAATATCCTTACGGAAGACGGTGCTGAATCCGACAAAAATAATTTGGATATAATTCTTGATATCTCCATTCCAATTGCTGTGGAGTTGGGTAGTACGACTATGCTTTTAAAAGATGTACTTACACTTACCCCAGGTTCTATTATAGAACTTAATAAATTGGCCGGTGATACTGTTGACCTAATGATAAGGGGGAAACTAATTGCTAAGGGAGAAGTTGTTGTTGTTGATGATAACTTTGGGATGAGGATTACCAGTATTTGTGGGCAAGAGGAGAGGATTAAAAATTTAACGTAGATAGATGCGTATCAACCAATCTGTAAAGAAAAATGGATGACGGTAAATGTACCTGGGTAAAAATATTAACACTTTCCCCTCCATCCCTCAGCAATAATAGAGCTGACAGCGAAAGACTGTCTGACTCCCTCAAAAATCTACTAAAAACGGAGTTTCTCGAAATAGGGTTAAATATTTTGCGAGAAATTTCTACAAGCCTGCGTAAATGGAATTACCGCGTAAAATGTGTACTGTTTAAAGACGGCCCAAAATGGATTCTAACAGGTATATTGGCTCCTGACGAAATTGAAAAATCGTTTGGGATAGCAGTTGATCTTGGAACTACTAGAATTGCTATAAAGGTGTGTGGTCTTGAATCTGGAAATGACTTGTATGAATCCTCATTTGACAATCCACAGATAAAAGTAGGTGCGGATGTCCTGACCAGGATCCACTTTGCTGAATCGGAAGATGGGTTACACGATGTAAATAAACTAATAATAGACGGTATAAACAGTATGATATGCCAGTCCTGCCGTTTATTAGAGATTAAGTCTGACAATGTTTACATTGTTTCTGTTGCCGGAAATACCGCGATGGTACATTTCTTTCTGAAACTGAATCCTCAGTGGATTAGCAGAGAACCTTATATTCCTGTCACAAACAGACCTGGAACTTTTCGGGCAATAGAGCTAGGCATAAATGTAAACCCTTCGGCTGTTATCTTTATTTTTCCCAATATTGGTAGTTATTTTGGCGGTGATTTAATCGCAGGTATCTTATATTCCGGAATTAACAGGAGTAAAAATATCGCCATGCTTGTTGATGTGGGGACCAATGCGGAAGTCGTTCTTGGAAATAGTGAGTGGCTTATTGGATGTGCCGGTGCAGCTGGTCCTGCACTTGAAAGCGGTGCCGCAAAGATGGGGATGTATGCAGGCCCTGGCGTTATAGATAGAGTTTGGATTGATTCTTTGTCTGGAAAGATTGATATACATACAATTGACGGCGAAAGACCTGTTGGTATTTGCGGCTCCGGGTTGATTGACCTGGTCGCTCATCTATTCCTTTCGGGAATGATTGATATCAGAGGCCAATTTGTTAAGGAAAGATGTGGGAATATGTTAGAAAGAATTGGTGGTATTGATCGTATCATATTGGTTCCCGTTGGAGTGTCAGCTATAGGAAAAGAGATTACCGTTAGCCAGACAGATTTAGACAGCCTGATTAGATCAAAGGCGGCTATGTACGCTATCTTAAGAACAATAACCGGAACCGTTGGTCTTGTTCCTGAAGATTTGGATACCTTCTATGTTGCCGGAACGTTTGGTTCTTTCATTGATGCTAAATCTGCCATTTCAATAGGAATGCTTCTGGATCTACCCATTACGAGCTATAAATCTCTAGGGAACAGCTCTTTAGGGGGCGCATCTCTGATCTTAAAATCGGAAAGATTTTTAGATGAGGTTGATAATATTAGGGACTCTATTACTTACCTTGAGCTGAATGTAAATCAAGAATTCATGAATAATTTCAGTGGTGCAAAATTTTTGCCTCATACAGACAGTCGCTTATTCCCTTCTGTAAAATGGTCTGATAAATAATTAGTTACTACTAAGGTGCATAGGCTGAAACAGGAAAACAATTCGTAATCATAGCCTAATCATACAAAACTTAGCTAACTAAGTTTTGCTAAACGGCTTGGTTTATGGATAATCAGGATTTTCCTTGGTTGAGCCAAAGATCATCGAAACTAAGAAAGTCATAAATTGTTTGCTTTGAACGCGGCGAAGCAGTTGATTTCCTTCCGCCTACCCACCTAAGTAGTTACTATAATTATTAATTTCAACATAACTAAAAAAAGGTTATAATAGCGCCTAAATATCGGGATTGTTATGTCCAGACTGAGTATGTGCAAGTAGTTTTTTACAGACTACATACGTGTGGTAAAAATATTAAGGCAAATAACCGTTCTGCAAATGCAGAGGTTAAACATTAACGACATTTTTCGTTTTATTAAATAACTAATTTAATAGTATAGGAATTTTCATTTTGGACTAAAAACATTTTTTTTAAACCAAGATGTAACTATTGTATTTGTTCTGAGTTAATATGTAGGAAGGGTAGAGCGATAGCGAAACCCATCAAAAAGTCTTTAAATAGAAAGATTTAAAGAAATGCAAAATACCCCAACGGGGTTATACATACCAGCCCAGGGCAGCGCCCTGGGTCAAAGGTAACCATTAATTAGCACCCTGAATGGGTGCAACATATTTTCCCGATTCATAGCCAATATATGTTACGCCCTTACAGGGCTATATTTTTTTGTATTTTTGTCCCAGGGCGTTGCCCTGGGCTGGTATATCCGCCCCTTTCAGGGGCAAATAAGAGCAATGTTCATAATCTTAATGGTTATGGCTGGTTTAAAATTACGATTACGAATTTGATGTTGACTCGATGGCTAAAAAGTCCATCGAAGGCGCTATTTTAAAATTTAATGATAAAGAAAAGATGTAAATTCGTCTGTTTTCTCTTCTAATCCTTATGCATATTATATCTATAGTTGGGAGATCCAACAGTGGAAAAACGACTTTAATTGTAAAGCTGATCCCGGCACTTGTGGCGTTGGGATATAAAGTGGCAACAGTAAAGCATGATGCCCATAATTTTGAAGTAGATAAGGTGGGAAAAGATAGTTGGCGGCATAAAAATGCCGGGGCCGAAATGACAGTGGTGACATCAGAAAAGAAAGTGGCTCTCTTTACTGATGCGGATAAAGATAATTCTCTAGAGAGTGTTTGCGAAAAATTTATTACCGGTGTGGATGTTGTATTAACTGAAGGTTATAAGATGAGCAAATATCCAAAAATAGAGGTCTCCAGATTTCCAAACTGTAAGCTGCTGTGTGGTAAGGATGATAATCTCATTGCTGTTGTTGGAGATTGTGATAGCGGGCTTAATATTCCGGCTTTTGAGCTTAATGATATTAAAGGGATAGTTGAACTGATTAAGCAGACCATTGCGAAGGAAAGTGCATGAAATAAATTATTCATGTATCACTCATCTTCACATTATCTTTGCTCAAATTTCAATCACCAAATCCTCAACGCGGCGAAGGCCGCGCTTCCGGTCTGGTTCAATCAATTTGAACAAATTTAACATAAATCTGTGCGTTACATGCGCAATTTATTACAAACACGTTCCTTAGTATTTCCTTTTGAGTGGAGTACCATTTATAGAATCACGAGCAGAACCTGATATTAAAAATAATAACACATGCTAGTGGGCTTTTTAAGTTAGACACTCCTCTCCTGCCAAGATAAGAGAAACTCTTTTTTTGACAAGAGAGTAAATGTCAGGGGGACAGTTATTTATTGTGTGAAATAATCTTGTTTAAATCATAATAGATAATATTGACGTTTTCATCAATTGGTTTAGCCACTTCTAGTATCTAAAATCCTTGAGCCCTCTTTTCATTCATAAGAAATCATTGTATCCTCAGGAACAAAAGATTCTGCAACATTCAGGGCAATGCTCTCTATTTCTTTTCCATCGGTATCATTTGCAGTTTGATCGACATTGGTATTTGATACAAGCTGAGTGTTTGGATTCACATTAACTGGTACTATCTTCGTATTGTCAACAGTCTGGTCCTGGCCTGCGATAGTTACAGGTGAAACGGATCCGTTTACGGTAATCAAAACATCGTTTCTGTTTGAAAGACCATCACTATCTGTAACCGTCAAAGAAACTGTATGAGTTCCAACGCTAAAGTCCACAATAACTAATGAACCTGTGCCAAGGAGTAAATCGTCCTCCTTCCATTCATACAAACTGATTGAACCATTTGGGTCTGACGATTCTGACCCGTTAAGCGTTACCTGCTCAAATCCGTTACCATCAACATCTTTCACCTCTTGATCTCTTCCCGCATTAGCCAATGGGGGTTCCTGGTTTGGAATACCCTTAATCTTTACATCGTCTACATACCAACCTTCAAAGTTATTAAGAAAGCTGTCTACAGAATCAAAAAAGAATTGTAAATTTATAATATTGTCATCGTATGCAGAAATATTTATAGTTTCTTGGGCAAATGATCCGTTAGTAGTAAGGCCTGTAAATATATCTGAATAGGTAACACCTCCATCAGCACTAATACGTACAATTGCTTTATCATATAACGAAGACTCTTCAGTCTCTAAGAAATGTGAAAATACCAGTGTGGACCCTGTAACATTTGTCAGATCAATATCAGGAGAGATTAAGCTTCCACTTGTAGCCGTACTGGTGTCATAATTAAAAAACAGATCATTTCCATAGTACCACGATGTAAAAGAAGAATCTGTACGATGTGATGATTGGTTCCATAATGCCGTGGGACCAGAGACTACCCATCCGTTTGTACCTTCCTCCATATTGTCTTTATAAATAATAGATAATTTTGGGCCTGGAGGAGTGGTTGTTCCTAATATGGCATTGTAAAGATTTACTCTTCCACCTGTTGCAACCTTTCCCTCTAATGTTTGTATTAAATCTACAGAATTAAGTATTCTGGATTTAATCTCAAAAGGTGTTTCATCTGAGAAGATCTCCATAATAATGGCTGCCGCTCCTGATACATATGGCGCCGCCATTGATGTGCCGCTTTTATAGCCATATCCGTTGCCCGGATTTGTGCTGTATATACTTACTCCCGGGGCGGAAACATGGACCGAAATGGCGCCATAATTTGAGAAATTGGCAAGATTATCATTGTTGTCAGTTGCTGCAACTGAAATAATATTCCGGATATTATAGCTTGATGGATAGTCCGGTGCTGCATCATTATTTGTTTCGTTGTTTCCGGCTGCAACAATAAAAAGGGCTTTTGCCTTATTTGCTTTTGATATTGCAGCGCTTAACGCTTGAGAGAAACCGCTTCCCCCCCAGCTATTATTCAATACTCTTGCACCCATTTTAATGGCATAATTAATTGCATTTATGGCACCGGCGGTATTACCGATACCATTTGAATCAAGAAACTTCAACGCCATTATTTTACCTGACCAGCTAACACCACTGACACCAATTGAATTATTGCCTTCAGCGCTAATAGTTCCAGCCACATGAGTACCATGTGAATTATCATCAAATGGATCGTTATCATTATTTACAAAATCCCAGCCATAAACATCATCTACAAAACCATTCTTATCGTCATCAATACCATTGTCTGCAATCTTATCTAAATTTATCCAGATATTTTGTGACAGGTCTTCATGGTTATAATCAACACCTGTATCAATAACGGCACAAATGATTGAAGAACTGTCAGTCTGTATATCCCATGCATCAATTGCCCCAATGTCTGCGCCAGATGTTCCTTCTGCCTGTCCTATATTGTTTAACCCCCATAGATTGTTAAAGTGGCCATCGTTTGGTATAGCTGTTGCTTTTACAATATAGTTTGGCTCTGCAAATACTACTTCCTCAAGTGTACGATACTCTTCTATTAATTTTCTGGCAGATTTGGTGTTATTGCTAAATTTTAACCTTTTGAAACCTCCAATGAGCTTTCGGCCTTTTATAGTTGCCCCATGTAATTTGTTTATTTCGTTTATGGTTTCATTAGAAATCCCTTTTTTGAATTTAACCAAAATCTCGTCTTTAACAAATGCCAGAGCTTCTGATGCGGGTTTATCATTTACGAGAGCTTTACAAACATTTAGATTGCAGAAGAAATAAACTGTTACAGATAAAATCAGTAAGAATATAGATATTGTTCGCTTAGTTAACTGTCTCAAACTTCTCTCCCTTATAGATCAGAAGTAGGCGCTAATAGAAGTGTAAACATCTTTATTTCTAAAGATAGGCACAAAACATATACCAGTATCGCAATAGTTGTACCAGGAGATTGTAAGATATTGTTGTTTATGAAATGCGGAGGTTCTAAAGTTAATGATTTGCCTATATTATGGGGAAAATTTTTTTAACGTTAATTACTATGATCTTTTATAACAAAGTTCTTACCTGTATCATTTTGCGGATATTGTTTCAAAAAAATGCAATATAATTGGAATTTATAGGGGGATAGATAAGGATTATAATGGACCCCATAATCTGAACTGCTAGCCAAGCTACATTTTTGCTATAATCTTTTAGAAAAAAAGGAGCAAAAATGCGAAAAAGATATGGAGATAAATTAAAGGCTAAGGTTGCCCTTGAGGCCCTAAAAAATGA
>JAIQZO010000083.1 GCA_021777055.1 Candidatus Anammoxibacter sp. | reverse complement strand
TCATTTTTTAGGGCCTCAAGGGCAACCTTAGCCTTTAATTTATCTCCATATCTTTTTCGCATTTTTGCTCCTTTTTTTCTAAAAGATTATAGCAAAAATGTAGCTTGGCTAGCAGTTCAGATTATGGGGTCCATTATAATCGCCAATACAACATAGACGTTGTACTAGGGTTTATTTTTGTATTGTTAGGTTTTGTATATTAGAGTGTAATCCAAACTCAATTTGTTTTTCGGATGTGGAAGTGTATACGAGATGAAAAGAGATTGCTTTTCCAATCTATAAAATCGTGGACAGTATAGGTATTAACTGCCTTTTTTCTACTATTGAAGGCTTGAGAATAGTCTTTGTCTTCAGCCTCATTAGAGTGTAAAAAAGTTGTTAAGTGAGGGAAATGATGATATACTCAACGATCACATAAACGCTTTATTTGTGCCATTGTTTAGTATAGAAGTACACTTTATTAGGAGAAAAGGATGGGTTTTTTAGAAGGGAAAAAAGGAATTATTACCGGTGTCGTAAATGAATACTCTTATGCGACCAAAATACTTAAAACATTAAAAGAGCATAACGCGGATATCGGTCTAGCTTTTTTGCCTATCCCTGCCGTAGAAAGAAGGGTTAAAAAAATTGCAGAAAAATATGGTACGCCGTTTTTAGTACCTATGGACGCTTCCGATGACGAATCAATTGAAAAAGGTTTTAAAGAGATCAAGGAAGGGTTTGGTGATATTGATTTTTTTGTCCATTCCATTGCATTTGCTAACACAGAGGATTTAAAAGGTAGATTTGTAGATACTAGCAGGGACGGGTTTCAGTTAGCTTTAGGTATAAGTGCTTACAGTTTAATTCCTATGGCTAAGGGTGCTTCTCAATTAATGCCTAATGGCGGATCCATTATAGCCCTTAGTTATTTGGGTGGTGAAAGGGTTGTGCCCAATTATAATGTGATGGGTGTGGCAAAGTCGGCATTAGAATCATCAGCCCGTTATTTGGCTTATGATTTAGGGGAAAAAAATATCAGGGTTAATTCAATTTCTGCAGGACCTCAAAGAACATTAGCTTCGTCAGCTGTAGGCGACATAGATTCAATGATTAATTTTGCGGCAGAAGTAAGCCCTTTAAAGAGAGATGTTACTGGTGCTGATGTTGGGAAAACTGCCCTCTATTTATTAAGTGATTTGTCTAGCGGGGTAACAGGGGAGAATATCCATGTAGATTGTGGTTACTCTATTATGGGTGCGCCACCCGCGCATTTAGCGTCGAAAAAGTCTGGTAAATAAAGATAATAATGATGACGAGGTGATTATCCCTGTGATAATTATATATAGGTTCATGATCACCTCTCTCTCTTCCTGTAAAGATCTCCAGAGACCCTCTAAGCAAAAACATGCCTTCTAACCTGATCGAACCAGAACCAAACAGGATCTATTAAATTCCAAATCACAAACAAATAACAAATTACAATTTCCCAATGACCAAGACCAGTGTGTTTGGCATTTTGTATTTATTTATTGGGAATTGTTTGTCATTTGGGATTGTTTCATGGAGCTTATCAGATACCATGCAAAACCCAACAAATAAATATCTTGCTAAAAATTGTCAAAACTTTATTGGTAAGATACTAAAGGACTTCATATAAATAGTTTGGTCTATTCACTCTTTTCTTCAGGCCAACTTTGAACTATCTTCAATCTCTGAATTCTCAATAATTAGTTTGAACTTCATCTTTGCTCAGACTTCAATCATAATATTCTTAACTTAATTTCAGTTAGAAGCATATTATCTTTCCAGGAATAAATAGCAAAGTGAGAATGTTATAAATGTTACAGAGGTTATATATTATTTAAGGAAAATAAATCAAAATCTCTAAATTAGAAAAAACATTTAAAGTCATTATCATGGATATTTATTTACTGACATCGGTATTTAACATCTCCTGTGATTTGCTATACGTTTTATAATCGTAACATATCGTTCCATTAAACAGATGTTTCATGTCGTGACATTCTGGTTGTACCTCAACATGCCGTATTGCAAGAAGATAAAACAATATCCATATTCATTAACATGAGATGCAGAAAAGCCGGTAATATGGTTTGTTACACAAAGTGGCACTATTACGATTTGATATTTTTTCTCTATATCGTACATTTGTTGCAGTGCATAATCTTTTTCTAAAAAAAATTACATGGGGCTTTATACTCTAGTTAAGTGGCATTAATGTATTTGGTTAGGTACACAGATAGATACTGTATTTACAACATCAAGAATTGTATTGACAAAAATTATTGTTGGTTTGGAATGTAAAGTGCAACTACATATATTATCTTCATTAAGATAATTTAACAGCTCGAGAGCAAACCGGATTATATGTATTTTTTGGATTGTCCGGTACGCTGGCGCTAATGTGTTATTAGATATTATGGTTTTTATTAATAATATCTAATCTTCACAATACATTTAGGAGGAAACCAAATGAAAATAAATATTAATACAAAGAAGACGTTTCTTTTTCCTGGTACAGGTTCGCAATATGTTGGTATGGGAAAGGATCTATATGAAAATTCTCCCAGTGCGAAAAGATTGTATGATCTGGCAGATGATATTCTGGGATTTAATCTTTCTGGTATATGTTTTAACGGAGAAAGAGAGTTATTAGATAAGACGGCAGTTTGCCATCCTGCCATAATGGTCACAAGTCTGGCAATAATAGAGGGACTTAAAGAGCAAAGTGATAAGAATAGTAGCTGCTCTAGCGTTGCAGGTTTGAGCCTGGGCGAATATACCTCCCTTGTATTTGCAGGTGCAATTGAGTTTAGAGATGCTATCAAATTAGTCCATAATGTGGGGAAATACATAGATAATAATTGTAATACAAAACCTGGTGGCATGTTAACAGTTATTGGACTGGACGATAGTACGATGGAGAATATATGCAGTTATGCAAGATGGGCAGGTGAAGTAACGCCTGCAAACTATAATTACCCTGGCCATATTGTTATATCCGGCGAGAGGGCCGCCCTGGAAGTTGTGCGGTCAGTCGCAAAGGAAAGAGGTGCAAGGGCTGTATTCCGTTTGCAGGCAAACAGTGCGTTCCATTCGCACCTTATGTCGCCAGCCAAAAACATATTAGAAAGGGAACTGGGCAAAATTAAGATATCGGATGCGAAGATACCTGTTATTTCTAATATAGATGGCCGGTATATTTATAAACCGGACGATATATGTAAAGACCTAATAATGCAGCTTACTCACCCTGTTCTATGGAGCCATTCGATCCAAAACCTTATAAAAGACGGAGTTGAAGAGTTTAATGGGATTGGGCCTGGCAGGGTAATGGCTGGTATCGTGAAAAGGATTGATAATAAAAAAAAGATTAGAAACTTGGATAGTTTTAATTCCTTTTCCTATAACTAGATAGTATAGGAATTTTCATTTTGGAATAAATACGTTTTTTTTGTGTTAAGTTGTAACTGTTGTGGCTGTCGTTGGTTATGCTTGTTTTTTTTGCGGTTGGTTCAAATCTCCAGATTTGAACCACATCTAACTTTAACGCAACTCTGTTGCGAGTAAAAGAGATTAATGTTTATAGGCAATAGGTTGTCTCCAAAATGCAAAACCATACAGAGTATTGCTAATGTCAGATTAGTTCAAGTCAGAGACTTGAACTAACAACGAAAGTATTCACAAAGTTACTCTATGGTAAAAAGTCCGCCGTAGACGCGAATTTAATAGTATATGGATTTTCATTTTATTAATAATGTGAAGTGGATACTGCTCAACAAAAATTACTAAAATCATAATGATATTTGTAATCTTAATCTCAGTGAAAGGATAATGATTATGAGTACGATTAAAATTAAGATTTTAAGTGATAAAAGTTCGCAGAAGCTTTAATTTAAATAGCACTCTATACTCATAGGGGACATAAATTGAACATTTATACCTTAGTTGAGTAAATATTTATTAACAATTATTGTATTCTTTATAGGAGAAAAAAATGAAGAAAATATTACTATTTGTTATTACTACATTTTGTTTATTAAATCCTTTAGCAATAGGAGAGGAAACAACGTCTACATTTGTGTTGACAAAGGACGATGTAAATAATGTAAATGCCGATGATCTTAAGCTCCTATTTAAGATCGGAGGAGCAAGGGTTAATATTTCACAAGTTGATGATAACGATACCATAGTTAAAGCGGTTGTTACTTTTGATAATGATAATGCTGTGCCAACCTTTACGACATCAGAATCTGGCAGCACTTTTACCGCCGAATTTGTTTCAGGAAATGATATAAAGAGGTTTGATAAGTTTAATAGATTTGATATTTCTGGTTCTATTGAAAGATGGGAGATAACAATAGGAAATTATGATATTGATACGAATCTAACTATGAACACAGGAGGTGCCACCGGTAATATTGATTTTGGAGGAATGCCTATTAAAGACTGTATGTTAAACCTTGGTGGTGCTAATTTAAGTATTGATTTCAGCTCTCCAACATCCAGACAGGTTGATGATTTTATGATAAATGGAGGAGGGATAAAAATTTCCATCTCAAATATTGGGAATACTGATTTTAAGAGATTTAATCTTTTAGGCGGAGGCAACAATGTAGAACTTGATTTTAGGGGATCTTACGAGAGTGAACAACATGATGTTGCAGTAACTAGCGCAGGCGGTCTTATGAATATTGTTGTCCCGTCGGATTCCGGTGAGAAACTAAATGCCTTTTCAGTCGGTACACTATTAACTGTAAATGGAAATGGATGGGAAAGAACATTCAACTCATTTACCTCCAAAAACTATATAACTGACGATTATAGTGACCAGGAAACAAAGATTGATATAAATTTAACTGGTGTAGGTTCGATTATCTCTGTGGGTAGGGAATGATTTAATGTATAGGTAAGGCCAGTATTGTTCGGTTAGGAATTTGCTTAGCAAATATGTTGGCTAACCTAAAGGGATGAGATACATCAGTACGTTTTTGATCTAACCGAATCAAACCTGAAGGTTTGAGCTACATTTCGTAACTCAAGGCTTTAGCCTTGATGATGTATGGAGAGTGATGTTCGTTTGCGATAGGAGAAGATTCTAGTTGGAGATTCTCGCCCGCCAGAAGGGCGCTAATTTAATAGTATAGGAATTGTCATTTTTGGCCGAATACGTTTCTTCTGTTAGTGTTACGGTGTAACGCCTGTATTTTCTATGAGTTAAGGTGTATGTTGGGTTAAGCGGTAGCGAAACCCAACAATTATTCGTCACGCTCTGTTGGGTTTCGCTACCGCTTAACCCAACATACTATTTACATAATATTGTGTGTCGTAGATAATTGAAATGGTTTTCGTTATTACTGTTAAGTATTGACGCAAACCTAAAGGTATGAGCTACATTTCGTAACTCAAGGCTTAACCTTGATGATGTACGGGTAGAGATGTTTGTTTGCGATAGGAGACGTGACTCGTTGGAGACTTTAGCTCGCCGCAGGCGCTAATTTAATAATGAAAATGCTGCGCATGGAGATGAAATGGAGTGTATCTATTTACATAAGACAGTTTAATAATCTTATGAAGGTTATAATTAAGCTGTTTCTATAGCCATTATGATCATTTAGATATTATTTTTTTTGAAAGGACGAACAGGAAGAGCATAATAATGTTATTTGAGAAATATGTGCTTGTAAAACCTGCGGTGATTGCTGTTGCTTCATTATTAATACTATCATTAACTGCTAATTCCGCTAGCATTGAAATGTGACAGTTAGATAACTTCTCCTTTACCTATTCGATCTCTTTTTGCCTGCTTTGATTGCCCTTCATTAGTAATCTATCTCCTTTGGGAAAATAAGGATAATCGGTTGTTCTTTTGGCATAAATTTATTTATAATTCAGACTGTCAAATTTCTTATTTTTTAGAAAAGCCGTTTACCTCTGCTTACATTGTGGGACATCTTTGTAGGAATTCATAAAAGAATCGATATATATGGTTAACCTTCTTCTGTCAATTGCCCCTTTCTTTATTATTATTGCTATTGGATCGGTATTACGTATATTTATAGCAGATGATAAATGGGTTGAGGTTTTGAATAAATTCGGGCTTTATCTGGGTTTTCCTGCCATAGTTTTAACGAGTTTTATTAATATTGGAAATAGTGTCCCTTTAAAAGCGGATATAATAGGTTATAATTTTGCAATATTGATTTCTATAATTTTGATTACGTTTGCTGTAACCAAATTGTTAAACCTTGATAAAAGTGTAGTTAACACATATGTTATCTGTGTCTTTTTTGGAAATGTAGCGTATCTAGGTTTTCCGTTCACAACTTCTATAATTCCTGGTTCCGAGGGTATTGTATGTGTTCATGTTGCCATTTATCTCATACTTGTTTTTACCTTAGGAATATTTATTTTGGAGCTTTCTACCGGGCATGGTGCTTCAGGTATTTTTGCTGTTATTAAGAGTATTACAAAAAACCCTCTGATAATTTCAGTTTTTCTAGGAATATTTATAGCTTATTTTAAAATAGAGATACCTATATTTATAAAGGAGACGATACAACTAATTGCTTCTGCCGCCTCGCCTGTTGTACTTTTGGCTCTTGGGATCTTTATTGCTAAAAAGGTTGAGTTTAACAACGAACTTACACATGCCGCATGTATAACTGCTATAAAATTGATATTTCTTCCAGCAATATTTTTCTTGCTCTTTTCGCATTTCTCTTTAGAAAAGGAATTTAAAATATCTGTAATCCAATCTGCAATGCCGTTGGCAATTACCCCTTTCGCGTTATCGGAAATCTATCCGTTAAATAAACATATAATAGCGGTTTCTATATTTCTAAGTACAATAGTGTCAATAATAACTTTGACTTTTTTGATAAGTTTATTAAATATATGAAGTTGTGTTGTAAATGTCGTTGGGTGCAAAAAGACGAGAAGTACATATAGTGCCATATGGACATTATTTGTTTGGCATTTTCTATTTCATCGGAATTAATCTGACTAGTGCAATTTTTCTTAAATTCTATCTTTATTTTTTTAAGGTACTCTAAACCAGCGTTGTCCGGTTAGTTATTTACGTGACACATATGTGTCTTAACATTAAGTGCCTAAAATGCCTAAAATGATCTAAAGTGCCTAAAATAATTGAAATTTATTATTAATAAAAAGAATCTCTATTTAACCTTAGTAACTTTCTAACATCATGATGTTGCAAAATGTTCATAAATATGAAACATTTTTACACTGTAAAAGGCTAACCGGACAATGTTAACTCTAAACATAAATTTAAATGACAATATAAGTAAAATTTAAATCAACAACCTTTATTAAAACTTAATCTATGCTTGTACTAATGTTGAATAAATTTTTTTCTGTAACTGTTTTATCAATTATTACATTGTTTGTTATCTGTTCTTGTATTTCTGCTGCGATTATTATCAAAAGCAAGAATAATTGGGATTTGCGAACTGTAACGACAGATACTAATGCTGAAGAACCAAAAGAAGAAAGAGGTGAAGAAGGATCAGAACCTGTTCATGGGGTTGATGAGGAAGATAATCCTGAGTTAATTCCTACTCCAACAACTTCAAGTATGAATAAGAATGAAATAATTATTGGTATTGAATATGCTTTCCCTGGAACAGGAAAGGTATTTGCTGAAACAGGAATGAATGGGGTGAAATTTTTCCCTGAAAACTTTTACAGATGGATGAGTATGCAGCCTAATCTTGATAAACCTATTGATTTTTCTGAACTAGATGCTCTTGTGCATGAATACCAAGATGCTGGCATTGAAAACATTACAGTTGGGTTAAGATATGATCATGATACTGCCTCTGTTGATTCCACCTCCTTTGGTTCTTTAAATTTGGGCAACGATTATTCTCCTAAAGATGAAAACATTCCTGAGTTTGAAGCATGGCTTAAAGAATTTGTAGAACGCTATGATGGTGACGGACTTGATGATATGCCTGGATTAAGACATCCTATTAGGCACTATGAGTTTGGTGTTGAATATTCATCGTATACTCCTGAGCCCGGTGAAAAATATGTAGAATCTTTAAAAATAGCTTATGACGCGATGCACGATGTCTATCCTGACGTTTCTATTGCTCATGCTGCATTCTTTTTAGTGATGGATACTGCTATTGCTAAAGGTCTTGATTTTGATCCTGAGGGATATCCGCAAGCAATCACCAATGATTACGGGAAACTGCCTAGTGGTAATACGAAAAACTATGATGAAGTTAAGTTAATTCTTGAAAATCATGAATATACTGATGTTTGGAATATCCATTCTCTTGGTTCTCCTTATGAGATTGATCACCTTGTTCGTTGGTTAAGATGGGAAGAATCGCAAAGAAATATAGATCCTAAACCGATTATTATTTCTGATACTGTTACGAGTCCTTATGTTGGCTTTGGTGATGGAACAAGATGTAATGGTTTTACAGCTTCAACATTTTTCTATCCCGTACGAGATAAACAAGAACATTGTAAAGTAGCGGAATACTTTGAGGCATTAGTCGAGGAAGGAACTGCCCAATTGGAAGCGTTCGCTCGTAAGCATACTGCGGAGGATATTGTAAAGAAAGCCATTATTGCGGCATCAAATGATATAGTCTTAATCAATTCTGCTTTTACCGAGGACTTTGAATTCTTACAAAACGGTTTTTTTGGTGTTGATGCTGGTGCGGGATTTGCTGGTTGGGCTGGGGTTATTGACGTTGCTCGCAATGGTCGTACTCAAGAACGCACTGTAAAAGACAAGAATCCTGGTTGGTATTCCATGAAACAAATGATTGGACATATAAAAGGATATAATGATGTTTTTTTTCTTGATGTAGATACTGAAGAGATCAGATTGTACAAGGTTGATCACCCTAATGGTGACTTTTGGATTGCCTGGATGAATACGCAAGAACCTGTTTTGCCTGATGACTCTTTCAGTATTGAACTCGACCTTCCTGGGGCTTTAGGATCTGTGAAAGTTGAAAAATTATTATCTGATGGTAAGACAAAAGCGTCTCAAGAAACCATGGATGCATCTTCTATAACACTGACAGAAACACCAGTGTTTATCTTTCAATAGAATGTTTTCTTATTCTTGCTATTTATATTGTTGAACATGGACTACATTTGTGCTTTTGTGTCTTTGTGTGAGAAACAATATAGGGGTACTAGCTGAACTGTTATAGCCTTAGATCCTTTGTTTCATTTAGAAAGATAAAACACTTTTGTGCCTATTTTGCGTATATTGTACTATCAGTCTGCTTACGTAGCTGGTCCAGCTGCTCCTTACGTAGCGACTCCTCTTTCTAGATGGGATGAAATAGCACACATCTTAACATTTGAAAGACTCTTCTAATGTGAGGGGATATAGGGCGGGGTTACATTACTTTGCTGAATAAATACCATTTTTAAAATTACTGAAAAGATTATATTTACAACTCTTAAATCAAGAAAACTATGAAGGTTTTGGTGATAGGTGCCGGTGCGGTGGGTGGCTATTTTGGAGGAATGCTTGTTAGGGCGGGTGAGGACGTTACTTTTGTTGCCAGGGGTGAGTATCTTGATAGCATTAAGTCCAGAGGCTTAATAATCAAGAGCTATAAAGGTGAGCTGTCACTTAAGGTTAATGTGGTTAGTGATCCTGCCAGGCTTGGAGATGTGGACTTAATCTTGATGTGTGTTAAGTCATATTCGACGGAAGAGGCAACAACTCAATGTCTTAAGAATATTGGGAAAAATACTATAATACTATCTTTGCAAAATGGCGTTGACAATGCTGACAGGATATTAAGGATCACAGGAAAAGATAATGTGCTTGGGGGGGTTGTGTTTATTAGTTCGGAATTAAACAAATGGGGTGAAATACTCCATTATTATTCCGGAAAACTCGTAATAGGCAAAAGAGACGGAAAGATATCTGATAGGGGCCGTAAAGTTGCAAGAATGTTTGAGAAGGCGGATGTGCCGTGTACTATTTCTAATGATATACAGAGAGATTTATGGAGAAAACTTGTTTGGAATGCCGCTTTTAATTCTGTCAGTGCTATCACGAAATCTACAATGGAAGAGATGATGGGTTGTGACGAAACTCGTGCACTTATACGTTTGACAATGAATGAAGTATTAAGTATTGCTAAAGGAATTGGTCACTGCTTGGATGAACAGGTGATTGAAGAGTATTTGGATGTTCCGGAAAGATGTCAAAAAATGAGGACATCAACCCTGCAGGATTTATTAAAAGGCAAGTACCTTGAAATAGACGCAATAAATGGGGCGGTTATAGCAAATGGAAGAAAGATTGGAATTCCAACACCGTTTAACAGTTCGCTGTATGCATTACTAAAATTAATCAACAATAAACACTAAAGGCTCACACAAAAATAAGTTGTGTGAGCCCTAATGATTAATAACTAGTATCATCATCCAGAATTACTTTTCCTTTAAAGGTACGATACACAAAAAATGTGTAAGCGAACACCAAGGGAGCACCAATTGCCGTTATGATTAGCATGATGCGTAACGCGGCATTTGAAGATGCGGCATTATAGATCGTAATATTGTAAGCAGGGTCAATTGTTGAAAATACCAATACCGGATACAGCTCAATGGATACCAATATCAAAAGAAGACACACGGTTATGGAAGAAAAGATAAAAGCCTGCACATATTTTTGCCTGTTCACCGATCTGGAAATATTTGCAATACTCAAGAAAACTAATATGGGAAGGATAAAGAGCACCGGGTGATTACTGAAATCATCAGACATATGAGGTATGCGTGCCCACGTGTACAGAGTCGCAATGCCAAGGGAAACAGCAAAAAAGATAACAGCCCTCTTTAGCAAAACATTAACTCTTGTAAACAATTTATCTTCTGTCTTCATTGCCAGAAATATTGCGCCGTGCATCATGAAAAGGGCTAAAGTTGTGATTCCCACAATAATAGCATAAGGATTAATAAACTTCAGCCAATTGCCGTCGAATTCCAAATCCAGGCCTATAGGTACGCCTTGCAACACATTTCCTAATACCACACCCAATAACAGGGCTAAGATAATACTAGAAAGGCTGTAGATAACGTCCCAGAGTTGGCGCCACCATTTCATGGGTTCCTTACTGCGAAATTCTATGGAAATAGCTCGGAATATTATGCATGCCAGAAATATCATAAAAGGTACATACATGGCTGAAAACATAGTTGCATACACGACCGGAAAGCCAGCAAATAATGCTCCGCCGCCGATTACAAGCCACACTTCATTACCATCCCATACCGGACCTATGGCATTTAAGGCTACACGCCGACTATTTTCTTTTCTTAAAAATAGATGCCATGCCCCGGCGCCTAAATCAAAACCGTCTAATATTGCGTAACCTGAAAACAAACTTCCAATAACCAAAAACCATAATGTAGGGTAATTTAATCCAAAAAAAGTTTCCATTTGTTTATGAATATTTAATGTTGGGTAAAAAAATAATATCTATAGTATTACTTTATAAAAACTTCTTTTTTAAGATTCTGTAGTTTTTATGGAATACAGAATTTAGAAGCCAGAAGGCGGAATAACAGAAAGTAAGAGTCAGTCGCTAGTCAAAGCAGCTCCACCATTTATTTCTGGTGTAGGTTTGCTATCGGTTGATTCTTCCTCCTCTGGCCCATGCTTTATCTCTTTTAGTAAAAGATATATAAAAAGAGCAAATAAAACTGAATAAATAATGAAAAACATTATGAGTGAAAACCATACTTGATTAGCGGTTACCACCTTTGATAATGCATCCGAAGTACGAAGGAGACCGTAGACTACCCATGGTTGCCGTCCCATTTCTGCTGCAAACCAACCGGCTTGATTGCCTATCTGCGGAAGAATTACGGCAAACACAAATCCCCAGAGTAACAATTTATTATCAAATAATTTCTTTCGCCGCCATTGATAGCAGGCAAATAACGTCATTGAGATTAAACACATGCCTACTGCAATCATGATATGGTAAAATTGAAAAATAGCATTAACTGCTTTAGGTCGCTCATCTTCCGGGAAGGCGTTTAAGCCTTTAACTGGGGTTTTGAAATCATGATGAAGCATAAATGTCAAACCTTTGGGTATACCCAATCCGTACACTTTCTGCTTATCTTCATCAACCCACCCAAACATATATGCATCCGCAACTTCCATGGCATCAAAATGTCCTTCCAAGGCAGCTAATTTTGCAGGTTGATTCTTTGCCACACCTTCAGCAGAGCGATGTCCTGTTAATAATTGACCAAGGGAGAAAATTGTAGCGGCAACAAGAGCGATCTTAAATGCTTTGCGTGACAGTTCGACATGTCGGTTCTTGATCAGATAATAAGCATGGACGCTTAAGACTAAAAACGCTCCTGACAAAAGAGCACCTGACCAGACATGCGTTAATCTCTCTATACTTGAAGGATTGAAAACCATGGCCCAGAAATCAATAATTTCAGCCCTCGCGTGTATACCTTCACCTACTATATGGTAACCTGCTGGTGTTTGTTGCCAACTGTTTGCGACGACAATCCATACAGCGGAAAACATAGCTCCGAGCCAAACACCAATCGTAGCGATAAAATGTACTTTATGGCTTACCCGTTTCCAGCCAAACAGCAGAATTCCTAAAAATCCGCTTTCCAATGCAAATGCGAATATCCCTTCTGCGGCTAATGCGCTGCCAAATACATCACCTACATAGCGGGAGTAGGTTGCCCAGTTTGTGCCAAACTCAAATTCCATTACGATACCAGATGCTACTCCGATACCGAAAATAAGGGCGAAAATCTTTGTCCAGAAACGAGCCATGTTTTTATAAACAGCTTCTCCAGTACGAAGATATTGACCTTCCATTATTACCATTATTAAGCCTAATCCAATACTTAATGGTGGATAAATGTAATGAAAGGCTATGGTAAACGCAAATTGTATTCGTGACAGTATTTCAACATCCATGATTTTTATGATCTTTCTATGTGTTTAAAATGTGAACGATAAAAAAGAAGTATGATGGAAATAGACCACTCTTTACTAGTAACGTATACTTAAGGATAAAAAAAAAATTAATAAAAAGCAATGTTTTCATAAAAAAAATTATAAAAACTTAGAGTTCTGGAAACTGACCGATCTTGGTGATTCGCAATAACTACTTTATTATTTAATCTAAATTATGGTTGCAATTATTTAGCTGTTTTGTAAAATCCAATTTTAAAAAATTTTTGTGACTGTACACGGTTATACATGGAGCAGGCATAGGTAATCAACAAAATAAAGATAAGGAAAACATAAAGTGGGCGAGATTAAATGTGATAGAAACTTAAAAATAATAATATTAAATGCCATTTATCACTTAGGCGTAATCTACTTTCCGATTCTGTGCATAACAATCACTGTTACGGGTTTACTTTTGGCAACAACTCAATCATGTGATGGTAATACGGAATCTTTAAACAGTGCTAAGGAATTTTTAGAGCGTAAAATAATTACATTGCAGGCGGAACCTTCAAATACAATAGAATTAAGTAACGAAGATTTGGATGAGATATTAGTTGCGTTTTCAGGTTTCGGATATACATTTGAAGAGCTGGCATATGAATTTCTGCAGTTATCTAAGAAACTAAAGAAGAGTATTAAGATTAACGATGCATCACATGTCTTTAATAAATTTAAAAAGAATAGAGGACGCGGAATAAAATATGCTAAGTTTAATACTTTGGAATATGATGGGCTAAATAGCCTTATATACATGTTATTTACACCAAATTCTGAAGATGGGCAGTGGTATGTTGAGCACGTTGACGATAGGGAGGTTTATTACAAAGAGAAATCCGTATTCTCCGTAATGAAGATATCGGGAAAAAATGTAAAGGTTAAAACCGGAGTCTTCTCTTCTGATAGGGCATACATTAGTTCTGGAATCTCTTTTAAGCCTGTTGATAACTCAGAACGTATAGATTCAATGTCTATACTGGGGATATTACCAAGGACAGAATTAATACTAATACTTGAGGGGAATTCCGATGGAGAAACCTTGCATAAAGGTTCCCTGGTTACAATAATTGCTAATAAATATGGACAAATATATACTGAAGGAGACTATATCAATTAATGATATAAACCCGCCGCACCATTATCACATTATAAATACTATTTAGCTGTAGGTCAGGTACCGTTGGCACTATAATTAAAATCAAGTGGGCAAATGTCGATCATATAAAGATACAGCCAAAGATAGAATCTTTAAAAATATTTACAGGTTCACATAAACACCGTTTGTCCAAAGGTTAAATAACGACGGCTGAAAATATGTATCTATTTAGATGAGTTCATTAACACATCCCTAAATCCCATCTTATTAGATGGGACTTGTGAGTTGAAAAACGCATGCTGTGTAATTTTGAATGAGGACTTATGAATTAAAAACCAAGTGCAATATAATCCTCTTGAGAAATATTGGGGTATGGTGTAGCAGGTGTGGCGTGTTGTAATGACACTGAACAGATACGAAAATAGATGGTAATTAGGCTTAAATATGAAAATCATTATAATATTCATTGTGAGTATCTTTGCGACATTACCATTTTTCACCACTTTCTCATCGGCTGCCAGTGGTGCAGGGTTTAAACTGAAGGTAGCCTACAGACAACGTCTTAAGAAAGAGAAGTTTAACGTACAAGAAATAAGTTTAAAAAATGTGAACATGGATACGTTCCCAAGATTAGGAGCCAGTTTGGTAGATTCTCATTTCAGCTCTCTATCCGATGGAGGAAAAATATATAGGGATCTTTCTGCAAAATTACGGATTAACCATAATACAGCTTTCTTTGGAAAGACCAAAGATGAGCTTATAGGGTTTATGAACGCTGAAAACAGTCAGCCTTGTGGAAATGGTAGAATACCTGTGAACCCTTCGCATAAAGGCTCATTGTTAGATACTATTGCAGTTTTGGGACTACCGGTCTTTAGTAATGATACTATGTCCATATTAAATCTTATGGCATTAATAGGATTGCCTAATTGTAGACGAAATCCTGTTTTTGTAATGAATGTAATGGCGAAGGTTGGGTTGTCTGTTGTTTTGTTTGGAAAGCCAATTACAAGCCTTGCGGGTTCTGCAGCGCTCGCATTTGCATTTAGTCGATTTGAATCAAGAAATCAAGACAGAAATCGCATACGTCTAAAGATGGAAGATAAAATATATGCAAATATTTATAAAGAACCATCTGGAAATAACGAATACATAATATCACCAAATCGCTTATGTATAGACATAAAAAAGATTAAAGGTATAAATAAAATCGGACCTGAATTCCAAAGTATTATCCACCAAGCTCACTTTATGCAACGTTCCTTAGGTATGGTTGCGTCAAATTTAGGAAGTCGACCGTGAGAACCAGTTGGTATTATTATATTTCTTCATGTTCGTTTTGTGCAAACTTGCTTGTTTTAACCACATCACCCCTGTTTTGCCCGTGACTAATTCTTTATTTGTTTCTTTCTTTTATACCCTTCCAGATTTTTCATTGCAGCAGTGTGGGTGGGATCAATTTCCAATATTTTCTTAAACTGTTCAACTGCGGATTCGGTGTCCCCTATCTCCTCAAAAAGTAATCCCAATTTAAAAAGTGTCTCCGTATTGTTTGGTTCTTTAACTAGTTTTTTTAGGGTGGAGTTTATATTTAAAGAATCAATTGCTGCTTTATTGTTCGGATCAACCATTAAAGCTTTATTTATGGCAATAGTCGCCTCATTTATCATTCCGTTTTTCCTGTAAGCATTTGCCAGTTCCAGATAATTTTCAATTCGGTTGGGGTTTATCTCTAAGGCCTTTAGGAATACTGCAATTGCTTGTTCAGTTTCTCCCTTTATTTTATAAACCATTGCCAAACCGTGAAGGGCCTCCTCATAATTAGAATCAAGCGCCAAAGCCTTCTTATATTCGTCAATAGCATCGTTAAACCTGCCTTTATCATAATTTGTTAGGCCGAGAATATAATGTGCTCCGGCAGGGCTTGGATTGTCCCTTATTGCTTTTTTGTAGTCATGTACCCTTCCTGTGCTGTTTAATTCAGTAAGCTTGTATGCCTCATTCAGGCTATATCTTGCAACCAGGAGGTCGGGATTAATCTCCAGAGCGGTCTCATACTCCCTTATAGCATCGTCAATCATGCCTTTCTCAAAATAGGCTAACCCAAGAGTATAATGAGCCCCTGGATGTTGCGGATTAATCTTAATAGCATTGGAATAATAGGATATCGCGTTATCAAGTTTTCCCTGTAACGCACAAACAGCTCCTAAATTAATATAAGCATCCGCAAATTCCGGGTTTATTTCTAAAATATTCAGATAAGTTTTTTCTGCCTCTTGGAACATCTCTTTGTTTGTGTACAAGTTACCTAACCCGTCAAGGATTTCTATGGAATCAGGGTTGAGCTCTAGGGCGCTTTTGTACGACTTTATCGCTTTATCATACATCCCTTTGTTAGAGTATGAGAGAGCTAACGTATAATGGGCTTCCCATAGAAGGGGATTAATTCTTATAGCTTGCAACGATGTGTCAATGGCATCATTAAACCTCCCTTTCAACGCATATATGGCACCGAGGTACGAATGTGCGCTAGCAAGGTTGGGGTTAAAACTCAAAACTTTTTTATACTCATAGATAGCTTCAAGCAGCATACCTTTATTGTAATAGGCAAGGCCTAATGTCATATGAGCATCAACATAATCAGGGTTAATCTCAATTGAACGTTTATATTCATAGATTGCTTTATCGAACAAACCCTGTGCTTCTAATGTGAGCCCCAACAAATAGTGGGCTTTGGCATAATATGGAGATATCTCCATGGCTTTTTCATAATTAAACACACTCTCCCCATACATCCCCCTTTTATAATACGCTTCACCTAGTGAAACATATACATCTGTCTGATTCGGGTTGATTTTTAACGATCTTCTAAACTCAAGGATGGCTTCATCTATCATCAACTTATTATTGTATGCAATACCAAGGCCGTAGTATGTTTCAAATGAGTTTGGATTTATTGATATTGCTTTCTGGAAGGTATTAATTGCATTATCAAAATCCCCTTTATTTATCAATGCCATTCCCAATTTATTGTAAGCATTTAGGAAATTTCGGTTTATTTTAACTGCATTGTTGAAGGACGCGATAGCGTTGTCCAATTCATTAATATTGAAATATGTCAAGCCCATCTCAAAATATGTTTCAGCTGATTCCGGTTGAAGCTCCAGACTTTTTTTGTATGAAGTAATTGCTTTTTCGTAATGTGTTGATTTAGAGTAGACTAATCCTAACTGATAATATGCGCGCGGAACATCAGGGGTAATATTTATTACTTCATTAAATTCATCTGCGGCTTTCTCATTTAAACCGTTCTCTTTATAAATAACACCAAGTTGGTAATGACCTTCTGCAAATTGGGGATTTATTTTTATAGTATTTTTATACTCACTGATGGCATTACTAATCAACCCTTTATCATAATAGATTTGCGCCAATTTAAAGTGTGCATCCACATCCCTGGAATTAATTTCAATAATTGTTTTTAATGCACTTATTGCTTCATCAAGTAACCCATTGCTTTTGTATATAACCGCTAGAGCTCTATAAGTTTCAATAAAAGTTGGATTTATACTTATGGCCTTTTTTATTGCAGTAACAGCTTCTTCAAACTTACACTCTTTTAGATACAGTTGTCCAAGTTCTAGGTATGTATCTACATCTTCAGGATTAATAACTAAGACCTTTTTAAATGTTTCTAATGCGGACTCAAGATTATTCATTTTTACATAAATTAATCCCAATGAGTGATAAACCTCAGCAAGTTCAGGGTTCTGTTCTATAGCTATTTTATGCTCATATATTGCCGACAAGAAATCACCTTTAAGGGCAAAGGCTTTTCCAAGCGCGATATGTGATTTAGTATGATTGCCATTTATTTTAATCGCGTTTTTAAAAGAGTTAATGGCGTCATGAAATTGATTGTTATCAAGGTAGAGAACGCCTAATTTGTAATGCAGCTCTCCGCCAAAAGGGTTAATCATTAATGCCTCTTTTAGTGCTGTTATTGCTTTCTCAACAGATCCTGTTTTTTCAAACAAGCAGCATAAATTTATGTGTGCGTCAACGGAGACAGGATTTATTTCTATCGCTTTTTTGTATCTTTCTTCAGCCTTTCCATATTTTCCGTTTTTAGAATACAAATCACCCAATCTTATGTGCGCTACTTCATAATCTGGATTAATCTCTATAACTTTCTTATATTCATCTACTGCTAGTCCATAATTACCACGTTCACTAAAGATTTGAGCTAGATTAAAGTGTGCCTTAATATTTAAATTATTTATTTCTATGGCTTTCGAGTTTAAGAGTTCCGCGTCTGTCATAAATCCCTGCAACGCATAAATTTCTCCCAATGCAATGTTTGTCGATGTGTTATCCGGATTTAGTTGCAGGGCGTTTGTAAATGCCTTTACACCGTTGTCTAGCTCACCCTTCATAATGTACGCCTCACCTAATTGAACATGGAAATCCGCGAGATTAGGGTTAACATTAATTCCTTTTTCGCAAACCGCGATTGTATTGTCATACAATCCATTCTGGAAATATAGATCTGCCAGCTTATTATAAATCTTATCACTGTTTGGAGTTATTCTGGATGCTTTTTCTAAAAGATTAATAGCTTCCTGTAGTTTTCCTGTTTTTGCAAAAATATCGCTTTTAGAAACGTATGCTTCAGGATTCTCAGGGGCGATCTCAATAGCTTCTCGCAGCTCTTCCAGTGCCTCCGTAACCATTCCTTTCTGAAAGTAGGCCCTATTTAAACCGTGATAAGCAGATAGAAGTACAGGGTTTATCTCCTTTGCCTTTTTATATTCATCTATTGCCAGACTAATATGGCCCTTATCCATGTATAAGTTTGCTATGAGTATCCTGGCATCGAAATTTTCAGGCTCTATTTCAGTTACTTTTGAAAATGCACTTATGGCATTATCCAGCTTTCCCATTTTTGCATAAGAGATTGCAAGTTCAAAATGGTATGCTCCATTCCCCGGAAACTTGTGTATAGCGTCAGAAAACTCTTTCACTGCGTCGTCAAGCATGCCTTTCATACTAAATGCTTTTCCCAAATTAAAGTGTGTCTCTGCGTTTCTAGGATTTATCTTTATTGCGTTTGAAAAAGAGTCTATTGCTTCATCTATCATGCCTTTAGATAAATAGAGATGTGCAAGGTTTGTCATCGCTTCGGTACTATTGGGTTCAATTTCTAATCTTTTTATAAACGCAGCAATAGATTCATCTCTTAATCCCATTTTGTTGTAAACTTCTCCTAAAGCCATGTAGATATCCGCAAAGCCGGGATCAATAGTAAGGACAACATTAAATTCATCAAGTGCACTGTTAAGCTTACCTATTTTTAGATAAAGCTCTCCCAGTTTCTTGTGCACGATAACATTGTTATAGTTTCGATTAATCGCGTTTTTATACTCTTTTATTGCCTGGGTATAGAAGCCTTTCCTTTCAAGCATCTCTCCCAATTTTGTATATGCATCTGGATTGTTCTGGTTTGAGGTAATGGAATATCTATACTCTGCAATCGCTTTGTCTGGCTTTCCAATGAGAGAATAAATAAGACCTAAACCATAATGAGCTTTGAAACTCTCTGGATTTACCTTTAAAATCTTTTCAAATTCAACGCTTGCTTCACTATATAATCCTTTGTTAATCAATGAATTTCCCAAGCAAACATAAACATCTTCAGAAAAATAATTTTTTTCAATCGAGCTTTGGAAATGTTGAATAGCTTTGACATGGTCACCTTTTTTAACATAAACAAAACCTAAACGTGCGTTTGCCTCCCCAAGTGTAGGATTAAACTTTAAAGCCTTTTCAAATTCATCCGCGGCATCATCAAGTAAATTCTTGTTATAATAAACAATACCTAAATATAATCGGGAGTCTGCAAACGCTGGGTCGATTTCTATTGCCTTTTTTAATTCATCCACTGCCTCATCAAACAGACTTTTCTTTAAATAAATTAATCCTAATGCTAAATGTGATTCTCTGTTGTTGGGGTTGATGTGCACAGCCTGCGAATAATGTGAGATTGCTAATTCAGTTTGAAGACTTTTTTCATATATTTTCCCAAGGTAAATATGGGCATTAATGTGTTCTGGAATTATTTCCAAACACTTTGTAAGGGCACTAATTGATTCGACAAAATCCCTCTTGTCATGATATATTAAGCCCAAAAGATAATAAATCTGAGCATTTGCATTGTTTGTCTTCAGAGCGTTTTTACACACATTAATGGCTTTATCATGTTCTCCGTTTTGTATGCACGCTTCAATCAATTGATCATAAGTGGCAGCGTATTCCGGTTTTAACTGTACTACATTTTCAAAGGTATGTATGGCGTTCCGTAAAAGTCCTTTGCCTTTATAGGCAATACCAAGATAATAGTGTGCTTCTATATGTCCAGGTTCCTCTTTTATCGTCTTTTTAAATTCAGAAATGGCCTCATTTAGCATGCCTTTTTCCAAATAATTTTTTCCTGTTAAATAGCTTTTGTTCTCAAATGAATCATTATTAATGATGACATCAATAATTTCGTTCTGAACCGCAGTACCAGTTTTGTCATTCTCTATTAAACTATTTGCCGTCAAATCCTGAACAGTGAATACAAGAACTGTAAGCACAATAACAGTAACAAAAATACCTCTGGTCTCTAAATGCCCTTTTCTCGGTGTCAAATTTTTTCCTTTTAGATAAAATTGCTGATTTATTTAATAATGATTTCTATTATATACTCTTTAGCAAAACATTTGTTGAGGATTCTTCCATTGCTTTATCCATAGATCTTAACATCTCTGATATCTTATTAATTTCAGATGACTGTGTAAATGGTATTTCCATTACCCCATTCTTTTCTAACGCATCTATAATATATTTTGCAGAGAGTATATTAATGTCGCATGCAGGTTGATATGCAAAATCTCTTTTTTTTCTATCTATTGTTTCAGAAATAATACCACATTCAATCAATTCATGAATGAATTTCTTTACCAGTCTAACTGAAATCTTGGTACTATTTGCAATATCAATAGCTGATACAGGTCTGTTTCCTTTTGAAAAGTTTTTTATCACATTATGGGTGATTAGTAATAATACTCGCTTCTTTAGATATAAACTTAACTTCTTGCAATCAATAGTAAACTCATTTTGGTCAACATTTTGCAACGTATGAGATAAGCCTGCACCAAAAAGCATGATCAACCAGCTAAGTTGTAGCCATATCAAAAAAAGAGGTAGAGCTGCAAAGCTGCCGTAAATAGTATTATATTGTGAAACATAAACCTGGAAACTGATGTATCCTAACTGGGCAACCTGGTATGTCGTACCCGCAATAATTCCTGTAACGATTCCAGCCTTTAAGCTAACTTTTGTATTTGGCAAGAAAATATATGTAAATGCAAACACTCCCCATATTACACAATATGGTAACAGCTTAAATAAGAAGAATATAAATGGGTTGAAGACGCCTAGAAATTCATATCTTTGGGTCATACTTGTAATTTCTGAATTAATAAACACTGTAACACTGCTGGATGTAATTACAAGTATGGGGCAGATAAGCATAACGGATAGGTAGTCACTTACTTTTCGTCCAAAACTTCTGTTGTTCTTGATCTCCCAAATTTTATTAAAAGAGTGCTCAATATTTCCTAAAAGTTTTATTACCGCCCAGAAAAGCAGAACAACTCCAACCCCGGCAATCATCCCACCTTTTGTCTCATTAAGAAGGGAATGAGCAAAACCTATAACTTCAATAAGTACGTCTTCCTGTCCGGGAAATTTCTCAATAAGCTGTTTCTCAAAAAGCTTTTCAGATCCAAAACCTTTTGCGATTCCAAAAGCAAGTGCAACAACAGGTACAATTGAAAGTAGTGTATAAAATGTTAAGGCCGATGCACGTAATTTGCAGTTGTTTTTCTTAAATGCGTAAGATGACAGAATTATTATTCTTACTATCTTAACAAGGAAAACCTTAACTGGTGAAAGTTCATCTAAAGTTAGATACCAGACATCATTTTTTAAAAAATTTATAGACTTTGAAACAGTTAATAAGATTGCTGATAATCTGTGAACGTTCATATATATTTAATAATTAAAATTTTAATGAAATTATAGGTAAATATGCTATCCTGATTGTTCTATTATTGTCAATATCATTCTTGTTCTCAAAGATATCTTCCCATCTCCAGATTAATGAATAATCACATTTACTTTATTGTCGGCCCAACTGCATGCGGAAAGTCAGACGTAGCGTTGTATATTGCTAGGACAATAAATAATACAAAAATAATATCCGCAGATTCAATGCAGGTTTACCGTGGAATGGATATCGGTACGGCAAAGGTTCCTAAATCTGTCAGGAGTAAAATACCTCATTACCTGATAGATATTATTGATCCTTGGGAACCTTATAGTCTATGTAAATACGTTAATGAAGTGAACGATATCATCTCCGAATTAAATAACAAGGATAACCTTTTATTAATTGTCGGTGGTACAGGGCTTTACATTAGGGGGCTGCTTCACGGTGTCTTTGATGGCCCAGGGGCGGATTGGGACTTAAGAAACCGTTTGACGGCTGCTGCCAGAGAAAAAGGCCCGGACTATCTGCTTAGTATACTTAAAACAATAGATCCTGTTTCTGCAGAAAAGTTGCATAAAGAAGACCATAAAAGAATTATACGCGCAATTGAAGTGTATGAAAAGACTGGAATTGCAATTTCGACCCTGCAAAAGAAATACTACCGTCCGAAACCTGATTTTACCTATTCAATATTTTTAATAAATAGGTCAAAAGAAGATTTACATTGCCGTATAGAACACCGTATAGAAACAATGTTTGACCAAGGACTTGTTAATGAGATCTGTAGCTTGCAGAAAGACCCAAAAGGGATGAGTAAACAAGCGGTCCAGGCATTAGGTTACAAAGAGACTCTGCAGTACTTAAATAATGAAATTGATTTGTCACAAGCAATTGAACTCATCAAACGAAACACAAAAAAATTTGCCAAACGTCAAATGACTTGGTTTAAGAGTTTCAACAATACTATCCGGATAGATGTAGATCCAAATGACAGCATTGATACAGTTGGAAGTAAGGTGCTGCAATTCATAAAAACCCGCAGAACAGATTAGATGTTTTGTAACAAGTATCCAATATGTACGCCCATGCGTATAGAATTCAAAGAATTTCCTTTCTGTTAATTGAACTCATCAAACGAAACACAAAAAAATTTGCCAAACGTCAAATGACATGGTTTAAGAGCTTCAACAGTACTATCCGGATAGATGTAGATCCAAATGACAGCATTGATACAGTTGGACGAAAGGTGCTGCAATTCATAAAAACCTGCAGAACAGATTAGATATCTTGTAATAAGTCACCAACATATATGGCTATGCGTATAGAATTCAAAGAATTTCATTTCTGCCGACTTATTACATAATAAACTATTTTGGACGATACTTATAACGAGAGTTATTCACTATTGGAATCATGACAAATTCAAAGTAGTTAAAGACAAAATATTCTATATCTCAATCCCAGTTTTTTGTATATCAAATAATTAGTTCGGCTTTATTAGGCCACTCATAACATGTTTAAAAGTATATCAACAAGAGCAGCATGGGGTTTATATATAAACGAAACAGGGATCAGAGCTGTTAAGGTTGCTAAAAAAGCAAAGAAAGTATCTGTCGAATCTTTCGATATGATCAACTACTCAGAGTGTGAATCCGAGGATGCAGAAACGGTTAAAACTGAAAATGGAATACATTTCAAGCCGTTTCCGGTTGAGCAACAGAGTCAGGCAACAAAAACGTTGTCAAACAGTTCAAATATTAATGACCTTGCAGATCTGGCAAAAAAGGCAATATCCCTATTCTTAAGTAGAAACAAGATTGAAAGTTCGGACCGAATATTGATTGCCGTTCCGGATCAGTTTGTGCTCTCTCGATTTGTGAACTTGCCCAATGTAAAAAGTAAACAGCTGAAAAATATTGTTAAATTTGAAATAGGAAAGCACATTCCTATTGATGTTAGTGAAATTATTTGGGACTATCAGTCTTTCTCTAACACCTCCTCGAGTGAGGCGGAGGCAGAAGTTGGCATATTCGCTATTAAGAAAGAGAGCATATATACATTTCTTTCGCGCTTTAAACAGATAGAAAACCATTTAACTACCATTCAAATAGGGTCAATAGCGTTATATAATTTCATGTTGTTTAACGAGCATGAAATAGAACCCACAATGCTGTTGGAAATAGGGCAGGAGAATACAAACCTTATGATTCTCAGCCGTGATAAAGTATGGTTACGCAATTTACCTTCTGTAGGGTTAGGTGAAAGTTTCATTGACGAAGTAAAGCGTTCTGTTGGCTATTACAGATCACTTGTTAAAGCAATTGAAATTAAGTTTTTGGTAGTTTCCGGAACTCTTTCTATTGAACCTAATAAAAAAGAAGAAATAGCTCAAAGCCTGGGATATGAGCTAAAACAAATAGATATCAAGAACAACAATATCTTAACTGAAAATGTTAAGGACTTGAAGGGGTTTAAGGATAATTGTCTCAGCCTGGTTACACCTCTAGGCCTTGCAATGCAAGGTATATCACAAGGGAAAATAAAGCTTAACCTTTTGCCTGAAGAATTTTCAAAGAAAATAGCATTTTATGCAAAGAAAAAGGTAGTAATGTTTTCGTCATTTGTGATTCTTGCTTCTGTCTTAATCCTTTGGGGGGCCCAGCTTATTAAGAACAATAGGCTCCAAAAGACCATTAATTCAGAGCTAGGCACATTTAACAAGGCGACTGAACTTGAAAGACGATATAAGAAGAAAGAGAATGTGTACAATAAACTGAAAAAAGAATTAGATCAAATTTCATCTATAGGAGAAGGCAAGGCGTTTTGGAACAAGATTATTCCCAGGATTTTTAGTATTCTGCCGAAAAAGGCAATACTATACAGTCTTGATACCCGTTGGGTTACAAAACCGGAAAAAGCAGTTAGCATGAGAATTAAAGGGAAAAGTTTTAGCCCTAGACTGGACTTTATCTATAACGAAATAAAAGGGGCGTTTGAAAAGATGGTCTTAGTAGAGAATGATAAAGAGGTTCCTGTGTTTGACAATATAGAGGTCGTAAAAGGGTCTCTAAAACATGCTGCTGATGGTATTGGTTTTGAGATGGAATGGATAATTAAATATAAGACCTTTTTATTATTTTCCGGTGTTTAATAATACCCATTATGGGTAGCGTCAAATTTAATTATGGTTAAAGTATCAATGAATTACCTAGGCCTAATTGTATGGGTATTAATATGATAGAAAAGAAATTTCTAAAATCTGAAGCGATTAAGACGGGTTGGAACAAAACGGGAAGCAACATTGTCTTCTTTATTGCTTTATTACTTGTTGCAGGGCTAGTAACTGTAGTACCAGAAGTTGTTATTTGGGGGTTAAAATTTTATTCCAATATCATCATCCCCGTTCTTTCATCAACATTTGGTAATGCGAATTTACACTTATATATAGAACCATATATACCTGTTGCAATACTTGTTTTTACCATCGCCAGCGCAGTCTTCGGGATAATTATTCAGATAGGATTTATTAGTATAGCCATTAAAATCAACGACGATGCCAAGTGTAAGATAAGAGATCTATTTACAAACTTTCGTCTATTCTTTAAATTCTTGATTGGCAGTATTCTTTATGGTTTCACTGCTTTTGCGGCACTGATCTTTCCGGCTATTTTTGTTGTGCTGTTAAAAAGCCAGCTACAGCAATACTCAATATTTGTTGTTTTGGTATTTGTTGTAATTCTTCTTTTTACAATATGTTTTGTTGCAGTTTTAGCCATAAGGCTGGGTTTTTTTGGTTACTTTATTGTTGATAAGGGGAGCTCCCCAATCGTAGCCATAAAAAGTAGTGCAAAGTTAACAAAGGGTTCCACCAAAGATCTTCTCTTACTAAGTTTTTTTACACAAGGTATTAATGTTATTGGAGCTGCTTTCTTTCTCGTCGGCTTATTCATCACCATCCCAATCGGATTAATAGCTAAAGCTTTTGTGTTTCGCAAATTATCTCTAAGGCTAGACGAAGAAGAGTTAGATGTTCTGATCTCTGATGTATCACAAGAAGAAACGCAAGATGAGCTTCTTGCTGATGAGGCATCGCAAATAGATCATGAACTGCCTGTTGCAGGTGCACCTGTAGAGCCAGATGTACAAGATCTAATATTTGCAGATGTAAACTCTATCCTGAATTATGAACAGGCACATGAGCTACCGAATCAATTGGAAAAAGATGAATCAAAACAGCCGGCTAATGATATAAAAAAGAAAAGCAATATAAGCCGGAGATTAAATGGTATATCTGACAAACTTTCTAGTTTTAAACTATCCCGTAATGAGAATAAAGAAAAGAAGATGTCATTTATAACAAAAGTTCTTGCAAAATATAACTTTTCAGTTGAATTAATAATCAGCTCAATGTGTATTATTATTTCTATAGTCTTCTTTTTCTTATTTCTTCAACCATTGAAGTCGCAAAATATAACCTTAGAGAACGACTTAAATAATAAGGTAGAGGCGCTTAATCGATTGCACCGAAAAGGAAAAAACATTTACAACGAGAAATGGATTAAGGCGAAAGAAGAAGATATTAATTATTTCAATGATGAGTTAAGTGCATCTAAAGAGTTTTTAAAAGAACGTGACATAATGATAGAAAGAGTTTTTGTAGACATTAATGACCTAGAAGTAAAAGATGAAGCGTTATGGAAAAGACATTACCGAGAAAGGTCCAATTATCTTCAAGAATTGTTAGCTTCTAATGACGTTAGTATTAACGAAAAAAACTTTAATCTTAAAACATGGGATCTTAGATTACCAACAACTGATGAAATATCTGCAGAACAGAAACGTTTCTGGATACAGAATGAGGTTGTCAATATTATTATAAAAAACAATCATGCTATATCCGAATTCTACTATCTTAACTTTAAAGATAAACCATTGGTTGAAAATAAATCAACTGCAAAACTTTTCAGTGCTATCCCAATAAGTTTGAAACTGGAAATAGAAAACACAATGGTTCTCTATGTAATTAGTGACATCCTTGGTTCTGATTTAAATTTCTTTATTGAATCTGTAAAATTAGAGCAAAATGAAGATGAAAACAGACGGCTTGTAGAAAATACGAAACCATACATTCTCACTTTAGAGGCCTATGTGATGGATTTTAACAATGCAATATAGTACTACTTTATAAAGGCTTAGTTGCCTTATTCCGGATTATGTATTTTGGTTGCTGTTTCGCCGCATTATGATGAACTCCATTTCTTTGGAATTTGCCGCAGAGTAAGTCCTATAAGTGGTGTTCATATTTATGCATATGTGAAGTACATGATCCAAATGGTTTTCAATTGTATTAATATAGTTTTAAAATTGCCGATAATTGTTTACGTAAACTTATAAAGCCAACTTATGTTATGGAAAAAGCTAAATCTATTATCTTAATCTATTTTGATAAAGCGGTGATGGCAATCGCTGTCATACTGTTTGTTTTTGCACTCTTCAATATTTTTAAAAATTTGCAGGAGGAAGAGGCAACAAAAACAATTAAAGAGGTTTCTCCTGTTGTTGATAGAAACATTAAGATAAGTAAACCTCCTGAACCTGACAACTTTGGCTATACCGCAAGCTTGGAAAAGAGATTACGTGATATTCCTGCCCCTGAGTTGATTACACAAAATAAGAATATTAAATTTTTGCAAGAAAGCGATCTTTCTGCGCGGAATAAAAAGTTAAACAAAAGAAAGAGGCAAAGTACGACAGCTTTCGAACCTGGTGATACTGAAATTGTATACAAGGGCGGAACTATTGAGAAGGCTATAATTTTGGTAAAGAAAAAGGGCGAGAATGCACAAGTTGAGCAAACGTTTGTTTTCCGGCCTGGAGATAATATGGACAAAATAATACCGATAAACAGTAAAACAAGATATGATTTTATGACTGGTTGTACTTTACTGGAGATTATACCAAATGCAAAAAAACCATTAAATTCCAGAAAAATGTTGGTTAACCTTGACAGTAATGGAAAGTTCTTAAATACTGAAGTTAGATCAAACCCTTTGAGTATAACAACAATGAAAATTGTCTATCAGAATGAACGGCTAAATGGGGATATTAAAGAACTCTTTCTCGGCTCAATTGCAAATATAGGTACCGTAACGGCCTACCTTGAATCAAAGAACCATTCAGAAGAAAAAAAAGAGACGGCGTTTTGGAAACCTGTTAAGAATGCGATAGAAAAGATAATTGATTAAGGTTTTAATAATTTATTAAAGAGGGAAAACTCTATTTTATATAAAGGCCAATGAATATCAAAAGAAAATGGGCAAAAATCTTTTTAGCAATCTGTTTATTTAGTGCACTATCGTGCCTTCAGATTTGGAAAATGTCGTCAATTTGGGCAAGTTTCCCAACAACACTAAGGAACAAATCCATAGGTACATCAGAAATAGGAAACAAATCCAAAGGTATATCAAAACTAGTAAGGAAAGAACTTTCTCTCGCTAAGTCCAAGATTAATAACGGTGCAATTGATGAGGCAGAAAAGATAGTCAATAAACTGTTGGAATCATACCCTGCAAACAAAAAAGTATTGGCTTTCAACGAACATATTAAAGAGGTTCAACATAACGAGCGTAGCAAGAAACTGCTGGTTGCAAATATGGTGGAATCTGAAAAAAACATAGACATGTTAGAAAATCAGATAATACCTTATTCTGGTTCTATATCGTCTCCGAGAAAAGATAAGATAGAGAGTGCAAGGACTGAAGTAATTCCTGATGATATGAAACAAGAAAAGAAACCCATAAGCACAACAAAAAGAGTAATTCATGAGGAAACCAAACAAGTAAAAAAACCCATAAGTACTAAAAAAATGATAAGGCGGAAGCTCTCTAATGTTAAATCCGAAATCAAGAATGGGACGCTTGATAAAGCGGAAAGTATTGTTGACGAATTGTTGGAAGAATTTCCAACAAATGTAAAAGCCATAGCATTTAAAGAACATCTCCAAAGGTTACGCCATCTTGAAAATATCGAGAATTTACATATTACGAACAGGAACGAGATGAGAGAAAATGTAGAAATGCTAGAAGAACAGATTATACCTTATACAGAGCTTATGCGGTTTCCTCCAGAAGAGGATATGGAACGTATAGAAAAGCGGCAAATTCCAGACAGAACAGAGATTTTTGAGGGGATGAAAGACAGAACTTCAAAGATGAGGATTGTAACGGAACCTGACGGGAAAATACCTGCTGATATAAAAGACGCACTTGATATGATAATTTCGTTTGAATTTTATCAGGTAGCCCTTCAGGATGCATTGGCTTTTTTAAGGGAAAAAATAGATATTAATTTAATTCCGGAGAGAGATTTACCAAATGCTCCGGTTACCCTTAAGCTGAATAATGTCACGATAAGAACAGCATTAAAATATATATTGCCAGAAAAAGTAAATTATGAAGTAGTGGATAATCTTGTCTTCATAAGAAAAGAGAAAATGGAGCTCAGGGTTTACGACGTAAGAGATCTTTTAATAAACCTTGATGACCGTATCTCAAAAGAAGACGGAGGCGGCGGTGGTGGTGGCAGCAGAGGTGGTGGTGGGGGTAGTGGGCGTATCAGTGATTTTGTTGAAAATAATATTGAAGGTGAACGACGAAACGCAAATGACAGGGTTAATGAATTAATCAGATTAATCTCAATGACGATAGAACCGGAATCATGGAAAGAGGGCCAAGGACGAATGACAACCAGAGAAGACCGTCCGGGTGACTTGTTAGTGGTTAATACCGAAGATATACACAATCAAATAGAAGACGTTCTTACTTCAATGAGAGCATCGCAACATTTACAGGTAAGTATTGAAGCACGGTTTATCAAGATGTCTGACAAATTCTTACAGGATATTGGAGTTGAGCTTAGAAATGTTTCCCTTCAGCGTGACAGTGAAAGTTCAAGTATTGACTTTGATGTTGACACTAGTGCAGGTGATGCTGGGGCATCAGCTATATCAAAAGGATTAAATTTCTCATACTCTGTATTAAAAGATTTTCAGTTTGAGTTCTTACTCAACGCAGTTCAAGAGAGTGACGAAGCTGAAGTTTTAACAACTCCCCGTATAACATTATCAAATACACAGAGAGGTAGTATAAGGGTTGTTAATGAACTTACTTATGTTGAGAGTTACGAAATAATCAGCCAGGTTCCTCAACCGGTTATTTCTGTAGTTGAAGACGGAACAACATTTGATGTAAGGCCCGTTGTTAGTACCGATCGGAAACACGTTTTTCTAGAAGTTCATCCAAATATCACAATTGTTACATTTGAAGATTTGGCATTTCCAGTCTCCGTTCCTTTTGAAAGTGCTAATGGTGGTACAACATTCCAAGTGCTAAACCTCACAATTGAACAACCGCAGGTAAACCGTCAGGAGCTGTCTGTAACGGTAGATGTTCCTGACCGTGGGACATTAATGGTTGGTGGACTTGGAACTACTGAGAAGCGAATAAAGTCTGGAGGGGTTCCAGTATTATCAAAAATACCACTTCTTAAACGTCTGTTCTCCAGAGATTCGGAAGTTATAGAAAGGTCAAACCTGGTTATTATACTACGTCCAACTATATTAAACAGAGAAGAAGAGTTGAGGACTAAGAATTTAAGGAAGGATAACAAGGTTTCTATGATAAGGTAGATTACATTATCTACTATACAATTCTAAATTGCTAACTGACGTAAAAATCAGGAGATAACATGGAAAAGAAATTGAACGGACAAAATATATTGTTGGGCGCGATAGTTGTCCTTCTCACTATAATTGTATTCAAAGGGTCTACGCAGTACGTAAGTGCCCAGGCTGATGGAGATGCAAGGCATGTATTCGGGTTAATTGGACAAAGGCAGGGGAATAGGGAACCTCTTTATCTTATTGATACCCGCGAACAGGCAATAATGGTTTATGAATATTCCGTACAAGGTGAAGGCCTGGGGCTGGTAACTGCAAGGAGTTATAAGTACGATAAAGAGCTTGAAGATTTTGGTCGATCATTTGGGTATGATATAGAGAAAGTAAGATCCTATTTAGCCAGGACGCAATATAATCAATCGTTCCAAAAGTAAATTACAGTATTCTTATATCAATCCTTGTTCATTTAATGTCTTTGCTAATCTATGCTTAAATGCTTCCATGGGGAAATTCTTGCCAGGGCATGATGTATTGCTCTTTAAAAGCTGTTTGTGGCTAACAACTTTGTCTATTGGTATGTTATACTTTTTGCAAAGGTATAAAACTAAATGGAAAAGAGAATCTTGCTGCTGTTCAGTTGGTCCGCCGGTAGTTTCAAAATTGCCAACTAAACATATGCCGATGGCTATCTTGTTAATCTTCATCTTTCCTGCATGGGCACCATGAATCTGTCTTTTCCAGCGGGGGCCAACCTCTATTCCTCCATCTCTTGAAAGCGTACCATTACCGATAACAAAATGGTATGCCAGCCCGTGCTGCCACTTTCGTTTATTTCTATGGTAGTCATCAAACTTAGCTGCGTTGCCTTCCTCTGTAGCACTATGGTGCAAAACAATGAGTTTCCAATCAATTTCCTGGCTGTTAACACTGCATATTTTATGTATTTGATTCTTTCTGATGGCAGATTCCATTTGCCTCTTGCCCAGAAAAGGGGCAATTGCAAAAAGTATTATTCCAATTAAACACATCACTACAGCAATTAATTTAACATGTATTTCTTTTATATCTAATTTAAGCAGCATATTTTTTAGTTAATGTTTTACCCTTCAAAAATAATTTTTGTATCCTAATTGATTTTCACTTTTCCTGCGTGCTTTAAGTATACCATTGAAAATGCCGAGCATTCAATTTGGTAGGGAATTAGGAAGTTCTTAAAGGGTATAGAGTTGTTGGAGAAGATATATCACGAATCTGGATATCTTTTAGTATGAAAAAAGTCAGAACATTACATTGATAATATAATTTCAGGGGAAATGTGTGTTTAAATAGATCATAAAAATAATTTATAACCTATTGGTTCCTGTTCTTAGCTGGCAATTGTATAATTTCTTGATTTAATTGCAATCTTAAAATAGGAAAATGAATCTTTAATTGCATACACGTGAGGTAGGGGCGCTCAATATTACCAGTTTTTTCATATTTGATAAACTTTATCTGTCAACTGTGCCTGTTGTATATCTTTCTCTTTTGTAAACCATTTCTCCAACAGAGCAAACAGGGTTGATTGTTTAAACGGTTTACTCAAATAATCATCCATACCTGCACCTAGGCATTTATCCCGGTCTCCGTCCATAGCATTGGCTGTAATTGCTATTATTGTGGTTGCATGGTTTGAGTGGTTTGCATTTTCCAATTTGCGAATATTCTTTGATGCTTCATATCCATCCATTTCTGGCATTTGACAGTCCATAAGTATTAAGTCTATATTATCTGTTTTCCACTTTTCTATGGCCTCTATTCCATTATTAGCTATACACACCTCAAGTCCTATCCTATTCAGCTGGCGTCCTACTACCATCTGATTTATTTTATGATCGTCTACCAGTAATACTCTGCCCTGAAGTGTTCTGCTTTTATCACCTGCCGTCTTTTTCGGCATAACATCATCTCTTTTCTGATCCGGTTCATTATGAACAAAAATATCATAAATTGTATTTAATAAGCGTCTATGACTGACAGGTTTCCTTAAATACCTACTATTACCAGATTTTGTAAATCCGGTTTCTGTCTCACCTAGCCATGTTAATATAATTACCTTAATGTCGGAGAAGTCTGTATTATTCTCTATTGCGTCTGCGAAAGATGAACTTTTCAGCCCGGGCAGCTTGCTATCAATTATCATCATATTGTATGAAGATCCGTTCGCTTTTGCTGTTTGAAGGGCTTTTAATGCTGATTCCGCATCTTTAGTTAGATTGTATTTAACTCCGTAATGCCCCAGATATTTTCCTAGTGTTTTAGATGCAAAACTGTGTTCAGCAACTACTAGAGCATGAATGTTATCAGGTAAACTAACTCCTTTATCAATGGGAACATATTCATTAGCTATTTTAAATGGTAAAGTAAAATAGAATAGAGCTCCTTCTCCCTCTTGACTTTTAACTCGCAGTTCTCCGTTCATTAAGTTTACAAGCCGTCTGGATATGGCTAGTCCCAGTCCAGTACCTCCGTATTTACGTGTTGTAGAACTGTCAGCTTGCGAAAAAGTATCAAATACCCGGCTTTGTGCAGAGGCATTAATTCCAATGCCGGTATCCTGTACTTCAAAAAGGACAAAGGCCATATTATCTGTTATTTTCTCACAATTTACATTTATTATAACTTCTCCCTTGGCAGTAAATTTTATTGCATTACCTATAAGGTTAATAAGTATTTGAGACAGTCTGGTTGGGTCCCCGTATAAATAGTCAGATAATGTTAAGTCAATGCGACATGCTAGCTCCAATCTCTTTTCATTAGCACTATTTACAAGAAGCTCTGTTGCATTCTCTACCACCTGTTTCAGATTAAACTTAATGTTCTCAATATTTAAATGACCAGCTTCAATCTTTGAAAAATCCAATATATCATTAATAAGTGACAATAAGGTGTTTGCGGAACTTAAAGCAGTATTTGCGAACTGGTGTTGATCCCCATTCAGATCAGTGTCACGCAGTAGTTCAAGCATACCCATTATACCATTCATAGGTGTGCGTATTTCGTGGCTCATTGTCGCGAGAAATTCAGATTTTGCATGCATAGCCTGCTCTGCCATACGCTGAGCATTCTTAAGGTCCGTAATATTGGCTGCGTATATATATATATGTAGATTATTAATATAAGCAAAAGTAAGCAGATATATATCATCCTGAAAACACTCTTCCATCTGTATATTTTTCATTTGAGAAGAGAGCTTGTTTACTGTTTTAAGCCATTGTTTAGGTATCTGTTCACCAACTCTAACCTTAAAAGATTTCAAAAAAGATAATCCAGGCTCGTTAGAATATACGATAACTCCGTTGCGGTCAATTTTTAATACGGGGTTGGGGTTTTCAGCTGGAAATTTGGCAAGTTCCTTTATAAGCGATTCATCTGCCTTTCGAAAACTTATATCACGAAAGCTTAATATAAGACCACAAATATTATTATTGTCATATCTTGGTGAAATTTGAGCTTCAACAAATACTATAGCAAAACCTTGACGATTCCACTGCACTTCTTGATTACGCGGCAAACCAAAATGTAAAACATCTTTTAAATTATTTACAAACATCTCTTGATCATCTACGTCAATGTAATCTTTGATATATTTACCGATAAAATCTTTCTTTTTAACTCCAAAACCATTATGGTTTGCCATTTCTACCTTGAACTTTTTGTCAAGGATCAAAATAAGATCCGGCGATGTTTCAGTTAATGATCGCCACTTTGATTCTGACTCACGGTAGGCCTTAACTTGGTCTTTACAGATTATACTTAAACGGATATTTTCCGTTGTAGTTATGTGAAACCGACGCGAAGTTATTAACAGCATAATGCAGCAAATCGCACTCATTAATGCCATAGCAATAGAAAGCTGTTCGGTTTGCGTTAAAAACCTTAGCGTTAGTGGTATAAGTAGCATGAGTATAAAGAGTTGATTAATCCGTTTATAATAACATAAACTGGTTAATGAACCTGCGCTCATGCCTGCAATTATAATGGCAAGAAATGCTTGATGGTTAAAATGGTTTAAAGGGAACATCAATATATTGGTAAGCGCCCATATCAAACCTGCCCCAATAACCCCGAGAAAAAAAATTTTCTTCCAAATTAAATCTTCGCGATTTGTAGATTTATTATAAGCGGTTGTTAGAAGAAACCTTGCGGTTGTAACAATAAACAATAAGGAAAACCATAATATCACATTTTTATGATTAACAGATCTCCATAAAAAAAACGAAAGCACTATACCATTAATTAATGTTGCAACTAATGACAGTGGAAGCGCTTGGTATGATAACCTTAACCTCTCAAACTCTTCTTCCTGAGAGATATTCAGGCTTTTAGGAAGTTTTATCATTTTACTTAATAAAGGATCAGAAGATCCGATGTTAGATTTAGATTTGTAAACGGTAATCTTTGTTCTGCTAGTTTTGCATTCATGCAAGGAAGTGTCATTATTCCTGATACTTATGATGATCATAAGCTAAATATTTACCTGATAATATGACGCCCGGGATGCACCTAACTTAAATATCGTAAAAATATTTATAAACTGTAATTTTTTGCTATTCTAATTTTGCATTAAGATGAGGGAGTATTATTGGCCACATTTATAGCCACAGTAAATTAAACATTTACCTATTTAGGTTTCAATAGAATTGTTTTTAGCTTAATATACGGAAAAAACATAACTCTTTAGGTGGATCGGCTGAAGTAAATCAATGATTTTGCTTTGATCTAATCAAGTTATTTAAGGCTTCTGGAGTTTCTATAATCTTTGGCTCTATCAGGGATGAATCATGATTATCATTGCTGGCGCTGATTAGTAAAACTTAGTTGATAATACTACTACTCCTTTAATGGTCCGAAAGTAATATTAAGGAATCTAAGGTATCTACCCAGCTCTCACGAACATAACCCTATACATGATCGTGCACCGCTTTTCTCTAATAGCCCTCTGTCTCGTCACTCAAGTAGTTACAAAAGACATGCATAAATTAAAGTTTTTTGCAGTTTACTTTCTAATAGTAATTGTGCCGATAATTTTGTTTGACAAAGAGTCAAATGCTACTGGTGTAATGCTTGATAGTATAGGAGCTGTTTCTTCTGGCAGAGGTGGAACAAACATTGCGCACAGTGATAATGGAGTTCTTATCCATGATAACCCTGCTGCTTTTCCATTGGGTACAGCCATAAGTGGGGTAATAAATGGGAAAAATGGACAACCCACATGGCGGCAAAGCTTAATATAAGTGATGATGAGCAGGTTGTGGAAAGTAAATTACTTGGTGATGATTTCAGGAACAGTTCTCTTAAGGCCAAAGGCTACTTCTTTTTCATGGGTATGGAGTATAACTTTTAGCTGTTCCACTGATCTCTTACAAATGTATGGTAAATGAGTATGTAACAAAACTACCGGTGCTGTGCTCATTTCACCCCTACTCATGAATTTAGACCATTGGAGGGTACTTATAGTATTATCTTATAAAAACTTCTTTCTTTAAATGATTTTCTAGCTTTTCTGGAATAGAGAATCCAGGAGTCTAGTACCAGAATAATAGAAAACATAGTTTAGAAAGGGCATACTAATCTTACGATGCCGGATATATGGTTTATCCTGCATTCTCACTCCTGGATTCTCTATTCCCAATTTTGGTAGGGGATTTGCTGTGCTGTAAATTAGTATATTTTCTCAGAATAATTTTCATCCTCTTCATAGGGGTACCAACGTCTTTTTGTCCATAACTTAGCGCTCTTTATCCTTTCACTGTTTTTTGAATAGAGCCTTGCAGATTTATAACTCGTTACAAGTCGTTTTAGCCCATTTACCGAAACCTGTTTGGTGCAATCATAAACCAATACTTTTTGTACTGTCCTCACTGTCTGTCTTATAGTAAACAGTCTTTTGTTTGCCCAACCTTGAATGTCTCTCATATCTTCCATACTAATATTGGGATGATTCCACACCAAATTCCTGGAATTATACTTGCTGAGATTGTTGTTTAATGGTCCGTATTTCTCTTTTATCTGGTACTCTAGGGCTGTTTGTGGATATGGGGTAAGTACCTGTACTTGAATAACATCAAGGTCAAGTGTTGAAAGTTCATCTATATTTACCTTTATAGAATCAATAGTATCTTCTTCAAATCCTATGATATAAAAACCTTGAACAACCATATTATTCCTGCTCAAAATCTTAAGAGCTTCCACACTTTGAGAATGCATCAACTGTTTGCTTGCCCCTTTTAAGGCCTCAGGATTTAAGCTCTCTATACCTAAATGAACCCCCAGCAATCCATGGTTCTTCCATTTTTCGAAGTTTTTAAGTAATAAGTCTACCCGGCAGAGAGATATCCATCTAAATTTGTATTTCTTTAATAGTGTAATTACCTCATCAGTATGTTGTTTAAAAATGCCAAAATTTTCATCCAGTATATTAATAAGCGTAATTCCCTGTTTCGCATAAGACCAAAGAATCCGGTCTATACTTTCAATAGGTACAATTTCTGCTCTTCCATAAAAAGATGGGGTTTGACAATAATTACATCTATACGGACACCCTCTTGATGTAAATAATAATCCATGTATTCCGCCTACCCGTGGTATAATATTGGTACCAAGGAATCCATAGATATGAGGATGGACAATTCTTGCTTCATCTTTCGGTGTTATCCCAAGGGCCTCTCCCACGGCCTTTTCTCCCCAGCCTGTTATTATCCGGTCAAAGTATGTTGATATTTTTGGTGAAAAGGCCCCATAGTTCCCAGCCCAGATCTCCTTTACACCAGCTTTCCTGGCATAATCTATCATTCTGATGACTATATTTGTTTCATTTATGTAAAATGAGATGCCAAGGATGTCCACGGGTTTCTTTAGTGCGTTCTTAAAATCCGACCATGCAGGATATTCCAGGATCTCGATGTTCGGTATGTTTGCCTTAAGAAAACTGAGACCAGGGTGGTTAAGAAACGACATGGTAAGTTTTACCAGAGAAGGAGGTTTATCCCAATTATATACATTTGGCGTGGAACCTCCAATTGGCTGTACCGGAGATGTAAACAGAATTCTGGACATATTAATATCTCTTGAGGTGTATCTGAAACCTTAAATATGCACCTTAATTACTTTACAATTTACAAAAATTTCTTTTCCTTGTGATTTTGCAGTTTTTATGGGATACAGAAATCTGGAGATTGAAGTCAGGAAATAGAACCTCTGAATTTCATATTCATCATTTGATTGCGGCTTTGACGTAATATGAAATTAGACACGATGCACAGATAGCGGGTCTAATTTCTATATAACTTAAAGAAATGTTTTGGTTTTGCTATAAGGATTTCAATCAAAAGTATAAATGTCATACTAATCCATATGCTTATCGCAGAAATCTTCTGGTATGTCAGCATTTTTTCTGCCGGCAATTGCGTAGTAATAGAGAGGCTCACCTTCAATTGATAGGCGATGGTGGTATCTTTCCAGGTGGTATAAATCCAGATACTTTGAAATAACGAGATTACGGATCAATTTTGAAAAACCGCTGGTATCACTTTTATTCAAGAACGTGTCTTTCATATTAAATCCAATCCACCCTTTTGATTGAATAATATTAAAGGCCTCTATAAACGCTCTTGGCGGAATATCTCCAAATCCTAAAGCGGCTACAGTGGTAAGGCAGTTCAAAGACCATGAAGACATTTCTTCCTTCTCATCCTCTTGTAAATTGCAAAAATCTACGACATAATAAGCATCATACACATCCGGTCTATCTCTTTCTGTTGCATTCTGAGCTTCTTCAATAATGTCAACTGCAACCAGCCTTGAAACTCCGTATTTTTTTAAAGCTGCTCCCATGATTCCGTTACCTGCGCCCAAGTCAAGCACTCTAAGCTCCGTAAAGTTTTCTTGAGATTGAGCCAAACTTGCCCTGAGGATTTCAGTTACTTTTTCCGGTGAATTACATTTTAAACGATCATAAAATAACTGCTCGTATAGCCCTGGAATATTAAATATCTTATCGTAATCATGAAACCTTATCTTTTTCTTTCCGTCAGGTTCAATTAGGTAAAAGAAAGCTTCATCTTGATCTGCATTCTGGCACTCATCACGTGGAAATTGTATTCTATGTCGTTTGTTTATCATCATTATTAACTCGTTAAATATAAAAACTTTTAAATCCTCACTATAATTATTGTGGGATTTTACATAAAAATGGACAAATTTGCAAAATAATAAAAGAATTATAAATATTCATCATGTAAAAATCAAGTTCCAGGATTTAAAGATTCATTTGCAAATATCTGATACATTAATAATTGAATAAAACCACTGGCTTGCCGATACAATACGTTAGGCATTTAGCATTTAACATATTTTACGTTAAAAGATAAATGTCTTATTTATAGCTGCTTACAATAAGCGTCAGTTACGGCAACTGCTCGTGCTTAGACTAGTTAAGCTTGGCGGAGAAGATGTAAATTATTAGATGTAAACAAGGATAAACGACAAAATGCAAAAGATAGAAATAAAATTTATAGATAATAAATCTGTGTCAGGTATCCTTGGAAAACAGTTTCTCCCAATGGATGAAACCATCACAGTTGAATCTAATGGAAATAAGCAGATTTATGAGTTGTCCCGTGTCTGCTGTATTTTGTTTAATGGATTTATAGATGAAAAATTTGCGCGGAAACGCCCTGGTGAGATTGTCGAAGACATTGTAACAATAAACAATGACGTTTATACCGTTCGCGCACTTCGGCAACAGTCAAACAACAATATCGGGATAGGGTTCTATGCTGTGCCGGTTGATCAGGAACTGGGTATAAAGCTGATATTTTTTTCAAATAAAGGTGTATTAAAACGTGCTCAAAACCGGAAAATAGGCAATATTCTTGTTGAGGTCGGAAATGCATCACAAGACGATGTAGAGGCTGCTCTAAAAAAACAGAAGGCATTAAAAGAGAGCCGACTTGGCGAAATTATTTCTGATAAACACCAAATATCACAAGAGATGATAGAAAATGCTCTTGAGAATAGTTATCCTGAAGCAAAACTGATTGGCGATATATTAATAGCAGCCAAACTCGTTACCATAGAACAAGTTAACGATGCGCTGGAAGAGCAGCGTTCAAATAAGAGCAAACAGCTGGGATCGATTCTTGTTGGGAATGGAATTATAACGGAAGCCAACTTAATGGTTGCGCTTGCTCTAAAGTTTAACATGCGCTTTGTAAATATGCGCGATGTTTCATTCAAACCGGAACTTTTGAACATTGTTTCTGAAGACATTATACGTAAGTATAATATTTTCCCTGTTAATGTTGACGGAAACAAGATCATCATTGCAACCTCTAACCCTGCAGATGTAAGCATTACAGACACATTACGTTTTCATACTAATATGTGGGTGGAAATGGTTGTTGCAACATTAAAGCAGATTGAACAGTGTATAAGTAAACATTGTGGAGACAAGAAATATATTGATTTTGCAATTGACGAAGATGAATTTGCTCCTGACATAGATAAGTGTGCAGTAAACTTTCATCAGGAAGAAGCCTATACTGCACCAATAATAAGGTTGAGTAATAAGGTAGTTTTTGACGGTATAATGTCAGGGGCTAGCGATATTCATTTGCTGCCACAACCTGATGGACTAAAGGTGTCGTTCAGGACTAACGGCTTACTGCGTATGTATCAAAATTTGGATATGAAACTGCATAAAAGCTTAATTACCAGGTTTAAGATTATGTCTCTGATGAACATAGCAGAACACCGTCATCCTCAGGATGGCCGTTTTCAGGTTAAACACGAAAATCGTAAAATAGAGCTGCGTGTTTCCTGTATGCCTGGCAATTATGGTGAAAACATTGTCATGCGTATTCTGGATAAAGGTAAGAGTAACTTTAGCTTAGGTGAACTGGGTATAGATAGCAGTACAGTAGAAAAGATCAGACATATAGTTCGTAGTGTTCACGGAATGATGCTGGTTACAGGTCCTACCGGAAGTGGAAAATCTACTACGTTAGTTTCCGTACTAAGAGAATTGATTAATGAGCCTAAACATCTTTTGTCTGTAGAAGATCCCATTGAGGCGGAAATACTTGGAGTAAACCAGATTCAGGTTAATGAAAAAATAGGTTTCGGTTTTGCAAAGGCTCTTCGTAATGTGCTACGACACGATCCTGATGTAATTATGGTTGGAGAGATTCGTGATCCAGACACTGCGAGGATTGCAGTTCAAGCCGCATTAACTGGTCATATTCTAATCTCTTCGCTACACACAAATCAGGCGGCAGGGGCGTTTTCCCGCTTAACTGATATGGGAATAGAACCTTACCTCATTTCTGCTACATTACGTGGTGTAATGGCACAACAACTTTTCCCTAAATTATGTCCTCAATGTCGTAAAGCAAATAAACTACAGACTGAGCAGTTAAATTTTTTAACGAATTACGGAATAAATGTCCAAGACCCTGTTGCCTATACATCGACTGGTTGTGATGAATGCTACAATACCGGAGTATCAGGAAGGATGATGGTCTATGAGTTTCTTGAGGTAACTAAAGAGATTCAAAAGATGGCAACTGAAGATGTCCCAGAAGAGATGATACAAGCGGAAGCGTGCAAATCTGGTATGCGCCCTATGGTAACTATGGCCATTGAGGCGTCGCAAGAAGGTATTATTTCCCTTGACCAAGCAATGACTTTGCTCATTCGTTAGAAAATATATATTTTCAGATAGATCCTAATAAAAGTGCATGTAATAAATTGTGCGTGTAACGGTCAGATTTACGTTAGATTTGTTTAGATTTATTAAATCAAATCGGAATGGCGGCCCTCGCCGCGTTGAGGGTTTGGCGATTGAAATTTAGGCAAAGATAATGTGAAGATTAGTGTTACATGCATAATTTCTTACGTGTAAGTCCCTTAGTTTACATTTTGCGTAGCGTTTAAGTTCTACCAGGATTTTACTATCACATGTGTTTCGCATTCATGGAATTATGTCTGGCATTGATGATCAGCCAGATCACAAACCATACAGATGCAATGATGCACGTAATAATAAACCAGGTGATATCAGATTCTTTGGAGAAGAATTCTTTAGCCGCCCTTATCGCCTTCTCCGCTGCAAAAAGGTCACTGGTTATAAACAATAAATATAGAGATATGGCATAACAGATCTTTAATAACATTTTAGATCCTCCTGCAAAGTAATTATTAACAGTTCAATAATAATTCACAGCCTTTCCCTATATATATTATAGCTTGTGTATATGGTTTATGTCGGTTCTTCTCCCCTTGGATTTATTGTATCTGGATAAGTTTTATGGTAGATGACAATCTGCTGAGCAAATCCTGTCCAAATTTAATAATATTACGCATGGATTGTTCCCTCACATCGGTAAAATATTTTTGTGATTCGAGTGGTGTCGTTTTATCCATTGCTAGCAATTTAAAGCCTAATCTTGCAGGTTTTGAATTTGCTTCTAAACACCATAATTTATTATCTTCGTCCAAAATAAAATCCATGCCTATCTCAAAGATTCCATTGATTCTTGAACATAGAAAATTTCCTGCTTCTAAAGCAACAGTATTAAGGGCCTCTTTTGTCTGTTCAATCTTTTCATGGGTAAATGCGGTATTATAAAGCCATTTTTCTATAGAGACTATTCTTCCTCCACATGCCAGGTTTAACGGCAAGTTCTTGTCGCCTGTCCTGGCATATGAACCAACTGCCTGTATCTTGCCATCGATTCTTTGGAGCAAAACGCGGAAATCTGCACTCTTTCCGTTTGAGGAGAATAATGTATCAATCTGTTCTTGTATAACATACCCCTTGAACCGTTCATGAAGATGCTCTATTTTTACAATCTCTCCGGTATTGTTCAGCTCCAGAGAAAGGCCTCTCTTTTCAGCGAAACAGACATCATTACCTTTCATTCCGAATCTTGGTTTTATGACAAATCGATTCTTTGTCTTCAATAATTCGGAATCATAAACGTTACTATCTATGAGTTCTGTCTTTGGAAATGAGATTCCGGATTGTTCTAAAAGTTTTAGGCTTTGATACTTATCATTCATTATCGCAGTAGCTTTAATGGGGTTGAATATAGTGAAATTTCTTTCTATAATCTCAGGAAAAGGTAGGTTTTCTGTGTAAGTATTTATATCAGGAAAAGATCGGTCATAAAGAACAAAAGGCCTTTTACAATCTATATATTTCCAACAATTGTGATTTAAATCAAAAGTGAAACCTTTGATCGGTTTACTATATTTTGTGAATTGGTCTACATCTACTATAAATATTTGGTGACCATCTTTCATGGCCATAGTGCTTAATTCCTCAAAAAATCCTGTTTGAGCTCCAAACAATTTTTTTGTTCTTGCATAATGTGTTGCGATAATGCAAATAGTTCCCATTTGGATGTTTATAGTCTTACTTGTATATACTCAAGGAAGGTAAAAGGTGGAAGAAATCTAATTGCTTGAATCGCGTGGATTTATTACTGTCAGATAGGAAATTTGACAGACCGATACCAATAAGCCTGATAGATTTATTGGAGTACTCCATGTTGCAAACATTTTTCAGTAGATTTTGGCTAAATGAGAGGCAATCATGACGGCTAGAAAACGGTTGATTTCTGCTGATACTCCTTGTAATCTGGCTGAAATCATTAAATTTTACTTTTAAGGTCAATGTCTTCCCGGAAAGAGATGTCCTCTTTCTCCTTAAGATCAAACCGTCTACAAGCTTTTCCATCTCCATAATAAGGGCCTCACCGTATTGTAGGTCTTTGTCAAATGTGTTCTCTATACTAATAGATTTTCTCTTTCTGTCATTAGATACGGGCCTGTGGTCGATTCCTCTAATAATATGAAAAAGGCGTTGGCCCATTTTTCCGAAATGATCCACCAAAAAACCTTCGGATTTGGATAGTAATTGATGGCCGGCTTTTATACCGAGGAGTTCAAGACGTCTTTGCGTTACTTTTCCCACGCCGGGAATCTTCCATATCTCCATTTTATTTAAGAAATGGGGGGCCTCTTCAGGTGTTATAACAAACAGACCATCAGGCTTCTTCTCTTCAGATGCAACCTTTGCTAAGAATTTGTTAAAAGAGACTCCGGCAGAACATGACAGCTTTAGTTCGGATCTGATAAGGCCTTTTATCTCTTTTGCAATCAATGTAGCGGAAGGCATGCTCTTTTTGTTTTTTGTCACATCCAACCACGCTTCATCCAGGGCGACAGATTCTATCTTTTCCGTAAAACGAGTAAATATTTCATGAATGTGTTTGGAAACCGCTCTGTATTTTGTGAAATCAGGACGAAGAAACACTGCTTCAGGGCATAAACGTTTCGCTATGGAGCATGCCATTGCAGACTTTATCCCGAATTTCCTGGCTTCATAACTTGCAGAGCAGACCACTGACCTGCTGTCCGGATTCCCTCCAACAATCAATGGCTTGCCTTTAAGTGAAGGGTTATTTAACACCTCTACTGCTGCATAGAAAGCATCCATATCAACATGAATTATTTTTCTTGAGGACATTGGAAGAACTGTGATTGCAAAATTATGGCCCGGAAAGAAATAGCTTGGGCTTTTTTGGCATTTAAATTCTTACACACTAATTGTGCGAACTTATCTTTCAAATTTATAATAAGTTGAACCTTTAAACCACAATAATTTCAAATGTTTTTGGCTAGATTTAGATTGAATATGTGCAATTTGATTGAGCTGAACCAGATGCGTTGCCTTTGCTGCGTTCTGATTCGGCAATTGAAGATCTGGCAAACTCGGCCTGAAGATGAAGATCAAAAAAGCCAAAGTTATTTCTTTCCGGGTACTAAATAGTGATGAATAATATTAATAGTTTCAAAAAATAAAAGGATACATTTAATTCAGATTAATATCAAGTAATAGATAGAAATAACGCGTACATATGTTTACCGCTTCGTGTTATCATTGAGAAATGATTGGGCCCATTGATAAGAGTGAGACAAGAAAAATTTTTAACTGCAAGATTGCCATAAAACTGACGTTAGATGTTCAGAAAGTTGCAAGGAGGAGGTTTCTTTATCTTGGTTAAGCAGAAGATTACGAGATCTATTTGCTCACCATGGTAACAGACTTGAGGTGCTTTTGGACAATATCGCATAAATGATCAATGCGAATTTGTTTCAAGGGGGCAAATTGTTATGAGAAAAACATAGAGATTGTTGATTATCTTAAGTGAAGGGAGGTGTCCATTTAAATCATGCCGTATATCGGAAGAACTGAAATAGAAAATAGAAGATATGGCAATTTTATCTGAATCGAACATAGGGAAATCTGCCAGAGGTGTATTTGGTCCAGTTTTATAGGTGGGGGTGTCACTATTTAGATGCAAATGGCTTTGTCGATATGGCTATCTCATACATTTTGCCCTCGGCTTTTTCAAAACGCAAAATATTGTTTATATGTTTTTCTGTAACTTTTTGACCCTCATTTAACAATAATAGCCCGTCGTATGTATGCACATCCTTTGTTAATATCATACCAGGTCGCAACGAAGACGATAAAACCTTTCTCTCACTATTTTCTTCGTTTTTTTCGTTCAGATCACGGAATATATTTGAAAATTGTATAACAATCTTTGGATCATACATCTTTCCACTATTACTTATTATAAACTGAACAGCTTCTTCTTTGGTAAACTTAGATGGCATAATATCACCATTCATTAGCCCATAATAATCACTTACAACTGCTATAATTCTTGCCCCTAGTTTTATATCTTCTCCATATAAATTACGTGGGTACCCTACGCTGGCCCAGCTTTCATGATGCTGCATAATTATGTTTCCAACATTCTCCATTCCCTCTATTGATTGTATAATAGCCTGACTCAACACAGGGTGTTTCGTATATATTGATCTCTCTTTTGAATCCATTTTCGCAAACGGTTTGCTTAATACATTATCATCTATTCCTGTTAAACCGACATCACGTAACATCGCTGCAATTACTATATCTCTTACCTCTGATTTTGAGAGAGAGATATTTTCCGCAATGGATTTTGCTAATTTTGGGACACTATTAAATCGATGTAAATCTGTTTTTACTTTAAACCTTACTATATTTGATAAAACCTTTACGGTGCTCATTAAACGGTTGTTAACTTTTATATTAAGAAGATTTAAGTTATCAACCATATTTCGTAGTTCAGCGGTCTGACCTTTTACTTTATTCTCAAGGTTTGTATTAAGATCTTTAAGTTTGTCATTTTGGGTTTTGGTTAACTCTAAAAGTGCGTTGTTTTTTTTTCTTAATGTTTTTAATTCAAGGGCTCCTTTTACAACTGCTTTTAGATCGTCATTATTCCATGGTTTTGTTATATATCTGTATACTTCTCCATCGTTTATCGATTCTATTGCAGTACTAATATCAGCATATCCTGTTAAAACTATTCTGATAGAGTCTCGTGAAAATTCTTTTGATAGTGTAAGAAACTCTACTCCACTCATTTCTGGCATCCTCTGATCTGATATAATAATATCCACCATATTTTTTTTTAATAACTCTAAACCTTCTTTTCCACTAGATGCCGTAAGAACTTCGTAAGCATCGTTGAGGAAAAGCCTTTTTATAGATGATAAGATACTTTTCTCATCATCAACACATAATATTTTATACACTATTTTTCCTTATTCACTTGTTGGTAAATTTAGTTGACAACTCTTTTCCTAATTAAAATAGGAACCTAAGTTACTTGTAATTATTGTAGTCTCATTAGACATTGCCAATAAGCTTTAACATATTATTAATGCCTGGTTAGGGATAATGAAATAATGTCAAATCCTTATGTAAATAAATTATTCATAATAGTAATAATCTGTGTTGTACGGTTAGTTATTTGTTTAGCGTATATGTGTGAGAACATTAAGTGCCTAAAATGCCTAATATCGGCTAAAGTAATAGAAATTTATTCGTCATTAGAGAGGGAACACTGTTCGTTGTAGGGGATAGCACTACAAAATTATTAGGGACTTTAAGTGGTGTTGTATTATAAAGTTATAAGGTGCCATGGCTTACTGGTTTTCTTTTGTAAGGCATTGTACTACAACGTTTTTTCTAATATTTTGTAAAATAATTTTATGCTAAGCGTCCAATTTAATGAATTTTGTTAAAAGAATTGCTTATCTATGATAATCCCTGCTTAACTTGGCCTATATAATGTGCTTGAGAATATAGTAGAAGTGCAAATGCAAATAGGGGAGATATCTGCTTTAACATAAATATAATTTAGAGTATTAGAATGGACGCGCCTAACTAACGGAACTAACATGGTGACATGTAGTCTAGTACAACGTCTACGTTGTGTTGGCGATAGCCATGTGATCTACACTCTTTTTGTTAACAGATAGTAACTACTCAGGTAGATAGGCGGAAGGCTGAAGGTAAAGCTTAAAGGCAAAAATGCTGTGCCTTTTGCTTTTTGCCATTAGAGCCTGGCAACCTAAAATGCTTTATGCTTTTACCTTCAGTCTTCAGTCTTCAGTCTTCAGTCTTCAGTCTATTTACCTGATATTACACCAAATGAAGAAGTAAGCTTTGTCTGGTTAAGGATGTGCAACTATAAAATAATAGAAATAATTTTCATGAGGGCCATTCTTTCAGAGTTGGCCGGTTAAGCAAACACCTGAACCAACTCTGGGTAATTATAGTAATTTTTTTATAATTAAACGGTATTAACAATATATTGTTAATTATTAACTGGGATCGTTATTGTAAATGTAGTCCCTTTTCCTACTTCACTTATTACTTTTATATCGCCTTTATGCTGTTTTATTATATCGTAGGCTATGCTTAATCCTAAGCCTGTACCTTGTCCCACGTCTTTAGTTGTATAAAACGGTTCGAATAATCTTCCCATATCTTCATCTTGTATTCCACATCCAGTATCAGATATATCAATATATATATAATTATTCTTATGATAGGTCTTTATGCTAATTTTTCCTTTTTCTTCAATAGCTTGTACTGAATTTACTAAAAAGTTCATGAATACTTGGTTAAGTTGTCCAGGGTTACATTTTGTCTGTGGCAACTCATTAAGGTTTTTCTCTAGTGTTGCTTTATACTTCAATTCATTCCAAACTATCTTTATCGTGCTCTCCAATCCGTCATTAATGTTTGCAATCGTAAATGTTTCTTTATCATCTATATGGGAAAAGTTCTTAAGTGATTGTACTATCTCTTTTACCCTATGGGTCCCTTCTAAAGACTCATTTACCAGGTTGTCCATATCCTCAATTATAAAATCAATCTTTAAAGAACTTTTTTCTTGTGATATTTTCTTTAGTTGCAAAACTATATCTTCCTTTGGGCAATCACTTAAGCCTTCAAACAACTCTGAATGAAATTCGAGAAATTTAGTGATATTATTGGTATATGTTTGCAGGGTATCCAGATTACTCGTTACAAAACCGACCGGGTTGTTGATTTCATGTGCAACTCCTGCCGCAAGTTGTCCGATTGAAGCCATTTTTTCCTGTTGTATGACTTGTGATTGAGTTTTTTTTAACTCTTTGTTTTTTTCTAAGAGCTTGTGACGTATGCGGCTTAATAATGTAATATTGTGCAACAATATTACATTACCATATCTTACATTATCACTATTTTTAAGAGGATAAGTGTATAGATGAAATCTTTCTCCGGTTTTGTGAACTATTTCTATGTAATCCTTTTCTTCTTTCACTTTACTAAAACCGCCATCACGCAACAAATCATTCCAATTTTTGTTTAAGATCTCATTAAAACACTTACCTGTTAGTTTTGTTAATTTCTTGTTAGCGCGTAAAATATTACCTTCTAAATCAGCTAAAAGTATTATTTCATCAATTACGTCCAGGCTTTGTTCCCATTCCATTTTGGCCCTTTCTACCTTGTTAAATAGGGAAGATAGTTTTTTATGTTTTATGAGAACCTCGGAATCTTGATCACCAGATATTTTATGGTAATTGTTGATTTGCGATTGATCATTGTGCTTATTGGATGAACCTGTCTGTATTACATAAACACCTAAGTTTAGATATTTCGTTGCAATTTCTTTGTTTAAAGATTCTGTAAGTATTATTATGCGAACATCCTTTGTCGCCAAATCGCCTTTTATTTCTTTACAAACTATTAGCTTATTTATGTTTTTAGGGATTGATAAATCTAAATATACCGTATTTGGTTTGATCTCTTTTGTTTTTTCTAATGCTTCTTTTTCATCTTCTACTGCCATCTTAACATAATCTTTGGCAGGTAAATATCTAAAGAAATTGCTCAAGCCTCCATCTTTGTCACAAATTACTAAACTTTTAAAAGCTCTATTCATACCAACTTTTTCTATTTCTATGCCTTGGTCCGCCATTATAAAATCTCCTCATCTTTCTTTGATCCGGTTACAAAAAATACCGAATTAAAACTGGTAAAAAAGAGTCTGTTTTTTTATATAAAAATAGTACAATTAAGCATTTGTCTGTGGCCATCATATTCTGGAAATAAAGTGTATTAGTTAATGTTTCTTTGTGTCTAAGATGTGGTGCCCGCATGATTCTTCTTGCTACAGAGATGGAAAAAGTGTGAACAATAGTTATAGTGCCTATTTATAAAAGACAAAAATTTTCCGATAACCCTCTTGCAAACTGTCTTATAGTGTAGTATTACACAGTAAAAACTTGTTTTTTTAGAAAGAAAATTTTACCGTGTATTGTTAAATTATTTGAATATAGTTACTGGTTGCTTGATACTAGATGCTTGATAATTTATTCTAACGCCTTAAAATGTCATGTCTTAAATTAAATTCGTCACTTTTTCATCTGGTATTTTGCCTAAAGAGACCAGAAATGAAACTATTTACCAGTATCCAGTATCTGGCCTAGTTTTTTGGTTGCGGTTTTGCCGCGTTATGGTATTTGTCTATACTTTCATGGACAATAGTAATTCCGCTCTACACAAGATTTACACCCCCTGTTGCTTTCAATATCCTTCTCGCATTTTCTGTGATGGATTTCGAGATCTTATTATATTTCTCTGATGAGTCGTTCACATATAAATTCGGCATATTTCCAGTTAAACTTAAACTGTTAAATGGCACATAGTTATATGAAACCGTAACCTTTGTCAAGTCGTTTTATATAAATAGGTTATACTTTAACTGGAAAGTTGTCTATTAGGCCGTTTATATGTGTATGACGCATTAGCATATCCTTAAACGTCCTTTCCATTCTTGCTTTTTTCCATATTAACCTTATAATAAATGATTAAATTTCGCGAATGCCATTTCTTTTAAGGAAGGATCATGTAATAAATTACGTATGTGATAATCAGATTTACGTTATATTTGTTCAACCTGATTGATTACAAACCTTCAGGGTGGCTCTAGCTGAGTTGAGGATTTGAAGATTTAAGATTGGGCAAAGATAATGTGAAGATAAAGTGTAATTTATTACATGTTCCTTCCTAAGCGGTATTGCGATCTAAAATTGCAGTTATATACTACATTACGATTAAGATAAAAATAAAAATCATGGAAAATAATTATGTTAGCAGCGAGATTGCAGTTAATGAACTGGATGATCGCATAAGATCTCTCAGGAATAGGGCAACGGTAGAAAACGTTGATTTTGAAGAAGAGATAGAAAAGTTGGAAAAACAAAAGGACGAATTATTTAAAAAGCAGTTTTCTAACCTTGCTGCGTACGATATTGTAAAAATTGCCAGGCATCCTTTACGTCCGTCATCCATTGATTATATATCCTTTATGGTTGATGATTTTATTGAGTTGCATGGAGATCGGCGATTCGGTGATGATAAAGCTATCATTTCCGGTATGGGAAAGATAGGAAACTATAAAGTGATGATTATTGCCCAATGGAAAGGGAAAACCACGAAAGAGAGGATATCCTGCAATTTTGGTATGCCTAATCCGGAAGGTTACCGCAAGGCACTGCTAAAGATGAAACTGGCAGAAAAATATAGGATTCCAATTGTTACTATTATAGATACACCGGGAGCAAACCCTGATATAGGAGCAGAAGAAAGGGGGCAAGCACAGGCTATTGCAGAAAATATACACAGTATGTTTATGCTGAAGACACCAATAATTTCAGTTGTAATAGGTGAAGGAGGTAGTGGTGGTGCGCTGGGTATAGGTGTGTGCGATAAGTTTTCAATTTTGCAGTATGCATACTTCTCTGTGATCTCACCGGAGGGCTGTGCAGCTATATTGTGGAAGCACAGTAAACACGCAGATGCCGCTGCAAATGCTCTGAAACTAACAGCTAATGATCTTTATGAGCATGGCATAGTTGATCAGATAATACCGGAACCTGCCGGTGCCGCCAATAGGAGTCCAAAAGAGATGGCAACCACCTTAAAAGATGCATTGATAAAAAACATTGAAGAACTGAAAGATGTTCCTATAGATGTATTGCTCGAAAATCGGTACAAAAAATATAGAAAGATCGGGGCATTTTTTGAAAATTAATTTCAAGGTAGGAGTAGTCTTCAAGACTACTCCTTAGGCCATAATGGGTTGGGCATGTGGATCACTCCTTAGCTAAAATCTTGCGTTTACCCTCTAAATAAAGCATTAAAACTGTTATATCTGAAGGTGATACCCCTGAAATCCTGGATGCCTGGCCCAAAGAAGTCGGGTTTATATTGCTAAGCTTTTGCCTGGCCTCTATGCGTATTTCTGGTATTCTTTCAAATGCGAGCCAGTCAGGTATGTGATAATTCTCCATCTTTTTAAACTTGTCAATTTGTGCTTGTTGCCTCTGTATATACCCTTCGTACTTATTCTCTATCTCAATTTGTTGCTGTACCGTTTCAGGTATGTTAAATTCTTTAAGCGTCTTGTCCAGTTCCAATAGATGATTAAAATCACAGTCAGGTCTGCGTAATATCTTCAAAAGGGTGTTGTTTCCATTAGTTCTATTTCTAATATAGTGATTGACCTTTTCAATCATTTCCTCTTTTTCACAAAAATCATCCCAAACCTCTTGGGATACAAGTCCAAGCCTGTACCCATACTTTGTTAACCTCCTGTTTGCGTTATCATGCCTTAAAAGTAGGCGATACTCTGCTCTTGAAGTAAACATACGATATGGTTCTTTTGTGCCTTTTGTAACAAGGTCATCAATCAATACACCAATATATGCTTCTGATCTGTCCAGTATAAGCGGGTTTTCACCGCGCAACTTTAATGAAGCATTTATTCCAGCCATAATTCCCTGGGCAGCAGCTTCCTCATATCCTGAAGTACCGTTAATCTGACCTGCAAGAAATAGGTTTTCTATACTTTTTGTCTCTAACGATGGTTTAAGTTGTGTGGGTGAGATAAAGTCATACTCTATTGCGTATCCGTAACGTGTTATATGTGCAGACTCCATGCCGTTTATAGAGTGCACAAGCTCTTCTTGTACCTCAGGCGGGAAACTTGTGGATATCCCGTTGCAGTACATTTCATGAGTCTCAAGTCCCTCTGGCTCTAAAAACAGCTGATGTCCTTCTCTATCTGGAAAACGGAATACTTTGTCTTCTATTGAAGGGCAATATCTAGGGCCCACGGCGTCAATCTGACCCGTATAAAGCGGGGCCTTATCAATATTTTTTTTTATAATATCGTGTGTATTTTTATTTGTATATGTTATATAGCACGGGACCTGGGGTGATTCTAATCTTAATGTTGAAAAAGAGAAAGGCTGAGGCCTCTCGTCTGGGTACTGTGCCTGCAACCTATCAAGGTTCACACTGTTGCTATTAATTCGCGGGGGAGTTCCGGTTTTTAATCTTCCTATCTCAAAATTTAGCTCTTTTAAACAAGCAGAAAGTTCTATTGACGGAGGATCTCCGGCTCTTCCACCAGAAGTAATAGAGCTGCCACAATGAATTTTACCATCAAGAAACGTTCCTGTTGTTATAATAACGGTCCTTGCGTTATAATTGATACCGCTTTCTCCGACAACCTTTTCTACCCTGCCATTTTTAACATAAATGCGATCAACCATCTCCTGTCGAATAAAGAGATTAGCCTGTTCTTCCAATATCCTCTTCATCAGAAACTGATACTGCTTTTTGTCCGCTTGGGCTCGTGGGGACCTTACTGCAGGTCCTTTTCCGGTATTAAGCATCCGAAACTGGATCCCTGTCTTATCTATAACCTTTGCCATTTCACCGCCAAGGGCATCTATCTCTCTAACTAGTTGGCCCTTGGCAAGCCCTCCAATCGCCGGATTGCAAGACATTTGTGCAATTGTATCCAGATTAGAGGTTATAAGTAGTGTTGATTGGTTCATTCGGGCTGAAGCAAGTGCTGCTTCGCAACCTGCGTGTCCGCCACCAATCACTATAACATCGAAATCCTTCCTCATTTTGCTTTTTCCACAGACCTTGTTTCTCTGATAACAGTTACAGTCACTTCACCTGGATACTCCAACTCCTCTTCTATCTCTTTTGCTATATCGTAGCAAATCTTTCCAGCCATTTTGTCGTCCACTTCGTTTGGACGGACGATAACCCGTACTTCCCTGCCGGCCTGTATTGCGTATGCACTCTCTATCCCGCCAAATGATGTTGCGATACTCTCTAGCTTTTCCAGTCTCTTTACATATTTTTCAAAAGTTTCACGCCTTGCTCCCGGACGTCCTCCAGAAACGGCGTCAGCCGCGAGGACCAAGATCGAATAAACGGTCTCCATTGGCACCTCTTCGTGGTGTGAGGCTATTGCGTTGATTACTTCAACTCTTTCATCTCTTTTTCTTGCAATTTCAGACCCCACAATTGCGTGTGTACCCTCTACTTCCAAACTTATTGCTTTACCAATATCGTGAAGCAAACCACATCTCTTTGCTATCTGTGCATCCAGTTTCAGTTCATTTGCCAATATTCCTGAAATATTTGAAACCTCAATAGAGTGCTGAAGCTGGTTTTGACCATAACTAGTCCTGTATTTTAACTTTCCTATCAATCTTATGATTTCAGGGTGTATATTATGTACCCCCTGGTCAAAACATGTCTGTTTTCCTGTTTCCATTATAGTGTGTTCTAACTCTTTTTTTGTCTCTTCTACAAGTTCTTCAATCCTTGCGGGGTGTATTCGTCCGTCTACAATCAGCTTTTCCATCGCCAACCTTGCCATCTCACGTCTGATACTATCAAAACCCGAAAGCACTATAATTCCTGGTGTATCATCAACTATCACATCAATACCAGTTGCCTTTTCAAATGCCCTTATGTTTCTACCCTCTCTACCAATTATTCTGCCCTTAATATCGTTACTTGGAAGGGGGATCGAGCTGACAACATTGTCTATGTTTCCACCTGAAGCACATCGCTGTATGGAAGCGCAAATTATTGACCGTGCTTTCTCGTCTGCGGACTCTTTGGCATTTTGTATCTTACGGTTAATCAATTTTGCACACCGCTCTTCTAACTGTTTTTCAAGTTTCCTTAATAGCAGTTCTTCCGCTTCCTCTTTTGAAAGACCTACGATATTTAATAAGTTTTTCTTCTCTTCCTCAATTATTTTTTCCAATTCATTACGCTTACTATCAATGGCTTTCTCTTTTTCCAATAGATTATTACCTTGGACATCTAAGTGGCGTTCCTTTTTAGTTAAGATCTCTAGCTTTCTCTCTAAATTGTCATCTCTTTTACTTAACCTTTTTTCTAACTGGCGCAATTCATGTTTGGTTTCTTGTGTATCCTTTTCGAATTCTTCCTTTTCACGAAAAAGCTTCTCTTTCGCAGAAACTTCAACATCTTTCCTTATTCTTTCTGCTTCTCTCTTTGCCTCTTCGATTAATTGTTCCGCTTTTCTTTGTCTAATTCTTGATTTATTACTCAGAACTAGAAAAGAGATAAGGTAACCGACTCCAACGCAAATCGGTGGGATTATATATATCAATATTGGGGTACTAATTTTACCACCTCCTTAAAAAAAATATCAGATTGGCTTATGCCTCCTACTTAAACCGCATCTGTTAAGAAAAAACAAAACATCCTGTTGCTTGTGCAATGTAACGTTTAACTATTAATTAATTTCTATTTGATTATTGTCTAACGAAAACAAAAGATAGAAGTGTATATTAGGAATGGCTTCTTGAGGAATTATATTAAGCAGATTATTATAAAAACCGCATATACAAAAGCAGTTAATCACTAAACGTAATGGCTTGATATATACAAACGTTATACTTTTAAGAAACTAAAACAACCCTTTTCCGTTTCTTTCTAAAGATAAAATTTGTAACCATTATACTAAAAGAATAAAGAGTACCTTTTTTTTACAAACTCATTTACATTTGAGATGTAATTAGTTATAAAGTAAAGAAAAAATTATAGGCGCTCAATATATAACTTAATATGCAGTACCGTATCAAAGTTACCACTGCATTCCCTTGAATAACCATATACATCGTATATCTTAATAAGTACTTCTAAAAAAACAGATTTCTATCTTTTATTCTTTTGATAAAGAAATGGATTACATCTTCTCTAATTACGCAATTTTAACCATCATGCATAAATGATCCAATTTATCCATTTCACACTAACATATTAACCTAATTCATAAACTTGCCATAATTATAGCATATCTGCAAAATATTACATTGTAAATTTTCTGTTTTCTAAAGATTTTACAACTGCCTGCGGGTTGGCATACCATAAAGGTATTCATTTAAATAAAACATATAATGCTTGGGTGTTTTAAGTCCAGTACTGGGCAGTGTTTATCTGAGGTTGTAAGCTAGAGATAGGTTAGGTTTTGAAAAATAGTTGCCATGTCTTTTAAAAACATTTTGGGGCAAGAATACGCAAAGGATGTATTTAGAAATATATTACAAAAAGGGAGCCTTGCGCATGCGTATATTTTCTTTGGGCCAGGTGGAACGGGTAAGTCCCTTTTTGCAAATGAGGTTACAAAGAGTTTAAACTGCATTGATATGGACGGTGATGTTGATCCTTGTGATAAGTGCATTAGCTGTAGGAAGGTTGATTCTGGGACATCATCAGACGTTATCAGGATATCATTAGAAAAAGGTAGGAAGCAGATTGGGATAGACGAAGTAAGAACACTTCAGGGATCAGCAGCATTAAAACCTGTAGAATCCGACCTTAAGACTTTTATAATAAATGATACAGACAAATTAAGTGAAGAAGCATTTAACTGCTTATTAAAGACACTTGAAGAGCCACCACCTTCTACATTGATTATTCTTTTGGTAAACTCTATGGATGCATTACCGGAAACTATTGTTTCCAGATGCCAGGTTATAAGGTTCTTTAGCCTTCCTGTTAATCTAGTAAATTCGTACCTACAAGAACAATTTAAAGTGGAAAAAGATATTTCAGAATGGATATCCACGCTGTCAGGTGGAAGCATTGGCTATGCAACTATGATAAATGATGAAGGTTTGTTCAAAAAGAATGAATTACTTGTGGAACGTTTAATAAAATTGACAGTAGAAGATAACTTTAACTTATCGCAGGAGATTCATAGCTGGTTTGCGGGCAAAGAGACTCCAGAGGAAAAAAGATCCTGTTTAAAGATCGTATTAGAACTCTTTTTGTCATTCTATCGAGATCTATTGATCATTAAAACAAATTCGGCAGACGATGGTCGGTATCTAAATCGAACACAAAGAAGAGTTATGGAATTCAAGGCTAAATCATGTAGCGTAGATTCCTTAATAACGATAATTGATCAAATCATATTTGCTATTAACAATGTAAACGCTAACGCAAATACTAGTTTTTTACTTGAGAATTTATTAACAAATATCGCTTCAATATAGTATAACTATAACTTCATAAAAATTTCTTTTTAAGAAAGATTTTTGTTTATAAGTTTCCTTTACAGATAAACTTGTTTGTACATGCCTCACCAATTTTCAAATTGTAAATCTTCAATTGCAAATTTGGTTGCGCCCTTCGCGCAATGAAATTATTAGTTTTTATCCGGTTTTTTATGAAATGTACCACATTATTGATGATGTGATAAATTAAGTTTCTTACAAAAGTATCGATAATAATATAATTGTAATAGATAAATTCCCAAAAATTATAATTACCATTAAAAGGAGAACCAAGCTTGTGTGGAATAGCAGGAATCGTTGATATTAACGGAAAGAAAACTGATCCGGAATTGATAATAGAGATGATAAAAGCAATAAAACACAGGGGACCGGACGACGAAGGAACATATTTTACATATGGCAATCAAGAAACGGACACTTCAGGTACTGTTACGTTAACCGGTAATTGCAGTAGTGTCAGTTTGGGACATAAACGCCTTAGCATTATAGATCTTTCAAGATCTGGACGTCAACCTTTATCAAATGAAGATAACTCTATTCAACTGGTATGTAATGGAGAAATCTACAACTATAAAGAAATTAAATCCAGTATTCTAAGAACGGGCCACCGATTTAAATCGCAATCAGATAGCGAGGTAATCATTCACCTTTACGAAGATTATGGCGAAGATTGCGTAAAGTATTTGCGGGGAATGTTTGCTTTCGGGTTATGGGATCGTAATAAATCCAAGTTAATCATTGCGAGAGACAGGTTGGGCATAAAACCGCTCTATTATTATTTTCAAAACGGGAAATTTATTTTTGCATCAGAGATTAAATCCATATTGTGTGATAATAGTGTCAGAAAAGAGATAGATGCTTTTGCCCTAAGCCAATATTTTTCCTATCTCTATATTCCTGCGCCGAAAACAATATTTAATAATATTTTCAAAGTTATGCCTGGTACCATTATTCGTCTACAAGATGGCCAATTGGATAAACGGCCGTATTGGGACTTGAATATTCTTTGTCACGATTCACAAAACAGGAACTCATGGGAATTAAATGACGAGAAAACTGTAGATTATTACAAAGATACTATCTATCAATTACTGGAAGAATCGGTAAAGATCAGAATGTCTAGTGATGTTCCCATTGGAGCGTTTCTTAGTGGAGGCATTGATTCTTCCGCAATAGTTGGAATAATGAGTAAATTCTCTGCGAAACCAGTGAAGACGTTTTCCATTGGTTTCGGTGAAAACGGAAAGCATTATGATGAGCTTGAATATTCAAGGATAGTATCGAACAAATTCTCCACAGATCATACGGAGTTTAAGGTTGGGCCGGATATTGTAAACTTGTTGCCAACAATAGTTGGCCATTTTGATGAACCGTTTGCAAATCCCACTGCAGTCTTGATGTATATGCTAAGTGAGGAGACAAAAAAACACGTAGATGTTGCAATTTCAGGAACCGGTGGGGATGAAACATTTTCAGGTTATACGCGGTATGCAGGAATGAAGTTTGCCGAATACGCCCAGGTTGTCCCTCATACTTTGAGAAATGCAGCCAGACTGCTGGCAAACAGGATTCCAGAGTCCACAAACGGCAGACACGTCGGTAGAAGATTGAGGAACTTTATTAGCGGTACATTGATGCAACCTGAAGCACGTTACAAATCATGGGTATCCGTATTTGATCATGAATTAAAGGACGAGCTATTTTCAAATTCATTCTCTACCGATGCATACAACAGGTATGAATGTCTTTGCCACAAGTTTGATCGTACACAAAGGAAAACTTGTTTTCGTAACGAAGAAGAGTCTTATCTAGGACAATATCTTTTTAATGACGATATTTCCAGCATTCATGATAGGGTGTTTTATACGGATATAAAGACCTACTTACCAAACAACCAGTTGGAATATGTGGATAAAATGAGTATGGCACATGCTCTGGAAGTTCGGGTGCCATTTTGTGACCACAATCTCCTTGAGTTTGCGGCAACTATTCCTCACCATCTTAAGATAAAAGGGATGAGCACTAAATATCTCCTGAAGAGAGCGATTTCAGAGCTTTTGCCACAGGAAATTATAAACCGAAAGAAGGTTGGGTTTAATGTCCCTATTGGTTCATGGTTTCAAGGTGAACTGAGCGGTTTTTTACACGATACCCTCTCCAAATCAAATCTACAGAAAAACGATTTTTTTAATTACAAAAGTGTCAAAGCTATTATTGATCGGCACAACACAGGAGAGAGAGATTTTTCTTTGCATATCTGGGCCTTGTTGGTATTCCAGATATGGTATGAAACATATTTTAATGAGTAATTTTCGCTTTCCTGATCCCATTGAGTATACCATCTGAAATTTGCAAATGAAGATATTATTGATTGATCCTCCTATAAGAAGGTTTACAGGGGTTGCAAGTTTCTTTTTTCCTACAAGCCTTGCATATCTGGCCGCTCCTTTAAAAAACACAAACCATAAAGTATTGATTTACGATGTTGATCGTGGTGGTGAGGTACCTAATAGTCTGGATTTTAATAACAGTTATAACCAGATGCAACGTTACGTTAATGCAATAAACGAATCTGCAAACTCCGTATGGAAAGAGGTGACAAATACACTTCTTCGCTACAAACCTGATCTTGTAGGCATAACTGCAATGACAACAAAGATAGCCTCTGCCATGAAAATAGCAGAGCTTGTTAAAGAGTATAACAGTAACTGCCATGTCGTAATGGGTGGGCCTCACCCAACCATAGGTCCGGATGATATCTTGAAATCAGGCTCAGTTGATTTTATATGCCGCAATGAAGGGGAAGAATCTTTTCTCCAATTAGTCGATGCTTTAGACCGCAATACATCGTCTGATTATCTTCAATCTCTATCGCCAGTAATTAACCAGATCAAAGGTATCTCATTTAAAGAAAATGACCGAATAATTCACAATGATAACGCAATGTTTATTGATGATCTGGATTCCATCCCTTACCCTGCAAGGGAAAGTTTGATGAACCAGAGAAAATACAGTTCTGAAGATATTGGAATGATTTTGACATCGCGGGGATGTCCATATAGATGTAGTTACTGTTTTCATCCTTTTGGTAGTAACAGCGTAAAATACAGATCAATAGATAATATTTTGGGTGAAATCGAAGAGATTAAAAAGAGGTACGGAAGCTATCATTTCTCATTTAAAGATGACTCGTTTACAGTTAAACGTTCCCATGTAATGGAACTATGTGAAGCATTAATCAAAAATAAGACAGACATAAACTGGGACTGTACAACCAGGGTAAATCTAGTTGACCGGGAGATGTTAAAGATTATGAAGAAAGCTGGCTGCAATGTTATAAAAGTCGGCGTAGAGTCTGGCAGCAAAAGGATACTTGAAGATACAAATAAAGGTATTACGCATGAGCAGATTCGCAAAGCCGCCAAATTGTTTAACGATTTGGGGATTTTCTGGAGTGCATATTTCATGATAGGACTACCCCAGGAAACTGAAGAAGATATGCTTCAAACCTATGAATTCATGAAAGAGATTGATCCTTTTTACGCCGGGCTGGGCGTTTATAACCCATTTCCAGAGACTGAACTCTTTAACATGGGGGTGAAGATGGGAATCTTGAAGGAAAAGATAGGATTTGAAGATTTTAAGCAAGTAAACCCTATTGATTACTATTTTATTAATCCAGAAAAAAGAGTCGCCGCATTAAATAAAGATGAATTCGAAAAGATTTCAGCCAGGATGATGGATGCATTTAATAATCACAACAAGAAATTCTCCAAGCTTGCCAGAAGGGGATGGGAAAGGCGAAAACAGTACGTTCATGACCCACGTATGATTAAAAATGATGTGGGAAAGGTGTTAAGCTGGATCTGGCCATAGGTCTTTTCTATTTTTCCTTCAGTCTTCAGCCTTTTTCAATAATGAAATTACATTACCTGCAAGAAAAGTTGACCCCGTTACACATATCATCCCTGACCTGTCCGTTATTTCCATTGCAAGTTTTAACGCTTTACTAATATCTGTTATGGTATAGGATGGTTTATCCTTATAAGTATTTAAAACATCTCTATAGTCCTCAGGGTTAGCCGATCTTGGATTACCGGTTGTTGTAAATATTATTTTATTAACCGAAGGCATAATCTCATTTAACACCCCTGCAATATCTTTATCTTTACACATACCTAGCATTAACGTTACGTTATCAGCATTCATATACTCTTTTATTGTATCCTTAAGGGCACAGATTGATTCCACGGTATGGGCGCTGTCAACTACTACCAGTGGATAATGAGATATAACTTCAATGCGACCTGAGCATTTAATGTTTTTTAAGGCACGACTTACCAACTGCTCCCTGTTAATACCTGAAACAGTGGGTTTCTGATTAGCTATATTATCCAGAGCTATTTCTGCGGCACTAATTGCACAAGCGCTGTTTACCACCTGGTGTCTACCAGGTAACGGAACAACTAAATCACTATAAAGATTTTGCTCAGTTCTTATATCACACAGTGAACCAAAAACGCTATTTTCTTTTTCCACGTAGATTTTATCACTGTTATAAGGTCTGACATTTGAGATTAATGTGTCTCGGCCAACAAGTATTAGTCGTGAATCAGTCTTTATGCAAGTTTCCTGTACAACGCCTAATGCTTCGTCTTTCTGCATTGAACATACAACTGGAACTCGGTCCTTTATAATACCCGATTTTTCACCTGCTATCTGTTTTAATGTCGAGCCTAACTTATCTGTATGGTCAAACCCAATGGATGTTATGACTGATACCAAGGGTGTTACTATATTTGTGGAATCAAGCCTGCCTCCAAGCCCAACTTCCATTACCGCAATATCAACCTCTTCATTCGCAAAATAAACAAGGGCAATTGCCGTTAATGTCTCAAAATATGTGGGGGAAAGGGCCATATCCTTTTCCCGTTCTTTTTCAATATATGGACGCAAAGAATCCGTAATTTTGCAGAGATCAAGACGAGAAATCTCTTCGCCGTTTATCCGTATACGCTCTTCAAGGTTTACTAAATGAGGAGACGTAAAAAGTCCAGTCTTGAGACGAGCCTCCCTGAGAATAGATGATATCATATTGGAGGTAGAACCTTTTCCCTTGGTTCCAGCAACGTGAACCGTTTCAAAACAGCAATGGGGGTTACCTGCCGCATCCATCAGCTTTTTCATCCTCTCCAAATTGAAGCTTTCAGAATCATAACTATATTTGGAGATCTTTTCATAATCTATTGCACCCATCAGAAATGCAATAGTATCTTCATACAAAGTGTTAATGTCGTGCATGCTATAAATCAAAAATAAAATTGTTTATGGGCAACCCATTAGTACAAACTAAAAATTTTACAAATATTACAGGATTAATGTTTAATTATCAATGTTAATTGGATTCTATCTATTTTGGAGGAATTGGCAAGTAATAAATTGTGCATGTAACATGCAGATTTACGTTAGATTTGTTCAAGCTGGTTGAACCAAACCGGATGCGCTGCCTTCGCCGCGTTGAGGATTTGGCGATTGAAACTTGGACAAAGATAATGTGAAGATGAGAGTTACAGCACAATTTATTATTTGCCGATTCCGTAGCATTCAAGCATATAATTACGAACTCCAATTGCCGAAACTAACAACAACTGGTTTCCCGATATAGTTGCTGAAATTATTAATGAGCATCAAAGGATAGTATTGCAATTTACTGTAAAATTAACTACAATCATAAATCTGCAACAAATGTTTTTAATACCTTAAAACCTTTGTTGTCATTCTCTTTGTAGTACTCTACCACCTCACTAATAACAAATCTCGGGGCGTAGCGCAGCTTGGCTTAGCGCACTTGACTGGGGGTCAAGATTTACGGGTTTTTAGCAAATTTTGTAACTGCTTAAAACTGCGCTTGTTATGACTGTTACTGCTTATTACAAAACAAGTTACACCTTTTGGTGCTTTCCTGCTGATTCCTGAGCATTCTTGCCCATTACGATATAGTCGGCTACAATTTGGCTACAGTGCATCTCCCTTAAAAACCAGCATCCTAAACTCAACAGAATGATAATCCGGAAATACTGCCCAAAATAACCAGTGACACGAAATTTAACAATTGTGCCACGGTTGGGAGGGTCAGACTTACGTATAATAATCGCTATTGGCAAAGAGGAAAAATGCATGCATAATAGTGTTACGAATTGTAACAGTTGTACTGCTATGGCTATCGAGGGATGAGATAAATGGGAAGAACTATCTTCCCCCGCCACACATCCCCATGTTTTATTCTCTTTATATGACTTACGCACAATAAAGGGACCAAGTTTGACGATTTTCCCACCCGCAGGGTAGTAATCTATCATATACTGCTAAGCGTTGGATTCGTGATAAAGGGCTAATAACGGCCAAGATTGGAAAACGCCACTTCACGACAACCTTGCTTATCGATTTGTGGATACTGAACTTGAGAAAAAATCAGCTTAAGGAGAAGCTGAGCCTAACAAAAGAAAGTGAAAAAAACTAATCAAATTTAAACATAACAAAAGTGCTGAATTATTATACACTTTTGTATGGCGATGATATGTTAAGCGATATTGGTAGGCTTCTGGCAGGGGCAGGGCAGGCGGCTGGTATAGCAAACGCAAAGACTGCCTTTTTTTATAAGCTATCAATGTTTTGTTCTGAATATCTTTTTAAATTTCTTTTCATCAATCAGGTCTTTTGATAATAACTTCATATTCAATCCCTTTCCTTAGGATTATAGATACAATTTTTGTGAAACATATACATAGCTTTCAAGAGATTTAATATCTTCACCCTCAATTCTCGTAATTATATCACCAACTCTTAACCCTACAACACAACCTAGACATCCTTGTATTATGTCTACAATAATTACCCCATTTTCAGTGTCAGACACAATCAATCAAGGAAAAAATGATTTTAAATTCTGTAACAATTCCTCTTCATCTGGTTCCTTTAGCACCGCTTCTTCATCTAGTCCTTCAGATTCAATAGGTATAGTACCGTTTGTTGATCTCTCTTTAAATGGCAGAAAGTTTTTCGTTATACTTTTTGTACTGTTAAAATACATTGTTAAATCGCTATCTTTGAAATAGTCATTAAATAGGTTTCTCATATTTTGCACATCAAATATACCCACGACTTCAGTTGGTAAAAACCATTCTTCTGCTTTTCTTTTTACATTTAATAATTTATCCTTCTCATCATAAAGGAAATAAAGTAATGCTGCTGTAATTAGGTCTGTCAATGCCTGATCATCCAAATCTAACTGATGTTTAGCAATCGCATTCGCATAATAAGTATCTGCATATTTATAGTGCTTTAGAGAAATTTTGTAATTTTTAATTGCCTGCTCATAGTCATTAGACAGCAAATATTCATCAGCTGTTTTCTTGTATTCTTTTGCCCTATTCCTACACAAACTATTAAATTGTATTATTGTTAATAAAGGATCAAACGTTTCTGCATTATTCACTCTATATATTGGAAGAAAGAAGTTTAGATTTTGCCCTTCCTCAAGAATATAAGTGCTAATTCCTACTAAATATCCACGTTCATCAAATACGGCACCACCACTGCTTCCTTTAGACATAGGAGCCGTCATTTGATAATATTCATATTCGCCATCAAATCTTTTTCCGCTTACAATTCCTTCACTTAAAGAATTCTCTAATCCTTGTGGATTTCCTATAGTAATTACCTTTTCTCCAATATCATATTTATCTCTTGGAGAAAAATTAACACTAGGCAAGTTCTTTGCATCCACGCTTAGTAAAACATAATCTTCTAGAATAGGGCTTATTGCAGCTATGTAAACATCATCAAATACTCCATGTTTTTGAAACTTAATATCTAAAGCATAGCTATCACTATCCAAAACATGAAAGTTAGTTATAATTAAACCATTAGGATGTATATTTACACCGCTTCCAAATGAAACAACATCACCATTTTCATCATATACCCTAATTAACACTACTGCTTCATTGCTATTATTAAATATTTCTTTCGGACTTAGTTTATCTATATCTGAACCACTATTTTTTTGAGAAGTCATTACTAATTTATCTATACCTGTGAAATTTAACAGATCATTATCTGGTATAAACATTGCATAAATTAAGTAAGAGATAATAATTATACAAACAATACCGAATGCTATCCTAAATCTTTTCTTTCTTTTTAATTGCTTTATTTGTAATTGTGACTTTAAATACTTATATTGCGCTCCAAAAACCACTTCTTTTAGATGGTCTGTTATGTATCTAAAAAACAGATAAAGAAACAAGCTACATATACTAAAATCAAGACTAAATGCCAATAAGAAACAGACTATAAATATGTTCAACCAAAATTTTTTAATTTTTGCATTTTCAGCTTTTTTATTGATAAAAGACGCTAAGACATTAGGCCATTTGAATGTCCAATATAAATTATAAAATGGGATGATACTTAACCCGACAGCTTCTCCTGGTTTAATTTCGTAGTCATTGTCTGTTATTATGGCAAGGTATTTGTGTAACATATATACAGACACAAGAAAGAATATTGTTCTGGCTATGATTATTAAATAATATGGGGTTTGATCTAATAGACGTATTTGGAAAAACCCTTCATAAAAGGCAATAGAAAATCCTAGTCCAAAAAAAACAAGAAACCAATTATATTTAGGTAGTCCCTTATTGATATCTTTCATTTTTTTATCTAAATGATTATCTATTGCTTCCCCACAGAATCTACATTTCAAAGCATCATCATTTATTCCTTCAGCACAATAAGGACATTTCATTAATAACTACCTAATTTTTTATCTATAAAAGGATATTTAAAATATTCTGATTACAAATTGCTAGGCATGAATCATTTAATCTTGTACTTCTTACATAGTTTCTTCCTCCATCTAAACATGGCTAAAAGAGAAAAATTAAGGTACATTAAAAGTAGATAATAAAATGTCAGATGAGACCTTAGTTGAAACAGACTTTTTCATATAAGCATATTCACTCTTCTACATCTATAGATAAATTAATAACTATCTGTACTTTCTGTAAGTGCTAACCCTCCATATCGACACCCAAAGACAACAATTACCATAAGAATTAGTGAAGCACCAAGACTTAATGATTTAAGTGAAATGAAAGCTGCAAAGATAGCAATAGGTACAACCCCTACACCCATAGTGAAGAAACCGATAAGGAATATTATCCAGCCATATGTTGCAAAGGTAATTGTTGCTCCCAAAGTCCAAGTTGTTATTCCAAAAAGCCATGATGCAATAAATAAACCGATACCGGCCTGAGCACGTGTCCTCTTAAAGAGTGCCATTGGTATGAGTACAAGAATTGTGATGGCGAGAGCCACCCATGATATTGGGAGTAAAAAAGTGTACACTTTCACAGAAATACTAACTATTGTTTCATTCATTTTTTGTCCCCATTGATTTTCTAGAAACTGACTCTAGAAAGTTTAAAAGAATTATCACAACCAGGTAAAAATGTTATTGGTGTTGCATACGCGGTAGAACTTAAAATTTGCATGACGGACATATTGCGTGGTCGTGATGCCCTGCCCAACGACAATTAAAGTACATGCATTTGTCTCCGGTCATTTTCCTTTCCTCTCCATCATATCATCATACATACGCTGTATTCGTTCCATACTTCTGTTGTGGTTTTCTGACCGCCTCCTGTTAGACATCTCCCTTTCTATCTGCTTGTTATGTCTGCGGGTCTCTTTTTCGGCTTGCCTTGCCTTACGAGTCTCAATTGCCCTTCTAGTTGAGGCTTTCCTCTCTGCTCGTTTTATTTCTGTTGTGAGACGATCTATGCTACGAGATGTTGGTGTGTCGTACGAGAAATCGTATGCTCCACAGATGTTGCAAACGCTAAGTATTAACCCTGCTAATATAAAATTTTTGATATTCATAATATTCCTCCTTTATTTTATTATATCTTACTTTTGTTGGATTACTAAAATTTAACTCCCTCGCTTTGCTATGTATCTACTGTTCTGGATAACAATATTCACACTCGTACCCATTATTAGCTTTGTGTGGAGATGGTTGCATTTAGTTTTATCTCTAAATTGTAATTTTCCCAAATTTCCTAGCGTAGGGAGATGGGGATAGATCTTATAACGCGGGATGGCAACACACCATCGTTCTGTGACGGAGTGAAAAATAGTCATTCTTGCTTGGAAAAATCCTAAAAATTCACCCCGTCTTAAAACATTTAATCTGAATCGTTGATGTTCTAATAGGCTTCGATACTAGTTTTAGAAGAGTGACGTTATCGTCAGTATTACAAGCTAAATCAAACGAATTACTTAGTGCCGCTACGCATTAGGCTTTTAATCAGATCCTCAATCTTATTATGTGTACATCTTATCCCAGGTTTAATTAGCTCAAGAACAGAATACAGATCATTACAGCAATCACGGGCGATCACTACTTCCTGTATAAGATTCAATGTGAGCTTAACCTGCCAATCTCATTACTAACCTCTTCCGCACGTGCTTTCTCAGATCCAATTTTCTCTTGAAATACCTCGTCAGTTTCCGTTTGATTTAGTTTATTAGTGTATCCCATACTATCCTCCTTTATAAATTATCATATAGTTGATTAATCATTATCCTTAAAGCATGTTTTGACTTCTCATCTTCAGACCGCAGGATATCCAGGAGCTTGTTAACATACTCCATTTCTTCAGTATCAACCTCTTTAGCTATGTATTGCACAGCCCTTTCTTTGTCCAACTGACCAGAGTCAATCATTCGTTGCAACTCAATCATTTCAGGTTCCTGGCTGATGTCCTTTTCAATCTTTTTGTTACCCTTCGTGCGATGGGTAACAGTTTCGTCTTGATTTTTATCCATCAAGCAGCCCTCTTAAGAATCATTGACACGGTCTTAGGATTCCATTTATCTTTACCAGACTTGGTTTTAAAGCCCCTGTATTCAAGCTCTGTGCATATCTTTCTAAGTGAGTACTCTTTTATATTGTGAAGGTCATAGATAAGCTTGACAGCCTTCTGCTCGTGTTTATTCTCGATAAGAATACCGTCTTTTGACAAGTCGAAACCAAACGGTATATCACCGCCAGTCTTTTCCATGTTAGCCCGCTTGTATGCAAGTGCAGTTTGTGTACGCTCCCCAATTTGTTCCCGTTCCAGTTCATTTAATGCACCCATGATCTTAAGCATACATCTACCCATTGCAGTGCTTGTATCAAGGTTCTCAGATAACGAGTGTAATATTATTCCTTTCTTGATTACGAAGCTATCAACAAAGTCTATCAATGCCTTGGTTGAGCGTGTGAATCGGGACAAAGAATAAACAATAACGCTATCAATCTCTTTCTTTTTACACATTGCCAACACTTGTTGATATCCTTCTCGGTTAATCTTACTGCCAGATTGTCCAGAGTCACAGATTATATCTAAAAGCTCAATGTCCTTTAGCTCACAATATGCTTTAATCTTTGCCTCCTGGGCTTCAAGTGATATCCCTTTCTCTGCTTGCCGGCTTGTGCTTACCCTAATATATCCGACAGTTTTCATGGTTTTTCTCCTCGATTTTTATTTGTTAACTGCTTCCCTTGCCTTATTAGCCAGATCAATTTTAGCTGCCATTTGTCCCTTCATTGAATCAAACACCGTACGGACAAGCAGCCCCCAATTCCTGATTGTTCCCATTTCTAGCAAGCCTTTTATTGCGTCTAGTGTTTCAACTTCAACCAGGTCTTGCATGTCGTCAACCGTTTGAACAAACTTGTCTATACTGGTTTCCATTTGTTCTGTTTTTAATACTGCTACGTTATTTTTACTCATTATTTATTCTCCGATTAATTTAGATATTTTAAAATAGAGGTTATGGGTATTTTGTTATTTATTTTTAAATCTTCCATCTCAAATGTCATCTAACAACAGATGAAATCACTAATAAAAATATTATATACCGCTAAACGTTATTTAACAAAGATATAATACTTTAAATTGTATTTTATAGCTTTTAGATGTATTATATCCTTCTAATTAGTACCCATCCTGATTATATTTAAGGACAAATCTAGTAGACTAGAAACAAACCTTATTATAGAAATAGGTAATGAAATAATGCTGAAAATAAAAGTATCCGATTTATTAGGCAGACACAAAATGTCTCAGAAGGATTTAGCAAATATGGCGGGGATTCGACAAACTACAGTAGGTGCGCTGTATCATGAAACGGTTCGGCGTATTGACGTAAAGCATTTGGATAGTATCTGCCGTGTTCTGGATTGCAAAATAGAAGATGTGCTTGAATATATACCAGATCAAAAAACTAAAAAGGCCAAGAGGAGTTAATATCGTGGGAAATGTAACTATTTAGCGTAATTAATATACTTTTTCATTGAAATCTGGAATTTCATCATTGAATAGTAATGTTAACGCCTGAACAAATGTCATTAAATTCTTTTTTGCCGTTGATAAATAACTTCTAACTCGGCAAAATATTCT
>JAIQZO010000082.1 GCA_021777055.1 Candidatus Anammoxibacter sp. | reverse complement strand
GTAGGAATAATTGACCTGATGAATAAGGGATTGAGACTAATGAAACAGCAGTGAAAAGTGAATAGTGAAAAGTGAAAAGTGGGAAACTGATATTCTGTCTGGAATAAGTGATAGTGATGGCTAACTACAGATTTAAAATTTAAAATTCAAAATGTAAAATTTCTTTTGTAGGAATAATTGACCTGATGAATAAGGGGGATTGCAGTGAGCTAAAGTGGCTAAAGTGAACTAAAGTGCCTAGAGTTGGAAAAGCAAAAACAAGATAAATATTTGTAAATCTGACGATGGTAAAAGTATATATTTGCTTTTAATAATACTTGACCTAAATTGGTTTGGGCGTGAAAAGTTAAAGCCTGTTTATGAAGAATGCAATGAAATCCTTTCTATCTTTTCAACGATTTTCTGGAAATTACAACTTTAGTTCACTCTAGCTCACTTTAGTCACTTCTTTTGTATAGGCTGGTGGTAGGGTTAACCCGTTCATAAGGTTCTTGAGTATAATCTTTATGTGGCTTGACAACGCAGATAGTGTGCGATACAATCATATTAAACGGAATACATAGTGAAAGGAGGTAGAGATGCCGTTAAGTTTACGAATACCAACAAAAAAAGAGGAATTACTACGAAAGGCCGCCGCAAAAGCCGGTAAAACAAAAACTGCGTTTATACTTGAAGCTCTGGATGAAAAACTTGGTTTGAACAAAGATCGTGAAAAAGAAGTGAAGGAACTTGCGGGTTGGATGAATCATAAGGAAACGGAAGAGTTAAGAAAATCTGTTAATATATTTAATAAGATTGAAGATGGAGATTGGGATTGAAACTGGTGCTGGATACTAATATATATTGTGATTATGCTGAAGGTATTTCTGAAACAGTTGATATAATTGCAAAGAATAACGAGAACATTTATATTCCATCCATTGTTATCGGTGAACTGCGGTATGGATTTATGAAAGGCTCCAGATGGAATTTTAATAATAACAAACTAAGGCACGTAATTAACCGTCTTAATATTAATATTATAGATGTGGATCAGGATGTTGCAAAAAAGTATGCAATAATTTATAAATCTCTTGTTATAAAAGGTAAAAAAATACCTATAAATGATGTTTGGATAGCGGCTTGTTGTATGGAAGTTGGCGGATCGTTAATTACTCGGGATAAGCATTTTGAAAGTGTAGAACAAATAGAATCTATACTAATGCAGTACATAAACTAAGAATATTGTTTCCCATTTAACAACTCGTTCCCAAGTTCCGGCTTTGGTACGTACTGTCTTGAGAAGCCAAAGCTTCGCAAAACAGTATAAATGCACAATTAAAGCTTAAGATTTCGCAAGTTGGAAGCAGGAGCTTCATGTACAATTGTGTTCCCAAACTGGAGCTTGTGAACAAGTGTGGAAATACTATTAAAGTACCTGTTTGTGGCATCAATATGAAGGTAGGTATTGTTGACCTGATGAACAAGGGATTGAGACGTATACTGACTCTCCGGACCGTCGTTACCATATTTGATTTGTAGGAATTATTGACCTGATAAGGGGGGGGTACAGTGAGCTAAAGTGGCTAAAGTGGCTAAAGTGACTAAAGTTTTAAAAGCGAAAACAAGATTAAAATCTGTGAATCTTAAGCTATTGAAAGTCTCTATTGGCGTGAAATAATTTTACAGGTGAAGAGTAAAAACCAGTTTATTAGGAATTGAAAGAAATACTGGCGATCTTTTCGTCGATTGGTAGAAAAGACAACTTTAGTTCACTCTAGTCACTCTAGCTCACTTTAGTCACTTTTGAGAAAAATGATGGTTTAGGACGAAAATGATCCCAGAGATCTTTATTATCCGGATTACATACAATTGGTATAAGGAAAATCCTCAAAGAGAAGTAAAGGAATTTTAAGCTCTATTGTTGAGTGCGATATTTTTATTTTTTTCAAGATTCGCAAAATATTGAAAACAAGAAATGATAGAAATAATTCAGAAATGCTTTGAGCTTGATAAGGTATTATATTCAGGCACGCAAGATATGAAATGAAAGCGGAAGAGTTTGGCGCAATTACTGATCGTGAAGTATAAGAGGCAATCTCTAATGGGGAAATAATAGAAGAATATCTTGACGACAAACCATATCCAAGCGTATTGGTTTTTGGAACAACTAATACCCGGCGTCCTATACATATTGTTTCTGCATACGACACAGAGAATGATCAAACTATTATAATTACCGTGTATCATCCTGATCCGGCTTGTTGGATTGATTATCAAAGGAGGAAAAAATGAAATGCATTATTTGTAAAGGAGAGGATATCAAGAAATCAATGGTAAAAGAGGAATTAAAGATTGGAGTTGATATTGTTTATATTCCAATTGAAGTTCCTGTCTGTTCTTCTTGTGGAGAAAGATACTATGACCGTAGAACAATGCAATATTTAGAAAATGAGGAAAAAAAGTTGAAGGATAAAAAAGTAAATCTACATGAGATCGGAAAGATTTTGGAGTATGCATAGAAGTGGTAATATGGGCAAAAATATGATTGGGAATAAAGAGTTATGTCTTTGTAATTATGGCGTTTTCTAGTAATAATCCATGGCACCAGGATTCTTATCAGGAAGCTATAAAACCAATAGTTGAAGATTTAGGAGTCTGGGGACACCATACTCATTATATGTCTGTTTATTTACCCATTGAGTATGGTGTCCCCAGATTCCAAAAACACGCTAAATGAAGTTATTGAGGCCTCTAAAATTAAAGCCAGATATCACATCTCTTACGCGGACTCTTTCACTGTTGTGACTGCGTGTAAAGAAGGGGCTGTCGTAATTACAGATGATTCGGAGTTTAAAATTGTTGAGAAAATCGTGGCTGTTGACTGGCTGTAAATCATATCGCTTCCTGTGTATCGATACCTCCCGATAAAAAACTCCCTAAAGATCAATAATCCCTTTATAATCTATTGATGTGCATTCATTACGACATACCGGATGACAAAAGAAGAACCAGGCTGGCAAAAATGCTCCTTGATTTCGGGGACCGGGCGCAGTTTAGCGTTTTTGAGTGTTTATTGGATAATGAAGGTTATGAGGATATGAAAAAAAGGATAAAGAGAATAATTTCAGAGGAAGATGACAAGGTAAGGGTTTATCCGATTTGTTCGGATTGCAAAAGTTCTATCATCATATATGGGAATGGTAAAATTGCTGAAATTGAAAGTGTTTATATAGTCTAAAGATGTTATAATCTATACAGTTACGATTAATATCCGGAGTTCGTGTGGCTGTGCAATCTAACTGCTTGCAGTAAACCACTTTATCTAAAAAAACAACGGATTTTTTTAAAGTCAAAAAAAATGGGTAGGTTACAGAAGAGTTGTAACTTGAGGATGTGTAAACTGTTCCAATTATATTTTATTAACTTTTTGCGAAAAGAGAGGAGTGCAAAGTGACAAAAAATAGAGGTTACAGAAAACGTGCTTGTAACTATCTGATAATGTGCGTGTTACATAAGCCAGGGTAGGAATTATTGACCTGATGAATAAGGGATTGAGACTTCAGATACGCATACGTGGTCTATGCCACAGTAAGTACATGTAGGAATTATTGACCTGATGAATAAGGGATTGAGACCTTTTATAGATATACCAACAAAAGCCCCTATGAACGTTGTAGGAATTATTGACCTGATGAATAAGGGATTGAGACATAAAACACCCTTCTATATCAATAATATGTTTCTCAGTAGGAATTATTGACCTGATGAATAAGGGATTGAGACCTATAAGGAAAGTAAGGCCACATACGCTGCTGCAAAGTAGGAATTATTGACCTGATGAATAAGGGATTGAGACTAATGTAATATCTCCACTACAAAGGTTGTCTAGTATTGTAGGAATTATTGACCTGATGAATAAGGGATTGAGACGCAACAATACCTACATTTTTGACATAAGAACCGTTTATACGGTAGGAATTATTGACCTGATGAATAAGGGATTGAGACTTTTAGTAAACCCCCACGCCACTCCCGCTGTATCTAGTGGTAGGAATTATTGACCTGATGAATAAGGGATTGAGACCTTGTTCGATAGTTCTCGCAAAAGCCTCCTTCAATATATCGTAGGAATTATTGACCTGATGAATAAGGGATTGAGACACCAGTTGAAACTCCTTGGTGGCATAAACAAAGCTCAATGTAGGAATTATTGACCTGATGAATAAGGGATTGAGACTCTTTTAATATCACCGTATCCACCGTTAGTACATCCCCCTAGTAGGAAATATTGACCTGATGAATAAGGGATTGAGACTCCATAGTGTCATCACCTTGGTCAAAAGCTGATAACGTGTAGGAATTATTGACCTGATGAATAAGGGATTGAGACAGATGATAGCTACCATGCCGCGAAATCTTATAGTTTCTGGTTGGAATTATTGACCTGATGAATAAGGGATTGAGACACCTTCAGGGTCGGATGAGTTAAATCGGTCGATTTTAATACCGTAGGAATTATTGACCTGATGAATAAGGGATTGAGACACAGAATATGTACCACTACCACTTGTATCTTTTAATAATTGTAGGAATTATTGACCTGATGAATAAGGGATTGAGACTTAGAATAAGCTTTTCCTTAATGCGAAAAGAGTATTGTCCGTAGGAATTATTGACCTGATGAATAAGGGATTGAGACACATCCATCCAACAATGATGAATTTTTTTATTAATAATTTCGTAGGAATAATTGACCTGATGAATAAGGGATTGAGACTAATGAAACAGCAGTGAAAAGTGAATAGTGAAAAGTGAAAAGTGGGAAACTGATATTCTGTCTGGAATAAGTGATAGTGATGGCTAACTACAGATTTAAAATTT
>JAIQZO010000081.1 GCA_021777055.1 Candidatus Anammoxibacter sp. | reverse complement strand
AATATATCGTTTATCAGGTAACGCTGTGAGCTGTGATATCCCTGAATCAGAAACAACATCTTGTTTGGTTATTCGTATCCGCTTAAAAGGAAAATATGGTAATATACTTAACGTGGACATTGCTGGTCTCCTATAGATAATGATATATTGAGTATATGTTTATTTATAAGAATACCGGATGTCCACTCTTTTCAAAAGGTTAATTCATTTTTAACCTTTATTTTCTTCAACTAATTTGGAGAAGAACCATATTAATTAACTCTTCTTTTAATAAATGATTGCATCCAATAAGCCAAGAGATTCATTCAATACATCTACAGGAGCTTTTTCAACAAATTTTATTTTCCTTGTCTTATAATCAATTGATTTTACTTGTTCCACCATTATAAATCCTTTAATTTTTAGGCCTTCTGGAATCCTTACATGAAATGGGAATTGCCTATTTACAGTAGTAACCGGACAAACTACAGCTAATCCTGTACTTTCTGTAAACAAATAATTGCTCATTACTATTGCAGGCCTTCTTCCTTTTTGTTCATGCCCAGATTGTGGATCAAATGTTACAGTTACAAGATCTCCTTTTTTAGGTACATATGTTTTTCTCACCATACCTCTTTTCCTTGCGGAGAGTCCCATTCTTCTTTTGTTCTATAGTCTTTAGGTATCTTATTCACTAGCTCTTTTAATTTATATCTACCCCTTACTTTTGATGTCGGTTTTATTCTTATTTCCTCTCCATCAGTTGATACTTCTAATTCTTCCCCAATAGAAAGATGACATTGTTCAAGTAAAGATTTAGGAACCCTGATACCTTGACTATTTCCCCACTTTTGAATTTTTGCAAGCATAATATTCTCCTCTTCTTTTTTTATGTATAGCCATAGTATATACTTTATTTAAAGCTTTTAAATCTTTTTTTACAAGTAACTATAAAGTTTTTTATATTATCGGAAACTCTACCTAACCAAAACCTAAATCAATAAATGTCAAATTTCTAATAAGTTGAAGCTGGAGCACTCTTGCTAACGGCTCCTCAATGAAACTTATATCACAATCATTGGTACTTGTCAACCAGAGTAAAATAGTCACATGTTTTGCTTGTAAGATATTGCCTTACAATGTTGTAAGGGGTTCCATTGCAATGAAATTAGGAATACAATTAGGGGGATTCTTGGTCAGAGGTGTTGGCAGGGGGAAAACATTCCTTGGTAGTGAAGATTATAAACCTATTGTTTCATATTTAGGAAAAGCAGTAGAAAAGTTTAATTTTGTATATACATCTAATGCCTGTTCGAGTAGGTATGGTAGGCGATGTAAGTGGTTGTAAATGTAGTAGTTATAATGATTGCATTAATATAAAGAAAGAATACAACCGGATAGATGTGATCATTATTTGTATTTATTCCGCGTGTTTTACACACCCCGTCTGCTATCGCATCCACCCCTCTTTATAGAGGGGATGACACAGCAAAAACATGCAAGTCCCCTCTAAAAAGAGGGGATTTATGGGTGTGTCATCAACTTATGCTGAACAGATACAATTATTTTCGTAAAAAGGATTTTGGTCTGGTAATTTATTTGCCCGGTGTTGGGAACTTGTCAGGTGTCATCTCTACCGCCAAAGATGATTGGCCGTCTTTAATATGCACAATACTAGCTGACTTAAGGGGTACTCGGCTTCCTCTCCGATAGGAAATACTTCCTGTTGCTCCATTAAAACCGTTGGTATTATTTAAGGTCTTTAAAAGCGCTTCTATATCCGTGGTATCTGCTTTTTGTATGGTATTAATAGCAAGACTTGCTGCGTCATATCCTAAAGCGGCAAACGGGTTGGTGGGCTCTTTCTTATAAAAAGATTTATACGCATTCATAAAATCTTTAAGAGCATTATTCTTTGTGGTGACATCATAAAAAAGATGCGTCGTGTAGTACGTGTTGTTGGCCTTCTTTCCGATTAAAGTAATCAGATCTTTATCAACAAACCCATCACCACCCATAATCGGTTGATTAAAGCCAGCATCTCGCAACCTTGAGATAATTATGGAAGCTTCATTGGAAGTTTCGGCTGAAAGGAAAATTAAATCCGGAGCGGTTTTTAAGGATCGTAACGCTTTAATCTGATAATCCGTAAATGACGGAGCATTATGCATGAAGGATTGAATGGAAATGATTTCCCCTCCAAGTTCTTTAAAACGTTCCTGGAAATATTTGGACAATAACCGTGTGTAGACCGTGTCTTTATCGATTATCATAGCAACTTTTCGAACACCCATATTTTTATACGCATATTCTGCTGCCACCGCGGCCTGAACGTTATCTCCAAAACAGCTAAGGTATAAATAATTCGGCACTTCATCTGGCAACAAAGGAGAAGTTGCCCCTGAGGTTATAAAAATCTTTTTTGCTGCTGTCACAGGCGGCGCTGCCGCTAAAACCATATCACTATCGCTTAAACCAATGACGATGGAAATCTCGGGATCATTAGCGAGTTTTTTGCCTTCTTCATTTAATACATTAAGATCAGTCTTTCCATCAACAAGAATAAGTTTTACTGGCTGTCCGTTGATGCCTCCTGCTTTATTAACTTCTTCTACCGCAAGTTTAGCTCCCTTTGAGGATTCTATGTCCAACTGGGCTTGATCTCCTGTTAAATTATAAATCGCGCCAATAAGAACAGGGTCGCCTGAATCCTCTGTTTTGCTTATCGTCGTCTTTTGTGCGAATATAGTAAATATTAAGCCAACAATTAGAAACTTGATGATTTGATTTTTCAGAAGAAACTGAACCTCCAGGGTAAGATAATAGATGAGAGGAAATTGCTTTTTATGAACAACATAGTGCGGCGTAGCCGTAACCAAATTTTAAATTCTGAATTTTGAATTTTAGATTTAAAGAGAAAAAACAGGGTGGCATAGACAAACTTGTTTACCCATAACTGTTATTTCAATATAAAAATCTTTCTAAAAAAGAAGTTTTTACAGGGTAATACTATAATAGGCCGAAGCCTCAACCAAATTAAAAATACAGAATTCAGAGTAAATCATCAAATAGTAGAAATATACGGAGTGCAAGATTTATCTTGCTGAAATCAGATAGTAATACAATCTAAAAAATAGGTTTTCTATCTAGATTAATCATTACCTGCTTTCCATCTCTCTATAAATCTGTAGAAGATGATTGAATCACATCTGGTAGAAACCGTTAATTCGGATTTTGCATCGTCCATTTGTATAATTGAATCCCTCGCAAAATAAATTTTGCACTCTGATTAACCTAACCAAAGCTGTTAAAAATTTCTTTCTAAAAAAAGAAGGTTTTGCAGGGTAATACTATAAGAATAAAAAAGGACAACTAAGTATCAAGTATTTTTTTATTAAATGAGGGCAATTCAAGACAACAGATGCGGTTTGAATTCTACCATATGGATAGCAAATTGTCTAAAAATTGAATAAAATATCAGAGGTATTAGAAAGAGATAAAAGTATTTTAGAAAAATGACAAAAAATTTCGAGACAGAGAAGAAATTGAAATCCGGAGCAAAGGGAATGATAGTAAAGCAAGTAGTGCGAGTAGCGAGATTGATACATCTGTGTAATTTCCGTTATATACAGTTGTTTATTTCTGTGCCATTTGTAACCTTTTTTTCGTAAGGTTACCGAATTGCTATAACCCTCACCAAAACTAACCCCCTTTTCTCCAGCTAAATTGACCCCATGAATCAGAAGGAAATAAACACACCTAAATAATTCAGAGGAAAAAATGAGTTGCCGCCTACCAATACCAAGAGATTAACGGTAAAATGGCAGCATGCAAAAAGCGATAAGTAATGTAAGCGAAGAACTAGCTTTTTTATAACACAAGTTCAATCCCTTTACCAAAAAGGTACTAAGTGG
>JAIQZO010000009.1 GCA_021777055.1 Candidatus Anammoxibacter sp. | reverse complement strand
CTAAAGCCTTGAGTTACGAAATGTAGCTCATACCTTTAGGTTTGAGTCAATACTTAACAGTAATAACGAAAACCATTTCAATTATCTGCGACACACAATATTTTGTAAATAGTAGGTTGGGTTTCGCTACCGCTTAACCCAACCTCCACCTTAACTCATGGAAAATTCAGGTGTTACACCGTAACACTAACAGAAGAAACGTATTTGGCCCAAAATAAAAATTCCTATACTATCAAGTTAGTTCAATTCAGAGACTTGAACCAGCAGTGGCAAAAATATAACAATGTGATGTATTGATAAAAACTAAAAGAAAAATCCGCCGTTGGAGCTAATTCATTTAATATCAATGTTCTTAAAAGATTTCTAATTATAAGCAACCGAAAAAGGAAAAAGGCTATGTTAACAGTAGCAATTATGCTACTCACCATAAACAAAAGAGAGCGCTTTCGCAACTATTTATTTAGAATTAGAAGTTGTTTTTTTATGTCTTGCTACTTAACCGTTTTCTATGAATGAAGTAAAAAACAAATAAAATGAATAACCGTATATTGGCACATTCTTTGCAATTTATTTTAAGTAGAAAGATATAAGTTATTTCTAAATACGGTAATTAACGATACCTATTTTTTTTAATTGTTAAATAGGTTGAAAGGAGGTAAGAGCTGAGAGCATCTGACATAATAAATATGTATCCGATGGTGCTTATTAAACAATTAAAACCAATGAAGGAGGACTATCATGAGTAAATTCGGACTTAATACAATTACAATATTTTTATCATTATTACTTTTTGTTCCTAATGTTACTGCCGGACAGAAGGGAATGGGTGATGCTACTGGAATTGCACAAGAGGCTGTAAAACCGGCGGTTGTTACTCTTTCAGGAGAGCTCACAGAGATAAGGATTGGGCCTTGTGAGGGACTCACAGGCAAATCTCAAATAGGTACACATTTGATTGTCCAAACAAAGGATGGAAATGAGATTAATGTCCATCTTGGACCTGTTAAAGCGGTTGATTATGTGCTTGATCAGGTTTCCGTCGGCCAAAACATGAGATTTAATGCATTTCGAACTAAAGAGATGCCAGAAGATGATTACATTACTAAATCATTGACGGTAGATGGTAAGTTGATTGTTTTGCGTGACGAAGATTTACGTCCGATTTGGGCAGGAATTCAAGAGAAAGACCACAGTCTAAGACCTGATCGCCATAAACGTGACGACCATAAACATGGCAGCCATAGGCATGATCGACATGAACATGGTGGCTGTGGATACGAAAGATCCCATTCTTGGTGTTACGATTAACTTATATGTGGAAAGAGTATATTAGGTAGAGTAAAAGGATAATAAAGGATATAGGATCGACACAATATGAGGTTAACATTTTTTGCCCTCAAATTTAGGGCAGATTAGATCTGTCTGATGATGCCAAACCGTAAGCGTAGCTTCTCAGCTACGTTGATGGTTTGGGGATTGAAGAGAAGCCTAAAGATGAGTTGAAAAATGTTAGGTAGTCTTGTGCGAACCCTTAGGAGCTAGTCATGATTATTTCAGTTGCTAGTGGAAAAGGTGGAACAGGCAAGACGACAATAGCGACAAACTTGGCGGTATCAATGGATCAGCCTGTACAATTAGTGGATTGTGATGTGGAGGAACCCAACGCACATATCTTTATGAAACCTCAGATAACATTGAGGCTCGCAGTAAACAAGATGGTGCCATCTGTTGACATGGAGCTCTGTGATCTGTGCGAGGCGTGTGGGAAAATCTGTCAATTTAGTGCTATTACTGTTATAGGAAAGAAGGTCCTGACTTTTCCGGATATGTGTCATAGTTGTAAAGGCTGTATGATGGTTTGTCCAAATGGAGCGATTACTGAATCACCTTTAGAAATAGGAGTCATTGAAAAAGGAAGATCGGGCTTTGTTGAGTTTATTCATGGTTGTCTAAAAGTGGGACAGCCCATGTCAGCCTTTTTAATCAACAAGATCAAGGAGGATTTCACCTCTGACAAGATTACTATCATTGATGCCCCTCCAGGCACATCGTGTCCTATGATATCCGCTATTAAGGGCTCTGATTTTGTACTTCTGGTAACAGAGCCTACTCCCTTTGGGCTTAATGATCTGGTCCTTGCTGTGAAAACAGTAAGAGCCTTAAAGATCCCTTGTGGAATTGTTATTAATCGGTGCGATGTTGGAGATATGAAGACTCACGAGTTCGCAGAAAAAGAGGAAATACCAATCTTAATGGAGACTCCTGACTCACGTCAAATAGCAGAAGCGTATTCCAGGGGAGAGATGATAATAGAGAGGGTGCCTGGAATGAAGAATGCATTTCGTGAATTGTTTAAAAGGATAATAAGAGAGGTGCGAAAATGAAAGAGATAACTATAGTCAGTGGCAAGGGCGGAACAGGCAAAACAAGTATAGTAGCTTCTTTCGCAACCGTTGCAAAGAAAAACCTCTTAGTTGATGCAGATGTTGACGCTGCTGATTTACATCTTGTTATGTCCCCTACTGTTCGGTATAAAGAAGATTTCAAGGGTGGACATAAGGCCGCTATCAATCAAAAGATATGTACCAAATGTGGCAAATGTATTGAGCGGTGTCAGTATAATGCTATAAGCGCGGATTTCATAGTGAATTCGCTGAGTTGTGAGGGATGTGGTGTGTGCGTTCATTATTGCCCGGTACAAGCCATCGATTTTCCGCAAAGAACATGCGGCGAATGGTATATTTCAGATACTCCAGTGTGCCCCATGGTTCATGCAAGACTTGGCATTGCGGAGGAAAATAGCGGTTTGCTGGTAAGTCTTGTGCGTAAGCAAGCAAGGATTCTAGCCGAAAAACAGAACATTGAGATTATTATAGTAGATGGGCCTCCTGGTATCGGGTGTCCTGTTATTGCAGCTATTACGGGTGCAGACGCTGTTTTAATCGTTACTGAACCTACGCTTTCGGGAATGCATGACATGGATCGTATTATTGACCTTACATCCTTCTTAAACGTACCAGCACTTCTTTGTGTAAACAAATATGATCTCAATCGTGAGATATCTGATAGTATTATAAATATGGCAGAAAAGAACAATATGCAATTTGTAGGTTCTATTCCATACGACAGAGACGTTACCTATGCAATGGTTGCGGGAAAAAGCCTTATAGATTTTTCTAATGGCAAAGCAGCTCTAGCAGTCAGAGAAGTATGGAACAATATAGAGAGCTATTTGCAGAGAGGAGATTAAGATGAAGATCGCAATTACTTCAACAGGAAAAGAGTTAACATCAGAAATGGATCAATACTTTGGAAGGGCATTAAATTTTCTAATGGTTAACCAGGACACTATGGATTTTGAGGTGGTAAAAAACAATAGTGTCGGTCTACTGCAAGGTGCCGGGATACAGGCAGGTAAGATTATTGTTGATAATAAAGTTGATGTGGTGATAACTGGTAATTGTGGGCCTAAAGCCTTTAATGTATTAAATACTGCAGGAATTGAAGTTATTACCGGAGCAAAAGGCAGGATTATGGATGTAATTGAAGATTATAAAAAGGGAAATCTAAAACCTTCAGAAAAGCCTAATGTTAAATGTCAGTTGGTATAACACAAAAATATTATTAATCTAAGTCTTTGACTATAGGAGGTATTTTATCATGAAATTTGCCATTCCTATTACAGGAGGAAAACTTGCAGACCATTTTGGCCACTGTGAGAACATTGCTTTTATTAAGGTGGATGAAAATAAAATCAAAAACAAAGAGGTACAGAAACCACCACCTCACAAAACAGGCGTACTACCCCAGTGGCTCCATGAAAATGGTGTCAATATTGTGATAGCACATGGAATGGGCCGCAATGCTCTAGGCCTTTTAGGGAAGAAAGGCATTAAAGTTATTACCGGCATATGTGACCTTGTACCAGAAGATTTGGTTATGAGTTATTTAGCTGATAAGCTTAAAAAAGGTGCCAATATTTGCGACCACTAATAACATTGTTGCTGTTACATCATGTTAATGGTAATTATTCAGAATACAGTAGACAGGAGCCAGAATTCAGAATGTATTGCTAGTTTTTAGGTTAACATTAAAACATTCATGCAGAGCAGATTTACGAGAAAACTTTTTAGCCTCAGTGAAATGGTCTTAATATCTTCTGTTTTTTTCAGAATTCTTGCTCCTGAACTCTGAATAGGCCGAATAGATATTGACAATGTCTATAATTCTTTGAAAAGACAGGAACGTACAATGGAAAAAAGTGAAAAAGTTGCCATTTTGGCTGTTGTAATAAACCTGATTCTATTTGGGATAAAATACGCGTTTTCTATTTTCTCAGGGAGTATTGCATTAAAAGCAGAAGCGCTTGATTCTCTAGTGGACGTAGTTGCATTTTCAACAGTCTTTGCCGGTCTGAAAATAGCTAAACGTAAAACAAAGTCATTTCCTTACGGGCTTTATAAGGTAGAAAATTTTGTTTCCCTTCTTATTGCGTTTGCTATCTTCTATGCAGGATATTTAATTGTGATAGAAGCAATGAAAGGGAGCGCTGTCGAACTGCAAAATGTGTGGATTACCTGCGCAAGCGTGTTAGTTGTGATTGTCATTAGCTATTTCTTCTCTAGATATGAAGCGAAAGTAGGTAAAGCGATTAACTCTCCCAGTTTGATAGCAGAGGCGAAACATACTTATACAGATATATTTGCCAATGTGGTTGTGCTGATAGCCCTTTTTTCTAACTATGTAGATTTCGATTTGGACAAAATAGCAGCCTTTATAATCGCCGCATTTATTGCATGGTCAGGGGGGAAAATCTTAATCGATTGTATTCGTGTTTTATTAGACGCATCTTTAGATTATAAGACTCTAAGCTTTGCAGAAAAGCTTATTTCTGCCGAACCTCAAGTTTTTGAAATTCAAAATCTCATGGGTAGAAACTCGGGGAGGTACAAGTTTATTGAAGCAAATATTGTCTTAAAAACACATGATCTGGATAAAGCACATTTTATTGCCGATAGAATTGAAAAAAGCATAAAGGAAAAGATAAAAAACGTTGATAACGTACATGTCCACTATGAACCAGTCAAAAAAGAGCATTTCATTTACGCCATACCTTTAAACGGTGCCAAAGGGCACAGCATCTCTTTACATTTTGGATCGGCACCCTGCTTCATGTTTGTTACTGTTAAAACAGGAAAGAAGAAACTTGTAAAGAAAGAAATTGTCAAAAATCCTTTTGCCCATATGAAAGAGGGAAAAGGGATATTAGTTGCTGAATTCTTGATCAAACAACATATTGACGTACTGCTTGTAAAAGAGACTTTCGAAGGAAAAGGCCCCTCCTACGTTTTCTCCGATTCTGCTATAGAGGTTTTAATGATAAAAGAAGAAAAACCAAAAAGTGCATTGGAAAAGCTTGGTATTATTTGATGCATACTCTAGATAAGAAATAGGAAATGCTGCGCATATTATATGATTTGCAAATGGCGACCTAAAATGAATGTTGCATATCTTAAAGATCCGATAAAGAAGTCGTCAGTTGGTTCAAGTCTCCTGACATGAACCCCACTGACATTAAGCCAACTCTGTTGCCCAGTAACAAGCTGTATTAAAGTAAATCATTTATTTCTATACAATAGAGAGTATTGTTAAGGTCAGATTGGTTCAAGTCGGATACATGAACCAATAATGTTCCTTGTAACCTATTGATATATAATAGGTACTGCAATATCACTCCAACACTCCGACGCGACGCTCAATCACTCAAATACTCCAATTCTATCAATCACTTGGTTTAATTAAAAAAATTTTCAGGATACGTCTGTTCTGTATAGAAAGTTTGTTTAGAAATTGGTTGCGGTTTTGCTATCAACAAAAAAGAAATAGGATGCATATTTGCAACTAGTTTATTCAGATGTATCGTTGTTTATTAGTCATTTGCGATATGTAATTTGCTACACACAAAGGAGTTAAAATATAAAAAAGAAAGGTTATGTCTCCGGTACATTTATTGCAATATTAATAATTAGAGACTATACCTAAAATTTAGATTTGCCCCAAATGATGGTTTTATCAGTACGGAGAATGATAATGACTAATAATACGGGAACTATAACAATAAAGTGTTCTAAAAACAATTGGCCAAGGTGTTTGTTTCTTCTTTGGCAACTTGTTTATGCAAAACCTGTCAAAACAGAAATCGTCTGGAGTATATTTTCTTTATGCAAAACATCTGCTGTTACTTTGCTGGCATGGTTACCAGTTGTAAATGTTACGTCACTTATTGCAGTAACTATAGTAAATTCAACTAAAAACTTATTAATCAACAGATACAGGCATACACTGCGAAATATTTTTAATTTTCATAAGAATAGAGGGGCACTGTTCAATTTCTTAATTTACTATTCAAAAATTTTAGCTTTCAGTCTGTTTACAGGTTTTCTTGTTTTATTCTCAGCAATTCAGTTTGATGTTTTCAGTTGGAGCTCATTGTGCTTACTGCTCTCTTCCCGTCTGTTTAATTCTACAAGATATATTATTAATGCCTACGAAGATAAGTTGATCTATTCAGGTCATATAAATAGAAGTATGGTGGCTCATATTGCCGGTTCAACATCGTTAATTCGAGCTTACATTGCAAATATGGACCTAGCTGCTATTACGTTAGATGGCATTCGACCTTTTTGGATTAACATCTTTATAAGTGGTATGATGTTGACCGTTTATATATGCCAAAAATTGAGTATCGATAGACAAAGAAAGAGAGAAAACTCTGTACCTAAAAGAAACGGAAACTATAAAATACCACTTAAGTGTTAATTTGCTTTATCAGCGTTCCAATTCTGTAGACATTCGACTTAGTCATTGTTTTGCAGGTTAATTTGTAAGCAATACGATATTGGCTGGCTTTGACCGGTTTTTGATATTCCTTCGTTTAAATTTGGCAAAGCATTAAAACCGAAGATTAAGATTCCTTCCACTTTATGCCCATATTATGTAAGTATAAAATGTACCATGGTTTAAGGAACATCTGGACCAATCTGCAAGACTGGTCCAGCAAGGAAACATAGTTAGATCCCCCCAGTCTTATCATTTTATTCAGTATGGGACAAAATGTCATCTCTACACCTGTTTCAGGGTTAATATATTCTATAATTCACATTGAAGAGACGCTTTTTACAAATGCGGCAAACTTATCTGATATAACTCCTGCTTAGACAATATCTTTATCAATTGTTCAAAGATTTCTTAATAATTAAGATAATATTGTTTTAAAGCTATTTTTCATATTTTGAAGCCAAAATCAGAAATACTATTACCCGTTTTCCCAACTCATTACTTTGTAACTGGAGCGGAATAGCTCTACGATATTGTAACAGGATAGCGCCAATAAATTTACTGCCCACCATGATTCAAATCAAAATTTTTCATAATTATGGCGTACCACACAAAACTAACTTGAACCGTCAGGATTTTTAGGTAAAATAAAGGCGCCTATTAACGTTATTAATACAGAAGCAGATATTCAAACGGTTCTTTTTTGTACATTTATAGAGGAATTTAAATATTAGCTTCGAATGGTAAATCCAATATTTATTTTTTTTGAAAAAAGGAGTGAAAGATGAGAAATATAATTTTTTTAGTAGCTATAGTTATATCCGGACTGATAAGCCCGTTTATTATTGCAAGCGAAAGTAAACCCGGATCAAACACTGATGCCCATCATGATACGGCAACTACAATAACAAGTGCCAGCGAAGGTCTTAAAAAACTTATTGAAGGTAATAATGAGTTTGTAAAAAGCCATACCCCTGATGATTTTAAGAACATAATCTCAGCACAGCATCCATTTTTAACTATAATTAGTTGTTCTGATTCAAGGGTGCATACTAATGAATTCTCATTTGATCCCATTGATAAGATTTTTGCCATTAGGGTAATTGGAAACCAGTTCATTGTTGGCGAGGGTTCAGTTGACTACGGGATTCATCACCTGCACACACCCATACTCTTGATACTGGGCCATACACACTGTGGAGCTGTTAAAGCTGCCATGTCAAATTACAGTGCTGAATCAAATTTCATAATAAGTGAATTGGATCACCTCCATATTCCTATATCTTTGGATGATCATAAAGGCGATATTGAAACAAGATGGAATAAGAATGTAGAGAGAAACGTTGATTATCAGGTACGTTTGGCTGTAAATTCTTATAGCGATGTAGTAAAGACCGGTAAACTCACTGTTATTGGAGCGGTTTATGATTTGACTAACCTATATGGCAAAGGAAATGGAAGAATGGTCATTACAAATATTAATAACGAAAAAGATGTTGCGGCGATTAGAAACCACAAGGCTTTTGAACATATAAGCACTGACATTAAAAACGTTTCAGTTGCTCGAGTAACATCTAAATAATAAATTTTGCATAGAATGCCACAATGTACAGGCCACAAAATATTTCAAAGACGAGATGCAAGGCTACGTTGTTACCAGTACTAATAAGTTTTGCATCGGCAGGGTTGTCGTTGCCAAACATCTTAAGCCTGTCACGGATCCTTTGTATACCGTTTATTGCATATTGTATTATTCATTTTCATGAGTACAATAATTATAGATACATTGGATTATTCATTATGGTTTACGCTGGATTAAGCGATTCCTTGGACGGATACTTTGCCAGAAAAAGAGATGAGACCTCCATTTTAGGGGTATACTTAGACTCCATTGCAGACAAGTTACTTTTAATTACAATATCCATACTGCTTTCATGTGATAATCTGTGGCCTGAAGTACGTTTTCCGAACTGGTATCCAATCCTTGTTCTGATTAATGAATTTATTGTAACTGCGGGAGCGTTGACGATTACTTATCTTACTGGGAAAATACTCAGACCGAGTATTTTTAGCAAGGTATCCACTGGAATTCAGATTTGTGCTATTATTATAGTACTTGCTGGATCCATACTGCCCATGTTTCTAACTGTGGCAATGCTAAGGACGTCTGCTTTATTTATATCGGTTTCAATGTTTTATTATATTTATATAGGATTATCCCAGGAGAGAAATGTAGTGCCGAAAATGCGATAAAAAGTACCTGAAGTTAAAATAATTAGTGATGCCTGGATAATTAGTGATGCCTGGTTAGTTATTTGCTTGGCAATATAGGTGTACTACAATTTTTTGCATCATGATGTTATAAAATATCCATAAATATGTAACATTATTTCACTATAAAGTACTAACAGTACAATAAAATAATATATAATAAAACTAGTTCTAAGACTTTAGGCTCTCCAGCTTAGGTAATGTAACTACATTTTAGGACTAAAATATAAAGCCGCCACCTTTGGTTGTGGTAATTTGATTGAATTTTTACATCTATTTTTTGGAGATACAATTGCGATTTAATACAATACCAGAAGCAATCAGTGATATCAGGGCCGGAAAAATGGTCATTGTCGTTGATGACGCAAACCGTGAAGATGAAGGTGATATCACGATTGCAGCAGAAATGATTACCCCTGAAGCTGTAAATTTTATGCTTAACCATGCACGTGGAATAATCTGTGTTGCAATTTCAAGCGAAATTGCAGATCAGCTAAATTTACACCCGATGGTGGTAGATAATACAGCAAGCTTTCAAACTCCATTTACAGTATCTGTAGATGCAAAAGACGGTATCACCACAGGTGTTTCGTCGTTTGACAGAGCCGCAACTATCAAAGCAATAGTAAACAAGGACAGTACTCCTGGTTCTCTTGTCAGACCTGGCCATGTCTTTCCCTTAAAGGCCCATGATGGTGGAGTGCTCTTCAGAGCCGGCCACACAGAAGGAGCTGTAGATCTTATAAAGCTTGCAGGGATGCGTCCGGCATCAGTAATCTGTGAAATAATGAATGATGATGGAAATATGGCAAAGTTGCCAGAACTTACAAAAGTAGCGGAAAAGCACAATTTTAAGATGTGCACCATTGCAGATATCATTAAATACCGTTTTGATCAGGAACGGCTGATAAAAAGGAGCGTTTCTGTCAAGATACCAACACAGTATGGTGAATTTGACCTCCATCTCTATAAATCGAGTGTGGATGACTATCTCCATTTGGCTCTATGCCTTGGAGGCATAGGAACAATGGATGACTCTCCTTCGCCTATTCAGACCGACCCTGTCCTTGTCCGGGTACATGATGAGTGTCTGACTGGAGACATTTTTGGTTCCTTGCGATGTGATTGTGGAGGGCAACTCCAAAATGCCCTTAAGAAGATTAAAGAAGAGGGGAAAGGTGTACTCTTATACATGCGACAGGAGGGACGGGGAATCGGGTTGGAGAACAAACTTCACGCTTACGCCCTTCAAGAAAAGGGTCTTGATACAGTGGAAGCAAATACTGCTTTGGGATTTGACGCAGATAAAAGGGATTATGGAATCGGGGCGCAGATCCTGCGGGACCTGGGTATTACAAAGATGCGCCTCTTGTCTAACAACCCAAGAAAATTTGCAGGATTGACAGGTTATGGTTTGGAGATCACAGAAAGGGTTTCCATTACCATGAAACCGGGAGAAGATAACCGAAAGTATCTAAAGACAAAAAAGGACAAAATGGGACATATGTTGGATAATGTTTAGACTCAATATAAAAAAATGAGTTTTGTGTAGAGACGCATTAATGCGTCTCTACACAAAACATCCCAAATGTTAGTTTATTCCTTATCATCATCTTCACTATCCTTATCATCATCGCCCTTTATACATTTCCAGAAAGTCCATGCTCCCCAATGCACGTGCTTTTTGCCATCTGCAAGCCAGTAAAGAGTTCCTTTTCGAGATCTGTCACATTCAAGATCACCTGCTGACCTTATCTGTGTCTGTGTAATACTCTTTTCAAGTGTACACTCTATCTGATGCCATGCAAACTTTGTAGAGTCCTCTTCTGGTATCTCTATCATCTCAAGATCATAAACGCTAAAATCATTATTGTCGAGTTTATCCTTCTCAATAGCGATACTATATATAATTTTCTCTTCAACCTCTAGATAACCAATATCCTTCTTCTCATTTCTCTTTTTCTTCTTTTCAAAGTCTATGTTAAACACATCTGTATGTTGCGCGCTAACAATACTTGTAACAGCAGAAGCTGAGAGCCCCGCCAAGGATAAAGCAATCAAAAGACATTTGATACCATAAATTTTCATGTTCATTACAACCAACCTTTCTCTTGTTACATTTAAAGCGTGCTATCAGATGTAAAAACGACAAAGATTAACAGCTTTAAAATTAAACTACCGTAAATTAAGATATTAATATAACAATTTTACCATCTTCTTAACCTGCCCCTGATTCCTGAAAATGGAGCCCCTATCTATAAGGACTTTTTTGGAACACTTCGGGTTTGAGTACTCCAATGTATGGGAGATTTCTGTACCTATTATCATAATCCAGCCCGTATCCCACAACATAATCATTGCCGATAACAAAACCGCAATAGTCCGGTTCGAAATTGTTTTTCCTTCTATCAGGTCTGTTAAGTAAAACGCAATTCTTTATAGTGTTAGGCTCATATCTCCACGCCTCCTTGATAACTTTGACCAGTGTATTTCCGGTGTCAACTATATCATCAATTATCAGTACATCCCTTCCTTTAATATCATCCTTAATGCTGCTCAAAAGTTTTGTCTCTCCTTTAGGAAAGGTAGAATCACCGTAAGTTGAAGCACTAATAGTGTCTAAGCGCAAGGAACAGGGTATCAAACGTATCAAATCAGCAAGAAACACCAGACTTCCGTTAAGCACAGCAATAATAGTCCAATCTTTGCCTTTATAATCATTTAGAAGATTCTTTGAAAGTACTTCAAGCCGATCTTTAATTTGACCTTCATTTATTACAACCCTTTCTATATCATTTTCCATCTCAACAATAACTCTTTTCTATTTTATGCCTGCAATAAAAAAAATACTATAAATTAAGATCAACAAACAGCAAGGTTAATTTTCTCTATCTAAGGCCATAATATAACAAATCTGTTAATCCATAAAAAGTAGATTTTTCCAAATCAACTCTAAGGTACTACCAGCAAGGACACAACATTTCTCTTACCACACTATTTTATACTAATCACTCCTTCCTCACCTGAGAATGGTACTGATTTATAGCTTGTGACTATATATTCTCAAGGAAACTCTATTATTGCGTTAAGTGAAGCGTACCTATCAAAAAATAAAGAATTATTTATGGGTTCACTATAGCTTAACCCTAAAATTTACAAAATTTACTTACCTTGCATCAATATTAAAAGATTACGATTGTTTCTCAAAAATTATTGACTTTAAACTTGATCATTATAGTATTACGATATAAAAACTTCTTTTTTGAACGATTTTGTAGTTTTTATGGAATACAGAATCCAGGAGTCAGAAGCTAGAATAGTAGAAATCATGATTTAGAAAGTGCATACTAATTTTACAAGTAATAACATGCTAAAATGATTACAAATCAATGATTTATTCTGAATTCTGACTCCTGGATTCTGTATTCCATATTTTGGTTGCGGCTTCGCCGCCATATGTATTATGATGTCCATAATGCCATAGCCATAATGGACTTTCTGTTTTTGGCTTTTAGATTCTTACACAGTAATTGTCGGAATTTATATCTTACACCTGGTAAAATGTCTTATATTTTAATTGGTTATTAAAACCTTTGTTGGTTTACGTCTCTCATTTGAACCAACAGACGTTTTTACTGAATATTTATAAAATTGCAAATATTTTAAGCTATATTTAGCCAGAATTTGTTCAAACCGATTAAGCAGAACCGGAAGTGCAACCATCGCTGAGTAGAGGATTCGGCAATTGAAGATTAGGCAAAGATAACCTGGATGTGATCACAAAATGTACAACTTATTTCCAGACACCTCCTTAGTCTGAGAATGAAGCCTAAATTAAAGATATAAATAAATGAATACCCCTATAACAGAGTATATAAAAAGCATAATAAAATCTGATGGCAGAATTACATTTGCCAGATTTATGGATATTGCGCTTTACCATAATGATTACGGTTACTACATGGCGGATATCCAACGGATAGGCAAAGAAGGTGATTTCTATACCAGCCCGGATGTTCAACCATTTATGGGAAAAGTGCTTGGTGAACAGCTACAAAGAATTTGGGAATCTCTTGGTAAAAAACCGTTTTCCGTTATTGAAATGGGTGCGGGCAAAGGCCTAATGGCCTTTGACGTCCTTAACCACGTAAGAGATTCTTATCCAGAATTCTTTGATAATATTACATATATAATTATAGAAAAAAGCATAAATTTTAAAGAGAGACAAAAAAAACTTCTAAATCTCTTTAATGCCAAAGTTAAATGGGTAGATTCCATTCAGGATCTTAACAAGTTTGGTAGACTAGAAGGATGCGTCCTTACTAATGAATTTGTAGATGCCTTACCATTCCACCGGGTTTACCAGGATAAAGATAAATTTAAAGAGGTGTTTGTTACTACAACAGACGGAATATTTAGCGAAGTGATTGACGAACCTTCGACTGAAAAACTCTTTCAACACGTAAATCGTCTAAAACTTCCCCTTATTGACGGTATGAAGACAGAGGTCAACCTGGCGGCCATGGAGTGGCTGAAAGATATATCTGCAATCCTTAACAAAGGGTTTGTTATTACTATTGATTATGGATATCCTGCCTACATATATTATGGACCATCAAAGAGCAACGGAACATTCCTCTGCTATTACAAACACACAACAAATGAAAACCCCTATGAGCGAATAGGTTTGCAAGACATAACAGCACACGTTGACTTTACAAGTCTCGCACTGGAGGGTAATGAATTGGGACTTGATCTGCTCGCATTTACAGACATGGCTTCGTTCCTGATGTTTAATGGGAAGGATCTCATTGAAAAAGAGTTCCTTGCTGCGCAAGAGATGAATCAGGTCGCCTCCTTTAAGAAACTTTCTGCAATTAAAAACCTGATACATCCTGAAGGTATGGGAGGTACATTCAAAGTCCTAATACAGGGCAAAAATGTGGAACTCAAACATTTAATAGATGATAGATCTAATAAAAAAGATATGCTGAGTTTGGATTAGAAATATTTCAATCACTATTTTAATGCTATAGGCTGAAGGCTGAAGGCTGTTAAAGAAGAACCCAGCTATATCATTCAAAACTTAATCAACCGTCTTACTTATACTCTTAATCATAATCTCCGTGAGAGGATTATGATTAAGATATCGAAAGCTAAAAATTTACCGTAAGCGCTAATTAAATAGTATGGGAACTTTCATTTTAATTCGTATACCGTAATAGTTACAAATTATTGATGCGGTAGAAAGGTATTGTCTACCAAAAGCTCGATAGTCATAATCACTTTGTGCGGATCGAACTTGAGATTATAAATTTGCAGTTAACTTAAAATATAGATCTAAAGATATTCAAAATACCCCAACGGGGTTATATATACCAGCTCATGGCAACGCCATGGGTAAAATGTAATCATTAATTCGCACCATGAATGGGTGCAACATATTTTCCCGATTCATAACTAATATATGTTACGCCCTTACAGGGTTAAATTTCTTTTGTATTTTTGTCCCAGGGCGTTGCCCTAGGCTGGTATATCAGCCCCTTTCAGGGTCAAATAATGGCAATGTTCATAATCTTAATCGTTATGGATGGTTTAAAATTATGATTTTGCATTTGATGTTTACACGATAGTTAAAAAGCTAGCCGTCGGCGCTAATTAAATTAGAACACTACAAAATCGTTTATTTACTTTCGTCTTCAGTCTTCAGCCTATTAACCTAATTCGAAAGGATTCCCTCCATGAACAAATTGCTGTGGAAACCCTCTGATGAGAGGGTAAAAAAGAGCAATATGTTACGCTTTATACATTTCATTAATGAGAAATATAAAAAAGATTTCACTGAATATTGCCAACTCTATGATTGGTCTGTAAATTACATAAAAGAGTTCTGGCCCGCAGTCTGGCAATTTACAGACATAAAGGCCTCGGTTACATATAGCCAGGTAATTGATGAACCAAATAAAATGCCAGGGGCAAAATGGTTTGAAGGGGCACGGCTCAATTTTGCGGAAAATCTGCTTAGATACAGAGATGATCAAGTTGCCTTAATCTTTAATGGAGAAGGACAAAGAAAACAAAAGCTGACCTATAGGGAGCTATACATAGAAGTGGCAAGAGTTGCTATGTCGTTAAAAAAAATGGGTGTAGTACCTGGTGATCGTATAGCAGGCTTTATGCCTAATATGATAGAGACGGTTGTGGCCATGCTTGCCGCCACAAGTTTGGGGGCCATATGGTCATCTTGCTCGCCGGATTTCGGGGTAAAGGGCATAATGGATAGGTTCGGACAAATAACCCCAAAAGTGTTATTTGCTGCTGACGGATATCTTTTCAAGGGCAAACAGATAGATTCCTTAGAAACTGTTTCAAAGATAGTCCAGGATATCTCATCCATTGAAAAAGTTGTGGTGGTACCGTACATTTGCAATGAGCCCCAAATTAAGCATATCCCAGAAGCCGTACATTATCAGAACTTTAAGTCTGGAGAATCCAACCTGACAATAGATTTCCTGCAGCTTCCATTTTCGCACCCCGTTTATATAATGTACTCGTCCGGCACCACCGGACTTCCGAAATGTCTGGTTCAAAGTGCTGGTGGCATACTTATCAACCAGTTAAAAGAACTTGTACTCCACACGGACCTTAAGCGCACTGATACAATATTTTACTTTACCACATGCGGATGGATGATGTGGAACTGGCTTGTATGTTCTCTTGCTGCAGGCGCAACAGTAGTATTATACGATGGCAATCCATTTTACCCGAATGCCGGAGCACTCTGGAAGATGGCTCAGGATGAAAAGATAACCATCTTCGGTACGAGTGCCGGATACATCAATGCGTTACAAAACAGCGGAACAAGGCCTGGCAAGGAATTTGATCTATCTGCCTTGCATACTTTACTCTCTACCGGTTCCCCCCTCTCTGCCGAAGGATTCGAATTTATCTATGGGGAGGTGAAACAGGATCTGCTCCTGGCATCAATCTCGGGCGGTACAGACCTCAATGGCTGTTTTTTTCTAGGGAATCCTACTGCAAGTGTATATTCAGGTGAACTCCAGTGCCGTGGATTGGGGTTAAAAGTAGAAGCATTTGATGGTAACGGAAAACCGGTTATTAACAAACAGGGAGAACTTGTTTGTACCGCCCCGTTCCCATCCATGCCTATCTATTTTTGGGAAGATCCCGACGGGATGAAATACCATAAGGCCTACTTTGATTTCTATCCGGATATTTGGCGTCATGGTGACTATATAGAGATAAACGACCGCGGTGGAGCTGTAATATACGGCAGATCGGATTCCACACTGAATCCCGGCGGTGTGCGCATGGGAACCGCAGAGATCTACCGTCAAATAGAGCAACTGGAAGAGATAGAAGACAGCATTGTCATTGGGCAGAATTGGAAAGACGATATGAGGATAATACTCTTTGTAAAGATGAAACAGGGATTTCCCCTAACCGACGAGGTCAAAGCTAACATCAAACTAACAATTCGAAAAAACCTCTCCCCTAGACACACCCCTGCCAAAATCATTGCCGTACCGGAGATACCATACACACTTAATATGAAAAAGGTAGAGATTGCCGTAAGAAACACTATCCACAACAAGCCCGTTCTCAACAGAGATTCCCTGCGAAACCCCGACGTGCTGGACTATTTTACAAACTTAAAGGAGCTGGAAGAAGATTGATAAAGCCAAAAAGTGATTTTTTGTTCAAGGGAGGTGTTTTGTCATTGACAGGAGCCACCTAATGGATGACAATTATTGTTTTTAAGTTCAAACTGATTTCAGAAAAATAAAAGGTACAAATATTATTTGAAAGGCATTAAGCACCAAATGGTTCTGTAGCCCTGATGGGGGCTTGGATTAGCGAATAACGACGTCCCATAGCTAACGCTATGGGCTATCTTCTTTCGCCCCTACGGGACTTATTTGCAATTTATACATTAAGGGGCCGCGCATAAATAACTTGGTCTATTCACACTTATCTTCAGGCCAACTTTGAACTATCTTCAATTTCCGAATCCTCAATGCAGCTAAGACTGCGCTTCCGGTTTGGCTCAATCGGATTGTCCAAATTTTACCTAAATCTAAACCCGAATAAACCAAGTTATTTATGCGCAGCCCCTAATAAAAAATATTAACAATCACTTTGTCTTTAATTTGTGAACCTTATTTAAAGTTCAAATTTTTTTTCTTATGGGAAATAAAACAAGAAATAGAACAAAACAAATTAAGCCCTGGTAAGGGCGGTAGATGTTAGCCCATAGCGTTAGCTATGGGATTTCATTATTAACCAATTTAAGCCCTGTTAAGGGCGACAGAACCATTCATCGTAAAATGGTTTTCAGGTTATAGTGCATTTCATTTTTCAGAAAACAGTTTGAATTTACATTGTTTTTATTAATCTATTGTTTTGTCTATATATTGAAAAGCATATTTGTCTTTCTGTATGCACTCTAAAAAAGGGATCGAATGGTGAATACAATACCGTCAATATTTATCTCCTATTGTACTAAAAACAAAGAGCAAGCCGATCACATTGATGATATCTTTGAAAAGCATGGTATCACTCTTACTAGAGATATTCGTGATGTTGAATTTAAAGAGAGCTTTAGGGCATTCATGCAAAAGATCAGGGAGAGCGATTTTGCCTTATTCGTCATCAGCGAGGACTTCTTAAAATCGAGAAATTGTCTCTACGAACTCCTTGAATTCAGGAAAGAGACTGCATTTAAAGAAAAATTCCTTCCGGTTGTTCTCGATGATGTTTCGCTGGAGCCCATTGGAAAAGCGCAATATATCAAATTTTGGAAAGAAGAGTATAAAGAGCTACTGGAAGCATCCCGTGGTCTAGAGCCGGAAGCGCGTGGAAGCATTGATAACGATTTGAAACATTATAAATATATCTCAATGGGTATGGGCGATTTCCTTGATACACTTTCTGATATGCGCTTTGAAACATATGAACAGTTGGAAAAGACCGGTTTTAAACCGCTCTTTGATGAAATAGAGAAGCGGAAGGCTGAACTTAAAAAAAAAGTATCCACTGAGCAAAAAAAACAGATAACAATTCTCGCAATCACCGCCGCACCCCATGATGATCTATACTACGAAAAGGAACAGAACGTTTTAATAGATGCCTTTCGTCCCTATGGCCAAGATCGGGTCTTTCTTGACATGCCCGATCCCGTAAGATCAACCCTTACGGAATTAGACAATTGGGGGAAGGAGAACACCTACGATATTGTCATAATCTCCGCCCATGGTTCAAAAGACGGGATATTGTCCTTTGAGGATGAAAAGGGGAACCCTGTGTATGTCAACGCAGACGAGATTGTTACGGCTTTAGGGCATTTTAAGGTTACTCCGAAGATTGTGATCTTCTCCTCCTGTTATTCTGCACGAGAAGAGACAGCAAATAGCCAGTCCGTGGCACAGGCCCTTTTTGAATCAGGTACTATTTCCTGTGTCATTGGAATGCAAAAGGAGGTCTCAAAAGAGGCTGCCATTGATTTTGACAGGGGTCTCTTACAGGGGCTTCTTGACAATAAAACTATCAGAGATGCCTTTGAAACCGGGGTAAGAACAGTTGCTGAAGAGGAAACCAAACGGCTACAGGACAAAGGTAAAAAGTGGCCCTTTTTGCATGAAGATCAGGTCCCGGAACTCCTTATTCAAGAGACGGCAAAAGAGACCACTATTGCTGATTTCAGTGAGGTCCATATTGAACGGGAAAAATTGATTACCTCTGATTTTAAAGGCGCAAAATATCTTGATCGCTCCTTTGTGGGCAGACGGAAAGAGCTCCGGGAACTCTTTAACAGAATACTTACTGAAAAAGAGTCCCTCATCACCATAAAAGGACCCGGAGGCGTAGGGAAATCTTCATTAACCACTCGTACCTGTTCCAATCTCAAATCAATGGGCTATGAATTGATTGTGTTTGTGGGTACAATAACCGTCTCCTCTCTGTTCCAAGGAATCTTACCCATGCTCAAAGAAAAAGGTATAGAACGGGCCCGGGAGATCTTAGATCATAAATCTCTTCCCTGGCAGGATAAAACAGCATGGCTCTTCAAGGAGTATATTACCAAATATAAGGTTGCTGTAATTCTGGATAATTTTGAGGATAACCAGAACGAGGCATCAGGAGTGGTAGAAGATACTCTCCTCAAAGAGTTTCTAGACCTATGGAAAGAGACAGTAGCAGGATATGATTCAGTGCTCCTCATAACCACCCGTTATACAATTCCTGCCCTTCCTGCCCCGATTGAGCTTGGTGACATGAAAGGGCCGGAGGCACGAAAGCTCTTCTTAAATTATAAGTCTCTCCATACACTCAATGAGCATGAAATAGCGCAGCTTCTAAAAAAGACAGGTTCTAATCCCCGACTCCTTGATCTTTTGGTAACCTTGTCCCTTGAAGAGTATGGTACCGATATTTCCTTAGAGAGGATCTCTGCACTTATTAGCGAAGCGCAAGAGATTGTCACGGGTGATACCAAGAGCGATAACCATAATTTTACACCATGGTTTATCGGCAGGTTGGTCTCCCATCTGTCTGGAGAAGAACGGGAATTACTAAAGATCGTCTCTCTCTTTCAAAGACCGGTCCTAACAGAGGTGATTCATCTTTTTTATGATACATCTGCAATTCGAAAAACACGTCAGCGCTTAACAAAACTCTCTCTACTCTACTATATACAACCAGGCTGGTATGGCGCTCACAGACTCACCGCTGAATATGTGCAGAAAAACATCTTTGAAAAAACTGAATTGATCGACGTACATAAAAAAATTGCAGATTACTTTGCAAACAAGCAAGGTGAAAATAACACCATATATATATAGGATTATATTGAAGCAGTGCATCACTACAAAGGTGCGTTGAAATACGATCGGGCATATGAAATAATGTCTTCAGTGCAGGGGTATCTCCGAACTCACGGATTTACTTTTGAAGCGCTCCACATGGTTGAGGAGTTTTTAACCTATACTCTTATTGATAGGAATAGAGCATCCCTTCTTCACTCTTATGGGATATTATTACAATCTCTTGGCAAATATGATCTGGCACAAAAGAAATATGAGGAGTCATTGGAAATAGCAAAACGTATCGGGAGGGTTGCGGGTGAGGAGGCATCTCTGCATCAGATTGGAATGATTTATCAGTTAAAAGGGTCTTATGATGCGGCACTAGAGAAATATGAGGAGTCATTGGAAATCAAAAAATCTATTGATGATGTTTCAGGTGAAGCGAAATCTTTACATCAGATTGGAATGATTTATGAGTTAAAAGGTTCTTATGATGCGGCACTAGAGAAATATGAGGAGTCGTTGATACTATTAAAACGCATTGGTGATATAGCGGGTGAAGCGCAATCTCTACACCAAATAGGAATAATTTATCAGTTAAAAGGGTCTTATCGCCTGGCACTAGAAAAATGTAAGGAGTCATTGGAAATCAAAAAACGCATCGGTGATGTTTCGGGTGAAGCGAGCACTTTGCATGGGATAGGAATAATTTATCAGTTGAAAGGGTCGTATGATCAGGCATTAGAGAAATATGAGGAGTCATTGATACTATTAAAACGCATTGGTGATATAGCGGGTGAAGCGCAATCTCTACACCAAATAGGAATGATTTATCAGTTAAAAGGGTCTTATGATCAGGCACTAGAGAAATATGAGGAATCATTTGAAATCAAAAAACGTATCGGTGATATAGCGGGTGAAGGGGCATCTCTGCATCAGATTGGAATGATTTATCAGGAGAAAGGGTATTATGGCCCGGCTCTAGAGCAATATGAGGAAGCATTGAAAATCAAAAAACGCATTGGTGATGTTGCGGGTGAAGCGGCATCTCTGCATCAGATTGGAATGATTTATCAAGAGAAAGGGTCGTATGCTTCGGCACTAGAGAAATATGAAGAAGCATTGGAAATAACCAAACGAATCGGGGATGTGGATGGCATGGCATTAGGTATAGGACAGTTAGGAATATTATCAAGAATCCTAGGAAAATACCCAGATTCATTACACTATCTCGCAGAAGCGTATTCCATATTAAAGAAAATAGGGAGTCCCAATGTAAGTATCGTTTTGAGTCATATTATAGAGATTCGTCAACATTTTTCCCTCCATGAGTTTGCATCAATCCTTAATAAAAAAAAGATTTCTTTGGGTGAAATTAAGCAAAATAGCGAACCTTTAACGCATGAAGAGCAATTACAACAGTTAATAGATATGTATATATCCCTTGGCGAGGAGAAGTTTGTTGCAACCTTCAAACAGCAAGGGGTAGAGGAGAAGGCGGTGGAGCTGATTCTTCCTGTGATTAAGGGGATGGTGGAGAAGAGGAGTCAGTAAGGCATTTACAATGGGGGATATTTTAAATTTGGGTATAATTAAATATTTAACACAGATTTCCACGGGTATCAAAACCGACATAACCCCACCCCCAGTCCACAACGAGTTCCTTGACTTTTAGGTTAGGCCATCATTATGGTGGCCGATTAAATCGGGCTTTCCTTTGATACCCTCAGAAAAACCATGGATAGCGCCAGTATTTTAAAATGAGATTGGTGACGCCGCCCCGGTTTTACAAACGTATTGAAACACTTTTGTAAATGATAAAGTTTACCACCTGGTAGTGCGCCCCCCCCGGAAACCCCATGTAATTGCATTAAGAGCTTAAATCCACCTGTCCACCTTTTCTAAAGGGGGGGGAAATCAGTAGTCCCTCTATAGTAAAGAGGGATTTAGGGAGATTTGTTTTTACAACGTTTGAAACTTATCACAATTCTAAGTCTTAATTCAACCACATTGACCACGCCCCCCTGCCTAATCTCACCAGCGTTGGGCATCTATTCCCTTAGTTCTATTATCGGGAATCGAACTTCGTTAGAATTTGTGGTCTTCACGTATTTGAATCCTGTTTCCCGTTAAGGGGTTTTTTTCTGTAGCTTATCTAACTTCTTTTGATCCTTTTGATCCTTTTTGTTTTTCTTCTGTTGCTCACTTCTGCTTTTATCCTTCTTGCCGCCTTTGTCTCCCATTATGTAACTCCTTTCCAGTTATCAATCATCTTTTTGCCGCAAAGGGCGCGATAGTATTACACCGTAAAACTTCTATTTTTAGAAAGTTATTGTATTGGTGTAGAAACCTTGTATATCAGACGATTAAAGAGAATTACCGTTAATTAATGATTTAAAAAGTAATAAAAATGATAATTTAAAATTTAGTTGCGGCTTTGCGCACGATGTTGTAAGTTATGGTTTTTCGTGTGGTAATTGTCCTTTCCGCCAATTATACATACACGTTAGAATAATGTTTTAAAATGTATAGTGCTCAGTTAAGGAGAACACCCTAAAAGCGTCTGTCTCCAACCTTTAGTTCTAAGGAACGTGCATGTAATAAATTGCGCATGTAACACTCATCTTCACATTATCTTTGCCCAAATTTCAATCTCCAAATCCTCAACGCAGCTACGGCCGCGCTTCCGGTTTGGTTCAATCAATTTGAACAAATCTAACGCAAATCTGGGCGTTCCATGCATAATTTATTACATGCACGTTCCTAAAGTTAAATTAGACACCATATTTCATAAAAAAACAAACTTTAAAACTTGCAGAGGTCTGGTATTTTCGAATTGCTGATCATTTTAAGAGCCTGCGCAAAAATAACTTGGTCTAGCCGGGCTTAGATTTAGGGTAAATTTGAACTATCAGATTGAGTCGAACCGGAAGTGCTGCCTTAGCGGCGTTGAGGATTCGACGATTGAAGATAGTTTAAAGTTGGTCTGAAGATGAGTGTGGCTAGACCAAGTTATTTTTGCGCAGGCCTATGTATAACTAATTATCAGGTAGAATTGAATGGATGTTTACGCCGAATTGATTGAATCATTTCGTCGAGCTGGTGAAGAAAACGTGATCGGTCACTCTTCTTCAGTGGTGGAGGTCCGCCCGTTATCTCTCCTGCTCCACGAAGTTCCGCCAAAAGATCTCGAATCGCAACGGACTCACCGATATTGTTTTCGGTAAACGGTTTTCCGGATGAACCAATTACACGTGCGTCTTTCTTCATACAGCGGCTAGCAAGCGGGATATCTGCAGTGACCACTATATCGTCAGGTTGCACCTGTTCGACAATCCAATCATCAGCAACATCTAATCCCTTCTCTACAACTTTGAGTACAATCCTTTGTTCTTTAGGGACCCTCATCCAAGAGTTTGACACCAATGTGACATCAAGGCCATATCGGTTTGCAACACGATACACTTCCTCTTTGACTGGGCACGCGTCTGCATCTATAAAGATGTGTAGCAAAATAATATCCTCACAATCACACTAAATCTGGTTATGGTGTTGTCTAGCTAACTATGAAATGGGCAGTACTAAAAAGCAAAGCTTATTTGGTACTGGACTATGCCTTGGTTCGCCATCTATCGAATTACAGTAACATTTAGACCTGCTTTTTTTGCCGCTTTACTTTGTTGTTTATCTGAAGATACAAAATTTTGTGCACCCCATTCAATAGCACATGCAATATGTAAAGCATCCATTGCTCTTAAAACACTGTTTTCCAATAAAAATATAGAACAGGTTATTACTTTTGGGGTAAGGTTAATTATCTGAACATCTTTGACATCCTGTATTAATTTATCTTTTACAAGGTTGTAATCATATTCTGATAACTTATTCTCTCTTCTGTACCTTGCAAGCCCTGAAATTATTTCTGGAACTAAAATAACACTTACTCCGAGAGATGTAGCTTTATTGCAAATTTCTTCTACTTTTTGACTACCTTCTTCTTCAACATACCTTTTGGCAAATGATGAAGAGTCAAATACTACTTTCATTACAGTCCTTTTTTTCTTTCCTCAATTATTGCTTGCGACAAAGAGACACCTTTTACACTAAGTCTCAATGCAGTTTTTTTCCATGACGGAGAGGACAATTCATCATCGCGATAAGGGATAATCTCTGCAACTGGTTTTCCATGCCTCATAATATGTATAATTTCTCCATGTTCAACTTCTGTTATAAATTCAGAAGCTTTTTTACGGAAATCTGTAAAACTGACATTTTTCATTAAGACCTCACTTATTGTCAATTATAGTATTACTTTGTATGAACTTCTCTAAAAGATAATTACAAGTGATTAGTGATAAAAGAATAAACAAAGATAATAATTTAATATTTGGTTGCAGCTTTGCTATTCTATGTACATCATTGTACATTTATCTGTACACTTGTCAATGGTCCAATGTTTGGAGATGTGGCTAACACCAACTATAAGTATCATCCTACCCAACAATGATATTTGCGAAGTCAATATATACTTTACAAGAGGAAGCCTTGAAATTAACCTTTATAAGTGGATGTTAAATATCCCTTGCCTCCACTTCTCAAATTTAAAGTTTTGATTTTCAGATTAGTGAGTTGAATTCAGTAAAGATTCCAAGATCAAAGAGCTGTGATCGGCAGCTGATTTTAAGAATAGTCTATAATCCTTTGAGACAGATGTCTCCGGAACAGCACGATCAGATACTGTTTTAGCAACGACAAAAGGGATTTTTAATTTCCGTGCTATTTGCGCAATACCTGCGGCTTCCATTTCTACCAGGAATGCATCTGAATGGAGAGAAGCCAGCTCTTTTTTCCTCGCCGTATTTGCTACAAATTCACTTCCAGATAGGATTGTACCAGTTTTAACGTTGCCAACACAGTTTCCTTTCTGAAAAGATTGTTGCAACCAATTAATAAGAAAAGGGTCACAATAAATAATAGGGTCTATTTGTCTGTTCTCTGGCACAGAAAGTGTAAGTTCTCCAGCGGCAATCAACCTGTTTCCAGATTCTGTACTTGTAACTGAATCATGCTGAATAATCTTATTTGCAATAACTGTATCACCGATAGTCAAATCGGGACAAAGTGCCCCCCCTACTCCTAAGGCGAGAACCGCATCAATGGGTATATACTCAAATAAATGAGATAAAACCAAAGCCGCATTTACAGGTCCTACTCCGGAGTTTGCAACAGTAACTGAGCATTGGTGGGCTTCAAATTGTTTTGTCTTTATTTGAACACTACGTCCATAACTTTTTTCCTTAAATCGGACATTTTTTAATAGAGCTTCTTCTTCCACGTCCATTGCGATAATGATAAGAAGATTCTTTATCTCTGCTATCTTGTTTATTTTCATGAAATATATTTTTACTAAAATAGTCTATAAGGTCTGAATTCGCCAACCTTTTAGAATATAGCGAAAAAAATTCCAGTAAAATGATTTGTTATACAGATACTTCACTTTACATCTGACTTTAAAACATGTTCTTCAAGATCTTTGTCTATTCCATGTACATGTATTTCCAACCATTCTAAGAGATAGTTATGAATAGAAATCCTGAACTCATCATCCAGAATTTCTTGGTGAGAGATAAAAGATAAAACCCTATCCGAGAAATTTCGATGTTCCTGGGTATGCTTCTCTGTATCAGGAAAATTGGTTTGTTTCATATACTCCTCCTCCATTGAGAAGTGCTGCTCAATGTAAGCGGAGAGCCGAAGAAATAGATCCGTGAAATGGGTGTGTTGAACTTCGTCAATTATTTTGAAAAGCTGCCGGTGTTGCTTTTCTTGCCATATTAATTTACTTGATAATTTCATAATACAATATAACGATTAAAGTAAGAAGCAATGCCATCAGAGTCCAACGGCTCCGCCCCTAGGATTTTCGATGTTTGGTTGTCCTACTTTGACAGATATTACTGAACATAAGTAACAGCTAAAAGAAACGCACCGGAGACAATCAATTCTCAATAATCTCAATTAAAACGCCATCCGGGCCCTCAATGAAGAACGCCTGTCCTCCAGCAGTGGTCGTAAAGATTGGTTTAACAATCTTTACTCCATTCTCCTTCAGTTGGCTCATCAACACTTCAATATCATTTGGCACCAACGCAAAGTGATCGATACCCAGAAGTTTATCTTTCCCAGGCTTTACGACTGATTCTCCTGGCCCTAGTCCACGAATAATCAGTTGAGCTTCACCGATGCGAATACGGATGTGAATTGAACCACGTACATCAAACTGCTCCTTGATCTGACCGTCAAGGTTTTGAACGTACCACCGGGTTGCCACTTCCGGGTTTTCACTCAAAAGATGGATGTGATGATATGCTCCTTTTATCTTCATGTTTTCTTTCTCTAATTTATGTAATGATCCTCTGACAATCTAGCTTTCAGCATATTTTTTTACTAAATCCCCATTACCCATTATCATTGTTGCTCAGTTTATTACAGGCACCTTCCTAGTGCGCGCATTAATAGTATCATTATTGATATCATGGTCAAGAAAAAAAATAATGAAAGGCAGGCAGAGAAGTGCATATTATAAATGGACAAATTAGGGAATAATTGTTTAAATTAAAAAATGATTACACTGATTTCTGTCAGAGGAATCATACATAGTGCGGCGAAGCCGCAACCAAAATACAAGATGCTGAATACTGGATTCTAGATACTGGATACAGGCAACAGATATCGGATTCTAGATACTGGATTCTAGATACCGGATACAGGCAAATAGTTCAATTTCTATCTTTCTTGTCAAGATGCAACATAAGAAGAGCCGAATTTAATTTGAGATATAACGTTTTAAGGCGTTTAAATAAATCATCAAGCATCTAGTATCAAGTAACCAGTAACTATGTGGGAGTAAAGGACTTAACAATGCACGTCAAAAATTTCTTTCTAAAAAAAGAAGTTTTTACAGGGTAATACTATAATCCGCGTAATCAAATTTTACTTATTGCCTGTAACAGTTATACTTATAACAATTAAAAATAAAAACGCCTATACTATTAAATCAATACCTTAGGTGGGCGATTATTATACGCAAATAATGTAGGATGGGTTAAGCGATAGCGAAAACCCATCAATAATTCTATTAAGCCATGTTCTTAGTTCGTTAATACTTGCTTTGTTTGTTACTTGAGTGTATATTAACTTTAAACCTTACGATTATTCAAATTTATAATCAAACCTGTAATTGTTTTAAAATACTCCCGTTAATTCTCATTTTTATTAATGACCATACAAATGAATATTGAGTTTTTACAATCTATTGCATTATCAGTTGCAAATGAACAATCTGCAAGTAAAGTGTTTCGTAAAATAGTTAGCGGATTAGCTGATGATACTAATGTTGTACTTGCGCGAATATGGTTGATTGAAAAAGGGGATATTTGCAAAGATTGCACAAAATCAGAAGTATGTCATAATCATTCCAAGTGTTTACATCTTGTGGCCAGTGATGGTCGTTCTATAAACAATAAAGATAAACGAATAGTCTCTATCAATGGTAATTATCGGCGGTTTCCTCTATCTGACAAAGAATCTGACTGTGTTGCAACCACTGGCAAAGTGGGGTTTATCGGTGGAACAGGAAAGCCATTGTTATATAATGATATTGATAAAAATACAAATTGGATAAAAGACCATAAATGGGTAGAGAACGAGAAAGTAAGCAGCTTTGCTGGACAACCGCTGGTTTTTCGTGGTGAAGTGCTGGGAGTATTGGCCATTTTCAGCAGGGCGATTCTAGACGAATCACATCTAAATTTACTTCGAACGTTTGCTGATAATGCTGCCGCTGCAATATCTAATGCAAGGGCATTTGAAGAGATAGAGGAACTGCATGATCAGTTGGAATTAGAAAACGAATATCTGCGTGATGAAGTAAGAGAGAGTTACTCTTTTGACAATATTGTTGGACAAAGTAATGCATTGCAGAATGTTCTTCAACAAATAGAGCTAGTTGCGCCCACCGATGCCACGGTTTTAATTAACGGAGAATCAGGAACCGGAAAAGAGTTGTTAGCTTTATCAATTCATCAGAGAAGTCATCGCAAAAAGAGCCCGCTTATAAAGGTAAATTGTGCTTCCATACCGAAAGAACTTTTTGAGAGTGAATTCTTCGGACATGTTAAAGGGGCATTTACCGGTGCAATCAAAGACAGAACCGGAAGATTCCAGCTTGCAGACGGGGGTACACTTTTTCTTGATGAAATAGGAGAGATCCCTATTGAAATGCAAAGCAAATTATTACGTGTACTTCAGGAAGGTGAATATGAACGGATTGGTGATGAAAAGACTCGGAAAGTAGATGTTCGTATTGTAGTGGCAACCAATCGTGATCTTAAAAAAGAGGTAGAGGAAAAGAGATTTAGAGAGGACCTTTACTTTAGATTAAACGTCTTTCCGTTAGAGATTGCCCCTTTGCGCAAAAGAATTGACGATATACCACTTTTGGCAGACCATTTCTTGAAGCAAAGTTGCAGACGTATGGGTTTACCTAAGTTACAATTGAAAAAGAAGCATGTTAATCAATTACAAAGTTATGATTGGCCGGGAAATATTAGGGAATTACAAAATCAGATTGAACGTGGAGTCATATTATCAAGAGGGATGGAACTGCTATTAGACCTTCCAAACAGAGAATCAATGTTTACTTTGCAAAGCAGTCAAAACCCTTACATTATTAACGACCACGTAGATAAGATACTGACATATACAGACCTGAAACAGTTAGAAAAAGAGAATATTATAGCTGCCCTCAATAAAACGGATTGGAGAGTTTCCGGTTCCGAAGGCGCGGCCGCACTTCTTGGCACAAAGCCCACCACGCTAGCATCCAGGATAAAAGCCCTGGGTATCGAAAAGTAGGTCCATATTATATAACCTTAAGTTGGAAAATCATTAACAGTTATTTTTCGGCTCTTTAGGATTTTGAGTGGGTAACTATAATATAATTTTGTAAAAAGAACAGGTTTTGTCGAAAGTTTAAAGAAAAAATTGTTCAGCGTAATAAGATCGGGCAGAATACTATTTCCCTTATAAGCCCTTCAGATTTAGGGTGTAAGGACTTATAAGGGAAACAATATTCTTAGTTTACGCACTTTAATTAGCTGATTATTTTAAAATCTTTTCAACTCAATAAACATAATTTACTACCCACTTAAAATCCTAAATAACCTATTTTTCTAAGGGTCGGGCCGCTCCGTACATGGCAAGTTACCCGGTCCTGGCAATTCAGCCTTTCTGCCACCGATCTCTTCACCTTTTATCAACGCTTCTATGTCTGAGTAAGCATAAATTGTCTTTGCGTTATTTTGCGGTAAACCACCACTATCACCAGAAGGGCCGTATACGCTATGCACTTCCTTCCCTAATACACGCAACATTGTAATTAGCTGGCCTCTGTGTTGTGCTGCATGAGAAATCCTCCTTGTCATAATCCAAGCTCGGGAACGTTTTACCTCAAAGAAATCAACTTCTTCTTCCCACCAATTACTATCCTTTTCTTGCAGTGCTTCGCAGCGTAAACCAGAATCCACAGCGTAACGCCTTATAAAATTCAAACGAGTTTCGTTTTCCGGCAATGGCGGTGCTTTGACATCAATGCCAAACATCTTGCAGAACCAAATATTTTCGCTCATACATTGATGCACCATTTGTTCCAGTAGATTCCTCCCCCTTTTGTCTGTAGAATTTGGACGAACAGTTAGATCTGTATTACTAAACATGCTCCATACACTGAGAATCTTTAAACGTTCCGTGTCGTAAGTGTCAATTAGAAATTTGTATTCCATATTTATTCCCCCGTATAGTTGATTTTAAAGTTAGTTCGTTACAAGTGTTGTCCGGTTAGCTATTTGCTTCACACATATGCTTACTCACTTTGAGTGCCTAAAATGCCTAAAATGCCTAAATTGCCTAAATTGCCTAAATTGCCTAAAATGCCTAAAATGCCTAAATTGCCTAAAATGCCTAAAATGCCTAAAATGCCTAAAATGCCTAAATTGCCTAAAATGCCTAAAATGAGCTAAAATTATAGAATTATTGCTGGAGCAGTCTTGCTGAAAGTTTCTAAATGTTTTTTATCCCACCTTAAATTTGCCACTCTTATTGAATGTTTTTGCCTCTTTAAACTGAAATACCTGAATGTAAAAGTTATTATAACTCACAAATATAATAATTGGCTAAGAAACATTTGATGCCACCTACAAGACTGCTACAGCAAGATTCAGAATTCTGACTCCTGTATTCTGTATTCCCAATTTTGCTTATGTCTTCACCGCACCATGTTACACAATTCTCTTTATATCATTTCTTTTGTGCTAATATAACCCAAAACATATTTTTATGGGAATCAATATTAACAGTATAGCCCGTATGCTCAAGTTCATGTTCCTCAATACTTACTACATTGAACCATTTAGAGAAAGTTTTTTCAACTTCTTGCAGAGAAAAAAAATGGTACAAGAGTCCGTTAATACTTTTTGACTTCATTACAAATGTATTGGGTTCAACCTCCTCACCGCTCTCCTTAGCATCAAAGAAAAGGCTGTTAGAAATTGATCGTACCGAACATAACAAAATACCATTTGTTCTTAATATCCTGTTAATCTCCTTTAGCCCTAATTCTATTTGTGATTTTGTGTTTAAATGTAACATTCGCCATACAAGCGCTAAACAAAATTGGTCTGATTTTATCGGTAAAGATGATATATTTCCCATTGCAAGGTGTGTTCGTGAAGAAAACGTAACCGAATCCCTTGTACTTTGTAAGGCGCTATTTGAAATATCGATACCCAAAACTGAATATCCGTATTGCGATAATAGATTCACATGGCGCCCAAGACCACAGCCAATATCCACAACGTTTCTTACCTTCTTCTGCTTAAGCATCTCCATGCGATCCATTACTAGCTTATCCGGCTCTTCAAGATTATATGTTCTATTTGAAATAACATTATCCCAAAGTCTTTCAGCCTCATTTAATTCATAAACCATAATTAAGCACCTCTCCGGCAACAGAACAGCAATCACATTTAGCGCAGCCACAGTTACCATTTCTTGGATCAATACTGTATCTTTTTAAAATACTTTCTACCTCTATGAAAATAGAAAACATTGTTTCTACATTAGGAGGCTCAACATCTTCCATAAGTGATCCCTTAATTGGTCGGAAAACTGTTACAAACGGAACAGCGCCCCTTTTTGCCACCTCTTCAGCGGCAATTAATGTTGTTTCTTGCGGTTCAAGGCCGGCAATCAACCAGGAAGAGACATTAGCCGGACCAAATGTTTCGCTGGCATACTCCAAACAATCCAAATATAGACTCTTTGGGATTTTTCCTTTGCCTGGCATTATTCTCTCTCTTGTAGCGTCATCCCATATTTCAATATTAAAACTCAAACTATTTAGGCCTGCATCCTTTAGCCTATCAATATGCGACAGCTTCCTCATGGGAGCAATTTGTGCAGACAAAGGAATATCCGATATTTTTCTTATCTCTTCTATCACTGAAATATACATATCTGCGCCCATGTCATCAGACCGCAAAGTTCCTGAATTAATATTTAATTCAGCATATTTTCCAGGATTATTGTGTTCGATAATGTTTAGAACTTTTGCTAACATTCCAGGGTCTTTCCTTCTATTCTTTTTATCCAGGGTTAAGCCACAGAATTTACATCCTGCATTATCATCTTTAAAAACACAATAGTTACTTAGTGAAGTTGCCAGTACATTTGTTCCGTGAACCTGAATATATGATCCAAGCAATGTATCATTGTCAAGTTTATCAAGATACCACTCAGGGTCGGGCACCATTTCAATCTTTGTAACCTCTTGCCCATCATTTAACAATAATTTATTAACATCGTCATAAAAGTAAGGTGAATCCTTAACAAACTTCTCATACACCGCTAGATTTACAACTGTTGCTCTACCATTTAAATATAATTCAAAATTTCTACCTTCGGAAAGGGAAGCACGCTTGTATTTGTACGGTGGTAAAAGTCTCTGTTTCGCAGATTCATCCATACGGATTCCCTTGCAAAGAAGATCAAGCTTCAGACCGGTCAAATTGAAATTACACAAAGTTTTTTCCATAACTAATCCTCTTTATTGTTAATTTGCTCTAAAATAGACAAATAGGAGGTTTCTGCTCCACTACTTTCACCTAAAGCGTATAGATTTGAATATGCCAAATTATTTAACCTTTCTGAAAGATTAATTAATTTTGAGCAAGTTAGTGTTAATTTCTTATTATTGAGTCCGTGTAGATTTAATTGATTAAGAATATTAATTCTATCTTCAATTTGTGAAAGCATACTCTCTATTTCAATGTTTTTACAGTTGTTGTCCATAGTTTTATCCTTAAATATAGTAGTGTCTAATAATTTAATTTGAACTTGCTTTGTTCTTTATGTTTCTGTAATTAAGTCATCGCAAATAACAGGCCAAAGTAAGAATTTAGTCAAAATTGCTTAAAAGACCCACGGAATTGAACAGATATCGTACTTATGTTAACTGTACCACTTTTATAATTACGATTTCTCGTTATCTGTTCACGATAAATCGTACTCTCTATCATCAAAAAAGTCATATCTCGTAAGAAATAGCAAACAATAACATTGGCATTGAAATTGCTATTATGATTATTTTAGTAATCTGTTATTGTTTTTTGCTGAATAGTAAAACCTTACAAAAATTAACCAAATAGAAAAGAAGGAATTGACAGATATGAAACCTTTTAAAATTGTACTAATAGACTTTTCACCAGCTCTTGACAATAAAACTCTTTGGAATGTTATAGAACCTCCCCTTGGTCTTATGTATCTTTCTGCGTGGCAAAAACGTAAATTTGGAAATGATATAGATGTCAAGATTCTACAGGCGAAGATCAATTTTAGATCTTATTCTGAGTATGAAGATCTTATTCTTAAACTTAATCCGGATCTGATTGGTCTACGTTGCTTAACAGTTACAAGTAATCAGATCCATATGGCAGCAAAGCTGGGTAGAAAAAATAGTAATGCAATTATAATTGCGGGTGGACCATACCCAAGCTCTTCTCCAGAGAAGGTGGCCAGTGATTCAAACATAGACGCAGTAGTAATTGGCGAGGGTGAACTTACTTTTGAAGAAGTACTAGAGAATATCATAGAAGGGGCTGATAAATGGAGAGATGTTGATGGTTTATGTGTTATGAAGGATGGAAAGATAGTACGAACCCCCCCACGCTCATTAATAGAGGATCTTTCCAAACTTCCATTACCGGATTACGATGGTGTAAACTTAAATAGTTACAATGGCCGTCCGGGTTTTTCAATCTCTTCACAAAAAAGAGCACTTATACAATCTACACGTGGCTGCCCTTATGAATGTTCGTACTGTCACGACATAATGAAAAACAGATTCAGATCCAGGCCTCCCGAGTCTGTTATGGAAGAAATACTTGAGCTTTATCACAAATATGACATCAGAGATTTTGTTTTTGCAGACGATCTGTTTAATTTGCGTATTAAGAATGCAGAAGCCCTACTTAAGATGATCATCAACGAACCAATCAAGATACGACTTTTTTTTCCTAACGGACTAAGGGGAGATATTATAACACCAGCATTAATAGATCTTTTAGTTGAAGCAGGCATGGTTGAAGTGAACTATGCCCTTGAAACTGCATCGCCACGGATGCAGAGTATTATAAAAAAGAGGCTTTCAATTCCCAAATTAATTGATGCCGTAAATTACACTACGAGTAAAGACGTTGTAGTTGGACTCTTCCTGATGATGGGATTTCCGGGAGAAACTGAAGAGGAAGCAGAATTAACAATCAAGACTATTAATGATATGCCAATGGTACATTTCCCCTATCTGAACATGGTGAAACTTTATGAAGGTACACCTATTTATCAAACAGCTATAGAGATGGGTTACAGTCCAGACTCAATAGAGAAATCGTTAAATGATTCTTATGACAGATTTCAAGAGCCAGTAATGCCATTAAATGAAACATTTGTAAATACCATGCGAAGAAAGCTTATAAAAAACCACATAATGAAAAAGGAACGGCTTCAGCATGTACTGCCTATACAAAGAATGCACTTTCCAGAATCAGAACTGGAAAGGAAATACGGAACTTATCTGCCAGGTTTTAAAGATATGGAGCACCTTGATAGAAAGGCTTATAGTGCTTATTCTGTTATTGCAGGTAATTAATGGCTTTTTACCTTGTAATGCCAAATTACAGAACGAGACATTAAAGGTTATTTTATCGAAAATCACCAACTCTGGTGGAAAGATTAGATGCCAGTAAGTAATTTTAAGTAATTTATAGAGAAATGGTATAAAACATAGAAGGTCTTTAGTGTAAGAAATGATCCTGTTAATTTTACCGTTACATGTTTAGTTTATTACATGCAAGTTTTTTAACAAAACCACTTTAAAGTTTTCCTGAGGAAAGAAAGGTCTCACAAATCTTATAACATTAAAAAAAAAAAGCATATTACGCAAACACATTAACATAATTTTATAACTTTGGCACGTATACGCTGTTTATGTCTGATGCAAGTGAATAAAGAAAATTATTAAATTTACAGAATACGAGAGTATTGTTAAGATAAATTTGGATCAAGTCAGATACTTCAACCAACAGACATCATTTCAAATATTTATCAAACAGCTTTTGCCTTGTAATGTCAAATTAAAGAACGAGACATTAAAGGCCATTTTATCAAAAATCACCAATTCTGGTGGAAAGATTAGAAGACCGTAAGTAATTAATAGAGAAATGGTATAAAACATAGAAGGTCTTTAGTGTAAGAAATGATCGTGTTAATTTTTAGCGTTACATGATTAATTTATTACATGCAAGTTTTTTAACAAGACCACTTTAACGTTTTCGTGAGGGAAGAAAGGTCTCACAAATCTTATAGCATTAGAAAAAAAGCATATTACGTAGACACATTAACATAGTTTTATGACTTTGGCACGTGTATGCTGTCTATGTCTGATGCCAGTGAATAAAACAATATTAAAGAAAATTATTAAATTACAGAATACTATAGTATTTTTAAGATAAACTTGGTCTAAGTCAGATACTTAAACCAACAGACATCATTTCAGATATTTTGACTAGATTTATGAAAGAGGAGTAATTAATGAAAAAAAACTATGAAACTGATAGTTTATTTAGGAAATTAGTTTGTGGAAAAAATCCTATGGGCAGGTTGGCTACTCTCCTGATCATCTGTTCAATGTTTCTTGCAAGTTTAAGCATAAAAAACAGTTCGGTGTTTGCAACACCATGTCCAGCTAGTGCGCCAGTTAGAACATTTGATATCTCCGCAATTACAGTAGATATCGTATTTAATAACTGGGGTGATTCCGATGTGGGAACAGGGGTTCCGGGGGAAGGTAATAAAACCCCGGGTGGTAAGATATTTGCATTGGAGAAACAGTCTTATACTGGTCCTTCAGGTCCTAATGCGCAGAATCCTTATAATAACTCTGATAAAATCAAGGCAGCCGCTGCGATAAATACTGATACCCCTTCATATGAGGTACAGCCTCTGGTGATAAGATGTAATGTGGGAGATTGTATCAAGATAAATTTAACAAACAAAGACCTTCCTAAAGCATCTATTATGATTAAAAGGGCACAGTATGATGTGCTGGATGCAGAGGGGAATTTAGTAGGCAACAATACAACACCTGGTTCTCTGGACAAAGGTCAGTCGCGAACTTATACATTCTTTATTGAAGATAAAGCTGAAAACATGGGTGCATACCATATTGGCGTGATGTCTGAATCCTTTATAGACCTCTCATATAGTGGACTTTGGGGTGCACTTATTGCAGAACCAAAAGGTTCCAGATATCTTGCCAGTTTAAACCCGTGGAAAGCTTCAGGTGGAACATTAGTGGATGGTGCGGCTTTTGTTACCAGCGAAACACCACTGACATGGAGTGACTGGGAGGCTATTATTGTGCCTTGCGAAGGAATCGAATTGGGAGTCAGCCCGTCTTGTGATCGTTACTTGAATTCACCAGGTGCGTTTAACAACGGTTTGAAAGATGGAAAGATTGCCATGGGTGGTGCTCCAACGGATAACCCACAGGGTTCATTTCGTGAAGCTGTCTCATTTTTTCACGACGGTATATTTATGACGGGTGGAAGATTGAACAATCCAGGAAAAAAGATGACATTTCCCGTCCGGGACCCTGAGATAAAGAGGGAATTTCACGGCGATCCTCGTGCATTGGAAGAAGGTGCCATAATTCTGCCTGTAAAGGGTGAGAATCTTGATAGTGGAGAGTGGGCATTTACAGGTGCCAAAGCTGCCTCTGATGGTGGTAGTCTATGGGGACAGCGGTTTGCTTTTTCAACTCCTGCGGGTGTGCTGGGCACAAGGGGTTGGCCCATGATGGGACCTCCTGATCCTGTTGATCCAAATCAGGAGCAGAATAATAATACCAGTTGGAACCAGGATAGTTTTCTTGGTGTAGATCCTGATGATGAAAGTACTTCTGAACACCAAACAAATTTTGGAAAAGGATATAATTATCGCTCTGATCCGTTTTCATACATGAAAGCTATTGATGAAGACGAGTCACAATCTTATAGTAGTTACACATACGGTGAACCATCAACTATTTGCCCCCAGGCTTATTTGGGCGATCCAATGGTTTGGAGAATTGTACACGGTGGTGGAGAAGAGCATCATGTTCTTCACATACATGGTTTTACCCGATGGGCGGAACAGCCTTATGCAGAGATGGTTGCAGATCCCCTTACCGGCGAGGTTTTGAAAGATGCCAACGGTAATCCCGTAAATGGATCCCGTTCATATTTGCGAGGAATGTTGGGTACAGGTGGAGAGAGCGGTAATCTAGCGGAGTCTCTCACTCGTAATGCTGCTTTATTAAAGCACAGAATGGACACCAGAACAACGGTTACCAATCTAGTTGATGTTACCATGCTTGCACCGCAGGAGGTTTTTGACCTTGAATTCGAGTGTGGAGCCGGATCGTGTCATGGTGGGCCAGCTGACTGGGTTGAGCATTGCCATGTCGCGGACCATTATGTTATAGGTATGTGGCGGCTTATGCGTGTTTATGACACTAAACAATCAAACATTGCAGCTTTACCTGGACGTCCGAGACCAGTTCAAGCTGTCAATTCTCAAGGGTTGCTTGAAAGCGGCGAAACTTTAGATGGAAAAAAGTTTTGTTCAACCAATCTCGCCGAAACTACTCCCCAAAATACTAAGGCTTGTCCCAGTGTAGATTTTGTGGAAAATGAGAACCTGGTTGCAATTGAGCCATGGATAAAGCACCTTTTACCATCAAGGGGCGTGCAGAGAGAAGGTGCCCCTGATCTAAAACTTGAGCCTGAAAGGGGTATGGTAGATGCGGAATGGAGAAACCCGGCCTACGATCCTTTTGATGCTAACAGGAACGGAATAGCTCAGGATATTGATGGCGATAATACATGTACTGGAGATGAGAATGAGGAGCTCTCCTTTGCTGTTGAAGGTGATATAAACAGCGGTGTGGTTAATGGTGAGGGAAATGCTGTTGACGCATGTGCTGATGGTGGCGATCCTGCTGATTGGGTGATTAATCCTCCCTGTGAATCTCTGGATGGAACTTACGATCCTAATTCTGATTTTGGACAGATGAGCATTGAAGGCTTAAGGGCACTATCCTGCATAATAAATGGTTACGATGGAGACCATCTGGATTGGAAGATTGTTGATACTATTAACGGCCCTCTTGTCCTTAATCAGCCGGACGGGCCTCTGTTTCAAAATTTTGTAGAAGGCATAGGGGATCCACAAGGTCGCTGGGCGAGATATAGAGATGTTAAAATGTATGAGCTGGAAGATGGAGTTGCAACATTAGCTGAAAATGGCGGATTGATTGGCCCGCGCCCGGGATATAGGGCGGAGATGTTGTTTAACCCATTAAATGGGCGTCTGGAGTTTCCATCTTTACGCGCACTTCGCGGTATGAGACCTCCTTTTCCGCCTAATAACCATTCAGGTGCACCTACATTGGGTGAAAAGAGTACTATTGTTGGAATTGCGCCGGATGCGACACGTAAGCAAGCTGTAGATACTATCTTATCTGCAGATAAGAAGGATTTAGGTAAATATCCCGATGGTCTTTGTCCTCAGAATGCTCCTGTTCGTAGCTATGATATTGTTGCTACTATTGCCATGGATATCTCCGGCCGTTCAGATCAGGGTATCAGAGGTGTAATCTATAACAGATTTGGTGACACAGATCCTAATGCAGTTGTACATTCCCTTAGAAATGATGAGGTGGATATTCTTGCACATAAAAGATCTCCTGAACAACTTGCTATTCGTTGTAATGTGGGTGATTGTGTAGATATTCAGTTTCGTTCCCACGCAACTGATTTTAGCCCTATACAGGATAACTTTTCCAAACTTAATATGCACACTCACATGATTCATTTTGATCCCACCGGGTCAGATGGAGTCATCGTTGGATATAACTGGGAACAGTCTGTCAGACCTTGTACTGATATAGGTCAGGTGGTCGATGCTGTTTCTGCAACAAAGGATGTTTTTGGAGGGGCTGCTCTTGGCCTTGCTAAAGAGATGCAATATCAGAGTGAAGGGCCTCCTGCTCTTGGCGCAGGAGAAGGGCCAACTCATAATGTTCTTGTTCCGGATGCAACAGATGGTGTTGCAAATGCGGCAGGTGTTGATCCCATTGGAATTGAGCGTTTGGAGAATGCGTTAGCATGGGGTGGAAGACCGTGGGAATATGTTCATTATAGATGGTATGCTGATATACAGATGATGGCATTTTGGCATCCTCATATCGGAGGTTTTATTTCATTCCCTCTCGGCACCACAGATGGTACCATTGTAGAACCTAAAGGCTCTGAGTACCGTGACAGGATTACAGGTCAGGAGAAGTATACAGATACTAATAAGGTTATTCAAAATCCATTGTTTGTAAGCTTAAACCTTGGTGATGGATTGCGAAATGATAGTAGTGAGTTTCCTATTTCTGGAACGCCGGAAGGTTTTCCACTTATAGAGGATGCAGGGATTGTTTCTGATTTTGGTGGAAACCCTGTCCTTGGATGGGCGCTTGGTATGTTAGATTATGAAGAACAAACAAAGATGATAAACGTAACTGCTGCTTTGAATAACAGGAAACCTCAAACAGGAGAAGATATACCACTGTTTGGTAAGGTTGATTTCAGAGGGGGGCCTTCAGGCCTTGCGGCGGATGACTGTGGTGGAATTACTAATGCTGAAAACATACGTGGCGTAGTTGAAATTCTTGTTAACGGTACTGATCCGTCTTCAGTAACGCTCCAGCCAGAGGTGTTTTTAAAACATACTAACGGCGATTGTACTGGTGATTCATCAGGTGATCTGGTTACCGATGATTCAGGTATGGGGGCGGAATCAAGTGTGGTTACTGCGAATAAAAACGGTACACTTAATACAAACAGGATCTTTAATAGAACAAACTCGCTATATGATGTTGATCCTAACAGCTTTCAGCGTCTTGAAGATAGCGGTAATACGGAAAGTGTTGATATTATTACAACCACAGATAACGATCTTGGCAAAAAGGCGGAACCAAGTTTCCGTGAGACGGTGTTCTGGTGGTTGGATGATATTTATTTGATGCTTGGGGAAGGCACAAATGCCGAACCGTTTAACAACAGAGTTGCGGCAACAAACGGTGTAAGTTCTATAACCCTGCGTAATGAGCCACTTGATAGAAGGGTTAGTCTTGGCGGTTTAGAACAGCACAAGGTATTTACCAGTAGTTCTAATGTGGGAGATGCCAGTGGAGATCCTTCAACGCCTCTAATGCTTGCGCACCCAGGTGACAGGTATCTTGTACGTGCTTTTGGTGGTGGTACAAACGATATGCATGCATTTAGATTTTTAGGGCAGCGGTTTGGAAATGAGCGGTCAAGTGCAACGTCAAATCCAATAGATACGTTTCAGAATAGTATAGCTTATTTCAATACCTATGAGTTGATGGGCGGAGCAGGTTCCAGTTATATTGATGATGGTGGTAAACAACATAATCTAACCGGAGATTATCTATACTATTTACCAGTGACAGCTACTGATTTTGTTGCTGGTGGCTGGGGACTTTTCAGGGTTGACCAGAATGCCGCAGATAGTTCAGGTTCGCTCCAACCTTTGGATGATAAGCAGGATCTGATAGTTGGCGGAGATCCGTGTGAAGGAAAAACTGTTAACAGTTTTGATGTAACTGCTGTAAGTATAAGCGACCCAAAGGTTACCCCTTTAACTAGAAGTATATTTGTAAGAACTGATGCTTCTGGTGAACCGTTACCGGGTGTGGTAGAAACAGCACAGCCATTAGTTTTGCGTGTAGTTTCCGGAGAATGTATAGAAGTCACATTACATTCTCATAAACTTGATAATGTGGATAGAAGGGTTGGATTAACTGCCGGTTTGTTAGTAGGAGATCCTAAAACGAGTTATGGTGTAAATGTTGGTAAAAATCTGGATAATGGAGGTTCTGACCAAACGGTTGGATCTGAGTTAAAAGATCCTACTGACGCGGTAACATACCGATGGTTAGCCTCAAAGCAGACTGTTTATGATCTGGCTCACCCTGATGAAGGGACTGCCGGCGGTGTAAAAGGCTGGGCCGGAACTGTTTCAGGTACACAGGAAAAAGAACTTGGTGCAGTTTATCTTTCTAGTCTTGTTGATCCGATTAATGATCTGAATGAAGGTCTTTTCGGTGCTATTGTAGTCGAACCTGAAGGTGCTACTTGGCTATCTGATGGTGGTATAATGGGCGATGTGGTTGCTGATATAACAACTCCGGATGGTGAATTTAGAGAATTTGTAATAATTATGCATGAGGCATCAATTTTGTTTCAATCAAGTCTTAGACCTCAGAAGAATTTCTTGGGAGGAATTAATTACCGTTTTTCAGGAGATGGTCCACCGTTTGTTGACGTTGATGATGGATTGATTTTCAATGCCGAACCAGGAACACCAACGAGAATTCGTTTGGTATACGCTAACGGTTCTGAGGATCGTACTTTCACAGTTAACGGACATCGTTGGGGTGTAGAAACAGACACTGAAGGCGCAAGGAGTGTAAGTGTTATTTCAATGAATGTTGGAATGCGTTATGACATTGAGCTGGAAGGTAATGATACTGATGGTGATGGTAAGGCCGATCCGGGTGTTAGCATATTCCCAGGTGACTATTTCATTGGTGTATCTGAACATCGTAGTGCAATGGCCGGACAATGGGGAGTTATTCGAGTTGGCGAAAAACCTGTAGGTGTTACTATAAACACTGTCCCACAAATGTTTAGAAAGTCTATCTTCTTGCAGAGTGTTCTTGTTTCAGTTAGAAATGCAAACGGACTACCTGCTTCAGGTGTAAATGTTAATGCAATTGTTGGTGGATCAGGAACTGTTGTAGTGGAACCTGTATCAAAAACCACGAATGCACTAGGAACAGCACTTTTTAAATTTAAGTTTGGTTTGGATTCTGTAAACGGTATGATTACATTTAGAACTGATGATGGTTCTACTGCTGCACTTGTTCAAGATGCCACTTTTCCATTTGCAGCTACAAATTAATAGAATGTAAATATTATTAGTATTATTTGTAAATTTATTAAAAGACCTGTCTTGGCATTATTGCTAGGACAGGTCTTTTTTTATTTCGGCATGTAAATGTATGGCGACATTGCCATCTTTAGCATCTTAAATAATATGTGGTACGTTAATTTTGTTAACACAATTAACAAAATGCAGTAGCACGGTTACTGCACGTCAAATGTAAGAAGATAAACTTGCCCTTTTCTATTCCACCGTCTCTTTAGGTTCAGGGAACCTAGTCCGCGGTTTTGTGCTGATAATACACGGCTTTTTTTGTGAACTCTATACCCGGACTTATCCCAAGCTTTTTGTATCAATTCACCTTGATTGCAGGTTTCAGTCATAAGAAGATAGATGGATGCGTTATTCCTGGAACAATCATTAAATAGCCCACTATAATATTCAGGATTTATATAGTCCACAACATTGCTTAAGTAAATAAAGTCGTATTGATTATTCTCATTCAAATAGTTGAGAATATCAGACTTTTTAATATTAATACGATTAATAGCAGATTTAACCTTTTGAAATGATGCATCACAAAATAGGAAAGAGACCCTAAATAAGTTTTCAAGGGCAGAAAGTACCTGTTCTTGATTATAAACTTGATTCTTATACTTAATGTAATGATCCCGCAGCTTAGGGTATATGGTATTTATGAACCAATCTTGAAACTCTAGTGCAGAATGGCTCTTTTTTAAACCACTTAAAAAAAATCGAAAATAATCAACTTGATTTGATGAAATATCCACATATGTTGCATTACTATTATTTGGTAAAGTATTTATGGCCTCTATAAGCGCCATACCCGACCCACCCACAAATACTGGATTGAGCGGTTGTTTATCCAGGCATAAGATAGCATCGCAAATAATTGATGTGTCTTCATTTGGTATAAAGAAGAAACTTGAGTCTCCCCACTTTGGTTCTTTTATCGTCATGGTTTTGTAAATCCCGTATAAGGTCTTTTATTCCAATCCCAAAATTCTTCATTATCACTACCCATTGTCAAACAAACCTCCGAGCCTTCACAAAATTCGCCTATGGTTACAGCAGATAGTGACCTTTTCGTAAACATTATGGATACCTCTTCCAAATTGTCCGGTTTAACAGAGAGTAGAAAACCATATGAAAAATAAGCAGTTAACCACTTAACTTTGTCTACACCATTTGGTATGGGAATATCATCAATATGTATTTGTGCCCCAATTTTTGACGTCTCTGCCAACATTAATGATGTTCCAATAATACCTGCCATACTTACATCTTTGCCTGAAAACAATAGTCCATTTTCCGCCGCTTTTGGTAAAAGTTCAAGGTCTGCCACTATATCGCTATTAGATCTACCAAAAAGCGAATTCCAGAAACCAAATTCATCAAGCCATTTTCCTTGTGGGTTATAGACAAGAACCAGCTGATCACCGGGTTTTGCGTCAAAACTTGTCACAAGACTTTTCGCTTCTCCTAAAATTGCCATAGAAAATGCTACCTGATTTTCTGTTTTTATAGTATGCCCCCCTACTATAGGGATTGAAAATCTGGCAGCGCTCTCTTTCATGCCTAAAAGAATTTGTTTAGTTGTTTCATTATCTGAACTGTAAATAACATCAACTAATGCCGTTGGCCTTCCTCCCATGGCATATACATCATTTACATTCGCAAGTACAGCGCTTCTACCTGCAAGACGTGGATTTCTTTTCAATAGAGAAGGAGTAATTCCCTCTGCGGCAAATAAAAGATACCCATTTTCAGTCGGAATTACAGCAGTATCGTCTCCATTTAATACTCCTCTGGCATCTTTACCATTTTCAAATAGATGAGCAATATCCTGGATATTTATTTTACTTGAAAACGATTCTGTATTGCGTATAGATTTGATAAATGATTTTAAAGAATTCTTCATTGTTATTTTTTTTGAAAAATGACTCTAATATTAACATTTTTCTTCTTAATTCAATAAACTGCCCACTTTCACTTTGAAATAATATAACTAATTGATTGAACGCAAATTTTGTACCAATGTCGGAGCTAGAACTTTAATTAGATCTTATATAAAAGAACTTTCTGAAAAGAAACGGTTACGCTTCTCAATTTTTTGGAAAGTAATAGGCTGTTTACTTCAGTGCAAATGCTGGTTATGAGTTGAAAACTATTATAGTTATGACACTTGCACAAAAACCACGTACCCGGTTTTCCCGTAAATGCGTCGATAAGGTCTATACATTTAAGATTCATTCTTGAGAAGATTGATTATTTAAAGGCTGAAGGTGTTAGTTTGGTTGTATTGCCCTGCTTTTTAACTAATTCACGTTTTTCATCCGTAAATTTATGAGATTTCGTAATCTTATTGAAGATTGGCATGTGCTTACTAATTACGCCATTTTCGTACCTATTCAGAGTGATAACACACCCCGTCTGCTTACGCCGCCACCGCTCTTTTTAGAGGGGATAAAATAGAATACATCTTAAAATTTAAAAGTCCCCTCTAATAAGAGGGGATTTAGGGGTGTGTTACATGATCTCGCTAAATAGATACCCATCTTCAAATATCACATTTAACCATGCAAACCCTAAAGAGCCAAAATGTATCACTTTAATCTGGGCACTCTATACTTATTAAATAAATATTTATTTACAAATTAAGTATAGTCTTGCTAAATTGAGCCGATCATCTACTTTATAGTGCACAAATGTGTTACCTAGATTTACAGATACAATGTTTATGAAACAAATATTTCTTCAGGAAAAATTATCTTGAAGCTAAAGTAAAATTTGACGTAAAGGAGGAACAAATACCGGTAAAGAATAATCAGAAACTTCAAGTTAAAAGAAACGTTTCATGGTGAATCATGACGATATATTGAGGTTGTGTGGGCACTCAAACTGGGTTAATAAATTTGGTAATTTACGATGCTGTCTTTAGATGCAAAATATTGCAACATCTCTTACGGTGTTTTCTATTTGTAAAATAGCCAATTTGACCTAGCCTGACTTCCCACCTTACATCAATATAATCATAATTGTGGTGGATGAATTAAGATTATAGTGATTTTTGGTGTTAATTTAACAATAGGAGTCTGAAAATGAGCAATGAAGAGTTGCAAATACATTCAGAAGTTGATGGTCTAGAATCAAAAAGACGTAAAAAAACAAAGATACATTCCGTGAAAATAGGAACAAAATTAATGGTGGGGTTTCTCTTAGTAGGACTTATCCCTTTCGGGATAATATCCGCCATTCCATTTGTTAGTAAAGATATATCACCGGTGGAAAAGGCATTTGATCAACTGGAAAGTATCAGAGAGATAAAAAAGGGCGCTATTGAACGGTATTATCAAACAATAACTAATCAAATTACCATATTTTCCTCAGATAATACAGTAATAGATGCAATGGACTGGTTTAGGGATATTATTGGTGACTTTCGCACAGAAGTTGGGATATCTCCTGAAGAGATGGAAAGTATGCAAACTAAATTACGTTCGTATTATAAAGGAGAATTTACCGCTGAGTATAAAAAACGTAACAATGATAGGCACCCTGATGTAGATACATTTTTCAACACTCTTGATAACCAATCAATCGATGATATACCCATCGCCCTTCAATATTATTATATTAAAGCCAACGAAAATCCACTTGGATCAAAGCACCTGTTAGATAATCCTAATGACGGTTCAAGCTATTCTGAGTTTCACCCTACAGTACATCCGGTTTTTAGGGATTTTGTAGAAAAGTTTGGTTTTTACGATATCTTTCTCGTTGATTCAAAAAGCGGAGATATTGTCTATTCTGTCTTTAAGGAACTTGATTTTGCCACTTCGCTTATGGACGGACCTTACGCGAAGACTAACTTAGGTGAAGCTTTTCGCACAGCAAATGATGCGACAGATAAAGATGCCGTAATTTTAGTGGACTTTGGGAAATACCCCCCATCCTATGATGCACCTGCAAGCTTTATTGCCTCACCTGTTTATAAAGAAAACGAAAAGATCGGTGTAGCAATCTTTCAGATTCCCATTGATCTACTAAACGAAATAATGGGTGAACGTACTGGCCTGGGCGAAACGGGAGAAACATATTTAGTGGGACCAGATTATTTAATGCGTTCCGACTCTTTTTGTGATCCTGATAACCACTCTGTCGCTGCGTCGTTTACTAATCCTTCTGAAGGTAACGTTGATACAGAAGCAAGCAGGGATGCACTTGCAGGTAACAGCGATACGAAAATTATTAATGATTATAATGGCAATCCTGTTCTTTCCGCATATACACCGATTAATATAGGTGGTGCCACATGGGCATTGATAGCTGAAATCGGTAAAGCAGAGGCGTTTGCTGGTGTAAATACTTTGAAAAGGCTCATCGGTATAATAGGCATTGTTTGTGCATGCGCCATAGTAGGTTTTTCTCTGTTCTTTTCACGTTACATATCCAAACCAATAGGAGTGATTGTTGATCTTGCGAAAAAAGTTGCAGAAGGTGATTTTACACAAAAAGTAACCTTAAACAGAGGGGATGAATTAGGGACTCTTGCTTCTACTTTTAACAAGATGGTTACGGAATTGAGTAATACCATGTATAAAATAAAAAAAAATGCTTGTACACTTTCAGACTCGTCTGAACAACTCAGCACTATATCATCTCAGATGGCCAGCGGTGCAGAGGAGATCTCGTCACAAACTACCACAGTTGAAGGTTCAACAAAAGAGATGTCAAATACTATTGCGACAATGGCCTCTGCCTCTGAAGAGATGAGTGTTAATACAACTACCGTATCGTCTGCTTCAGAACAGCTCTCTGCTAATATGAATACGGTTGCATCCGCTATTGATCAAATGACGGCTTCAATCAATCATGTCGCAGAAAATGCAAAAACGACTTCAGATGTATCCATAAATGCAACCAAGATGTCATCAACTGCCAGGGACGCAATGAATGCATTGGAGACGTCCGCCCATGAAATAGGAAACGTAACCAACGTTATCAAACGTATAGCGGAGCAGACAAATCTGCTTGCCCTTAATGCCACCATAGAAGCGGCTTCCGCCGGTAATGCAGGCAAAGGGTTTGCTGTTGTCGCAAACGAAATAAAGGAGCTGGCTAATCAAAGCGCTCTGGCGGCAGAAGAGATTGCAAACAAGATAAAAGTCGTTCAAGTAGATACAAAAGAGGCTATTACGGTCATGGGCAATATAGCAGATATCATCAGTACAATAAATGATTCGGTTAATATAATCAGCTCTTCTGTGCAAGAGCAGACAAGTACAGCAAATGAAATCTCATCTAATGTTTCAGAAGCAAATAACGGAATTGGAGATATAGCAAAATCAATTGGGGAAATAGCTATGGGGGCAAATGATGTAGCGAAAAATTCAGGCGAAACGGCCAAGGCTGCAACTGATATCAGTTCCAGTATAGGAGTGGTAAACCAGGCAGTTTCAGGCAGTGTTGACAGAGCCAGCATGGTTAATGATTCAGCTGAAGGACTTTCAGGTATGGCAGGAGAACTACAGGAAACGGTAAACAGATTTAAGTTAAGCAGTCATGTAGATAAATTGGAAGATGATGAGTCACGAAGTACAGATGTCTAATATAGATCGTACCGGGGCATGTCCAAATTAGTTTCAGTATCATTGTGATTCTAGAGTCCCACCAGTACATATATAGATAGAACATAAATAGCAGAAAAAATACAAAAAAAATCCAGAGATACACATACTATCCATGTTTAATTGATGCGATACAGTGAAAACGATCTATAACTTGATAGTATAGGAATTCTCATTTTGGGCTGAATACGTTTCTTTAGAGCCAAAGTGTAACTATTGTATTTGTTATGTGTTAAAATGTAGCTAAATCCGTCAATAATTCTTTACGTTTTGATGGGTTTAGCTATTTTTAGTTTAAAGAGTTAATGCTAATAAACACATTGTCCTTTCGACCAACGGAAGAAATCTTAATAATTGTCAGAATTAGAAGATTTCTCACTTCGTTCGAAATGAAATGTTACTAAAGTACGCCTAATGCGATGATTTAACGCCATCACGTCAATTCTTTACACAGCAGAGCTCCTTTTTTTAATTGTTTTTAATTTGCATGTCCTATATTTGTTTCTTTAAACCTAGCTTTTTTATCTTTGCAATAAGGGTAGTGGGTTTTAACTCTATCAACTCTGCCGCACCTGCATTGCCGAATATCTTCCATTTAGTTTGTTTCAAAACTGCGGCAATATTGTCACGCTCAATACGCTTTATGTCTGAGTTGGTAAGGAGAACGGTATTGGGTATTTTTGATTTTGTGGGAGGCGGTGAAAATGATGCATCTTCCTTTTTTAGGGGGATATCCAAGCGTACCCTGTTTGAACTCTGAGTAATCACTGCCCTTTCAATAATATTTTGAAGCTCTCTGATGTTTCCCGGCCAAGCATAATTTTGCAGTTGCAGCACATCGGCCTTGGTAAGTATTGGTTTTGGACAATTAAATCTCTTAACTGCAGAGTCCAAGAAATAAGCGGCCAACAAGGGGATATCCCCTCTTCTTTGTCGCAACGGAATAACTTCTATGGGGAATACATTGAGGCGATAATAGAGATCCTCCCGGAATTTTCCAATCTCAATTTCTTTTTTAAGATTTCTATTTGTGGCTGCCACAATGCGCACATTAGTTTGGCGTGTCTTTTCATCCCCAATGCGCTCGTATGATCCTTCCTGGAGAACACGCAACAGCTTGCTTTGTAATTCCAGAGGTATCTCTCCAACTTCATCTAGGAATAAGGTTCCCTCGTGCGCCAATTCGAATCTGCCAGCCCTGTCCCTTACTGCGCCGGTAAATGCACCTTTTACATGTCCGAAAAACTCACTTTCGTATAAGTCTTTAGGGATGGAGGCGCAATTAACTCGGATCATGGAACGGTCATTCCTTGGACTTTGTTTATGTATTTCCCTAGCTATAAGTTCCTTACCGGTTCCAGACTCCCCGGTAATAAGAACGCTTGCGTCCGTGGGGGCCACCATTCCGATCTGTCTTAAAATATTTTGAAGTGCAGGGCTTTTGCCCACTATGCAACCGTAAGGTTGTAACTCCAGCACCTCCTCATGGAGGTACTCGTTTTCCAGTTCCAACTGTTCTTTCAGGTGTTGAATCTCTTCAAAAGCCTTGGTCCTTTCCTCTTCATTTAGTTTACGTTCAGTTATGTCGCGGACAAAGCTCACCGCGTATTCACGGCCTTCAAATTCCATAAAATTAACATACACTTCCACTGGAATAATTTGGCCATCTTTTGACCGGTGACGGGTTTCAATAGTATAAACTTTCCTTTTCTTTATATTGTTCCAGAATGCCGGCCAGGAATCTTTTTGCATGTCTGGAGCTATATCATGCACTGTTAATCCAATGAGTTCATTCCGGCTATATCCCAAATGCTGGCATGCCGCTTCATTAACATGCTTAAATGCTCCATTGTGGTCATGCCAGAATATGGCCTCGTCTGCCCGTTCCACGGTAAACTGGGCCAATCTCAGGAACATTTCTATATTATTCTGCTTTTTCATTGGTGCATCCTCAAAGCTAAAAAATTTTCTACTAATTTATACAAAAAACTGTAGAAAACCTACAAAAAAATATATATTACAATATTTTGTAGTATTTTGTTCACTACTAGTTGCTACGTAAGTGATGACTGGGTTGCGACCTACAACATGTATCCTTTTTGGCACACATTTTGCGATTTAACAAAGTAACTAATAATTAACAAATTTATCATAATTAATATCATTTATTTACGAGGAGAAAGAAAATGATTAACAAAAATAAAGAAAATGAAGCTTCATGGGTTTCCCTTATACTGCGTATAGCCATGGCATCTCTGTTTGCGGCGGCCTCCATAGAAAAATTCTCCGGGGGACTTGACGCTGTAGCTGCCGATTTTCAGGGTTTGTTTGAACCTACCTGGCTTCCGTTACCCCTTGTATCCATACACGCAAGGATAATCCCATTTGCGGAAGTGCTCATTGCGATTTGGCTCCTTACCGGACTTTATCTCAAGTTTGCCTGGATTTTTACAGGATTCGTAACTATCAGCTTGGCCTTAGGAATGGTAGTTGCCGCACAATATGATGCCGCAGCTAACAATTATTTCTATGTTTTCCTGTGCTGTGTGGGATTATATTTTTGCCCGTTAGACCGGTGGGGTTTAAATGGGCTAAAAGTGTCAGAAGAACAAAGCTAAATAACAAATAACAGATTACAAATAATATCTAAATATCAAATTTATTATTAATTGAGGGTGCAATTTTCATTTTATGTAGATTTATATCTAATTTACTTTCTTAAGCCTGAAAGGCTTTAATATACCAGCCCAGGGCAACGCCCTGGGAATAGATTACAAATAGTTACAAGCCCTGTAGGGGCGAAATATATATTTGGTTACGTAGTGATACGTTTCTAATATATTAGTATCAAATATAATCATTCATATAGTATTTTGGTAGAAAATAATAAAAAGTACATTTGAAAATGAATTGGCAGAATATGTTGCACTCTTTCAGGGTGCTATCATAACGGTTATCAAGAACCCAGGGCGTTGCCCTGGGCTGGTATATTAAAGCCTTTCAGGCTTAAGTTTGAATGTTATTTTTTACTGAACTATCAGATACTTTGAACATTTCTTAGTGTGCATGTCTATTTTTTTTTACGTAAAATGAGAATTACACCATTTATTACTAATTAATAAGGAAAAAGTAATGACAAGCGAGAACCAGTCTAAACAGAAAGAAAACAATAAGGATGAAGACACTTTGATGCAAATGATCATGGGAAAAGTAAAAACGCAATTAATATTTGTGGCCGCCAAGCTTAAAATAGCGGATTTGTTAAAAGAGGGTGGAAAATCCGTGGAAGAGTTAGCAGAAACGACGTCCACTCATTCGCAAACTCTATATCGAATATTAAGGGCTTTGGCGAGCTTGGGAGTATTTGCAGAAAGAGATGCAAGAACTTTTGAGATGACTCAGGTGGCTGAGCGCCTTCGATCTGACCATCCGAATTCCGTCAGACCTCTTGCTGATTTTTTTGGTAGTGAATGGCATAACAGAGCTTGGTCTCATTTGTTAAATAACGTCCAAACGGGGAAATGTGCATTTGAAACTGTTTTTAAAACCAGCGTATTTAATTACCTTGAAAATAACCCTGAAGAAGGGGAGGTATTTAACTATGCCATGAGCTCCTTTTCTAAGCAGAAATCCATTAATATTGCAGAGTCTTATGACTTTACAAATTTTAAGTCCTTAGTGGACGTAGGTGGTGGGCACGGAACCTTACTTAAAACCATTCTCAATGCAAATCCGTCTCTACAAGGTGTTCTTTTTGATATGCCTTCAGTAGTGGAAGGAGCTGTTTCTCTATTAGATGAAGAATGGCTGACCAGGCGAAGTAAAATAATAGGCGGCAACTTTTTCAATTCCGTTCCTCGTGGTGCTGATGCTTATATCCTTAAAAACGTCATACATAACTGGAATGACGAAATGGCAGGAAAAATACTTCAGAACTGTAGAGAAGCCATGGCTCCAGGGGGGAAAGTGCTCCTGGCAGAAGCCGTTATCCCAGATGGAAATAATCCCAGCCCAGTAAAGTTGATGGATATAGAAATGATGCTAATCCCTGGTGGAATAGAGCGTACAGAAGGAGAGTACCAGATACTCCTTGCAAAGGCTGGACTTAAATTAAACCGTATAGTTCCGACAAGTGTTGATATTAGCATTGTCGAATGTGTTTTGGGTGAGTGATAATATTTTGGTGGAGCTTTCAATAGAAGAGATAAAAAAGCTATTCATAAATGCCTTAACTTTGATCTGTGATTTCAGGGGTAAACTTATTCTTTAATCAATGTGTTATCATTGGTTTCTATTTAATTAAATATTGAAACACGTTTGTCCTGGCAAGAACAGAAGAGCTCTATTGGTGGTTTACACAAAATCTTTTACATACTTTTAAGTATTAACAAGCATTAATCAGGAGAAAACTTGACTTTTATTCTTAATTTACATATTGTTTAAAATCATTTAATAAATTAGATATTTTCATTTTATACAATGGAAACTTTAAATATGACTAACCATTCGGAAGAACCGTCACCAGCACTATTTATGCAGACTGTAAGTGGATATCAACGAACTGCTGCTTTAAAGGCTGCAGTTGATTTAGATGTGTTTACGGCTATTGGTGAAGGTAAAAAAACAGTCCATGAAGTTGCTGATCATTGTGCAACTTCTGAACGTGGAATGCGTATATTGTTGGACTCGCTCACAATTATTGGTTTTATCAATAAAGAGAATAATAAGTATTCTCTAACCGTTGATAGCTCCATGTTTTTAGACAAGCGCTCTTCACTGTTTTTAGGTGGGACATTAAAGTTTTTGCTTTCCCCGCCACTTATAGATGGATTTAAAGACTTAACCAGTGCAGTTATAAAAGGCGGAACTGCATTGGATGAAGAAGGAACTACAGCAAAAGAACATCCGGAGTGGGCCACCTTTGCGCGTTCTATGGTACCATTAATGACCGATCTTGCTCAATGGATAGCTAAAAACGTAAAAATGACTTCTGAAAAACCTTCAAAAGTTTTAGACGTCGCCGCAGGCCATGGTTATTTTGGTGTAGAAATTGCAAAAGTTTGTCCTCTTGTAAATGTTGTGGCCATTGATTGGCTAAATGTGTTAAAGGTGGCACAAGAAACAGCTCAAGCTGCAGGAGTCTCTGATAGATATAAATTACTTCCAGGTAGTGTCTTTGATGTTGAACTTTGCGAAAATTATGATTTAGTACTCCTATCGAACTTTCTTCATCATTTTGACAAACCCACTTGTGAGTCTTTGCTCAAGAAGATACACTCTTCACTTACAGATGATGGTCGTGTAGTTACTGTTGAATTTGTTCCCAATGATGATCGTATTTCACCGGTATCAGCTGAATTCGCTCTTTTGATGTTGGCAACAACGCCTAAAGGAGATGCTTATACATTTGCTGAGTATGACAACATGTTCCATAACGTTGGTTTTTCACGTAGTGAGATTTTTTCCATTCCAAAATCAAGTGAACATGTAATAGTAAGCTATAAATAGATAAAAACAAATATAAACGGGGGAGCGTATGAAAAACATATGCGGGTTTATTGTATTCTTTTTGTCTTTTACACTTTTATTATCAGGGTGTAGGGAAGAGGTCCTTCTCAAAGAAACAGTTCGGCCGGTTCGGGCAATGAAAGTAGGAAGCGTAGATAAATTAATAGAACGATGGTTTCCCGGTCGCGCAAAGGCTACAAGGGAAGTCGACCTTTCATTTCGTGTTGCCGGGCCATTGATTACTTTTTCAGCTGATATAGGTGATGAAGTTAAAGAAGGTCAAGTTTTGGCAAGGATCGATCCCCGTGACTTTGAGGTTAACCTTCGAAATGTGGAAGGTCAATTGGCAAAGGTTGAAGCAGCTCAAAATCGTGCACAAAGTGACTATAATCGTGTAGTGCGAATACAAAAGCAGGATCCGGGTGCAGTAAGCCAAATAATGATTGATCAGAACTTTGAGGCAGTGGAATCCACAAAAGCAGAAATCAAATCCCTTACCGCTGCAGTAGAAACAGCCAAAGATCAGCTAAAATACACTTATTTGAAAGCACCCTTCGATGGTATTGTCGTTTCAACATACGTTGAAAATTATGAGTATGTGCAAGCTAAACAACCAATAGTCAGAGTGATTGATCATTCAAAGATCGAGATGGTTGTGAATATACCTGAAACCTTGATTCCTTATGCAGATGATGTAGAAAAAATCCGGGTGCGTTTTGATACATTTCCTGATCGTGATATCCCTGCCAGTATTAAAGAAATTAGTAAAGAGGCTTCTTTGGTAACTAGAACATATCCTGTCACTCTGATAATGGACCAACCAACGGATTTTAAGATCTTACCTGGTATGGCAGGCAAGGCAATTGGGAAAGGTGGTTTACCAATAGCCAGAACAGGCATCGAAGTCCCATTGTCTGCGATATTTTCTCCTGAGGCTATAGGCAAATCATATGTCTGGCTTATAAATAAAGAAAACAATTTGGTAAACCGGCGAGAGGTAAAGACCGGTGAACTTACAAACTTTGGAATTAAGATTTTGAACGGTCTAAAACCGGATGAGTGGATTGCAACCGCCGGAGTTCACTATTTGCGTGAGGGCCAAAAGGTCCGTATCATTACCGATTAACCTAAGGAGTCGTTGTAATGAACCTTACAAAGATTGCTATTGAGAAAAGAGCCATTACATATTTTGCGGTATTTCTCATTATGATTGCCGGTATTGGCAGTTTTTTCAGCTTGGGTCAACTGGAAGACCCTGAGTTTACTATAAAAACTGCAGTTATTACTACTTACTATCCCGGGGCAAGTCCTGAAGAAGTGGAGCTTGAGGTTACGGACCGTATAGAGCTTGCCATACAAGAGCTGCCGCAACTTGATTATGTAGAATCTTATTCACGGGCAGGTTTTTCTCTTATAAAGGTCGAAATCAAGTCTGAATATTGGACGGACAGATTACCACAAGTTTGGGATGAATTGCGCAGGAAGATTCGAAATATAGAAAACTCACTTCCTTCTGGTGCTAGCAGGCCTAATATTTCAGATGACTTTGGAGATGTATTTGGATTTCAATTGGCAGTAATTGGAGATGGATACAATTACTCAGAACTGGAAAAATACGCTAAAGACATAAAAAAAGAATTAAGCTTAGTAAAAGGTGTTGCACGGGTTGACCTTTGGGGAGTTCAAGAAAAAGTAATTTACGTTGACGCTTCGCAAACGCAACTTTCGCAGCTAGGATTAACCGACGACAACATTGCACAGACCTTAAGGCAACAAAATATGGTGGTTGATGCAGGTGGCGTGGACCTCAAAGAGATGCGTTTACGCATTGAGCCAACAGGAGAGTTCAAATCACCTGAGGACATTGGAAATCTGAACATTACAGCCTCGTTATCGGAACTTGCCAATTTAACAGTAACGGCAGCCCCCTCTTCCGCAGGACAACAGAGTTCGGGAGAACTTATCAAGATTCGTGATATCAGTATGGTAAATCGCGGCTACCGCGAACCGCCCATAAGGTTAATGCATTACAATGGTGAAACTTCTATAGGGCTCTCTATTACGAATATCTCAGGTGTAAACATCCGAAAAGTTGGTAAAGCCATTGATAAACGATTGGGGGAACTTATTACTAATCTGCCTATAGGAATTGAAGTAAACCGAGTTCATTGGCAATCAAATGATGTTGCTAAAGCGGTAAATGGCTTTTTAATTAGTTTTGGGGAGGCCGTTGGCATTGTCCTTGTAATTTTGACAATCTTCATGGGGTGGCGTATGGGGATTGTTATAGGCGCATCTCTAGTATTAACTATTCTTGCTAGTTTTGTATTGATGGCCATATTCAAGATTGACTTGCAGCGAATGTCATTAGGAGCTTTAGTTATTGCGTTGGGAATGATGGTTGACAACTCTATTGTAGTTGCAGATGGAGTTACTGTTCGTTTACAACGGGGAATGGATCGAAAACAGGCCGCTATTGAAGCAGCATCGCAGCCTTGTATGCCACTTTTAGGTGCTACTGTAGTCGCAGTAATGGCATTTTATCCGATCTTTGCATCTAAAGAAGGTGCTGGAGAATATTGCCGCACACTTTTCATTATTGTGGCTATATCTTTATTAGTGAGCTGGATTGTGTCAATTACTGTTACACCTATTCAATGCCTTGACATTTTACATGTAACTCAAAGGGATAATACAGCCACATACAGTGGTGGACTTTACAAATTCTTCCAAAAAGTTTTGCATTTTGTGATTAGACACAGAGTTGTTACGTTAGTATGTATGATAACTTTGCTAGTTATTGCTATGGTAGGATTTGGTAACGTCAAACATCTCTTTTTCCCAGCTTCTTCCATGAAGAAATTTATGATAGATTTTTGGACCCCAGAGGGTACTAGTATCCAACAGGTGGAAAAGGACTTAAAGATGTCAGAAAAAAAACTTCTTGCTGATGGTAGGGTTGAAAGCGTAGCAACTTTTATTGGCCAAGGACCGCCACGATTCTATCTCCCTGTAGAACCTGAAGACCCTAATCAATCTTATGCCCAACTAATTGTAAATGTTCATGATTACAGTAGTTTACAGGGTTTGATACAAGAGATGGATTCCTGGTTTGCGGAAAATTATCCGCAAGCGATTGCTCCTATTCGTAAATATGGAGTGGGACCTAGCAACACCTGGAAGTTTGAATTAAGAATCAGTGGACCGGCAGTTGCTGACCCGAGCATGCTTCGTTCCCTTGCAAATAAGGTCACAAAAATCCTGGATGATAATCCTAATGCTGGTTTTGTACGAACTAATTGGCGGCAAAGGGTAAAAAAAGTTGTACTTGAATACAATCAAGAACGCGCGAGGTGGGTGGCAGTTATGCGTGATGATATAGCGAAGACAACAAAAAGGGCTTTTGATGGATTGCAGATTGGTTTATACAGGGAAAAAGACAACTTGATTCCAATTGTTCTACGGCACATTGATAAGGAACGTAATGAAGTCGGTAATATTGATACATTGCAAGTGCAACCAACAGCGTCAATCCACACATTACCTCTTTCACAAGTAATCGATGGTGTTAATACGGAATGGGAAGACCCAATAATTTGGAGACGTGACCGCCGCCGTACAATTACAATCCAGTCCAATCCTATATTCGGTGTGACATTGCCCACTTTACGAGCTAGTGTAATTAAAGATATTGCAGCAATAGATCTACCACCTGGATATACTATGAAATGGGGTGGTGAACACGAAGACACAGTTGATTCACAGGCTTCTTTGATTCCAGGTGTCATCCCCACTATTGCAGTTATGCTCTTTATAATTGTTGCTTTATTTAACGCTTTTAAACCGCCGTTAATTATTATTTTTACTATCCCGTTTTCTATAATTGGAATAGTGACCGGGCTTTTGACAACAGATACACCATTTGGTTTTCTGGCATTATTAGGTGCCATGAGTCTTGTTGGCATGATGATCAAGAATGCAATAGTACTCCTGGACCAGATTAATATTGAGATAGGGGCAGGTAAAACCAGATACCAGGCTATTATTGATTCAGCTCTTTCTCGTCTGAGACCTGTGGTTCTGGCTGCGGCAACAACAGTTCTTGGGGTAATACCATTGTTGCAGGACGTTTTCTGGGTTGGTATGGCCGTAACCATAATGGTAGGATTGACATTTGGTACAATGATCACAATGGTTATCATACCGGTAATTTATGCAGTTTTATATAAAGTCCCTTCACCAAAACAAATCATGACCAGCCCATTATCTATTCATAAAAAAAAATTAAGTCCTAAATGATAATGGTTTAAGAAAAATAGAGGTTTACATTGAAAAATAATGGAAAGCACATTTGTAAAGTAATGTAACGGTAAGGATAGTCATTATAGTATTACCCTGTAAAAACTTTTAATTCTATAAAGATTTTTGTTTAATAAATAATCATCACAGATTAACAAAGTTTATCTATGTCGCTATTGCTGGAGCAGTCTTGCAGACCGCTTCTAAACGTTTTTTTTACAACCTGCGACTGCCAGTCTTATTAATCTTTCACTCTTTAAACTGAGAAATCTGAAATGAAAAGTATTATAACTCACAAATATAATACTCACGGAGAAACATTTGAAGCCGTCTACAAAACTGCTCCAGCAAACACTTTTGATTTTTTGTCTTATTTTTGGTTGAGGCTTTCCGCATTATGCGATTTAGTAAATCCGTCAAAAACTTAATAATAAAAACTGCCTTGAAAAGATTTATCAACCGAGACGTAAAGCGTTTTCTTTACATTAATAACAAAAGCAGAATATTATTTCTGTCCCGGTTAATTTTAGCTAGCACTCTTTTTCTTATTAGTGGATGCGTTACTATGCTTGGGCCTGATTACGTAAAACCGGCCCCCCCTAAACAAGATGAATGGGTTAATAATGAAGATGCTCGAATTAAAAGCGAAACAGAAGATTACAGTAACTGGTGGACTATATTTAATGATACTATACTTACTACACTTGTTAATAAAGCATATGAACAATACCTGCCATTGAGAATAGCCGGAATTAGAATTTTGGAAGCCCGGGCACAGTTAGGAGTTGCTATCGGTGACAAGTACCCTCAACTTCAACAACTGCAAGGTGCATATTCTCGTAAGAATTTAAGCGAAAACGCACCAAACAGTGGTTTGGCAGATCAAGCTTTTGGCGAATACGGTTTTGGTTTTGATACTGGTTGGGAGGTTGATTTTTGGGGTAAATTCCGTCGTGGGGTAGAAGCGAGTATTGGAGATTTAGAAGCTTCTATCGCAAACTATGACGATATCCTTGTTACACTTACATCAGAGGTTGCCCGTACATATGTATTGATGCGTACATTTGAGGCCCGTTTAGATGTTCGCCGCGAAAATGTTAAGGTCCAAGAGAGATCTTTACAGATTGCGGAAGCTCGTTTTTCAGGTGGTGCAGTTACTGAACTTGATGTGCAACAGGCAAAATCCCTTTTGCACGATACGCAAGCTTTAATCCCCAGTCTTGAGTCTGGAGTTCGTAGAGCTAAAAATGCTTTAGCTGTTCTGCTGGGTACTCTTCCTGGTAAGATCGATAATATACTTAATAAACAAGGCCCCATTCCTCCTGCGCCTGACAAAATAGCAGTGGGTCTTCCTGCAGAACTGCTTCGCAGGAGACCAGATATAAGGCTTGCTGAACGTCAAGTTGCAGCTCAAAGCCCTAGAATAGGAGTAGCAAAGACAGACATGTACCCGCATTTTTCACTCCTTGGTTCCATAGGGTTACGAACAGGAGACTCTAGTAACGCGTCTACACAAGGAAGAGATGTCGGTGATCTTTTTGAATCTGACAGCATTGAATTCTCAGCAGGCCCTTCATTTCAGTGGGATATACTAAACTATGGGCAAATAAGAAATAAGATTCGTGTTCAAGATGCCAGGCTTCAGCAAGCAATTGTTAATTATAAAAACACTGTTCTTGATGCCTCTTTAGAGGTTGAAAATGCCATGATAGATTTTTTACGTTCACAGGAAGAAGAAATGTTTCTTGATTATAGTGTAAAGGCATCGAAACGCTCTGTAGATCTTTCATTGTTGCAGTATCGCGAAGGCCTTGTAAGTTATCAACGTGTACTTGACACACAAAGATTTTTAACTCAACAACAAGACCGCTTACATGAAACCACAGGCTCTGTTTCTATTAATTTGATAGCGATATACAAATCCCTTGGTGGTGGTTGGCAAATCCGGAAAGGAAACGATTTTGTACCAATAGAAACTAAGAAGCAGATGAAAGAACGAACTAATTGGGGAGATCTGCTTTTGTTAGAGGAGATAAAGACACCTCCATCTGAAGAGTATGGAAAAAAACGACAGTTGCCAGATTGGTAGGCAACAATAGATTAATTGTAACTACTCAGGTAGCTAGGCTAGAGGCTGAATGGAAAAGCCTTTTTACCTTTCGTATTTGTAAGTTCAAACTGATTTTAGAAAAAAATATAAGTAAGTTTATATTTTATTAGATCATGAATTAATTTTCTGAAATGAGTTTGAACTTACTTTTAAATTAATAATTAATATAGTTCAACGTTACCCTGAAAGGGTAATATCCACCAGCCCAGGGTAGAGCGAAGCGCCACCCTGGGTATATATTCATTTATATATAAACCCTGAAGTGGTTTTACAGAAAAGTACAGATCTTTAATGTTATTTGATTTATTTAAAAATGTTGCATATAGCATTAGAAACTAAAAATTATTCCGATAGTAAATGCATTCAAAGATCTTTGTGAAAAGTAAATACCAGATACCTGTCTCATTAAAACAATAAGGGCTCTTTCCAGATAGAAGCGGCGAGCAATCGCTGCTTCTACCTGGAAAGAGCCACAATAAGATATGAAAGACGTATTGTAAAACCCCTTCAGGGTTTATATCTCTTTTTTCTTTAAACCCAAGGGTGCCTCTTCTCTATACCCTGGGCTAGTGAATATTACCCCGTTAGGGAAAGTTAAATTTGATATTACAGCCAGAGAAGATTATAAAAATTTCAATGGCCATTAAACTCTTTTATATTTACTTATTTTTTCTAAAAACAGTTTGAACTTACTAAAAGTTAATCTATCGACAATCGCCAGAATCGCTAGTAATATTCCAATATCAAAGAAAAGGTACTCTTCTGGGGAACTTTTTGTTCCGGAGCGAGATTTACTAACTGCAGGGGGGCTGTCAACGTGAAACAGAATTGGTAATTCTGTTTCAGACTAGTTTTGTACGGTAGCAAATTATAGGTGAAAATATTTGACGCTGCAGTTGAACCGCGCTTTGTAGCCGCACAGATTAGGACGAACGTAGACTGCGGCCTAAGCCGCCTGGCAGCAAAGCGTCGGACGAGAACTGCTTTTTATGCAGCATATCTTGTCGGAAAAGATTCAATTCTTAGAAGGTGTCCAAATGTCCAAGTGTAATCGCCATGTGCCCGCTTCCTTTTTGAACACCAGAACATATCGGCTGCGCTGTTCAGAACCGTCAGCTCCGGTTACTTCTAGCGTTCCGACAGCGTAGGCAAGGTCACCCGAACTAGCGACTTCTCCAGTGCCTATGCTTACGGTCTTCACGCCAGAATCAATTACGTTTTTCCAAAACGTGAGTATTTCTTTGCGACCATGAGCCGTTTCTGTGGATGGAGCTAACACATATGCATCCTCTGTATAGGCAGAAGCTACGGCGTCCGCATCGCCGCGCATAATCGCGGCAGCAGTTGCACTATTCCCGTTCTCGATTATTTCATATAGACCATCATCAGCGAATACGAAACTCGATTGAAGTGTAATCACAATTAGAATAGCAAATAATATCCCTTTCAAACTCATATTTTTCTCCTCTTTCTATCTTTTTTCAATATTGACTAAAGAAGCTATTATATAAAATGGTAGTACAACAGTTCAAACCTAATCAGGCTGTCCGAGTTGTGCCAAGAGAGAGATTGTAATTACTCGCAATTATAGAAAAGATGAATTAAGGCCCTTCGGTATAGTTTTGTAGGAAAAAGTATCAAAAAGCCCTAAATGGTTTTGGTCAAAAGCCTTGGTTATGAGCGTTAGGGAAAAAGGCACTTAAAAGGTGAGCGATAAGTCAACTACTGTAATAGTCGAAACTTGTAAATAAAATCAAAACCAGTCCCTCTCGGATGGATTGGGATAAACCTAAAGGAAACCTACTTACTGTTTAGGTCGAATTTGATTTATCTATATCAACTCTTATTTAGTGAGATATGAAAAAGAATATCTGATAGTAATCTGTATAGAAAATACCATCACATTGAATATACAAATTTTGCATTATTTGACCATGTTGTGTGCAAAATTTGCATTGACACAGACAGACAAGATTCTAATATTGTGACCTAAAAAATAATTTAACTTGTTGATTTAATATAAGATACACAGTATAAATCTATACTAATCATATATTTGGCAGCTCGTTTGCTTCACTGATTATTAATAAACATAGAATTACTTTTTCTAATTGCTATTTTGTAATCCCTTTAATTACGGAAAACTATATTTTAATTAACATATTATATATCCATTGACAGGTTTATGAAATCGAAAGAGAGATCTTTTCCCACCAGAATATTTTTGATCATAATTATCTGCATATGTGGATGGTTTGTGGCTAGTAGTGTCTTTGGTTTTATAATGTTATCACGCATGCGTGATAAACATATGGAAAACTTGGGGCACGAAATTTTACGGGCTAATATGTTGCATGGAAAAAATCGTGTTAAGTTTGATTTGCAAAATATAGAAGAAGACAAGCTAAATTACTATCCATTAATTAATCTGTCAATTTTCCAGGATTCATTAGAAGAAACTTATAAAGAGTACAAGGAAAACGTAATCTTCTTATCTATTTCAGATAATTCAGGCGAAGTGCTGGCAAGCGCAGGTAAGGATATTCCAAAATCCAAAGACCTTAAACCCGGAATTATGAACACAGAAGACACTACTTTTTATTTATTTGAGAGTAAGGTTCACCCGCCACCTTTTGTTGCTAAGGGAGTTATGAGAAACCCATTTGTTAAAGGACTCTATTTTCGTGCAGGGCTCAACACTTCTTATGCTGATTTAATAATGAACCATGCATATCTTCATATTTTGACACAAGGTATAGCAATTGTTACTCTATCACTACTGTCTTTCTATCTCTTGAGAACCATGCGACGCTTTCTTAAACTTAAAGTTAGTGAAGAATCGGAACGACACCTGAGAAAACTTGGAAGAATGGCCGCGACCCTTGCTCACGAGATTAGAAACCCATTGGGGGCAATGAAAGGTTTAACCCAGGTGGTTCAAGAAGAGACACCAGAAAATCATCATACACAAGATTTATTGCAAACTGTTGTAAGTGAATCTATACGATTAGAGCTGTTAGTAAACGATTTGCTCGAATTTGCAACATTAAAGAAAACAGAATATAAAACATTTGACCTTAATAAATTAATTGGTGATGTCAGATCCATGTTGGTTGAAAAGTTTAATGAATCAAAAATTAATATTAAAATTATAACCAACAACGATGTTTTAATGATCAACTCTGATCCAAATGGGTTACGTCAAGTCTTACTGAATGTAATAATTAATGCCATTGAAGCCTCACCTCAAGGCAAAATAGTGGAAGTTGCTATAAAATTAGATGAAAAAGCAAAAGAAGCTGTAATTGATGTAAGAGATGAAGGTGCGGGATTAATGAACCAAGAAGCTAATGACATATTTGAACCATTTGTTACTAATAAGGTTAAAGGTTCAGGGTTGGGATTATCAATATCCAAACAGATTATTGAACAGTTAAAAGGAAAGATAACTATCTTTAGTAGGCCTGAGGGTGGTGTTCACTGTTCCATAAAGATCCCGACTAATTCAATTTAACCGTTTTTATCTAAAAATAGAAAGTTCGTACAATAAGATTTCAACCAGAGGTTTGTTACTAATATGAAAAATTCTATTCTAATAGTTGATGATGAAGCAGCGCAAAGACAGTTATTGAGCACGGTAATTGGAAAAGATTACATAGTACAATTAGCAAATGATGGCTATGAGGCTAAAAAAATTTTGGAACAACAGAGTTTTGATCTCATTATTACAGACGAACGAATGCCTAATATGAACGGTATTAAGTTAATTAAATGGGTCAAAGATCACATTCCTGAAATGCCTATTATAGTCCTCACTGCATATGGTTCCATTCAGACAGCAGTTGAAGCAATCAAATTAGGAGCACAAGATTATCTTACTAAACCACTAAAAAGTCCTGATGAACTTCGTTTAATGGTAGCAAAAGTACTTCGCAACCGGTTGTTGAGAGACCAGCAAATAGTTAATCAAGACGAAAATGATTCACGTTTTCCCTCCAATATTGTTGCAGAAAGTGACTCAATGAAACAGGTCATAAGATTGGCTCATCAAGTTTCTAAGCTGCAAACTACGGTTCTTTTAACAGGAGAATCCGGAGTAGGTAAAGAGGTTGTCTCCCGTTATATTCATCGCAGCAGTCCACGAAAAGATAATCAATTTGTAGCGGTAAATTGTGCGGCATTAACTGAGACCTTACTTGAATCTGAGCTCTTTGGGCACGAAAAAGGAGCATTTACCGGAGCGACTAATGATAAACGTGGCCGTTTTGAATTAGCCCATGGCGGAACTATCTTTTTGGACGAAATCGGTGAGATGAGTATGGAATTACAGACAACATTGCTTCGTGTTCTTCAGGAGCAGGAATTTGAACGGGTAGGAGGCATAAGAACTATCAAAGTTGATGTGCGTGTAATTGCAGCCACAAATAGAGACTTAACAAAAGCAATAGAAGCGAGGGAATTTCGCGGAGATCTCTTTTACCGGATCAATGTTTTTCCCATTCATATACCGCCTCTTAGAGCTCGACTCAATGACATTGGTCCCCTTGCAAACTATTTTGCAAAGGTAATCTCCTCTAAAATAGGTCAAACTGAGAAATCTATAAGTTCTATGGCGATGGAGATTCTACATCATTATGATTGGCCTGGAAATATACGTGAACTGCAGAATGCAATTGAACGGGCCCTCATTGTTGCACAATCTAATAAAATCCAACCGGAGGATTTACCGTTACAGTTATCCCATAATTCCCCAGTGGAAGCAAAACCAACAACATTAGCCGAGGTTGAGAAGACAACAATCATTGAAACTCTTCTCAAAAATCAAGGTGATCGTCGTAAAACCTGTGAAGAGTTAGGGGTTAGCCTTCGAACACTACAATCACGGCTCAAAGAGTATGGGATCGCCGGAAAATAGTAATTTGTAGATAGCGTTCACCTCCTTAGTTATAATTTCTTCAGAAGATTAGATAGTGAGTCGAAGTCGTAACTAAAAATACAGGTTACGACCATACGCTGGAGTAATCTTTACGATTACTTCTAAACGTTTTAATTCACTCCACGTAAACATAAATATTCCTGGCCCCTGACAAATTTCTTTTTAAACCGCAGAATATCGAACAAGGAATTTTGAATCAGGAAGTTTTAATCACTCTTAATCCTGCAGTTCCTTCCCTACTATAGAGCAGTCTTTAAGACTACTTCTAATTATTTTGCTGCCTATCATAACAACAAACCTGTAAGTTCATAATTTAGAATCGAGGCTTTAGTCAAACCCAAGTAAAATGCCATGCTTTGCTATTTCGGATTTTTTAAGTCTACGAAACATTTGGAACTGTATTCAATACTCATAGCAATTAAGATTAAAAGGACAATCCTTGCTTTTTTTTTATTTTCTATAAAGTAGTTTAGCCCTTCTTTTTGAACCGTGGAACATCTATCAATGAATCTCGAATTACAAAGGTTTAATCCTTCATTATTCTGCGGTTACTTGTTCTGCGGTTCCATATTCAGAAAAGATAACAGCAAAAGATTTTTGGTTTGTAGCGCCCACCCCATAATAATAAATAGAATTAATACAGAAGGAATTAAAAATAAGAATTCCTATACTACCCAGTTGTAATCAGGTCATTGCCCTCTTGTTTTCATTTATTTGAAATGAGTTATTTAATATAGCAGAGGGCAACTCTCCGGGAAACAAGATTAGAACAGATATATTTGTTCTGCACGGAATTTTATTTTATGTAAACCTTGCATCATACTTAAAATTCAAAATGCAGATTCTGCATTTAAGTTAGCAGTTAAATTTTTTGAGTTGCATGCAAAATAAATTTGTATTTAATTAATTTCAAACAAGATAGATAGCATTAGATTGTTCAATTATATTTTTGGTATCTATTTTGCTTAACATATTTATTATTAGAAACACATAATGCAAGTGAAGTATTTGAAATTGTTTTAAACCTCTAATTATTAAGCGCAAAGCAGTTACTAACTTTAGAAGACAATGATGGACCACTCCAAACAAATCAAAAGTAAAGTGTTGCTGGAAACATCACTGAAGTGTTTTTTGGAAAAAAGTCATTACATATATGCAAAGATTATTCTGTCCAGAACAGTGCATAACTCAAAAAGTACTTTTGCTGTGGATCATCGGTATGGTATCAGCAGTTCGATCTTATTACAGCACAATGCAAGCTTAGCATCGCCCCGGCAACCTATCATTAGTGGCGAGAATTAATAAGAAAGAATTAATTGGAGAATGAAAGATGATAAAAAAAAATGTTTTAGTGCTAATTATTTGTATGATTCTTACAATTTGTGTCCACAGTATTTCCTATGCGCAGCTGGATCCATTTAGTAGCCCCCGGCCAGCTGACTTTCGTGAACAGATATATGACCGGCAAAGTGAATTTGAAAGACTCGATATGAACAGCGATGGTTTCCTGTCATACAGGGAATATAATGGGACTTTTCGGCTGTTCAGAGATATGGATATAAATAAGGATTGGGAACTAAGCCCTGAGGAAGCAAAATACATGATGACTTTTGCGGAAATTCCTGACGGTAACTTTATTATGGGAACAGACGAACCCATTAGGGCCTTTACTCAACCGGCAACAGATGGAGGTCCAGCGCACGAGGTGCACATTGATGCGTTCAAGATGGCTGCAACTGAAATCACTACAGCCCAGTATGCTATGTACTTGAACTCCGCTCTTAAAGCAAAACAAATCACAGTTAGGCTTGGTGATGCCAAAGATGACCTAGTACGTATCTATTATTCTGTACCTACGTACGTAGTGGAAGGTGCTCCGGGTACAGAATATGCCGGGAAACCTTACACATATTTAAGCCCAATTACAGCGTTGTCCCACATTAAAGCGGAGAACAGCCCGCTCCTTATTCCTGAACACCCGCTTAATCAGTCCTGGATTAGATATGTTCCTGAATTAGAAAGCTTTCATGTCCACCCCGGGTTTGAAGACTGGCCCGCAGCATTTATTAAATGGTGGGGTGCAATGGCATTTGCAAAATATTATGGTTTATCTTTGCCTACAGAAGCGGAGTGGGAGTACGTAGCAAGCGGCGGCCAACAGTATCAATTTCCCACCAGTGACGGAACAAACGGAGGTCAACGATCTAATTATAAATGCTACAATGTTTTGCAGGAGCCATTCTTCCAAGGTGCTGACACTCCTGATGAGTATGTGGGTTTTAGGATGACCGTTGGCAGTTATCCCCCTAATCCTTATGGTGTATTCGATCTTGCAGGAAACGTATGGGAATGGACTCTTGATTGGTACGATGAAAATTTTTATCAGTACCTTGTTGATAACGAAATTACTAGCAATCCTGTTAACCTTGTAGGAGAAGAATCACCTATGGACGGAAGCATCAAAGGAGGACCCGGGCAACCTTTCTCTCATGATGCCCGAGTTTGTCGTGGAGGCAGTTATAATTATCATGAAGCAGTAACTCGAACTGAATTTCGTTTCCCGGTTTATCAGTTTATCGGTAACGACCATTTTGGAGCCCGTGTTGTACTGCATAACAGATAACAACCCGGGTTGCCCCAGCATTGCCTCTATTTTAATTTCACTATTAAGCGAACGAGATATCGGTCAGGTTGGGTTATGGCGATGGACCTGAAACAGATGTATTCATTCCCTGTACCCGCAGACTTGATAAAAGGCGTTTCAGACACAGTGGGAGCCCCCCTTCTCATTTATTCACGCCTGCTTAACCAAACTGTGATCCGGCATAAAGTGTCTACTTTTTTACTGTCGGATCAATTCTTTTTTTATATTTATGAAAGGAGTTAGATATGATATTTAATGCACGTAATTTTTTAATTACCGGGATTTTTTTCTTCACATTGAACTATGTGATTACCTCTCCCAGTGAGGCTCAATCTACTCAAAATGTCTTGAACAAGGCGGTTAGATTTTTTGGCGGTGAAGAAGCGCTGATGAACCTGAGTACTCTTAAGGTTGAGACCCAGGGCGAACGTTGGATGCTTGATGAGGGATTTGTGATTGGTGAAGGTGCTAGTGAGCGAAGTACCTTCACCGCTGAACTATTTTATGATCTTGATGGAAACCAGTTACGTAATGATTATTTAACTACTGGATCATTTGGAGGGCAACGGGGTTTGAGTGAAATCATTTCGGCAGACACAGGTTTTATAAGAGGCAGACTTTCAGCCATTGGGCAACAGCCAGATCCTACTATGCTTTCTGATCGTTTAGCATCAATCCGTAAACATCAACGTCTGCTTAATCCGTTTTTACTTCTGCGCATTGCTCTTTCCAACCCTGACTTGGTAACGCTGGCAAATGATGTGGAACGGGAAAACGGATTACACAATGTATTACAGATGGAAGAGCCCCAAGGATCCCTCATGTTATTTGTCAAACCAAGGACCGGAATCCTAACGAAAGTGTCAACGATGGAGAGTAACGGGTTGCGGCGCGATGTCCCCCTGGAGGTTTATTATAAACGCTGGCGTTGGGCCGATCTCGGTGTTACTAATGACGAACTGGGAACAAGAGAAAGAACTCCACGGGGACAACGGCTGCGCTTTCCAACCATTGTAGAAGTGATCTATGATGACGAGCTAGTCCATTCCGAAGCCCGTAACGTTATAGATATCAATCCTGACTTTGATCCGGATATATTTGATATTCCGGAATCGGTTAACCCTGTTTTTGATCCTGATCTCGCTATTCGTGGTGAAATCAGCCATCAAGAGATTCAGTCATTTGCAGCGTGGGGTTTTCCCATTGATGGTTTTGAGACTTTAGTCGAAGCAACTGAACTTGCCTCGGGAGTCTTTTTCCTGACAGGAGGTACATATAACTCGCTGGCTATTGAACAAGACAACGGAGTTGTTATCGTTGGCACACCTTTATATGAGGAGCGCAGCCAAGCAGTTATGGATTGGGTGGAAAACAATATCCCGGGCAAATCTATTACCCATGCTATTATGTCCCATCATCATGTAGATCATGCCAGTGGAGTGCGATTTTATGTAGCGACAGGTATCCCGATTGTAATGCACGAAACAGCAGTGCCCTTCTTTGAAAACATTCTTACTGCTCCGTCTACCATTGCGGTGGATACATTGGCCGCAAATCCGGTAACTGCTGACATTATTCCGGTTCCCCTGGATGGGTCTTTGATTCTTGAAAGTGGTACTAATTCTACCGGTGTGTATACTATCATCAACAATAACCACGCAGAGGATATGGTCGTTATTGAGGCCGGAGGCGTGTTTTTTGTGGCAGATGTTTATACGCCCGTTCCCAACGCCCCACTTTCACCTGGAGCGGAACCTGTTCATGAACGGATTACTGAGTTGGGACTACAGGTGGATACCATAGCAGGCGCACATGGACAGACAATACCATTTGCAGAGTTTGATGAGAAATTTAAGGAGCAATTTCAACAATAGGAAATTAAAACGTAGTGTAACGCAATCGCTGGAGAATTAAACAGAATATCATTTTGACATAAAGATCTGTCACAAAATCAGTTGAACTTCTTGTATTCATCTTTAGGTTAACTTTAAGAAATCTTGTAAACTCAAACTGATCTCAGAAACCATAGCCCCAATAGGGGCAGAAAAAGTTAGCCCACTGCTTTAGCAGTGTGTATAGAATAATATCCTGAGCTAAATAAGCCCCGTTAGGTGCGACAGAAATGTTTTATATCATGATGTTTCTATTCATATTACTTGACGTGTATCTCTTCTGTCGTCCCCTCCCTTCCTAATGGGGCTTATTTGCTTACACATAGTTCCTATAGCTTACGCTATAGGCTAACTTTGTCCATCCCCTATGGGTCTTTTACTTTTAGAGAAAACTATTTTCTCTGAAATCAATTTGAACTTAGCAAATCTTCAATCTCTAAATCCTCAATACAGCAATGGCTGCGTCTTTTGGTTTGTTTCAATCAAATTTTTTAATTGTTAAATTGTAAACTGAAAACTGCTTCCCTACTTATAAACCACAATGCATAGACTATCAAGGCTAAAGCCTTGAGTTACGAAATGTAACTCAAACCTTCAGGTTTGAAACAATTAAGACATATAGAATAAGGCAGAAATTTCCAAAATCAAAATACTAGGTACAGGTATTTTTATTCCGCATATTCCGCATATAATCTTTATTTTATGTAAATCTTGCACCATCCTCAATATGCAAGATGCAGATCTTACATCGGAGTTAATGGCTAAATTCTTTGATTTGAAAACAAAATGAATTTTTAACTAATTAATTACAAACATGATAGGAAGTATTACGTCGCCTAATTATATTTAAGGCATCCATTTTGCGATGTTAGATTATCAGTTTATTAAATAGAATTTCTTTTTCTTGTTTCAAAATCTTTAAAGACAAAGGAGGTGAAGAGACCAAAATATTAGTTGCGAGAGGTTACAATTTTATTATGTCTTGTATTTGCTTTAGTTATATCAATTATCTGTGTTACTGCGTATTTGCAATAAAGATTCAATAAGATTATTTAGAAACGGAATATTTTTAATAAGTGTTAAATAGAAAGATTTAATAGGAGAAAACTTATGAAAAAGTTATTTATAATGTTTGCTTTCATGTTATGCATTGTCATGACAGCATCATATTCATATGCTCAGAGAAGCGGTAACTTTGGAGATAGAAATGGAGGACCGTTTGGGGGATATGACGGTTTTGGCGATCGCCCCGGTGAATCTGATGGGTACCCTGGAAGTTTTGACGGACACCCTGGAGGGCCTGGCGGACACCATGGAGGCCCCCCTATTGGAGGGTTTGGTGGAATGCTGCAATCTTTCGCTCCCCCTATCGTGTCAAGCGATGGAACTACATACATAGTTGATATTGTACCGCCTGAATTTGAAGAGGGAGAGGAATTCGACCATTCTGACATTGACAGCTCTTCAATCCTGACTACTTTGTCTGCTATAACTCCTGATGGTGGAAAAACATCAACGACACTTACTGGTAATGTAGTACGTCCGTTTGTCTCTGAAGACAATACTTTGTTGGCCGCAACATCTTCTTTCCCCGATTTAGGAGAGTCTGTTTTATATTTAATTGGCCTACCCTTTGATCAAGATAAAAGCGCATTAGAGGTTTCTCTGGATGGCAACATAGCATCTATGCCATTTATTTTAAATGATACTAGACAAATATATCTGACGGTAGTAAAGATAGGTATAGATGGAGAAGGATTTGAGGATTTAGATCCAAAAGATTTTGATCCGGAAGGTTTCGAGGAAATTGAACATGACGTACAAAGATTTTTGTATATTATCGGATTTGATGGGTCAGTTGTATCGAAAATAGAGATTTAGAAATCCGGTAAAAAGAATATGGTTTAGTGGTCTGTTGTAAAGGCCACTAAACCAATTTCATTCTGGTCACTAAGGCATATCATTAATTTTCTCGATAAAGGCTTACTCTATCTAAATATAAAGTGTTATATTCTGAATTCCGGCTCCTGACTATTGTATTCTGAATTATTACATTTTTTTAAACCGAGCTTTTTTATCTTTGAAATAAGAGTGGTTGGTTTCAACCCTATCAACTCCGCAGCGCCTCCCCTACCAAATATTTTCCATTGTGTTTGTTCCAAAGTTGCGGCAATGTTGTCTCGCTCAATACGTTTCAGGTCCGCGTTAGTAAGAAGTTCGGTATTAAATCTTTCTTCTTGTTTCGGACGAGAAGTAAATGATAATTCTTCTTCTCCCTCTTTTATCGGGAGTTCTAATCGTAGCTTGTTTGCATGTTGGGTGATCACTGCTCTTTCAATAATATTTTGCAGTTCTCTTATATTTCCAGGCCATTCGTAATTTTTCAGTTGCAGTACATGGGCCTTAGTGAGTTTTGGTTTTGGACAATTAAACCTTTTTACTGCTGAGTCCAGGAAATAAACAGCCAGCAAGGATATATCCTCTTTTCTCTCTCTCAATGGAACGGCTTCAATGGGAAAGACATTGAGACGATAATATAGATCTTCGCGAAATTTTCCAAGAGCAATCTCTTTCTTGAGGTCGCGGTTGGTAGCTGCTGCTATACGCACATTTGTTAGCCGGGTCTTTTCATCTCCAACCCGTTCATATGATCCTTCCTGTAGAACACGCAATAACTTACTCTGTAATTCCAGAGGAATCTCTCCCACTTCATCCAGGAATAATGTTCCCTGGTGTGCCAATTCAAATCTGCCTACCCTGTCCCTCACTGCATTGGTAAAAGCGCCTTTTACATGCCCGAAAAACTCACTTTCGTATAAATTTTTAGGGACAGAAGCACAATTAACCCGTATCATGGAACGGTCATTTCTTTTACTTTGTTTATGGATCTCCCTGGCAATGAGTTCCTTGCCAACACCAGATTCACCTGTAATTAGAACACTTGCGTCTGTAGAGGCGACCATTTCAATTTGCCTTAAAATATTTTGAAGTGCCGGGCTTTTACCAACAATGTCACAATAAGGTCTTAACTCCAGGACTTCCTCGTGGAGATATTCGTTCTCCAGTTCCAATTGCTTTTTCAAGTGTTGAATCTCTTTAAAAGCCTTTGTCCTTTCCTCTTCATTTCGTTTGCGTTCGGTTATATCGCGAATAAAAGTTACTACGTATTCTCGTCCTTCAAATTCCATATAATTAAGATTTACTTCCACTGGAATAATTTGGCCATATTTTGTCCGATGAAAGGTTTCAACGGTATCTACTTTTGTTTTTTTTATATCGGTCAAGAAACCAGGCCAGAAACCTTTTTGCAATTCAGGATTTATATCGTACGCGTGTAATCCAAGGAGTTCATTTCCAGTATACCCCAAATGTTTGCATGCCGCCTCATTAACTTGCTCAAACGAGCCATCTGTCCCATGCCAGATAATTGCTTGCTCCGCACGCTCTACGGTAAATTGAGCCAACCTTAACCACTTATCGCTTTTATGATGTTTTTCCACTTATATAGACTCCAATTTATAAAAAATATCTTTCAAGACGTTGCTTAAAAATTGACTAACATTTTAACAAGAAATTTTCATTATAAATTTGCCCAAGTTTCATTAGCCAGATCCTCGAAGTAGAGTATCGCCTATAGCAAAGGCAACGCCTCTGTTTTTCCCAACCTACTTATATAACTCTTCCCTAAAACTCACGACTAAGAATGTTGAATTAATGCCTACGACGGTTTTTTTAGCCTCTAGAATCTTAATCATAATCGTACTCTTAATCTTAATCCACGCACAATGATTACCATTAAGATTATGAGCATTGCTCTTATTTGACCCTGAAAGGGCCGGATATACTAGCCCAGGGCAACGCCCTGGGACAAAAATACAAAAGAAATTTAGCCCTGTAAGGGCGTAACATACAATGGCAATGAATCGGGAAAATATGTTGCACCCATTCAGGGTGCAAATTAATGGTTACCTTTGACCCTGGGCGTTGCCCTGGGCTGGTATGTATAACCCCGTTGGGGTATTTTGTATATCTTTAAATCTTTCTATTTTAAGTTAACACCAAATTTATAATCTTAATCTTGGTCCACCCACAGCGATTATAGATATAGACTTTTTGATGGGTTTCGCTATCGTTCTACCCATCCTACATTTTGACTCATAACAAATACAATGGTTACATCTTGGTTCAAAGGAGGTGGAGGGGAGATTGGAGGTCCGGGTGGTCTTTTTGGTGGATCCCCAGATGGTTTTCCTGAATCTCCAGCTGGTTTTCCAGGATCCTCAGCGGCATTCCTGGAATGTCTTCCATACTGTCCCCTATTGTGTCAGGCGATGGAACTACATACTTAGTTGACATTGTGCCGTCTGAATTTGAAGATGGAGAGAAATTTGACCATTCTGATTTTGACAGCTCTTCCATCTAAACTACTCTGTCCGCTATAACTCCTGATGGTGGAAAAACATCAACTACACTCAGTGGTAATGTAATACGTCCGTTTGTCTCGGAAGATAATACTTTGTTGGTTGCGACATCTTCTTTTCCTGATTTAGGAGAATCTGTTTTATATTTAATTGGCTTACCGTTTGATCAGAACGAAAGCGCATTAGAGGTTTCTCTGGATGGCAACATGGCATCTATGCCGTTTATTTCTAATGATACTAAACAAATATATCTGACTACAGTAAAGTTTGGTATGGATGTGGAAGAATTTGATGACTTAGATCCGGAAGATTTCGAGGAGATTGTTCTGCTTCAGACGGAATCAAAATTTTCTCAAATCTAAATAAGCTATAATATGAATTAAGAAATAATAGTAATTTAGAGGAGAAAGAAATGTCTAAGAAGAAGCGTAAAAGGATAAGTACTGAAGAAAAAGTGAATAT
>JAIQZO010000080.1 GCA_021777055.1 Candidatus Anammoxibacter sp. | reverse complement strand
ATGATGCGAAAAAGTACCTAAAGTTAATAGCTTTGTTTTTTATTAATAATAAATTTCTATAATTTTAGGCATTTTAGTGCACTTTAGGCATTTTAGGCACTTAATGTTAGCACACATATGTGTTCCGCAAATATCTAACCGGACAATGCTGAAAAAATATAGCGATAATTAAAAATTTTATATTAAGAACTCAAACTCCAAAGGTCATATTACTAATTACCACCCCCCTTCCCCTTCATATTACATTAAAGAATAACCTTAAACTTAGACCAAAACTAAATGGAAAAAGTTTCCGGAAAATTAATTGTTTTTGAAAATTTTAACATAAATAATATACAATAAAATTTCATTCTTGCAATAGAATAGGAAAGTGGTTTTTTCAAAGAATGATTATCCTCCTTATCTTGAGAATCTGGGATAATGAACGGAAGAGTTGTAAAATGGGGAGTGCCACAATTTGACAACGTAAGGCTATACTGCAAAAAGGATTAACGTGATTTGCCGGTTTTGAGATTAACTTCCTGAAAAATTTAAAAGTGGTGTTGGATTTCAGCATTGGCCAGTTAGCTTTTTGCAGTTTAAAAATGTTTCATATTTATGAACACCTTCCAATATCATCACGTGAGAAATTGCCTAAAATGCTTAAATTACTTAAAGTGCCTAAAGTTAATAGTGTTGTTTTTAATTAATAACAAATAAATTTCTATAATTTTAGCTCAATTTAGGAATTTTAGGATAAGCATATGTGTGAAGCAAAACCTAACCGGACAACACAGGTTGCATTTAGAGATAAGCTAGACCAGGAAAACAATAAAAATAAATCAGTTCACTTTGTTTTACTTGCAATCTATAATGGGACTCTAATACCAGTACCCATTGCAGGTATTCAGGTTGTAGTTTTATAGTTTCGTAAACGTTGGGAAATAATTGAAAGCTAAACAATTGAAAGCTAAACAAAATAGTGCATTTCTTTTAATCATTTTTCTTCTCTTTTTGCAAAGCAGTTGTCTTTTTAGTGATGCAAACAACAGGTATTCCGGCAAGAAACTATCATTAGGCATTCTTAATGGACTTATTCATAAAGGTATGACGCCAGCTGAGGTAGTTGAAGAATTCGGCATGCCTGCAGAAAAAAAAAGTCCCACGGTGTTTAACAATGTGAAGACCCAAATATTTGTATATACTCTTAGAGATAAAGATAATCCAGAAATATATTACCTTTACTTTAAAGATGATAAATTAATAGGTTGGGAAATTTTTTAGCGATATGATCATCAATATAATTATCTTCATTGTCGGATTGGCACTATTGTGTTACGGTGCGGACTGGCTCGTAAAGGGTTCTTCACGGATGGCTGAAAGTTTCGGCATTAAACCGCTGGTGGTTGGTTTAACCGTTGTTGCAATAGGCACGTCGTCGCCCGAATTAGTTGTCAGTGTTGTCTCAATTGTGCAAAAGAAAAATGATATAGCGTTGGGTAATATTATTGGTAGCAATATTTGTAATATTGGCCTGATCCTTGGGATCAGCGCATTAATGCATTATTTGACGGTTCAAAAGATTTTTCTAAAAAAAGAGCTGCCCGTTATGATATTCTCTTCTGCACTTCTGTTTATCTTCGGTTCAAATCTCTTAATATCAAGAGTGGAGGGAGCGGTATTATTGTCGGGGTTTATAGCATTTATGCTTTATATAGTACTCTCTACTCTGAAATCAAATGGAACGGCGGAATTAGACTTAAATATTGATGCCTTAGTGATTAGGAATAATAACAATAAATTAAAAGATACCATCTTTATTATTATTGGTATAGCGGGGTTAGTTTTAGGTTCCCATCTGATGGTTAAATCATCAGTGGTTATTGCCACCTCTATAGGGATAAGTGATTTTGTTATAGGTCTTGTATTAGTTGCGTTCGGAACATCTTTACCTGAGTTGGCAACTTCAGTGGCTGCAGCATTTAGAAAAGAGACTGATATCCTGGTTGGAAATGTTATTGGAAGCAACATAAGCAATGCGTTTTTAGTAATCGGTACTGTTGCACTATTAAAACCAGTAACAGTGGATAGTTCCATCCTTAGCTTTGAATTCCCAGCTATGATGGTTTTCAGTTTCCTTCTTTTTGTGTTTTTGCGTGCAGGACCTGCTTTACAAAGAATTTACGGGGTCATATTCCTGATAGGTTATATTTTTGTTATGGTAGTTTCATTTTATAGATAGTAATATTAAAATACAAAATCTTTATGCACATTCTATAGGGCACTAAAAATAAATAAGATGGCCAAAATTACAGCTGCAGCTATTCAATTTACAGCAAACGAAGATAAGAAGAGAAATATAGACATTGTAATGGGGCATATTGACAAGGCGTCTTCTCAAGGAGCGGAACTCATAGTGCTCCCGGAGGTGTTTAACTGTTACACCTATCAAGAGATTATGGTTGAGAATGCAGAAACCATTCCCGGCTATACAACAGACATCCTTGCAAAAAAGGCAAAAGAAAAGGGTATTTATATAATTTTCGGCATATATGAGAAGGCCAATGATAACAAAGCGTACAATTCATCTGTTGCGGTCGGACCTGATGGCAAAGTACTGGATACCTACAGTAAAACGCACCTTTTTGACATTAATGTGCCAGGCTCAATAACCTATTTGGAATCAAGTCATGTTACTCCGGGTCAGAAGATTACTAACGTAAATATTAATAATATTAAATGCGGGATGGCTGTATGTTATGATCTCAGATTTCCTGAACTATTTAGAACAATGGCATTAAACGGAGCCTTGATGTTTGTTATGCCATGTGCCTTTACACATGCAACAGGAAGAGTTCAATGGGACCCTCTTCTTAAGGCAAGGGCGATAGAGAATCAGACATTCATAATAGCCGCAAATCAGATTGGTAAAAACCCAAGCGGTATTATAAGCCACGGCAATAGCATGATAATTGACCCGTGGGGCAGGGTTGTTGCTCAAGCAGCCAAAGACGATAACGTTATTATTGCCGAGCTGGATCTTAAGACGCTGGAAACAATAAGGAGTGAAATGGAGCTTTATAAACAGAGAAGAACAGATCTTTATACACTAACAACTAATCAGTTTTAAGGGGTAGTGTGAGATAATAACCTTTATATCTCAGTGCTCCAAGGAAGTAAATTAATGATAAGTGCAATTATTTTTGACAGTGATGATACTATTCTTGATTTCAGCCGCGTTGCATGTCCCGTAATACAAGACGTGGCGGGCAGAATGAATCTTCGCGTGCCAGAAGATGATGAAATAAATAAACTATGGGGTATGCCACTGGGCCTTTTTTTACAAAAACTTTGGGATGATGTTAACGTAAGTGAGTTTAAAAAACTTTATTATTCTTTGATTGAAAAGCAGGAATTTTTTGAGATTAAAGGCTCAAAGGAGACTTTACATGTTCTAAGCAGGCGATACCCTCTGGGTGTTTTGACCACAAAACCTGAATATTTGATGTACGATAATTTTAAATCTGCCGGATTTGATCTCAACGTCTTTAAATTTTTACATGGAGCGGAGCACTCTCCCCATAGAAAACCTGATCCAAAGGTTTTTGATAACTCTTTGGCTATCCTGAATATTTTACCAGAAAATGTTTTGTATGTTGGTGATTCAATGTTTGATCTTGAAGCGGCTCTAGATGCAGGAATTAATTTTGTTGCCGTTGAAACCGGATTTTATAAAAAGAAAGATTTTATCCGTAAAGGGTTAGAACCTGAGAATATAATTGAGTCGGTGAAACATCTCCCTTTATGGCTGGACAAAATGACATAGAGTTGCCCAATGGGCGGGAATCAAGATACTTGATATTTGATTCTGCATACAGGTAAATAGTCCGATTAAACTTTCCCAATTTCCTATTAACTTACAGCATTGTCCGGTTAGCCTTTTGCAGTGCAATAATGTTCCATATTTATGAACATTTTGCAACATTATGATGCGAAAAAGTACCTAAAGTTAATAGCTTTGTTTTTTATTAATAATAAATTTCTATAATTTTAGGCATTTTAGCGCACTTTAGGCATTTTAGGCACTTAATGTTAGCACTCATTATGTGTTCCGCAAATATCTAACCGGACAATGCTGAAAATTAATAGAACAATTTAGCATATTTTCTCTTCACATTTGTTTCTCTCTTCGGTAAAATACTAAAGATTGAATTCCCCTTTTCTTCTTTAGTAATCTAAAGAGATGAAAAGATGAATAACAAAGAGCTAAATTATTAAGATGAGTAGAAAATAGTAACAATAAGCTTTTTTCTGGCCTATACGGTGTTCGAGAATAGCATAAGTAAGCGTCTTGGGTACTGTAAGGTTATAACTTATCTCTTGGTCTTTTAGTTTGTGGTCTGTTAGTATGAAAAAGAGTATCTAAAACGTTTTGAAACATTAAAGTTTTGAAGCATAAGTTTGGTTTTTTGGCCAACTTTTTATTTTTTAAGAATTAATTGTTAGTAATAGGAGAATGAGTAATATGGCGGATTTGGCAAGTTTAGATGCAATGTCTTTAGAAGATGCATGGAAATTGAGTTTTGATGAAAGAAATCAATTACTTGACCTGATTGTAAAAGATGGTCTAAGAAATTGTGGTAAACAACCTGAAAGACAGGTTGGGCTTATGAGCGACTATTTTGTAGAAGATCAAGTACGTATGTTAAAGGTTAAAGCTTCAAGAGTTAGATGCGGCGGTTTCATTCCTGTTGCTCCAGATGGCGAAGTGCCTGATCTTGATCCGGAAGCACAGTTTAAAGTAGTTTTTGAGAATATAAAAGGTGCTTTAGAAAAAACAGGTAGCAGTATTGATAGAGTTACTAATATGAAAATATTCATGACAGACATGAGAATCTGGAAAGTCATGAACAATGTTTATAAAAACTATATTAAATGCTGCCCAACACGTGCTGCTATCGGTGCACACTCTTTAAATAAAGAGTACACTATAGAAGTAACTGATATTATTGCGTGGAAAGTTGAAAAATAAGCCCAGTTCTTTGCTTTAAATTCAATAATTTAGTAAAAATGTTTTAAAGATACCAAGGTTTACTGATTAACCCGTCCTGATATACAACATGTTTTTTATGTTGTATAGGGATGGGTTTTCTCTTTGTAGTAACCACATAATCGAAAAATAAGAAACGTTATAAATACCCGTATCTCTCCTCGTCAGATTTTTATACATTTTGACGTGATCCCGGCCATAATATCATTACACTCTGCTGTCATTAAGTCATTATTCGTATCGACTTAATCAACGATAATTATCTCCTTGTATCCCGCTAATACCAAACTTAGTTAATATCCTTCAAGGTGGAATCCCCACAATAATGAACACTTTTCAGCCGCACTATTCTTCCTTAATTGGTTACCATGGGCTAACGTCTAGGATCAAGGATAAAGAAAAATGGAGCAGCTATTTTTAGTTTCCAGAATCCTTCTGTTCAGTCCTTATTCCTATGGATTCGATAATCTCTGGAGTTATCACTGCTTTACATCCTTCAGGGCCAGGATGGATACCGTCGGGAACGTACTTATTAAACATATCAGGGTTTGTGTCAAGAATCTTCTTCCACTTCGGATAATGATCAATGAGAAGAATCTCTCGTTCTTTGGCTATATCCCGGTACATCTGGTAAAAGGCTTCTATCTTAGGCCGTCTCTCTAAATAAACTCCCGTGGGCGGATTCATTACCATAATAATAATCTCGCAATTAGCGTTTGCTGCCAGAATCCGGTCAATCATGTTTTCGAGGTTGTTTCGCGCGTGATCCACAGGAGTTTTGTATGGTTGATATGCGTCATTGATTGCAAACTCGATGAAAACCGTGTCCGGTTTCTTGTCAATCACACGATGGTCAAGATTGTCCACTCCCCACTTTGACCACATTCCCCTGCTCCCACTGTTAATAATATAGGCTTTACCCGGATAGTAACGGTTTAGTTCCTGCTGAAGCTGTTGAACCCATGGGCTGCCAGCGGTCAGACTGGTTCCATAAGTTATAATTAATTGCTGTTTTCCTGATTTCAGATTGGCTACAAGCTTGGTCTTTTCTCCTGCATGACACAGTGCCGCAGAAAACAGACAGCATGCTAGCAGCATTGTGAAGAATTTCAATTTGATCATGTTTTTTTCTATTATGGTAGCCAACTGTAATAACGGACAGAGTTATTTTGCCGGCCGGTTTCTTTGTTTGTTAAAAAACAATAGGTTTTACACTGCCACATTTGTCATGATGATTACTGCCGTACTGTAATGCGGAGGCGAGGCACTACAGGCAACGTTCCAAGATTCTCTTGCTAACATCAGGTGTAACATCTTGTTGTTCACCCAAAGAATTCAAGCCATGGGCCTGCAGCTGTTCCAGAAGACGCGGGATGCTATCTTTACCAATCCCATAATCCGATAAGTGTGTTTTTACCTGCATCTGTTCAAAGAAGTTACGGGTCTTATCGATGGCAGTACCAATTCGCTGATCACTCTCTCCTTCTTTAAGGTCCCAAACACGCTCAGCATATTGAAGTAATTTTTCTCTTTTGTTTTGTTTACATACAGTCAACAGATTGGGTAGAATCACCGCAAGGGTCTGGGCGTGATCAAGACCATGCATGGCTGTCAATTCATGGCCAATCATATGTGTGGTCCAGTCCTGGGGCACACCGGCCCCGATTAATCCATTTAATGCCATGGTTGCAGTCCACATCAAATTAGAACGCACTTCGTAATCCTTTGGATTTGCAAGTGCTTTCGGCCCCTCTTCAATCAGCGTCAGCAATAGTCCTTCCGCAAACCGATCCTGGACTTTCCCGTTAACAGGATAGGTAACATACTGTTCGACAACGTGAGCAAAAGCGTCAACCACGCCGTTGCCGATTTGCCGAGACGGGAGCGTATATGTTTTTTCAGGATCCAGCACAGAAAAGAGTGGAAACACATATGGACTCATAAATACGAGTTTCGCCTGCAATGATATGCGTGTCACAACTCCACCGCTGTTCATTTCCGATCCGGTAGCCGGCAGTGTCAATACCGAACCAAAAGGTAACGCCTTCAAGACTCCCTCACCGTGTTTCTCCAGAATGTCCCAGGGATCTCCTTCAAACACAGCCGCTGCTGCAATAAATTTTGTCCCATCTATGACAGAACCGCCACCAACTGCCAGGAGAAAATCAATGGAATTTGTTTGGATCATATCCACTGCTTGCATCAGGGTTTCGTAAGAGGGATTGGGTTCAATACCACCGAACTCGAATACTGTATGATCACTAAGGGCGACAAGGACCTCATCCAAGGTTCCATTCTTTTTAACACTTCCACGCCCATATGTTATGAGTACACGGCTAGCTGCAGGTATTCTCTCTTTAATCTCAGCAATTTTTCCTTTACCAAACAGTATGTGAGTAGGATTCACAAAGTTAAAATCTAGCATAATAATGACCTCCCTAAGTCTGTTAAAGTTACAATATATATTTCTTTGACGAAACGTTGAGTGGACGTTCTGGTTTTAAAGAATAATCAACATTAGTGTTAAAAATATTAATAGGAATTTCATTTTATACTCCTCTTGCTTAATAAGTAGCTTATCTGCCCAAATTAATAGTTCTGGATCTTTATCCACACTGAAAATATTGCCATTTAATTTCTGGTTCTGATTTGCGAATTCAATCAGCTTCTTGCAGGGGCATACATAGATTGTATCTGTTCCGCGTGCATTACACATTCCGTCTACTTACGCATCCACCTCTCTTTTTAGAGAGGATTAACGGCATCTATTTTTAAACTATAATTTAATCAAAAAGGATAAATGTTCATCTACTGCCTAAAAGCCCCCTCTAAAAAGAGTGGATTTAGGGGGGTGTTATTAGATTTCTCAGAACAGTTACCATAGATTAGTGATTAAATTTTTATTATCCTTTAGTTAATCTTATCATCTTTATAAATCTTTATTTTCATAATATCTGTACGCCGACTTATGCATGAATAACCGAAGCCAAACAAATTAACAATTCCTTATTTATTATATTATACCTTCCATTACTCAACAAAATATAGATCAATATATTTCGATTTAAGAGAAATATATTAAACGTCAGTATACAATTGAACCCTGACAGCCTGTCCATGTATGACTTTTCTACGGTTCTCTGGCACTCAAACAACATCCTATTTGCACTCCCATACCGTATGTGATAAACTACATTTCATCTTTTACCTCCTTAGTTTTTATTGACCACTGTTACAGCATAATCTATATAATATTAAAGGTGCATTAAATACTACAGTATAGCTTTTACTATTCAAAACGGCATAGCCGGTAGTTTAGTTTTGTAATTAGTAGTCTATATGAAAAGACAGTCACGGAAGGCAATAACGGTAAGACCGTTCCGGTGCGCTTTTGTGCATTGAGTAATATTTATTGCTAAAGTACGCTAAACTTGCTTCGGGTATTGTAACTCTCTGATTTAAGGTGTTCAATAAACTTCAGAAGAAACCTTTTTGATTTTTAACTTTTCTTGTAAAAAAAACGTTGCAATGTTTAATAAAGTCGTAACTTCAACTAACAAGTGTAGCCTTTAGTTAAAAGAATTCAGGAATGAAAAAGAATGGTAAACAATCTAACTTATGTTATAGGTCATAAAAACCCCGACTCTGATTCAATCTGTTCTGCTATAGCATTTGCAGCGCTAAAAAAAGCAGAAGGGGTTGAAAATATTAAAGCTGCGAGGGCAGGGGATATTAACCCTCAAACCTCATTTATATTGGATTACTTTAATATTGAGCCGCCAGTTTATCTACCCAATGTATTTTCTCAGGCAAAAGATATTATGAGTACGGACATTATTACAGTAGATGAAACGACACCTCTTAAAAGAGTGATTGAGATATTTAGAGACAAGAATGTTCAATATATTCCGGTTATCAGCAAACATAATATACCTACAGGGTTTTTGTCTCCTATGGATCTCGCAAATATGAACATTGGACAGATTGAAGAAAAAACCTCAAGGACTGTATTTACTTCACTTGCAAATATTGCATCAACTCTTAACGCAAATATCCATGTGGATTCACTAGGTTCCGGTGAAAAACTTTTTTCCGCTTATATCGGAGCAATGGAAGAAGCCTCGTTCTTGAAAGTTCTGGGTAATAATGATCTTGAAAATCGTATTGTTATTGTCGGAGACAGAGAGAGGATACAGGAGCTGTCAGTTGAAAGGAATGTTAGTGTACTTATAGTTACCGGAGGACTGAAAGTAAGTGAAAGAATTATTAGAAAGGCTAGAGAGAATAACGTAAGCCTTATTGTTTCTCCTTATGACTCAGCCACTACTGCACTACTTGTTAGAATGAGCACCCCTGCCTACAAGTTATGCAATAAAGAGTTTGAAAAGACATCACCGGATGAACTGGTTGACGATATCAAAGACCGTATTACACAGATTGGCGGTCACGGAATTGCAGTACTTGGAGATGGGGGAAAATTGCTTGGAATCATTACTAAAAGTGATGTTTTAAAACCCTCGGGAATAAGCCTGATTCTTGTGGATCACAATGAAGTTTCTCAAGCTGTTGACGGAGCTGATAAAGTTAAAATTGAAGAGGTTGTTGACCACCACAGATTGGGGAATTTTCACACCTCTTACCCAATTGCTTTTATGTGCGAACCGGTTGGTAGTACCTCTACTCTCATTTCAGAAAGGTTTAAACGGAATTCAGTTAAAATAAGTAAAAAAATAGCCGGTCTTCTTCTTGGTGGTGTGTTGTCAGATACTGTTATACTTAAATCTCCAACTACAACAATAAGAGACAGGAATATCGTCGAGTGGCTTGAGACAAAATCTGGTCTTAACCATACTGAATTTGGAAAAGATATATTTACCTCCACTTCAAGCCTAAAAAAACAGGGCCCCTATAATGTTGTTAATGGTGATTATAAGATATTTGAGATCAAAGAGAAAAAACTAGGCATTGGTCAGGTTGAAACTATAGGGTTCGACGAATTCTATAATGAAAAGGATAGATTGATAAATGAGTTGACCAAGATTAAGGAGGCAAAAGCCCTTCGTCTTTCGGCCCTACTTATAACAGATATTGTTATTGGGACCTCACTTTTGCTGACAGTAGGTGATGACAAAGTTATAAACAGTTTCGATTATCCAAAAGCCGAAGTAAACGTATATGAATTAAAAGACGTACTTTCAAGAAAGAAACAGGTTGTTCCTCATCTCTTGAATATATTTAATTCTATATATTAACATAAAGCAGCGAAGCCGCAACCAGAATACTAGATGCAGAGAAATAGTTAGATTTCTAGTTTCTTTGTCAAGATGCCACATGAAAAAGAGGCGAACTCGATTTAAGATATAACACTCTAATGCGGCGGAATAAATTATCAAGTATCCAGTAACTATAACGCTGCAAATAACTTAATAATGCACGTTAAAAATTTTTTTTTAGAGAAACAAGTTTTTACAGGGTAATACTATAAGACCTCTGGGGGGTTAGGGCGCTTTTTGACGCTCTCAATAATAAAGACTTGTCCCCAAATACACATGACATTCTCGGACAATCTGTAAAGATGCAACTTATGAACTGTAGAGGACGATGATAAATATAACGAATATTTCAGAAGATTGATGAAGGGTTTTTCTATAAAAAAAGATATTCAAAACTGGGTAGAGTAGAGAACTTGCGCATTGAGCAATATTTACTATTCCTAGCATATTATTAAAAAAACGAACAATTCGTTGATGTATGAATAATCTGACATTAATTAAAAATGCAATTCTTCTTCTGATTAATTACCCGTATTTTTTCTCCAGCCTTCTTTTATTCATGATTTTTCTTTTTTTATATTTATTTAATCATGAACATAGGCGGATGATGTTAATAAGTGGTGCCATGTCTTCCCCTTTTGCAGTTGCCTCGCTTTTCTTTGTGCCTGAATACTGGGATCCTGCAAGACTTTTTGATGCTATTATAGGGATTGAAGATATTATTTTCTCGTTTTCTAATGGGGGGATTGTCTGGATGTTATCCGTATGGTCCTTAAAAAATAAATTATTAATAATTCTGAAGCCTTATCGTATTATAGTTCGTTCTGCTTTATGTCTACTACTATGGATTAGTACAACTTATGTATTTATTTTTCTTGGAACCGGAATTATGGCATCAGTTTTTTTGTCCTTAATGCTGTTAGAGTTAATGCTTATTTTGTTAAGATATGATCTGTGGATAATATCGTTATCAGGGGCAATCAGGTTTTCTCTGCTATATTTTATTTTTATTAAGGTTTGTTTTATTATATGGCCAGAGTTTATAGCTCAATGGAATACTGAAAAACTGTGGGGCATAACTTTTATGGATATCCCTATTGAAGAAATACTATGGGGGGTTGGATTTGGGGCAGTCTGGCCACTTTGCCTTGCATATGTTCTTGATGTTAAAATTAAGGTTCCGCCAGAGAATATTTCTATGGCAACAACTCAGTTTAGCAATCCAATGGCATAATGTCAGCTACGCAACCTATTACAACAAAAAACATCGAAGAAGTGGTCATCTATTTCAAAGAAGATTTAAGGCTATATTAATAGATGCAGATGATTATATTAAACAACTATCAAGATACATTCATCTTAATACGATCCGAGCAAAGATAATGTCAATACCGGAAGATTATCTTTGAACAGTTATTTATCATTTATAGGTAAAAAGAAAAATACCGCCATAAGAAATTATAGAGAATATTTTAAGGACGTTGATGTTAAAGAACTTGAAAACCCAAACAAGGGTTTACTACAAGGTTTTATTCTAGGAGATAGAGGGTTTACAAAATAGGGAATTAAGACATTTCTATCATCCCGAAGGAGATAGAGGGTTTACAAAATAGGGAATTAAGACATTTCTATCATCCCGAAAAGAAAGTAAAGAAATTCCTCAATTAAAAAAGCTGTATGTTCTGACTGGTTTCAGAAACAATAGCCCCAAAAAGGGGCAAACGAAGTTAGCCCACTGCGTTAGCAGTGGGTATAGAATGATATCTTAATCCAAATAAGCCCCGTTAGGGGCTGCAGAAATGTCTTGTTATCAAAATGTTTCTATTCATGCTATTTGGAGTATATCTTTCTGTCGCCCCTGACGGGCTAAATTTGCTTACAATAAGTTCCCATAGCTTCCGCTATGGGCTAACTCAGGTCGTCCCATCCGGGACTTTTGATTTTGAAGAAAACCATCTTCACTGAAATCAGTTTGAACTTACAGAAAGCTTAAACCAAAAGTTTCAGCATCTGGCATTCTCGGACAGTCTGTAAAGACTTGCCCCTAGCAAGCTTGCCCCCTAGCAAACTCCTAGGGATTCTTGATTTTTGTTATTTTATGGGGTATACTTCAACAATGATTAAATAAAGGAATTTATCTCGTTCTATCTATTTGATGAGATGTTTGAGGAGGCGTTATTGTGAAAGAAATCGTGCGACAAAAGATTGTAGTCTTCGTTTATATTTGGGTTGCTATGCTATTATTACCGACGCCCTTTTCATTCAGCGCAAATCCAATCAATAGCGACAAATTTCAATCCGGCAGCACAACCCTGAAAGAATTGTCCAGAACTCCCGGATTATTAGATGAATCTCTCAAGGATTATTTTAGCCGTTATATGAACTGTTATAGGGAAAATTTTCTAAGTTCTGATTTCATCAGAGATATGGCAGCATGCATGAACCCTGTTAGTGAAGGTGGTTTAAGTACTTTTAGTGACTATGAAGAGCTGGAAGTTTATCTGAAAAATCAATATTCTACTCGTGTTCGATCATATGGCGACCTGGAGCTGGACGTCGCCGTCGATGTGTTGTTGCCAACCGACCTTCCGGCGCCTGAACCTAAAAATGGTTTAGAGGCAGATACGGATAGTAGCGAATCCCCTGGTTCATCTGATAGTAGTGGTAATGGCTTCTCCGGTACCAACATACAAGAGTTAGGTGTGGATGAATCTGACAAGGTCAAAACCGATGGTAATTTTTTCTATGTGGCGGCTGCACAGGAGGTTAATATTGTTGCCATTGATCCTGCATTGGAAATCGTTTCAACAATTAGCCTGGAGAAATTAGGTAATGTGAATTCTCTATATCTTTATGAAGAGATACTGGTAGTGCTATATGATTCCTATAGTTCTTTTCCTAAACCTGTTATGGAAGAAGACTATGGATGGTATTATAATAACATGGGTGTGGCCTTTTATGATGTTTCTAATCAGGCCGAGGCGGTTTTGTTAAAGACGGTTGAACTGGAAGGGAGCTTGGTCTCCTCACGAAGGATTGGGAACAAGTTGCATGTTGTTCAGCAATTTTCACCAATCATGCCGCCTATAAGATATTATTATGAACCCGGATTAGAGACCAAAGATGATGTTGTTGAGGAGAATAAAGAAAGGGTTGAAGAAGTTAGTTTAGAAAAACTTATTCCATATTATAGTGTGATTTATCCGAAATCGAAAGATGCGGAAATACTACCGGTAGTTGCACCTGAAAACTTTTACAAACCAGTTGATGAAAATGGTGGCGGCCAGATTGCGACGGTTGTGACCTTTGATTTAGATCGGTTAGATGATTCTTTTGACGCCATCGCAATGATAGCCAATGCAAGAAGTGTCTATGCTTCCACCCGGGCACTGTTTGTTTTCAGTGATCGTTGGAATGATGGTGCTCCCGCTGATTCGCCGTCAAGACAACAAACCGAAATTTATAAATTTGACCTTACAGGTGATAGTGTGACTGCCGTTGCAAGTGGACGTGTCAATGGTACGATTTTGAATCAGTTTTCTCTGGGAGAGGATGAAGACGTATTACGAGTGGCAACCAATACTCGAATATGGACAAAAGACCAAAGTGAAATCTTTAATCACATCTATTGTCTTCGTGAAAACGGTACTTCTCTTGATGTAATAGGAAAAATAGAAAACCTGGCCTTTGGTGAACAGATCTATGCGGCCCGTTTCATTGGCAAACGTGGATTTCTAGTCACCTTTGTTAATGTCGATCCTCTGTTTACCTTGGATTTGTCTGATCCTACTGCACCCAAAGTGGCTGGAGAACTCAAGGTGCCCGGATATTCTGATTATATCCATCCATGGGGAGAAAACCATCTTATCACCATCGGTAAGGATGCTATTTCTGACGGACGAACTACATGGACTCAAGGTGTGCAATTAAGTATTTTTGATGTGACACAGTTTGACAATCCCTCGCTTTTGCATAAACTTATTATTGGAGACAGGGGCACGCAATCCGAGGCCAATTATAATCACAAAGCCTTTACATTCTGGACAGAACATGATCTATTGGCAATACCAATTGATCTATATAAAGTGACTGATAGAACTTTAGATTCATCGCCCAGTACTTATGGCAATTATGTCTCTAGCGATCTTTATGTTTTTAGCATTTCACAAGAAAGCGGTTTTGAACAAATTGGGACTCTGCCGGTACAGATTTCAAAGCCTAACCAATTTGTTTATAATCCTTGGACACGAGGTGTTTTTGTAGAAGAGAACATCTATTCCGTTACAGAGAGTGTGATGCACTCCGCTGTTATTGACAATATTGATGGGACAACTCTGGATTTGACGTTACCGTCAGATAGAGATGCTTCTCGTCCGCCGATTATTATTGAACCCCTACCTGGTCCCGATGTAGAACCTGCGATACTTGAAGAACCCATAGAAAAAGGATTCTGATAATTGGGTGGATAATGTGGTCAGACCTTGAAAACAGAATATGTAATTTTGTCTATTCTTGCTTTAAGATGTTTCTGTTTTCTGATTTGATCGCCTATACGTTGCGCTGCCTTATTTACAGCACTTTCACTTACACCAAAAACATCTCCTATTTCTCTGTTTTTTAACCCTGTTTTCGTCTTCAATATATACATCCCTGCATCTCTTGCTTCTACCGGGATACGCCTTTTCCTCGTTAACAAATCTTCCTTTTCTATTTTATAACTACTCACTATCTCTTCTATTACTTTGTTTAAGATTCCACTGTCACTTACTTGCTTTTTTAGCAGTAATTCCGAATCTTTTTTGCCTGTATGATCTATGAACTTTTTTTGCGCCCAGGCTATAAACTCTTCGCTTCCTAGTATTGCACCATATTTTAAATCTTCTAAAAATTCTTTCTCTTTACCTGATATTTCTCTTAATAATTTTCTGTACTCTCTCTTTGATCCCTTCTTCTCTTCTCCGTACTCTTTTAACACTGCATCGCTATCTAACCAGCTATTCTTTTTCTTTGAATATATATAATCATGATAACTACTCCATTCATATTTGCTTACATCATCAATTATTCTGGCTCGAACTGGATTTAGATGTATATATAAACTTAAATTTATCCAGTAGGACTCATCTTCTACTAATATGGCTTTAAATCTTCCCTGAAATAAATGACCACTACGTCTGTGCTTTAGATTATAAAATATACTATAAGACGTTTGTATCCATTGTATTACCTTTGAAATATTCGGCTCTGTTGTTCTCAACAACAGATGATAATGATTTGTCATTAATACAAATGCAAATATCTCTATCCTAAATTTTTCCACTGCTTTTTCCAGGTATGAAAGAAACCGTATATAGTCATCATTATTATGGAATATTTCCCCTTTGCCGACTCCACGCGACATTATATGATATATTGCACCTGAATATTCTATTCTCCAAGGGCGTGCCATGGTTTAATAGTAGCAACTTTGCAATTACAGGTCAATTGAATTCTGTTTTCAAGGTCTGACCCTGAATTTTGCTCTGACCCTGAATTTTGCTCTTGACCTTATTGTCCGCTCTTCTGACGGCGTACTCAGAAAAACAAGGAATCTCTGCATGTCATGCATGCTTGAAGCGGTAAGAAGCGGAAAAAAGACCATTCACATTGACAATGTCAATCATGTTCTAATTCAACCACATTGGAGAAATGAGTGTGACCTCAGGGAGTTCTGACGTAGCAAAGTATTCCAGCTCAAAAGAAAACAGGATTTTATTAAGGAGATTGCTAATGTATTCAACTAATATTTTAAGATCTATTCGAAATGATCTGCCTTTACACTTTATACTCAAACAATTGGATGAACTGGCGCCTTGTTCAAAAACCATTGAAGGATTTCTTCGTTTTCAATGCCCGCACTGTCATGAACTCAGGGCAACAATTAACCCAAAGAATAATCTTGCACATTGTTTTTGTTGTCAAAGAAATATCAACAACATCGATCTTATGATTGAACTTGGATATGATTTTAAGCAAGCGGTAAGTATCTTAGAAAATTGGCTGCATCAATACCATACCGGTAAAGTTAGAAGAACCGAGAATATCTTTTTACAGGAAATGGCAAAAACAAAAACCAACGCAACCTGAATACCAACTTATGCTGTATAAATTTAGAAAAGAACGTTCGGTAACAATTTAGTAAAGATAATTTATACAGCGTTATTTCGGTAATTGCGATCGCAATTTGGAAAATCAGACGAAAAAGTACGATGTGATTTTGGCAACTCTTATTTCTACGATCTTAATTTGGTAATGGTTAAGGAAAACTTCGCAGGTACTTCTCCAATTTTTTATATAATTCGGGAATGTACCCATTTTTGCATGAAAATCTATACAGCTTTAATTTGGCGATGAATGCGATCAGAATTTGGACGGGGACAATTTCTTGATTATTCATTTTCTCGCTCTTTAGGATTTTGAGTGGGTAACTATAGTAGTATAGTTCTGGAAAAAGAACAAGTTTTGTCGAAAGTTTAATTGAAAAAATGTAAGGTGAAACATGGCAGTACAGAATGTCGTTTCTGCTGGAACGCTGTTAAATATAGGAGTTTACAGTAAGAGCAGCATTCTTGGTTTATGCATTTAGATTAGCTGGTTATTTTAAAATCGTCTCAATTCAATAAACATAATTTTCCTACTCAAAATTCCAAAGAACCAATATAATATATAATTAGACTATATTCACGATAAACGACATATGATGTCTTAGATTATTTCTCAATACTAACAAGTTTGGCTATCATGTTAAGACGGGAAGAAAATCTAGCAAATTGTCCAATAAATTTTCAGCAAGGTTTTGGTCATTCTAAAAACGTTCTCGGGGTGCTTCTAAATAATTAACCCTCCTCATATTTTCATTTAAATGTGGTCACCAATTCTTAAATCAATTTTTTCTGGTTTGAAACCACATCTACCACAATTGTTAAAGACAGGCCAATTTGATTTAAATGGTCCAATTGATCTAATAGTAAAATTTTTTCCGCACTTAGGACATGACCATAACGTTGTATAAATCACGCTTACTATAAATACACTAATTGAAATTACGAACGCACTAATTAGTATATCCCGCCATATAGATTCGCTTTTCTCGTTAATAAATGCCGCAAGTAAGACGATAGTAGCCAGGCTGGTAATTATTGATATCCCTCCAAGTATTCTAAAGAACTTATACCTTTTCCACCTATTACGTACTTTTGTTTCTCTCAAATTTTACTTAACTCCTAATAAGTTCTTGATAAATTATTTTAAAAGTCAGTATGCAATTGAACCAATATTTGGTAATATAAAATTTAAAATTGGCGATAGATCATTCTCCTGCGTGGAAAAGAAAAAGTAAATGGGGAGTCTAAGTTAATGAGTATTGGCTGGAATTTGAAAAAGTTATTACAAATGAAAGCAAAAGCAGCATAAGGTATAAAATTTAAGATATTATTACCTTATTTATACTACAAACGTCATATAACGTCTTAAATTATTTTCAATACCAAGAAGTTAGGCTATCATGTCAAGACAGGAAGAAAGTCTAGCAAATTATCCAGTAAATATCTATCAAGTCCTTTGTTATTCTATAATTATTTTGGGTAACTTGATTTGGTTTGCCATCAACCAAAATTTTTTTTCTTTTACGGTAAACTGAAAAAAAGAAAAATCATTAGAAAAACGACAATTAACCCAGAGAAAATAGCCCAGAAATTTGTAAATACAGTCTGATAACATCCTAGAACTATTCTTTTTCGAAAAACCCCAATTAATCCATAGAAGAATAAGATTAATAAAAATGATTTTACTATTACAAGATTTTTAAAGATGAGCATGGATACAAATGCGATGATACTAGAAGTAATACAAATATTAATTATTATCCTATCAGTCTTATTACGCTCATCTTTCATCGTTTTACTTTTCTCCTATTTATTACCTTCCTATACTTTATTGCAGTTAAACTAATGTTACCTGGAAGCTACATGCAATACCTAAAATGTTTAGTTATAAAGTGGGAAGTTTGTATATAAGTAATTGCGAAATTGCGTCATCTCTGGTTTCCCTAGATCAAGAAAAGGTTTCCTCTCTTTTCTAGGATTACAACCTCCATGCCAATTAGAACTTCTGATATTGCGTTAGCAATATATACCTGGATATATAGTCTTCTATGACTGCAACTCTATGAACAGCTTGTATTGCTGCCTTTATTACCGATAATATTATTTGTAACATAAAACACAAATATCTGTGCTTTTGGATTATCAAGTCTAGTAATTTCAGAATTAAAATCTCTCGCTAATTTCTGAAATACTTTCTTTACCTTCTGCTCCCCTCAATAAAACTCTGCAATTTTTATTGCGGAAGCTTTCTCAGTGGGAAGGTTTGGCTATATATATGTTTCAGTTACTAGTTTAACACGGATTAGTCTAAACCGTATGTTTTTGCAATGTGGTCATCTACAACCACTATCAATCTTATTTCTCCCTTTTAAACCAAAATATACCCCAATTATTAGAAGAAAACATCCTAAAATAGGGAACCTATTTGAACTCATCAAGACAATTGCAATTAAGCTTAATATAACTCCTATGTATATAAAAATCATAAAATAATCTCCAAATAGATTTAACTGTTTAATTTAATTCTTCACATAGTTAATTATTTTTTGTCTGTACTCTTGTAGTTGTTTTCCGAAAGCGAAGCGTCAACTATATCCGAAACATAATCAATTCCAGGGTTGGCAAGCATATCATACGGTTTTTTTAAAGGAATTGCTAATTTAGCAGATTCAGTAATACTGTCAATTATAATGTTATCAGAATATAAACCTAACTCTATAGCTTTTGCGGTTAAACCTATTCCAGTAAACAATAATGAGGCCGGTTGCCCACCAGGAACTAAAAAAGAAGTGGTTGCAAAGAGACCGGCAAAGTAGGATGTACTATTCAAATAACCCCTAAAATCATTTCTTAAGAAATCCCTATAAGAATCCCCAAATGTACTAGTTCCATAATTTGGAACATTACTTCTATCCGTTCCAATCAGCCCAAAGGGATCAACAAAACTAACAGGATTATTTTGAACATATCTGTAAAAATTGTTATCGCTACCAGTAAACTCAATAGGATCTTCATTTATAAACCGGCCAACTATTGCCTCATAGTACCTTGCCCTATAATAATACAAACCACTTTCGGCATCAAGTTCTCTACCGGTATAAGTATACGGATTTTCTAATGGCCCAACCTGCTGATCAATATTCCCAAATGAATCATAAACATAGCTTTGTGCTATAGCGCCAGTAGAGTCTGTTAGATCAGTAATACTCCCTAGCCCATCTGCCAGATAGTATAAACTCACACCTCCTCTTTTCATAATAAGAGGTTCGTCAAAGCCAAACCCGTGCGTATACCTTGCAATCTGTGAATTATTACCATCGAACTCCAGCAGAATATCTTCATTATCATAAACGTATCGTGTAATAGAACCATCTACGTCTTTCTCTATCCTTCTGCCTAACCCATCGTAACGATACTGGGCAACATTGCCACCTGGTAAATTGATACGTATGAGTCTATTTTCTGCATCGTATATATAATCGGTTGTCTCATTGGTTGATTTATCAGTTTTTTGAACAAGGTTCCCATTGTTGTCATAGATATATGCAAATGTAGCGTCATTCAAAAGTTGATTTGCCTGGCCAATGGTTGAATCGATTGTTTCTCCATCGCGTTGCAATCTGTTGCCCAATGGGTCATAATTAAACGTTTCGGCCGGCTGAGCAGGCAATGGTCTTGTTGCTTGTGTAAGTTGATATATATTGTCATATACATAGTTTAAGCTATTGTTGACTATTAGACCGCTTCTTGTTGTGTTCATGGCTATACGGTTGACTACGTTATCGTATGTATAACTAAAACTGGACAAGGTTGTTATACCCAGTTTGTGCTGCAAGTTGGTTATGCGGCTGTTGGAGTCATATGCATAATCTGTAGTTACACCATTGGGAAGGGTTGTTGATGCTCTACGGCTTAATGCATCATATCCAAAATTCACCGTTTGATTCGGCGGATTGGTTATTGTTATGATTCTATTTAAAGTATCGTATAGATAATTTGTCGTTCCGGTTAAAGAATCCGTCATTGTTAGTCGATTACCATTAGCATCGTATGTATAATTAATAGTAACATCTGGCTGGTTTGGCGAACCTGTTGTTGATGTGTTTATAAGCCTGTCTGTGCCGTCATAAGTGAAGGTTAGATTGCTGTCTGGATCGGTTATTGATGTGAGGTTTCCTACTAAATCGTAATCAAGTGTTGTAACAAGGTTGCCAGGTAATGTCTTATTGATCAATTGATTTAGATTGTCATATTGAAAGTTTATTGTCTGGCCATTTCGGTCTGTTCTACTAATTAAGTTTTCGTTTCCATCGTACTCAAATGTATCTGAATTTCCCAAAGGATCTGTTTTAGTTATAAGCCTGTCCATGGAGTCGTATGCAAATGTTGTAATGTTTCCATTGGCATCAGTAACCAGTGTCAAGTTTCCGTTTGCATCGTAGCTATAATTTGTAATATCTCCGTTAGCATCTGTTACCTGCGTCAACCTATTTAACGTATCATATGCGAACTGAGTGACCTTTCCATTGGCATCTGTCGCCGTTATCACATTACCAGAGCTGTCCGTTGTCAATGTGGTAACATTGCCTAATGGGTCAGTGGTTGTTTTCAGATTACCATTAGTATTGTAAGTAAAACTCGTGCTGCTTCCTAACGCGTCTGTAATGCCAGTTAATTGACCTTGAGAGTTAAATGTCTGAGTGGTTGTATTGTTCTGAGCATCAACAATTTCTAGAGGGTTACCGTTCATGTCGTAGGTTATTGTTGTCGTATTGCCTTTAGGGTCAGTTATAGACGTTACTTGATTAAATGTCGAATCGTATGTAAATGTTGTGATTGCTCCTATACTTTGGTCATTTGATGTAAGTATATTTCCATTGTCATCATAGGTGTTTATTGTTGCTGCTCCGTTTGCCCTGGTAACCTTAGTTGGCAAGCTGTTTTCATTCCTTTCAATTTCAGTTATTCTACCAAGGCAACAGTTATCTGTGCTTTGGGTTATTCTACCGAACTTGTCTGTTTTCACTGTCGTTATATTACCGTTGCTATCGGTTATCGTGCTGTTAATATCATTTGCAGGAAGATTTGCTGCCGGATTCTCTACAGAATCACCAACTCCACTTGAAGGGTCAACTAAACCTTTCTGAATGCTAGGTGAAAGTTGCTTAGTTCTGCCGTCCGCAAAATCCATACTTTCAAAACGACCTGCAAAGCTATAATTTATTGTATGTGTATTCCCATTAGGCTCGGTTTCTGTGGACATTAGATGTCTTGAATCGTAGGTATAAGATGATTCTGTTCCATCTGGATTGATAATACTTGTCAGGTTCCCGTTATTGTCATGTTGAAAACTTGTGATTCTACCAACTGGGTCTGTAACGTTTGAAAGCAGGCCACTCTGGTAATTTAATGTTGTTACGAGTCCCATCGGGTCTGTAATGGTAGTAAGAAGTCCATCCGTGTCGTACGAATAAGTGGTGGTGTTTCCGTTTTGGTCTATTGTTGATGAATGTAAACCGTTTACATCAAAGTTAATTATTGTTCCGTTTTTCATGGTACGGGTGAATGAGTTGTTGCTGTTTTGAGAAAGTGTTGAAAAGTCACCTGGTGGACCATCTGGTGATGCAGTTAACCCTATCAATACTGTAATAGTATTATCTGAGTCCCTGGATGTTGCTATATCGAGTATATTATCTTCATTGTAATCACCAATTGCAATGTTATCAGATGCATCTCCAGTTGCAAAAATAGATGGAGATGAGAAATTACCAAAACCATCTCCCAAAAGTATTGAAACCTCACTTCTACTATTATTTGCTACAGCAAAATCAACAATTTTATCCTCGTTGAAATCTCCTTGCGCAATTGATCCAAAACTTGTGTCAACTTGAAAATCTGTTGGATCTGAAAAATTCCCATCTCCATCTCCTAGCAGGACAGAGACAGCATTATTGTTGATATCTGATACGGCTAAATCAAGTAAGTTATCTCCATTATAATCACCATTAATAATAAATACCGGATTATTAACAGCCAAATCATTTGTTACTAAAAAATTTCCAGCACCATCACCTGTCAGTATGGAAATGGTATCTCCCAGCCAGTTTGCGGTTGCTAAGTCTGGAACATCGTCGTTGTTAAAGTCGCCAACTGTAATAGAAATAGGAACGATTCCAACTTGAACGTCTGCTACTCGCGTAAAATTTCCAGTACCATCACCTATCAGCACTGATACTGAATCATCAAAATTATTTGCCGTTGCTAAATCAAGAACATTATCTCCATTAAAATCGTCGGTTATAATGGATTGCGGATAATTGCCAATAGGAAAGTCATTATATAACGAGAAATTTCCAGTACCGTCACCCAGTAGTATTGATACGGAATCATCATCTAAATCATTTTCTGCATTTGCTCTTGCTATATCAAGCAAGTTATCTCCATTGAAATCCCCTACTGTCATTGCGTAGGAGACGCCACCTATAAAAAGATCTATTGGAGATGTGAAAGCACCGGAACCATCTCCCAATAATGTTGAAATCGTATCACCGAAAGTACCATTTTTAGAGTTAGCAGTTACTATATCAAGCACATCATCTCCATCGAAATCCCCTGATACAATTGATGAAACTAAGCCTCCGACAAAAAAGCTAGCCGCATTAGAAAATTCTCCAGACCCAACAGGTCTAGTTGAAAATAATTTTGCGGATCCATTCCCTTCTGTTAACAATACTCGACCGTCTAAACTGTTTAGATTATTTATCTTTTGAATGCCATCAATTGTCCACCCTGGCCCGAAAGGACTACTAATTTGATTGTTAACAATTATGTTTCCCACAATGTTACTTGAAACAGTAGAAGAGTTATAATGACTTTTTATTTCTAAAAAATATGGGTAATTTCCGGTATCTATATTTGTCGCATCAAACATTGAAGATTGCCTGGACAATGTGGATGTCCCAAACTTAAAAGTTTCATTATCAAAATTAAGGCCACCTACTTTGAGACTAGCAGAGATTGCAATTGGTACCGCACTATTTCCAGGTACGTTGGCTTGGGCTGTAATTATAGGGCAGGGAAAAGCATTTGTGCTATTATAATTAAGTTTCAATCCTCTAGAAACCCCTAGTGAGCGGTAAGAAGGTAATGTGTGATCTTCAAAGAAGTTTCCAGTCTGTATTACAAAGCCTGATTTTGTCTTTTCAGTGCATGGATCTGGAGATTTATCAGACTTTTCATTAAGATCAGGATCATTTTTTGTTGTAGTAAGAGGAGCTGAAACAGGAAAATGCCAAGATGTCTCCTGGATACCACCCTGAATGGTATTAATAACTGATCTGTCAGGGCTGACCAGTCCGGTTCCCGCAATAAAGAATTTACCTGTAGTATGGTTTAGGGACCAGATATTTACTTCACTTCCAGGTGTAAGGTTATCAAAGTTCGGAAACGTTATAGGTGCTGGTTGTACAAATGTGAGGCCCATGGGTTGTACTGAAAATACCATGCCAGGGTCTAGATTTTCAGGTAAAGAGGCAGGAGTAAACCCAGCTGGAACTTCTGATATGGAGAGCATGCCTGTATAATCATCGCCGTTTTCGTCTTTTACTGTATTTGGCGGTATGGTTAATGTTATATTTAGATTGGGATTGTTAAGTACCGTTGTTGAAGAGGGATTAATTTTTACTTGCCCGGCAGTGTCTATTCGCATCAGATAAACGGGTCTGTTAATTTTATTGGTAACGTTTGCTATAATCTCTTTCATGCCAATGTAAGAGCCATAGGAAAAACCGTCTGGAGCACTAACGGTAGTTCCATCATATTCAAAGTGATTAATTCCCGCATTTAGATCAGATAATGTAAAATGACCAGAACTATTTGTCGTTGCAGATATGCCTTTTTCCGTACTTCTAACAATGGCACCAACTATAGGGGTTATGATTCCCAATTGGGCATCATTGGCATCAAGGATTCTGCCTTGTAAGGAGGTTACACCTGACAGGGGCAGATCATTAACTGTTATTGTTATGGTTTCCGTATCTGTCAATATGCCGTTACTACCAATAAAGATTAAATCAAAAGAAACACCTGCTTGTGTTATGTCAGGCGTAAAAGTAAATAGCCCTGTACCGCAATTAAATGTTACATTCGCAGGTAGAGGAATGGGTGTTACTATCAGGTCAATATTATCATCGTTTGTATCACTAGTCGTAACTGTAAAACTCAAGATGCTTCCAACATCAACTGAACGGTTACCTATGGAACCAAGGGTTGGGGTATCATTTGTTGGTGGTGTCTCTATTTCAATGGTAAAAGTAGTGCTGACATTGGCTGTGTTTCCACCAAGATCGCGGATTGATGCTGTTATTGCACTTTCACCTTCAGGAATGGATGTTGTGACCAGGTAAGTTGCGTTTGTATCTGTGACAGTGAACAGGTTGCTTATTTCTACATTGTTGATCTGTGCTGTAAAGCTGTCAGGATCTATACCACATATTTCATCGCTAAACTCTATGATTATTTGTGGGCTTGTAGTATTGATTGTTTCACCATCAATGGGAGATGTTATGTTTATTATGGGTGGCGTTGTGTCGTTATCGCATAGAGAGGGTTTTTCAACAGTAAAAGTAGTGCTGACATTGGCTGTGTTTCCACCAAGATCGCTAATTGATGCTGTTATTATATTTTCTCCTTCAGGAAGGTCCGTTATGGTTTGGGACGTTGCACCTGTTTCGGTAACATTGAACATGGTGTTGCTTTCTGTGCCGTTAATCTGGGATGTAAAGCTGTCCTTATCTATGCCGCATATATCATCCGTGAACTCTATGATTATTTGCGTGGGGGTATTGGTTGTTTCACTATCGATGGGAGAGATTATGTTTATTATGGGAGGTGATGTGTCCCTGTCACATGGTGAGGGTAATTCTATCTTAAAAGTGACGCTTGCATTAGCTGTGTTTCCACCAAGATCGTTAATTGATGCTGTTATAACATTTTCTCCTTCAGGAAGGTCCGTTATGACTTGGTAAGTTGCTCCTGTTTCAGTAACTGTGAACAGGGTGTTGCTTTCTACGTTGTTGATCTGAGCAGTAAAGCTGTCCTTATCTATGCCACATATATCATCGCTGAACTCAATGGTTATCTGCGGTGTTGTAATATTGATTGTTTCACCATCTATGGGAGGGATTATGTTTATTATGGGCGGCGTAGTGTCGCTATCACATGGAGATGGTATTTCAACGGTAAAAGCCACCTTGGCATTGGCTGTGTTTCCGCCAAAATCGCTGATTGTGGCACTGATTACATGCAAACCTTCAGGAAGGTCTGATGTGATCTGGTAAGTTGCGCCTGCCTCTGTAACATTGAACAATGAGCCGCTTTCTACATTGTTGATTTGAGCTGTAAAGCTGTTAGGATCTATGCCGCATACATTATCGCTAAACTCAATGGTTATTTGTGGTGTTGTAGTGTTGATTGTCTTGTTATCAATTGGAGATGTGATGTTTATTATAGGTGGAGTTGTATCATCCATACATGAGGAGATTACAGAAGGATCATATGTAATAACAGTGTTCTCGAGAACTACGATCTCTTTTCCTGCTATTATGATTCCATTGATATTTGACTCTTCTTTTATTTTGACTTTGTCCAAGGTATGGATAAGACCATTAAAAGAGACATCTTCTTTAATTAGGACATTTTCTAGTGATCGAATGGTTGCCTTGATATTACATTCTTCTTTTATCTTAACCTCTTTCTTTGAAAAGAGGAAGCTATGCTCTATTGTTGTATTCTCCTTAATTTTTAGTTTTTCAGAGCATATGATCGTAACTTCCGGACCGATGACAGAATCCTCTTTAATTGTGATCTCACCGTCAACAACAATCATGCCTGGTCCTGAAATATTACCGCCATCTTTAAGGACCATTTTGCCGTGGATAAAGAGTGTATCACCATTAAGGTTGACATTCGTTAACTTCTTCTCCTCTTCTGGTTGGTCATGGGCTTGATTCAGTAAATTGTTGTAATTGCTTGTGTCAAATTGAGGAAATAGGGGTAGGGGATTAGGCTGTTCACCTTCTACTACTTGTGCCCCTTCTTTAATGGTTACATTGCCGGTGGCATAAAGTCGTCCGTCAATTACTTGAGCGTTTTCTTTTACTGTTACCTCTCCATTATGAAAGATGTTACCGGCAATGGTAACACCTTCTTTAATCTTCATTTTTCCTGAATTGCTAAAGAGGACGTAACTAAAAGCATTGTTTAGTGATTGGGCTGATAGCAAACGTGGAACTTGAATGCAGAGTGAAATTGCTAGTAGAAGAAACAGGGAGAGTGCTAATTGCCATTTCTGTCGTTTTTTATCTTTCCTGCAATTTAAAGTGTGAAGAGATTCGACTTTTCTGTAAACCCTAGCATCCATAAACTAACCCTCCTCTAAAATACGATGAGAAATATTAGTTATAACAGTTGGCTTAAATCCCTGTAGTGAATTCTAATACTATCCACTGCAGTATAAACGATTCCCCCATGTCACCGTTGTTTCTCGCTGGAAAGTTTGTGGTATTGTGGAGAGTACGTATAAAACCGAATCCGTAATTTTGTTTCGCAATTTATATACCAAAAAAATTAAATTGCGAAACAAAAATCTTTACAGATATGAAAATTGTAACAATTGCTTCTTAAATTATTTTGTTTGCAGAGGTAGAACGACGCTATAGTATTTACCATTTAGATCGCCAGATTAATCCTCTGGCCATGTTTGCCACTTTATCAATCAATACTTATTCGTAAATGATAAAAATAGATATTTCAATGATGGCTTCTTCTTTCTTGTGCCTCAGATCTTTACAAATCCTAAGTTTTATAGAGACAGCCTGAGATATAAAATATATTGCAATGATTCAAAATGAATGATTCGATACCTACAAAATGTTACAAATTAAGGCATTTGTACAAACTCTTATAATTTTGTGATTAATAACTTGGTAATGTATAGAATTGGCGATTAAATAATGAAATATTTTATCCTCTTGGAATAAACAGAAACTTATTTTCCTGCAGAGATTCTTGTTTTAACAATGGTTATACTCAACGTGGTTATAAATAAGATATTTAGTGGTTTAGGTTTTGGTCAGATTTGGATGTTATGCTTGATTGGTTCCGCGGATATCAACTGGCTATATTGAGAAAATTACGATTGAATAACTGTCAAATGTAGGTTAACGAGGGTTCGGAAAATGGTAACTTTTTCGCGATACTAGTAACACACCCCTAAATCCCCTCTTTCTAGAGGGGACTTCTAAGTTACAAGTTTAGTGTATAGATATTGATGATATAAAACAATGTGTTATTAAAGCAGACATGGGACGCTGCATGGAGAAATGGGGTGAAATTCTATATATATCACTCAATGGGCTTTGCCGGTTTTTTTTCAAACATCAGATTGTTGTCCATTAACTTTGGCATTGCCCGGTACCCTTCCTCATGCCGTTTATAAATGCGTTATAGATATTTTCTACCACGTGGTCCATTGTGTGCTTCTCTTTGTCAATACTTTCTATGATGGGCCGATAGATAAAATAGAAGAGTACCATGCCCACTAAACTGAACGGGTGTTTTTAGGGGTCACCCATTACAGAAGGAGTATTCAGAACCAAATACCTCACCACCTTTATATATTCTATACTGAGTATAACTTTGGCCAGTTTGGTTCAAGTCGGAGACTTGAACCAAACTGGCCATTCCTTAAACTTCGCGCTCTTTGTGCCTTTGCAAGCCAATAACCCCGCTTTCAGGCTATATCCCCTTAGCATACTCTATAACTAGCACAGGGGCGGTATTCGCACCACTTTCATACGACTCGGCAGTCCTCCTTCCCGATCCGGTTATAATAACATTGATACTACTGCCAGCATCCCAGCCATCCCTATTGACGATTTCCTGGATTACAGCCTTTATATCCGGTGTCTTCTGATCAACAGAAGATTCTCCGACATTGTTCCAATTGCCAGGATTCCAGTTCACACTAGCAACTGTTTTTGCCCTGCCGGATAGGTTATTTAGATTCTTTGTAAAATCTAACGGATTATCCGTATCTTCTCCGTGTATTGTAAGATTACATATATCTGTTGATACTTCGTCTGTAGTAAATTGTATATACGCCTTT
>JAIQZO010000079.1 GCA_021777055.1 Candidatus Anammoxibacter sp. | reverse complement strand
TAAAATGCCTAAAATGCCTAAAATGCCTAAAATGCCTAAAATGCCTAAAATGCCTAAAATGCCTAAAATGCCTAAAATGCCTAAAATGCCTAAAATGCCTAAAATGCCTAAAATGCCTATATTTTTTCTGAGACTAGCTCAGAAAAAAACCGCATCCAGCTGGTTGTAAGCAGAGGGAAAATGTCAACTTACAAAATAACGAGAACATGTTGGTAACTTTGTAGCGCTAAGAGCCTAAAGTGGATAAAGTTATTGGGGTATCATTTTATGAGTTTGTATTTCAAGCTTTTTAGAATGAGATCGCCGTTTAAACAGATCAATAAAATGTAAATTTAATCCCGACTTCTTAGTTTCGATAGCAGATGAAGGATCTCAATGTAAAGCCATACGAGAGTAATCATTAGCCCTAGTGCTGCCCTCCATTCCATAAATTTTGGTGCGCCATCCTCTGCACCTTGTTCGATAAAATCAAAGTCCAGTACAAGGTTAAGCGCGGCAATGACCACAATCACTGCGCTGATACCAATCCCAAACATGCCACTTCCATGTATAAATGGGATTGCTATCCCAAAAAAGCCTAGGATAAACGATGCCATATACATGAAAAATATTCCTCCGGTTGCAGCGGCAACTCCCAGTTTGAAATTTTCAGTAGGTTTAATAATTCTGGATTTGTAGGCAAACAGGAGTGCTAATAAGGTTCCAAATGTCAGACCCACAGCCTGTATTACGATCCCAGGGAATCTCATCTCAAAGATAGAAGATATCCCACCAAGGAACAATCCTTCAAACACTGCGTAAATTGGTGCCGCAATTGGAGCTGATTGCGGTCTAAATATACCTACCATTGCTGCAATTAAACCGCCAATGAGGCCTATAGTTATATATGTTGAGACTGCCGGATTCTCAAAAAAAAAGAACTGTTTCCATGTCCATGAAGCTGAAATGAATGCCAGGAAAAGGAGAATTCCTGTCTTGGATACCGTTCCTTGAATAGTCATAACCTGATTGTCTGCTGTTGAAACTCCTCGCAGACTGGTAAATGTCTTTTTGTTTAGTGCCGGATTGGATGTTCTTGAAATCATTATTTTCTCTCCGAGTGTAATGGTTAGAAATATAAAGAAAATATAGTCCTATACTAAAATATTCCAGTTATAAATATCCAGTAGAATTTTGATAATACCTCGTTAAGTATTATGAACTGCATTATTCATTAGGATGTGTGTTGAGATAACTTATTCATTTAGTCTGTAGATTTAGGTTAGATTTGATTAAATGGGTAGAACAATTGAAAAACGTGCAGAAAAAGACAAATATATAATTCATTTTGTTCTTGTACTTAGATCCGTCTTCTATCAGATTTCAATTGACGGTTATATAATTAAAAGCAATAATACGTTTTAAAATTTGTTACTCTAAAAATCGCCCATTATTATTGTGTATGGTGTTTGTCCGAATACACTAAGAATAATGCATGACTCTTTTGGATTATTATGTATAGAAAAGCTATTCAGTTTTACAAGATTTTAAAAAGAAGCCCTTTTGGAGATATAAAAATGCTGAAATGGGCGACTAGATTACTCTCTTTGCAGATAGACAGTCGATTTAAGAGTGGATACAGTTTTACCCCTTATTTGATACATATGATGCCTACACAGAGATGCAATCTGCGTTGCAAAAGTTGCGGACAATGGGGGTCTACCGGTTTCTTTAAGGAAGCCGAAGACGAAAAAGATACAAAATCATTAGACAAAGAGGTGTTTAAGTCATTTATTGATCAAGTTGCACCGTTTAGTCCAACCATTTTTCTTACAGGTGGAGAACCGTTTCTGCATAAGGATATCATTGAGCTGATATACCATATCAAGTCACGCAATCTGATATGCTGGATCGTCTCCAACGGGACAATGTTTGAAAAATACGCGGAAGAGATTGTTGATGCAGGTGTAGATGTGTTGTATGTCTCCATTGATGGTCCGGCGGAAAAGCATGATGAGGTGCGAGGAATGGTAAACTGTTATGAGAAGGTAAAGGCTGGTGTGGAGAAAATAAAGGCCTTAAAGGCCCGCCAGGGATTAAACACACCAAAACTGTGTCAAATTTCTACAATCTCTAACCACTCATACAGAAATCTGCCATCTTTCCCCGATATTACAGAAGAGCTGGGATTTGAAATGTTAATCATTAAGCATTCATATTTTACATTAACAGAAGTTGGTAAGAAATATGAAGAGGTTATGGAAAAATATTTTGATTGTAGTGCTCCTTCATGGAAAGGTTGGGCAAGGGATGATTTTGGTATGGATCTCGATTTTATCCAGAAATCTCTTTACGATATTCAAGAGCGAAAGAACAAATTCCTGCTCTCATTTTTCCCACACGTTAAGATAGAAGATATACATAAATATTACTCAAACGATCCCGAACTCTTTTATCCTATCAAGACAAATGGGAAGGTATCAATAGGGACGTATGGAGCTAAATACATGAAATGTATTGCTCCGTGGACACACCTTATGGTATACCCCAACGGAGAGACCATGATCTGTAATGACAATCCTGATTATATCCTGGGTAATATATATAATGATTCATTTAAAGAGATCTGGAATGGAGAAAAGGCCAGAAAGTTCAGAAAATTTATAAAAAAACACTCTCTTCCCATATGTTCAAGATGTTGTGGGTTACATTACCATCCATTTTACAGGTCAGGTTCCAACTTTAAGATGCTTTCCAATACTGAGGTTGAATAAATGATAAGGGTAAGATAGAAGATAAGCTAAGGAATGTGCATGTCATAAATTATGCATGTATCACTAACCTTCACATTATCTTTGCCCAAATTTTAATCTGCAAATCCCCAAATCCCCAACGCGGCGACGGTCGCGTTTCCGGTTTGATTCAATTCATCTGCTTCTGCTTTTATAATCCATATTATTACTTTGCGTTGTTACAATATGACATCTTTATATAATGAAACATTGTTTTGGCTTGTAGGTTTTTTGATACTTTTTTTAAGTTTAAAGGGCCTACAAGTTGTTTAATACCGAATTTGGCAAGCAGAGAGTTAATAAATAGATTGCAAATAACAACCTCTAGATGAAAAATATATTTAATATTAGATCATTAAGAAGTATGCTCTTATTTTTTACTATAGATTGCCGAAAATATATCATAACCAAAAATGAAAAAGAGTAGACATCATATCAATTTCGCATCATTTATAGTTGTTAGAAACCGATATATACTCAAGGATGGGTCATAGATATCACATTTATTCCCTCATTTGAATATAACAAGGGTAAGAAAGGTGCTAAATAAAAAGTGTCAATTGCAAAAAAGTTGTTCACATGGTTTTTAATACCGATCTCATTAACCGTATGTTTTGGTCTAATAACATTTATAAATTCAAAGAAGATAGATCTAAATATAAAAGTCTTACTTGAAGAAGATTGGACAAGAGCAGATTCTAATATGGAGCTAAGAATTGGTCTTGGACTATTAGGAAGTAGCGCAGCAATGCATGTTGAACAGCTTATTTATCATGAAACTGAACACTCAGGAAAAGAAGTGGAAGCACATAAACAGGCTGATGAGATTGCCAGGATTGGGAAGCGTAAATTTACAGATGGGCTTAAGAAACTTGTAAAACTTGAGGAAAAGGGACCTGAGGTCTTTAAATTAAGATACAGAACTGAAGATATTAAGAAGAAATATGAGATAATGATTGGATCGTTAGAAAAGATGGAAGAGGCTTATATAGCAGGAAACGCTATCTCTGCCATTGCTATAAAGGAGAAAGGATTTGATCCTTTTTTTGAAGAGTTACAGGTGAAATTATTAGAAGAAGAAGAGGAATTTGCCGATGCAATAGTTGAAGCATCTGAAAAGAAGATTACAAATATTACAGGTATGAACGTTACAATTAGTGTTATCTTGACCGTAGGTATTGTGGTAGTGGGCCTACTGTTTTCTTTTTTTTCTAGTCGGGCTATTTCAAATCCTATTATAGGTCTAAGAGATGCAACGTTTAATGTAGGAAAAGGCATATTTGAAAAAACAATAGATATTAAATCAAAAGATGAAATAGGTCAATTAGCAGAGTCATTCAATGAGATGACAGAGAATTTAAACACATTTAGCAACGAATTAATGCAGGCGCGTGAAGCAGCACTTGAGGCGTCCCGTGCGAAAAGTGACTTTCTTGCCAATATGAGCCATGAGATACGCACACCAATGAACGGCATTACAGGAATGACGGAGTTGTTGTTGTATACGGAATTATCGCCTGAGCAGCTTGAATATGCTAACACGATTTATAAGAGTGCAAACTCTTTGTTGGCTATTCTCAATGATATTCTTGATTTTTCAAAGATTGAAGCAGGGAAAATGGAGATGGAAAATATCGACTTTGATTTACGAGGCACTGTAGACTCTATAATTGATATATTTGCTGTTAAAGCGGAAGAAAAGAAAGGGTTTGAGCTTTTATGCTTTATTGATCCCAAAGTCCGATTCTTGTTGCGTGGAGATCCTAATAGATTGCGACAAGTACTTATTAACCTTGTTGGTAATGCAATCAAGTTTACAAAAGAAGGTGAAGTTTCTATTAATATAATACTGGAACTGGAAACAGAATCTCATGCTACGTTGTGTTTTGATGTTAGGGATACGGGTATTGGCATTCCTGATAATCAATTGAATCATATATTTCACTCATTCACACAAGCAGATTCGTCGACTACCAGAAATTTTGGAGGTACGGGGTTAGGGTTGGCAATTTCTAATCAGATTGTCCAATTGATGGGTGGTAATCTTGGCGTGGTAAGCGAAGAATGTAAAGGATCCTCTTTCCGGTTTTCCATATCATTTGAAAAGTCTCCGCATGAACAATATCAAGCTCCTATTAAATTTGGAGATATTGAGGATATGCGTATGCTTATAGTTGATGATAACAGTACAAATCGTTACATATTAAGAGCTTATTTAGAATCCTGGCATTGTAGTTATGAAGAAGCGGTTTCAGCAGATGAAGCAATGGAAAAACTTTTTGATGCCGCAAATAATGAAAATCCTTTTAAGATAGCATTGCTTGACTATTGTATGCCAGGGGAAGATGGTGAATCACTTGGACGTAAGATTAAGTCTATTCCAGAATTTAAAGATATAATCCTTGTGATGCTAACCTCTATTGGCAACCGTGGAGATATTAAACATTTTCAAGAAATTGGGTTTGCTGCATATTTGATCAAACCGATTAAACAATCACAATTATTAGATTGTCTAAGAGTCATTACTGGTAATGCAACAGAAGCGGAAAGCAACATTTCTAGGCAGATTGTTACAGAGTATACTATTCCTAGAAATTATCAGGGAAAAGTTCGTATTCTTCTCGTAGAGGATAATGTAGTGAATCAAAAAGTCGCCTTACGTTTTCTGGAGAAAAAACTAGGATATAAAACTGATGTTGCTAATAATGGAAAGGAGGCGATCAAATTATTGGAGAGCATGGACTATAGTTTCATTTTAATGGATTGCCAGATGCCAGAAATGGATGGTTATGAAACTACTCAAGCTATTCGTGACGGTTCTTCATCTATTAAAGATTGTAATATTCCGATCGTTGCCATGACTGCTAACGCAATGGAGGGCGATCGAGATAAGTGTCTTGCTGCCGGTATGAACGATTATGTTGCAAAACCGATAAAGCTTCAGAAACTTGCTGAGGTTATTGAGCGAAATCTTTGTTCAATATAAGAAGTGTCTGTTACTTCTACATCAATCTTATATATTCCTTTGGGATAAAGAGATAAACTGAAAATAGTGAAGTTTCTATTTCTGTTTGCGCTACAACTGGCGGTCCATTGGCAGTTGGATTACGCAAACGATTCCGCAATGATACCCACAATAGATCTAAAATTTTAATCAACTACGGCTCTTTATAATAGAAGTACCTGGCACATTAGTCATGAGATTTTCTGGTAAAACTTCTTCTGCTTCCGGCAATTTTTTATTTATTGTTGTTTTCCTTTCTACCTGCCATTAAAATAACTCGGTTATAATATGGGCGAATTTCTTTGGTTAGGTAAATTGAACCATATTTTTTGTTGTTTAAGGTCCCATTGCAACTGTGTAGATATAACTATACTATATCTCTGCTGTTGTTATATTAAATAACAGAAAACGAATAATTAATACATTATTTCATTGTCAACACACATAGATATCTATTATAAGTTTGCAGCCTATAAATAAAGCTATGTAGTTTTTGGCTTTTTTCATAACAATTCTAACAGTAATACAGGAGCAAGTGCCCCAAATCACATTGTTGAAAGAAATTAGAAGCATTACTTAATCATGCCGGATACAAATAATTCTGAGTTAAATAACGAAAAGCGATTTACTTTTGGTGATCACCTTGAAGAGTTACGGAAAAGGTTAATATTCTGTATTATTGCCTTAATATTCTGTTTCATTGTTTGTTGGATATTCAAGTCTACAATCCTGCACATCGCAAAACGACCCCATTTAATAGCAATGAATAAATTTGGGTTGCCTGATAATTTGCAGGTTTTAAGCTATCAAGAGGGATTCTACGCATACATTAAGTTGTGTTTCATTTCATCTATATTTTTATCCTACCCCATTACAATACTCCAGATATGGCAGTTTGTAAATCCTGGATTATTTAGAAAAGAGAAACGGTTTTTCGTGCTTTTCATATTTATCTCTTTTCTTGCCTTTGGTGCTGGTACTTTCTTTGGGTATTTTTTCTTAATACCATTGGGTCTTCAATTCCTTATTGGAATACTGGGAGCCGGGATTGCGCCAATAATAACAATGGGACAATACATTTCGTTTGTCTTTATTCTAACCATTGCTTTGGGTTTTGTATTCCAATTGCCGTTGATAATACTACTGTTAACCAGAATAGGGCTCTTTAGTACGAAAGACTTTGTTTCATGGAGAAGGTATGCAATACTTGTATCATTTATAATAAGCGCAGTTATAACGCCGCCTGATCCTTTTACTCAGGTCTTAACCGCTGTACCAATGCTTGCCCTTTATGAGACAGGTATCTTGATCTCAAGCCCAACAAGAAAGAGAGTGGTAATCTTTGGTAGTGTTATTTTTGCGGGCGTGACGTCTATTATCTTGTTTTTTATGATATTTACATCGTTTTCTTCGTTGGGTATAATCTCAGATGTCAAAGGTGATGTGGTTTTGGGTTCCATAAACAGTAGTCATCAGTACGAGACAAACATTAATGCTGGATCAAGTTCAAATGTAAGAATACAAAAGAGCATGTATCTAAAGACTGGTAGTAACGGGAAAATTACTATTAACTTAGACAACGGTACAGAGATAAGCCTTGATAAAGAGACTGATATTGAGATTGACAGTAAAAGATTAATAAATGTTACCAAAGGACAGATATTCTTAAATATCATTAAACCAGAGTTGGGTTTTACAGTACTTTCACCAAATGGTACCACTATTACTGAGAACGGAAAGATAAATATAAATGTTTTGCCCCATGAAACAGTTGTTACCGTTGTAGAAGGTTCTGCGGTTTTGTCAAATGGTAATATAGAAAAGACTATCGTTAAAGGGCGGCAGGATAAGATCACCACTGGTGGAGACTTTGTAAATGTCGGAGATATTATTGAGTGGATAAAATGATTAATAGAGTAAAAGACGCAAACAGAAACGACTTTTCTATTTTACGTTCAACTTCGGGCTATTCTAAACTTGAACGTAAAATGGGGAAGTTATTTTTGCTTACTTCCCAATGGAGGGGTATAATAAAATCAACCATTAACCGGAGAAAAATTTATGGACATTTTAAGTACCTTTAAGCAGAAAAACAAACCTGCCCGTAACCGAAAAAAGGCCTTAGAGCAAGTAATGTTGGGTTGTTCACTTGTTAACAGCAGGCAAGATGACAATGCAATCTCAATCTTTAAAAAAGCGCTAGATATAGATCCCTCATGTGCTGAGGCACATTACGCATTAGGTGTAATATATTCTAAGAAGGGCATGAACGACGACGCCCTGGCATCATACACTAAAGCGGCAGAGATTAATCCGGATTATAAAACAAAAGCAAAAGAAGAAGGTCTTGTAGAAGAGGGCGTTGAAGAAGAGGATGGATTTGATATAGTAAAAGAGTTGAAGAAAGATAAATGATTATTTGCGGCATACTCATTGTAAGCATATTTCGCTCAGTTAGTGGCGACAAAAAGAGGTACGTAAAATAATATGAGTAGAAACATCCTGATAATAAAACATTTCTGCCACCCCTAGCGGGGGTTATTTGGATCATGATATCGCTCTATATCCACAGCTAAAGCAGAGGGAGTACTTTGTTTGTCTCCATGTGGGCAAGTGTTTCTGAAATCAGTTTGAAATATACTAATTAACTTAGGACTTGACTAAGAATAGCTTTCTGTTTCTTTCCATCATCACCAGACTGATTTTGAGTTATCTTTAATTGAGCACAATCATCAATGCGGTTAAAGCAGTGCTTTAGTTTTGGCTCTATCTGCTTATACAAGATTAGTATTCGCATAAATAGTCCAGAATATTTGCAATCCTTAAAAACACCATTATCGTAATCTCGTGATGTATAAGGTGATATAGCATCTCACAAAATGTGAGATACAAGTTTTCAGAATTATGGCGTGAAAATCTAAAATAAAAAAAGCATTAAGTTATTTTTAGTTAAGCTTTTGTTGGAACTTTCTACTAGGTTTTGTTGTCTAATGTCTTAGTCAATCAAGTGTCTGTTATACCCAACGGAAGGGATGAGAAATCTTAAATAAGGATTTCCATACTATCTTTTTTACCTTAACCAATACCTGATAATGAGAAATATATTACTGGTAATTCCCGTACTTTTAACACTTTTTGTTTTTGGATGTGATACTACAAAAATAGCTCAAAGGATAGATGATTTTAAAGCAAGGACCAACCTTGGGGAGGGCGAGATTGCTGCCGCACTTAAAGAGGCATTGGTAAGTGGGATATCAAAAGGAGCTGACCAGGCATCGAAGAGGGATGGATATTTTAGGAATGCGCTGATAATGTTAGATCTTCCTCCTGAAATAAAAAAGATCGAAGGTGTTCTGGATAAAATAGGGCTCACTGATGTAAAAGAGAAATTTGTTGAGACACTAAACAGGGGTGCGGAAAGAGCAGCAAGTGAGGCAAAACCTATATTTATAAGTGCTATAAAGTCGATGACGCTATCTGACGCAAAGTCTATTCTGTATGGTAAAAACGACGAAGCTACACAGTTTCTAAAGAGAACCACATTCCCGCAATTGTTTGAGAAATTTAAACCCGTAATCCAGAAATCACTAAAAGAAGTAAACGCTACCAAATATTACAGTACTATTGTTAACTCCTACAATAAAATTCCTGTTCTCCCTGAAGTTAATCCAGATCTAGACAACTATGCTACTGAAATGGCAATTGATGGTCTGTTTAAGCTTATTGCAAAAGAAGAGGCAAACATAAGGGAAAATCCATTTGCAAGGACCACGGATCTCTTAAAGAAGGTATTTGGGGGAATTGGTAATTAGGTGTTATTTAAAACGGTATCATTATTTGGTGCAAAATTAGATGGTTATTCGCTATTTCTATTCGGTTGTTGTTGCCACAATTGGGGTACAAGCGGAGTGTTTTGACAAAGGTCCAGCTATGGACGATCTTCCAACATTTTGGTTCCGTTAGTGGTCACATTCCTAATACCGTAAATTATATTTATATACTCAACGGGTTTAAATATGGATTGTTTATTGCTTTAGGTTTTGGTTCGATTTGTATGTTATGATTGAGTAATTCCCCAAATGTGTGGCTTTTTCCACATTGATGAAATATCAATTGAATAACATTTAAGAATAGCCGAAATATTAACCGATAAATATTCCATTTGTTGCCCCGTTGAGTATAGTATTACCCTGTAGAAACGTCTTGCCACTATCCTGTCTAGAATCAAGTATCCGGCATCATGTATTTTCGTTGCAACCTTCGTTCACGCCATAATTTATTCTGAATACTGGCTCCTGTAATCGCATTCCAAATGTGGTTGCAGCTTCTCTGCACTATGTAAGAAGTATCTTCCCTATTTGAATTTCTACATTTACTACTTTCTGTATTCATCCTATTTTCACAAAAAAATATTTTATATTAATGACTCCGTCTCGTCATTACCAACAACATCAAAACACGATAACTACGTGGTATGGTATTGTTTACAGAGGTTTAATGGTAAAATGTGGTGTGCGGATCATCTCTAAATCCATACATTTTGTACTTTTTCTTTTAAAGTATACGTAACTTGTAGTACAACATGGCTTTATGTGCCACCGAACAATCATGTAGTCGCATTAATAAGCAACTATCTTAAACAAAATCCTTTAATTGCCTGGTTAATATGAAAATATTTTACGAATGATTTAAGAAAACCTTGTAGTGCAATACCTTACAAGGAGAGAATTAGTAAATTCTGATATGCTACAGACTTAGAAAATGTTGTCACTTAGAGCTTCCATAAATTTTGTAGTGTTATCCCCTACAATGAGTTCATGCAGTAAATATGATGATCTGGATATGGGGCTATCAGTTTTATTATAATGTCATTTATGGAAATACTTTAGAGATAAAGACAACATTATTTTAGCCGATATTAGGCATTCTAGATGCTCAATGGTAGCATTCATATGTGCTAAGCAAATAACTAACAGGACAAAACTGATCCATAACCGTTTCTTTCTATAAGGTAAGTTATAGTGCTACCCTGTAAAAACTCGTTTTATTAGAAAGAAATTAAAACTCTACAAGGATTAAGTTTCTGAGAAAACAAGAGTAATGGAGTTTTTGGAAATATGAGTCAAGAAACCTTGCTTTTTTTGGTTTTTTTCATTACTTCAAACCAACTGTCCTTCAATGATTTGCCTTTTGGTTGCGGCTTTGCCCCTTTATGTTATGTTGAAAAGGACATTAAGACAATCATGTGCTTTTCTACTTAATTATGCGGAAAGCCGGTATATATCTCCTAATTACTAGAAATGATTATTAAAAAAAACGAACTAAAATCAAAAGGTTGTCTACAATCGTTAGTTAACTGTACACACGAGATTATATTCGAATGTGATCAAGATGGGAATTTAACTTTTCTGAATCAATCTTGGGAGAGATATCTTGGACTTTCTATTTCAGCGTCACTAGGTCATCCCATAAGTAAATTCGTTTGCGAAGAGGACAAGGGAAATATATTGTCCTATCTTCGTCAGGAGACGCAACATCGCGAAATACGTTTTAACCACGCAAATGGGACTCCTATGTGGTTTGAATTAACTTTCTGTAATAACAGTGTAGATGGTAACTATTTAGCGTAATTAATATACTTTTTCATTGAAATCTGGAATTTCATCATTGAATAGTAATGTTAACGCCTGAACAAATGTCATTAAATTCTTTTTTGCCGTTGATAAATAACTTCTAACTCGGCAAAATATTC
>JAIQZO010000078.1 GCA_021777055.1 Candidatus Anammoxibacter sp. | reverse complement strand
CGCATCGGCTTAGTTCAACAAAATTTTATCCGTACTTGAGTAAATAAGAAAAAGTAAACACATCACTGCAAGAAAATGTTTATTGTGATAGTGTAGTGATAATTGTTTGTACTCAACTACGGATAAAATCCTTAACGTTATATGTACAGAGAGAAATGAATGAAAACTACAGAAGATTGTCATAACATTATTGATGATTATATGGGACGTATTCAATTGTTTTACAGAAAATATGAAGATAAAAGACCTGTAATGGAATTATCTCTCCCTTCTCTCAAAATCTATGCTTATCCTTATTCTGAATATATCAAGAATTTAAGCGAAAGATCTCAAAAAATGTTGAAGAAGGAATATAACGAAGCAATCAAAAATAATAAGATGGTAGTGTTTGTTAGAGACAATGATAAGAGAGAGCTAAAATCATCTTCATTTCCGATTGAAGATATAGACTATGTAGAATATTGAAAGATGTAAAGGTGTTATTATCAAAAACATCACATAACAAGTCGCATTCACTGGACCGGCACTTCTGTGCGGCTGTTTATGTGAAAAAGTATCAAATTTGTCCTAGACAACACCTCTCCAGTGATGCGGAACGTTCGTATAGATGAATACAAAAGGACACGTAGCATGAGTAAACCTACTAAAATAAAAGAACTAACATCACATAAAGTGAGCCAACTGCTTACTGATAAGAAATTTTCTAAATTGAAACCTTCAAACTGTGGCCAATGTGGAGAGGAAAAGAGATTCTCAAGAAGAATATTTGAGGTCAACAGAGAGGCAAAAAGTAAACACTCCGACGACAAAACTCAAGATTATATTCGATTGCAATTCAAACAACGATATTCCATAGATTTCATCTTCTTCAAAATACATGAAGGTCGCTTTTTGTTGATAGCGCAGTGTATGACGACTGTAAATAGACAGCAATTGTATATGATATTGACTTGTTTGATCTGGATATGATTTCTAAGATTTCAAAACTAACAGGAAAATCTAACGATGATATAATAATGGGCTTAAGAAAGACTCCTGAAATACTTGAAAAGGATTGACGATTATAGAATTAAAGGTAATAATATCCTAACCAACTCATTGAGCTAACGGCGTACTTCTAGAGCATTGTTATTATCAACTGATTATCATATATGTTTTTAGCAAACTTTGTCGTAGCTCATTCGGGCGTTGTAAAAAACAAAAACAAGTTACAATGAGAAAATCAGTTTATCTTGACACTACAATACCAAGTTATTTGTTTGATGAAAGATCAGACATAAAAACTTATGTGGATGTAACCAATAAGTGGTGGAACGAAGAACAGTATAACTTCGATATCTGGACTTCAGATGAAACGATTGCAGAAATAAGTAAAGGCGATTACCCCAATAAAGAGAAAATTTTGAAATTTATCTCCGGAATAGAAATATTACCATTTGATGATGAAATAATTGAGGTCGCTCAAGTCTACCTTGACAATTATGTAATGCCGCAAACGTTGGCAGGTGATGCTATTCATCTGGCATATGCTTCGATTTCAAAAATAGATTTTTTGCTCACATGGAACTGTAATCATTTAGCAAATGCAAATAAGAGACAGCATATTCGCATTATCAACACTCGGTTGGGTTTGTTTGTTCCTGAAATCGTAACACCACTTGAACTTTTTACGGAGAAGACGGATGATAACTAATCATTTGCTAATGGAAAAAGAGCGCGTTCAAAAGAAACTATATGATGAAGTGGAACATAATTTAAAAAAGTACGCTGAAAAAACACATGAAATAGTTAACGAAACAGAGAAGAAATATTGTCTTAATTTCCGCCACAGCATTAAGAAGGTTGAGTGTACAAAACAAGGGACAGTGCCCATAATCTAAAAGACAAATGTGTATAATGGCAACGCTAGGGGCAGGTCTTAATTGTTAAGTATTGTAATGTAGATAAGAAAAAAACAGCTAACAATCGCATCAACCAGTCAAGCTGGTTATGCAGTTGTTAGGGTAAAACATAATGAACCAAGAAGAAACTCGTTCAGTAAAGAATAGAATCGATAGAATTCGTCAATTAACAAGCGATCGTGGTGTTAATGCTGTTGACTTTTATGAAGCTGTATCAATTGCTCAATCTGTTGTGCACGACACAGTTGGGGGTAGTCACCCTGTTATGCGTGCGCTTGAAAAGTCACTATCTGATGAAGATCGTTTAAAGGCGAAAGGGGCAAGTCGCGCAGTTGTTTCACTGCATGACCAAGGTTCTTTAAAAAGCCCTCGACTTTCTATTGCAGCTGAAATTGAAACAGATCTTTTGGCTACCGCTCAATCACAAGTGCAAGCAGCAGAAAAAAACTCTGATCGAGACAGCAAAACTATTCAAATCGCAATAGCAGCGTTTCTAGCTGGTAGTGCATTGGAGGATGCACTTCGTAGATTATGTGATGCCAATCAGATTCAATACGACGTTAATAATGCATCGATATCAAAGCTTCAGTCAGTTTTATACCAGCCAGCAAACCAAATTGAAGTAATAGGAAGTTCTGATAATAAAAAAATTACGGCGTGGGGAGATACTCGGAACAAAGCTAATCATGGTAAATTCAAAGAATTAACCCTCGCAGAGGTAATGGCAATGATTATAGGCGTACAATCGTTTATAGATAGGCACCTAGTTTGATGCATAGTAATGGGACAACCCCAAGGCCGCACCTTAATCATTAACTATTGCGAGCCAAATATAACCGAAAAGGGATAATGATATACAGAAGAAAACAACTTGATTCCCTTAAAAAACTATAAATGACTATAATTGTTAAATTAGGAGGTGACAAGAAACTGCTCATCTCCTTGTTGAACGAAACCGCTGCGCGGTAGTTTTCTGCATCTACGACCCCACCAAAAGACCTTTACCAATCGAATAATACCCCTAAAAAAGCTGGACAAACTCTTACCTATAAACTATCTTTCCTTTAGTTTAATTTT
>JAIQZO010000077.1 GCA_021777055.1 Candidatus Anammoxibacter sp. | reverse complement strand
TATTCACTTTTTCTTCAGTACTTATCCTTTTACGCTTCTTCTTAGACATTTCTTTCTCCTCTAAATTACTATTATTTCTTAATTCATATTATAGCTTATTTAGATTTGAGAAAATTTTGATTCCGTCTGAAGCAGAACAGTATCTACCTCAATTACTCCGGTGTATCCATGCCTTTCCTCCAATTCAAATAATTTATTTAAAGATGTACTACCATCAGCTGAACTACACTTTAGAAAAGCAACAGGAGTCTCTCCTTTGCCTCTAACCCAAATTCTGGCTTTAGTTGGGGTGACTGAACCGATAATTAGATTGAGCATAATTAACATCTCCTTATATTTATTAAATTGATATTGTTAATATTGCCTAACACTAAGGATTTTATCCGTAGTTGAGTACAAACAATTATCACTACACTATCATAATAAACAATTTCTTAAGGTGCTGTGTTTACTTTTTCTTGTATACTCAAGTACGGATAAAATTTTGTTGAACGAAGCTGCTGTATCTATGGGTATTCAATAACTTGGCTTCTTTCAATTTTAATAATATTATTGTATTTGCGTTTAATTCTATACCTTTTGCTACGTTTTTTCTATATTTGATTTTATAAATTCCCTTATCTAATTTATAATCCAGAGCAGTTATATACCTGCTTCGCCCTTTAACATTCTAAAAGTACATACCTCTCCTGTATAAGTAATGAAATACTTCTTTGTACAATCACTTTATGCATTATGGCATTATGGCATTATGCCAAAATTTGTACTTGGGGTGGTGAATTTATTACCGGCTTTAATTCATCTTTCCTTACCATTCTGCCTTTCTCACAACATGGACATACTCGGGGATCTACTCCGGTTAATTTAAATAATAACTCTTCCCAGATTTCCGGTTTTCTTGCTTCCTCTTTCCATTTTGTCATACCTAATATCTTTTTGCTGATTTCTAGCTTTTTCTTTCGGTTGCGGTTGCTAAAGAGACCGTAATATCTTATCTTGAAATATTTGTACGGTAATACATGCAATAAAAACCTCCTGATAAACTCAAATACTTTTAATTCCATTGGTTTGTTTTTATTACCGTCTCGATAGTCCCTATAACGAAATGTGACTTTACCATTTTCAAGCTTTAATACTCTATCGTTAGAAATGGCCACTCTGTGTGTATACCTTCCAAGATATTCAAGTACTTGCTCTGGACCTCCAAACGGCCTCTTGATATAGGTTATCCATTTCTTCTTGTAAAGATCATCACATAGTTTCTTAAACTCTGCATTATTACCTAAATACGTTATATTACCGACAAATTTTAGTTTCTTGAGAAGATACAATCTTTTAAAATATGATAAAAACTTCTTCTTAAATAGATCCGATATCACATTTACATGTACGAAGAACGCCTTCTTCTTGGTTGACTTCCGGGGAAATAGCCACATATTACCATCGTCAGGCAAACCTCCACATGGTACTATACAGTGTAAATGTGGATGGCCCATCAGGTTTTGGCCCCATGTATGCAATATGGCTATGATTCCTATTTCTGCTCCAAGGTGTTTAGGATCACTGCCTAACTCACGTAATGTCTCTGTGCCTGATTTAAATAAAATGTCATATATCTCTTTTTGGTTTATCAATGCTAGCACATTTAATTCCTTTGGTATTGTTAGTACGCAATGAAAATAACTTACCGGAAGAAGTTTATTTTTACGTGCTTCCAACCAATGCTCTTTTGCCAAAGACTGACATTTAGGACAATGTCTATTACGGCAGGAATTGTATGAAATCCTCTTGTGGCCACAGCTATCGCATTGGTCTACATGACCTCCTAAAATTGAGCTCCTGCAGGCTTCTATTGCACTCATTGCTTTAAGGCTTGCTAGTGGTAGTTTGTGGCTGTCTCTGTATGGTTGGCCAAATTGACGAAAGATATCGCCCACTTCTATCTTATTCGACCTTTGGGGAATATTCATCGCTATTCCTCCATGCGGTCAAGGGGACTTACTATCTTTTTTATACTCTCGCGCTGAACATGGATGTAGATCGCTGTGGTTCGTATATTGGTATGACCAAGGAGTTTCTGGATTGTGAAGATGTCTACTCCATCTTCCAGAAGATGGGTGGCAAAACTATGGCGTAGGTGATGGACTGAGACCGGTTTTAGTATGCCAGCTTTTTTTTGGCCTCTTGAAATTCTTTTTGTACTACTGATTCTCCTAACGGGCCTTCTTTACCAATGCCGGTAAATAACCACTGCTTCGGTCTGTAACATCTCCAATATTCACGTAATGTTGTTAGTAACGTTTTTGATAAGATCGTATAACGATCTTTCTTCCCTTTACCTTGATTTATGCGTACCTGCATTCGCTTACTATATATATCCGTTATTTTGAGGTGGGTTGCTTCCATTAACCGACTACCTGTCGAATATATTGTCATTAATTTCGTCTTATACTTTAAATTCTTCGCCTTCTCTAGTATTGACCTGACTTCACTCTTTGACAATATTATTGGTAGCTTCTTTTCCCTTTTAGGACGGGAAATCTTCTCTATGCAAAACTTGCGATCAAGTATCTGCGTGTAAAAAAACTTCAATGCACAGTAAGCTACATTGATACTAGATGAACTCAACTCTTTCTCTTCTCTCAAATAGCGCATATAATTTCGTATATCTACCTCTCCAAGATCGGCAGGGGATCTGCCAAACATCTTAGCATACATCTCCATTTGCATTATATATGACTTTACTGTCTTTTGGCTCAAATTTCGTAACTTCATCTCCTCCAACATACGATCTCGTAACTCTCCCATCTTTTACCTCCTTTAGTTTAACTACTAAAATATAAATTTAGACTAAAGGAAAGATAATTGATGCTGTACTATTTGTCCAACATTTTTAGAGACAGCGCACTATTGTCAAAGATCTTTTGATAGCTCTTTATGCTATAAAAACTACCGCGTAAGCGGTTTCGTTCAACAAGTAACTATAAAGTTTCTTTGTATTATCGGAAACCCTTAGCAATAAGTACTTCTTGGGGCAAGTCTTTATTCATTAAAATATTTTTAAATTTTGTCACCAACAAAGACTTAACACCGAATTGTCTCAGCCTGTGTGTTACCACACAAACCCGCCCTATGCTTACATATCTAGAAGGGTAATTGATATGATAATCTCCTTTCAGGTTATTAGATAATGGCCTCGCGACCTCGTACATAATTAAGACGCAACCCTGGGCTTGCATTAAAGTTCCTTGTCGTCAGTTTTAGAATCTAAAAGAAGTCTAGACAGACTTTGAAAGCAGAATTCGAAACAATCTATTTTCTGTTTTCACTGTCTGACCCTAAACTTTCTAAACTTTGTAGCTACATTTTAAAACTCTGTTTAAAGTACTGATTCCCTCTCTTTATCACCCCATCTTTCCAAGCTTCTTTCAAAGTGCTAGTAGCCGTTTCTGCAATTACTATTGCTTTGTCCGTGTTTTTTTCATTAACAGCTTCAGAAATATCCTGCTCCCAACTAATAATTTCATAGCGGAGAACATATTGAGCCATCCGGCTCTTTGCCCACGTGCCTTGAAAATCAAAAAACGAATTAACCCCAGTTGAGATTGCTATTATCACCGCCATCGCAGACAGGGTTCTTTGCTTCCAATGCTTATCAAAGACTGATATAAATGGAATAAGAGCACTTAGTATAATTGTAGTTAGACCAAAGACTCTAAAGAAAAAATTTGCACGTGATGCATGTTTTCTACTGTTGTTAAGCGTTTCACATGCACGATTTCGAATCTTAACCATATCCACTAGACGAACTTTTAAAGCGTTATTAATGTTATCAGTTAGAATTACAGTTGGAGAGCATCCTTCTAATTTGAGAGAATCTTCAGCTTGTACATCTGCAATAAACAGCAGAACAGAAGCTAAGAGCAAACACTGTAGAATTTGTATGATTTTAAATTTCATATTAAATATTTTGTGAAAAATATAGGGGCATACCTTGAAAACAGAATTTACAATCTTGTCTAATAACGTATCATGTTTCAATGCTACAAACTAATTATTGCGTGTCAATTGTTTTCTGTTTTTAAGGTATGCCCCTAAAATATTCTCTTGGGAGCCTGCTCACCGGATGCAGTTATTTGCGCTACGGTGTAACAAATTGTTAGGCTTTTATTACATCCGAAAAACTTATTCTATCAACAGAATAAAAATCTAATAATACATTTATAAAACCTTTGATCCATTTGAGTTTAGAACTATAGACCTAAATTCGCTTAATTTATACCTAACAATATAAAACATATAGCATAACCATTGCGACTTGTCAACCAAAGTAAAATAGTCTTCAGATTTACTTGTAAGGTCCTGCATTACAAGGTTGTAAGGGATATCATTACAAGGCAATGTTGTCAGATTAATAATTGTAATCGTGCACACTTCATAACGGTTTGCTTTAAAGATACTTGTATATGTGGCATAATTTTTTGAGTTGGTAGTTATTTTAGTATAAATTCCTATTAATAATTCGTGGATTTTTTTTTGTTTTTCTTACTGACAACTGAAAAAGGTAAGTCTATTATACATTCTAATAATTTTAAAATTTCCTCACCTTTTTTTTCAGTTTATTATCATTGTATAAGTTATCAAAAACAGCTTTGAATATGCCTATTTCTTATTTATTGATCTTCTGGATGGATGATTTGTTTAGATATGGTAAAGCAATTAGAAATAAAAATTATTGGGAAACCTAACTTGCCCTGGATATACATTCCTTGACTTTCCTTTATATAATGAAGAGGGTATAATATTAAATCTGGGATAATTTGCTAATTTAATAAAACTTAGTATGTTCAAACTGATTTCAGATAAAAAGAGTTATTAAGTTTATATCTTAAGTAATTTGATTATGAATAAAATTTTTGAAAACAGGTTGAACTTACTTTTAAATTAAAAATGTTTTTAGCTTTTCTTTACCCTGAAAGGGTAATATTCACTCGCCCTGGGTAAGCGGAGCGCCACCTTGGGTATATCAAATAAAACATAAACCTCAAAGGGGTTTTACAAAAAAGTACAAATTCTCAATGTTATCAAATCTCTTTAAGTATGTCCCGAGTACGGTACTTCTGGGGTCAAGTCTTTATTGCGGTACTTCCGTACTTCCGGGGTCAAGTCTTTACAGGCTGTCCGAGAATGCCAGAAGCCGGAGCAAACACCCCTCCCGCCAAATTAATAGAAGGCCTTGAGAATTAATGCTATAATTAATACAAATGAATCCTCTAAAAGAAACCAACTATAAGCAATTTATCCTTGTCCCCAAATCCTATTTAAATTCATCCGAAGAAGCAAAGAAGCAACCAACTGTCGGGGAAGAAATATGTAGTGATGATAAAAGGAGAATTAACCACATGTCTAAATTTAAGGCCTTACATGAATTCCAGAAACCCCTGCAATGTTTAACCCCAGAATCATTTTTAGATTATGTAAATGGAGTAATACCGCAAGAGCATCTCTGTCGATTGGTCAAAGAGATAGTGTGGAGATTAGATACAGTATCAATAGAAGAGAAATACTCATTTTTAGGCCAAAGGACATACCATCCCAAACTATTATTAAGTTTGCTGTTTTATGGTTATGCAACGGGAACGCGTAGCAGCCGTAAGCTAGAAGAGAAATGTCTAAGCGATCATATCTACATATTCTTAATGGGAAATTATGGACCAGACCATAGAACAATAAGTGATTTCCGTAAGAACAATTTGCAAGAGATAGAGAAGTATTTTGTAGAAATAGTCCGAATATTTCAGGAACTAGGTTTTACAAATGTAGGGAAGATATATATAGATGGAACGAAGATAAAGGGTAATGCCTCCGCAAAACGCACGAAAGATAGAGAAGGATTTTCTTCTTGGTTAACAAAGATAGAGGAAGAGATATCAGCGCTATTAAAGGAAGCCGAAGCCATAGATGAGAAAGAGGAGAAGAGATGCAAATCAGTGGAGTCCGACGAGCAGTTAATGAAAAAGTTATCAAAGCGGACCTATTTAAAGTCTAAGATAAAAGCAGCTCTGGAAGTGATGGAAGAGGAGAATCTAACTAAGTTGAATTTAACAGATCATGATGCGCATCATATGAAAGCAGGCGGTAGTAAAGATATCCGTCCCGGTTATAACTGTCAATTATCAGTGGCAGAAGATGGAGTAATAGTAGCAGCAGAGGCGTCAACAGATCCAAACGATTGTAACCAATTAAAACCAATAATAGAAAAGAGCAGATCAAACACCCAGGAGGCAGTAAAAGAAACAACCGCAGATAGTGGTTACGGTAATTACACCAATTACGAATATTTAGAAGAGGAAAATATAGATGGGTATGTGCCGGATAAAAACTTCCATCAATACAAAACGGGTGAATATGAAGAAGAGAAGAACCGTTATCACTATACTAATTTCAAATATGATTCAACAACAGAGAGCTATATATGTCCAGAAGGTAAAAGAGTAGAATACTGGAAGACGCGCAAGAACAAGAGCAAAACTAGGCAATGGAATCATAAGGTTTATAAAGGAACAGGGTGTGCAAGTTGTACCAAGCGAGCGTTATGCACAAAATCTAAAGAACGGGAATTATTAATTGATATAAGAGAACCCTTGTTACAAGAGATGCGCAAAAAGTTAATGACAGAAGAAGGCAAAGCAAAATATTTTAAACGACAGTATACAATTGAACCAATATTTGGCCATATAAAATTTAACCTGGGTTATAGATCATTTCTGCTGCGTGGCAAAGAAAAAGTAAATGGCGAATTTAAGTTAATGAGTATTGGCTGGAATTTGAAAAAGTTATTACAAATGAAAGCAAAAGCCGCATAAAGTATAAAATATAAGATATTCTTACCTTATTTATACTACAAACGGCATATAACGACTTAAATTATTTTCAATACTAAGAAGTTAGGCAACCATGTCTGGACAGGAAGAAAGTGTCGCAAATTGTCCAGTAAATATCCACCAAGTTCCTGGCCATTCTAAAACCATTCTCGGACAACCTGTTTATTGTTTACAATACTTTTAAATTTTATAAACAATAAAGACTTGACCCTAAATAGTCCATAAATAGTCTACAAATTGTCCAAATTGTCTACTCAAAGACAAGGGTTCTCCCTTATTTAATTAATGCCAGCATTTAATCAGTAGGTACTTGACTGTCTACCTCAGGGCGTGTGTTAGGCCGTTTTACGTTTATAACCTTTAAATCATTACAAGGTACGATCCATAATTATAATTGCCATTGTTGAAACTACTCCTACAACTACGTGAAACAACCGTAATGCTTTAATTTCCACCGGCGCACCCACTCACCGGTTGGGGGCGTTTCGAAAAACTTGCATTCATGGAGATAGGCGTTATTTTCTCTGAGCTGGAGAGCTGCCTCACATTTCACAAGGACAGCACCGCTTTTCTTAATGGCATCCTGTGAAAAATAAAGATAAATTTGGCCCATAACCGCAAACAGAAACACCCCTATGGAAATGAAACTTCTATTATCAACATTTCAATTCTTAAACCAATACGTAACAGCTCACAGCATGATTGCAATTGACCAACTCGCTACGGTATAGAAACGGCTATGCCACTCCCCAATTTGTCCCCTCACCGAACGCATAACCGAAAGAACAATATCTACTTTATTATCCTTAGAGATATCTAACAAACTCTGGAATGCCAACATTTAACCTTTCATATACAATTTAGTTGATGCGCCATCACCAGTTGAGGACCTAACACTAAGGATTTTATCCGTACTTGAGTATACAAGAAAAAGTAAACACTGCACCTTAAGAAATTGTTTATTGTGATAGTGTAGTGATAATTGTTTGTACTCAACTACGGATAAAATCCTTAGTGCTATATAGAACAATATCAAGGTCTGTACTTTTCTATTTTTATCAATTTTTTAGAATAAATTTATCCATGTTTAAAGTTTCAGTCGCGAAGGCTACTCTTGCGGAACTACTTAAACATAACATCCAAATCTAACCAAAACCGAAATCACCAAATGTCGAATTTCTGATCCATTTGAGTATAGAACTGTAAACCCGAATCAACTTAATTCATACCTAACAATATAAAACATATATCATAACCATTGCTACTTGTCAACAAGAGTAAAATAGTCTGCAGCTTTATTTGTAAGGTATCGCATTACAAGGTTGTAATGGGTTTCACTACAAGACAATGTTGTGAGATTAACAATTGCAATCGTGCAAATTTCATAACATGCAACACGAAGCATACTTACCTCTCAGGTACAATTTTTGGTTCGGCCTGTTGTTTTAGGATCAATTTTTACTAATAATTCTTAAAAATTTTTTTGTCTTTCACACTTACAACTGATAATGGAAGACTATTATAAGTTCAGATGATTTTAAGATTTGCTCACTTCATCGTCTGGATTGATGATTTGTTTGGATATCGTAAATCGAGTAAAAATAGAAGCTATTGGAAAACCTGATTTAGTGATGATATAAGTAAGTACCGTGATTTTCCTTTATATGATAAAGAAGGTATAATATTAAACTAGGGATAAGTCGCTAATTTAATAAAGATCATTGCTTTATTTAGATCTGGAGTTTTCATTTCTAAATAGAATGGCCGACAAAGATAATAATTTAAAATTCAAAATCCATAATTTAGAATTTCATTGCGGCTTTGCCGCAATATAAATATGTATACCAATCAAGAAATATCAAATGCAATGAGTATCAAGTTGGATAGCATCTTTCATGAGTTACCTCCAATGCCAAGTTTTGTTGAAGGAATCAGGCGTGCTCCGATGAGAGATTTTGGTTTAAACAAAGAAGAGACAGTTCTTGCATTAAAGAATGCCCTTAGATATATTCCTGAGAAATGGCATGAAGAGATTGCGCCTGAGTTTTTGGATGAACTTTTGACACGAGGTCGTATCTATGGCTATCGGTTTCGTCCTCAAGGAAAATTAGAGGGCAAACCTATAGATAAATATACGGGAAAATGTATAGAGGGCAAGGCGTTTCAAGTAATGATCGATAACAATCTTGATTTTGATGTGGGGCTCTATCCTTATGAATTAGTAACCTATGGAGAGACAGGGCAGGTGTGTCAGAATTGGATGCAATATAGGTTAATAAAAAAGTATCTGGAGAATATTACTCAGGAACAGACGCTAGTTGTGGAATCGGGACATCCTCTGGGACTGTTTAGAGCGCCAAAAGAGGCTCCAAGGGTTATTATTACCAATGCTATGATGGTGGGAATATTTGATGATCAGGCAAATTGGCATAGGGCGACGGCATTGGGTGTTGCTAATTATGGGCAGATGACCGCCGGTGGCTGGATGTATATAGGACCCCAGGGAATTGTACATGGGACCTATAGCACAATACTTAATGCCGGAAGATCCATCCTTGGAATCCCTGCGGATAAGGATCTATCTGGTCACCTTTTTGTCTCATCCGGGCTGGGTGGTATGAGTGGGGCACAAGGAAAGGCCGTTTCCATAGCAAATGGGGTTGGGATTATAGCTGAAGTTGATCATTCAAGGATCAAAACAAGACATGAACAGGGGTGGATTGGCAGGGTTGTTGATAATCCTGAAGATGCTTTTAACCTGGCTGCTGAATATATGGAAAAAGAGGAGAGCCTTGCAATTGCCTTTTATGGGAACATTGTGGATCTATTGGAATATGCGGTTAACAATAAAGTTAAGATAGATTTATTATCTGACCAGACATCCTGCCATGCAGCTTATGACGGAGGTTATTGCCCCCAGGGTTTAACCTTTGAGGCACGTACTGAACTAATTATCAAGGATAATAAAAAATTCAGAACTCTTGTAAATAAAACACTTCAACGGCATTATGAACTGATTAAGGCCCTTGTGGATGAGGGGATCTACTTCTTTGATTACGGAAATAGTTTTATGAAGGCCATATATGATGCGGGCGTCAAAGAGATTTGTAAGAATGGTAAAGATCCCATTGATGGTTTTGTCTTTCCTTCTTATGTGGAGGATATTATGGGACCTGTGCTTTTTGATTATGGATATGGACCTTTTCGATGGGTTTGTCTAAGTGGGGACAGAAATGATTTGCTGAAAACTGATAGGGCTGCTATGGATTGTATTAATCCGGATAGAAGATTTCAGGATCGTGACAATTATGTCTGGATTAAAGATGCAATGAAAAATGAATTGGTTGTTGGAACTCAAGCAAGGATACTGTATCAAGATGCAATGGGTAGGATGAATATTGCACTTAAATTTAATGAGATGGTTCGCTGTGGAGAAATTGGCCCTGTAATGATAGGTAGGGATCATCATGATACCGGGGGAGCGGATTCTCCATTTCGTGAAACTGCTAATATTAAAGATGGAAGCAATATTATGGCTGATATGGCCGTGCAGTGTTTTGCCGGGGATGCTGCAAGGGGTATGAGCCTTGTTGCCATTCATAATGGAGGTGGTGTGGGAATAGGTAAGGCAATAGATTGTGGTTTTGGTCTGGTATTGGATGGAAGTGAGAGAGTAGATCAAATAATAAGTAGCGCAATACCCTGGGATGTAATGGGTGGTGTGGCTAGAAGGGCTTGGGCAAGAAATGAAAATTCGGTTGAGACTGTTATAAGATATAATGATGAAAGAAAAGGAATGGATCATGTCACTTTACCATATGTTGCGGAGGAGGGATTTATTGAGGAGTTGGTGGATCAAAGTGAAAAGTGGAAAGTGAATAGTGAAAAGTGAATAGTGAATAGTGAAAAGTGAATAGTGAAAAGTGAATAGTGAATAGTGAATAGTGAATAGTGAATAATGAATAATGAGTAGTATTGTTTTTCTATAATATTAGCTCATTTTAGGCATTTTAGGCATTTTAGGCATTTTAGGCATTTTAGGCATTTTAGGCATTTTAGGCACTTAATGTTAACACTCGTATGTGTTAAGCAAACAACTAACTGGATGATATTGTCGCTACATTGGATTTTGAGAAAATAATAATGGACAAAATAATAGAATGCGTACCCAACTTCAGTGAAGGAAGAGACCTTGGTAAGATAGAAAAGATAATTGATCCATTTCGTGGAAAAGAGGGTGTTAAACTGCTGGATTATCAAAGGGATGAGGATCATAATCGGTTGGTAGTTACAGTTGTTGGAGAACCGGGCGCCATTGTTGATGCCGTGCTTGATGCAATGGGGGTGGCTATCGGCTTAATCGATATGAGGACCCATGAGGGACAACATCCGCGAATGGGGGCCATTGATGTCGTGCCATTTGTACCTATTCGAAATGTAGAGATGTCTGATGCTATTGAATTGTCAAAGGAAGTTGCCCGAAATGCTGCAAAAAAATATAGTCTGCCAATTTTTTTGTACGAGGAGTCTGCTACAAGCCCTGAGAGGAAAAATCTTGCATCTGTTAGAAAAGGACAATTTGAAGGCATGCCTGAAAAATTAAAAACCCCTGAATGGAAGCCTGATTTTGGCCCTGATAAAATCCATCCCACTGCGGGAATTACTGCTATTGGTGCAAGGATGCCACTTATTGCTTTTAATGTTAATTTGAGCACTAATGATTTTGCAATCGCTAATCGTATTGCAAAGAGTGTCAGATTCAGCTGTGGTGGACTGCCATATTGCAAAGCCATTGGAGTAGAATTGAAAGATAGGGGGCTGGTACAGGTATCCATGAATATGACAGATTATACAAAGACTGCTCTTTCAATGGTGTTTGAACGCATAAAGGTGGAGGCCAAGAGATGTGGCGTTAATATAGTAGGCAGCGAGATTATTGGTTTGGTACCCATGGAAGCGATGATAGATACAGCGGTAAATTATTTAGGAGTAGAAGGGTTTTCATTGGAACAGGTTCTGGAATCCAGGATTATGGAGTGAGTTTATAGATGAACAACAATCTAATCATTAAGAATGCATCTCAATTGGTGACCTGTAGCGGGTTCAGGGCTAAACAGGGAAAGGAGATGTCTGATCTCCATATTGTTGAAAATGGAGCCTTAATCATAGAGGATGGTTTGATCAAATCCGTGGGAGAATCATCACTGATACTTGATAATCTGGATACAACTGGTTTTGATGTTATCGATGCAGGAGGAAAGGCTGTACTTCCAGGATTTGTGGATCCGCACACGCATTTTGTATTTGGAGGATATAGAGAGGAAGAGTTTTCCTGGAGACTTCGTGGTGATAGCTATATGGATATCATGAATAGGGGCGGTGGAATACTTAGTACAGTGAGGGCGACAAAGGCGGCAGCAAAAGAGTCTCTTGTTTCTACAGGTTTAGCAAGATTAGACTCCATGGCATCATTTGGTGTCACTACAGTTGAAGGGAAAAGTGGTTATGGACTGGATCATGATACGGAAATAAAACAACTGGAAGCTATGAAAGAGATAGATGAAAAGCATCCCCTTGATGTGGTAAAGACTTTTCTCGGACCCCATGCTGTTCCAGGGGAATACAAGGGGAAGGAAGAGATATTTATTGATTACTTGATCAATGATGTTATGCCTGAGGTTCTGGAAAGGGATTTAGCGGAATTTAGTGACATATTTTGTGAAGAGAATGTATTTTCAATTGAACATAGTAGATATTTTTTAAACAGAGCTAAAGATATGGGATTCAAGTTAAAATTTCATGCTGATGAGATTGTACAGATTGGTGGTGCTGAACTGGCGGTTGAATTAGGTGCTCTATCTGCGGATCATCTGCTTCAAGCCTCAGATATGGGAATAAGGTCTATGGCAAAGGTAGGAGTAATTCCAACACTTTTACCTGGAACAGCTTTCGGCCTGAAAGGATCATACGCAAGGGCACGGTATATGATTGATAATAATTGTGCGGTGGCTCTTGCAACCGACATGAACCCCGGGAGTTGTTTTACTGAATCCATTCCTTTGATTATTGCCTTAGCCGCACTCCACATGAATATGACCACTGAGGAGATTATTACATCACTTACTATTAACAGTGCCGCGGCCATTGACCGTGCGGATATAATCGGTAGTATTGATGTTGGAAAAAAGGGCGATATTATTATCCTGGAGTTCCCATCATATCAATATCTGCCCTATCACATTGGGGTGAGCATCGTAGAGAGAGTGATCAAAGGTGGAAAAGTAATTTATGACAAAAGAAAAGGAGGAATAAGTAATTGTTTGCTGACCTGACAATAAAAGAATTTTTAAGAGAGGTCGTTTCTCGGAATCCTGTTCCAGGTGGAGGGAGCGTTGCTGCCCTTGCAGGGGCATTATCAGCTGCTCTCTCTGAGATGGTATCAAACCTCACCATTGGTAAAAGGGGTTATGAAGAGTTAGATGATGAAATGAAAGAGATTGCTCTGGAAACCCAAAAATATAGGGAAAAACTTGTTGAATATGTGGATAAAGATTCAGAGGCCTATAATGGTGTAATGGTTGCCTATAAAATGCCAAAGGAAACCGAAGTAGAAAGAGATATAAGGTCAATTGAGCTTCAAAAGTCTATGAAACATGCTGCACTGGTACCTCTTGAGATTGCCCATGATACATTTCATCTTATTCAATTGGCTGGTAAGCTGGTAAGAAAAGGCAATAAAAGTGCCGTTACAGATGGTGCAGTTGCCACAATGATGGCCAGAACAGCAGCTCATTCTGCTATATACAATGTAAAGGTTAATCTTGAATCAATTAAAGACAAGATGTTCGTTAATGAAGTTTCCGAAAAGCTTCAAACGTTGGAAAATGAGGTGGATAGATTGGAAAGGGAAATCCTCTCAAGAATTCAATTATAAAGCCTCTTATCATCTCCACCATTCTATTAATCTAACTAATTCCAGCTATTCGTGTTACCCAAACTTCTCCCAAAGTAAACAACATCTAAATATCTAGAGATTTGATTATTGCGTATCAAACTCAGACCAGATTATAAAGTATTATTACTGTTATTTATTGTAGATTCTAATACTTTTATCCTACTCGTCATTTTTTCTATGAAATCTTGCTGTTCTTTAAGCATTCTTTGCTGCTCTTGGAGTACTTTGGTAAGAACCGCAGTGAAGTCCATAAGGGACAAATTGTTACGACTTTGAGTGGACACTAGCTCAGGGACGTCTTCAGCTATAAAGCCAAGATGTTCTTCTCCTGAACGATCCTCTTTGTATTTAAATTTTACCGGGTTCAAACCATTTAATGTATCAATTGCTTCTTTTGTGGAAACATGTTCGATATCCTTTTTAAAAACCTTTGATGAGACAGGGCCAATTGACCCTGAAGCAACTATATTGCCTTGAACATGAAGACGTTCCGTTGGAGCGTTTGTGCCAATGCCAACGTTGCCAGGGTTTCCTGTGGCTCTGATTGTCAGGGAAGGTACCTCCGTCGGTTGGGCTATATTGAACGATTCAGATCCGCCAGTCCCGTCGTTGTATATTACGAATCTCTGGCTGGAAGTTGTGTTCTCAAACTCCATGCCCAGATCTTGAAAAGCGTTTCCCGGTCCTTGGATCTCAAGAGGCAGTGTGGGGCTCTTCGTCCCAATGCCGACGTTGCCGGTTGAGTTTATATTAAGCCTATCTGATCCATTCACCCAGATGAAAAAATCTCTAGTGTTGTCTATACCAACTGCTGCCGATTTAGTTTGGTCATCACGATTCCCCGTAAAGTTTCTCTGGAAATAAATCTCAGCGGGATTATTGACAATGGAACCGGTATTAGAAACAAACACATTTCGTGCTCCACCCCTACCCGCAACATGAAATTGAGATGACGGACTCGCCGTCCCAATGCCGACGTTACCGGGGTTACCTGTTGCCCGGACGGTGAGGGAAGGGGTTTCCGTCGGTTGGGCTATATTGAACGATTCCGATCCGTTCGTCCCGTCGTTATATATAACGAATCTCTGACCGGAAGTTGTGTTCTCAAACTCCATGCCCAGATCCTGGAAAGCGTTTCCCGGTCCTTGAATTTCAAAAGGCTCCGTCGGACTCGTCGTCCCAATGCCTACTTTGCCGTCTCCGCTAAATCGAGCGATAGTATCCTTGTTTGCCTTTTTCACTGAAAAACTACTGCTTGATGTATCGCCATCAAGAACAAACTCGGAATCAGCAGCAAATACAGTATCTCTTATGCCAAAAACTATTGCTAGTAATAAAAACAGAATATAGTAGTTTTTAAACATTTTTTACTCCTTTTATAATAAGTACTTGTTATAAATATCTTACGACAATTTTTAGAAAGAAATTTTTAACAGTTTTGATTCGGTTAATCGGAGTGCAAAATTTATTTTGCTAGAGATCCAATTATGCAAAGGGGAGATGCAGGTTTCAAATTAACTATTTCGGCCCAGATGGAATTCAATAATCTTCTAAAGATATAGAGAAACATGGAGAACAAGTTATGATTAATCTTGGTAGAAAACCTATTTCTAAGATTGTATTACTATCTGATTTCAGCAAGATAAATCTTGCACTCCGTATCTTTTTACAATTTGGTGCTTTATTCTGAATCCTGTCTCCTTCATTCTGTATTTCCAATTTGGTTGCGGCTTCGCCGCACTATAGTATTACCTTGTAAAAACTTCTATTCTTAGAAAGATTTTTGTATTGACGTTGTTATAGATACAAACATATACATTCTGACAGGGTGCATTAAAACATTTAGAAGCAGTCTGCAAGACAATGTGTATCTTTTCAAAATATTAATAGAGTCTTTTCATATTACAGCAACCTAATCTGTTTTACTTTATATTTATTGAAACTCCACCAGCACCTACAAATTCCCAATTCCTGTTATTGCCGCTGTCAATTGAATCAAAAGCAGTAATGAGTTTCCCATCTGCTTCATGGGAACCACTGACATTTAGAAAATTAACAGAAGTAGAAGGCGCATCGAGATTCCAGCTTCTGCCAGGATTGAAAGGCGCAATACTGATTAGGTTTCCTTTAGACCCATTTACATTAAAATCAGTTAATATAGAGTGGATTCCAATATTTGCAAATAACAATTTCTTCACGCCTGGTACGGCATCAAGAATCTTGCAATGTAGTGTATCATTAAAGACCACACCTGATGCATGGGAATTTGTAATGACAAGTGTGTTAAAACCTGAACTTGCGCCACCCGTGATAACTGACTGTGATTGTGTTGAACTGTTAATGGTTACGTTGCTAGTGCCAGCAATGAATACTCCTGAATTTGTCCAATTCCCGCCTATATTAATCAAACCTGAACTTAACTGTAAAGTCCCTGAATTCGTAATACCCCCCGTTATATTTAACGTTCCAGTATTTGCGTCAAACTTATGACCGTTGGCTATAATAAGACCATCTTTTTGTGGTGGTACAACAACGCCTGGTTCAGTTGGAGTTGGAGTTGGATCTAGTGTTGGTGTCGGTATTAGTGTCGGTGTTGGCATAGGTGTGGAACTTGGAATCGGTGATTGCAAAGGAGTTGGTGTCGGTGTAATAATAGGCGTAGGTATCAATGTGGGAGTTGGGAAAAGTGTCGGTGTTGGTGTTATTAATGGGCTTGGTTCTGCGACTAAGCCTATTCTCTTGCAAACAACAACAGTATCAATAAGATTGTCAGAACAATCTCCCGTATCTACACACTCAAATACATCCTCCGTTGCAAGAGAATTTACAATATTTTTTATGACAATTTCAGAGCGAATTAGTTTAACTCCTTCATCAAATGCGGAAATCGATCTGGAATCTGTTTCACCAAGGCATTCTTGTATATCAGATATTATTTCAAAGGCATTATCGGGAATTTGTCTTGTATCATTTAACCGAACTAAACCGGTCTGTAGAATTGTAATAAGTTCCATCCCTTCTGTGAGAAGGCTAATAGTTTTGCTATAATTATTCCTAAATTTTGCAAATCCCTTCGGTATATTATTAATTGCAGATTTATGTAGACGCAACATCTCCTCAAAAACGATCTTAAAATCTTCAACTGTAGATATACCATCACCAGGAGTAGGTGTTGCCGTTGGTGTAGGATCGCCAGAACCAAAATCTTCGATCTCAAACGCTTTTGTTTGGCCAACGTCAAATATTTCATCAACAAGCACTGGCCGATCACCTGACAAATTCTCAATTGAGAATCGTTTGATAAAATAAGGTCCATTAATGCCAAGTATTCTCAAATCTTCTAATTCAAATGCGACATCAACATCATTTATTCCACTTAACAGATCACTCAGGGTATGCGAGTAGACAGAATTACCATTGGTTGCTTCAATAATTACGGACAAATCATACGTCCCATCCTCTATAACATCAACTCTGGGAGTAATCAAAATTTTATCTATTAAACCATTATTGTTATCATCAATTCCCGTGTCAAAAAAAGCTCCGGTAAATGATGCTAGAGTGGTTCCAACAAAAAACTGTGTACTTGATGTCCTTTCAAAATCGTGTCCGCCTAATGTTTTTCCAGTAATAACCGCTCGGGCCATAAACTCTCCTTGCTGTGCTATCATGAATACGCCTGTATAAATGCCATCATTAGATGCAAAATCCCTTTCCGCTCCATTATCAAGCAGGGTAATCGTTATGGGGACAAAAGAGCTATCTACATCACTATCAACAACTTTTACTTCTATATTCGCGTCTTTTACAGGCTGCTCACCTTCAAAAACTAAAGCCGTCATAACAATGTCTCCATTGATAGTATTATCAACTTCATATGTCAGAAGCGCTGTGGCTATTTGACTTTCTGAGATTGCAGTTACAATCACCAACTCTTGTCCACCTTGAAATGTTGAAGCGTCTATTTTAATAATGTGTTCTCCAACGGCCGGGCTTTCTAAAATAAAAACATAGTGCGTACCAGGGGTTAGAAACGGTGAAGGAATAAAGAATGACTTATCGTCAAAGGCGTATTGAGCGAATACTCCATTAAAGGACTCCTCATTTTCAGGTGTTATAATCTGATCATTAGGATTCTGAATACTTATTTGTAAATCAGGTACAGCAGTAATTACTTCAAATATAATTTTCTCGCTAGATTCTACAATGAAAGGAATTTCTAGCATAGTGCTTGATGGTGTTAATATTCCTGGCTTCGTAACTTGTGTTGATAGTGAAAACAGACTCTTCTCCTGCGCAACTGCAAAAGTTGATATCATGAAAAAAATGGACAGTATTAATATCAAATAAAAGGAGCTATTTAAACACCTTTCAACTCTTTTTTTCACAGGAATCTCCAGCTTTAACCAAATTACTTGAATTATTGTACCGGACGTAAGTCGCCCTTTTCTTTCTCCAATGATATCAAAGTAGAAATAACCTTATCTGCAACACCTTCATCAGCAATATCCGCATGATTTCTACCGTCACTGCCAGTAAAATTATTAATTGTAGTACCAAACGCGTTAGCGCTTATCAGGGTCACGCCAGTATCATTCTGCTTTCCTCCTGGCCCTGGTATTCCAAAAGCCACCTCAACAATTATTCCGAGTCCATCATCTTTTATCAATTCCACGGACCTGAAGTCTCTAGCCAACTCATATGCCGCATTTACTATTGTAATAGCAGGTATGAATGGACCGCCTAAACTAGGCTTTTCGATTATTATTGCTTCAATCTCAGCTTGAATGTCAATATCATTGCTCATATTTTTATCAGCATCTCCTCCGACATTCTGAAATTTTGTTTCCTTTTCAAATTTCTTAAGCGCTTCCTCGTTTCTCTTATGAAAGGCCCCTGCGGATTTTGTCGTCAAATCGCGTGTTCCGGCATCTACACCTGCAAAATCATCAAAAAAACCAAGATCCGCTAGTTCAGGTGCAAGGTCGACAATAAAAATCTCACTTGCTCGGGCGATCTGATAGTCAGCAAAAGCGGTACCTAAATGCGGAGTACTTAGCGTAGTCAGAGACAGCACCTTAAACACGGAGGGCACATAATACGTTGCCAGATAACCTCGAGTATCAAGTCCTCCTTTGCTATGGGCAACGATATGGATACTATCAACACCAAATTGCCTCACTCTTCTGGGAATCAGTGTAGCTAACCTTCCCGAATGGGCAAAGATACTCTCTGTTGGCATACTGATGCTGTTATCGAACGGCCATCCCATTGTTTCAAGAGGTTTCGTGAATTCCTGTCTTTTAAAAAAATCCCCATCTGAGTTGTTACCATGAATCAGGATAATTGGCGAAACCGTCTGAATAGTTAACTGTGCATGATTGACCGCTACGCTCCAAATTTCATCGGTTCCAAAATCTTCAATGAAATTGCCTTCATTATCTATATCCACCAGAATTTCAATCGTATTTTTGGTCGGTGTGGGCGGCTGACCATTAGTTCCTATAGAAGGGAAGTTTATAGATTCAACCGGAATTACAAAAGTACTCTTTTCCCACTTTTCATTTGATCCGCTCAAAAAACCTATTGGATTACCGTTAAAAAGGACTGAATCTTTTTCCGGTTTGACGCCCAAAGCTGCTATATGTGCAGGGATATCACTATCCACATCATAGGCAAAGATGTTTAATATAGCATCTTTTTCAATCAGCTTATTATCAAGCAATTTTTGAACATCTCCAACTGCCCGTGTCACTTCAATATCAAATGTAAATGCTTCTGACTTTAAAAATTTCCTAAAAGTAAGTTTATGAAAAGAAAAATCAGAATCATTAACAAAACTTACATCCGTTGCCATGGGAATTTCACAAAATTCTTCCTGACAAAGATCGACAATACCCCCAGAATCAGGTGGATCAAATGGTGGAGTGGGCGTTGGACTAGGAGTCGGGGTATCAGGAATTATTGGATCCCGGAATTGTGACACATCACCGACATATACATCTATAAATACCTCGAGGAATAAGTTTTCGAAACCAGCCGCAAACCCAATAGGTAAACGCAAGTTTCCTGCAAAACCTGTTGGTTCGTCTGTGTCTATGGCAGTCGCATCAAAGATAACGGTTACCGTATTGTCGTTTTTGTCAAACGTCACATCAATATTTGGGCACGGTACATCTTCTGTGCTATCTACAAAGCAGTTAAACACTTCTCCCACATGCCCTATGGGGCACCCAAATAACGGGTCTACAATTATAACTATCGAACATATTGAACCAGGGTCTACCGAAAGGTCTAAATGCACCTCAGGTGACCTAGAAATGTCAGGTTCTCCTGGTCTGCGAAGAAAAATTCTATTTGCACAAGTACTCTGAAAGGCAACCTCAACTCCATTTTCAATACCTGTCTGAACGCAACCCTGCCCGTAACATGGCACATCTAACAGTAAAAAGTAGGCCACGAATATTATGTATTTAACTTTAAAATAGTTCATTGCTATTCCTATAATTAATGACCATTAAAGTCGTTTAAATTAGGTATAGTATAATTATATCTCTTAATTCTGAGATTACAAAAAAAGTTAAAAGACTAAAGAATATTTTTTTAAATACATAATGCGGAGAAGGCGCAATCAAATTTAGAATACTGAATTCAGTAGACTGAATTCAGTATAAAGCATAGATTTGTATTTATTTTACTATGTTCATTAATGGAATAGATACGAATATGTGGGGTTTCAACTTTTGCCTTTGTTGCACTGACTCCGGGCTCCTGAATTCTGTATTCCATAAAAGCTACAGAGTTAAAAAAAGAAGTTTTTGCAGGGTAGTACTATAATGCGGCAAAGTCTCAACCAAAAGATGGAGTATTGGAGTACTGTAGGTTTGGAGTAGTGGAATGAGCAAGAAAAGCAAAGACTTCAACACTCCAATTCACCATTACTCCATTACTCCTGTTTTCATAGATACTTAATCATTCTAGACATTAAATTTCTTTAATAGATTATGAAGATATGTAGAGTGCGTTTTCAGGCTAGTATAAATGTATCATATGTGGGGGTAAACTTAATGTAAAAACGTTTGCAAAGAGAAGTTTATTTGGGTATTACAATGCTCTCAAATTAAAGTAATCTTTATTAGAGCAGTGTAATACCATCTTCGTCCAGCTACAAATTATAAGAAGCCAGCATTGTCCTGTTGGCTTCTTGCAGTGTGAAAATGTTTCAAGTTTATGAACATTTCCCAATATCATCACATGAGAAATCGCCTAAAATGCCTAAATTACTTAAAGTGCCTAAAGTTAATAGTGTAATTTTTAATTAATAATGAATAAATTTCTATAATTTTAGCCCTTTTAGGCAATCAATGTTAGTAAGCATATGTGTGACGCAAATAGCTAACCGGGCAATACTGATAAAAAGTACATTTTATTGTCATAGGCTTCACCTATATATTTTGCCAATCTAAAATCAATTCTATTGTTATAGCTTAGGATGATTATCACTATTTAATTTTTTTTGGTTTTATTGGCCCTGATTCAATAGCACCATACCACAGATCAAACCTTTTTCCGAATTCTTCTCGTATTTCGTATCGTACTATAAAAATTGTGTCTTTGTTAATGCGTTTAGTTGTCCTTTTTACTATATGATTTATAAATGTTCCTTCTTTTGGTTTGAGTGTCACGGGAGCAAATTTATAGATCGATTCAACAATATTGTACCCTTGAAATTTCTCTGTCATGCTGTTCACACCTATTACATATTTGTTCGCATCTTTTAAAAAAGTGGTGTTCAGATGATCTGTAAGAACTGTGATGTTATCACTACTCGTATTCAATAAAACACATTTTATTTGCAGAGACTTGTCATTCGCATGGTATATACAGGTTACGTCTGCAAGAGATAGCTCATTATTAACTGCCTCACTATAAGCAAAATTATTAAAGTTCATTATGGAAAGTTCTATAAGCAAAAACACAATGATAATTTCTTGCATATATGTTTTCATAATACTCTTCCCTTTTTTATCTTATGTTATCTTCGGCTAGTCGGTTTGTTCTCTGTTTAATTAGTTTAAACCTTAATTTTAGACCTTTCTTTTTGTTTTTTCTATATTTATTTAAATATGACAATTCTATATTAATCGTCTTGATTTTATTGTTTTTTTTGGCATTTTGTTGAATCTTCTCCTCACTATGGTTAATACGGCTCTTTCAATTTGAGTAGAAACGGCACGTTTTTTTCTTTGCCTTAACTCTATAGAACTCAATAATCCAAAATCATTTCTAATTTTTAACTCTGTTAAATTTCTGAGCCAAATAGTTTCAGTTCTATTGTTACAGCTAACTGTTGATCAAAATTTTAGATTATTATATATTTTTTGTTTTAAACGTTCTATTATGGGCAACAAGTGAAAACTGAATATTTGCAAGGTTAGTTGTCTTGTTCTCTACTTTTTGTTAATTAACAATATATGAAATACCTTCTTTCAAAAAAAATAATACTGACCGGTAGTGATCTTACCATCGAAAAGGTAGTAAAGATTGCAAAAGATCGTGTTAAAGTTACGATTCACAATGAAGCAGAGAAAAGGGTTTCTAAAGCATATAACCTTTTGATCGTCGCCGCATGTCAAGGATCTGAAATCTATGGGCTGACTAACAGTGTTGGTGCAAAGAGAGACGTAAAAGTATTAAGAGGAAATATTTGTGAGAATGGATGTGATAAGTTAAATGATGAGACTATCGCACGTTCAAAAGAGTTTAACGAACGCATCCTTTATGCACACAACACTAATGTGGGGTCAGAATTAAGTGAGGATATTATTCGTGCTTTGATGCTTGCCAGAGTAAATACAATGCTAAAGGGTATAACCGCATGCAATCCTAATGTAGTAAATATGTTTGTAGAGTTCTTGAATAGCGGGATTCATCCAGTTATTTACTCAAAAGGATCTACAGGCTTATCAGATATCAATATTTTACCTACTATTGGATTGGCAATGATGGGTAAATCTGATGTTGAGGTTTTCTATAAGGAAAACAGGATGAATGCTAAAACGGCGCTGGAAGAAGCAAAGCTTACTCCTATTGAACCTTATGCCAAGGATGGACTTTCAATTCTAAGTTCCAATTCTTATTCCGCCGGGATGGGGTCCATTGTATTGTACCGCATTGAAAAATTACTTAATATGGCTGACATTGTTTTTGCCCTAAGCTTAGAAGGTTTGAATGGTAATATTGCACCTTTGATAAAGGAAGTGCAAGATATAAGACCATATAAAGGGCAGAATATTTCTGCAAACAAAATAAGCAATTATTTAGCAGGTAGCTATCTATGGAACAAAATTGATTCCCTGGATAATGATAAAAATAGATATAAAATGCGATCTTTACAAGATCCATTAAGCTTTCGGGACGCTAGTCAAGTTCATGGGGCCGTTCGTGACATCATAGAATCTCTTAAGGAAAAAATCGAGATCCAACTCAATTCATCGGATGACAATCCTGCCGTCCTGGTTGATGTGCTGCCTGATATAAATAGCACTTCAACACAGGTAAAAGATTATATTGTAATTGAAGATACAAAAGATAATAACAGCCTAAGGGGGATGATTGTACCAACCGCAAATAACGAGCCTATTTATTGGGTCTTATATTTTGAGACATTAGGGATCGCTCTCTGTCATTTGTCAAAGATCTCATGTGGTAGAATTATTAATTTGGGATCATCCGAACTTACCAGCTTAAATAGATTTCTTGCTCCGGATGAGAATAGTTATGGATTTGGCATTTTACAGAATACCTGTTTATCACTCAATACGGAAATACGTAGTTTGTGTAACCCCTCTTCTGTTGATTTCCTGGATGTAGTTGGCAGTTTTGAGGATGATGCAACAAATGCCCCGTTTGTTGTACATCAAATCGATAAAATTATAGACAATTTATATTATATACTTGGCATTGAACTCTTTCATGCTGCTCAGGCTGTTGATCTTAGAAAGAACTGCGCAAAAGAACAAAATGATGAAAATTTTATTAAACTGGGATCTTTTACTAATACCTTATATGAAGCATATCGTCAGGAAGTTCCATATGTGAATAAAGACCGATCATATAATATAGATATTATTACGTCGTACAAGTTTTTACAATCATATATCATAGAATGATTCTAAGTAACTATTGATAGAATGGGAGGTAGAATCTTTTAGAGAATGTTGTTAGTTTAAATTAGTTTTAGGTAAGAGGAATAGAAAATACGAATGAATTTTTTGTTTTGATCATTTTCGTGTTCCTTTATAGTGAATGTTGTGTGCTATTCTTCCTGAAGCTTACTCTCCAGGCTATATTCCGACGCACTTTACTTTTTCAGGAGTACATATCTCGTCTTACTTTTGTGAGGTGTTTTTCATGAATGTGAAAATGTTGAATATTGAAAGTAGAAAAAGGAGAAATCCCCTTGGCATTACTAGTCCCACCGATTTCTACTTTACTGAAGGTGATACAATTGACGCACAGGTTATAGTTGAGAACCCAAACATTAGCATCTATTGTCTAGATCATGAAAACCGGCGTACATTATTTGTTGAAACCCCTACGGATATTGATCTATCCAAGGCTCCTTTCTACTATCAGGCTCAATATGAAAATGCTGTAAATTTGTTTGCCGTATCTTATGAGGTTCTTCATCGATTAGCAGATAATATACGCATTGATAGCAAACAACTTATCCTAATCTATTCTGTGGGACGATGTGGTTCTACTTTGATCAGCTCTGCTTTAAATCAGGCAGAAAATATCGTCAGTTTATCTGAACCGGATATTTACACACAGCTTGTGGAGATTCGTGAATGGGATGGGAGTAATGATGCTGATGTCAGCGAACTACTCCAAACCTGTACGAAGATATTATGTAAATCATCTATGCAAAATACAGATCCACATAGATTGGCTATTAAATTTCGCAGTTTCTGTATTGAGATAGCAGATCTAATGTTTAAATACCTTCCTGATGCTAAAATAATCTTTTTGTATCGAGATGTTGATACGTGGCTCAAGTCTTCAGTTAGAGCATTTGTGCATGATGACATTAATTCCGTTGGAAACTTGGAATCAATACAGGCATGGCTACGCCAACTTGTTTCATTAATTGATAAGCATTTATCTGAAAATAGTGAATCTTTATCAATTGCAAAAATTGGAACGTTGATGTGGCTTTCCATGATGGAACGTTATATAAAGCTTCACCAGGAAGGAGTTCCCATGCTTGCGGTTCGTTTTAACACCTTGACCATATTGCCAAAGCAAGTAATCAAAGGGATTTTTGACTACTGTGATATTTCTATTTCTGACTTTGAAGATATCTTTAAAATATTTGATCGGGATTCCCAAGAGGGGACTGTCTTATCACGAACAAACATACAACAAAAATCGGTCAAATTATCTGATGATATTTTAGCTGAAATGAGGAGAACTCTGCTAACGCATCCCACAATCCAAACACCGCACTTCGTTCTACCAAACACATTGCATCTTGATGTTGGTGCATGATGCAAACAGGTTCCCCTTTTTATGGTCAGAAAGAGACTCTAATCTATCTTTGAAATCAACATAATTTAATAGTATAGGAATTTTCATTTTAAGATTCAGATAGTTGTTTCTTTTCTAATCGAATCAAACCTGAAGGTTTGAGTTACATTTCGTGACTCAAGGCTTTAGCCTTGATGATGTATGAGGAGAGATCTCAGTTTGCGATAGGAGGCGCTTCTTTTTGGAGATTCTAGTCCACCGAAGGCGTTAATTAAATTTTTCTAATTTACAAATTAACCGGATGGTTAAAAACACTGCTCTTTTAATGAGTAAGTTTTAGAGTTATGACACCAGCAATGATTAATATGACACCCAAATATCGTCCCAAACTTGCAGGATCTCCGTAGAAAAGTACGCCAACTATAAAAGTACCAGCTGCGCCTATTCCAGTCCAAATGGCATATGACGTTCCAATGGGAATTTGTTTTTGAGCAAGCCATAGTAAGAAGCCGCTTATGAGCATAAAGAAAGCGGCAAGAAGGATACCAATTAATCTCGTTCCGCTCTGCTGAGATATCTTTAACCCAACAGGCCAGCCGATCTCAAAAAGGCCAGCCGAAATTAAATAAATCCATGCCATTATTTGAATAACCTCTTTTCGTTAATTTCCCTGAAACAAGTGCAGAATTGCATCTAAGCACTAAATATAGTAACACTGATAACTTGCCAATAATCAACAAGCGCTAAGTTTCTACCATATCAATAATATACTATGCGACACTGCTTGTTATTTATTCAGCAATAATATATCTTTTGATTGAATATAACATCTACCATGCATTATAGTATTGCTTTATGAAAACTTCTTTTCAAAAAAACTTTGTAGTTTTTATGGAATACAGAATACAGAAGTCAGAATAATAGAAAACATGATTCAAGAAGTGAATACAAAATTATAATTAATAACTCTATTGTAAAACAAGCACAAATCTATGCTTTATCCTGAATTCTGTTTACTGACTCCTGTATTCTGTGTTTTGGTTGCGGATTTGCCACATTATAATAATGAATTTATATGTTTAATACTATTTTAAAAATATATAAATTTCATTAAGATTGGTATTACAAAAAATTGTAGTTAACTTTCCCTCTTACATTAAACGTCATAACTGATGGTTTGGTGAATTTATTAAAGGGAAATCAACATAATAGATATGAAAACAGGGATTTCTTATATGGGTCATTACAACCCAAGACACATTGAAATTGATCTTTACGAGATGAACATTTTAAAAATTGATGATGTCCTGGTGGCGATTCAAGAGAACGACTTTGAGCACTTTATGGGAAAAGTGCGGTATACCCCAAAGATAGCCATCGATCATGGAATTCGTCCCATTGCTATTTTTTGGGGATGTCTGAATCTTTTTGGTGGTGGGAGGTCAAGCCAATTTCTCCTGGAACATCCTGAGGGATTTCAGGCCAATATTGAAGGCACCCGCAGTGCTCAGGGATGCTATATGAACCCTGTCTGTTTAGCAAGGATTAAACAGATGATTGATATTATTGCTGAATCTGGATTCCTTGGATATTTTGTTGATGAACCAGTGCCTCTGAGGGATTGCTTTTGTCCATCTTGTTGCTCAATTTTTGAAGAGTGGTATGAAGGTGATCTTTTAATTGCTACAGATGCTAATAAAGAGGTGTTTCGCAGAAAGTGTGTGGTTAATTACATTAAAACTATTGCAGATTACTGTAAAGCTAATCATCCGCAATTAGAGACAATGACATGTCTAACCCCGGACGACAAAGATTTATGGAAAGAGGTAGCAAAGACCAATAGTCTGGATAATCTCGGTACTGATATATACTGGGTTAACGAAGAACGAAAAGTTGAAGAGATGGTACCTACCCTTGGTGAACTGAACAGTGTTTGTAAATTGAATAATAAAATCCATCATGAATGGCTTCAATGTTGGGGGGTACAAAAAGGAAAAGAGTACCGCATTCTTGAACAGGGAAAGATTTTAATTGCTGAAAAACCTGATTCCTTATATGTCTGGGCATGGCAAGGTCAGATAGGGGTAACGGAATCATGTGATGATCCCGCTAAAGCGTGGGAATATGCATCTGATGTCCTTCGAATGGCTAAGGATCATGCATAATGCGGCAAAGCCGCAACCAAATTTGGAATACAGAATTCAGGTGACAGAATCCAGGATAAAGCATAGATTTGTAGTTATTTCACTATGTTAATTAATGGTAATAGTAAGAATATTTGTAATGATTCAGCAAAATCATTTAACATATCCGTAAATCCTATTTAATTAGTTTGGACTTTTAGGTTTTAAGAAGTGTACCACTTTTTCCGCCAGAAAAAACTTTTATATCAAATAAAGCCAGATAATGGCCAAAATAGTGAGAACAGCAACAATACAAAGAAAGAGTTTGTTATGAAGAATAGATCCTGATGTCTGTACATTAGACTCATTGATGTCTGGAAGGTCTATCCCATCATACATAGTATTCTCAGACCATCCGGTTTCTTCATCAGAGCCACACTCTGGACACACAGCTGCTTTTATTGAGACATCCGTTCCACATATTGGACAAACAAAGTAATCAGACATATTAGATTTCCTCTAGAATAGAATAACGGCTTTCATTATTGAAAGAAAGCAAAAACAGATACTGCAGAATTTCAGACTGCTTGTTATTATGCGCTTCTTAGATAGAGATCATAACAATTCCTATAAGTCATTTCAGAAGGGGAGTATTTAGAGTCTTGAGTTTACCTTCCACTAGATTCTCAGAGATACGGCGCAAATCATCAAGAGAAACTTTACTGAGCTCCATTAATTCACGGGTAACATCATCTATATTGTGCTTTTTATTCGTAAGAGTTTGAATTTCTCTGTCCAAGTCTTGAAGTAGGATAACTGCGCGGGCAGAAATCGGTCCTTTTGAGTTAACGACCCGCAAGGTTGTAACATTAATGCTCCACTGTTTTAACCAATTCCGTACCTTCTGGTAACGGGAGTCAGTCATACCACCGGCACGGTATATCAACTCGGTTGAGTAGAATTCGGCAAGACCTTCGGCTATCCAGTCGTCATTCATCTTCCCCCGGATACGAGTAACAACATGGGTTAGCTCATGTAGCAATGTACTGGTCCCATTTTCGCTAATAATAGGTCGATCGGCGTGCATGAAAAGTGAGTTAGGTGCGGACAAGGCTCCTCTCCACATGGGATCACCTGCACCTACTACGAGTAACTTTCGTGGCAATTTTCTAAATGCTAGCTGAACTTCATCCCAAACCAAATTGAAAAAAGTTAGTATCTCCATACGTTTTAAACTGCTTCCTATTGGTTCACCAACGGAAATCTCAGTTGCCTCGATAATATCATTTTGCGTGCTAATCTTACCTGCAATCATCCAACCAACAGGGCGGTCAAAATGACGTTTCGGATTGTCTATCACAAAACTACCATCAGACTCCCTGGGCCAACCAGTCTCCACCGTGGTCCATCCATGGGGTAGCACAAAGTGCAGTTTTGCCCGGGAAGTGGCGCCCTTAATTGAATCCACTTTCGCTGCCGGAATCAAATCATCACCACGGAAAATCGCCCAATCACTGGTCATACGCGAATCATATTTCATGTTTTTTCGCTGATGGTTTATCTTTGCTGTCAGACTAAAGGTTGCCGGTCCTTTAGGTGGCGTCCAGATGGCGCGATCGCCAACAATACTAAGCTTTCCATCTGCTTTCAGATCAGAGTGTTGATCTGCCTTGATGTGAAAATCAATCAAACGTAATAGCGATCCATCTTCCAAATAAATAGACACTTTAGCCACGTTCTGATCAGGCAGAAGTGTAATGGTAAAGTCAACACTATAGGGTCGCTCGGATGACTTAGCAAATGCGGTAAGGGCAAACGTACACCACATTACTATCAGAAATAAAATGCGGATTCTCATTCTTTTAAAATATTGTATACCTAAAATCTAAAATCAATAAGAGATAAAATGTTTTTCTTAATACCTACCGTCAAGCGACTGGCATCAAGTCATCCAGTAACTCTACTTTTCTCATTTTTTACTTGTTCCCAGGCTCTGCCTGGGAATGCTGTGTTCTAGAGACACAGCTTCGGATATTGCAACTTTATTGACCTTCACTTATTTAATTGTTTAAGGTCAATATGTATCAGTATTATTATGGCAAAAGTTCCTTGTGGAGGAATCTCTGTCTGGAAATATCATACGAGAACTACTAGTCAAAGGCAAGGGCGAAGTTGCAAGACAACGTCTGGAGAAAGCTTCTTGAATAAAACAGTAAACTGATCATATAAGGGGCAGCTTTCAGCGGAGTTAGCACTGTTTGAAACTATTTATATGCTAACAAGTTGAAATAAAAATTCATACACTATTTAATTAGCGCTTACGGCTAATTCAGGAAGATAGCCTTGCTCTGGTACTGTTGTAATCCGGGACATCCCATAATCATAAACAACACCTTGCCGGGTAATTCGTACAGGTTAAAAGGAAAATATGGTAAAATATTTAATGTGCATATTGTTGTTCTCCTATAAATATTATATTGGTATATACATAGTGCGGCAAAGCCGCAATCAAAATACGAGATTCTAGATACTTGATTCTAGATACTGTATACAGGCAAATAGTTCAATTTCTATCTTTCTTGTCAAGAGACAACATAAAAAGATCCGAATTTAATTGGAGAAATAACGTTTTAAGGCGTTTAAATAAATCATCAAGCATCTAGTATCAAGTGACCAGTAACTATGCTGGTTCAAAGGACTTAATAATGCACGTTAAATATTTCTTTCTAAAAAAGAAGTTTTTACAGGGTAATACTATATATTTATATAGAAATACTGGATGTTTACCCTTGTCAAAATGTTAATTCATTTTTAACTTTTTTTCTTTAACTAATTTGATAAAAACGTAATTATAATTTTAACAAAAGTAGGGGGGATTTATGGCAAAAGCCGGAGGTGGGGAAAAACGTATTTTTGTAAGTGATATACATATGGGTGATGCAAGAAGTATTAAGCCACCTAACGGGTTAAAACCTTATTCTTGGCTTTTGCCTGACCGGGCAAAGATGTTTGGCGACTTCCTTGGGATACAGCTTAAAGATCCAGACGTTAAAGAGGTAATAATCCTGGGAGATCTTTTTGACGATTGGGTCTGCCCCGCGCAGCTTGATCCCATGCCAGAGAAGGCCGGCATATCCAAATATCATGAAATAGCAGAGGCACCCCAAAACGTGGAAGCAATTAATAATCTTAAAGCTATTGCGGACAGCGACCAAAAGGACCTTGTTTATGTTCCTGGCAACCATGATATGCTCATAACCAAAGAGATAATAACAAATATAATTCCTGGTATTAAGTATATGGGTACAGGAGTAGGGCAAGGAGTGTATACGGTCGACGGCATATCCGGAGAACATGGAAACATGTATACTCTTTTTAATGCTCCCGATCCATACTCCAATCAGGGTTACATCTTACCTTTAGGATATTTTATAACCAGGGTGGTAACTGAGCGAGAGGCTATGACAGGAGAGCATCTTGAGTATCTTGAGGCTTTAAGAGTTGCAATTGGACAAATCCTTGGCAAGTCTGATTTCGCTAAAATGGTTTTTGCTACCATAGTTAAAGGCGCCGGCATGTCAAATAGTTCTGAAATAATAATGGGGGGGATAAACAACTATTCAGATCCTCTAATACCCCCGTATGTGGAAAAAATATTTGGAGATCTTTATGATACCTGGGATAAAAACATGCCCGATAACGTAAAAGCATCTGTTGCAGTAGCGGATGATACCGGGCACCTATTTCCTGCTGCTTTTTCGCAGTATTTAAATAAAGATGGAAAATCAGATATTGTTATTTTTGGCCATACACACATATACGAATTATATGGTACTTTAATAGACTGGGACAAAGATGATGGTCAAAACAAGAGAAGTGATTTCAACCTTTCTTCAAAACAAATTTACGCTAATTCCGGTACCTGGGTCAATGATAAAAAGCGTTGCACATTTGTGGAAACGCAAATAGATGAAAACGCTGAAAAACATTTTGTACGTGTAAAGCAGTACAAAGAAAACGGGGGAATCAAGACCCTTAAAGAAAAAAATAAAAGATTATAATAAGAACCTTTCGCAAAGGAGAAATATTTGAGAGTTTAAATCTAGTTGAATGTTAACATTTTGTATGCAGAATTAAGGCACCCGCATATTAGATCGTTATACAAATCAATCCTCTTGAGCTGATTCCTCTGTCTTCTATAGTATTACTTCATAAAAACTTCTTTTTTTTAGATTTTACAGTTTTTGGAATGCAGAATACAGGAGCCGGAAGTCAGAATAATAGAAAACATGATTCAGGAAGTGTAAACAAATTTACAATTAATAACTATATTGTAAAACAAACACAAATCTATGCTTTCTTCTGAATTCTGTCTTCTGACTCTTGTATTCTACATTTTGATTTCCGCATAATCCGCCGCTCCGGTTTATCAATCTATTAGTTATTCTTTGCCGAAGTTACACGAATGATCTCATCTGCAATTTTTTGCTGTATGCCAGATTCTAAATGGCTTGTAAATCCTACACATGAACAATTGATTTCTCCGAGTACATACTTGTCTGATCCATCAGGGTTCGTATCGAGCATAAAGTCGCCTGTCCAGATCAGTGGCGTACTGTGGCCACCCAGGCGCTGTTGTATCTCAGGAAGGTTTCTGAGAAACATATCTACAAGACCTTGCCACTGGGTGGGGTCATCGTATGTATATTGTGCCCCTGAAAACAACGTGGCCGAGAAGCCACCGTCAGCGGGTTTCTTATGAACGACGAAGATTGGCGTTTCTCCTACGAACAGAATTCGTACCTCACCTTCGACGATTCGTGGCAGGTAAGGCATGTCAACAATCATGCCGCCCTTGCCAACCAGGTATTGGTTACAGAGTTCCATGAACTCGCCGAGTTGGTGTTCTTCAACATGATTATCCAAAGCTTCAGTGCATCGGACCAAAGCATCAACAGGAACTGCTTTTCCTGTATCTATAAGCCGCTCATCTGCCAACTCAACGCGCCAGATGCCAGAACCCGTTGATCCCCGATTTTGCTTCAGGACTCGTATACCTGTGGAAAGTACTGATGGAAATGAGCGTCGAAAGTCGTCGATGTCGTAATAAGCATAGGTGTCACTGGGTACCATTTCCATGTCGCGCAACTTTACTAAAACGTCTTTTGCCCCAAATGCTACCATTGCCTCAGGAGCAGGCATACCTATAACTCCTGCATTGCACAGCTTGCTAAGCAACTCAAAGTATCTTACTTCGCCACCGGGAATGTTTCCGGGATTGATGCGTGAAACATATGTGTCATATTGCTCTGGAATCTGCGCAAGTAGGTCATCAAAATTTGATTCCCTGTAAAAAATGGTTTCGGCCTTCCAGCCTTGGCTGCGCAAGGCCATAATCATTGGTATAGTGTCTTTTCGATGGCCGTCCGGTCCCTTATCGTTGCCACCTTCAACTTCAAAAAAGATAACTGAATTCTTCACTACGATCCTCCAACCTGTTGAACTAACATTAAATTGGGCAGTTTATCTGCTCACATAAATGTATATACGGCACACATTATGATATCTAATTTTCTATTCGTCAACTGAAATTCTGATATTTACCCATTGCTTTTTGGTATCAATTAGACTTTAAAATAGTAGCAATGTTCAAAGTGGCGTAGTACATCTCGTCTCTGCATTTAATTTTCACTTTTTTCAAGTCTGATCCTTTATTTTTTAATAGTCAGATCATGCAAAACTACATTTCTCTTTAACACAATAGTTCTAAATGAGGATGGGAGTTTTAGTAGAAACAATGAGTAGTTAAAATATATTAAGTTTGAAAATTTCATTATTTATGCTCCAAAAGAAGGTAAGAAGAAAAATGGTGCATTGTGATAAAAAAGTGTGGATAATTATTACAGCTTCTAACTAAGAAAGAAATGGAGTTAGCCCCTACTAATTATGCATATAGATGCAAACTTGAAACTGCTTCATGGTACCGCTACAGGAGTTGTGATATTGAGCGATGAGGAAAAGACAGGAATTTCTTGTCAAGTCTGGATAAATAAGATGAACATTAAGTGAATTATTGTGGGTGTTGGTAGTTTTAGGCCTTATCAAAACAATGGTTATCTACAGATTCTGAGAGAAATTATAGATGTGATCTGTTTACTAAACTATATGAAAATTGGTATACAGAAATTGCGAGTTTTGTCAGGGGTTTTCTTCTGGAATGTAGGAACTATTCATGATATGTTAAGAGATAACCTTATAGGTCTGATCTACGAAAGGGGGGATGATAACCATCTCGCTTTTATCTTTAACCTCAAAAAGATAATTTTATTTTAAGATATTATCCCTTATCATAATTAATTGTACAATATGATCATGATTACCTCAAAGATTGATACAAACAATGATAATTTCCATTATATTTTAATGGCCTCGGGAAAAAAAACATCATGTGCTTCTGGATGGATGCAAACCCTAAAACTTGAGTTAACAAAATTCAATATAAATCTTCTTTGTTTTGACCTGACCGAACCATTTATAGAATCGCATCTAATTAAGCAGTGGGAAGTACAGATTGAGAAATATTCAAACTATAAAAATATTTTAATAGGAGGAAAGTCCCAAGGTGGAAGAGTTGCTGCTCTAGTTGCTAAAAAGCTTAATTTACAAAAAGCCTTTTGTATTGGATACCCCTTTTACACAGATGAAATAAATGACAACTCTCGTATAACACCTTTAATTGAGTTAAACCTTTCGTTTAAGATTATCCAAGGTGAATTTGATAGATATGGCGAAAAAGCTATTATAGAAAACATAACATTTCCCCCCAATATTGCTTTATCGTGGGTTCCCAAGGAAGGGCATGATTTAAGTAACAGTATTCCTTACATTGCAAAAGAACTGTCATTTTTTCACAAAAGTATATGACTTTATTTATTTCTTCACCTTGACAACGTTGAAGAAACAAGGAAAGCGCCAGGTTTGCAGCTTTGCAAATTATTTCTCGCGTTTTAGTCTCTATCATCTTCCAGGTTGTTTTGGTTTTGCAACTTTACCTGACAGTGATTCAGTCATACTTATAAACGTTTCTCTTCCGGTTGGTCGCCATGTTCGAGTCAATAGGCAAAATCTTTTTTTCATTCCTCCTTATCTATTGTGATAAATTTTGTTTACTAGCTTTATGAAGCAGACAGAATCGCATGCAATTTCGTCTGCCTCATAAAGAAAAAATAATTAATCCATTCTTGGTATTAGTTTGTATTGATATCAGATGTCCAATCTGTGCTCCAATTGTTATATCGAAAGTCACGGTCAATATGAGAATCTGTGAGCCAGGTATTTTGAGTTCTAACGTAACTTTTTACACTGTTTAGAACTTCGTTAAACCGCGGATTATCCGATGCAATGTTTTCAAGTACAATTTCAGTTGCACCTAATAGTTCAGTCAAAATATCCTCTGGTAATGTTCGAATAAAGATTCCTGCATCTTGAAAATCCTTGAGAGATTCACCTTGTTTAAGAAGCAATCTTGAGTGTGAATTTTGGGTACTTGCTAATGCAGCTAAACGAATTTGATTCTGTCTTTTCTTATTTAATCTATTAAAAAATCTTTTGTTGATAGCAAGGTATTGAACCGTAACTGGTGATTGCCAAGCAGTAATATAATAGTGCGTCATACCTAATTGTTGGATGTTTGGGTTTGCGGATGACATGAAAGCATCAAAATCAACTTGTGGATAGACAAACTCAGCCGCTTCAATATCACCTGTTTCAAAACCATCCAGGATGTCTGCAATGCCTGAAAGTCCAGGAACGGCATTTCGAAACTCCATGTTCGGAAATGCCTCCTGCATGGCTAATTGACCAAAGCCAAACGTTCTCATTTTAAAGGGAGGGGATGTTGCCTCCAATCGCGCCTTTGTGATTTCACCTTTGAACATACCTGCTGATTGTCCTGGTGCTGCAATCACTGGTAATATAACGACTCCGTCCCCGTCATTTTTTAATATGTCTTCGAGAATAGCTAGTCCTCCGCCATCGTAGTGCCAAGACAGATATTCTTCTAGCTGGAGACCTAATGGAAAACTTTCTCCATAAAGGTCAATTTCCACATTTAACTCCTCTGAACCTCTGTCTTGAATGTTCAGCACAAAAATTGCCATATCGATAGTTCCGTTAGCTACATTTTGAAGAAGTTCGGCTTGCCCAATACCCAAATCTGCAGGGGTTTTAACTCGTACCTGAAAACGCGAAATGTCTTCTAGCTGGTCTACAAACTCCTGAACACCGTCTCCCAGTGTATTAGGTTCGGTGCCAAAAGCTGAGTAGAGTTCGATAGACTTACCTTGGCATGTTGAAACAAAAGTTATGAATAGAAATAATGTGATAAATAATTTCATTTTTATATCCCCTTATTTTGTTTGGTTATAATAAATAAGAAATAGGTTTTTCTTACCCAAACAGGCTATTTTAATAGTTTCCAGAAATCAAGAAGTTTTTAAATAAAGAGGAAAATCTAGTAGTTTGAAAACAGAAAAACTGTCCTTGGTTTTCCCTTCATTTGTTAAACTTATTGCTTGATTATGAAAGCGAATCAAAATATAATCGCACCATATACAGTTCTGTTTAAAACACGTTAACAAGGGTTATTATGAATACTATAACGGCAAATCAATTAAAGACAAAAGGTATATCTGCAATTGAAAGCAATCTTGATGATGACCATGAATTGGTAATTACTGTCCGTGGAAAAGAAAAATTTGTTATTATGGATATGGAACATTATAGCTATCTGCGTGAATGTGAGCTTGATGCTGCATTGCATGAAACAAAATCCGATTATCAATCTGGGAAATTTGTTACCGAAAGTGTTGAAAAACATATTAAACGAGTAACAAAATGAATTATATACTCATCTACACTGAAAGTTATATCAAAAGGGTCGGCAAGTTTTTAAAAAGAAATCTGCATTTAATATCGCAATATGAAAAAGCTTTAAAAATATTGGAGATAGATCCTTTTCACCCTTCACTAAGATTACATCGGTTAAAAGGTAAATTAAGAGAACTACACTCTATATCCATCAATATTTCATACCGAATTACATTGGAATTTTATTTCACTGACAAAGAAATTGTGTTAGTTAATGTGGGTCATCATAATGACGTCTATTAGCTATGTTTTTTTATGCAATGAGGAATGATCAGTTTTCCTACTCAAATGATTAGCTATGGATTATGACGTCTAATATTGCACCCAGCAAATGAAAATCAACTGTTAGTTCATGCCGCATTACAGCTAATTACCATGCAAAAATACGAACGCAGTTCACGATATTCCAAAAAATGATTTAAACAAGGAAGCATTAAAAGTTTCTATAAGGGTTTAATAATTAAAGCTGCTATGATTTATCTGGATTTGCCCTTGGATCTATTTTTATTTTTGTCTGATGAAGAATTGAGTTTACAGTAGAGTTCTTCAAATTGACGTGTTAGCTTATGGCGGGCGTCCATATATGTCATTGGTAAAGCTTTGTCGTGTGATTCGCGTATTTTTATAGATGATGACAAGTAGGTATCAATCACTGGAAGGCCATCCGCTATCATTTCGGAAACAATCTTGATAGGGAATTTGGCTCTTTGCTGGAACTGGTTAACAATAATACCTTCTATCTCAAGGTTGCTATTATGGTCTTGCTGAATTTCATTTACATTTTCCATAAGGGAATAGAGCGCACTTCGTGAAAAGCTGTCACAATCAAAAGGTATAAGGCATGAATCTGAAGCAATCAGAGCTGAACGGGTAAAGAAATTCAAGGCCGGGGGTGTATCTATATATATATAATCGAATTGTGTAAGTGAATCCAGTGAGTCACGTAACTTGAACATTTTATAGCGCGTTTCCAGTTTTCCATGTAGATCGCCAAGGTCAGGATGGGAAGGTATAATGTGTAAATTCGGGAACGGCGTTTTGTGAATATATGTATCGAAATTTTTACGGCGAAACTTAATACGAAGTAATTCCTCAAAATAATCTGCTATTGTATATTCTTCGTCATTTGTCCCGCGGCCAAGCAAATAGTGTGTGGAGTTGCATTGCTGGTCAAGATCGACAACCAAAGTCTTCTTGCCATAAACAGCGCTGATGGCAGCTAAATTGCAGGTTATAGTAGTCTTTCCAACTCCGCCTTTCTGATTAAATATAACTCGACGTATAATTTTAATCTTTTCCTTTCTGTCCCTAAAGACTGGAAACACTTAAAATATGATTCACAAAATGATAAGATATTACAACATAACATTTTACAATTTTTGTAATAGTAGAATAATAATAATTAAAATTCAAGGTTTTTCTGAAAAACAGAAGAAATTTTTATAGTATTACATCGTAAAGACTTCTTTTTTTGAAAAAAATTATAATCACTGCTTTTATAGTTTCCCATATAGGCTTAATATGCTATTGTAAAGCATTTGTGATTGCAAGAGTTATATATAGTATTACTTTATAAAAACTTCTTTTCTTTAAGATTTTGTAGTTTTTATGAAATACAGAATTCAGGAGACTGGAGTCAGTACAACAAAAACAAGAGTAGCAAGACAGATATAATTTGTCTCTGTCTCCATTAATTAGCATAGTAAAATAACTACAAATCTATGCTTTATTCTGGATTCGGTCTCCTGAATTCTGTATTCCAAATTCGGTTGCAGCTTTGTCGCTCTTTAGAAAATTTTTAACAGATTTGATTAGGTTCATCGGAGTGCAAAATTTATTTTGCCAGGGATTCAATTATAGAAATGGAAGATGCTAGATTCGAATTAACGGTTTCGACCAGGGGTGATTCAATCATCTTCTGAAGATTAGAGAGACACAGAAAGCAGGTAATGATTAATCTTGTTAGAAAACCTATTTTAAGATTGTATTACTATCTGATTTCAGCAAGATAAATCTTGCACTCCGTATATTTCTACAATTTGATGTTTTATTCTGAATTCGGTCTCCTGAATTCTGTATTCCAAATTCTGGTTGCAGCTTTGCCGCTCTATGTATTTCTTTATTTGATGTCGAGCAGGAACATGAAGAAAGTAGGCCGATATGCCTGAAGTTAAAGTAAAGGAGCTTGTGTACGACTATCCGAATGTTCGAGCAGTGGATAACGTTTCATTTGACATACAGACATCCTCCATCACGGCGCTTGTCGGGCCAAATGGTGCAGGTAAGACAACTCTGATGAGGTGTCTTGCTGGTCTTGAAAAGCCCTTTACAGGAGAAATTCTCGTTGATGGAATGGATGTGATTATGGAACCGCGCCGTTGCCATCAGATAGTGGGTTTCCTGCCCGATTTCTTTGGGTTGTATGAAGGGTTAACGGTTCGACAGAGTCTTGCATTCTTTGCTGCTGCAGGAGGAGTAAACAAAGAAACGATTCCATTCGCTGTAAAAGAATCAGCTAAACGACTTTGGATTGCTGACCGTTTAGATACTCATGTCAAGTCTCTCTCCCGAGGAATGCGCCAACGTCTTGCGATTGCCCAAATAGTTATAAAAAAACCGAAACTTCTACTCCTGGACGAACCAGCCTCGGGGTTAGACCCAGGTGCACGAAATCAACTCAGTGCTCTTTTTCGACAATTGAAATCTGAAGGCATGACACTTATAGTTTCTTCCCATATTTTAACGGAACTGGAACAGTATGCTGACAGATTGGTGATAATGAATAATGGCAGGGTCCTTCCAGATTGTGATTTAATGGAGTCGGATGTTCAGCATACAAAGGTATCAATCGCCCTTCTTTCCGGGTTACAATCATATCAATCCTTTGCAGAATCCAATGATCTTGTTATAGATTCACACATCGAAGGGGAGAAAATTATCTTGAAGATTGCCGGTGGATCTCGGGAGTGTGCGGAGTTCCTAAAACAGACAATTCACAAAGGGTTTGAGGTCTGCGAATATACGTGGATTGGCAAGGATATGCAAAGTGAGTATATGAGAGTTGTTGCATTATGCAAAGGAGATATGCATGATTAACTGTGAATTGAGGAAAAACCTCTGGCTGGAGTTTACACCTGCGAGGTTAATTATCAGCCCCATTGTTGTATGTGCGATCGTTGCGATTGTGTACCTTACACAGGATACATCTCAAAAATTCTTTGAGGCTCTTCTTTTAACATCCGGAGTGTTGACTGGATTTATTCTTTTGCTGTGGGCAATGAAGCTTGCCTCAGAAAGTATAACTTCTGAAGTCACCGACCGAACATGGGTATTTCAGAAGATGTCAAGTATTAGTGCTCTAAATATGACAACGGGAAAGCTGTTTGGTAGCACAGCATATGCCTGGTACTCAGCGACTTTCTGCATATTGGCTTATATAATAAGTGCTGTGAATCTGGAGAATAGCCTGCTTCGTCTGGAATTCCTCCTCTTTCTAATCCTGGTGGCAATTGTGGGACATTCAGTATCAATTCTTTTTAGTTTGAATGTTGTAAAGAATGCAAGATTTACTGGCAAGATGGGTAAGAACTCCGTATTCATCTTTGGAGTAGGTGCCGGGCTGTTTATTTTATCAATGTCAAGATCACTGTTTTTAAAAAGTGCCGTTCAGATTGAGTGGTTTTCATGCTCTGTCAATATTGTTGACTTTCTCTTGTTCTCTGCTATATATGCAGCTTTTTGTGGAGTTATTGGCTTGTATCGTATGATGAGAGCAGAGCTTCAGTATGATAACTCGCCAGTTTTCTGGTGTTCATTCGTTCTATCTCTATTGGTTTATTGTAACGGCTTAGCCATGGGATCGACAGAAATCAAGCAAATTTTACAGGGAAATATAGTTATATGGTTTAGTTTCTTTATTCTTACGTTTCTAAGCTATTTAACTTTGATGATAGAATCGTTTGATCCTGTAGATCTCAGAAAAGTTATAGACAGAACAAGCAAGGGCAGGTGGGTGGAAGCTACCTACTATACTCCTTTATGGGTACCAACCATTGCTGGCATGCTCGTGCTTGCGGTTATTATAATACTAAAAGAATTCATATCTATTCCCACACTCTTTTATCCGAATCCGAGTTATACATCGCAACAATTTTCTTTGAGCTATCTTCCACTTTCTATTCTTTTGTTAATAGCAAGAGACTTGTGCATTGTAGGATTGGTAAAAAGCTCTGGAACACGGAAGAGCAATTTCTACATTGCTATTTACTTAGCTTCGCTGTATGGATTGGTACCGACTATTTTAGGCCTAGTGGGAACGAAAAAGTTTTTGCATTTTTTCTGGCCAATACCAATGGATGGTTTTCTTTGGCAGGTAGTACCACTATCAATAGAGGTAGTTGGTGTAATCTACCTTGTCTGGCACAGGCGAGCAAGTGTCATTGGCCGGAAGGAATCAATATAATTGATATGCAACTTCTTAATATTAGATCTTGGTGCCTTATCATTACAGCTCCTGTCAAGTATCGTGTCAAATCGTTCATAACCACTTTACAATTGCGATATTAACTTTTCGTATCAGTTTGAGAACCTATCCCAAACCAGTAAATTTTATTTTCCTCTTTTAACCCCAATGCTCTCCAACCTTTTCCTGTTCGTGTTGAGTATATCATTTCGTCTGTGTGTATTTGTTTGAATTGTAAACTTGGATGTCGTGAATTTTTCATCCACAAACGATAATTTTTACGCGCTTTCCTTTTTACTCCTTTTGGTAATTTGCGGTAATGGGGAAGAAAATCATCCGTTAAACATAATATCATAATTCATCAAATCCCATTTTCTTCACCTTTCCAGCTTTTATATCTCCACGGACCTTTTCCGCTAACTTCGCCAACTGCGGTTAAAATGCCTTAAAAGCCTTATCCCACTCTTGGTCGTCTTCTAACTCTTCAAGTATGACTGAAGCAATAGAGTCTTGTTTGTCTGGTATTTACCTAACTTATCTTAAATTTTCATATCCCTAATTTCCTCCTAATTTCCCCTTTTTTTAAACAAACATCCCATTTTACAGATTTTCCGTTACCTCGTTAAGTATATTAAGCCTGTCCTTAATTTCGCTCTAATTTCTCTCATACAATGTTGTATAATCTTTATGCTTCATTTAATGCGTATTTGAGCCAACAACCAATCTAAACTACGGGAAAATTGGAAATCCCATTCTTGCTACTCCAGTTTTTTTATTGCCATAAATATTAGAGGTGATATCATTGTTTTTTCATACTTATGAGTTCTACAATAAAAGTATCTATAGTAACGTTTCGTCAGGGCAAGTTAAGCTTGAAGCTTATGTAATTCATCCTTCTACAATGAGTTATAGCTGACTTGCAAGTAAATCAGCAGAGTCATTACTAACTCAAAGGAAAACCACATAAATTTCCAACAGAATTTTTGGCTAGTCGTGATGAAGTACACTTAGAAAGGAACTTATAATGAAAAAAATAGTATTTATTGGAGCTGGAAGTTATGGCACCGCTGTTGCAAATCATGTTGCTGAAAAACATAAAGATTCTGCCCATGTGTTAATATATGGAAGAGATAAGAAGACTGTTGATGAGATAAACCTTAATCATAGAAATACTAAATACCTTTCAGGACATCAGTTATCAAGACATCTTAAATCAACATCTGATCTAGACGAAGCAGTAACAGTCGCAGATTATATTTTCATGGGAATTCCAGCTCAGCATGTTAGAAAAATGACTTCTCAAATAAGAAATTATGTCATAACTGATGTAGAAGTGATTAATCTCGCAAAGGGAGTTGAAGTTGACAGCCTTAAACGCATGTCAGAAGTGATAGGAGAAGAGTTGAATGGAATCAAACCATCATATAATATCATGACACTTTCTGGACCAAGCTTTGCGAAAGATGTAGTGGATCCAAAAAAATCAGTTGTTCTATCTCTTGGAGGAAAGAGGAAAAGAAGACTTGAAAAAACAAGAGAAATGCTTCACTCAAATAGTTTTAGGGTATTTGCATGCAAAGATATAGTCGGCGTTGAAATCGGCGGAGCCTTAAAAAACGTTTATGCAATAATGGCAGGCATTATGAAAGGAGCTGGAGAAGGAGACAGTTACCTTGGTGAATATATCCCAAGAGCACTTGTTGAGATGGATAGCATTGTTAGATATTTTTCTGCAAGAAGAGATACCACTCGCGGTGTTTCTTCGCTTGGAGATTTGATTATTACATGCAGTGAAAGCAGTAGAAATTTTAGATTTGGTGAGGCTTTTGCAAGAACCGGTTCTATTGAAGAAGCCATGAGCGGAAAGACAATTGAGGGTTATCACACGCTTGAAGCCATGTATAAATTTGTAGAAAGCAAAAATATGTTTGCTCCAATTATTCGTGAACTACATGGGATATTATATGAGTCAAGCAAAGATCCAAAGGATGCAATAACTTCTTTTAGACAAGCAGATAGTCGTCGGACTTGGGAAAACATTCGGTTCTTTTCAAAAGTACTTGGGAAAGTGCTCCCTAAATTCTGGTATAGAAGACATGACTTTAGTTTTGATGGTATGAAGAGGGAATTCTTTTCAGCATTTTCTGGTTAGGTATTTGCATATAGATTTAAAAAAAATTCTTCATTTAACGGGATTTTATCAATCTGGGGAGACCTTACTCATTGTCACGAATTAAGTATGGTGTCCCCAGATTGACAAGGCTTTTGACCAAAAGTTTGGTATTAGGTTCTAATTTAAATTTCTCATCTAAACAAATCCTCTTTCCATCAAAATGAGCAGGCAATGATATTAAAGGCATTATAAAACACTCCTTTTTAAATAAATAAAATGTTTTAAGTGTCTGTTTAAGGAGATTATTGCTTTTTAACAAGCAACCGCCAATTGCAACATGATTGTCAAAACTTAATGATTAAGATGTTTCATTAATCTTCTACTTCTTTCCAAAATTCTTCATGTGAGATTCCTTTAGAATTACTAATTTGATCTTTGGACTCTCTTATGATTTTGTTAAATTCAGGAGAATAATTCAATTCCAGCCTTTCCATTTCATCTTCATCGTCAATAAACAAAAGCATAGCTATTTTTTTATGATTCTGTGTAATTACAATCGGTTCTTTATCTCTGCTCATTAAGTAGTTAATAAACTTTGTTTTAATATCTGAGAACGGTAAAACCTTCATATGCTTAGCTCCTTATTGCCAATGTATAATTTATTTCCCATTTTTACCCCAATAGCGAGAATATCAACTTCATATAAATCATGTTTTGTTTCATAAAATACTCGAAACATATTTTTTGGACCAAAACGGATTTCCCAGTCAGCGCCAAAATCCACAGGTCTTTTTAAAGGTTTTCTGTTCTTTGTCTCTACATTTGGTTCAAATTGAAGTTGTTCTTTAATTGTACTACGAATCAATGTGAAATATTTTCTATCAATTACCTTTAGGTGGTTTTTTGTTGATGGAGCATATATAATATTAAAACATTTTCTGGCTACCATTTATCTTTTATTTTTCCATTATATATCAAAGACCTTGAGGCTAACCTACAGGCTAAGCTTTGGTTAGTCTGTAATTTTCGCAATTCTTCATAGAATCACCCGTTGGGTAACAATATCAAATTTCATGAGTTCTTCGCTCAATCCCAATGATTGGGTTTGTCTTTACAGGAAAAATAACTTGTTGTGCATTATGACTGCTACTTTTATATTCGTCAATTAAAAATCCACGGTTTTTTTTAAAGGTTTACTGCTAATTATTGTTTAAAATCCAGGCATTGCGCTTGTTTTTCTCTCATCTTGATTCACTTCAGGTCACATTAGATAGTCTTTTAAGTGAATAAACTCTATCCAACCCATTTACTTTTTTCGGGATTTTATCCTTTGATCTGAAATTGTTCTTAAACATATCATAATAACGACTCACAAACGATTTTGTGCCTATTATTCCGCTATCCGTAAAGTATCTTGTTTTAAATCGCAACCTATCTATAGCAGTCAATTCATAATTTTTACTTTTCTCTTTGGCTATTTTTTCTTGGTCAATAGATGGCCCTTTTTCAGACTCCAATCCGCCTTTCTCATACAAGTATTCCCTATAAGCTGCAAACCTATCTTTCTCGTCCATATCATTATATACTGTTATACCGAAATCCGTAGACAAAAAGCTGCCTTTATTGCATGATTGGGCATGATAGCCAATTGAACACCATCTGTAATCCTCTGGCTTTTCAACCATATTTGCCCTTATCGGATTCAAATCAATATACGCTAGCAAATTTATTAATGTATCTCCGCTTTCTACTATCACGCTTTTGAACCGGTCACCCCAAAAATAACCTTTTTTATTATTCGCTTTGTTATAATAACGAGTGAATCTTTGCTTAATCTCTTTCACATATTCAGACAAATTTGACAACTTTTCTCGGAAATAGGGGAGTTGACCGTTAGTAATTGCTCTACTATCTTTTTGAAAAAACAATGCAACCCTCTGTTTTACTTCATCTTCATTATAATCTTCCGCATTTTCCATCTTTACCAACAAATGGAAATGATTGCCCATAATGCAAAACCCAAACACCTCAACAAAAAACACATCACTCATCCATTTGATCAATTTAAGTAAATAATCTTTCTCCACATCACCTAAAACAAAACCCGGTAATGTTGTTCTTGAAATCACATGATATATAGCATCTTCTCCTTTTACTATCATTCGTGGAATTCTTGCCATTTATAACACTCCTTTCTGTTGTACTTTAGAACATTCTGAAACAAACAATCCATTTTACAGATTTTCCGTTACCTCGTCAAGCATATTAAGCCTGTCCCTAATTTTGCTTTTATCATGTTGCATTATCTGTACGATTGTATTTACAGCAAAAAGTAATCACCTGCAATCATTGATAACTGCTATTGATTAAAGAAGTTATAATTATTTATACACGAATATCACCCACACGATTTGCAGAAGACCCTATATTGGTTCTAATTTAAATTTCATATCGGAATTTACTTTTATTCACACATAACGTTGAAATCAGCGGCTCGGCCCTTTGCGTCCGCTGGATTTATTGGTTATGTTCAAATTCCTTCCTCTTTGGGCCTTCGCCTTTCTTCTGCACCCGAGATTCCGATAGAAGTTCACTCTTTCTTTTCAGAAATATCTGATGACAAAAAAATCCATTCTCAAAAGCAAAGAACAAAGCAACCACTTTATCAGGCTGTTTACTGGCCGCCAAATACACACCGCAAAAAACAATTGGGGAAACTAGGAGTGCTCGAATGAACGACGCAGAATCAAAAAGCCTCTTCAGTTCCCTAATAATGCTCACTTTTTTTCGCCCTTCGAGCTGATTATACAACCCCCCAAATATTATTCCGAGAATCATCGAAGAAATCGAAACAAAAATGTCGATGACAGGAATCGATCTTTCGCTCGAAGACTTACCAAAAAACAACAAAGAATCATTGTGCAAGAAATTGAAAGTGTACGCGATGCTTGCGATCACGAAGAACAATCCAGCGGTTGCCCAAACAATCGATTTATTCATTTTTATTCCTTAAATTTTGAATAAGTGTTTCTACTTGAGATAGAAGGAGGTTATTCCCCGGCCTATCAAACTTCCCCACAATCTCCGCTAATCGGCAAATACGCAGAATAAAGTGCGGATGGCTTGGGCTGTTTGCATACTCCACAAGCCCATTATATCCAAAATTTACTGTGGATACACCTCCATCATTATCGGATATAGTCGAATAATCGCCAAAATTCGACTTTGTAATCTCGGCATGCAATATATCAGAAAATAGCGGCATTATCTTGAATTCCAATTCCTCGTCCCTTTCCAATAGAGATGCAACAAAAGCATCAGCTTCGAATTCCCGAGAATGTGAGTATTCGTCCGAAGACTCTTGGTCATAGAATCCATGAAACGACGTTTCATCAATCGAATGTTTTTTTGCAATATGCCCCACTTCATGAGCGAGAACCCAAGTTATAAACATTGATAGGTATTCCCGTTTAGGATCAGAAAACATTACATGTGTACTATCAATCCGTCGCACTTTCAAGAACCTCTCCAAGAACCAGGAATCACAGAAGATATACTTTCCATCGATTGCAGCACAATTTCCTATCAATGCCTTTCCTAGTTTTGGAAGGTTCGGATCCTCTTTTAGCAATGGTCCCAAGAATGCAATGACAATAAGATGATCTTTTTGTCCGAATTGATTGATTAAATATTTTTCCTGATAACGTGTACCGTGAGTTGCGATTTTTAGAGCCTTGTCAATCTCGCGATTCAAGTGATTATGACTGCCATCTGCCAAATGGTTCTTTAGAAGGTATTTCGCCAAAGTCTCTGCAGGCTGATTGTTTGAAGTATACAACGTAAGGCACAGAAGAATGCCAAACAGACAGATTATCGTATAGGTCAGCTTATTCATTTTAAAACATAACGATAAAAATAACGGGCGGCGGTTTTTGCCGTCAGGTTTATTTGTTGGTTGGAAAATTCTATTATCAATTTGTTAATACTTAATAATCAAGACCGGACTCTTCGCTTGCTATTCTGTTCTTGATATAGTAGTAGTTTGCGTGAGCAATTACGAAAACTTTATTAGGCAATAAGCCGAGAAAACGCTTATTATTTAGTCTTCTTTTTAGTTCATGAAGATCAGAAAATGGTTTTCTTTTCTTATCGTCATATCCAATCATGTATCCCTTATCAAATAATTGTTCAACAAAAGATTCAGTTCGCTCTTTGTTGTACCCAAATACCCCGGTAATTTGTAGTAACGTCTTATACTCAAAAATTTCACCGTGATACTTCTGTAATCTTGATAAAATCCCTTCAACCTCTGGAAAAACAGCTTTAATTTCTGCTATGATATTCTGATTTAAGAATTTAAGATAGTTGCCAATTGCATAATTTATATCGTCTCTATTTACTTTTCGCCTGCTATTGTTCACTGCAGATTCAAACATACGACCAATAAAGTACAGGAGGTCGCGCGGTCTCTTGGTAACGATCCGTTCAATAGTCTTGAATGGATCAATACAATCATTATTTGTTATATCGAAGAATTTATTCCAAACAGTATCTTCTAAATTGGTATCATCATCCAAATCTAATATAAATCGGAATCTGTTTTCTACTAATTCTCTCAGCTTTTCAGGATATTGTTTCCAATCAATTTCATGTGTTTGGATTAAAAGCTTGTCTGGTTCATTATTAGTGGTACAAAGATATTCAAATATATCTTTTCTTAGAAATATAATGCTACGTAGCTTAAATTCAATTTTTGATAATTCGTGGTTAATTTTACTATCTATTTCTAATAAAGTTGAAATCATATCAGCTTGAATAGACAAATCTTTGTCGGCGTTCCATGTTTTATCTAAATTATCAGCAAGAATGATTAATTCACAGTACTTCTGGTTCGGAAGATTTTTTAGGTAATTTAAGAGAACATTCTTAATAGGATTAAGAAAATGCTGATATAGAAATTCTAATACATTTGGCTTATCTAAATCCTTGGAATTTAGATATTTTGAATTGATGATTGATATTACTCCCAAAAAGTTTTTCCCTATAATATCTTCGTTTTTCAAATAGAAAATCTGAATGTTTTGTTCGTCTTCTGATAGCGATACACCATTAGCTTCTTTTCCTTTTATCTTATTACGAATATCTAAGAAAAGTTGAGAGAAAATCACACATTTCCAGACTGAAAAGAAAAACGTGAGCCGTGAAGAGTCAGATTTAAACATCAGTGACATATCAATGTTATGTAATAATTCGTCAGACTCAGGTTTCAAATTTATTAAATAAATCTTCTTATTATTAGAAAACTCTTTTGCCAATTTAATAAATATCGCAGATTTACCACTTCCTTTTCGTCCTATTATTATTGTACTTTTACCATCTTTGGCTTTATTATATGAATATGTGGGGACAAAATACTCTAAAAGGTTCTCCTTTTCGTTTTCGGCAATTTCACACCCAATTCCCAATTTTAATAAGTCAACCTCATGTTCTAATTCTTTCTCTGCGTTTGTACTTGCTACACCAACTGGCAGAGCGTCAGAAAACTCTTTTTGCTTAAAAGCTAACCATTTTTCAACTTCATCTACAAGATGATTACTGTCTTCATATTGAACCATAATATCGTAATAATCGAGAGGAGCGCGATATTTAGTTGGTGCAAGAAGTAAAACATCTCTCCCAAAACCACAAGCAATCCCGCTCCAAAAAGAATTGGATGCATTAACTTCTTTATGCCCTTCTATATCATCACCTAAGAAATGCACTATAGTAATACGTGTTTGATATATATTTACGAAATACCAATTGATAGTTTGATATTGTATCTCTGAACGATTCTCAGAAATGACATCTAATGAGTTCTCTTCAGAATACATTTGCAAATAGGATGAAAGATCCAAAGATGCTTGATTTGGATTTTGACTTTCCATATAAAAGATATGTTTAGACATAGGGGATACGGTGTCTAGTTTTACATTACTATTCATCCATCCATCATTATACGCCTTGTTTTGTAAGCTTTTATTAATGTCATTTGCATTTGAAAAGCTTTGGTACTTAATATCTTTTAGAAATGATGAGTGGTATCTGCTCGTTGCATTTTGGATATTTGAATTCAGAATAACTAATACTTTCTTATTTAAAGCAATTGCATATCCAAGTTCAAACATTACATTGTGGTTGAAATGTGTCATATCTGCTACAAATATTAAACAGTCCTTAATTGCTTTTAATACACTCTTTGATATAAAATCCGTCTTTACGTAATCTTCCCATGTTTTAGCTACATATGTATTTTGATATTTGTTGAAATCTTTTATTGCTCTTTTAATTGCATCAGTGTTTTCATCTGCTTGATTAGATTTTCTACCTTGATATGCAAAGAATATTGTCTTTGAATCCTCATTCATAATGTAATCTCCATTAATTTTCATAATTACCTGGAATATTCAGGTATATTATGACGACGCTTGTTTTATAAGACCTTTTGAAATTCAAAGGTTACAAAATGACGGATTAAAAAGAATACCGTAGATTTATATCGTTTTTCATGCTTTAAATTAAATAAAAAATCTAATATCAACTTCTAATGCCATAGCTATCAATGTTTTAATACGTTATGAAAATTGATTAAGTTGTAATTGTGCCTAAAAATGCTTGGTAAATATCTTGTTATTTGTGTAGTCACATGCTTTTATAGTAGTTTTTTTTGCATAACGTTAAGGATTTTATCCGTAGTTGAGTACAAACAATTATCACTACACTATCACAATAAACATTTTCTTGCAGTGATGTGTTTACTTTTTCTTATTTACTCAAGTACGGATAAAATTTTGTTGAACTAAGCCGATGCG
>JAIQZO010000076.1 GCA_021777055.1 Candidatus Anammoxibacter sp. | reverse complement strand
GGACAAAAGATCAACTTAAGAACAACGCAATATCGCATCTGAGAAAACTTCAAAAGTCTCCAAGCAGAGTGAAGAAATATTTTAAGCACCCAAAGATTGCGTACGCAGCATAGTTACCCTATTTAATTGCCGGGTTAATATGAGTTCATCGAGGGCGGTAAGGCAATTGGCAATTTTTTGTTGTTCAGGGAGGGATGGGCGACGAATTGGAAGCGGCTTTAGTTCAACATAGTAGAGATTTTTGACGTTTTGCCCCTCAACAACTTTCGCAAATTGCCTATACAAGTTTCTAAAATAATATGTATAGAACAATGGGTTTTGTGCAGTTTCAAACACGCTTATCATTTCGCCGATTGCAATATTTCCCAACGACAGGTAGCAACAACATTTCCCAAAATCCTCGGGCTTCTCACCAACGCGAGGGACTAAAATCTCCCCACCTTTGCTAAACCGTAAATTATTTGGGTCAATATTGGTTCGCGAATATGTTTCAGTAATAATAGCTCCAAACTTAGTATAGAGTTCCCCGTATCTTACGCATCGAGTTGGAGCATCTTCTTCCAAAGACCATTTAGGGGCGCTTTTTCCATAATAAAAACTTCCAATATTTCCGATTGTCGTTTCCTCCCATTCCCCCTTACTTCGAAACTCAGGGAACCGCCATTCCGGCACGGTTTTCCCTTCGGCTGGGAAGAGCTTTTGCATCAGCCCTTTTTTATGGGCTTTGTAGGCTTCGAGCTTCCCGGCTTCGGCGGTGATGAGTTCATCAAGAGAGGTGAGGCAATCGGCGATGCGTTGTTGTTCTTCCACAAACCTTGGAATTAAAAACTCCAAATTTTCGAATTCTTTTTGTCCTAAGGTCTTATTTCTCCCTGCCCCTCCGGGAGATGCTATCCATAGAAGCTCCTTGCCTTTATTTGTTAAAAAGAAATACTTGATATAGCTTACAACAGCTCTATTATCGTATACCTGATACATAGGAAATCTATGTGATGCAATCATTCCCTTTTCAGTCTCTGTTGTACTTGCGACTGCCAGTTCCCAAGCAAAAACTATATTAACAATGAAAGCATTTTCCTCTACCCAAAAGACCCGCTTGTTACCAAGCCCTTTTCCATTAATAGGTTCCTTATGAAAGATACCCTTTCCATGAGATCGTATACCTATTTCTTGATAAACCTCATCTGGTTCAACTTTTACAGGACTAGATATCTTTCTAAGCAAATTGTTAAATTTTTGTTTTTCCCACTCCCCCTTATCCAAAAACTCAGGAAATCTCAGTTTCGGCACCTTCCTAATTTTTCCGTGCTTTCCGTGCCTTTCGTGGTTCATAGCTCTTCCCCTTCTTCTTCCGCCCAAGGCTGATCTGCAAGCAATTCATGCAGTTTTGCCTGAATTAGTTTTTTATCCGGTAATTGCAGTTGATATTCAGCAACCAGAGCAGGTGACAGATTGCGGGAAAGCGCGTATTCCACAACCTCCTCGTCCTTGTCACGGCACAGCAATACGCCGATACTTGGATTTTCGTGAGATTTTTTAACATCTCTATCCAGAGCTTCCAGATAAAAATTAAGCTGTCCCAGATGTTCGGGACTGAATTTGCCGATTTTCAGTTCAAAGGCAACCAGGGCAGAAAGTCCGCGATGAAAAAACAACAGGTCAATAAAAAAATCCTGATTGCCTACTTGCAGGCGATATTCTTCGGCCACAAATATAAAATCTTTGCCCAGTTCAAGGATAAATGTCTTCATGTGGTGAATAAGCGCTTTTTTTAAATCGTTTTCGCTATGACTATCCGGCAAGCCTAAAAATTCAAGTACATAACTATCTTTAAAGGTCTGGCTGATATTGGGGTGGAATTCTCTCAACACTGTTGAGAGTTTTGTGTTTCCAAGCATTGTACGTTCAAAATGGGCAGAATCAATTTGTCTTTCCAGTTCTCTTTTGCTCAGTTTATCTCTGATTGCCAGACTAAGGTAGTACTCCCTCTCTTCATCTGTTTTACATCGTGAAAAAATGATGATGTTCTGTGACCAAGGTAATTCTCGCACCAGCGGTGCGAGTTTTTCGTTATCATTGTATGTTTCATAAAACTGCTTCATCCGCCAAAGATTTTTATTACTGAAACCTTTTATTTCCGGGGCATTTTGGGAAATGTATTTGGCAAATTCGTTCACAACTCCCTTTCCCCATGTCTCCGACTGCACTTTTTCACTGATTTTTTTTCCAAGGTGCCAGTATAAATCAATCAGCGTGGTGTTTGTTTGGCGGAAAGCCTTTTGCCGTGCCTGCTGAATCTGCTTTAAAAGCTCATTAAAATCTTTTTGCGTAGAAATCTGTTGATTTTTCTTACTCATACGCACCCAGCCCCGCAATCTCACGTCCGCCGGCAAGTTTTTTTAATAGCGGTATCAAGTCTTCCATCAATTCCAGTTCCTTTTTTGTTCTCTCTTTCCAGCCTAAGTCCAGTGGCTCCATTAAATCGCTGAGCTTCTCACCGTCAAAAACCATGCGGTCTGTAATTTCAGCCACAAAAGCCTGTAGTGCTTCCGCTTCCAGTCCGTGCTTGCAGGCTGCTTCTGCCATCTCTTTAGCTGCCTTTTCAGATTTAAATTGCAGGTAGCCTTCTCTTATCTCTTTTTCGTTTAAGGCTTCACCGGCTTTGAGTGTATTAATGTAAGCGATAATATCTTCCCGTTCTTCCATTAAATTGGCGCTGGAACAAAGCATATTGATCAACTGTTCGCGGCTCATATTCTGCTTTTTCGGCCCGCTTTGGGTAAACTTCGATATTAGCGACATGATGTAGTCATAGTCTATGATCGCGGAAGAAAACAGGACAAATTCAAAATCCAGCTGGGCAACTTCAGGATCTACGTTGTTTCCGTCTTTTTGCTGTTTTTCTTTTAAGCGTTGAGCAATTTCTATATAAGAACTCCTGAATGAACGCAATTGATCTTCAGAAATAAGGGCATCCATTTGCTTTTTATGCTCAACGGCTAAATCAGTGTATTGGTCTAATTGGGTTTTTAGACGCTGTACTTCCTTAAACTGATTAATAAAATTAATGCGGGCAGTATCTCCTTTGAGGTTGTATACTTCCTGCGGATCGCATACCAATTCCTTGTCCTGCATAAAATCACCTAATGCGACTACTGCTTTTTTGTATTTTTCGATCACTATAGGGGCCGGGTCAACCAGCCATATTTCTTTAGCCTTGTTGCTATCCTGGCCGGAAAAGAGTGCAATGGCCTCATCCACCTCTTTGGTCTGCTTTCTGAAATCAAGAATATTCCCATAGGGTTTTGTGTCGTTCAATACCCGGTTTGTTCTGGAAAAAGCCTGTATCAAGCCATGTTGCTTTAAATTTTTGTCAACATACAAGGTGTTCAGATACTTTGAGTCAAAGCCGGTTAACAGCATATCAACAACGATAACCACATCGATTTTGTTTTTATGCGAATAATCGGCATTGGAATACTTATGGTCTTTGATTCTTTTCTGTACATCCTGATAGTACAAATCAAACTCATTTATACGATGGTTTGTTCCGTACTGTTTGTTATAATCAGCAATAATTGCTTTCAGGGCTTCTTTCTTTTTATCGGGTTCCTGTTCGTTGTCAGCTTTTTCCTGAGGCAAATCTTCCTGAATTTGCTGGACATCTTTATTCCCCTCTGCCGGAGGCGAAAAGACACAGGTAACATTTAACGGATTAAAATCTTCATTTTCTTGCGCACGCTTTGACTGTATCTCTTTGAAAAGTTCATAGTAATCAATAGCGTCATTTATGGAAGCTGTTGCCAATAAGGCGTTGAACCGTCTTGCATTAGTGGCAGCGTCATGTTTATCAAGAATTGAATCTACAACGGCTTTTTTGCTGGTAGTATCAGCTGTTTCAACCTTTTTCTTGCTATCTGGTTTGAAATAATCCACATGAAAACGCAGGACATTGCCATCGTCAATGGCGTGGGTAATGGTGTAAGCGTGCAGTTGTTTTTCAAAAATATCTCTGGTTGTCTTGTAAGAGCCTAGAGTACCGTCTATTTGTTTATAGATAGCGTTTTCTTCAAAAATCGGTGTTCCTGTAAAACCAAAAAGCTGTGCTTTGGGAAAAAACTCTTTGATGGCTTTGTGATTATCGCCAAACTGTGAGCGGTGGCATTCATCAAAAATAATGACAACCCTTTTATCTCGAAGCGGCATTAACCGTTCTTTAAAGGACAGTCTGCCTTTTTGCTTACTGTTTTGGTTTCTTTTGCTGTTTTCATCGAGGGCAAGGCCAAGTTTCTGAATGGTGGTGACTATCACTTTGTCAGTATAGTCTTCTGATAACAGCCTTTGTACCAGGGTTTCCGTATTGGTATTTTCTTCTACGCAACCTTCCTGAAATTTGTTGAACTCTTCCCGGGTCTGTTTGTCGAGGTCTTTGCGGTCAACCACGAATAAGCATTTTTCAATATCGGGATTGTCTTTCAATAGTGTTGATGTCTTGAAAGATGTAAGTGTTTTTCCGCTTCCCGTGGTGTGCCAGATGTAGCCATTACCCCTGTCTTGATGAATGCAGTCCACAATAGCCTTCACTGCGTAAATTTGATATGGCCGCATGATCATTAGTTTCTGTTCGCAGACCACAAGCACCATATACCGGCTGATCATTTGCCCCAGCGTGCATTTTGCGAGAAATTTTTCGGCGAAATCATGTAAATGGGCGATTTTCTTGTTGGTTTCATCAGCTAACTGATAGATGGGCAAAAATCTTTCATCCGCATTAAATGTAAAATGGTCTTTATGGTTATTAACGAAATAGTATGTATTGCTTTCGTTACTGACAATAAAAAGCTGCATAAAACAGAGCAGTGAATTGGTAAAGCCGTTGCCTGGGTCGTTTTTGTATTCAACAATCTGCTCCATCGCCCTTTTGGGAGTAACCTGAAGAGTTTTAAGCTCAATTTGAACAGCCGGAACACCATTAATCAGTATAATGACGTCATAACGATGTTGACTATTTTCAGTATTTATTCGCAGCTGATTGATGACTTCAAACTCGTTTTTGCACCAGTCCTTAATATTCACCAGAGTATATTGCAGGGGCGTATCATCATCTCTGCGGAAAGTATTTGTTTCACGTAGTGTTTTCGCTGCTGTAAATACGTCGGCAGTAATAATTTCATCTCTAAGCCGTGCAAATTCCGAGTCATTCAGGTTTACTTTATTGAGTCTTTGAAAGTGCTCTCTGAAATTCACTTCAAGCGAAACTCTGTCTCGTATATCTTCTCGGTATGTATATTTAAGGTCTTTAAGCTTGTTGATTAAAGATTCTTCTATTTGCTTTTCAGATGTCATTCACATATACCTTTCAATCCTTCTTGTTTTTATCTTCCGAGGCTATGGATGCCAGAGGGCAGTAATTTAAAGCCTGGCATTTCAATTAGCGAATATAGTGATTTGCATGACTCTTTTCATTATGACATATTCCTTCTTTTTCCACCTTACTTAAAGTATAACAAGTAACTAACCTGTTTATGATTAATACCTGAAAATTCTAATCTGTTACTATTTTTCTTGCTTTTTTTATATGAAACACGTAATATTTTCCTGTTAATATACGCCACATTGAATGTTAATAAGAAATTAATATAACATCTTTATTTATGATCTGCAAGAGGTTTTCGTTGAATATTCCAACCAAAATTAAAGCTGAATTTGATCTCAATTTAGCCAAGAAAAATATCCTGCGTAAGGAGCATGATAATTATAGAAAATGGCTCAGGTACTACCTTGATTTTTGTAATAAATATCGTTTTGACGAATCGAAAAAAGAGAGCCTTCCACACTTTATTAAAAAACTGCAAGAAAAGCATCAATCTTCTGACCAACAAAAGCAAGCTTCTGCTGCAATATCTATCTATTATTCTCTATTGCTACCAGAAACTAAAAACGATCTTACCGATTTTAATAATAGAGTAACGTATAAAGAGAAGCTTTCGATTAAGCAGAATCAATATTCTGATTCGGCCCAAAACAACAATTTATACAGGCAGGCTATTTCTGCTTCACTACCTGATTTTAGTGGATTAAATAACCGTGTAAAAGAAGATAGTCCTAATTTTAACAATAACTTGTCAGGTAAGGATAAATCAGTTCAAGGTAATAATCCCAAATGGCCCGTTAATTCTGTTAATTTAAAAGAACCTGATAACCAAGAAAAAGCAAAAGGATGGAATGCTGCATTTAATGATCTTACCGGCTTGATAGAAATTAAACATTATTCTCCTAAAACTTTAAGGGCATATACAACCTGGGTCAAAGAATTTCAAGGATTTACACGCAATAAAGATATCAACACTTTATCGCCTTCAGATGTTAAGGGTTTTCTGGAATATTTAGCTGTTAAGCGAAATGTATCGGCTTCTACACAAAATCTAGCATTTAATTCGCTACTATTCTTTTACAGACATATTATTAAGATTGATTTTGGAGACCAAAAGAGTACTCTCAGGGCTAAAAGGAAACCTTATATCCCTGTGGTTCTATCACGTGAAGAGGTTAATTTGATTCTTGAGAATCTTCCATACCCTTTCGATTTGGTTATTAAACTTTTGTACGGATGCGGTCTCCGATTGTTTGAATGCTTGAATTTGAGGATTAACTGTTTCAATTACGACGCAGGTATTTTAACTGTTCACGATGGTAAGGGGAAAAAGGATAGAACTGTTCCTCTACCTGAAAGCATTTTACCGGAACTAAAAGCGCATCTTGAACGTGTAAAAAAATTACATGAAAAAGATTTAGGCCGCGGCTATGATGGCGCTTTTATGTTTGATTCAATTGAAAAAAAATATAAAAACTGTGCGAAAGAGTTAATTTGGCAATGGTTTTTCCCCGCAAAACAGCTAACAACGGTTTCAGATACAAAGGAGATAAAACGATATCATCTTCACGAAACTCACGTACAAGCAGCGATAAGGGATGCTGTTAGAAAAGCACAAATTTGTAAACGTGTTAAATCCCATACTTTTCGTCACAGTTTCGCAACACATTTACTGCAGGCTAATTATGATATTCGTACCATACAGGAGTTATTAGGGCATAGTGATGTAAGGACAACGATGATTTACACACATTGCATTAAAAGTTCAACGGTAAAAGAGGCAAAAAGTCCGCTTGATTTTGAGTAAGAGACGGCAAGTTCTTATAGCGTGATAATGAATAAGAATTCAGGAGTCAGGAGTCAGGAGTCAGGAAACAGGATTCAGAATGAGAAAACCGGCACGTACATTTCAAGATTTAATAGTACGGCATAAAGCTCACGAGACTGAATTCTGGATTCTGATTACTGTATACTGAATAGTTACGATGATTTATTAATTGTAAAATTGATAAACCTCGCGGCAGGAAAAACATGAGGAGTAGAGGGCGTTATAATACAACTCTACTCCTCATATATTAAAAATCGGATGGATTATTTGGGGACCTTTTCCCAATCTGCGAGAAACTGCTCTATGCCCTGATCTGTCAGAGGATGTTGTGCCAGTTTATCAAAAACGGCAAAAGGTATGGTTGCCACATCCGCACCAATCAACGCCGCATCCTTAACGTGAACAGGGTTACGGATGCTGGCGACAATGATTTCAGTATCAAAGCTGTAGTTATCGTATATTGTGCGAATATCTTCGATTATCTGCATTCCGTCTTGCCCCCTATCGTCCAGCCTTCCAATAAAAGGACTCACATATGTACCACCGGCTTTTGCGGCAAGCAGTGCCTGGTTTGGTGAGAAGCAGAGAGTAACGTTAGTCTTTATCCCTTCGGCGGAAAGCATCTTTACTGCCTTTAACCCTTCTTTAATAAGAGGTATCTTAACTACCACATTATCTGAAATCTTTGCAAGCTCTCTTGCCTCGTCAACCATCTGTTTACATTCCAGGCCAACAACCTCCAGACTGACATCTCCATCAACAGCAGAACATATCTCTGTTACCACCTCTTTGAAAGGCCTTCCAGTCTTTGAAACCAAGGTAGGGTTAGTTGTTACTCCATCAAGGATACCCAGATCATTGGCCTCTCTTATCTCGTTTATATCTGCCGTGTCAATAAAGAACTTCATTTAGTTACTCCTATAAATTCATTAATTAAATATCACTCTTGATCAGTGTTGTCCAGTTAGTTATTTGCTTATCAAATATGCGTGCTAACATTGAGTGCCTAAAATGCCTAAATTGCCTAAATTGCCTAAAATGAGCTAAAGTTATAGAATTTAATTTATTATTAATAAAAAACAAATCTATTAATTTTAGGCACTTTAAGTAATTTAGGCATTTTTTCGCATCATTATATTATTGAGAAATATTCATAAATATTCAACATTATGTACGGCAAAAGACTAATCGGACAATGCTGACTTTTAACACATATTTTATACGATCAATACATTATCCTCAAGTGTTTTTACATTATACATGGCTTGACCATAAATCAAACCCTATCTGCATAATTTAACGATTAAGCACTCAACTAATATACGCGGTTCAAAAGTACCTGTTTTAAGCTCAACATCCGTATCTGATATATACCCAAACTTTGCCTGCAAACCCTCTTCTGTAAAGCGGTTGACCTGGGCCAGAAATCTTTCACAAAAATATTTGTTTACTTTTAACTCACTTTGCAAACGTTTAGTTACAACCTGCGTATTACCGCCTGACTCTTTTACAATACGTTTCGCTATCCATAATCTCCTTATCTGCCAGCCCAGCAGGGTAATTATTCCTATAAACTCTTCTCCTAAACCTATTAGCTTCTGTAATATTCTTAAGGCGTTGGCGGTATCTTTATCTGATATGGCATTAGTAAGGTCAAAGATGGTCTGTTTCTTTCCATCATATACAATGGCATGCACATCTTCACCGGTTATAGTATCACGACTTCCAATAAAGATGGTTAATTTATTAATATGGTTTACCAGAAGATCAAGGTTATTGCCGGTCTCCGCAATTAATCCCTTTGAAGCTTCTGCAGTTATTTTTTTATCAACCCCCTTTACCTTTGCCTCCACCCAGGCGACCAGTTGATAATCCCTTAACTTTGCGCATTCAACAATAACACACTTACTGCCTTCACACTTCTTTATCCATGCGTCCGGTTTTGAACATACAAGCAGAAGAGAGGCTGATGACGACGGAGATGATAGGTAATCCTGCATTTTCTTCTTATTTTTTTTGACAAAAGCATCCGCATCTTCAACTACAACCAATCTCCTGTTTTCCACTCCGAAGAATGAAACTGTACGAAGATCCGTACAAACCGTACCAAAAGTCGTATCGTTTCCGTTAAATTCGGACAGGGCCATATCTATGGTCGTTTTGGTTAGGATCTTCTCCTTTATCAATTGCAAAGATCTCTTGACAAGTAAAGTCTCCTCTCCTGCCACAATATATACGGGAGAGATACTGCTTTTCTTTATTGATTTCTCAAAACTATTAAAGTCCATAACCGTACACAACCGTTTCTACGTCGTAAATGTTACAGAAAATTTCCAGTTAACACCAAATTAATAACCTTAATCTTAATCCACAGAGATTACAAATAAGAGCTATGATCTTATTTCCACCTGAAAGGGGCAGATATACCAACCCAGGGCAACGCACTGAGACAAAAACACAAAAAAAAACATAACCCTGTAAGGGCGGAACATACATTGGCTATGAATCTGAAAAATATGTTGCACCCATTCAGGGTGCAATTTAATCGTTGTCGTTAACCCAGGGCGCTGCCCTGGGCTAATATGTATAACCCCGTTGGGGTATTTTGCATATCTTTAAATCTTTCTATTTTAAGTCAGCATTGTCCGGTTAGCCTTTTGCAGTGCAATAATGTTCCATATTTATGGATATTCTTCAAAATCATAGTGTAAAGAATTGCCTAAAATGCCTAAATTACTTAAAGTGCCTAAAATTTATAGTGTTGTTTCTTATTAATAATAAATAAAATTCTATAATTTTAGCTCATTTTAGGCAATTTAGGCATTTTAGGCACTGGATACTAGCTACTTATAATCTGAAGCAAATACCTAACCGGACAACACTGATTTTAAGTATGTCGATGCGTAATACGCACCCTACATTTTTATATTTAAAACATTCTGTAACCTGTTACACTGCAACCGATTAAAACGGAAACACATACAGTATGAACATATTTTATTTTAACTGTTGAGGAAGACCAGCAACTACAAGATAAACACTATCTGCGTGTTTGGCAATAATCTGGTTCGTTTGACCTTGAATATCATTAAACACACGACCCAGTTTATTATCCGGCACAATGCTAAATCCAACCTCATTAGAGACCATTACAACATTTAGATCTCTCTCCTTACACACATGGCAAAGCTTACCTACCTTATCTAATATTGCTCCGCACTTGTCAGACCAGCAACAATTATCCCTCTCAAACTCACCTGATTCATTCTGTAACAGAAGGTTGGTGATATAGAGAGTTACACAGTCAATTATCAAGAACTTTATGCTCGTGTCTAAATTTGAGATCACTATATCAGGCCTTAACGGAGATTCTAGAGTCTGCCACTCTTTTGGTCTCCTTTCCCTATGCGTCAATACACGTGCAGCCATCTCATCATCACGAACCTCAGCCGTTGCCAGATATGCAATTTTATTAAAATTAATATCGTTTTTCTTACTAAAACGATGGGCAAGGTTCTCAGCAAAGAGGGATTTCCCGCTTTTTATTCCACCTAGAACCAGTGTTAATTCCGACATAGAAAATACCTAATCACTCACCTTTAATTATTTTAATAGTTTAGTTAAAAAAATCTAAAATCTCAACAGTTCAGCTAGAGCATATATTATTTCTCACACAAAGACACGGAGGCACGAAGATATCTACACCATTTCCGCATTTCTTTTTCTGTCTTTAATCCTTGAGCCTTTGTGCCTTTGTGCCTTTGTGCCTTTGTGTGAGTTATTATTGTTCTCTATGGTAAACTCTTACCTCCATACCAACCTACAGCATAAATATTCCAAGAAACATAAGCTCGCTTATCTCGTTTAAAGCACCAAGGGTATCCCCCGTCATTCCGCCAATCTTAGACCGAATGAAACATACAAATATAAAACATGTTACGGTAATTAATACCAATATCATCAGGCCGTTAAATCCTAAAAACAGATAAAGGAAAAACAGTGGTATCAGGGCAGAATAAAAGGCCAGAATCGGTGTTGTGTTTTGAATAATAAATGACCCGGTACCGGATTCGTTTTCACGTGCATACCTGGAAACTGAAGCGCCAAGAACCTGGGCCCATCTCCCAATTGAAGGAAAAAGGAAGAGGAGTACCATCTTTTTGACAATAGATGAATGTTCAAGATCAACCCCATTGCAATATCCTTCAAATATGCTCAACAAATCTACATTAATGAGCCCGCCATTTGAAACTAAACAAAGAGATAAATACTTTATTCCCAGCACACAGACCAATCCAATAACGCCAAAACTACCCACTGTGCTGTCCCGCATTATGGTTAACCGTCTCTCTTTTGCATTTCCGCCAAAAATACCATCGCAGGTATCAGCAAATCCATCAAGATGCAAGCCTCCTGTAAGAAAAATATATATTATTATTACAAAGGCATCTGCAGCGGCAACGGGAAGTATCTTTGTTAATGGATAGTAAATAGAACATAGCAATAGCCCTATTAGCAACCCAACAACGGGAAACCAGAAAATAGTTTTTCTGATATCAGGTGAGGAGAAATTCCATTTCCTCTTAACGGGAATAATTGTAAGGAAACTGCATGCCAAAAAAAAATCTTTCATTGCAGAAATATGACTTGAAAGGACTGGGAGATAAAAGGCAGTTACAGGCCTTTCGCTGTTTTATACTAGTACTGTGTCATCGTTCTAATGACGGGTACAATTTCTTAAGTCTTATTAGTTGTTACAACACAGGTGGATAGACTGAAGACTGAAGGTAAAAGCATAAAGCATTTTAGGTAATGGCAAAAAGAAAAAGACACAGCCTTTTTGCCTTTAAGCTTTACCTTCAGCCTTCAGTCTATCCACCTGAGCTGTTACTATCCGTTAACAAAAAGAGTTGAGATCGCATAGCTATCGCCAATACAACATAGACGCTGTACTAGAACTAACATAAGGAAACAGAACAAACATCTCAACTATCTTATTACCTTGCCCTCCATGGAGAATGGTATATCAATACCCATACAGTCTAATACTGTCGGTGCAACATCGATCAACTCAAGCCCCTCCTTCAACACACTATTATCACGACCATCATTCATCAGAAAGATTCCATATTGGGAATGGTTTGCATCATCTGAGCCCAGGTCATTCTCCTTTGCCCATATGGTATTATGTCCAACACTGCCAATGGACCTCCATGCAAGGTCTCCGTAATATACGATCAGGTCAGGCGGGATGTTATTGCATACGGAATAAATCTCTTCAGGCTTAAACGCTTTGGTATTTATACAGATTCCATTCTCATCCCGGATGCTCTCAAGGCGCGTTATAAGCTCATTCCTAACATTCTCATAATTCTGTCTGGCAACAACGCCTCTAGGTTCTCTACCCTTTACGTTCATAAAGAGACGTCCATAATAACCACCTTCTCCCCAGGCTACCGTATTACCCCAATCAACAATATATTTATTAAACGGCGTCACTTCATCCGGATAATGAATCAGTTTCAGATATCCGTTATTTATCAACCATTCATTTATACAGATACCACCTTCCATCATTCTAACACCGTGGTCAGAGACAACCATAATGGTGGTATTGTGATCAAGGAGCGAAATAAAATCCCCAATCTCTTTATCCAGGTAGAGGTAATAGTCCGGTATTACATTCTCATAAACGTTTCCGGCAAAATACCCCGGATGGTTTGTATCAAAATACTTCCAGAAAGCGTGGTGCAGTCTGTCAGGCCCGATTTCCACCATCATAAAGAAATCCCACTCCTTGTTCTGCACAAAATTCCTTGCAAGCTTGAAACGTTTCTCCGTCATTTCGTATACAGACCTGATAACGGGAGCCTTATCATCTGTTCTAAAATTTTCCACATCAAGCTTGTAACCACCGGTAATATATTCTACCTCACTTTTTAATTCTTCCGGGTAGGTATAATTGTGAGAGGTGTTCGGTGTCAGAAAACCGGTAATCATACATCCGTTTACAGGGGAAGGGGGGTACGTCTGGGGCACACCAATGACAATAACCTTTTTATTTTGAGCGGAAAGTAGTGACCAGAGAGTAGGTTCCTTTACTAATCTTGACGTTACAAACTGCAGCCCTTCATAATCATATGCCAGCCTGTTTCTAAATCCATAAATACCTAACCTCCCAGGATTAACACTGGTAACCATGGATGTCCACGCAGGACAAGTAATCGCAGGTATAGTACTCTTTAACTTACCATAAATACCGGTTGAAACCAATCTCTTTAGGTTTGGCAGTCGATCTAGAAATTTATCAAAAAGAAGCTCAGGTGGTATGCTGTCCAAACCGATTACGGCAACTCTCTTCTTAACTATACTCAAAGTTAATTTATCACCTACCGGGCTGGAGGTTTACTATTTTAGTCCTAATTTGCAAGGCTTTAATTTAAAATCGAGAAACTGGTTTAATGCTGGGTGATATGACAAATTAACATCATTACAAATACTAGTTCCGCCTAGGAACTATTGTAAAACCGGAATGTTGCCTGGAGAAAGAACAATATCAACTTCACCACCTACAATCTTTCTAATTTTCTTTATATATTCCTTTATGTTTTTTTCATTAAACATCTCTGCTTTTATAGTAAACTCAATAGCGTCGTATTCATAATCAGTTCCCATACCTATTATAGGAATATCGCTAAGTTGTGGAATGACATCACTATCAATAGCTTCATTAACAATAATAGCCTTAATCAAATCTCTCTTTATTTTGAGCTTCCTATGTTTCTCTTTATCATGTCTGTTATTATACAACTTCTTTAATTCATTGGAGATTTCTATTCCTCTAGCAAATATTTCAGCCGCCTCTTCCTCTGTAATCCCTTCTTGATTAAGCCGCTCATTCATTTCATCGAATTCAGCTAATACATCTTCCGGTAGCGTACTTGGTTTATCTCTTATAATATCTCTACCTTTCTGCTCTAAGCCATTATCATTGGCCAAAGTAAGATTAGGTCCTAAGACAAAGATAATTACAACAAGTAAAAGATAAATCCAAGATTTCACCGATTTAATAATAAAGCCGCTATTTTTCCGGACCATTCAGCATATCCTTTTTAGTTTAGAGAAATAGCATTTGACGATTTGGTGATTGAAGTCTTGATAAAGATAGATAGGATCTGAATGAGATACGGGTAATTTCTTGATTTGCCATTCCATTAACAGTCAGATAAAAAAAGGAGTGCTAAAAACCGGAATTATTAAATTCCATTATTCCAACACTCCATTTATTATAATTCCGTGATATAAACCCAGAAACTCTATTTTCCTTCTATAAAATTGTAAGCCTTTTCAGCCGCTTTAAAGTTCTTGTCTGCAATATCCTGTGCAAATTTATTACAAAGGGCTTTATGGATACCTTCCAGACTAATCGCCTTGCTTGCTGCAGCAAAAGCCCCCAAAAGGGTTGTATTCATAATAGGCACACCGATAATCTCCATAGCAATCTCCATAGCAGGAATAGTCAACACTTTAGCAGAAGAGCTCACTTTAAACTCGTCCGGACTCTTTTTCGAATTAATAATTACCAGCCCACCATCTTTCATCCCGCTGAAGACATCAATAGAGCTCAACAATGTAGGGTCCTGAACAATAACATAATCCGGGTTATATACCTGGCTACGTAAACGAATGTTCTTATCACTGATCCTGGCAAAGGCCTGAACGGGAGCACCCATTCTTTCAGAGCCAAATGAAGGAAAAGCTTGAGCATTTTTCCCATCACTATGAGCGGCAAAACCAACTAGTTCAGCAGCTGTAACAGAACCCTGTCCGCCGCGTCCGTGGATTCTTATCTCAATCATATTAATTTTTACTCCTCTCTAAAATATAAAAACAACCGATATCATTCCTCATCTAAACATTTATCTTTGCCTTCCAATTTCCCGTCTGGAGATGGAAGATCTTTAATCGACTTAAGTCCAAAGTGTTGTAAAAACTTTTTTGTAGTACTGTACATCAACGGCCTGCCCAACAACTCTGAACGTCCGGACACCTTTACCAGTCCCATATCAACCAAGGTCCTTATCATCTGACCAGACTGAACACCTCGGATAGATTCAACATCCACCCTTAGAATCGGCTGTTTATAAGCAATTATTGAAAGAGTCTCAAGGCATGCATTGGATATCTTATACTCTTTCTTCTTCTTCAGTAATTTACTTACCCAATGATGATACTCTACCTTTGAAAGTATCTGATATCCATCGGCAACCTCTTCCAGACAAAAACCCCTTGGACTGCTATTGTACTCATCCTTCAGTTCCCCTATTACTTGAGTAATTTCATCTTTGTCTGTATTCCCACCAAAGATATCCCTGATTCTGGTTACAGACAGTGGTTCATCTGTGGCAAATAGAAGGGCTTCAACCGCAGGCTTAAAGTCTACGGCAAGAATTTCATCATTTTCTCCATCATTATCAGGGCAAGTAGCCTGCTCAACCAATTCCATAGCTTATTCAAGATAATTCTTAATATTGGCACTTTCTACAAGATTAAGAAACCATGGACCTGACCTCTTTTTTATATTCACAGCTGTTACAATCTTCTTCAGGTCCGGCAGTGCGTCTTCATAAGACCTTGTTTCTGCAGGAGGAATTACCCCATCCATTAGAAAAATATGGAAACCATTCCTTGATTGGATTACTTCCGTAATATCACCTTTCTTTAGTACCGATATCGCCTTGCCTAAGCTACTGACTTTATTAACTGGGTCCATCATTCCTCCTTTTGCAGCAGTAGGTCTATCAATGGATCTTTCATTTGCCAGTTTTGCGAAATCTGCCCCGGCCTTTAGCTGTGTCAACAGTTTGTCTGCATCTTCCTTTAAAGAAACAACGATCTGGCGAACCTGGTACTTCTCCCCATACAACTCTTCATAAGCTTCCTTCAATTCGTCATCTTTAACGGTTATAGTCCTTTTTACAAGTTTTTCAGCCAAAAGCTGCGGCCTTACATCTACCTCTACTCGTTCTACCAACTTTTCACGAAGTTTGTCCTCATCATACCCCATTTTAATCAAATCAGCTTTTAATGCATCCGGGTTATCCGCCCCATACCTCTTTTTTATCTTATCAAGCTCAAGCTCAACTAATCTGTCTACCCTCTCTTTAACCTCGCCCTCTGTCAGCACAACATTATCTTTCTTTGCCACCTGCTGAACTAAAACTCTCCTGATCAGGATCTCCATCCCTTCCTTTCCAAAAGAGTCAATAAGAAAGTCCGCAAGTTCTGTACGTGATATATCTTCCCCATTAATCGTTGCAACTGCATTTCCTTTACTATCACCACCAAAACAAACTGTCCTAGTAGAAAAGCATATTAATGTTACCGTTAAAGCTACAATCAAAAAAAAACTGCAACATGAATCCGATTTAATATCTATCATAAATACCTTATAAATTAATTGGTTATATTAGATTTTAGAAAAATTGACAAGGGAAAATTATAACATAGTAATAATTTTAGTGTCAACAGGTTTATTTGGCATAATTCAAACCTACCAACCCTCCCAACAATCACTATCTCCGCCATCCCACCACCCATTTAGTAAAACTACTTATTTTCTTTAAGTGTAGCAATAGGCTTTTAATGTGTCAATCCAAATACCATTTGATATCGCGTCCAATTTTTTCACATCGAGGCCTGATTAACCTAATAGCCACACATTCCATGTCATACAGTTGTTGTATCCACTTGCGGCACCATCTATTTAAATTAGATATTGACAAATTTTTATTCTTTTATAATAATCTAAATCAATAGAAAAATAGAAAAGATTAATTTAAGTAATTTAAGCAATCTTTAAAGAAGAGGAAAACGTGATATGACCGTAAGCAAATTGGAATTTAAGACAGAAGTAAAAGAGCTTCTGGATCTTATGATTCATTCTTTGTATTCACACAAAGAGATATTCTTGAGAGAATTAATTTCAAACGCATCGGACGCTATTGACAAGGCACGATTTGACTCACTGACAAACCCGGATTTACTGGGAGGTGACGACAAATGGAAGATCAAGGTCATACCGGACGCAAAGGCTGGAACTGTTACAATTAGTGATAATGGCATTGGAATGACAAAGGATGAGATAGTCGAGCACCTGGGAACTATTGCACATTCCGGAACAAAGGAGTTCATTGCTGCGGCCAAAAGCAAGAACCTGCAGGACAATCCTGAATTAATAGGTCAGTTCGGAGTAGGATTCTATTCCGCTTTCATGGTTGCAGACAAGGTCGTAGTTGTGTCCCGAAAAGCAGGGACGAATGATAACGCCAGTGTAGAGTGGGAGTCTACAGCTGACGGTTCATTCACAATTGAAGAGGTAACAAAGCATACAAGGGGAACCGATGTTATATTGCACATCAAAACTGAAGAGAAGAAATTTCTGGAGACATGGGAACTAAGGAGTATTATTAAGAAATATTCTGACTACATTGAGCATCCCATTGTTATGGATGTCGAAAAGGAGAAGGAAGACGAAAAGGACAAAGAGAAGAAGGTAAAGGTTATAGAGGAAGAGACCATAAATTCCATGAAGGCCATCTGGCTGAAAAACAAATCTGAAGTGAGCGAAGAGGAGTATAATGAGTTTTATAAACACATCTCCCATGACTTCACTGATCCCGCTAGGGTCCTGCATTATAATGTGGAAGGTACGACAGAATTCAGCACTATACTTTACATACCATCAAAGGCCCCTTTTAATATTTGGTATAAAGATTATGAAATCGGCCTTGCACTCTACGTTAACAGGGTGCAGATAATGACCCATTGCGAGCAGATCCTACCGGTTTATTTACGTTTTTTACGGGGAGTCGTAGATTCATCTGACCTTCCACTGAATGTATCCAGAGAGATCCTGCAAAAAAACAGGCACGTAGACATTATCAACAAAAGCATAACAAAAAAAGCCCTGGACGTACTTAGTGATATGAAAAAAAATGAGTACGATAAATATTTAGGGTTTTATATGGAATTTGGCAAGATACTAAAAGAGGGTATCCATCTGGATTTTGAGAAACGAGAAGAACTGGGCGACCTGCTCCTATTCCAGTCTGTAAACACAAAACCGGGAGAATATACAACACTTCAGGACTATATTGACAAGATGCCATTAAAGCAAAAGGAGATCTATTACATTGCTGGAACTTCACGGGAAGAGGTAGTGCAATCTCCTTACCTGGAGGCATTTAAAGAAAAAGGCTACGATGTACTTTTCATGCTGGATGAGATTGACGGATTTATAATGGATTCCTTTGAGTTTAGAAAGAATAAGTTTAAGTCAGTTGTTAAGGGTGACATTGATCTGGACAAAGATGGAGAGAAAGATAAGAAAAAGGCCAAAGAGAAGTATGAAAAGCTGATAGAGCTTATAAAGGATCAGTTAAAAGACGATGTGAAGGATGTTAGATTATCAGGCAGGCTAAAGGATTCCGCATGCTGTATAGTTGCAGATGATGGAGGTGTGGACCACAACATGGAAAATATCTTAAAATCAATGGGTCAAGAAGTACCCGTAAGCAAAGGAATATTTGAGATCAATCCATCACATATTATCTTTGAAAAGATGAACTCCATTTTTGAAAAAGATAAAGATAGCGAGCTACTGAAAGAGTACACTAGCCTACTTTATGATCAGGCGTTACTACTTCAGGGATCTAAGCCAAAAGACACCACGGCATTTGCCAAAGGAGTGGCAAAATTGATGGCTGACAACATTGCTGGAAGTTAAACCGTTATTTTACGGAAAATCAGAAACTTTGTACCCTTTTTTAAGGATTATACTCTTTATAAAAGGGTACAACAAAACAGGTATCTTCAATACTCAATGTGATTAGAAATTTGTCACTTAGAGGTTTCAGTGTTTGGTTGGATTTGTATGTTATAATTGAGTGATTCTGCAGGTATCGCCTTAGGTCTCTACATCGAGAAAAGCATGATTGAATAATATCTAAAAATAGCAAGAAAACAGATCGTTAAATGTTGAATTCAGGATCACATTGAGCATAGCTCACCACTCCGCTATAGACTCTTTTAGTTCTTTAGCGTTCTCCAACATCTGCGCCTTTTTATCTTCAATTGATATAACATCCAGCTCTTCCAGCTCATATTTAAAATCGTGCTTATCTTCATACATTTTAGGCAATATAACTTCATACACAAATCCCAGTGGAAAGGTCTCATAATATGGGACCTTAATCTTCTCGAAACTTACCTTCCTTTTCAAAACTAACCGCCCATCATCATCCCTTTTCTCAATAGTAATCTTTCTGGTACCGTAATGGGAGAAAGGTATAGAAACCGGACTTTTCCCCACATATTTATCATCAAGAAACACCATCGCGCTCGTTGGAGTCGTCTCAATATTTATTGTTCTTGTTACACATCCCGACGCAACAGCAATCAGAAACCCAATGGCAACATATAGTTTATATCTTCTTTTAATCACGGTGTCTTACGTATGAAATATACAATGACATTCGCAGAGAACAAGGCCACGAATCAAATTTAAGCAAAACAAGTTTTGCGCTCCAGTTACTAATCTTTCTGTAAAATCTTGAGCTATAGTTAAATACCCATTACCTATGATATCGTCACAATCCGGCAATCCATACAATCAATATCCAATAAAGCAACAGTACTATTCCCACTTAACCATCCACCACATTCACCCGGATTTAAGAAGAGAGTATCAGATTCTTTTCTTATTTCAGCGCTATGAGTGTGCCCATAAATCACCACATCACTAATCTCTCGCGATTTCGAGTCCAGGTCGTTAATATCATGAACAATTGTAATCTTCTTATCATTTAAACAGATAGTATGCGGTCCATAAAAGATGTTTTCAAACAGAACTTTTATACCTTTCTGTTCCCCATCATTATTACCAAATATCCCTGTAATTGCAGCGTCTGCATTTAACAACTCCTTCACTGCAAATGGAGCGACATAATCACCTGCATGTATGATGTGGCTGACACCTTCAGTATTAAACAATCGAACTGCTTTCTTTATATGGGGAAGATTGTCATGGGAATCCGAAATTATACCTATCTTCATTCTATAATATTTACAAAACGACATTGCCACTGTTTATAAGACACTGGTATTGTATGTTTTAGCTTGAAGCAAGGTGCACAGTTACAATGAAATTGATTTGATGTAAGGATTTGCAATATAACATCTGGCGGAGAGGCCGGGATTCGAACCCGGGGTCCCGCCTAAAACGAGACAATGGGTTAGCAACCCACCGCTTTAAGCCGCTCAGCCACCTCTCCAGAAATATTATATTTTTTTAATGGCGGAGGGAGTAGGATTCGAACCCACGGTCCCGTTGCCGGGACTACAGTTTTCAAGACTGTCGCCATCGGCCACTCGGCCATCCCTCCGTCAAAATTTATGGTTAATTTGGCGTTAATTAAAATATAGCATTTTTTTAATCATATACTCTTTATTCTTTGAATTCTAATAACGAACAGCACCCGCCATCAGTTTAAGAGGCAGTAGTATACACTATAAGGCATCTATTTTGCAAACTTCATCTATAACCTTTTTTGAAACATAAATTTTTGCTTTCATCTGGGTCGCAAGAACAATAGCATCACTTGGTCTGGAATCTATCTTATACTTTGCCCCATTTTGATTTAAAACAATGGTCGCATAAAACGTATTATTCTGTAAATCGTTAATTGTAATCCGTTCAACACCAACATCAAGACTAGTTATCATATTGCTAAGCAAGTCATGGGTTAACGGACGAGGAGTTGGAATATTTTTAACGGCTCTGTCAATCGCCCAAGCCTCCTGCATTCCAATAACAATCGGAAAATTCCTTGCACCATCTTTCTCTTTAAGAACAATGATCTGATGGTCACTTGTCTCTGAAATCATAATTTTTGACAATACCATTAATACTGTATCGTCGATGCCTTCAGTACCCATGATTTGGTCCTTCCATTCCTTTTGGAAAAGCTAAAATAGCTCCAATAAAAGCACATTTAGTCAATTCAAAGTGTAAAAATTTTAACACATGAATTAAAACATTGTCAATTCTTTTATTTTGCCATGATTTATTGTCACGACTTTAATGCTTTACTTTTAATCTCGTTTAACTTATTTAGCGCCTCAAGCGGAGTCATATTTGATATATCCATTCTTTTTATGGATTCAATAATTTCATTGGTTCCGGTATCAAACAATGATAACTGTTCTACTACAGGCTTCTTATCTCTGAGTTTAGCACCAGCAGGATCGTTATTAAGCTTCTCTTTTTTTGTTTTTAGCTGATCCTCTTTTATACCGATACCGGCCTTTACATCCAGACTGGCATGAATAGCCTGCGAACGCTCAATAACTATTTCCGGAATGCCTGCAAGCCGTGCAACATGAATCCCGTAACTTTTATCAGTTCCGCCCTCTACAATCTTCCTCAGAAATACGATGTCATCAGCCCGCTCTTTTACCGCAATATTGTAATTCTTTATCCCCGGGAAAAGCTTTGCCAGTTTTGTAAGCTCATGATAATGAGTAGCAAACAGAGTCCTGGCATTTATTTTTTCATAGATATGTTCCGCTACAGCCCAAGCTATACTAACACCATCATATGTACTTGTACCACGCCCTACTTCATCAAGGATCAGCAAACTTCTTTTGCTGGCATTATTTAATATATTTGCCACCTCATTCATCTCTACCATAAAGGTACTTTGCCCTTTTGACAGTTCATCTGCCGCACCTATTCGCGTAAATATTCGATCAACAACACCTATCTTCGCCTCACGAGCAGGTATAAAACTCCCGATTTGAGCAAGTACTGTTAAAAGGGCCACTTGCCTGATATATGTACTCTTACCCGCCATATTAGGACCTGTGATCACCATTACAGACTCTCTTTCTCCGTCCATAATAGCATCATTGGGGACAAACTCTTCTTCTCCCCGTTTTACATCAAGCACAGGGTGACGCCCATCCTTGATAACAAGACTAAGCCCCTCATATACCTCCGGCATTATATATCCATTCTCTGCGGCAACATCAGCAAGGGAACAAATAGTGTCAAGCTGAGCAATGACAAAGGAACTGTTCTGCAGCCGAGACGTAAACCCTGCAAGTTCCTCACGTAGTCCTTGAAATATCTCAAACTCTATCTGCTTTGCCCTTTCATCCGCAGTTAACACCTTTGATTCATACTCTTTAAGTTCAGAGGTGATATACCTTTCCGCATTCTTTAAGGTCTGCTTTCTAATATATTCGGCTGGTATTCTATCTTTATTAACATTAGTCACCTCAATATAATACCCAAACACCCTATTATATCCCACCTTGAGAGTATGCACCCCTGTCCGCTCAATCTCTGCCGCCTGGAAACTTGTAATCCAACCCCTGCCGTTTTTGCTCACATTGCAAAGCTCATCCAGATCTTTATTATACCCTTCCCTTATTATTCCACCGTCCTTAATATTTAAAGGAGGGTCATCAACAAGTGTTGTGCCTATCAACACCCTGGCATCTTCAACTATGTCCAGCTCTAGATACAGACTTCTTAACATATCCGATTTACATCCAGCCAGCACATCTTTCAGCTTTGGAAGGAGCCCTAACGAGACCTTTAACGAAACCATGTCTCTTGGATTTGACCTGCCACAACTAATTTTTGTCGATATCCGCTCTATATCATAAACATCCTTAAGTATCTTTTTCACATCCATCCGGAGCGAAACATTCCCAAATAGCTCTTTTACACCATTTTGCCTCTCTCTAATAGCATCAACATTTCTAAGCGGAGTCATTATCCACCCCTGAAGCAACCTACCACCCATGGGTGTCTGGGTTTTGTCTAATACCCCAAGCAGAGAACCATCTTTCTCACTTTTCCTCATAGTCTCTGTCAATTCAAGGGAGTAGAGAGTCGCCTGATCCATTATAAGGTATTCGGTCCGGGAAAACTTGTTTATCCTCCTGATATGATCAAGGGACGCTTTCTGTGTCTCCCGCAGATAAAATATAATAGCACCTGCAGCACCTACTGATAATCCAAGATCCCCACATCCAAATCCGGCCAATGAAGATGTACCAAAATGTTCTAAAAGCGTTTTACTACCTGTATCACAGGCAAACTCCCACACAGGTCTATTGGAAATCATGGGAACCGTATCCCCAGGAAACAGATTATCAACAGACGAATCATTTCGGTCCCAGCACTCCGGAAGCAGGCATTCAGAAGGATTTATCCTGGCAATTTCGTCCTTAAGCTGATTAATATCTACGTCCTGCGCCTCAAACTTTCCGGTTGATAGATCTACCCATGAAAGCCCTGCCAGATTCCCCTTAGTAATAATCGAAGCAAGATAATTATGGCGTTTATCATCCAAGAGTAAATCTTCTGTAACCGTTCCCGGCGTAACCACCCGAGTGACATCCCGTTCAACAATACCTTTAGCCTCACGGGGGTCTTGAATCTGATCACATATTGCAACCTTATGCCCCCCTTTTATAAGTCTAGAGATGTAGCCGTCCGCCGCGTGATGAGGCACCCCGGCCATTGGTACCCCGTTTTCACCTTTAGACCTGGAAGTTAATGTTATCCCTAATACTTTGGAGGCGACCTTCGCATCCTCATTAAAGAGTTCATAAAAATCCCCCATCCGGAAAAAGAGCAGGGAGTCCCTGTATCTCTTCTTAATATCATTATATTGATTCATCATTGGGGTATTTTGTGACATTATTCCTGCTCCTTGTAATAATAAATCTGTACAGCTAATTTGAATTCCAAAATGTTAGTTTACCTTGACAATTGTAATCTTAATTCTAGCGGGAGCAGTCTTACAGACTACTTCTAAATGTTTACACTTATAATGCCTGGCTTCATTTTTCCAGTGAATGCGTCTTACGTTGCGCATGAAGTTTACATATTGCACACTCAAACCTGAAGGTATGAGTTACAATAGTGAAGTGTAGTTTTGTGATGTAACTCATGGCTTTAGCCTTGAGTCTATAACCAGAAAACTAATGGCTATCGCTATACTAGCATATATCAACATTCATCAAGTTCACACCTCTCGCCCCAACCATTACTACGCTAACTGTCTATTACACTTAGGACATATCTCCGCTTCTTTCTGGATATTGCTTTTACAATACGGACACATCTTCCCACCATAAGAGAAAGCTGTAAGCAATAGAGCTATTGGCCCGAGAATCAGGCCGTACATCAACCACACACCCCACACCTTCCCTCTCTTCTTAGCAATATAAGCCACGCCAACGCCGCAAAGTATCCATAAAATAAAGAATCCACTCTCTGCCATAAGTGTTATCATGCTTGTTTTCTGTATTTATTGTTTGTCTATTTGTAAACATAAAGCATCATATACAGCTCTATTTATACGGTTTTTATTTAGCATTATTTCAAGGTTCTTATATGCTTTATTTAAAGGAATAATTCCTTCATTAAATGCAATTACTATTTGCCTTGCGAGACCTGAAAATTTTATTTTTGCAATGGATGGTATTTTCCGTCCTTTTAATTCTTCAATTAGCAAAGGAATGCCCAGGTTATATGCTAGTGAGATGGCTTGTGCCTCACCGTCATGAAGTGATCTTATACCTTGTAAACTAGTAGCATATTCAACATTTTGTATTTTAATAAGATCTTCTATACCATGTAGCTTAATATAGTTCCGTTTTCGCTCATCTGTAATTTCATCCATCACCTTTGGGGGTACAATTATTTTTTCGTAAAGGCCCCTCATCATATCAAAACCATCATCTAATTTCTCTAATGATATTAATGGCCCTGTATCACTTACAATTTCTTTATTCATATTTTTGAATTTATTTCAAATTCAATATCTTCATGAGATCCACCAACCATAGACAACCCGAATTTAGGTAAAATGTCTTCCTCAAAGACACGTCTGCTAACACCAATCATTAAACACGCTTCTTTTTCAGACAATTTACCATTATAATATAGTGACGCCGCAATTGTTTCTTCTATATACCTTTTATCCACACCTGCATTTTTGACTACATCGGGTATTTCTAATATTGCTTGCATAACACAACTCCTTTCGTAAAGAAGCATATCAAATAGTTTATCAACCAAACGTTGTTGCATCTGCCTCTTTAAGAGAGATCATCAGATCCATTGAGTGGGGTACAAATGGTCGAAAACCAAAATGTTCATAAAAGTGCTTTGAGCAGCCAGAAAGATCATGCACAGCAAAGGCATGAGAACACCCAATGCTTACCATCAACAAAGTGCTATTGGTAGCATCAGATAGAATATCCCCGCCGAGATCTTTATCTTGCCAACGGAGATTATCTGCCAAGCGACCAAGGAGCCATAGCAGGAATTGAATCAGGTAGTTACGACTTATATTGTCTGGCTCATCCTCTTGACACACAGCACCAGTAATATTTGATCTTTTTTTGATTTTATATTTTTTTCCCCATGACGTTACATCGTGAATACCATGCATTGAGTATAACACACAGTTAAGGCAACATCAACACACATATGTATGCGCAACATATTTACAAACGGAGTAGCTGAGGATGTTTTATCTGCATTCTTAGTCCAACTTTATTTGCATTAACTAATGGCCGATAATGCGGAATAGATAATCAACAAAAAATCTTGATTTGGAGAAAAAAAAGCATGGGAATAGCTGTAATAGCTTGCGGTATAGGGAGAAACGTCTTACTTGTTATAGATTAACTTTTGACTGAAAGTTAATCAACTATTTGATATTGAGCAATTGCTTTATTTTCACCTTAATAGAGGAGTTGTAGATATTACCCAAACATCCTATCGTTCTAATTACTCTTTACTCTTGATTTTGACACTGTCACCAATTTATCCAAACGGGCGACTGAGAGGAATAATAATCCTGCGTTTTCCTAATTGTCAATTATAATATCATAGCGCGGCGAAGCCGCAAGCAAAATATGGAATAGAGGATACAGGCACCAGAATTCAGAATAAATCATTGATTTGTAATCATTTTACCAAGTTATTAATTGTAAGATTAGTATGCACATTCTAAATCATATTTTCTATTATTCTGGCTTCTGACTCCTGTATTCAGTATTCCATAAAAACGACAAAATCTTTTTAAAATTTGATTGCTTTTCACAAAAGCTTCAATTCTGAATTATGAACATTACCGAAAAGTAACCAAACCATTCACCTAAATTAATAACAAAAAAAATGAGATTCTTGACAAATATAAAAAGAGAAATTATATTATTAATTACAAATTATAATTCATAATAAATTCAGGTAATCATTGGTAGAAGATGCTTTATATTTGTTAAAATGCTACCAAAACGTCATAATGGTTTTACCTTTTCAGTGTATTAAATATTTTCGAGTCTATTTGTATACTCAGAAGCGTATCGTTTTCCCACGATCATTTGCAGTAATTCCCAAAACAGCAAACAGTAACAATATGTAGTTTTTGCATCCATTTAACGGAGACAAATATGATTGAGATAAATGGCCTGCGCAGAAGTTTCGGGCCTGTTTTAGCGGTTAACGATGTCTCGTTTGACGTTAAAAAAGGCGAAGTGCTTGGTTTCCTGGGACCAAATGGTGCAGGTAAAAGCACTGTAATGAAGATGCTAACCTGCTTTCTTAAACCTGATAGCGGAACGGCATCTGTATGCGGTTATGACATATTAAAAAACCCTATTGAAGTAAGGAAGTCCATTGGATATCTGGCAGAAAACGTTGCCCTCTACAGTGAAATGGCGGTTGATGATTTTTTGAATTTTATTTGCGATATTAGAGGGTTACACGGCAAAGCACGCCGCCTGGCAATCGACAGAGTAATATCCATGTGCTCTATTGAGTCGGTGTTTCATCAAACAATAGAAACACTTTCAAAGGGGTACAGACGAAGGGTGGGGCTAGCACAATCATTGATCCACGACCCTGACGTCCTTATTCTGGACGAGCCAACGGATGGTCTGGATCCTCTTCAAAAGCACGAGGTGAGAGAGTTGATAAATAGCATGTCAAAGGATAAGAGCATTATCATATCTACACATATTTTGGATGAAGTTGATGCGGTCTGTGACAGGGTAATAATAATGGCTAAAGGTAAAATAATGGCAAACTCAACCCCTGCAAAATTGAAAGAAGAACACAACGGTGACATGGATAGTGCATTTAGAACGATCACAACAAGATAAGATAGAGGAGTACAATATTATGAGTAGCTTTCAAGCTGTATTTAAAAGGGAATTTAAATCATATTTTACAACACCGGTAGCGTATGTCTTCCTGGTAATATTTCTATTCTTCTCGGGGTATCTCACATTTAAACAAGGATTTTTCGCGATTCGGCAGGCTGACATGAACACCTTTTTCATGAACATGCCGCTGCTTTTTGTTTTTCTGGTTCCCGCAACAGCCATGAGACTGTGGGCGGAAGAACGCAGAGTCGGCTCAATCGAACTGCTCCTCACATTACCAGTAACTGTAACACAAGCCGTTTTAGGAAAATTCTGCGCTGCATGGCTTTTCATTGTTATTGCGTTAGCATTAACCTTTCCAATGGTAATCACTGTATGTTTTTTAGGTGATCCTGATGCGGGCCTGATAGTTACCGGATACCTGGGTACCGTATTAATGGCAGGAGCGTTCATATCCATAGGGTGCTTCTTTTCTGCTATTAGTAAGAACCAGGTAATCAGCTTTGTATTATCCGTTGTTGCATGTGCAATACTTGTTTTTGCTGGCATGCCCACAACGCTGAACTATTTGTCCACATTTCTTCCGTCAGGTCTGGTCTCTGCAATCGGAACAATGAGTCTACAAACACATTTCGAATCTATCCAGAAAGGCCTACTCGAATTTAAAGATTTTTCATATTTCATATTATTAATAATCGGATGGATCGCTGCCAGCAGCATCATTCTAGAGGAAAGGAAAGCTAATTAATGAACAGAACAACCAGGGCAATTATCGGAGTCGTCCTTGTTTTGATAATTACGTTTTCTGCTATCAGCGTTTGTCAAAACATGGGTAGTTCGTTAAAGGTGGACATTACGGAACAGAGCCTTTACACTCTTTCTGATGGGACAAAGTCTATCTTGTCAAAACTAAACCAGCAGGTCAAGGTAAAACTCTATTATGCTGAGACCGCAGCGCTTAAAGGTCCGGATCAGATTCGTTACTTCAATAACTATTTCCAATTTGTCAGGGCGTTGCTTGAAGAGTATGTTTCCGAATCAAATGGCATGATTGATCTTCAACTCATCGACCCTAGACCATTTTCCGAAGATGAAACGGACGCTATAAAATACGGGCTACAGAGATTTCCTATAACAGAAGAGGAGAGTTTCTTTTTCGGGCTTGTTGTGCAAACTCAATTTGGATCAGAAAGTTCCATACCCTTTTTCTCTCCAGACCGTCAAAAATTTGTTGAGTACGATATAAGCTATCTGATAGACAACTCCATTACACGAAAAAAGAGTAGGATAGGTATATTAAGTTCTCTCCCTGTCATGGGTGATGATGCAAGTGGATACATGGCACAAATGATGCAGATGCAGGGACAGCAGCCAAAGCCTGCCTGGGCATTTGTTGAGCAGCTACGTAGCAAATATGAAGTTAAAAAGATTGAAGCTGAGACCGAGGAGATTACAGAAACGGATATCCTCATTGTCATTCATCCAAAGGATCTACCAGACAAAACACTATTTGCCATAGATCAATTTGTGCTAAAGAACGGAAGGGCAATTATTTGTATAGACCCACACTGTTTTGCTGATCCTCCTGATAGAATGGCAATGCAGACAGGGCACATCCCTTCACAAAGTTCAGAACTGGAAAAACTAATCAATACATGGGGCCTGGAAATGAAACCTAATACGTTTGCGGGAGACCGAAGTCTCGCATTAAAAGCCGCATTACGGCCAAACCAGAGACCGGAAACGATGATAGGTTTCTTGGAACTTTCTGCAGAATGTTTTAACGCCGAGAGTGTAATGACTGCGGATTTAAACCAAATTAGATTTCTTTTCTCCGGTGTACTAGAAGAAAAGGAATCCGAGAATGCCGAAAACAAAAATTCTAAAATAGAGAGAACACCCTTACTACTGACGACTGAGAGCGGCAATAGCTGGTCTGTAAGCAGCAGTTTCGAACTGATAGCCTTGAATCCGGCAAGCATCATGGCAAGATTCCGAGATGGCACGGAGCCAGTAAACATGGGATACCTGATTACTGGAAAGTTAAAAAGCAGCTTCCCGGACGGAGTCGAATTTAAAGAGGAGAAGAAGGAACAGGGACATGGACACGCTGAAGCAGATAAAAGCGAAGAAGAACCAAAGATGAAAAAGCTGACAGGGATAAAAGAGTCTGAAGGGGATAGCGCAGTGATTGTATTTGCCGATGTGGATTTCATAAGCGATATGGTCGCATACCAAAATACTTTTCTAGGTAAAATGGTAGTTGGTGACAATAGCACATTAATGCTTAACGCTATAGATGATCTGAGCGGTTCCAGCGACCTGATCACTATTAGATCAAGGGGCAATTTCAAGCGTCCATTTACAGTTGTTAACAACATTGAAACAATGGCAGAAAGGGATACGGCAATAGAAGAGGCAAAGATAAACGCGGAGATAGAGGGATTCCAGGACGAGTTGAAATCAATTTTATCAAATGCCGATAACGAAGAACAAAATATTATAGGCAGTACAATATTGCAAAAGAAAAAGGAGTTGGAGCTAAAGATACATAAAGCACAAAGAGAGCTGCGTACTGTCAAGATGAAGAGAAGAGAAAAGATCGAAAGCCTTGGAAAGATAATGCAAAACCTTAACATGCTCTTAGCACCCGCAATCATACTTATGATTGCTATTGTCCTTGGTGTACGTAGATCGGCAAAGAAGAGAAGCTATGTCAACAGCCCGACAGACACGTAAGGTTCTTTATATAGAGAATATTTACTGGGAGTTTTATGTATGAATAACAGAAATCTTATAATATTAAGTATCGTATCAGTATTGCTAATCATCTGGGCAGTATGTCAATCACATTTTTCAAACAAACCTAGTGTGACCCGAAAAGCGGATACTTATCTTATTCAGGGACTAGATCCCGACGATATAAATTCTATTATAATAGAAAAGAAAGAAAACAGTGTTACTCTAGAACGAAACGAAAATGGATTTGGGGTAAAGGAAAAAGACGGATATCCAGCTATTTCCAAACAAATTAACACACTTATAACTGATTGCATCGATATACGCACATCCGAACTGTACACGGATAACCCCGATAATTTTAAAGATCTTGGGTTAACAGAAGACAGTGCGCAAAACATGGTAAAGTTTTTCAAATCCAGCGGTGATATGCTGACAGGTATCATTATAGGTAAGGATAAGGAACAGGGGAATGGAACATTTGTGAAACTGATATCAAACAACAATGTGTATGTCACTCCAAGCATGCCGTATATAAACAGTACGGCTAATGATTATCTCAATCAGGAGCTATTTTCCATTATTAGTAACGATATCTCTTTTGTAACAATACAAAACACGGGAGAGACATATACTTTAAAGAGGGACGAAGAGGACAAAATTGCAGTAAGCGGAGATATTCCCGGAGAGAAAGAGCTAAAAGAAGGTGAAGTTGATAGTGTATTCACAGCACTAAGCAACTTACATTTCAAAGATGTCAAAAAGAAAGAATCATTCAGCGAATTAAATTTCGATAAAGAGTATATCTGTATGCTTAAAGATTCGACTAAGTACACAATAAATATAGCAGAAAAAGAAGAGACTACTTATATAACGTGCACCGCAGAATTTACGGACAAATCTCCGGTTGTAAAAGATAAAGGTACGGAATCGGAGGAAGAGCTGAAGAAAAAAGAGGCAAAACTTATAGCAAATGATGACGCTGAACGATTTAAGGCACGTCACAAGGGGTGGGTTTATGAAATACAAAAACACAATGCTGGCAATCTAACAAAAGAGTTAGCATCATTATTAAAAGATAAAGAAAAAGTTAATAACGACACATCAAAAGAGGAACCTGAGCAAGAAGGATAAATTAGGATACCACCAAGTTAAGGACAGAGAATGAAAAACATTTGAAGCAGTCTACAAGACTGCTACAAATGCAAACGCAACAACTTGATTGTAACTTAAAGTTCAACTTATGGGCAGGAAAGGAATAACGTTTACATTTCCGTGCTTAGATTTAGATTAGTTCTAGATGGTTGAGCCAGTCCGGAAGTGTAGCCTTCACAACGTTGAGAATTTGACGATTGAAGCTTGGCAAATGTATCCTGAAGACGAGGGCAAAAATGTAAATGTTATTCGTTTCCCACCCATAAAAGAAAATAGCAGGGTAATACTATACACTGCTATTCCTGTATTCGGCTGGTTTTAAATCGTATTTCTTTATTAGCTCATAGATATCAGCCCTATACTTTCCTGAAAGTTTTGCGGCACGACTCACATTACCGTTTGTTATCTCAAAGAGCTGAACAAGGTAATCCCTTTCAAACTCTTCCTTTGCGTTTCTTAACGGCTTTAGGTCGTTCTTTTTTGTACCGGTTTCTTGCGCAGATAGTATTAAATCTTCCGTAATAACATCATCAATAGTCATGGCTATCGCACATTCAACCGCATTTTCCAACTCTCTAACATTACCCGGCCAATGATACATCATCAGTTTTTGCGATGCTGAGGGTGTAAATCCTTTTATCTTTTTATCCATTTTCTTCGCATACTTCTCTAAGAAATATTTTGCAAGAAGAAGGACATCACCTTTCCGATCCCTGAGAGGTGGAAGCTTTATTCGTATAACGTGAATACGATAAAACAGATCTTCCCGGAAATTACCACGTTTCACCTCCTCCTCCAGATTTTTATTGGAGGCAACTACTATCCTAACATCCACTTTAACTATTTTTTCACTACCAAGGGGATAAAATTCCTTCTCTTCCAGAACTCTGAGAATCTTTGCCTGCATGGTAAGGGGCATTTCAGAAACCTCATCCATAAAAAAAGTACCTTTATCTGCTTGCAAAAACATCCCTTTTTTCGCCGAAACGGCACCAGTAAAAGCCCCCTTCTCATAACCAAAAAGCTCGCTTTCAATAAGTGCTTCCGGTACGGCAGAACAATTTATAGCAACAAACGGCATATCCCTCCTTGGACTTGCAACGTGCAAATTTTTTGCTATCAACTCCTTTCCCGTTCCACTTTCACCACATATATAGACCGTGGAATCAGTCTTTGCAGCTAAAACTACATGCTCAAACACTTTCTTCATTTCATCGCTCTTCCCAATGATATTCTCCGATCCATACATGTCATTAACCATCTCTTTAAGCATCTTAACTTCTTTTGTCAATCTCTGCTTTTCCAATGCGTTATTTATCTGTAACAAAAGCTCTTGATAATCAAATGGCTTTGTTAAGTAACTGTATGCCCCACGTTTCATGGAATCCACCGCATTATTAATAGTACCATAAGCGGTAAGTATAATAACGGGCAATTCAGGACACACTTCATGCAGGGTCTCCATAAGCTCTATACCGCTTTCTTTCTCCAGTTTGAAGTCTACAATGGCCAGATCAAAGATCTCCTCCTTGACAAGCTTTGCTGCCTCCTCTTCCTGCATGGTACAAACCACTAAAAAATCTTTAGCTTCCAACCGCATTTTTATGATCTTAAGTATGTTCTTGTCATCATCTACTACCAAAATCTTATTCATTTCAAACTTTCTCCCATTACTTTGGCGTTGCTTCCCTTATCTTTTCTTCAATTCCCAAATCTATCTCCTTTAACATCTTTATCTGGTTTTCAAGATTCCCGATATGATCTTCAAGGCTTTCTATATCCCCTTCAAGTCTGCCGATATCTTCCTCTTGTTTCCAAATATGATCTTCCAGTTTCGCAATATGATCTTCATGTTCTCTTATATTATTTTCTAAATTCCTAGCTTTTAACCTTATCTCTTTAATCTGGCTATTTTTCCTGCCCATCTCCTTAAAAAACATGCCCCATATCTTAGCTTCATGTATATTTGGGCTCTCCGGATATTTGTCCAAAACTGTCTGGAAAGAAATCATCGCCTTTTCATAGTCCAGTCCCGGATTCTCAGGATGCGCATAGATTAATCCCATTTGCAAAAGCGCACGGTCACCTAAAGAGCGCGGAAACCCATTCAGGACGTCCTTGCAATATCTTAATGATCTAGGGAAATTATCATTTGCCATAAGAGCATCAGCCTTTTTAAGTTTTTTTAATGCCTTTGCATATTCTTTATTAACTTTAGTAAAATGACCTCCTATGGGTATTTTCACTGCCTCGTTAAATTTGTTAGTCCCCGCAACACGCAGCTTCGAAACAGGTATACGCTTCGGTTCCTGACTATTATTTAACGCTGCACATCCGGAAATTAGCATAAAAAATCCAATTAAGCAGGTAATGCAAAGTAAAAAACGCTCCCTTTTCCAGGTTCGCTTTGCACCCATATGTCACCTCCGTGGACATCTATAATGTGTTTGGCAATAGAAAGGCCAAGACCTGTACCCCTAATAGTATCTTTTCCATCATTTATTCTCTTAAACTTATCAAATATCTTTTCCAGATTATTTTTAGCAATCCCGCAACCTGTATCCTTTACAGCAACTTTAACTAATTTGCGGTTCTCCATATAGTCAATATTAATAGTAACGAAACCACTATCAGGTGTATATTTCAACGCATTGCCTATTAAATTCCCTAATACCTGATCTATCCTTTCAATATCTATCTTTACGAACGGTATCTTTCCGGAAGGTTTCAACTCCAGATTAATCTTTTTCTTTTGCGCAATAGGTGCTAACCGTAAGATGCTCTTTCGAACCACGGGAATCAGATTGCATTTGCGAAAGTTATAATCCATCATATTGGCCTCCATACGTGAGAGGTCCAGAATCCGGCTAACTGAATTTATCAATCTATCACACTCTTCCTTAATAATTGTGAAGAGTTCATTTTGTTTTTCATTTGTACTGGCAAATGTCTCTTCCAATACCATACTGGAGGCCTCTTTTATAGCGGTAAGAGGAGTTCTCAACTCATGTGAAATATGGCTAATAAAGTCTTCCTTCATATCATCCAGTTCTTCCAACCTTTCACACATTGAATTAAAATGATCTCCCAAATCTTTTATTTCAGGAGGAGATGTAATATCTGTAACTTTATCAAATTTGCCATTCGCAATCTCCTTTGTTTTATCCTGCAGCAATAATATAGATCTATTAATACTTCTTGTATTGAAAAAAGAGATCAAAAGCCCAATAACCACAGAAAACCCTGAGATAAGAGCTGCCATCCTTAAAATATGAGAACTCACACTATTGGATGTCTCTATTTTCTTGTCTCTATCAATACGGGCAATACTAATAATAGCTCTTAATTTTTGATTAATATTATCTACTATCTCTTCTTTCTTCCCCTCTTTACCTGCTTTTTCAATCAGATCATCCTCTATACCACCTCCGCTTACAAAAGCAAAGTCACTTTTTAAAAGAGATAAATATCCTTCATATAAATCCTCCGCATCAGAAAACAGCTCTCTCTTTTCCAATGAATCAATAGGAATCAGCATACTAAGTTCTTTCATATGTGAAAGAAAATATACCTTTAGTTCCTGAAATCTATTGTAAAAGTCCTTATCCTTTGAGATAATAAATTTCTTTTCAAAACTTACCTGCGAATAGAGGGTCTTTAAAAGGTTTTCCGTATGATTTATAGTGGCACCATCAACCTCTGCAATTGACCGGGTTATCTCATTTAGCTGGTTTAGTTTTACTGTAATATAACCACCTAAAAAGATAACCGATAGTATTATTGCTATATAGTCAAACGTTAACCTTTTAAAAATAGTAAACCGCATAACACCTCAATCAAAACCATTAAATAGAGACTAAAATTGGAATACAACAACATTTAGGGGTTGAAACTAGTACCCAGGACAGGTTATGATTCCTCACACTTAACCGAAGATCATATAGTAACCGGGCGATATCTGGAACTTTACTTATAATTAAAGATTATTATATTGTATGATATTACTCAAAAGTTCCAAGTCAAAAGTACGTAAATATTATAACATCTTCATGCTATATACGTTACAATATCACAATTCTAGACAAAGCACAACTATCACCCTGTAAATATTAGTATAAACAGTTAATTTATTATGACATGCTACGATGTAATTATTTTAGGTGCAGGGGCCTCGGGCTTAATGTGTGCCATTGAAGCAGGAAAAAGAGAAAAAGCTGTTTTAATACTAGATCATGCAGACAAAGTGGGAAAGAAAATAGTTCTTTCTGGTGGAGGGCGATGCAATTTTACAAATCTTCACATATCTCCAAATGAGTACATTTCACAAAACAGATACTTCTGTATATCAGCATTAAAAAGATTCACCCAACACGACATCATCTCTTTTATCCAAAAACATGGTATAGAGCACCACGAAAGGGAACACGGCCGACTCTTTACCAGCAGATCTGCGCAGGATATAGTCAACGTACTTCTTAAAGAGTGCAATAAGCACAAGGTAAATATTATTAAGGAATGCGGAACTCTAAACGTAAAGAAAAACGGCACGTTTAATGTACATTCAGGAAAAGGGACGTACTCCTCAGAATCACTTGTTATTGCCACAGGTGGTATGTCATTCCAGAAGAAAAGCGGACTAGGATTCGGTTATAATATCGCTAGGCAATTCAGCCTTAATGTCGTAGAACCTTATGCGGGGCTTGTACCTTTTACATATAACAGAGATGACGCGAAATGTTTCAGCTCATTGCCGGGAATATTTGTCAATGCAGCAGTTACTTACAGAGAAAATAGTTTCAGGGAAAACATCTTATTTACACACCGTGGTCTAAGCGGCCCAGCCATTTTACAAATCTCATCTTATTGGAACCAAGGAGAAGCTATCAACATAGACCTTCTGCCTGATCAAGATCTCTTTTCGCACCTTAAGCAAAAAAGAGATAAGAAGCCAAAAGCAGGAATAATCTCTATTGTTTCCGAAATGCTGCCTAAAAGATTAGTTGAGAAGATATGCGAAAACAGTGTAAATACCAAACCCATTCGCCAATTCTCAGATAAAGAGCTAAAAGATGTTTCCGAAATGTTTAAAAACCGAAGTTTCAAGCCCAATGGAACAGAAGGATACAGAACTGCAGAAGTTACCGTTGGTGGAGTAAACACCAATGAGCTCTCATCTAAAACACTGGAATCAAAAAATGTTAAAGGCCTCTATTTCATCGGAGAAGTAGTTGACGTTACAGGCCATTTAGGCGGATACAACCTCCAATGGGCATGGTCTTCCGGGTTCTGTGCCGGACAATTTGTGTAAATATTGAAAAACTAAAACTTCCGAAACCACCCTATTTCTTTAATCTTATACGAAATCTTATGCCCACTGCCGTCACACGCCTCACACCTTTTAAACGACTTTGAGTTGGGATCTGGCCTTATTACACCTTTAGAATCACATACCTCACACTCTACCTTTTCAAACACCAGTCTGACATCATCTTTTTCTTTATCATCACCTTTATTATTTTTAACCTCTTTATCGCTTTGCATAGAAATTTTAAATTATGAATTTTAAATTAAATAATGATTACGCTGATTAATAAATAGATTACACGGATTTGTATCAGAGTAATCAGCCATAATCCGCGTAATCAAATTTTGCTTATTACACGTAACAGTTATACTTATAACAATTAAAAATAGAATTCCAATACTATTAAAGAGAAATTTTAACTATTAAAGAGAAATTTTAACTATTAAATAACTTGAGTCTGCTTAAGCACCTCACCATAAAGCTTAAGCGTATTTTCGGCATTTGCCTTAACCGAATAATCTAAAACTTTATCTCTGGCTGCCATCCCCATCCGTCCCCTTTCCTCTTTATCGGAAAGCTCCGCTATTTTAACTGCAATCTCTTTAGGGTCTATGGGATAATCTATAATTATACCATCAACACCATCTTCTATAATCTCTGCCGCACCGCATGACCTGCTAACAATTATCGGAAGTACCATTGCCATTGCCTCTAGGCACACATTGGGAAAAGCATCATACTCCGTAGGAAATAGAAATATATCACATGCATCATACAACTCTTTGACGTTATCAACAGCACCAAGATAGGTAACCATATTACGAACACCAAGGTTCTCTGCCATTTTCCCATACCCATCAAAATTCCCCCTGCCAGCAACCAACAGGTGAACATTTATCTTCTTATCAATAAAAGCCAGAGATTCAATAGCATGTTTCAGCCCTTTACGCCGAAAACCGGAACCAACAAAAAGAATAAAAATCTCATCACCCATTATGTTTTGCATAATTAAACCAGTATGGTTTAACACCTTTTCCCTTGACAATCTCTTGTTAATAGGTGAAAAACGTTCAGAGTCTACTCCATTATAAATTACATCTATACCTGACTCCGGAACCCCATATCTAGCCATGTACTCCATTTTACACATATTAGAATTGCACACTTTACGCTTAGTACCACGTGTACGAAACATTACCCATTCAAGTAGCAGATTAAATAGATGTCTAGGATTGAGAATAACTAACAATCTGCAAAAACGATTGTTCATAGATGGATAAGACCGCTTCATATAATCAAAATGCGACCCACCGCCTAAACGAAGAACATCCTGGAAAAAGGTCTTCCCAAAACCGTGTATTATGTCAAATTCTTCGCGCCTCTTCTTGAGCAAAAAAAAAGAGACTAACGCAAAAGACCAAATCTTCAGTGGAGACCAGAACCCAATTGCAGGTACATGATGAAAGACGATCCTCTCATCTGTAACACCTTTTCGTTTATGACAAAACAGATGCACTTCATGACCCATTTCTACAAATACCCTTGCAAGATCAGCAGTATAACGTTCTACCCCACCCGCAGAACTTGTTCCTGCAGAATTATTTTTTGAATCTTCCTTATTTGTAGATGCTTGAACCTGACCATTAACCCTGTTATCTGAATATTGATAAATCAAAAATGCAAATTTCATAATTTGTCAAATCTCTCTTATGTTTTAACTTTCTTCATTCTAATGACAGAAAGGGTGGTTTTTGACCACCCTCTTGAATTGATTTAGGAGATGCATCTCCCGGATCTTTACATAAGCTTTTAATGGTAGTTAATTTTGCCATATTAAACCATTTTCCTTGACGAAGTTCTTGGGCAAATTCCAAAAACGCCAAAAGTTTCTTCTTAATATCACCAGAAACTTTTTTTTACTAACATAATTCAAATGGATTAGAGTTTGAATAGTTAGCACAACGCCAAGCTCAATTGCAGTAGCATGTTAAGCATTATTATAGTTCCAACTGATATATATTTTTCGTAGTATCCCCTGAACTCGCAATTTCAGGGAAGTTTTTAGTCGCAATAAACTTCCCACCCAACCCTTTAATAATCCTCATTGATGCCACATTTCCTGGGCCACATGTCAACACAACTGAGCGAAAGCCATGTTCTTTCACAAACGGCAAAATTAGTTTTACCGCTTTTTGTGCGATCCTACGACCTCGATACTGCGGCAATACTTCGTATCCTATATGTCCATCGTAGTTTAATATTTGCCTAGAGTCGCCAGCTCTAAAATTTAGATGCCCTACGATTTCATTTTTAACTCTAATTTTAAAATGGTAAGAAGGCACCAATTTTTTATCCAAGTTTGCAGGATGCAATCTATCTAAAAACAGTTCAATACCGTTCCCATATAGAGGTTTGAATTCTTTAAATTCAAAATTTATGTATGTTTCGCAATTATATTCACACATGCTTCATTTTGTTCAGAACGCCTGCTTAAGAAGCGCGCACTATGCGCGTCAGTCTTAAACCTATTGTTAGCAGATCTTGAGATCAAAGAGATGTTTCTTAGGATAGCAAGCTCTTTAACCGGGTGTTGGCTGACGCGAAGCGGTAGCCAACGTTAAGGATTTTATCCGTAGTTGAGTACAAACAATTATCACTACACTATCACAATAAACATTTTCTTGCAGTGATGTGTTTACTTTTTCTTATTTACTCAAGTACGGATAAAATTTTGTTGAACTAAGCCGATGCG
>JAIQZO010000075.1 GCA_021777055.1 Candidatus Anammoxibacter sp. | reverse complement strand
GGCATATAACGACTTAAATTATTTTCAATACTAAGAAGTTAGGCAACCATGTCTGGACAGGAAGAAAGTGTCGCAAATTGTCCAGTAAATATCCACCAAGTTCCTGGCCATTCTAAAACCATTCTCGGACAACCTGTAAAGACTTGACCCCGTATATGACCCATTAGGGATGTTGTTTTTTCTCTTGACGTTTACCTCAATAGGTGCCCCCATTGTTCCCACCTTCCGATTAGACGGTTGCGACCTATTCCTTCTTATGCATCGTTTTCCCGGTCTGTGCCGCAATGATCCAACCGCGCTCTTTCATCCGATACCGGACGAGGCATTCGAAATCACTCGATTCGAGGTGAGAAATCAAATCACCTTCTGTATTGTTGTTCCACAGATCACTGTGATACAGGACTAAAATCGTTCCGAATCGCCGAAGAACATTATCCGGGGTGCTCAACAAGATAGGGAATTCCCCACCTTCGCAATTTAGTTTCATGAAATGACATTCGTTAATCCGATTCCTCTCTAAGAACGTGGACAATGTACAAGATTTTACAGTTTCACGCGATTTGGAAAGTTTTTTTGCCGTAGAGTGCCCCCAATTGCCCCTATCATGGTAAAGCGTGCACGTACCATCTCTGTCTGATATGGCTAAATGATGAACTGAAATGTTGGCACATTGATTTAGAGCAACATTAATTCGTAAGAGATTGAAAGAATCTTTACTGGCTTCAATCGCATAAACCTTACCACCCCTTACTCGCGACGATGATAGAATGGCGAATGTGCCGATGTGTGCTCCGATATCGATGATCACGTGATCGTCTTCGGGTTGGTACTCCGGAACTCTTGAGAAAAAAATGTCGTTGGCGAAACTGTGTTCAATAACCTCTTCGTCTGCAGTACCCTTTCTATACGTGACTTCAAATCCGCCAAAAGAACCGATAGATATCGTCGATGGCCTATCAAAAGATCGTAATGCGATTTTTCGATACCACGGCCAAATAATGTCTTTAAGCTTTTCTGCAAGAATACGTGCAATTCCTTCCCTTACGTTCATCGCGACTTACCTTCCATCTGGGGTTTCAGTCTATCAAGGAGTTTACCAATTTGTGGTAAACTCCAAAAATACTTATCAATTAAAATAATCTGTTGACCTTTTTTATTAAATCAAGTATTCACCTTCTTGATATCATGTTATTTGATATGACTTCAAGAAACTGTACTTTTACATTATTGCTCATTTTCAGCAACAGGTTTAGATATGCTACAAATTCCACAGGAAATTTAGGGAACAAAGAGAGGGTCAAGCAAAGAGCAAAGCTAGAAGCAAAGCCAGCAAAGCCAGGGCCAAGCAAAGCCAGGGTCAGGTCAGACCTTGAAAACAGAATTCACAATCGTGTCAATTTTCTTCGCAAGATTTTTCGCCCTCTTGATTTGAACACTTATACGTAAAGCCGCCTTATTTACGGCACTTTCACTTACTCCAAAAACTGATCCTATTTCCTTGTTTTTCAAACCCGTGTTATTTTTCAATATATACATCCCTACATCTCTTGCTTCTACTGGTATACGCCTTTTTCTTTCGAATAACATTTCCTTTTCTATTTTATATCTATCCACTATCTCTTCTATCACCTTATTTAGTATTCCATCATCACTTATTTGCCTCTTTTGCGGTAATTCTGGATCCCTTTTACCTATAGGGTTTATAAACTTCTTTTGTGCCCAAGCTAAAAACTCGTCACTTCCTAATATTATTCCATATTTTAAATCTTCTAAAAACTCCTTCTCTTTACCGGATATACCTTTTATTAACTTCCTGTACTCTTTTTTTGATTCCTTCTTATTTATTCCATATTCTTTTAACACTGCATCGCTATCTAACCAGTTGTTCTTTTTCGCAAAATTAATATAATCGTGATAACTACTCCATATAAATTTGCTTACATCTTCAACTATACCTGCTCTAACAGGATTTAGATGTATATATAGACTTAATTTCATCCAGTACGTTTCATCTTCTACTAATACACCTTTAAATCTACCCTGAAAAAGGTGCCCACTTCGGTTATGTTTACGATTGTAGTATATACTATAAGCTGTTTGTATCCACTGCATTACCTTGGAAATATTTGGCTCTGTTGTTCTCAATAATAGATGGTAATGATTAGTCATTAATACAAAAGCATACATCTCTATATTAAACTTTTCTACTGCTTTTTCTAAATATGCAATAAATCGTATATAATCTTCATCACCAAGGAAAATTTTCCCTCTGCCAACTCCACGTGACATTACATGATAAATTGCTCCTGCATATTGGATTCTCCAGGGACGTGCCATAAGAAAATAATATCAACTTGATACTTTCATGTCAATTATTTTCTGTTTTCAAGGTCTGACCCTAAATTGCCTTTTAGGTAGAATTGTAACAGTTAAGCTGCCTAATGCAGATTATGAGGTGTCAAGTAGCGATTTTGTGATTTTGTGAAGTTGATTGTCTGGAGTTACCAAGACATTTTGTAGAAAATCTACAAGCTTATTGCCTTTTAGTTTACACGTCTCTAG
>JAIQZO010000074.1 GCA_021777055.1 Candidatus Anammoxibacter sp. | reverse complement strand
GGCATATAACGACTTAAATTATTTTCAATACTAAGAAGTTAGGCAACCATGTCTGGACAGGAAGAAAGTGTCGCAAATTGTCCAGTAAATATCCACCAAGTTCCTGGCCATTCTAAAACCATTCTCGGACAACCTGTAAAGTCACGAGTATTAATGTATTGTATGAAATGCGGTTTTCCTGGTTTAGTAATATCAAAAACAGCTATTCCACCTATACGTTCCAAACCTATAAACCCATAGTGATTTCCAAAAAATTTACCAACTATAACACCTTCTGGTTCGGGTCCTTTATCATCACTGCGGTTATCAAATGAACCATTATTATCATCAGTTGAGTTGAAGTCAAAAGGAAGAACTGAAGATGTTATTTTCTCCAGAGCATCTCCGCTGTCAAAGACAAGTTTACCTTTATCATCCCAAATAGAAAATGATCTTGCTCCAAATGAAAATAGATTATCAAAGTCACCATCATTATCCGTATCGCCATTGGATGTTGTAACTTTAAGTCTTCCCAGGTTGCTTTCGTCTTGTAATGTTGCGGCATTTGGAAACGCATTACTGTCCAGGGGTAGATTTTCTACTCTTTCTTCCTCACTAAATCCGGTATAATCTCGACTGTCTCCTTCATTGGATGTGATGAGAAACGTCTTTCCTTTTACCTTGTATGATGCTATTGCATCTGGTTGATACATTCCATGTACTGGCCAAGTGGAAATATTAATCGCGCTGTCTTTGTTGCTTGCATCAATTGCGTTTTCAAGTATGCTGTGGTCTTTAAAACCAAGGCCTACAAGTTCTTCCACTTCAGCATTTTTTATGTCAATTATTGCAATAGCGTTGTTTTCCTGTAAGGTAACGTAGGCGGTTGACGAATCTTTTGAAATAGTTATAAACTCAGGTTCTAAATCTTGTGCTACAGTAGCATTTGGACCAAAGATACGAATGCTTGGATCAAGCACTGTGTTATTGTACGCGCTAAAATCTGCAGTTCTAACATCTGCTTGAGTTATATTTGAAACGCCATTTTTTATATCTATAATACTAACAGACCCTTCTGGATCCACTGTGTAACCATCGTCTGGCTCGCCTTCGTTTGCAACTAAAACCCATTTACCATTTGGTGCGAATGTAATCATGTCAGGTAAAGAGCCTACTGTTATTTGATTTATAAAAAGACCATTAGTGTCAAAGAATGCAACAACTCCTGGAGATTGAGTATTGTTGTTCTCAATGGCGGCAGCAATAATTCCATCATGCACAGCGATGCTATTAGCTTTTTTCCCAAAAGGGGAAAGATTAATGGGAAGATTAATGTCAAGAATAAGTGTTGGGGTGAATGGATCGCTAATATCAAGGGCAAAAATAGTGGAATTAGCCGCATTTACTACAAAAAGCCTTTGGGTTACAGGGTCATGCGCTACAATTTCTGCGGCTCCATCATCGAATACCCCAGTTGTAAATGAGCTTATGTGATTTAGTTTGATTTTTGATGATGCAAATGAGTAAGTCTCTGTCACACCTATTATTAATAATGATCCAAATATAATGGACAAAAATATCCTTATCTTCCTTAAATCTAAAATTCTGTTCTTCATGTTTTTTTCTTTAAAGTTACACATTATTTTTCTGCCTTATGAGAAATTTGAGAAAAAATACTAACCAACCTACGTTAAATTTTAGAAATTACACTTCCTTTCATAAAAACTGTTTAAATATTGGAAAATAATAACTTTATTTCAAAAAATGTTATTTAATCCAGATTTCCTGGATGTAGCGTTTTTACATTTGCGAAATCAGAAAATCATAACATCTAAATCTATCTAAAACCTCTGCACTAAATTTTTTTAAATTTATTTCAGATCAAATTCTTTCTTTGTTTATTATTTGCTTAAGATTAAATTATAGATGAGATTAATTAGATTCGCCCCTGATAATATAAAACATATATCACAATCATTACTTCTTGTCAACCAGACTAAAACAGTCACTGTTTGTGCTTGTACGGTATAGGATTACAAGGTTGAAAGGTATTTCCTTACAAAAGAATGTTTCCATATATATTGACGTAAAACGTTCGTCCGTTATAACATAAAGTTTAGTATGGTCTTACACTGGCAATATCATTTTTCAGCGTTTCATTGTTTTAAAACAAATTTTGTTAAAAAATTTTTTTTATTTTTTTATTCATAAACTAAATATTTTCTGCACTATCTGGTAATCGATTTGCATATTGATAGATTCAAAATCATCTCCTAACGCAGAGATAAATAATTTGATCTCTTAACTACGAAGATCATAAATTTTAATTTCTGTTAATATAGCTGAAGGTTTTGATGGAAAAGCGGAGGCAGACAAAGTTCTTTGTCTAAACATTGTTTCAGATTCTTTTGGAGGATTTAACTATTATTTTCTTTTTTGCGGCAGATTTTAGGTATGGTAACTATAAAAAGTTACAATCATATTTTGAAAAGTCTGCAGTTTGTTGGAGGGGTATTTATTTTTAATACTGAATTCTACTTACTATTTACTGAAGAGTTAAGTGGTGTTTACTGTCTTTTCATTGACTATACTTTATTCTTATTTATATGGCCAACATCCCGAACAGCCTTGGAAATTTGTCTTCCACTTTGATCCAATCTTTGCCATAATTGCGGGTTTTGAATAGAGAAGTGTTGTTAACTATTATATACGCTATGCCATCATTTAAAGACGCAATCTGATATGTATCTATGTTGTCAGATATACTTGCCGGTAAACCGTCTACTTTTTCCCAGTTATCACCTTCATTTTTGCTTCGGTATAATGACGCAGCTACGTTGCCATGGGGGCCATTAGAGACTGATACTAAATATATATTACTTTCTGCAAAGCAAGCACAGGCTCTTTGGTATTTTTCTGGTATATGATCCCATTTTCTAACAAACGTCTTGCCATAGTCACTGCTGATAAAGAATCCGTCTGCAGTTGCTGCAAAAACGATATTTGGATTGGTTGGATGGGCAACTACCTGATGTACATCCATCTCAATTTGCTCTTTAAGTATTTGCCAAGTGTTCCCATTGTCTTTAGAACGGGCAATCCATCCCACATGAATATTTGCGTATATAGTCCCATCAGTTGCAACTGATAATGAACGAACATCAGGTGGGGCGCCCCATGGTGTGTACCATTGTTTCCTATCAAGTAATAAATCAAAGCTTTCAATAAAGTCCAACTCTCCGTTCCGCGCCCACGCTAATCGCGCTTGTTCAGTACCAAGAAGAAGGCCACCGGTTTCTACCCAGCAAATACAGTTCAGCTTAATTTCAGATGTTAGGATTTTTTCCCATTTGTCGTCAATTAATGTCCACACTTCATGTTTGTTTATGATTACTGCTATTCCTGGTTTGTGAACATTTCCCGCGGTTACAGAATCATTTTGAAATGGTAGATTTGGTATCGGGCTACCGTCTTCTGCCAAAATGCCTTTTTCAGAGAGTAACCATATTAAGCCTTTGTTTCTCATAACATATAATCCTTTTTAATAGTGATAGCCATGGTCTTTAATCTTTGATTGGTAATTTTAATCTGCTAACTAATGAGGCCATTGTCATTGATTAATCCAGTTCAGACCTTTTTGCTACGTTTATACTAACATTCCTTTAACATTCTGTAAACACTGCGAAAGTACTTGTATTCATTACAGCCAGGTATGGTGCAAGGTCCTAAGGACGAATATGAAATATATTGAAAGGCCCGTTTTCTGTTTTAAACCATAATTATGGTACTTTTAATTGATAGTAAAAAATATTTTTTTTAAAAAATTCTTCATTCAAAGATTATTTTAAAACTATGGAATGTTTTTCTATGTGTTACAGGTGTAAGCATATGTTAAAAAGTATGTTATGCCCAATCTATGTTGCTAGTTTGTCAATTAGAGGTTATCGCCTTCCAGCGAAACCCCTTACAAGGTTTGTAATGCTATACCCTACAAGCGATGATTCAGGTAAGTTTCCCATGTTTGACAAGGGGTAAATATTGTGATATATGTTTTATTAAAAGATACGTTAAGTATATTATAACTGTAAGGATTGCAACTACTTTATAATCTTCAACAAAGGAGTGTTCTGAAATGATTAGAAGATCTCATTTTTTTAACCTCTTTTCTGCCTTTTCTCTCTTTTCAGTATTGTTTATCGTTATATTGGTTTGCCCAAAGAGTCTATTTGCACGGAACGTTGAAAACTGGTTTTATGGTGCGCTGGGATATGAAAATGCGCTTAGTTTATCCATGAAAGATGATCTGCCTTTAATTGTCTATTTTAAGACTGATTGGTGTGGGTGGTGTAAGAAAATGGAAAAGGATTATCTTGGATCTAATGAATTAAAGAGAGTATTGGCAAACATATTAAAGGTAGAGATTAACCCTGATAACGGTAAGGCAGAGAAATCTCTTGAGAAAAGATATGGTTGTACCGGATATCCATCTTTTTATGTTTCAATTCCTTCTTTTGATATGGATGCAAAACAATTACATCCATTTAGAAAACAAGGAAATTGGACTACTGCAGAGTTTGTGGCTGCGATTAAGAAAAAAATTTCAAAACTATATAGTAATAAAGCGTATGACAGTAATGAAGTAAATGAATATGCTGAAGCTAACAGGTATATAGATATGGCCATAGACTATAATCCAGATTATCATTATCTATACTATCTAAAAGGCAGCATCAATTATAGAAATGGATATGATGCAAAAGATATATCAATTTTAAAGAGTGCGGAGAAAAATTATTTAAAAGCATTAGAAATAGATCCTGATCATCAGGTAACAAAGAGAGAACTGAAACAGTTGAATGAGATGATAGAGTTTATATCAAAAGATAGGGTAAACAATGATGCTGGTTCGGTTTTAAAGGTAACAAAGAAAGAGGGAACCGGTAATAAGGTAAATGAATTGGTAAGTTTGAATGCTAATAAAAAAGAGTATGATCCGTCATATAATTCGACTCAAGAGTATGATGAGATGCCACCGGAGAATCTTGGATATAATGGGTCCCGCGATGCAGTTGTAAGAGATAAACAGGAGGAGTTGTTGGCATACGAAAAAGCGATCCCTCACTTGTTGCAAGGGTTTAGTTATCTGGGAAATGGTGATTATGAGAAAGCTAAGTACGAATTTGAAAAGGCCATAGAGGTTAAGCCAAATTACGCAAGTGCTCACAATGCATTGTCTGATGTGTGTAAAAAACTGGGGCTTGATGAAAATGCAAAAGAAGAGAAAGAGATTGCAATACAGTGGGCAAATCAATAAGAAAACTATTCTAATACTGAACCTTAGCCGGGCTTATCTTTGCAGTCATGCTTTCTATGGATAGTTCGATAACCGTGACTCTGCCTAAGATACTATCGGTAAATGATCCTAGAAACGGTTTGTTTGTGTACTTTTCTATCATTTTTTTTAGTGCACTAAACTTTTCAGTGTTATCCTGGAGAATGGATGCCTTGCAAAACATTATAACGCTTCTGTAGATAACAGTAGATGCACAAATAGGGTCTTTAATAACCGGTGGACCAGCATCTTCTATTTCAAAACATACATTATTGTTTGCCTTAATGTTGTCAAGTTTGTGTCCGGAATTTGCACTGTGTAATAAAACTTTCCCGTCATAATAGACAAAGTTTACTGGTGTGATGTAGGGTATGTTGTTAAGTGTTGTTCCTAATCTGCCTATCATTGCTGAATGCAGAATCTCTTCAATTTCATTATTGTCTGTAATTTTTTTGTCTTTTCTGCGCATCGATAAGGTTTCTTGTTGGTGTGACCCCAATTAGTTGGTAATTGGGGTCTTTGTCTCAAACTTGTTTTGCTTTATTATTCCTGGCTGATATTTCAAGATAATTGCCGATAAAAGGTCAACGACAACTGTTTTTATAATATTAGTGGTATTTATGCTTCTCTATTGACTGCGTTGGCAATAGGTTTTAATTCCAACATCAGTGTTTTGAAATCATCTTCATTTATTGTTTGTGGTCCGTCAACAAAAGATGCCTCTGGGTCGTGATGAACTTCTATTAATAATCCGTCTGCGCCAACTGCTACCGCACCTTTTGACATTGGGTTCACTAGGTTTCTTTTACCTGTGCCATGACTAGGATCAACTATAACAGGGAGATGTGTAAGTTCTTTTAGTTGAGGAACAATGCTTAAAGATAATGTAAACCTTGTGTGGGTCTCAAATGTCCTGATTCCTCTTTCACATAAGATAACATTGGGGTTATCTTGTGAAAGAATATATTCTGCTGCTTGAAGGAACTCTTCCAGGGTTGCAGCCATGCCTCGTTTAAGAATAACGGGCTTCTTGACTTCTCCAACGGCTTTAAGTAGCTCAAAGTTTGCCATATTTCTGGTTCCAATCTGTATTACATCCGTATACTTGGCAACCATGTCTATGCTCTTTTCACTAAGCACTTCCGTTACGATTGGCAGTCCTGTCTCTTTTCTGGCAGTAGCGAGATATTTAAGCCCTTCTTCCTGTAACCCCTGAAATGAATAAGGATTTGTCCTTGGTTTAAAAGCTCCACCGCGTAGAGCTATTGCTCCGCTAGCTTTAACTATTTTTGCTACAGAGACTATCTGTTCTTCGCTTTCAACTGTGCATGGTCCGGCAATTACACCAACTTTTTTTCCACCTAGTGTGTTTTCCCCTATTTTTATTTCAGTGTTGTCTATTTTTGTCTCTCTGCTAGCAATCTTATAAGGGGCAAGAATTGGCATAGTTTTTTCAACCCCTGGCTGTGCCTCTAAAAATTCAGCCGGCATTTTTCTTTCATCACCAATAACTGCGATAACACTTCTATGTGTACCTTCCAGTAGGATAGGTTTCAGGTTTGCATCTTCTATCTTTTTTAGAAGATTGTCGGTGTCCAGTTTCTTAGCATCTGGTTTTAAAACTATAATCATGGAATAATTGCCTCTGCTTTTCTGATACGTAAGTCGTTATATATTAAATTGTTGTCGGCTTGTAAAGTGGCATGAATAATATACTCAACGGAGGCATAAATGAATAACCAAATGTTTTATTTATGTCCCCGTTGAGTATAACAATTTTGACATTGTCAGTGTTTCACTTATGCGGTATTGAATTTTCTACCCATGGCCCTTCGTCTTCTGATAATAGCTCTGCCGCCCCTTGTTTTCATCCTACTTCTAAAACCACACATGCTTATTCTTTTCTTGCTGCTTTTTCTGATTCTAATTTTCATAATCTTTTCGTGTTTCCCAGTTTACAAATTAACAAGGTTACTTGTTGAGCTGTTGTATACTCTGGTGAATAATGTATATTATTATAATGTAATAAGATGAAGATTATATTTTAATATTATTAAATTGTCAAGCTTTACAAAACCAATTACAGGGTTTTGCCTTTTAAAAGTTATAGAATTTACATTTTATTGCTTAGGAACGTACGTACTATAAATATTGTGTATGTAACACTCATTTTCACATTACCATTGTCCAAACTTCAATCGCCAAGTCTTCAACGTTGCTGATGTCTGCTTCGGGTTTGGTTTAATCAATTTGAACCAATCTAGCGTAAATCTGAGCGTTAGATATATAATTTATTACATGCACGTCCCTTAAAACGTGTATTTGGTTTTTTTTGTTGCAGCTAATTATACACTATGATAAAATCTGGCTGTAAAATAGTTTAGCGATTATGTTTTTTTCTTAACTGTAGAGAGTGTTGAGAACGTTGAGATAAAACAATCTATCTCTTCTTTGTGTTTTCTGTGAACTTTGAGCAGTTATTTGTTTTTTGTCGCGGTTATTCCGCTTTGTGTTATTTTGTGTTATATAGATTGGAGTATGAAATGAAAAAAGGGATTCATCCTAAATATGAGGACGCGACTGTGTCATGTGGTTGCGGGGAAACATTTACAACCAGGTCTACGAAGAGTAAGATTGTTGTTGAAATCTGCTCAAAATGCCATCCTTTTTACACTGGAAAACAGAAATTTCTGGATAGTGCAGGCCGTATAGAAAAGTTTAAAAGAAGGTACGAAAAGACAAAGGCTAAATAGGAGATGGGGAAATCGGTGGAACTCCTGTTTGCAGTTTTCATAAGCATATGATTTTAACAATTTAACTATAAAAGAATAGATTTGTAAAGAAGAGGCTTCTATTTTGTATAACTTATAAAAATTTTTTCGGTGTTAATTTTGTAGTTTTTCTTTAGACGCAGAATTCAGGAGCGAGGAGTTAGAACAACAGAAAGCTGGAGCCGGAAGGTTAATATAGTTTTACGATTAATAATTTGGTGGAAGGACTACAAATCTATACTTTATTTTGAATTCTATATTCACAATGTGGTTGCGGCTTTGCCGCATTATGGAATCTAAAATGGTTAATATTACCCTGCCTTCCTTGCTTCGCAAGTTTAGCGAGGTCATAAATCCTGGTTTTAGCTTTCGTTAGGTTTGGACTTTACTGTCTACCGGTAGTGCCGTTGTGTTTTGATTATTGACAGATTTATCCCACTCCTTGTTTATACGCTATAATGCTATAATTATGATCAGAGAATAAATAAATTGCCGGAACTTCAATTTCTGACCTTGTTGTGTATATTAAGCATACCGTTAATAGCAATATCGTTTTTGCTGGATTCTTGCTGGATTTTGAAAAAAAACGTCTAGTAGCACTCTACAAGGCTGCTATTTCAATATTTTGAATAGAACAAACAAATAATATATGTCTGAGATAAATAATAAGATTCTAGATAAACTGAAGAGAACAAACGAAAGGTACTGCGAACTTGAGAAATTAATATCTGATCAGGATGTCTTGGATAATAATGTTCTGTATACGACATATATAAAAGAGATTGGCGGTCTGGCAAAGCTTTCAGAGAAATACAGGGAACTTAAGGATATTATTGACCAGAAAAATGATGCAGAGGTTATTCTTGGTGATGGAAGTGCAGATAAAGATCTAAAGGAAATGGCAGAAGAGGAATTAACCAGCCTAGTTGAGAAGGAAGAGAATACATTTAAAGAAATAAAGCAGTTATTTCTTACTGAAAACAAAGAATCGATGAAAAACGTTATCGCTGAGATAAGGGCTGGTACCGGTGGGGGAGAGGCTGCTCTTTTTGCTGCGGATTTATTCAGGATGTATACCAAGTTTGCGGAAATACAGGGGTGGAAAACTGAGATCTTTGATAGCAATCAAACTGATATTGGAGGCTTTAAGGAGATAGTATTCTCTATTGAAGGTGACGGTGTGTATAGAAAACTGAGGTATGAGAGTGGTACCCATAGGGTGCAAAGGGTGCCATCTACTGAGGCATCAGGTCGGATTCATACGTCAGCAGCGACAGTGGCCATTCTTCCTGAAGTAGAGTCAGTTGAGATTGATATTAACCCTACAGATCTTGAAATTGATACATTTAGATCGTCAGGACCTGGCGGACAAAAGGTTAACAAAACGAGCTCGGCTATTAGAATAGTGCATAAACCTACAGGATTGGTGGTAAAATGTCAGGACGAGAAATCCCAGCATAAAAACAAGGCAAAAGCTATGCGAATATTGAGGAGTAGACTTTATGAACACTTCGAAAGTATGAAACATAATGAACGTGCCGAGGAAAGGAAGAGCCAGATTGGTTCGGGAGAAAGGAGCGAAAAGATTCGCACCTATAATTATCCTCAAAACAGGGTAACTGATCATCGGATTCTTCTTGACCTGTTTGATCTTGAAAATATAGTGAATGGTTCCCTTGATGAATTAGTCTCCAACCTGATAAAACATTATGAAGAGGTAGAGTTTAAGCGTTTAATAGAAAATGGATAATATTGTTGAAAATGGAGAGTATTGCTGCAATGGAAAAACAGAGCGTGTTTTTAGCAATTGGTTATGTTGTCATTTAACAATAAAAGATATCCTTAACGATCTGGCACGTTTGTTTAAGGATGCGAATATAGAGACTCCGAGGCTGGAAGCTGAATTACTAGTTGCTAAGACCATTAACTGCAAGATCATAAACCTTTATACGGGAAGTGAAAGAAAGATAGAGGCTGAGGAGGTATTATCTCTGGTCTCGATGATTAAGCGTCGTTTAAAAAGGGAGCCATTACAATACATATTAGGGCATACGGAGTTTATGTCAAACAGCTTCTTCGTCAACCAGGATGTGTTGATTCCAAGGCCTGAAACAGAGATTATAGTGGAATTGGTTCTAGAGATAGTTAATGATAGAGAGATTGGTGATGAAGGCTTTATAAATATTTTTGACATCTGTACTGGCAGCGGAAACATAGGGATATCTATTGCGATCATGCTAAAATGTGCCAGGGTTTTTGCTTCTGACATTTCCGGTAAAGCGCTGGAAGTGGCAAAAGCTAATGCGAAGAGAAATATGGTTGAAGAGAGTGTGATGTTCATACATGGCGATCTCTTTGAACCGTTTGGAACTGATTTTAAAGATTTACGAGCGGATTTTATAGTATCAAATCCACCATACGTTGCTGAAGATGAACTGCATTTTCTTGCTCCTGAAGTGATACACCATGAACCGGAAATCTCTTTGATTGCCGGTGATGAAGGACTTGCATTCTATAAAAGAATATTAACAGATGCCACTTTTTGGCTTAAGGATGGCGGTTTTTTGATTCTTGAAATTGGAGATAAACAGCTGGATTCTGTAAAAGATTTGATAATGAGTGTTGGTGTGGTGCAGGGCTTGCAATTTATAAAGAGTGTTAAAGATCTCCAGCGGATCGACAGGGTTGTGGTTATCAGGAAAATGATTAAGGACGAAGCATTTAATAAATTAAGTATGCAACACTGATCTTTGCATTATCTTTGTCCGGACTTTAATCGCCAAAGACACAACACGGCGAAGCGTGCTTCAGGTTTGGTTCAATCAGTTTGAACCAAATCTAACGTAAATCTGAGAGTTGCATGCGCAATTTATGTAATTTTTTTATGTTATGTTTAAATTTAAATCAGTGCCAATATAAGGTAGAAAAGTATGGAAATGATGGTGATCGAAGGTGAACGGCCGCTGGAAGGTGTTGTTAAGATTAGTGGTTCAAAGAATGCTTCGTTACCAATATTGGCATCCTGTATTTTGTTGGAAGGTAAGTCTGTTTTGGGGAATGTCCCAAATCTGACGGACGTGAAGACTCTTTGTCAGATCCTTAAAGGCCTTGGAATCGTAATTGAATATAAAAGCGAGAATACTATTGAAGTTTCTGTTGAAGATGAATCCGATGTAATCGCTCCATATGAGCATGTAAAAAAGATGAGGGGGTCTATCTGTGTATTGGGGCCTTTGCTTGGTAGACGCAAGAGGGCGAAGGTGTCTCTACCTGGAGGATGTGTTATCGGAAATCGGGCGGTGGATTTACATATTAAGGGTTTACGGGCACTTGGTGCCGAGATTAAGTTGGAGGACGGATACATAGTTGCTGAGGCAGACAAACTTAAAGGGGCAACTGTAGATCTTGCTGGAAGCAATGGTCCTACTGTGTTGGGCACTGGTAATACCATAATGGCCGCTGTTCTTGCGGAAGGAAGAACAACGATTTTAAATGCCGCGAGGGAACCGGAGATACAAGACGTTGCAAACTTTCTGAACAAGGCCGGGGCAAAGATACAAGGGATTGGTGAGAGTACCATAACAATTGACGGTGTGGAAAGATTGTCTGGAGTTGAACATGATGTGATTCCGGATAGAATTGAGGCTGGTACTTTTATGGTTGCGGGTGCTATTACCAGAGGTAATATCACATTAAAGAATATTTGTGTTGATGATTTGACAACAGTTGTTGAAAAGTTACGCGAGGTTGGCGTTAAAATTGAGAATCAGAGCAAACAGGAGTGCCAAGTTTCGTGTACCGGGGAATTTAAACATATAGATATATCAACTTTGCCATATCCTGGATTACCAACAGATATGCAGGCGCAATTTACCGCTTTGTTAAGCCTTGCCAATGGGAATAGTGTGGTAACGGAAAACGTGTTTCCTGATAGATTTATGCATACTTTTGAGCTGGCAAGGATGGGTGCTGATATAAAGATTGAGAACAACAGGTCTATTATTAACGGTGTAAGCTCATTATGCGGAACAAGGGTAATGGCTTCGGATCTGAGGGCAAGTGCGAGTCTAATACTTGCAGGGTTAGCCGCAAAAGGGATAACGGAGGTTGATCGGCTTTATCATATAGACAGGGGGTACGAAAGGATAGAAGAAAAGTTATCTGCCTTGGGGGCACGGATTAAGAGGGAAAGGTACTAAGGAAGATGTATGAGGATAAATACATACATCTTCCTTAGTACCTCGTTTACGAGGTTTGTCACGAATAGATTAAGCATGCAACTTGAATAGATATACTTTATAGTATTAGTTTATAAGAACTACTTTTTTTTAATTTTGTAGTTTTTATGGAATGCAGAATACTGGAGCTAGAAGTCAGAATAATAGAAAATATGATTCAGGAAGTGTATACAAATTTACAATAAATGGTATAGTAGAACAAATTCAACTCTATGCCGTATGCTTTATTCTGTATTTTGGTTGCGGCTTTGCCGCACTATGTGGTTTGTCTAATTATCAATTTTCATCCATCGCTAAGTATAGATGAATAATATTAAGAATAATAAAGAAAATGTTTGAAAGTATTACAGGCAGTTTAGACTCAATATTTTCCAAATTAAGCAGCCGTGGAAGGCTGACTGAATCAAATATCAAAGACGGTCTGCGTGATGTGCGTGTTGCCTTATTGGAAGCAGATACCAACTTTAAGGTAGTTAAGGAGTTTATAGAAACCGTCACACAAAGGGCCGTAGGCGAAGATGTAATAAAAAGTGTTTCCCCTGGACAGCAGATTGTCAAAATAGTGCATGATGAAATTGAGCGTCTCATGGGACCTGTGGATTCTACTATTCAATTCAATGATAACGGTATAACTGTAATCATGCTGATGGGCCTTCAAGGTTGCGGTAAGACTACAACAGCCGCAAAGCTTGCAAAATTGTTAACAAGTAAAGGGAAGAAACCTATGCTTGTTGCTGCGGATATACAAAGACCTGCAGCTATTGAGCAGCTGAAAATACTTGGTAAGCAGATTGATGTCCCTGTATATTCAAAAGAGGGGGCGAGGGTCGTCAAGATTTGCAAAAGGGCCTTCGATGCGGCAAAGCAGGAAGAGAGAGATGTGTTGATTATCGATACTGCCGGTCGTTTACACATTGACAATGAGTTGATGAGTGAACTGAAGGAAGTAAAGGATGTAACAAATCCTACACATACTTTCTTTGTTTGCGATGCAATGACTGGTCAAGATGCGGTTAACAGTGCTCAGGAATTTAATAATCAGCTTGGTTTTGATGGAGTTATTCTTTCGAAGCTTGATGGAGATACCAGGGGAGGAGCAGCTTTATCGATAAAGGCGGTAACGGGAAAACCAATAAACTTCATAGGTGTTGGCGAAAAGATAGATAAACTGGAGGAGTTTCACCCTGACCGGATGGCTTCACGGATTTTGGGTATGGGTGATGTTGTGTCCCTTGTTGAAAGGGCGCAAAGTGCTATTAGTACGGATGAAGCAGAAAAACTGAGTAAAAAGATTCGTGATGATTCATTAACTCTAGATGATTTCCTTAGTCAACTGCAGCAGGTTAAGAAGATGGGGCCATTAAAAGAGATAATGGGGATGATACCTGGCCTTGGCAAAAAGATGGAGGGGATGGAGGTTGACGAGAATCAACTGCAGAGTGTTGAAGCTGTTATAAGATCAATGACAACGATGGAGAGGGCAAATCCTGATATTATTGACGGAGGGCGAAGGAACAGGATTGCAAATGGTAGTGGAACAACTGTACAAAGTGTAAATATGCTCTTAAAACAGTTCAAACAGATGCGGAAAATGTTAAAACATATAGGCAGTAATGAAAACGCATTTGAATCTGTAATGGGGGATTCCCCTGTTGGAAACCAATTAAAACTTACAGGTAAGCTTAAGAAGAAGATTCGAGCAAAGAAGAAGAAGATTCGAAAGAGTAAAAAGAAAAAGTAAAGAGATTGAGTTTTATTGCTTTTATAAAAGAGAAGGAAAGTTTTGTTTTAGTTATAACAAATTTTGATTAGGAAGGAATTTTTATGGCAGTTAGAATACGGTTAAAGAGAATGGGACGAAAGAATAAGCCTTTTTTCAGGATTGGTGCTTTTGATGCTCGTGAAGAACGCGATGGAAAACATATTGAGAACCTGGGGCACTATAATCCTCTTGAGAAAGATGATGATAAAAAAGTTGTACTTAATAAAGAGAGAATTGAGTACTGGTTGAGCGTTGGTGCAAAACCTAGTGAAACAGTTGGAAGTTTCTTAAAGAGGAATAAGATTCCATTTAAAGAATAAATTTTCGGTTTTTTACATGTTTTAATCTTTTTGCGGTTTGGTTATTTTGGTTATGATCTAGCCTCTGCACATTTTTATAGTTAATTTATGATAATTGATATTTTAACTCTGTTTCCTGAAATGTTTGACGGAGTGATCTCGTCTAGTATTCTACGGATAGCACAAGAAAAGAATCTTGTAAAGTTTAATGTGCACAACATAAGGGACTATGCAGATAATAAGCACAAATGTGTGGATGATCGTCCATATGGTGGCGGACCAGGTATGGTCTTAAAACCTGAACCAGTCTTTAACGCTGTGGAAACGATTGAGGGACGGTACGCATATGATACCGAAACGATTACCAGGGTATTGTTAACTCCTCAGGGTAAAAAATTTGATCAGAAGGTGGCAAAAGAGTTAGCATTAGAGAAACACCTAATGTTGATTTGCGGTCATTATGAAGGGTTTGACGAAAGGATCCGGATTGGTTTAAATGTGATGGAGTTGTCTATTGGTGATTTTATACTTTCCGGTGGAGAGTTACCTGCCATGATAATTGCAGATTCGGTAGTTAGGTTAGTACCTGATGTGCTGGGGGCAAAAGATTCAATTGTTAATGAATCTTTTGAGAAAGGATTACTTGAATATCCGCATTATACAAGACCCAGAGAATTCCGAGAAATGCATGTTCCTGAAACCCTTGTTTCCGGAAACCATAAAAAGATAAAGGATTGGCAGCATGAGCAGGCAGTTAAAAGGACTAGCGATAGAAGGCCAGATCTTCTTGAAATAACATGTGATGATTAGGATTGTGTACCGATTTCATTTCTTTATGGAATATAAATCGATAGAAAAATCACATATGAGAATAATGATTGTGAATTAGTATAATAGAGATTAAATGTAAAGGAGACATAATAGATGCAGATTGTAGATAAAGTTGAAAAAGAGTTTATGAAAGATGAAATACCTAACGTTTCTGTAGGGGATCAGGTTGAGGTCTTAAACAAGATTATTGAAGGTGATAAGGAGAGGATTCAAAAGTTTATCGGAGTTGTAATTGCAAAGAAAGGCTGTGGTACAAGAGCAAACATTACAGTAAGACGTATTGTTCAGGGAGAAGGGGCCGAACGTATCTTTCCTATCCATTCACCTAATGTTGAAGGGATAAATGTAGTAAAATCACATAGTATCAGGCGTGCAAAACTCTATTACTTAAGGGATCGAAAAGGTAAAGAGACAAGGTTAAAAGAAAAATTTGTAAAACCTAGTGAAAGGGCTCAAAAGAAACCTAAAACAAAGTCTGCAGCTAAGAAGAGTAAGGCTAAAGCTAAAGCCAAAGCAAGTAAAGAGTAAGTGGGGAATGGCAGCAATAAAGAGCTTGGCTTAAAGGGTGAAGACGATGCAGTCTTGTTTTTAAAAAAAAATGGTTACAAGATCTTACAAAAGAATTATAGCTGTAACCTTGGTGAGATAGATATAGTAGCGTTAAAAAAGAAAATCCTGGTGTTTGTAGAGGTGAAGGTTCGCTCTACGGACAGGTTTGGATCTCCTGAATACGCTATTACAAAACAAAAAAGGCGGCAGATAGTAAGAACGGCAGAAACCTATCTATTTAGAAATAATATTAATAATGTTGACTGCCGTTTCGATGTGGTCGCTATAAATTACAATGTTGATAATAGCTCGCCGCCGGAATTTAAGCTGTTAGAGAATGCCTTTCAATTAGATGATATTTGAATCATTTGTGATAATGACATAAAGATACGTGTTAAAATAAAAATAAATGATTGTATTGGTTTTTAGTTGTAAATATATTCCTAAGGGCTAATTTGCTAAAGTCAAGGCTATACGTTCTGGTAATGATGAAAAGACATATTATAGCCCTGTAAGGGTTATTTATTAGATTAAAGTTTTGTTTGTTTTCTTAAATTTATGATTGTCGATACACATGCTCATCTGGATTTTCCTGATTATGATAATGATCTGCATAAGGTCTTTCAGGATGCAAAAGATGCAGGGGTGGAACATATTATTAATGTTGGGGTCGATCTTGAGTCCAGCAAAAAGAGTGTTGTACTCGCAAATAAGATAATTAGCGGGGCAGAAGCCCCAAACGTAGTTGCCAGTATTGGCATTCATCCGAATAAAGCGTCTGATTTGTCATCTAACGAATTTGACGAACTAAAAGGTTTACTTTCACAAGAGAAAATAGTTGCAATAGGGGAAACCGGTCTTGATTATTATAGAGATTATAGTAAACCTGAAGACCAGGAAACCCTTTTTCGACGCCACTTAGAGCTAGCAATAGATTCCAATCTGCCTGTAATAATACATAATAGAGAGGCAAATGAGGATTGCTTGAGAATAGTTAAACAGTATGACAGCCAAAATTTGAAGGGTGTGGTACACTGTTTTAGTGCAGACAAAGATTTTGCAAAAGAGTTTCTCGATTTAGGCTTTTTCATATCGTTTACCGGTGCAATAACGTTTCCCAAAGCTAGGACATCAACAGACATAGTAAAGTCTGTTCCTACATCCAGGTTGCTGCTTGAGACCGACTCACCGTTTCTTGCTCCTCAGGCTAAAAGGGGGAAAAGAAATGAACCCTCTTTTTTAAAGTATGTAGTCCCTTTCCTTGCAAAAATATTTGAGTTGTCAAACAGTGATATTGAACGTGTAACGAGCCAAAATGCGTATGAACTTTTTGGGGTTGGGCTTCAACAAACCAAAGGTGAAATTTCATATGTTATAAGGAACTCCCTTTATTTAAATATAACAAATAGATGCCCTAATGATTGTACTTTCTGTGATCGACATGTGTATCCATATGTAAAAGGTCATTATTTAAAGCTGGAGAGAGAACCTACGGTTGACGAGCTTATAGGTTCTTATGCTGATCCGTCAAAATTTGATGAAGTAGTGTTTTGTGGGTTTGGGGAACCAACAGAAAGGTTGGACGTTCTAAAAGTTGTAGCTAAGCATTTAAAAGAGAACGGCGCAAGGGTCCGCCTTGATACTAATGGTCTTGGCGATTTAATTAACAAAAGGTCTATTTCCCAGGAACTTAAAGGACTGATAGATTGTATCTCCATTAGTCTCAATTCTGATCTAAATGAGCAATACGTTGATATGTGTAAACCGGTATTTGGCAATGATGCGTATCCTGCAATTTTGTCTTTTATTAAGGCAGCTAAAGAGGCCATACCCCATGTTACAGTTTCCGTTGTTGATATGCCAGGTGTTAATATTGATGCATGCAGGAAAATTGCGGACGATTACGGTGTCGTTTTTAAGTTGAGGAAATATAATGATACTGGTTTTAAGAATGATTAAGTTTGCCCTCTTTTCTCGTTGATTGAACAGCTTATAACATTTCTGGCTACGTATTATATGGCGGTGAAAATTAATAAATTATCCGTTTTACACCCAGATTTACATTAGAGTTATACGGGGTTCTAAATATTGATCCCTTATATATTGAAGTTTTGACAGCAATATTGTGAATATGCGTGTAAAACGGATAATTTATTAATTTTTCCTTTCATTAGCGGTTTATTAGTCACAGAAATAGAGCCATTATGTACAGAAAAGCCACGACAAATGATGTAGAATATATACACAAATTAATAAACGGTTTTGCATCGAAAGATTTAATGCTGCCACGTTCGTTAAGTGAAATATATGAGAATTTAAGAGATTATACAGTATATATAGATGGTAATAGGGTCATGGGCTGTGCTGCATTACATGTTTACTGGAAAGATCTTGCAGAGATAAGGTCTGTTGTTGTAGATGAGTCATTGCAAAGAAAGGGAATAGCAACTAAACTAACAAATATTTGTATGGACGAGTGTCGGAATTTGCAGATAAAACGGATGTTTGTGTTAACTGATGTACCTGCTTTTTTTGAGAAATGCGGATTTTATAGGATTACAAAGGATGAACTTCCTCATAAAATTTGGACGGAATGTGTGCGATGTCATAAATTCCCCGGGTGTACAGAAGTTCCTTTAATGTTACAATGTTAGAGCCTTGCCTGTTTTGCGTGAAGATAAAAAATAGAACCTAAGGTGAACGTTTGACCTTTAATTATTTAAGTAGAGAGGATATGGGCCCTCCAGTACAACTAAATAGGGGTTAATATGCAACGTAAAGTTACAGTTAATTTTGGAAATCTTATACTTTCTCTATCTGACGCTGTGGATTTGGCAAGCCCTCTGTTGGCGAAGCATCAGCAAAGAACGGCCTTTATCGCATGGGAAATGGGCATGGCCGCCGGATTTTCAGCTGAAAGGTTGGAGAAAGGTTTTATAACCGCGTTGGTTCATGATATTGGGGCGTTTACATTAGAAGAGAAGCTTTCCCTTAATAATCTTGAATTTGAAAACAGGGAAGAGCACTGTGTTCGTGGTTACAAACTGTTATATAATGCACCTTGGCTAAAAGATACAGCAGAAATTATTAAGTTTCATCACCGGAAGTGGGACGAGTGGGAGCGATCGAATGAATCTCCACTTGTTCTTGATTCACAGTTACTATTCCTTGCAGATTCAGTTGATCGTTTAATTGATCGTAAGCAGCATGTTCTCTACCAGAATGAAGATGTTATTCTAAAGATTAAGTCCCTTGCAGGTAATTCCTTTCATCCGGAAATAGTCGACATTTTCCTTAAAATAGCTGAAAATGAAGAATTTTGGCTCAACCTTGCTTCCCCACGCTTATACTCGCTTTTGCTTAACAGCGGCCCTTTTAGTAATACGGAAATTGAGATTTCAAAAATAGCTGTTATTTCTGAACTCTTTAGAAATATAATAGACTTTCGGTCCCATTATACTGCTGCTCACTCTTCATGTGTTTCGGCTGCGGCATCTATGTTATCTCAGATTTTTGGTTTAACTAAGATGGAGACAACGCTTATAGAGATCGCGGGCAACTTACATGATATAGGGAAATTAGCAATTCCTGACAGTATTCTAGACAAACCGGATAAACTGACGAAAAGAGAGTCGGCATTGATGAAATCGCATACATTTCATACTTATTCAGTAATTAATACTGTGGGTGGCCTTCAGGACATTGCAGAATGGGCAGCTTATCACCATGAAAGACTTGATGGCTCAGGTTATCCGTTTCATTGCAAGGGGTATGAAATAAGTACTGCGGCTAGGATTTTAATGATAGCTGATATTTTTACGGCACTTATTGAAGATCGCCCATATAGAAATGGAATGGGTAAAGATGGGATATTTAATATTTTGCAAGAGTTATCTGATTGCCGTCTTCTAGATACCAGAATAATTAATCTTCTCTTTGATAATTTTGATGAAATTTCCTCTTATGTGTCAGAGAAGCAGTCACTGGCAATGAATACTTATGAACATCAGTTTGCGTCTATTTAAGAATTGTTGAAAGATTTTCATCAGTTAAATAGGTGAATTATGCTTTGATTATACTGATGTTTTTTTAATGGTTAACATACGTTTATTTGTCTTGACATAATTTATTTGACGTGATAATATCCAGCAACAAAATATTTTAATTCTCTAAATATCTGCAAGAAAAAATCAATGGAAAAGAAATACTGGAAAAAGGAAGAGGTTGAATTATTTAAGAAGCGTCTTCTTTCTTTACGTGGAAAGATTACCGGTAATGTAAATTCGTTGCAAAATGAGGCATTTAAAAGTTCCGGAACGGATTCTTCGGGCGATTTATCAAATATGCCACTTCACCTTGCAGATGTTGGGACCGACAATTTTGAGAGAGATCTTAACATTGAGCTTATTGAAAATGCGGAGGAAGGGTTACGTAATATTGATATCGCCTTGGAGAAACTTGATAATAAAACTTACGGACAGTGTGAGAGTTGTGATAAAATGATCATAAAGACAAGACTATTGGCATTGCCGTTTGTAAAAAACTGTATAAATTGTCAGAGAGACGAAGAGACTGAACAAATGAGTGATGAAGAAATTTGATGAAATCATTGATTGTTTTTTGTCTTACAATATTATCGGCATCGGTGGTTGATATTTCGTCAAAATGGGTAATATTTGAGAAGTTCAAAGATAGCGGATATAAAACATTAATTCCTAATTTCCTTGGAATCATCTGCAGTCGGAATGAAGGAATAGCCTTTGGTCTTTTTCCAAACAAGAGCAATGCTCTCATCTATCTGACTTTGTTTGCCATAGTTATAATTGCATGGTTGTATTATAGGTCAGATAAAGGGGATATATTAAATACTCTGGGGTTGGCGTTTATAATAGCAGGTGCAATAGGCAATCTGTGGGATAGAATATTTTTTCACGCGGTTAGGGATTTTATAGATATACATGCAGGTAATCTCCACTGGCCTACATTTAATATTGCAGATGTCTTGATTTGCACAGGTGTAGGGCTTGTGATCTTAAAGAATAAAAACAAAGGAAATGAAATCCATCACAAGCCTGTTGAAAAAGAATCCTGATAATACCCGAACCTACTCATCACCAGTATAGCTGTAAATTAATTTGCGGTAAGCTTCAAGTAATTTTATAGTAATCTCGCCTGGTTTGCCAGTAGAAATGGTTCGACCATCAATGGTTACCACGGAAATAATTTGTGCCGCAGTACCTGTAAGAAAGCACTCGTCTGCAGTATAAAGGTCATATCTTGTTAAAGCTTCTTCCCTGACAGTTATTTCCATCTCTTTGGCTAGTCTTATGACCTCATTTCTAGTAATACCCACAAGTATACCTGCAGACATAGGGGGGGTTAGTAGCTCAGAATCTTTAATAATAAATATATTATCACCAGTACACTCTGCTACGTATCCGTCCTTGTTTAACATTATGGCTTCATCCTTGTTCACGTTGACACATTCAATTTTTGCCATAATATTGTTCAGATAGTTTAGGGATTTTACTCTTGGATTTAACGCCTCATAATGATTTCTGATTGTTGGTACAATAACAGTATCCAAGCCCTTTTTGTATAACTCTTCAGAATAGAGCTGTATCTTATCAACTATAATAATAATCTGCGGGTTAGCACATTTTCGTGGGTCAAGTCCAAGGTTACCCACGCCACGGGTTACAACCAGTCTGATATACGGGTCTACTATGTCATTAGCCTTAACAGTCTTTTTAACTGCGTCCTTAATCTCTGCATGGGATAAAGGTAGTTTCAATCCTATAACCTTTGCTGAATTAAAAAGTCGTTCTATATGACGGTCCAGATTAAAAACATGACCATTGTATACCCTAATCCCTTCAAAAATACCGTCTCCATAGAGCAAACCATGGTCATATACAGATATTTTTGCATCTTCTGTTGGGACCAATTCTCCATTTAAATAAATGAGCCCCATCTATTCACTCTCCTCTCTTTTAAAAATAATAACTAAGAATTGACAACCTTACCGTCTGTCACATGAATTATTCGATTTGCGTACTTGGCCAGATTCTCATCGTGTGTAACAATAACAACAGTCTGTTGTGACCGTTTATTGATATCCCATATTAACTCTTTGATTTCCATTCCTGTTTTTGAATCCAGGTTGCCAGTAGGTTCATCACATAGCAAAATCTCAGGGTCATTAATAAGTGCCCTGGTTATTGCCACCCGTTGCCTTTCACCTCCAGAGAGCTGATCAGGCCTATGGTGTACACGATCTTTAAGTCCGACCAATTCCAAGAGCGATTCTGCTTTCACTCTCGCTTCACTTTTACCGATACCTTTTCGTAGAAAACTTCGTCCGATAAATGTTGGTATCAGTACATTTTCTATAGCATTGAAATCCGGAAGCAGGTGGTAAAACTGAAAGATGAATCCAAAAAGCTGGTTACGTTTCAAGGCCTGTTGTTTATGGCCAATACTGTTCAGATTTATGCCTTTGTAAAAGACCGCACCAGAGGTTGGTTGATCTAATAACCCCATTATGTGCAGTAATGTGCTTTTGCCAGCACCAGATGCACCTATAATAACAACAATTTCCCCTTTTTCAATATTTAAATTGATGCCGTCTAAAATATGCAAAGTTTTGTCAGACATTTTATACTCTTTGCTTACATCTTTGACGCAATAGTATTCACTTTCCATTTTCTGGTTTTATTGTCTCAACAATGGGAAAAGTATTACATCTCTGATAGAGACAGTATTTGTCAGAAGCATTACCAGACGGTCAATGCCAATTCCTAGCCCTCCAGCAGGAGGCATTCCGTACTTAAGGGAGTGTAAAAAGTCTTCATCCACTTTTCCACCTAGTTCACCATCACCCGCTTGTTTTCTAAATCTATCGGCCTGTTCCAGTGGCTCATTTAATTCTGTGTATGCGTTAGCTAACTCCATTGAAGCCATGTACAATTCGAACCTTTGAGCAAAATCAGGATTATCGTCACATGCCTTTGTTAAAGGGCATAGAGATTTTGGATAATCTATTACAAATGTCGGCATTTTTAGCTCTTTCTCCACGACTTCTTCAAAGATATCGTTTACTATTTCATCATTCTCTTTGCCATCAGTTGAAATTTTCAGTTCCGCTGCTTTTTCTAATACAGCGTTTTTGTCGGCCATGTCCAAACCTGCATACTCTTTTAACAAATCACAATACTTCTTTCTGGTCCAGGGTGGTGTCAGGTCCAGTGTCAAATCTCCATATGGTATTTTGTAACAACCATAGAGCTTTTCCGCAATACCTGCAATCATTGACTCTGTAAGCGTCATCATTCCTTCATAGTCACTATAGGCCTGGTAAATCTCAATCATTGTAAATTCGGGATTATGTTTGGTTGATACACCTTCGTTCCTAAAGTTCCTGTTCATTTCATAGACACGTTCCATACCGCCCACCAAAAGCCTCTTTAGATAGAGTTCCGGTGCTATACGCAAATAAAGATCCATGTCATAGGTATTATGTTTTGTGATAAATGGTTTGGCTGTTGCACCTCCCGGTATGGGTTGCATCATCGGTGTCTCCACCTCAAGAAAACCACTATTGTCCAAATGCTCTCTAATCCACTTAATGATCTTTATTCTGTTTAAAAACGTGTTCATTGATTTTTCGTTTGAAAACAGGTCTACATATCTTTGCCTATACCTTAATTCCACATCTTTCAGCCCGTGCCATTTTTCCGGTGGAGGAAGTATTGCCTTTGAAAGAACTGTAAAGTCCGTTGCATATACTGTAACCTCTCCTGTTCTGGTTTTAAAGAGCTCACCATCCACTCCTATAATATCTCCCAAATCAAGGAGTTTAAATATGTCAAACTTCTGCTCTCCCACTTTATCTTTCTTTATATACGCTTGAATCTTTCCTGTTCGGTCTCTAATGTCAAGAAATGCAGTCTTTCCATGGGGGCGCATAGTCATTATCCTGCCTGCTACACGTACAGTGGTTCCCTCTTTTTCATCGGTATACTCCTCTACTATGTTGCATAGACTTTTGGTGTTCTCATATTTACTGCCATAAGGATCCAGGCCACATTCCTTTAGTTTATTAACCTTCTCAATACGCTCCTGCTCAAACTTGTTCATCACTAACTACCCTTAAATATTATAAATGTACTTAAAGGAAAGAGAAATTTCCCTAATTACTCATTCCTTATAAATTAGTCTCTTAGATTTTAACTTTGCAACAAAAAATAAGATTCAAAATAGCGCCCCAAAGGCTCTATTCAGGAAACTATCTTTGCTGATAATTGTTATGTTCATTAACAACCATCTAGCGCTTTTCGTATGGCGATAGCCTGCATCAACAGTGTTTCCACGTCATCCAACCTTATCATTGTTGCTGAATCTGATAATCCTTTTTCCGGTTCCGGGTGAACTTCAAGAAAAAGACCGTCACACCCTGCGGCAACCGCCGACCTTGCTAACGGCAATACAAACTCCCTGGCTCCTCCCGATTTGCCTTGCCCGGCACCCGGTAACTGAACGCTATGGGTTGCATCGTAAATGACAGGAAACCCCATTTCGTTGATGATTACGATAGAGCGCATGTCACTGACAAAATTATTATATCCGAAGGAAGTTCCCCGTTCTGTAAAGATTATGTTTTTATTCCCTACACTAAGAATCTTTTCGGCGATATACTTGACATCCCATGGGGATAAAAATTGACCTTTCTTCACATTAACCGGTTTGCCGCTTTTTGCCGCGGCAATGATAATATCTGTCTGTCGGCATAAAAAGGCAGGTATCTGTATAACATCCAGCAGATCTTTTACCTTATCAATATCAGTTGTACTGTGAACATCTGAAAGAATTGGTACGGCAAGTTCTTTCTTTATTTTTCCCAGTATCTCTAATCCTTCTTCTATTCCTGGACCTCTGTATGAATTCAGTGAGGTTCTGTTTGCTTTATCATAAGATGCCTTGAAAATAAATGGTATCTCCAGCTTCTTTGCTATCTCTTTCAGCTTGCCCGCTATCTCCAAACAACTTTCATATGATTCTATTACACACGGTCCGCCTATCAATAAAAGAGGAGCAGCTTTGCCAACATCAAAATTACAAATTTTCACAATTCTGGCACCATTCTATTTAATATTACTTTATAAAAACTTCTCTTTTTTAAGATTTTGTAGTTTTTCTGGAATACAGAATGCGGTACAAGAGAAAACGAGATTCAGAAAGCAGATGCAACTCTACGATTAATAAAATTGTGTACCTGTTCAGTGTGTATTACACACCTCGTCTACTTACGCATTTACACCTATTTCTAGATGGGGTTAACAGCATCTGTTTTTAACCTATAAGCCCAATCCAAAAAGATAGAAGTTCCTCGACAGCCTGTAAGTCACCTCTAAAAAGAGGGGATTTAGGGGTGTGTTATAGGATTTAGCTGAACAGTTACAAAATAGTAATATAAATAGAACTCTATGTATTATTCTGTATTTTGTTTCCTGAATTCTTTATTCTGTATTTTAGTTACAGCTTTGCCGCGCTAAGATTCTAACATATTACAATGTTGTTAATCAAATTTTATAGTAATTAATCAGGTAGATAGGCAGAAAAGGCTATTAGAGAAAAATAATGCGTGTGGTCATACAAATGTCGGGTGTAATACAAAAAAGTGATATCATGGAACCGTAACCATTGTTGCACAGATAAACATCAATTATATTATGAATATCGAACATGGGATTTAGAAGTACCAAGTTTATTGGTTGATTTAACTCTTAACTCGTAACAAGGCTTCAGCCTTGTTACGAGTCTCAAATGCTCTCATTCGACATTCAAATAGGATACCACTTTTTTGTATTGCACCCCAAATATCATAGAGGAATCTGCTTGTGAAAAGCAGGCAGATTCCTTAGTTTCCATAATATTGTTTTCGGATTATTAGGGGAGTTGCATTATTAACTAAAAGTTTGCCGAATTTGTTTGAGTTCTTGAATAATCAGGATTCATCCTTCTATGCAACCAAAGATTATCTAAACAGAGAAAAACTTAAATTGTTTGATTAGATCGTCGTAAAATAGTGATGTACTTCAGCTTTCAGTCTTCAGTCTATTTACCTACGTAGCTAGATTGAGTAAAATACCGATAAAAGTTGTTTTGCATGAGAATTTAATTTTGCTATAATCTTAAGGCACGATATAGCAATGGGTTAACCAGTGTTGTTTTGCGTTTGTTGAATATTTGTCAATTAAATTACTTAAGTAAAAAGGGATATGGAATATAAATTTAACGAGATTGAGCCTAAATGGCAGAGCGTCTGGGATAAGTCGGGCCTTTTCAGGATGGACGAAAATTCTGATAAAGAGAAATTTTATTGCTTGGTGATGTTTCCTTATCCTTCAGGTACCTTACACGTGGGGCATGGCCGGAATTATATTATTGGAGATGTGGTTGCCAGGTATAAAATTATGAAGGGATACAATGTGCTTTCACCCATCGGGTGGGATGCCTTTGGCCTGCCTGCGGAGAATGCTGCTATAAAAGGGGGGCAGCATCCTTCCCTTTCTACAAAGAATAACATTGCTATTATGCGTGAGCAGCTAAATCGGTGGGGAGTGGGGTATGATTGGGACCGTGAAGTTACTTCCTGCAACGAAGATTACTATAAATGGACACAGTGGATATTTTTACAACTGTATGAAAACGATCTTGCGTATAGAAAAAAAGCACCGGTAAACTGGTGTCCTTCATGTGCTACCGTTTTGGCAAATGAGCAGGTTGTGGATGATGTATGTGAGCGCTGCGATACCAACGTAGTACAGCGTGACCTTGAACAATGGTTCTTCAGGATAAGTAAATATTCGGAAATTTTGTTAGATGACTTAAAATCTCTGGATGAATGGCCTGATAAGGTAAAGACCATGCAGGCAAACTGGATAGGACGAAGTGAGGGTGCTACCATAAACTTCACTTTGGAGGGAACAGATAAGATTGTCAAATGCTTTACCACCAGATCAGATACTATTTACGGAGTGACATATATGTCACTTGCACCTGAGCATCCTTTGATTAAGGAGCTGGTTACGGGGACAGATTATGAAACTCCTGTCCAGGATTTTATTGACAGGATAATAAAACAGAGCCGTATAGAACGTACAGATGAGGGTACTGAAAAAGAAGGAATCTTTACTGGGAAATATGTAATTAACCCTGTTAATGGTGAAAAATGTCCGTTATGGGTGGCAAACTATGCGTTAATGGAGTATGGAACCGGTGCGGTAATGGCCGTTCCGGCTCACGATCAGAGGGATTTTGAGTTTGCAAAGAAATATAACCTTCCCATTAAGGTTGTAATCCAGCCGCAGGATAGTAGCATTGATCCTGAGGTTATGAAGGAAGCCTATGTTGATGACGGAATACAGGTAAACTCTGGAGAGTTTGACGGGCTGAATAATAGGGCTGCAATTCCGAAGTTTATAGAATTCTTTAAAGAAAAAGAGATTGGTGATGGGAGTATAAACTACCGGTTGCGTGACTGGCTGATCTCAAGGCAAAGATACTGGGGTGCGCCCATACCAATGGTATATTGTAAAAAATGCGGTATTGTCCCTGTAAAAGAAGATTCACTACCGGTTGTCCTGCCGGAACACGTAGAGTTTAAACCAAGGGGTAAAAGCCCATTAGCAGAAATTGATGAGTTTGTTAATACCTCATGTCCCGTTTGTGGAGATCCGGCAGAAAGAGAGACAGATACAATGGATACCTTTGTAGACTCCAGCTGGTATTATCTCAGATATCTATCACCTAATGATGACAAATCTATTTTTGATAAGGAGATAGTAAACAAATGGCTGCCGGTTGATCAATATATAGGCGGGATTGAACATGCCATACTGCACCTGCTCTATTCAAGGTTTATCACCAAGGTGTTTAAAGATATAGGGCTTATTGAGTTTAATGAACCGTTCAAAAATCTGTTTACTCAAGGTATGATTGTAAAGGACGGAAACAAGATGTCCAAATCAAAGGGAAATGTTGTAAGCCCGGATGAGCTTATAGAAAAATACGGAGCAGACACACAAAGGCTTTATACACTGTTCATTAGCCCTCCACAACGTGATGCAGAATGGAATGATCGTGGTGTTATAGGTTCTTCCCGTTTCTTAAAACGTCTCTGGCTCCTGGTTGTCTCTCATAAAGATGCGATAAAGAGTATTGAAAGGTGTAGTATTGACCTCGAAAAACTTGATGGTGCGTCAAAGGAACTGTACAGAAAGACCAATGTAACCATAAAGAAGGTCACAGAAGATATTGAAAGATCTTGGCATTTTAACACAGCCATTGCTGCTATTATGGAACTACTGAACGTTGCAGAATCTTTTGCAGTACCAGTATCATCTGCAAAAGGAGATGGGTGTGAGGATTTGCAAGGCTTTAACGTCTTCAGAGAGTGCATAGAATCAATGATTGTCCTGCTTGCACCACTAGTTCCACACATATGTGAAGAGCTTTGGGAAGTTACCGGACATAATCCAACCATTTTTAACGAAGAGTGGCCTACTTATAATGAGAATGCTATTGAAGCAGATGAGATAGAGATTCCCATTCAGGTAAACGGCAAAGTCCGCAGCCGCCTGACAGTACCTGCAGATGTCTCAGATGAAGAGCTTAAGTCTCTGACCCTTGAGGACATTAAGATAAAAGAGTTTCTTTCCGGAAAAGAGATAAAAAAGTTTATTGTTATCCAGAAAAAGCTTGTCAATATAGTTGCTAAATAGTGGGGCTTTATGGAAGAGGTTGGACCAAAATGTAAGTTATAATGCACCACTTTTAAGAGGAGCGTTATGACTTAAAATAGAAAGACTTAAAGATATGAAAAATTACCCCAACGGGGTTATACATATCAGCCCAGGGCAACGCCCTGGGGTAATGGTAACCACAAAGTCGCACCCTGAATGGGTGCAACATATTTTTTATATTCATAGCCCATGTATGTTACGCCCTTACAGGGCTATATTTTTTTTGTATTTTGTCCCAGGCCGTTGCCCTGGGCTGGTATATCTGCCCATTTCAGGGTCAAATAAGTGCTATGTACATAATTTTAATCCCAGTGTGTGGATTAAGGTTATGATTAAGAGTACGAGTAAGATTATATGAGTAATATTTTATAGGCAAAGATTCTCTCAATGGCGCTAATTTAATTAGTATAGGAATTTTCATTTCAAATGGTTATAAGTACAACTGCTCCGCATAATAAGCAAATTTTGATTACGCGGATTATGCATGATTACTTTGATACAAATCCGTGTAATCTGTTCTTGATCAGTGTAATCATTATCTAATTTAAAATCCAAAATCCATAATTCAAAATTTCAACCAAATGGACATAATTAATTCAATCGGAATTCTTTTAGGTGCGTCCTGGGCTTCAGGGATTAACCTTTACCTGAGCGCTGCCGGTTTGGGAATTGCCCAGCGAATGGATTGGGTTGACCTCCCGGGAAACATGGAAATCCTCGCCAACCCCATAATTATCGGCGTATCTATTATCTTTTTTGTGATAGAATTTGTTGCCGATAAAATTCCATTCGTGGACTCTGCCTGGGACTCTGTTCACACATTTATCAGACCATTGGCAGGATCACTGTTAGGGTATGCCGCTGGCACAGAGATGGGTCCTGTGATACAGGTAATAATGACCCTTTTCGCCGGTACGGTTGCCCTGGATTCACACCTTACCAAGGCAACTACTCGTCTGGCAATCAACACAATACCCGAGCCTGTTACCAATTCCGTTGCAAGTGTAGCAGAGGATGCAACTGTAATCGGGGTATTATATTTAATGATGCACAATCCCATGGTAATCATGATCCTGGTCCCGCTATTTGTCCTGTTTTCCATATGGTTCCTTATCAAGATGTTCAGGTTTGTAAAAAAAGTGTTCAAATTTAAAGGGGCGGAAAAGCATGGAAATGCGGTTGCTGGTATGTAGAATATTGGCTAATCTAAATCTTTGGAGCAGTCAGCAAATTTGTCCCAGTATAGATATTTGGAAAACCTTTTGATGGGAAATATGATGAAATGTTTTTCTCATACTTTTTTGCAGTGTATAATAATGTATGAAAACAACTCAGTATTTTGAATATACTAGAAAGAGACCTGATAGAGAATAAATAAAAGACGAGTGGATTGAAAACGTGATAAAAAATCCGATCAGGAAGGTTAATCAAGCAGATGGACGTGTGAAATTGTGGTGAAGAATAGAAGGGGCTAATAAAGTTCTTAGAGTTATTTTGCTAGAAGATAGTGAAACCATTCATAATGCCTTTTACGACAGGTCATTTCGGAGAAGTGAAAATGAAAGTTAAATATTTCTCAGATACCGACACCGCATTGGTTGAATTTACTAGTAACGATGTCGTTGAAACCAAAGAAATTAGCGGAAATGTGTACGTAGATCTGGATCAAGAAGGTAACCTTGTAAATATGACAATAGAACATGCAAAGAAAAATGCGGAGTTATCTGAATTCTCATATCAAGAAATATTAGCCAAAACAGCCTAATACAATAAACAACTTGTCGAACCAGGCAATTCACTTGTTTTGTTGGCTACCGTAAGCAGTACCAACTCCCGGTTGTTGCACGCAATTTCTGGAAACTTTTCTTTTGGCGCAAGATCGCTATGTTATATTTGTTCCTTTCTTATCGCTTATTATCAAGAAAATGGGATAGGCTATTTGTGGAGGTATCTGACCAATCAACATTTTGTAGCAGCTTAACATAATGTAGCCTAAACGATGGTTTTTAAATGTCAAATGGTCAGATGCGTCCCCAGTGTGATTTGAAATGGGCCCGGTGATACAGGTAATAATGACCCTTTTCGCCGGTACGATTGCCCTGGGTTCACACCTTACCAAGGCAACTACCCGTCTGGCTATCAACACAATACCCGAGCCTGTTACCAATTCCGTTGCAAGTGTAGCAGTGGATGCAACTGTAATCGGGGCATTATATTTAATCATGCACAATCCCATGGTAATTATGATCCTGGTTCCGCTATTTGTCCTGTTTTCCATATGGTTCCTTATCAAGATGTTTAGATTTGTAAAAAAGGTGTTCAAATTTAAAGGAGCGGAAAAGCCTGAAAATGCGGTTGCTGGTCATTAATATTGGTGAATCTAAACGTCTTGGAGCAGTTTGCATGACTGCTTCAGCGATAAAAAATATAGTAGGATTCTTGTAATTATGAGTACTATAAAAATCGTTAAAGGAATGGTCATATATTTCAAGGACGATTGAAATCTGTCTTTGGGCCAACAAAGTATAAATAAACACAAGAATATAAACAGATGAATAATAAAGTAAAAAAAAAGGTTCCGATGAAAAAACTACAAGATAAAATAAATAAACAGCCGCTTGTTGCTCTTCTAAATTCTGCGGAAAAAGAAGATTTGGCAAAACTTATCCTTGAATTGGCTGCATCAGATAATTCAATTAAACGACGATGTCTTAATGCACTTAAAAATAGGGTTGATATAGATAATGATCTGAAGCGGACAGCAGAATCTTCCGCCGCACTTTCGCTTTGGTATGAGGTGGAGTTTGAACTATCTGAGCTTGATGAATATGGTGGTGGAGATTATGGTCAAGAGCAAGAGGTTGGAGACAAATTATGTGATCTCTGTGATTTATTAGGGAATACAATATTAACTAAAGATGACAGTGAAGAGTTATTGGAAGATATTTTGCGCTATATAAAAAGTGGAAATGCCGGAATGGATGACCTGCTATACGATGTTGCATACGCGACATGTAAAAACGATAACGATTTACGTTATTTGGCTAAACATTTTGAGGTACTTAATGGTGATTGGGCAATGGAACATGCCAGGCGTGTTTATAAAAGGATTGGAGATTCAGAGAAATATTTGCAGTTGCGGGCCCTTAAGATGAGGTATGGTAATGACTATTATGATCTTGCAACTTTCTACTGGGAAAACGATGAAAAAGATAAAGCGATGGATACGGCAAAAAAGGGGATGAATGTTGCCGAAGGAAGAATGGATGACCTAAGGATGTTTCTTGCTGAAAGGGCAAAAGAGTCCGGTGATCGTGGTACGTACCTTGATTACCTTTTTTCTCAGAAAACGGAGTGTTTAACACTTTCTTCATATAAGGATTTCAAGAAAGCGTGTTCTGCCAAAGAATGGAAAATATATGAGCCGCAAGTTGTTGAAAAATTAGAGAAGAATGATGATGTTGGTACACTGAAAATCCTTATTTATCGTAAAGAGTTTGAGAAAGCCATTCAATGTTTTAGAAAGATCTGCAGTGATAAAAGTTATTACTATTTTGGTAGTTCTGATATCTTATCTGCAGCCTCTGATCTGGAAGATAAATATCCAAAAGATATATTAAACTTTTATAAATTGTTAGCCGGAAACCTCAATGTTTCGGTGCCCAGAAAAGAGTACAAAGATAAAGCTATGGCAGTAAAGAGGGTACAACATTTATTTGTAGATGTGATGAAAACACCGGAAGATTGGCGAAATTATGCATTGCCGATAAAGATGCAAAACATTAAACGGCCGGCGTTTCAGGAAGAGTTTGCGAGAGTTATATCAGGATGGAGAGAATTGCAATAAGAATTGTTCCATAAATATACAATCAAATAAGCAGAGGGAAGGATGTTTATTCTTTCTATGTTTTACGGAATAACAATTAGAATGTGCTGTTCTCCTAAAGAGCATAATCTATCGCATTTTCATGCATATTATCAAAAGGCCAAAGGTAAGTTCAAACTGCTTTTCTCTGAAAACAGTTTGAACTTACAACAGATTATTCGCAGTGTAAACGTCATGCCTATGCAAACAGTTATCCAATTCCTAAAATCAGGTTGAACTTATAATTGTCTTTCTATTATAAATTTATAGTTAGAAAAACTATTTTTTTTTGAGAATTATTGGCAAAAATTGATTCTCAAACAACTGACCGTCTTAAAAATAGTGCCGCCGATGTAAGTATATCTAGAGCAAGATGTTATGGAGTGTGCGCGGTTACAATTTTTGTTCTGATGACAATATTTGCAGTTAAACCCCTTACACCTTTGTGGTGATATCCCTTACAAGTATAACTGCAGACTGTTTTACTCTGGTTGACAATCAGCAAAGATTGTGCTATATGTCTTATATTATTAGGAACGAAGTATGTTAATTATGGTTTACAGTAGCATGCTAAAATGGATCAGAAATTTGACCTTTACTTAAGATGTTAAACCTAATCTATTGATAAGACGCGTTGGCTTTGCAAATGGCACGTTTGTCAATAAAGCAGGTTTGACCCCAGCCATGCTCCCAGGTTTGACCCCAGCCATGCTCCTCCTTAAGCGGGAAATATGTCTAAAAGAAAAATAGATGAGATAAAATAAACGTAAGCTCAAACTGATTTCAGAAACCATAGCCCCGATAGGGGCAAACGAAGTTAGCCCACTGCGTTAGCTGTGGGTATATGATGATATCCTGGGCCAAATAAGCTCCGTTAGGAGCGACAGAAATGTTTTGTTATCAAGATGTTTCTATTCATATTATTTGACGTGTATCTTTCTGTCGCCCCTAACTGGGCTTATTTGCTTACAATTAGTTCCCATAGCTTACGCTATGGGCTAACTTCAATCGTCCCATACGGGACTTTTGTTTTTAGAGAAAACCATTTTCTCTGAAATCAGTTTGAACTTACAAAAAATTGATCCTTTAATTTAGGAGGTTATTATGCATTGGGTAGCAGATGTAACTTATGTTGAGAATTATAAATAAAAAATAAAATTTGAAAACAAAGAGTGGAAGGTCGTCGATTTACAGCCATATCTTGAAGGTGAAATATTTGAACCTTTAAATGATACTTCATACTTCAAATCAGTTACCGTAAATAAGAACATAGATACTATTATTTGGCCAAATAATGCTGATTTTTCGCCAGATTTTCTTTATGAAATTGGCAAATCAGTATAATCTTCATGACTATTTAGTTAAGTTGACATGAGAAAACCATGCTCCTTATTAAAAAGTTGATTGCTGCGTACGGTAGCTAACGTCTGGTTGAAGTGAGCTCAATTTTATGAATCATCTCTTTTGTCAGAAGGTCTACCAACAATCTGTTAGGTAGTGTCGCTTTGGGCGCGCTTCTCAACTGGAACTAATATGAAAAAATGATAAAAGAATAGATAGGTAAAAGGTGTTTAGTGATATGAAAAGTATGAAAGAACGAAAGAGATGCCCAAAACATCCAGGAATTATCTTGGAAACGTTATATTTAAAACCATTATCTTTAACGATTACCAAATTTGCTGAAATTCTTGGGGTCTCACGCAAAGTAATTTCGGCTATTATTAATGAACGTAGATGTGTTACACCAGAAATAGCATTAAGATTGTCTCAAGCTTTTCCAAATACAACCCCGGAGAGTTGGCTAAATTTACAACGAAATTATGATTTATGGAAAATAGCCAATAGTTCTTCTGACTGGAAAACTGTTCACGCAGTTGAAGTAAACTTCAATGAAAAAAACAAAACAGCGATGGTGCATTGAATTTGTTCTGTTTTCTATATGGTTTCTAAAATGTTCAGGTTTGTAAAAAAGATGTTCAAATTTAAAAGAGCAGGAAGGCCGGGAGACGTGGTTGTTGGTACTAGATAATACTGGTTAACTAAAACGTTTAGGAGCAGTTTGCAAGATTACTACAGCGATAATATTTAGAAAATCTCTTGTTGGGAAATAAAAAGAAACCTGAAGAAAAAAGTTAGAAGAGGAACGGTAATGGATTTTAAATAATTGTTATTACAATACAACAATAATTTGGCTGTTTAATAAATATACAATCAAATAGATCAGAGAGTAAGATGCCTACTATTTCTATGTTTTACGGAATAATAATTAGAATGTACTGTTCTCCAAAAGAGCATAATCCTCCGCATTTTCATGCATATTATCAAGACGCCAAAGCTATTATTGATATAAATGCTTGCGAATTAAAGGAAGGTAAATTGCCTACAAAACAAATGAAATTAACATTAGCATGGGCGGAAATACACAAAGAAGAGTTACTTGCCGATTGGGTGTTGGCATCTAAAGGTGAACTTCCTTTCAAGATAGAACCATTAAAATAAAAGAGGTAGATATGTATTTATCTGTAAAAGATGTAAAACCCTTAGACGGATACAAATTACTATTGATATTTGAAAATGAAGAAAAGCGGGTTTTTGATGTGTCTCCGTATCTAAACATAGGGAAATTCTCTGAATTAAAAGATCCTTCTTTGTTTAACACGGTAAAAGTGAAATTTGATTCTATTGAGTGGAGTAATAGTTTGGATTTAGATCCAGAACTACTATATCAAGAAAGTGTGAAATTGAATAATAAATTACATACATCAAGTGAATCAAGTTGACGGCGGCAATTTGGGGATATGTCTGTCTAATAGACAAAATTTACCAGTTTAAAATAATGTAGCCTAAACGGTGGTTTTTAAATGTCAAATGGTCAGATGCGTCCACAGTGTGTTTTTTTTATCAGACCATTGGCAGGATCACTGTTAGGGTATGCTGCTGGCACTGAAATGGGCCCGGTGATACAGGTAATAATGACCCTTTTCGCCGATACGGTTGCCCTGGATTCACACCTTACCAAGGCCACTACCAAGTTTGGCAATCAACACAATGCCCGAGCCTGTTACTAATTCCCTTGAACTTGTAGTCGGGCATTATATTTAATCATGCACAATCCTATGGCAATCATGATCCTGGTCCCGCTATTTGTCCTGTTTTCCATATGGTTTCTTATCAAGATGTTCAGGTTTGTAAAAAAAGTGTTCAAATTTAAAGGAGCGGAAAAACCGGGAAATGCGGTTGCTGGTATGTAGAATATTGGCTAATCTAAATCTTTGGGCAGTCAGCAAATTTGTCCCAGTATAGATATTTGGAAAACATTTTGATGGGAAAATTTGATGAAATGTTTTTCTCATACTTTTTTGCAGTGTATAATAATGTATGAAAACAACTCAGTATTTTGAATATACTAGAAAGAGACCTGATAGAGAATTAATAAAAGACCAGTGGATTGAAAAAGTGATAAAATCCGATCAGGAAGGTTAATCAGGCAGATGGGCGGATAAAATTGTGGGGAAGAATAGAAGAGATTGATAAGGTTCTTAGAGTTATCTTGCTGGAAGATAGCGAAACCATTTATAATGCCTTTTACGACAGGTCATTTCGGAAGAAGTGAAAATGAAAGTTAAATATTTCTCAGATACCGACACCGCGTTGGTCGAATTTACTAATAACGATGTCGTTGAAACTAAAGAAATTAGCGAAAATGTATACCTGGATCTGGATCAAGAAGGTAACCTGGTAAATATGACAATAGAACATGCAAAAAAAAATGCTGAGTTATCTGAATTTTCATATCAAGAAATATTAGCCAAAACTGCCTGATACAATAAACCACTTGTTGGACCAGGCGTTTTACTTGTTTATTGGCTGCCACGCAAGGCTCCAAACGCCCGGTTGCTTAAGTCAAAAGTAGGTAAATGGGGCACAAAATTGGTGCCACTCCTTTGATTGACCAATGCTTAACAATGCTGACTTGACCCCAAATTTACCTGGGGGCGGATCACATTCGGAATATTATAAATTGTAGTTCAACTGCGAAATGCATAACCGTTAACCCTATTGTAAAGGTCTGCGGGACAAAACTCTTCTTTGACGGATCTCTTTCTGACAACCTGTTAAGAAATGACTCCGAGCTTGCCCCAATTGGTAATCTAACTCTACTCCTAAGATAAGCTTGAATTTATAATTGCCCTACTATTATAAGTATATAGTTGAAAAAACTAATTCTTTTTTTGAGAATTATTGGTAAAAATTGATTCTCAAAAAACTGACCGCCTCAAAAATAGTGCCACCGATGTAACTATACCTAAAACAAAATGTTATGAAGTGTGCACGGTTACGATTCTTGTTCTGATGACAATATCTGATAGTAAAACCCCTTACACCCTTGTAGTGTAATCCCGTACAAGCAAAGCAGCTGACTATCTTACTCTTGTTGACAAGAGACAATGATTGTGCTATATGTTTTATATTGTCAGGGATGCATTTAGTTAATTTGGATTTACACATTCAAGAAAGCTTACTCAAAATCAAGTGGACTTTTTGCCTCTTTTGTGGTTTGGCTTTTAATTGTATGTAACAGTTAAGCTGCCTAATGCAGATTATGAGGTGTCAAGTAGCGATTTTGTGATTTTGTGAAGTTGATTGTCTGGAGTTACCAAGACATTTTGTAGAAAATCTACAAGCTTATTGCCTTTTAGTTTACACGTCTCTAG
>JAIQZO010000073.1 GCA_021777055.1 Candidatus Anammoxibacter sp. | reverse complement strand
TGCCCATCCTATCCATTTATTTAGATATCTCCCTGCCCATGCGATGGATGTATATGTCCACAAATTTTTCAGCGCATCTTTTAGTACATAAGCAGAATGTAAATTTTCATTGATCGCCAGAAGCTCTTGTAATGATTTCTTCGCCTCAAATTTAAGGTTCCATGGGTTCTTAAATAAGTTAAAACGTTGTCCCTTTATGAATGCTTTATCTTCATCTTCTTCTGCCTGACGACATTCCTCTCTGCGTATTTCATCAATAACATCGTTGTAATTTGAAACAATATGAAATTTATCATAAACAATATCTGCTTCTGGTATTTGTTCTTTCACCACTGATTGGTATGAGCCACTTCGATCTATGCCAACTGCCTTTATGTTGGCTTTCTGCTGGGATGACAGCTTTTCAAAAAAACCTTCAAGGCTGGATTTCCGTTTGCCTTCTGCAAGATGAAGTACTTCTCCTGTCGTCGCATTTAGTACTACCGTTAAGTATTCATGACCCTTTCCAATGCTCGTTTCATCAATCAGTATTGCTGAAATACCATCCAGCGCTGGTGATGGCAAGGTCCTCTGCAAAACGTCTTTATCCCAACGTCGAGCTGTATTATCTGAAATGGAAAAAAAGCTTGATGCCTTATTTACTGGCATAAATCGGCATAACCTACTAACATAAATCTTAAGGCGATCCGTTGCCCGACTATTGCTTTCGATTCCTGAGGGTAAGAAAGTATGAAAATGACAACATTGGGAACATTTTCCCTGAGAACTGGAAAAGTAGATAGTCATCTGGTTTATCGTAGCAAGCGGAATATCTAAAACATGCCGATCTACAACTCTCATTCCTCCCATTGGATGTCCGCAGCATGGACATTTATTTACTTTTTTTCGTGCATCTGGGCGCAGGAAAACGTCTCCTATACTTAATTTAAAATCAAGATTAATATCCTCTACAACCCAACCAGGAAATTGGTATAATCCACTTAGAGAAACAGTCGCTGACATTGAATAAACTCCTTATAAAGTTATGTTAATGTATTGATCAACAATAACATTATACTATAAGGGTTATTTAATGTTTCGGCTGTTTTTTTATCAGCAAAAGTGGTAAAGACCCCATTTTATAGCTCTGTATCAAAGAATTACAATAAAATAACATTCGGCAATCATTTCAATGTAGATCATAATTCTAAATTTACATTCCTTCCATGGAAAAAACGCTGGAAGAGGTATCAGGAAGTTTCAAAAAGCCTAATTGACGACCGTGGTTTTAATTACGTTGTCGATTTCGATATTGCATCATTTTTTGATAGCATTGATCATAAATTATTAATGAAATGTATTAGTAAAAAATTGGAGAAAGACGTAGCCTCTATCCTTTTGTCAATACTTGAGCTTTCACATTCTGATTTTAATCATATAAACCCAGGTAGGGGTTCGGGAATTCCCCAAGGGCCGATAGCTTCAATCGTTCTTTCCGAAATATTCCTAGATTCTTATGTTGACTACTATTTCTCAAAGCAAATTCAAAGCAATGAAATTGCATATATTAGATATGCAGATGACATCAGAGTATTCTCACAAAGCAAAGCAGTAGCAAAGAAATTTGTCACAATATTAGATCTATTGTGCCGTAACTCTGGTTTGATACCACAATCTTCAAAAGTTGGTGTGAGCTTTTACGAAAACTCAAAAGAACTAATTGATCAGAGTTTTAAGAAATTCAGTCAAATACAGAAACAGTATAAGAAAACAGGTCAACTAAAATCAAATGAATCGTGTAAGGCAATGAATTCAATTAAGGAAATGTTAAAGACTGGTAAATTCGATAAAACTAAGTTTAGTTTCTATATTTATAAACTTAATAAAGATGACGAGTTAAGAGATCTCATATTGACAAATATTACAGAACAGTATGAATTCTGTGATCCAATGCTTTCTTATCTCAAAATGCACTATTTGAAAGATAAAGATACAATAAATAAACTAATAGATTTATTCATCATTTATGAGAATTTCTTCATAGATTATCCGGTCTATTCGTTTTTGGATAAATTTTGTTCTGTTGTTCCGTTTTCGTCAGAACACTTTCTTAAGATGTTTTGGCGTATAAAAACAGGAAAATGGCTTTCGAAAATTTCTTTACTTAGGTGGGCTCTTCACTGGAATCAAAAAGATATTGTACTATCACTAAATGCGGACAATGTTGAAAACATTTTACTTAAACGAGAGCTACTTTTTTCACAATATACCTTGACAGATAATCTTGCAGTAAGAGAACAAATAGAAATTGAAATGTTAAATAATGAGCATGTTGATTTATCATTTAAAGCAATTTCGTTAATTTGTAAAAGATTTTTGTTTGGTTCCGGCTTTGAGTTTTCATCATTAAAGAATAAAGAAAATGCGATAATTGAAAAAATTTTAAAAGGTAACAAACACAATCCAATTGCAGATGCATTAAGAAAAGAGAATGGTATAACTCATGATCCCTTCATTTTTTTTTCTTATGAAGTTTTTTCTGAAGAGAATGAATTTGAACAACTTTCAGTCTTGTACAATTTTTCAGTGAATTACTTTAAAAACGAAAACTACAAGCTTTTTATTGATAGCCTTGATCAATTTAATCACATTGTAGTCGAAAGGCTTTTTTGCATTGAGAAAGGAAATAGGCCAAATAGTGACTACGGTTCACTTCTAAAGAACGAAAGCTTTCTTAGCTCTGATATGATCGGTGTAACAGATACTTTCTTGGAAATTCATCAACTAAGAAATGGGGAGTTGCATCCAAAAGATATTAAAACAGGCAAATTTTATTCAAGAAATAGAGCTTTTGAACAAAAGGTTCATGTTATGGAAAAAAAATATCCTGAGTGGATAAATGCGATAGAGGAAATTCTTACATGGTATCATAGAAAGTATATCTAACAAATGTTAAAGCACATATCAGTAATAGCAAGAATATCCGTTGGGGTTTTTAAGGTATCACATTGTCAAAAAAAGTTGAAGTACCATGGATTTGTCTTGGTTCAACGTGAATCGTAATTTTCCAAATCAAAAACAAGCTATTAAATTTTAAAGAAAAACCCTCTAAAATGAGCATCATTAATTCTATTTTTTACCACCAATCCCAGCGGTGGGTGAGAATTGGCGGTAAAAA
>JAIQZO010000072.1 GCA_021777055.1 Candidatus Anammoxibacter sp. | reverse complement strand
GGGAGAGGCAGAAGAGGGAATGGTCGTTCACTTGAAAAATGTTGTGTGGGCCCAACCGATTGTTGTCCATGACTCTGCCCAGGAAGTACATATCGGACTGTTTGGAGAAGAGAGTGGTCAGATCCAATATGAGGTGTATACTGAATCTGACAATGAAAAAGACGCTACCGTTCACTTTCAAGGGATAGCGGAGATTGAGGAAAAAGAAGAAACACCTCCACTTGATATTCAGGAACTTCGGTCACAAATGAATCTAGGGACCTTGAACTCGGAAACATGCTATCAAGTTTTTAAAAGGATGGGAATAGAGTATGGAGAGGGACACCGGGGAATCCGGGAAGTTTATCAAGGAGAAGGTCAGGTTCTGGCAAAACTGTCACTTCCATCATCTGTTCACGACACACAGGACGATTATGTCCTGCATCCAAGTTTAATGGATTCAGCGATTCAATCCTCTATCGGATTGATGTTCAATAATGGTGCTCTACCAAGCAGTAATGAAGCACCACTGGGCATTAACAAATGGTCGCATAGACCATCCCAACCCTTTGCCTTGAACTCATTGGAAATCTTAAGATCTTGTACATCCGAGATCTACGCCTGGGTACGTTACTCAGACGGGAACGTAGAATCGGATAAAGTCCAAAAGCTAGACATCGACCTTTGTGATGAACAAGGAAACGTCTGTGTCAAAATGCGAGGGTTGACTTTACAAGAATGGGAGACAACGTCTCAAGAAATAGAGATAACGCCTCAAGAACAGAAAACAGTAGAACTATCTCTACCTGTAACCGATTCTGGAAAATCCTCTTCGATACATAAACCAAAAACAGTAGAGTTAAAGAGCCTGTCAGGACTGGAAGCAATTCCAATTGATTCATCCTTTGATAATAAGAGATCTCAAGTTGGTTTGTCTTTACAAACCTCACATTCTCTTGCAACATCCTTATCAACCACAGAAGCTTTTCAGCTTGATCCTTCCCCCCAAACTTTGATTTCAAAAGAAACTTTAGAGGAAGGATTAAAGGCAAGTTTAGCAAAAGAGCTTTATATGAAGGAATTGGACGTCGATTTAGAAAAGCCATTTATTGATATGGGGCTAGATTCGATTGTGGGAGTAGAATGGATCAAAGTAATTAATCAAGAATACAGAACTTCGGTATCTGCCACTAAATTTTATGACTATCCTACGATCGAAAAGTTTGCACTGTTTCTTGAACAAGAGATCAAAAAGCTCCCAAATGCAGCCTCTAAAAAAGCATTTGCTACAACTTCAGATGCATTCTCAAAGACAAAGGATTCGATTTTCGTGGTTAGTTCTCTTCATCGCCATATTAAGGCATGTCGAAAACCATATCCTATTCTGGTAGAGGGCAGAGGCATCTCTAGTGATAAAATAGCTATTATTGGAATGTCTGGAAGATATCCGAACGCATACAACTTGAATCAGTATTGGGATAATTTAGTTCAAGGAAAAAACTCGATTCGAGAAATTCCTCAATCTCGGTGGGATGTCAGTCAATATTACGATCCTGATCATACTAAAAAGGGAAAGGTCTACTGCAAATGGTTGGGAATGTTGGATGATATTGACTGTTTTGATCCACTGTTTTTTCAGATTTCACCAGCAGAAGCAGAAGTGATGGATCCTCAGCATCGTCTGTTCCTCCAAGAAGGTTATAAAGCATTTGAAGATGCAGGGTACTCAAACGCCACCTTAAGCAATAAAAAATGTGGTGTGTATCTTGGGATTATGAGTAATGAATACTCTTTACTCCTTACTCGAAGGAAGTTGGTCGCAACAGATACCACCGGAAACAGCTATGCCATAGCCGCAGCAAGGATAGCTTATTACCTGAATTTAAAGGGACCAGCTATTCCAGTGGATACCGCGTGTTCTTCCTCATTAGTTGCGATACATCTTGCATGTCAGGCATTATTAAATTGCGAAATTGACATGGCAATCGCCGGTGGTGTTAGCTTATACCTGACTCCCGAATCTTACCTGGGAATGTGTCAAGCAGGTATGCTGTCCCCTGAAGGACAATGTAAGACCTTTGACGATTCTGCAAATGGATTTGTTCCCGGAGAAGGGGTAGGTGCGGTAGTGTTAAAACGTTTGAAAGATGCCGAAAGAGATAATGATTTAATCTATGGAGTGATTCTCGGTTCAGGGATCAATCAAGATGGAAAAACGAATGGTATTACGGCTCCAAGTGTTAATAGCCAAATTGAGTTAGAACGGGATATTTATACTAAGTACAAGATTGATCCGGAATCAATCAGTTATGTAGAAACGCACGGAACAGGAACCAAGTTAGGGGATCCCATCGAACTAGAGGCTCTTTCGACGGTATTCCAAGAGAAGACTAAAAAGAAAAACTATTGTGCCTTAGCTTCAGTCAAAAGCAATATTGGTCATACTTCCGGTGCTGCTGGTGTTGCAAGTGTTCACAAGGTTCTCCTGTCGATGAAGCATCAAAAACTCGTTCCCAGTTTAAACTGCACAAAAGAGAATGCACATTTTGATTTTAAGAATTCTCCATTCTACGTTAACAAAGAAACAGAGGTATGGGAGACAAACGTAAATTCTTTGCGGCGTGCGTGTGTGAGTTCTTTTGGATTTAGTGGTACAAATGCACATCTTGTATTGGAAGAATACCCATCCTTAGGAAAATCTAAAGAAGTGGTTTACGTTGTTCCTCAAAATTCGAAATTTATTATCCCACTTTCAGCGAAAAATAGAGATTGCCTATATGAAATGGTAAAAGAGTTACGAGAATTTTTATTAAAAAATCAGAAGATTTCTTTGAACTCCCTTGCTTATACTCTCCAGGCTGGAAGAGAGGTAATGGAGGAGAGGTTAGGATTCATTGTTACTTCGATCAAAGAGCTAGAAGAAAAACTGAAGGCATATCTTGCAGGAAATCAAGAAATAAACGACTTTTATCAAGGACAGGTTAAGCGTACTAAAGAGACTTTAGCTGTATTTACAGCAGATGAAGATTTACAACAAGCCATCGAGTCTTGGATTAATAAAGGAAAATATCCAAAGATTTTAGATTTATGGGTGAAGGGGTTGGTCCTGGATTGGAACAGACTTTATGGTGAAACTAAACCAAAACGCATTAGTTTACCAACCTATCCATTTGCCAGGGAACGATACTGGATTTCAGAAGGTCAAGTTAAAGCGATAGTTGCAACGTCAGGAGCCTCTGTTTCTCTGATTCATCCTCTGTTGCATGAAAACACTTCAGATTTATCAGAACAGCGCTTTACTTCTACATTCACTGGTAAAGAGTTCTTCCTAAACGATCATCAAGTAAAAGGAGAAAAACTCTTCCCCAGAGTAGGTTATTTAGAGATGGCACGAGCTGCAGTGGAAAAAGCTTTGGGAGAGACAGGAGAAGGAACGACCGTTCACTTGAAAAACGTTGTATGGGCACAGCCCATTGTTGTCGATGGTTCTGACCAGGAAGTACATATAGGATTATATGGAGAAGACGATGGTCAGATCCAATATGAAGTATATACACAATCAGATAATGAAGATGACGCTATTGTACACTCTCAAGGAATAGCGGAATTTAAGGTAAAAGATGAGACACCTACCATTGATATTCAAGATATCCAGTCTCACATGAATCGGGGTACCTTGAATGCGGAAAACTGCTATCAAGCATTTAAAGAGATGGGTTTAGACTATGGATCAGGTCTTCATGGAATACAGGAAATATATCAGGGTGAAAATCAGGTTCTGGCAAGACTAAGCCTTCCTTCTTCCGTTCAAGATACAAAAGACGAATATGTCCTGCATCCGAGTTTGATGGATTCAGCGTTTCAATCATCTATCGGATTGATGCTTAAAAATGGTTCATCAGCAAACGGTAACGAGACACAACTGAAACCATCCCTGCCATTTGCGTTGGAATCATTGGAAATATTAGCCCCTTGTACTTCAGAGATGTACGCCTGGGTACGCTACTCAGGCGAGAGTGTACTATCAAACAAAGTCCAGAAACTGGATATTGACCTTTCTGATGGACAAGGAAACGTCTGTGTCAACATGCGGGGGGTTTCTTCCAGGGTGTTGAATGGAGAAACCAGATTTCAACAAAAAATTGATACAGGAAGTTTGCTGTCTAAGATTCAGAGCATGCTCATACAAGCAGTATCAAAGGCGTTAAAATTAAATCCACAAGATATTGACTTAGACGGAGAACTCAATGAATACGGCTTTGATTCAATTACCTTGACCGATTTAGCCAAACGGATTAATCAAAAATATAATTTGGAACTGACACCTACGCTGTTTTTTGAACACACAACTATTGGAGATTTCGCGGGATACCTCGCACGGGAACATGAATCTGTTTTTGCAGAACAGTTCCACGTGCGAACGATGGCGCAAACTTTGAGTGAAGCAGGAGAAGAGAAAGTGGAACTGGCTTCAACCTTGAGAAGACAACGTACTCGGTTTGTTACACCGAAACGCATGGTGAACATGGCACGGGAAATAGAACCCGTTGCCATTGTTGGAATGAGCGGCTGTTTCCCTGAAGCGGAGAATCTTGACCAATTCTGGCAAAACCTTGTGGAAGAGAAAGACTGTATCTCTCAGATCCCCAAAGAGCGTTGGGATTGGGAAAAATTCTATGGGGATCCACAGAGAGAGGTGAACAAAACCAACATAAAGTGGGGTGGATTTATTGATGGAGTAGACGAGTTTGATCCTCTGTTTTTTGGGATTTCACCCAGAGAGGCCGAGCTGATGGACCCTCAACAACGGCTTTTGATGACCTATGTCTATCTGGCGATAGAAGATGCGGGTTATAGTTTAAGCGCTCTTTCCGGGAGCAACACGGGGATCTTTGTAGGGACAGGGAGTAGCGGCTATTGTGGGATAATTGAAAAGGCAGGCATTGCAATTGAGGGCTATACTTCAACGGGAATGGTACCATCGGTAGGGCCGAACAGGATGAGTTACTTTTTGAATTTTCATGGGCCTAGTGAACCAATTGAAACAGCGTGTTCTTCATCTTTAGTGGCAATACATCGAGCTTTGCAGGCAATGGAGGGAGGAAGTTGTGATGCGGCTATTGTGGGAGGGATCAATACCATTGTCACACCTGACGCTCATATCAGTTTTAATAAGGCAGGAATGTTGTGTGAAGATGGCAGATGTAAGACCTTTTCCGCTCTAGCCAATGGTTATGTCCGTGGAGAAGGTGTAGGAATGCTGTTTCTTAAGAAGCTGAGTCAGGCAGAGGCAGACGGAGATCACATATATGGACTCATTCGGGGAAGTGCGGAAAACCATGGAGGTAAAGCAAACTCTTTAACAGCCCCAAATCCAAAAGCACAGGCAGCACTTCTTAAAGCGGCCTATAAAAAATCGGGATTAGATCCCAAAACGATCAGTTATATAGAAGCCCATGGTACAGGAACGGAATTGGGAGATCCGATTGAAATCAACGGACTGAAAGCGTCTTTTAAGGAAATGTACAATGACTGGGGTTACTCAGAGCCTTCTGAGCATTGTGGAATCGGATCTGTTAAAAGCAACATAGGTCATTTGGAGCTGGCAGCTGGAGTTGCGGGAGTGATCAAGGTATTACTGCAATTTAAACACAAAAAGCTTGTGAGTACGCTTCATTGTAAGGAGATCAACCCCTACATTGATTTAAGAAATACGCCTTTTTACATTATACGGGAAAGTAGGGATTGGAACCGTTTAAAAGATGAATCGGGGCGAAAAATTCCAAGGCGAGCAGGAGTCAGCTCTTTTGGCTTTGGAGGAGCGAACGCACACGTGGTATTAGAAGAGTATGTTGCAAAAAGGAGTGAAGTTTATTCAAGTATCGAGATCCAGGCAAAAGATCCAGTCATCATACCGATTTCGGCTAGAACGAAAGAGCAATTAGAACAACGGGTAAGGGATTTATTTGAGTTTCTTCATGTATCTTCATTCGTTGACTTACAATCCCTTGCGTATACCCTCCAGGTAGGCAGAGAGGCGATGGATGAGAGGTTAGGCTTCATTGTTACTTCGATCAAAGAGCTAGAAGAAAAACTGAAGGCATACCTTGCAGGAAATCAAGAAATTGATGACTGTTATCAAGGACAGGTTAAGCGGACTAAAGAGACTTTAGCTGTATTTACAGCAGATGAAGATTTACAACAAGCCATTGAGTCTTGGATTAATAAAGGAAAATATTCAAAAATTTTAGATTTATGGGGCAAGGGGTTGGTATTGGACTGGAACAGACTTTATGGTGAAACCAGACCCAAACGCATCAGTCTGCCGACCTATCCATTTGCCAAAGAACGATACTGGATTTCAGAAACTCAAGGTAATCTGTTTGCATCAACAGCGGGAGCCTCTGTTTCTTTGATTCATCCTCTTTTGCACGAAAACACATCGGATTTAATCGAGCAGCGTTTTACCTCGACGTTTACGGGTCATGAGTTCTTTCTGAACGATCACAAAATCAAAGGAGAAAAGGTATTACCCGGAGTAGGCTATCTGGAAATGGCACGAGCTGCAGTAGAAAAAGCTTCCGGCAAGATAGAAGAAGGAACGACAATTCACCTAAAAAATGTTGTTTGGGCTCAGCCGATTGTTGTCGATGGTCCTGCCCAGAAAGTTCATATCGGATTGTTTGGAGAAGACAACAGTGAGATCAAGTATGAGATCTATACGGAATCTGACAATGAAGAAGATGCAATTGTTCACTCTCAAGGGATAGCGGAGTTTAAGGAAACAGAAGAGACGCCTGCTCTTGATATTCAAAATCTCCAGTCACAAATGAATCAGAGAACCTTAAATGGGGAAGATTGCTATCAGACATTCAAAGAGATGGGTTTAGAGTATGGAGAGGGACACCGGGGGATTCGGGAAATCAAGCAGGGAGAAAATCAGGTTCTGGCAAAGCTAAGCCTTCCATCATCTGTTCACGACACACAGGACGAATATGTCCTGCATCCGAGTTTAATGGACTCAGCGCTCCAATCTTCTATCGGATTAATACTAAAAAATGGTGTATTAATAAACGGTAGCGAAGCGCCACCGGGCATAGGTAGATGGCCGCATAGACCATCCCTCCCATTTGCACTTGAATCGTTGGAAATTCAGGGTTCTTGCACATCAGAGATGTATGCATGGGTACGCTACTCTGGCGGCAGTAGACCATCAGACAAAGTCCAAAAACACGACATCGATCTTTGTGACAAGCAGGGAAAGGTCTCTGTAAAGATGCGAGGATTTTCTTCCAGGGTGTTGGAAGGAGAGGTAGGAGCGTTAAGACAGAAACCGGAAGCAAATACGACCCATGAAGAAGCAATGATTGGTTTGCAGTCATTTGTTCCTGTCTGGAATCCAATTGCTCCTGAAATAATAAACGGAGTTTCAGTCTCCCCCGAAACAGAAATACTCTTGGTGGGGGCAGACCACCTTGGGTTAGGCTGGATTCAGAAATCATACCCAAACACCACTCTTTTGGAATTACCTTTACAATCCACCATCGAAGAGATTCAAGGAAAGCTGAAATGTTGCTCGTTTGATCATCTCGTATGGATTGCACCTGATACATCTCAAACTCCGGATAGCCTCTCTTTGATTGAGCAACAAGAGCAAGGGGTACTCGAAGTCTTTCGTATTATAAAGGCCCTTTTAAATCTCGGGTATGCAAACAAAGAAATTGAGTGGACGATTATCACGAATAAGACACAGCTAGTAAAAAAGCAAGAGCCTATTAGGCCAACTCACGCGGGAGTATTTGGTCTCATAGGAAGCCTGGCTAAAGAATTACCACACTGGAAACTTCGTTTACTCGATGTTGATTCCTTAGATTTAGTTTCTGCGCATGAATGTCTTTCACTTGCCCGGGATAGAGATGGAAATGGATTTGCTTACCGTAATAGAGAGTGGTTCCGGCAGGGATTAGCTAGAGTTCAAACCTTGAATCAAGAAACATCATTGTACAGGAAAGAGGGCGTGTATGTAGTTATTGGAGGCGCAGGTGGTATTGGTGAAGTTTGGAGTCGGTTTATGATGGAACATTACCAGACCAGTATTGTGTGGATTGGGAGGCGGGAAAGAGATGAGGTTATAAATGGAAAAATTAATGCTCTCAGCATGTCTGGAAAGGAACCTCTTTACATTAAAGCAGATGCTGCAAAGCTAAATTCCTTACAACAGGCATTTAAAAAGATTCAGACAACGTATCCAAGAATTCATGGAGTGGTCCACTCTACCATAGTGCTCCAAGATCAAAGTCTTACGAAAATGGAAGAATCGGTATTTAGGGCCAGCTTATCTGCCAAAGTCGATGTGAGTGTGAATATGGACACTGTCTTTGGAAACGAGGATCTTGATTTTATGCTCTTTTTTTCTTCCCTTATATCTTTTACTAAAGGCCCCGGTCAATCCAATTATGCTGCAGGGTGTACCTTCAAAGACAGCTTTGCTCAAATGCTGCAGCAGAGACGCTTGTATCCGGTAAAAATAATGAATTGGGGATACTGGGGTAGTGTGGGTATCGTAACCGATGAGTCTTACAAAAAACGCATGGAGCAAGCGGGGATTGGTTCCCTTGAACCTCAGGAAGCCATGGAGTCTCTCCGGACTTTGGTAGACTCTCAAGTTACTCAGATAGCTTTAATCAAGACCCTGAGACCTCAAGCGAGTGAAGCTTTCAGCTTACGGGAAGAGATGCATTGTTACGACAATGCCTCAGAATCAGTGCTGCATCACGTACAAAAGAGTCTGCCCAAGCAGGACTCTTTGAAACAACTTTCCACTCTAGAAGGGAGGCTGGAAACTGATGCAATGGATTCTCTCCTCAGAGAAATTCTTTCTGCCACACTTACCTCTTTAGGATTGTTTACTCGGGGGAATTCGAAACTCCGGGATCTGTCTTTAACAAAACAGGCTGCACCATTTTATGAACGTTGGTTAAGTACCAGTATCAATTATTTACAGAAGCAAAAATTACTTAGCCAGGAACGTACCGTTACGCGTAAAGTCAAAGAGCTGTCTCTCCTGTGGGAAGAGTGGGAAGAGGGAAAGAGCGAATGGATGAAAGACCCAAATAAACATTCCCAGGTGGTATTACTGGAGACTTGTCTGAAGGCATTGCCAGATATCTTGAGTGGAATCCAACCGGCTACCGATGTGATGTTTCCCAACTCTTCCATGAAGTTGGTAGAGGGCATTTACCGGGGAAATCTGTTTTCTGACTATTTTAATGAGGTGCTGGGCAATACCCTGGTAGAGGCCATTCGACAAAAGCTAAACAGTGACAATAGTAGTAAAATAAGGATCCTTGAGATTGGAGCAGGTACAGGGGGAACTACAGCGAAACTCCTCCCCCTCTTAGAAGAGTTTTCAGAGTCTATAGAAGAGTACTGCTACACGGATCTGTCCAAGGCCTTTTTGATGCATGCAGAGGAAATGTATAAACCTGAGTTCCCGGCCCTTACCACATCTATATTTGATGCATCCCAGCCCTTGGCGGGACAATCCATATCCGGAGATCGTTACGATTTTGTGATTGCAGCCAATGTTTTACATGCAGCACCAAATATCAGAGAGACCGTACGAAATGCCAAGGCGACCCTGAAAAATAGAGGAATTCTGCTGCTCAATGAGTTGAGCGAATGGTCACTATTTACCCATCTGACGTTTGGTTTACTGGAGGGGTGGTGGTTGTATGAAGATGCAGCACTTCGATTGGAAGGGAGTCCGGGATTACGTCCTGAGACGTGGCAAGAGGTTTTAGAAGAAGAGGGTTTTGAGTCGATCTTTTTTCCGGCTCAAAAAGCCCATAAGTTTGGACAGCAGATTATTGTAGCCGGCAGTGATGGGGTTGTGCGGCAAAGAGTGGTTAAAGATACCCAACCACAGGATAAAGTAGTGCCAAGACAGTATAAAAAGTCGATCACTTCTATCCGGTCTATTGAACCCCAAGTGGAGTATCCAACAAAAAGAGAGAATCAAGCAGGTAATGATTCGTTCTCATCGGGAAATGTTACCGAGCAGATGAGAAAGGATTATACGCGCCAAATCATTACAGAAAAACTTTCAGAGTCATTAAAAGTAGAGCTCAATGCGATTGATTACGATGAATCCTTTGCCGATTATGGGTTAGATTCCATTACGGGAATCAATCTCGTCCAAGTGATTAATACAACACTACAAATTGAACTGGAAACAACAAGCTTATTCGATCACAATTCTGTAAACGAACTCACAAAATACATTTTATCAACCTGGGAAGGAAAAATTACAGAACAGCTGAGTCCATCCAAAAGGATTGTACAAAAAAGTAGTTGTCTGCCCAGCAAAGAAGCTTCTTACTTGAGAGCAACATCAAAGCGTCGTTTTATGAGAAAAATAGACCCTTCTGAGGAAGGAAAAACTTTCAACACAGAGCATGATTCCATCGCCATTATAGGCATGAGTGGACGATTTGCCCAATCAGAATCCCTAGAGGAATTTTGGGAACATCTCAAAGATGGAAAAGACTTAGTGAAAAAGGTGTCTCGTTGGAAGACCTATGATTGTGTAGTCTCTGCATCTTTGGATCAAGAATACTGCAGTCAAGGAAGTTTTATTGATTCCATTGCTCTCTTTGATCCGCTATTTTTTAAGATTTCACCCAGAGAAGCTATCTATATGGATCCCCAACAACGGTTGTTCTTGGAAGAATCCTGGAAAGCATTAGAAGATGCAGGATATGCGGGAAAGAGTATGGAAGGAAAAGAGTGTGGGGTCTATGTGGGATGTGGTGGTTCAGATTATTCTAAACTTTTCCATGAAGAACCTCCGGCGCAAGCTTTTTGGGGCAATGCAGGATCGGTAATTCCAGCCCGGATTGCCTATTATCTCAATCTCCAGGGCCCTGCGGTTGCAATAGATACAGCCTGTTCTAGTTCCCTGGTGTCAATTCACCTTGCCTGCCAGGGGTTGTGGTCGAAAGAAACTGAAATGGCATTAGCTGGAGGAGTCTTTTTACAATCGACTCCGGGTTTTTACCAAATCTCCAATCGTGCAGGCATGCTTTCCCCTAAAGGGAGATGCCATACCTTTGATGCCAGTGCAGATGGCTTTGTCCCAGGCGAAGGGGTAGGAGTGTTAGTTTTAAAGCGTCTTGCAGACGCATTAAAAGATGGAGACTCTATTCATGGAGTGATTGTGGGAAGTGGAATTAACCAAAATGGCAGCAGTAATGGGATCACAGCACCGAGTGCGAAATCGCTGGAACGATTGGAACGGTCGGTGTATGATAGGTTTAAAATTCATCCTGAAAGCATTCAGGTCGTTGAGGCCCACGGGACAGGGACTAAATTAGGAGACCCGATTGAATATGATGCTATCACTCGCTCTTTCCGGAAGGAGACAGAAAAGAGACAGTTTTGTGCTATTGGATCGGTTAAAACTAACATTGGTCATACGGTTACTGCCTCTGGAGTGGCAGGAGTTTTAAAACTTTTACTCTCACTTCGACATCGCCAAATTCCCCCTTCGTTACATTTCCGGGAAGGTAATCCTGCGATTGATTTTGAATCGAGTCCTTTTTATGTCAATACGCAACTAAAAGATTGGGAAATTAAGAAAAATCAGTCACGAAGGGCAGCCATTAGTTCTTTTGGTTTTAGTGGAACGAACGCCCATCTGGTAATAGAAGAGGCCCCTTTGGTTCCCGAAAACACAATCGAATTAACCGGTTATTTGATTGTGCTTTCGGCACGGACATCGCAACAGCTAAAACAACATGTTAGTAATCTTCTCTCTTTCTGCAAGAATAGACCAAAACTTTCAATGAATGATTTGAGTCATACACTATTTGTCGGCCGAATGCATTTCAATCATCGATTTGCATGTATTGCCCGCAGTCAGGAAGAGATGATTCGTTTTATGGAGAAATGGTGTGAAACGGGAACTGTGAGTCAGATTTATTGTTCAGAGATTCAAGAAGGTAAAGTACGAGAGCAAAAGTCTTTAAGAAATTATGGAAATCAATGCATTCAGGAGTGTAGAAACTCTGTTAATGGAGTCCAATATCTAGAGCATCTGGCAACCATAGCAGATCTCTATATTCTAGGGTACTCATTAGAATTCCACAAATTGTTTTTTCAAGAATCTAGAAAGATTTCACTGCCAACGTATCCATTTGAAAAAAGGAGATGCTGGATTGATAATCAGCAACCAACGGCCCATGATCTGCCAATGGAACTACGGGATAAAGAACAGGAAAAAGTTTCGTTTACAGACGTTGGAAATAACGGAGAGCATGAAATTGAGGAGCAGCTTGAAAGCATAATCTGTGAAGTTATTGGAATACAATCTCAGGAATTAAAGAGAGAGAGATCATTGCATAAAGATTATGGAGTGGATTCCGTCGCTTTTCTGAAACTTCAATACGAAATGTCCGAAAGGTTCTCCTTAACACTCAATGCGGAAGAATTTTTCAGGCATAATACGATTTCTGAATTCATCAGTAGTACTATTCTGAAATCAAAGAGTGTGAAACTACAATCTCACAGTGAAAGACAGGAGAAATTGGTCTCAAAATGTGCATTACAAAATGGGAACGCACTCTCATCTTTTCAACGTCTCGTATTGAATTACAACAGAAGATACAAAAGAGTACATATCCGCACGCTGTTTTTTCAGACTGAGTCAGATGTCTCTGAGGGTTTTTTAAAGACACTGGTTTCAGGTCTTCTCAAACAACATGTTTTGTTTAGATGCTGTTTTCAGCGTGAAACGTATACGTATACAGACAATGAATCCTTCGATGTTGCGAATATAGTGAGTAAGCATGATTGGAGTGAGTGGTCGGAAAAAAGAAAGAAGAAGGGGCTGGCTCTTATCAATAAGCCGGAAATTGATTTAGCAACTGGACCGCCAATAAGGGTAACTCTTGTCACTTTGGATGCCAACACATCACTTATCGGATTAAGTATGCATCACATTGCCTTTGATGCTTATTCGTTAAATCAACTATCATCTGTATTGGCCGGTACGTTAAAGCCGACTAGTCTTAATGGTGATTATTGTGATTTTGTATATCTGGAAAATCAGTCTTTAAATAGTGAACAAGGCAAAAGCGCGGAACAATTCTGGCAGAAAAGGTTGCATGCCAGTCAGGTACATGTGAGGTACAAAGATACCTATTGTAAGTTACAAAAGCCGGAAAGTAGTAAAGGGAAGAATGTGGTGGACGGAACTTATAAGTCCGTGTTAAGAGAGTATGATGATCTAATAGTAAGAGAAAAAGTGTTTAGCTTTTCAAGAGAGGTGAGCACCGCAATGCCAATATTCTGTAAAAAATACCAATTGAGTGAAAATAGTTTGTTACAGTATCTATATCTTATGAGCATATCCACTCTCAGCCATCAGAAGGATTATACTATGGGAACACTGTTTTCATATCCACGTGTAGGTAAAATGGAAAAGATTATGGGCCCGCTTCTCAATGTAAGTTTTTCTCGTTTAGTAATGCGGGAGGATATGAAGATAATAGATCATCTCAGGGAATTTCATGACTCCTTAGTTAAACAAATCGATTATGGTAGATATCCGGCTGAGAAAATATTTGAATTAAAGCAATCTGAATGGCAAATAAATCCAATGACAAATGATTTTAATGTGCCCATTATGTTCAACTATTTAAATACAAGGCTTATATTAAAAGGAGAAAAAGGTTCTCTTTTTCATAGAGTGATGAGTGGCCACAAGTCTGAGACAAAAATAGGAGGGGTAGAGTTGCAGGCCTATGAGCCGGACGGATGTTTTGAGCTGTGCAATGCCGATTTTTTCCTGTTTATTACGGTAACGGAAAAGAACATTGTTGGTCGATTACGGATCAAAGATAATAAATTTAAAAAGTCATTAGATAACGAATTGATAAAAAATATGGAAAAACTATTTCGTCTGCTATTGAAAGAGTCTGACATTTTTTTGGCAGAGGTGTGGAAAAATGAATATTAAAATATGTCTAAAAATACCAGATATAATTACTTTTGCTGCAGTAGGATTTACGTTTTTACTATTCATGTATATTCGATGAAATTTCTGAAGCCGAGACAGTTTGTTGCGATCTCTTTAGGGATGATGTTGATTGGGTTATTAATTTTATTCTGTTGGTCATTCTGGTACGTTGTCCTTCTCATGCCGGGTATCTATCTTTTATGCATGCCAATAAGTACAATTCATTACTGTATTCTTGATACAGAGAAAGTGTGAGCAGTCAATATGTTCATTGAGAAGAATTATATTCTATTTTTCCTTCTTAACATAGGGATGTTTCTGGTTATTGTGGGCGTTATGTTGATTGTTGTGAAGTGGCGTGGTGTTAAGGCCGAGTCCGTGGAGCTTTCTCAGGCTAAGAAGCGGTTTGTGTCGCAGATAGTCTTCCATGTCGTTATGTTTCTAATTTTTACTCTGCCTGTGCATGTTACCATGTTTTTTGTTAGTTTTGCGATAATTATGTGTATAAAGGAGTGGTATGGCGTTGTGCAACGTATTAATAGAAAAGGAAAAAGAAGAGATCTTTTTTTTATCTCATTGTGTTATTTGCCTCTGTATCCTGTTATCTTAACCTATTGCCCTGGCTTAAGCGTTGGTTTTATGGTTGCGTTTCTGCTGCTTTATTTGGTTGTTCCTGTATTAACGCAAGATATTGCTTCTCCATCATTGAAGCTATCCACTGCTCTCATCCTAATATTATTCAGTTACATATTTAGTCATTTCATCTGGCTAAGGCAGCAGGAAAATGGAATTGCTCTCTGCTTATTTGTTGTTTTTGTTGTTCACTGGTCGGACTCTTTCGCTTTTATGGTTGGGAAGATGTGGGGGAAACGGAAACTGTTACCACTACTGAGTCCGAGTAAAACAGTAGAAGGGGTGGTAGGATCATGTATTATGACGATGGGAGTTGCTGTCTTGTTTAATTTCGTACTCTCTTTGAAATTTTCAGTTATGGAGGCTCTGTGTATTGGAGTCATAATGAATGTATTAGCCCAGTTTGGAGATTTATGCTTATCTCTTTTTAAGAGGGAGTCCGGTATTAAGGATTATGGAAAGCTACTGCCCGGACAAGGTGGCTTTCTTGATCGGTTTGATAGTATGATACTCGTGTTACCATTGTTTGACTATTTCATCCGTTACTCGCAATGAGTTCAAATTGATGGAAAAGAGGAGATGAAAGGCGTAAAATAAACAGCTGTTGTATAATGGCATTTGGGCATTCTGGCATTTAGCATTTAGGGGGTATTTGCTCATTCTCATTTGGGGTCGGGGCAGTGTGCCAAGAAAACACTGAGTTAATGTCCCAGGATTTCAATACCCTTATATCGACACAACGCTCTTAATATTTCTCTTATTCGCTTTCAACTCTGACCAAAAAAACTTTATGCCTCTATTTGGGCACTAATACCAAGTGATACTTGCAATAGCGATAAAAAAAGATTTACCATCATCCATAAATTTACTCCTAATGCAAATTTGCGCTTCTCCTGTAATATTGCAAAGGTATTAAGACCAAGAACCTTGTAAGTATAATATTTTGTGCTGGAAAAAATTTATTTTAATGTTGCTTCAACACCACCAACATGTCATATAAAAAAGGTAGTATAACATGGCAAAAATAATGTTTATTAATGATTTTGTATATGAAAATTTAGGAATAATGTATATTTCGTCAGTTTTGAAGGCTTATGGACACGTGTGTGATCTCATTATTTCAAATCAGCGCGAAGAAAACATGCTGCAGGCTATAAAAGAATTTCATCCTGATATTATAGGGTTTTCAGTAATGACGTGTAACCAGAATTTGACCTTGCACCTGGCATCTTTTTTTAAAGAAAATGGTGTAGAAGCTTTGATTATAGCTGGAGGTCCTCACCCAACTTTTTTTACTGATTTTATAAATAATGACTGTCTGGACATTATAAATATAGGCGAAGGGGAATATTCACTTCTGGATTTAGCAAATGCCGTTGATAATGATAGTGATATTAGAGGAATACAAAATCTTTACGTCAAAAAAGATGGCAAGATTTATAAAAACCCCCTCAGACCATTAGCTGATATTGATGAATTGCCAAATCCTGATATCGACATTTTTCTGAAATATGACGCTATTAAATACAAAGGAAGTTATAACTTCATTGTATCAAGAGGATGTCCATATGAATGTAGTTTTTGTTTTAATCACCAGTGGAATAAACTTTTTAAAGCTGACGAAAACCGAAGTGTTTTTCGATTAAAATCAATTGAAAAATGTATGCAGGAAATTGAAGAAGTAGCAAAAAAAGTAGATTTAAAATTAGTAGATTTTACAGACAGCACATTTAATCTAAACAAAAAATGGTTACTGGAATTTGCAGAATGTTATAGCAAAAGAATTGGGTTGCCATTTTCAGTAAATATCAGAGCAAATCTTATAGATGAAGAAATAGTAAAAGCATTAGCAGAGACCAATTGCTGTGAAACTGTGCGTGTTGGCATAGAAGTTGGAAATGAAAAACTAAGGAGGGAAGTCCTGAAAAAAAACATATCCAACAATAGTATTTATAGTATGGCAACACTCTTGAAAAAGTATAAAATTTCTTTATTTGCATACATCATGTTTGGCTTGCCAGATGAAACCATTGTTAATGCTTTTGAAACTATAGAAATGGTGCGAAAAATACAACCTGATTTAATTTATGCAAATACTTTTCATCCTTATCCCGGCATGAATATTACAAAATATGCTATCAGTAAAGGATATATTACTGTGGAAGACTTAATTAAACTAAGTGAAAAAAAATACAAGTTTTACAACTCTATATTGCAACAACCTGATATTGATACAGTTATGAATATTCAGAAATTTTATATGGTTTTAATCAGATTTAAGTTTCTTTCCCCTTTCATTAAGCAATTAGTTAAATTAAAACCAAATCCAATATTCAACTCTGTTTATGCCGTTTCAATGGTATTAAATTTTATGAGGTATAAAAAAGTCAATTTATCATATTTGATTAAAAAAGTTATCGCCAATAAAAAATCAGCAGGTGTCTAGATATACTGGAGAGCTAAGAAATACAATGTGCGGGTCTGTCCGCACTACCGTTGCACTAATATACTAAAACCGATTTGGTTTTCGATTTTGCTGAAAACCAAATCTTGGTTGCAGTTATACTCGCTCCTTTTTTTCTCGGATTTTATCCGAAAACCATAATGAAATGAGTATAAATTGTCTATTAGCCACAAAAGTTGCTGGTTTGCCCTTTATGCCATGCCAAAAAGCAGGAAAGGTGAATTATGCAAACATCTGTTTAGCGCACCTGTAACTTTGCAATTTTCTGAAACCGTATATGATTCCTGATTAATGGAATGGTATAGAGACTCCACATACCTCAATTAAAAAAGATATTATCGATTGCCAGGTAAATCTTTATTTAAAATGAAATAATGTATACAGCTAACAGGGATAAAGACAAAGAATAAAGCGCACATTCCTACTGTATATATTTGAGGACTAAAAATCAGCATAGCTATCAAACTAATAATGAGAAAAAAGCAAAGAATGGTAAAAGAATGTTTTTTCGGCAAATATTTTAATGAGTACATTGGTATCGGTGCATAAGCGAGAAAAGCAATCAGTAAAACATAAAAAGGATATAAATATTCATATTCCGTTAATTTTAATTTCAACACATGGGATGTAATTATTGGAATAAGTAAGTAAAAAGCAGCAATTGGCGCTGCCATACCCATTAAAAAATTTCTCTCATCTCCACTTTTTGTAAATCTCGTTAACTTTGGAACCTGGTGGAATCTTAATAATCTCAATAAAATCACAAATACATATACATATAAAGCCCATGCACCTGTTTGAAATGCAATATAATAGAGAATAGCAGGTATAAGGCCAAAACATGACAAGTCTATTAAACTATCAATAAGTTCACCATGTGGTGTTGACACATTAAGATATCTTGCAGCTTTTCCATCAATAACATCCAGAAAACAACTCACCATTAAAAGTACTACAACACTTGACCATTCACCTTCAAGGCCTTTAAATACAGCCGTTATTGCCAGCATCAGTGAGCTAACTGTAATAGCATCGGGAATCATGTTTTTTAATTTAGTCATCTTGGTTTCCTATATTATTTATTGATAACCTTTTTTTTATAGTGAGTTCCTAAGCAATTCTATTAATTGCTCCTTGCCTTTATACGATGGATCAAAATCAAGTCTTCCTTCAATCCTATTAACAATGCTATTGATATCTTGTTCCTTGATACCAAAATCTGTCAATGTAATTTTTAGATTCAAACGATCCAATAGACAAATCATGTCTTGATAATCATGGCCTGCAATTTTAGGTTTTGCTTGTCCTAGCCAAGCACGATAAATTGCTGCCAATCCTTGAGGATGGGTAGCAACTGAAACTGTTGATAACCCATATTGAATTCTATGTGGAAGACATGTCGACGCATTTGCAACTGAAATAATGTACACCGCTAACAGGAGACTAAGAATATAGCGCACATTCCTACTATATATATTTGAGGATTAAAAATCAGCATAGTTATCAAACTAATAATAAGAAAAAAGCAAAGAAGGATAAAAGATATCCAGGAAGTTGAAAAAGAACACGTAAGAATAAATAAAAATTCTAAAGTGTCAAATTAAATCATAAAAGATAGCCACCATCTATCACAATATTCTCTCCAGTTATATAATCTCCCTTAGATATCAAAAAATGGCAAAGTTCTGCGATTTTCTTTAGGTTTTGCAAATCTTTTTAGTTGTATCTTATTAGTTATTTTCTTTATTCTCTCTTTTGTTTTATCTTTATGCCAATCTGTTTCTACGAATCCTGGAGTAATGGAATTTACTGTTACATATGGGGAAAAAAAGTTTTGCTACATATTTAGTTAAGGTAATCAAAGCGGACTTAGATACCCCATATTGGACAGTTACTGAGTCTGCCGTTATCCCCAAAATAGAAGAAATATTAATTATTTTTCCAGACTTTTTTTTTAGCATATGTCCTCCAACCAATTGAGATAAGAAAAAAGTACTTCTTAAATTTGTATCAATAATATTAGACCAGTCTTTTTCAGAAGTGCTCATAAAATCTACTACTGCGATATCTTTGATTCCAGACTCATTTAATATTTCAATCTGTTTTTCAATTAAACTCTTTTTCCCTACGCTAATCAAGCTTTTGGGACAATCACCAATGTCTCCCTCTAATCTTTTCCCCATCCCTGCTACAACTATAAGTGCTTTTACCGTTTTAATCCCAAGTTAGAATTTCTTTTTTATTTTTAATTCTGTTAAAAGCTTCTTTAATAGAGTTTTCGTCTTCAATCAAAGCGACTCTCACCCATTTTTCGTACTCATTAGCAGGGTTAGAAATTTCTGGTGAAAATAAGTGACCAGGTAAGATGTTTATTGCAGTGTTCTTTATCAACTCTAATACAAAAATTTCGCTAGGAGGTATGTAACCTTTAGACTTAAACATATTTAGATATTCTTCTTCTGTTAAACAATCCTTAATGAATGGATATGTTTTCATGAGTTCAGGTATAGTAGATAAAGGAAGTTCCTCATGATACTTTTTTGGAACTTCGAATGAAACATAAAATCCTGACTTACTTAGCAAAATATTATTATTTTCAGGAGAATAACCATACTCTTTAAGTTCGTTTAATAATGCGCTTCTCCTTTTCTCAAATACTTCCACAGTATTCTTGAAATCTTTAACTTGATGTTCAGTTAACAGATATTTTGCAAATGCTTGCTGCATAAACAAATTTCCTGAAAAATCTGTAGCTTGTTTATTAGTACAAAATCTCTTAATTATGACTTCGTTGGTTGTCGCTACATATCCTAGTCTAAAACCAGGTGTCAAAGAAGGTTTACCTAAAGTTTGCATGGCAACAATATAATCTGTATATGTTCCCTTAGGCAATTGCTCCTCAAATTCTATTTCTTCTGCAACTTTATGGACTGACGGCATAGAAGATTCAGAATCTCGAATTGCCCTATAAGTATAGTCTGCCAAACAAAATATCTCTTTTTCGTTAAGAACTTTAAGAATTTCTCTAATAGAATCATGATAAAAAACTGTCCCAGTAGGATTATGGGGGGTGTTTAAAATCATCAATTTTGTTTTACTGTCAGGAAAGTCTTTGTTCGCTCCCTTGATAGCAGCTTCGATATCAGGACCAGAAGGCGTGAATCTATTATCCATTGAAGTATGGATTGGATAAATTATGGCATCTAGAAACTTTGCTAATGATTTATATCCGCTCCAAGCTGGATAAGGAATCAAAATGATATCTTTAGAATCAATAAAGACTTTAAGCGAATTAGTAATTCCTGATCTTCCCCCTCCAGAAATAACCGCAAGGTGATAATCTGAGGATAACCCTTCATCATTTTTGATATATTCTTTGTACTTATCTACAAGGATTTGTTCACCTTGAACGTTGGGATATGCTCCTGCATTTTTTTTTGAAAGTTCATCTATGATATAATCATGTAAAACTTTTGGAACGAATTGATTAGCGGCTGGATCCCCATAACCCATGTCAATTGGAACCAGTTTAAGTTCTTTAGAATTACTGTTGCAAAAATCGCTGTAGACTAGATTAGCATATTTAGAAGGGCCTCCTGATGCGGATTTATCCTTTATTTCTTTAAAACTCAATTTTCCTGACATATTCTTTCTCCATAATATAACCTATTCAAACTTCCTATTTCCTCTCATAAGCAAATTCTTTTTTAACTTTTCTGCTAGTTCTTGCTAACCAGTAATAATGAATTTACTCTTTTTCGGTGCTTTTTTTCTAGATATCCTTCTTTAATTAACAGTTTTTTTGCTTTGTTTGAAATGCCCTTTTCTTGATCCGAATCCTCTACTTTTTGAATCTTAATAAATTCTAAATTTTAGTTTTTAATCTTTTTGTAATCTCTGGCTCTTTTTGTGTCAAGTTAACTTTTTCTTGAGGATCTCTTTTTAGATTATACAATTCAATTATGTCCTTCTCTGGATGTGGAATGTATATCAGTTTTCAGTCCCCCTCAATTAGATATCTCCACTTTCCTTTGATACCTTTAAGGCTTCAGTTGTCTTGGTTCAACGTGAATCGTAATTTTCCAAATCAAAAACAAGCTATTAAATTTTAAAGAAAAACCCTCTAAAATGAGCATCATTAATTCTATTTTTTACCACCAATCCCAGCGGTGGGTGAGAATTGGCGGTAAAAA
>JAIQZO010000071.1 GCA_021777055.1 Candidatus Anammoxibacter sp. | reverse complement strand
ATATAAAATTAAACTAAAGGAAAGATAGTTTATAGGTAAGAGTTTGTCCAGCTTTTTTAGGGGTATTATTCGATTGGTAAAGGTCTTTTGGTGGGGTCGTAGATGCAGAAAACTACCGCGCAGCGGTTTCGTTCAACAAGGAGTTTACCAATTTGTGGTAAACTCCGAAAATGCCTTATCAATTAAAATAATCTCTTGACCTTTTTTATTAAAACAAGCATCCTCTTTCTTGATATCATGTTGCATGGAATGATATCAAGAAAGAGCAGCTTCCTGATATCACGTCATTTGATATGATTTCAAGAAACTGTACTTTTACATTTTTGCTCATTTTCAGCAACAGGTTTTGATATGTTACAAATTCCACAGGAAATATAGACGAAATTTAATTTGATTCCTGGTAATAGAAATATCCCTAAAAGTGAGCATAATAATTTTAAAAAATGGCTCAGGTATTACTTTGACTTTTGCAAAAAATATAATCACCTTGAATCAAAAGATGAGAGTCTTTCCTCATTTATTAAAAAATTACAGAAAAAATGTCAATCGACTGATCAACAAAAGCAAGCTTCGTATGCTATAACTCTCTATTATTCTCTATTACGATCAGATTGTAAAAACAGTCTTCCTGATTTTGATGAAAGATTACCGGATAAAGATAAACCTTCAATTGGCTTACTAGGTACAATAAATTTACAGATGAAGTTAACAGAGAAAGCGCAGTGCGGGAAATCCGCATTGCTGCGTTTGACGAGGCGGGAATTAGAAACGGCCTTTCACGGTGATGTGCCAGTTCTCGACCATACTGCAAAGGGGAAGCTGGAAATATGGCTACTAGATGTTCACCACTACGTCAGCTCTCTACTCTACCTAATGTTTCTAATTGCCGTATAATACTTTATGTTTTAGAAAACACCACTCTTTAATTGTCAGGTTAAAGGTTAATACTTGTATAGATAGTTATCACAACATAGACGGTGATCATTGGCAACATACCAATGGTCACCATCATTTATTTCTCAAGTTTAGTTACTTTGGTACACAATATTATCGTAAGATGCATCCTGCTGCTTTGTCACAATCTCAAATTTATCAACTGAAATATTGCTATTATCAGTATCCAAAATAAGTACATTGCCAAAGGCGGTTACAGTTGTAAGACCCGGGCTAAAATCAATTTTTATGGTATAATTAGTGTTTTGTATAAACCCATTTGTAAAAGGTACATTTTCTACTTCAACACCACCTACTATCTTCTTCATCTGAAACGGCCCATAACCATCTGAATTTGACAGCTCATAATAGTTATTTGCATTTTCTATTAGACGTATCTCAATCCAACCTCCAAAAGGAAATTTCGTAGTTGGTAGAAAATCTATACTGAAAGATCCTGTATCAAGTACTGGTAAACTATGGGAAAACAGAACTCCAGCATTATCTTCAGACTCTACTTTTGCTCTTTGACCCGCCGCATCATAAACAAACAGTGCGGGACCGGCATTACCCCATGATACATCAACTGCTGAATAGTCTCCTATCGTATTAGTACTAAAATCATCTGAAAACTGTACTCCTCCTCCTCCTGCATTAATTGTAATCACTCCAGATGAATAGGCACTTACTTGAGGATTTGATCCATCATTCGTTATTCCATATACATAATACGTCCCAGGGGTTATTCCTGTTGTATCCCACGAACAAGTAACTCCTGTTCCTTCTATGGCAGTTGCACATGCTCCGCTTATGAACGTTCCATCTAATCCTGTATTGTTTGTATCATAAGCGAATGCCGCCGTTACGACATCATTCGTATCACTTAGATCATAAGTGATATTATATACATCACCTACAGTTATTGTATCGCCTACGCCATCTGGTTCTGATATATTTAGTACCGGTGCTGTTGAATTTAGAAGTATGTTATCGAAACAAGCAGATTGCTGCTTTGTCACAACCTCAAATTTATTAACTGAAATATTGCTATTGTCAGTATTCAACGTAAGTACATTACCAAAGGCATTTACAGTTGTAAGGTTTGGGCTAAAAGCAATTAAAATAGCATAATTTGTATTTTGTACAAACCCATTTGTAAAAGGTACATTTTCCACTTCAACACCACCAACTATCTTCTTCATCTGAAACGGCCCATAACCATCTGAATTTGACAGCTCATAATAGTTATTTGCATCTTCTATTAGACGTATCTCAATCCAACCTCCCAAAGGAAATTTTGTAGTTGGTAGAAAATCTATACTGAAAGATCCTGTATCAAGTACTGGCAGGCTATGGGAAAACAAAATGCCAACATTATCTTCCGAAACTACTTTCGCACTTTGACCAGCGGCATCATAAATAAACGATCCCGGACCTCTATTCGCCCATGATACATCAACTGGTGAATAGTCTGCTATTGTATTACTGCTAAAATCATCAAAAAATTGTGCTCCTCCGCCTCCCGAGTTAACTGTTACCTGAACAGTATCAGGTGTGGGGTCTGCAAGCCCTTTACTATCTTTAACTGTATACGTTACAGTAAAAACGCCAGCAGAATTAAACGTTTTTGATCCGGCATTCTTAGACGTAGAATTCCCAATGCCCGAGCCTGACCCAAAATTCCACAAATATGTTAATGGCGTATCACCGTCGGGATCACTCCCGCTTCCTGTAAAATTTATTGATTGACCTACATTTATTACTTGATTTCCCCCCGGACTGGTTATTGTCCCGTTAGGTGGTAGATTACCAGGTGGCATCACCGTAATCTGGACAGTATCAGGTGTGGGGTCTGCAAGTCCTTTACTATCTTTAACCGTATACGTTACAGTAAAAACGCCAGCAGAATTAAACGTTTTTGATCCAGCATTCTTAGACGTTGAATTCCCAATTCCTGACCCTGATCCAAAATTCCACAAATAGGTTAATGGAGTATCACCGTCAGGATCACTTCCTGTACCTGTAAAATTTATTGATTGACCTACATTTATTACCTGATTTCCCCCCGGACTGGTTATTGTCCCGTTAGGGGCCTGATTTGCAACGGCCTGCACCGTAATCTGGACAGTATCAGGTGTGGGGTCTGCAAGTCCTAAACTATCTTTCACCGTATACGTTACTGTAAAAACACCAGCACTATTAAACGTTTTTGATCCTGCATTCTTAGACGTCGAATTCCCTATGCCCGACCCTGATCCAAAATTCCACAAATAGGTTAATGGCGTATTATTGTCAGGATCACTTCCTGTTCCTGTGAAATTTATTGATTGGCCTACATTTATTACTTGATTTCCACCGGGACTGGTTATTGTCCCGTTAGGGGCCTGATTGACTAAAACACTATTCATTACATCAAAAACATTAGTGTTGTCAATATATTTTCCTCGCTTCTGATCAGTATTTACATCGTAGTTAAAAAAAAGGTTTGAACCTGAACCTCTTGTATAAAGAGGTATAAGGCTATTTGAGTGATTACCTGTATTCCACGCCCAATATACAGTTTCACCGGCATCTATAACGCTATCATTATCAGCATCATTCCAGCTTGCCCTTCGCCCTCCACTACCAGAATATACCTTTTCAATCCCTATTGTTGTATCGTTTACAGTACCAAGAGGTAAGTCTGGAAATACACCGGTATCAGGAGTAAGAAAACCACATTCATGATCACCGGTAACAATAAGTAAGGTATTACTCCAATTTATACCACTAGTATTATTAATCCAATTAATTACAGCCTGGACCGCAGCGTTAAAATCTTTCATTTCGCCCACCACCTGATCCATATTATTTGCATGCCCTCCCCAATCCACAGCGCCACCTTCCACCATTAGCACAAAACCTGAAGGATCTCGATTAAGCACAGTTAGTGCTGCAATTGCACTATCAGAAAGGGTTGGTCTGTCACTGTTAAAATTTGAACCATCTGCCAAGTGGAAAATATGACCACCAAAAAGTCCTGCTAATTTTTTTGTAGTTGATTTATTGGCCTCATTTAATAGTGCTGTACCACCATCCACACCTGTTTTACGTTCTACAAAGACATGTTTCCCTGGCTGGCCACTCTCATTTTTAAGTTTATTGAAAATTGCATTGTTAATATATGCTGATCCGCTTGACCCAATTACAACGTCTGCGATAGGAAATGTTGATCCATGGCCACCGCCATATAATGGAGCTGATGCCGAACCCGTTGTATTGGGATCTCCGAAAAACGCTTCGTCCGCAATAGCATAGCCATTTGAACGCACATCATTATGTGATGTCCAGGCACCTGGTGTTGCATGTGAAACAGCAACAGTACTTACTGCGCCTACTGCCTTTCCTAATTGTTTAGCTTTTTCTCCTATTGCAAATAACCGGTTGGCATCCCCTGTTGATACGGAAATATTCCCAATGTCTGTTTTAGTACCTGAATATAATGCAGATGCTGCAGCCGCACTATCTGTAAATGCCTGTGTTGGATAATTAAAATTAGACCAAGCCTGAAACGAGTTATAACTACCACCAACAGGATAAGTTGACATCCAAAACTTTTTGTAACTACTACTTGTCTGATATGTCGGCGATGAATTTGTATAATCATTCGTTGCTTCAATCTGTTTAGCGCCCCATCCATCGGCAATCATCAATATAATATTTTTTGCTACGGGAGTTTGTGCTTTAACGTAATCTGTATCTGAAGCGAAAACTAAAAAAGAACAAAGTACAAAAGCATATAATTTTAGGCCAAAAACTTTCTTTTCTGACTTTTTATTGTATTTCACAATCCATTTGAAAACATTTTTCATTTCCATAACTACTACCTACCCCCTTTTTCTTCAATCTCTAAAGCCGGTATAAAAGAAAAATCACTACTGTCAATATTATCGTTAGAACATTTTATCGCCAAAACGTTTACTCCTGGAAATGTTTCGTGTGCAAAACCACCAATCTTTAATGTTTCATTTACTGGAACCTCAGACCGGATTACTTCAATACCATTAATAAAAGCCACGAATTGTCCATCACATATAACAGACAAGCATAACTCGTCTATATCCTCCGGATCGTTAATAATAAACTCCTTCCGCACTAAAATTCCTGAAAAACGCCCCTGCATGTCATCTAGCTCCCCATCTTCACTATTGCCCAACAAAACAGTTTCGGGAACAATAGTGCCATCATCATCATTATCATTTTCAACCACGTTAATCATAATCTCCGCATTCTTATCTACAGCCACAAAGTCATCATTTATGTCTGGCCTCTTATTTATATTGTCTATGTCGTCTTTAAAAACATGAGAGGTGCCCTTAAAATCTGACTTATCGTTGTCATCTCGGTCTTCATCATTAGTTGTCGCATCTTCAAGGCTAGTTGCCTCAGAATTAATCTCAAAAGTACTTAAACCACCTACATTTATTATTACTTTTGCCTCAGATATCGCACCATCATTATCTTTCACTTTATATTTAAACGTATCAGTTCCTGTAAATCCTTCATCAGGAATATATGTAAATGTACCGTCTTTATTCTCTTTAATTTTCCCATTTTTTGGGTTATTTCCGTAGCCGAAACCACTAGCTCCTTCAAACCAATCTGCATCGTCAAAATCAATGTTTTGCCAATTCTCGGGGGCATCTTTGATTCCTTTAAAATATTTCCAGTTGGCTCCAGGCTCTATATCATTTTTTGACTTAGCTACCGCGTTATGCAAAAAGATAGAAGACATAGAAATTACTAAACTTAAGAGCACAAAAGTTTTTATACTTAAGTAATTATTAGCAATAATATTAAAACATATATTATCTGCCGTCTTCCTGGTTTTTATCTTTTTTGATTTATTTATGCACATTTTTATACATCCCTCCCCCTATACCGAACTATAAATGGATTTTAAACAAAATATTTTGTTATTTAACTATATATACATATATGATATTATACCTAATGTTTCACTTTTTGTCTTACTTTCTTGAAGATAATAAGGAATGCCCCGTTCTGACCATCTTTCCTATGAAAACTACCCGCAAAATTCATGCCAATGGGATTTTCCACCAATATTTGTTCAAAACCAAAGGGAATACAGCATTTTATTTTCTTACTGTATAAATTATTGAATGGTCAATCATACACTATTAATTATGAAAGGTTGGAATATGTGCCCCCAATCTTTAATAATTTTACTTAATTCATTCCTAACAATATAAAACATATATCACAATTGTTGCTACTTGTCAACCATAGTAAAATAGTTTGCTGTTTTGATTGTAAGGTATTGTAGTACAAGGTTGTAAGTGGTATCAAATCAAGGTAATGTTGGCAGATTTACAATCGCAATGGTGTGCACTGCATAACGTTTTGCTTTAAAGATACTTATAGCTGTAGCATAATTTTTGCAGTGAGTGGTAGTTTTTTTTTCTATAAATTTCCACCAATAATTTGAGAAAAATTTTTTTCTTTTCCCACATACAACTGAAAATGGAAAGAAAATTATAGGTTTTTGCTGGTTTTAAGATTTTTTCGCCTTTTTCTTTAACTTATTATTATTGCATAAGTTATTAAAAACAACTTTAAATGTTCCAATCATTAATCCATGGGAAAGATTAGTGTCACATCTTGTCAAGTTGTCTGAGAATAGGTATCTTGACCAATTGTTGCGTCATAAGCCGTTTAGTATCAACTCCGACATTTTACGACTTTACATTCTCAAGAACCTGGTAATTGGACATTTATCTTTTGCGCTTTAATTATTTGTCCAATTACCAGATATTCCCCAAATCTTTCTAGTAAATCCAAGAAAGTTCTTATTCGTTGCTTACCTCTTGGCATTATGGTTCTTTATGTCATTGTTGTACCCATAGGAAATAAAACAGTTAACAATCTGCTTAAACAGACACATATTTCAGGTGCGCAGCCCTACTTCGGTTATGGTTTTTAGCGTTCCGCTTAGCTCAACTGTTATTAGGAGAAATAATGTGTCAGAAACCTCTTCAATGTCTAAAGATAGAGATTGGTTTATTGAATTGAAATTAACACATAACCGTACCTCATGGTAGTGTAGGTATTATGAGATCTTTCATTGGTACATTTCTCTTCCAGAACCTAAAAACAAACTACACCTAACAATAAAATCAGCCGAAGCATTTAAAACTTATGTGGCGCTAATTGAATTGCGGCACTTGGCCGATTATTTAAATATTAGCTAAAAAGATTGGACGAAAACGAAAATTCTGTTAGGACCGGACAAGATCAAGATGAAGAAATTCCTATTTGTCCACATTGTTTTATACCGTACCATAAAATTGAACATTACAGCATAGGTATCTAAACAGTGTATATTACATACCCCGCCTGCCTACGCCGTCAGCCGTTTTCCTAGAGGAGATTAAATAGGATACATCTTAAAATTTAAAAGTCCCCTCTAATAAGAGGGGATTTAGGGGGGGGGACATGATTTTGCTGAATAGATACCATCATTGAGTTGTTCTAACTATTGGTATGATAATAAGGATGGTCTAATTCCTGTAGGTGATGCAAATGGATTTAGTTTGGATAGAGATGGTTACGCTTGAGTTTTGACGGCGTTAGTATGGGTATGAACTCATGATAAACTGGAAACAAGAGGGTGTGGGTTTGTATATGAATATCACATTTGCATTTAATAATAAAACTTAGGAATAAACTTCCGAAATTACAGTAATCTGTGGGTTAGTCTTGGAATCCACTTTCGAGAAACAGAACTGTAAATGTCTGCGTGGGTTATGTTTCTGTTAGCCAATGTAAAAATGGACGAAAACAAAAAATTTCTAAGAACCGGAAAAGTTCCGGATGAAGAAATTCCTATTTGTCTGCATTGCTTTACACCTTATCACGAAACTGAACATTACTGTAAAGTTTGTGGAGAAGCGGTAGGTCAATTTACGCCCTACGTCCCGTTTGTAAATATACCTTTCAATTATTCCATCTTTGGAAAAATATGGCGTAAATTGTGGTATGAGGATGGTCGTTGGTTTGGTTGGAAATAATTTATCTTATTATTATTGCTGCCGTTGTTCCATTAATGTTTGTTGGATTACCATTTGTTATTCAGAAAAAGTTCTTCAAAAAGTCCAAAGAAAGGGAGTCTTCCAAGGGAGGAGTATATAAGATTACTAAATAGTAGAAATGACAAGGTCATTTATCTATGCACTTAATAGTGGTTTTTATTTCTTTATATTATGAAAATAGTTTTTTTGCAATATGGGATGGATTATATATAACCCCATTATTTTTTTATTGAGAGAAAATACCTATGTCTTTGACTAAAGAATTCATGTTAATATTTGTATTTTTAGGGAGTTTTACTCCATTTTGTTGTGGTGCGCCTACGGCAGTTCGAGGAGAAATACTGCACTTTATAGGAGATCCCGATAAACGAGCAGAGAATTATCAATATTGGAATGATGGATTACTAGTTGTTGACAAGGGTAAAATACTAGACTTGGGAGATGCCGAAAACCTGCTTAACAAATATCCAAATATCCATATCACCCAATACCCGGATTCGCTAATTATGCCTGGTTTTATTGACACCCATGTTCACTATCCACAGGTGGAAATGATCGCTGCTTTTGGCGAACAATTACTGGAATGGTTGAATCGATATACTTTTCCTACCGAAAGCAAGTACAGTGATATGGAATACGCACGGTGTGGGGCGCGTTTTTTTCTTTCTGAATTATTGCGTAACGGAACCACAACGGCTTTAGTATTTGGCACTGTACACAAAACATCTGTTGATGCGTTCTTTGAGCAAGCAGAGGCCTTAAATATGCGCATGATTGCTGGTAAGGTCTTAATGGATAGAAATGCGCGAAAAGATCTTCTAGACACACCTAAATCAGCTTACGCTGATAGCAAAGAACTTATTATGCGCTGGCATAAGAAAGGCCGTTTGTTATATGCAATAACCCCTAGATTTGCATTTACCTCGAGCGCTGAGCAGTTGGCTATGGCAGGTAAACTTGCACAAGAATACAACGATGTTTTTATTCATACCCATCTTTCGGAAAATATTGATGAAGTAGCATTGGTCAAATCTTTGTTTCCTGCTCGTAAGGGATACTTAGATGTTTATCATCATGCCGGGCTAGTACGGGAACGTTCTGTATTTGCTCATGGCGTTCAATTAACCGATAAAGAGTTTAAGACCCTCGCCGAAGCTGATGCTGCAATTTCCTTTTGCCCGACGTCAAATTTATTCCTGGGCAGTGGATTATTTAATCTACCAAAAGCTGAACAATATGGCGTTCATGTAGGCATCGGCAGTGATGTGGGAGCCGGTACATCTCTGTCCACATTTCGAAGTCTAAATGAAGCTTACAAGATAATGCAATTACAAAAGAAAAAACTCTCCCCCTTTAAAGCCTTCTATCTGGCGACTCTGGGGGGGGCACGTTCTCTTCATCTTGATAATTTTATTGGAAATTTTGAGAAAGATAAAGAAGCGGACTTCATTGTTATTGATTTAAAAGCTACTCCACTAATCGATTATCGATTGCGCAACTCTAGCACACTATTTGATCGTTTATTTGCCTTAATGATGCTTGCCGATGACAGAGCAATCAAAGCAACTTATATTGCAGGGAAATTAACACGCCCCTTTGAAGGACCTGATGGCCTTATTTATACAAACCAATGTCATCAAAATAACTTGGAGCAAACAACTAGCGTCGGTATAAAATTAAATAATAACAATTAGAACACAAATTGTGTTACGAGGAAGGACATTGGGAGCTGGAAATTAATTTATCTTATTATGATCTTCCTTCTTGCTCAATTAATATTCTCTTGATTATCTTTTGTTTTTCAGAAAAAATCTTCAATGAATCTTTATATTGGGTTCCATTAGGAGATAGCTAAGATATGATAGATTCAACTAATGTTTTGCCATAGTGCAAGTAAATTTTAAGACAAAAAAATTTTTGTTTAGGATAGTTTACTTTTAATTTTTAGGGTACAGCTATTAAATCATAAAGGAGGAGTGGAATTATGGATATAAAAAGGAGTATTTTTTTGCCAATTTTTCTATTACTGCTTTATGCAGAAGGAGCGGTAGCTCTTCCTGCTTTTCCTGGTGCCGAAGGATTTGGCTCTGATACTATAGGTGGAAGGGGAGGCACTGTCATTAAAGTCACAAATTTAAACGACAGTGGTCCTGCTAGTTTTAGAGAAGCGGTAGAGGCTGCGCCTAGAAATTTTGCTAATGGGACGTATCAACAAGAATCAGATCAAGAATACGTACAAAGACTTGACAGCTCGGGACATAGAATAGTAGTGTTTGATGTTTCTGGGACCATTGTTTTAGAATCTCCTTTAGATATCACGTACTCATATATGACAATTGCGGGAGAAACTTCTCCAGGTGGAATATTAGTAACGGGACATAAATCGATGCTTAAAGGGCATGATATTATTATGCGTCATATGCGGTTTAGGGTAGGATCACATAAAGCCCAGTTTGACCGAGACAGTAATGGTGATATTATATATTATGATATACCTCAATATTCATTCCCTCCAACAGGGTCAACAGGTAACGGATGTCAAGGGAATGTAACAACTGCGGCCAATGGGTTTCCATGCGCAATTGCAGGGGGAGCGAATACGGAGGTCCTTGATTCTTTTGAGATATTAGGACCCAGGTGGTCAGGATTTGTTGGCGGTGCACACAACATTATCATAGATCACTGCTCTTTCAGTTGGGGTGTTGATGAAACGTTTAGTGTTACAGGAGGTGTAGAAAATACAACAGTACAGTGGTCTATAGTTTCAGAAGGTTTGAGCAAGGCCGGCCATCCGGAAGGTGAGCATAGCAAGGGATTTATGGTTTCTGGCAAATATGAATATGACAGCTCTGTATCGCTGCATCATAATTACTTTGCACATTCAAAGGATAGACTACCACTCATATATTCTCCTTTTATTTCACAATTGGGAATTACTGTTGATACTGTTGTAGATGTGGTAAATAACATAAGTTACAACTGGTTGGGTGGACTGGCCCCTATAAGTCAAGAGACACCTAAAGTTAATTGGGTACATAATTACTCTAAACCAGGTATTAATTCTTTTGGGTACTATGAAATAAGACATGAAGCTAGTAACAACACAACTCCTGTTCCATGGATTTATGTACATGGAAATATGGGGGTAACCAGGATGAGCCAATCTGATCCTCATTGGAATATAGGATGGTCTTGGAAGAATGAACTTTGTTCTACCGCATGGCAGAAAACGACACCTTGGAATGCACCATCTGTTACAACAACATCTATGTCCCATAACTATCCTTTAGAAATTCTAAACAGTGTTGGCGCAACAAAACCATTGAGGGATAGTGTGGACGTTAGAGTTGTTGCTGACTTTGCCGCAGGCACAGGTACAATCCCTGATAATGTCACTTATCCGGATGATTTTCCAGTTTTTTCTTCAATTCCAGCACCCACTGATAGTGATAATGATGGAATGCCGGACACATGGGAATTATCAAATGGATATGATATAAATATTGATGATTCTGCATTAGATTTAAATAACAATGGATACACAAATATAGAAGAATATTTACACTCTCTTGCTGGTCCCATTCCAACTCCGTCGCCTACTATTTCAGCAACGCCAACTCCATTGCCAACTGCAACTGCAACTGCAACACCAACAGTAACTCCATCACCTTCTCCAACTGCTAGAAGAGGTATCATCTCCCACTATAAATTTGACGAGACAGAAGGAACAACAGCGGCAGATTCATCCGTAAATAACAATATTGGATCGGTGCAAGGTGACGCTACTTGGGTGGATGGTCAAATTAATGGAGCTTTATCCTTTGATGGGGTAGATGATTATGTAGATATAGGAGTACAGAGTTATTTGGATAATATAGGTCCGCTTACTTATGCGGTATGGATTAAACCTGATAATCTTAATGGGTCAAAGGGTATTGTTATTAAGGATCATCCTACGAACCCATGGATGTCTTCCAAATCTTTTCATTTGGAAGCAACATCATTTGGTTTTGAATTACGTGGGAATACTAATTTAAGGAAGGCAACTTTATGGAATACAGCAATATCCAATCAATGGCAACATGTAGCTGTAACATGGAATGGTAGTGAGAATGCGACAGGTGTACATATATATATTAATGGTGTTGAACCTGGATCGTATCGGATGGCGAATAATGGAATATCCATACTAGACGACTCAGGGACAAAGACGGCTTTGGGGAAAAGAGAAAATGATACGTTTATGTATAGTGGTCAAATGGATGATGTACGAATTTATAATTACGCGCTTTCACCTGAAGAGATCAGCGATTTATATGCAGGCATACTGCAATCTCCGGATACAGATAACGACGGGTTAAATGATCCATGGGAAATTACCCATTTTGGAGACATTTCAAGTTATAATGGCAGTGATGATCCTGATGCTGATGGATTAGATAATGTGGGAGAGATAACCGCAAACACAGATCCAAATATTGCGGATAGCGATGGGGATGGTATTACGGATGGGGATGAGGTGGCGAGTGGAACTAATCCACTTAACAATGCGCCGCAACTTGCGGTAATCGGAGATCAAACCATTACTGAAGGTGAAACACTTGTGTTGAATATTAGTGCGACAGATGCAGAGAATGATGCGCTCGCTTTTAGCGCTAACAACCTGCCGATAGGCGCAGTATTCACAGACAACGGAGATGGTACTGCAACTTTTAATTGGGTGACTACGGCAGGTGACGCAAACAGTTATGGTGGCGTACAAATAGAAGTGAGTGATGGGAAGGAAATCGATTTCGAGGATATTGAGATAATAGTGGCATCGGCATTGGACGTTGGCCTTGCCGGATATTGGAAATTAGATGAAACTTTTGGAACAACAGCAGATGATTCAACCGTAAATAATAACATTGGCTCTGTGCAAGGTGGTGCAAGCTGGATAGAGGGTCAAGTTAACGGTGCTTTATCCTTTGATGGGGTTGATGATTATGTGGATATTGGTGTGCGTAGTTCTCTTGATAACATTGCACCTCTTACTTATGCGGTGTGGGTTAACCCGAATAATCTTGCTGGGTCGAAGGGCATTGTTATTAAGGACCATCCAACTAATCCATGGATGTCGTCCAAATCTTTTCATATGGAAGCAACATCTTTTGGTTTTGAAGTGCGCGGAACCACTAATTTAAGAAAAGCAACTCTATGGAATAGTGCCGTATCAAATCAGTGGCAACATGTAGTTGTAACATGGGATGGTAGTGAGAATGCTTCCGGTGTGCACATATATATTAATGGGGTTGAACCGGAATCGTATCGAATGTCATACGATGGAATCTCTTTATTAGATGATACCGGAACAAAAACAGTTTTAGGGAAAAGAGAAAATGGAACATTTATCTTCAGCGGACTAATGGATGATGTTCGAATCTACAATCGAGTACTTACTTCTGAAGAGGTTAGCGAATTGTACACTGGCTCTTTACCGTCTTCAGATACAGATAATGACGGCTTGAATGATCAATGGGAAATAACCCATTTTGGAAATATTACCAGTTATAATGGCAGTGATGATCCTGATGCTGATGGATTAGACAATGCGGGTGAGATTACTGCTGGCACAGACCCAAATAGAGCAGACAGCGATGGTGATGGTGTTACGGATGGAGAGGAGGTGTCCAGTGGATCTAATCCGCTTAACAATGCACCCAAACTTGAGGCGATAGGGGATCAAACTATTATAGAAGGAGAAACACTCATGTTGAATATCAGTGCAACGGATGCAGAGAATGATGCACTGGTCTATAGTGCTAATAACCTGCCTGCCGGAGTGTTATTTATCGACAATGGAGATGGCACCGCAACCTTGAGTTGGGTAACGGTATTTGGTGACGCAAACAGCTATAGTGGCGTACACATAGAAGTGAGTGATAGTAAGGAGACGGACTTTGAGGATATTTCAATAGTAGTGGAATCCGCATCTGATTTTGGACTTGTGGGGTATTGGAAATTTGATGAAACTTTTGGAACAACGGCTGATGATTCATCCGTAAATAATAATATAGGTGCGGTCCAAGGAGGTGCTAGCTGGGTTAATGGTCAAGTTAATGGAGCTTTATCCTTAGATGGGATAGATGATTATGTTGACATGGGAGTCAAACCTCATTGGATAATATAGGTCCGCTTACCTATGCTGCATGGATTAAACCGGATAATCTTGACGGGTCAAAAGGAATTGTGATTAAGGATCATCCTACGAACTCTTGGATGTCATCCAAATCTTTTCATCTGGAGGCAACATCATTTAGTTTTGAAGTACGTGGGAGCAGCAATTTAAGAAAGGCAACTCTATGGAATACTGCCGTAGCCAACCAATGGCAACATGTGGCTGTGACATGGGACGGTAGTGAGAATGCTTTAGGTGTGCATATATATATAAATGGAGTTGAACCGGGATCATATCGAATGTCAAATGATGGGATATCCATATTAGATGACACAGGGGCAAAGACGGTCTTGGGGAAAATAGAAAATGACACTCTTATGTTTAGCGGCCAAATGGATGATGTACGAATTTACAATCGCGTACTTACTCCGAACGAGGTTAGTGCGTTGGCAAGCATTCAGTAAAAGACGTTTCTTAATAGAATAGGTAGTTTTGTTTAAATACTAAAGAAAATTAGATGGAGTAATTACACGTCTGTTTGAATGGTTAAGTTGAATTCTATTAAAAAGTAAAAGACAGCTAATTTATACATATGTTAAACGTTTTGAGGTTCAGGGTTCAAAGGTTTATTGAAAATACGTTTACCATGCGGTAGGTATGTTAAGCCGTTGATTTATAATTTCAAAAAAGAAAGTGTTCCTGGACGCAAAACCCGGAACTCTTTAGCTGTACAAACATTATTTTAAGACTCAATGTAACATTTACGCTAAATAGATACAAGGCCGCAATGGTTCGAATTTTATCTGTATTAATCAAAAATGGGCTAGTTATTAGGCTTATCTGAAACGGAATGAATAGATCAAACAATAAGATTTGGTTTCCCGCTAAAAAGTATGGCTGGGGATGGGGCTTACCTTGTTGTTGGCAAGGGTGGGTAGTGTTTGCCGTGTTTTTCGTACTTCTCGGAGCTGGTATCCTTTATTTTAAACAACCGGCAGACACCACCAAATTACTTTTGTATGTTATAATAATCACTGTGATTTTCATTATAATCTGCTGGGCGAAGGGAGAGAAGCCGCGTTGGCGTTGGGGAGGTTAAGTATACCTTGTCCCAATCTGATGCAAGGTATTGATATTTGAATGGAACTTGGTCTAACAAGGCGTAGTAGTTAGCTGTAACCCGCTACAAAGTTTGGTTAAGGAAAAAGCGATATATTTTTTATTTTTATCTTTTTCTTCTTAACCTCTGCGATTAAATAATTACATTGGATATTATATGAAATATGCTTGAAAAAACTGCAAAGCATCTTGAAAAGCACCCTTACATAGCGATAATATTGATCACCATATTATCATTGTTTTTTATCTACCAGACTAGGTTTCTCATCATTGACATAGAATATGAAGAACTTCTCCCGGAAGACTAATTCAAGGCATGCAAGGCTATAGAACACAATTTCAATCAGGACAATTTCATACATTATATATATATCGAATAAGAAGACAATTATTCCCTTTTCTCCATAGCAAGCCTCAAGGAACAGCTGATGATCCATGATGCAATGGAAGGGCTGGACAGGGTAAGAACTTTCGGAATATCGAAGGTAATAGATGAGGGCTTAAAAAGGAAAGACGATTCAGCTTCTCTATATGATATTGGTATTTGGGATGACCTGAATGAGACACTAAGATATTTTCTGACGACAAAGAAGAACACATATGACGGCCAGTTTAAGCTCGAATCTTCAATCTATTTTCTCTTTGGAGAGGACTTTGATCATGAATATCTCTTTTCAGAATTTATGCTGGAAAGCCCGCCTATGCTCAACAGGACAATATTATATCTGATGTTTGATTCCACTGTGACGAAAGAAGAGAGAAAGGAGATGACCAATGAGATAATTGCGATCACCGACAAGCTACAGTTCAGACATATTAAGATCGACCATTTCTCAAGCTCTATGGCCAGAGAATCGGGTACCCAGCTTCTGAGAAAACTGATCATCATTATTTCTATCTTCATCTGTTCAATAATCTCATTCCTGCTGTTCATATCGTTTCTAAAGATATCTTTCATAATTTTGCCTATCTGTATACTTCTCCTTACAATGGTCTGGTCATTGGGCACATATGCACTATTGGGCTTTAAAATAGGCACGGTCTCTATAATTCTTGTTCCTCTCTTGATAGGCATAGGTATAGATGATTTAGTACATTTTGCTAGGAGATATCAAGAAGATCTTTCAAAAGGCCAGAGTCCAGAAATCAGCATTATAAGGACAATGAAAGGGGTTGGAATAGCACTGTTTCTGACCACATTGACAACGATTATTGGTTTTGTATCAAATGTTACATCTAGCCTCAGTCCCATAAGAGATTTCGGATTCATGGCTACGATCGGAATATTTTATGCCTTTCTACTGACAACCGTCTTGCAGGTGTGTGCAAGGTCGATACTGGACAGGCAAGGTATCAAGGTACATCCACCAATCTTTATCTCAGTAAATGGCAAGATGCGACTGATCAGGAAACACGCAAACCATCTTATTATATTAATTTTAATAATCAGTGTGTTTTTACTCTATCATTCATTCTCTGTTACCACAAAGTTTGATGAATATGATCTGATAAACAAGCATCAGCCAATTTATTTATATGGGAACTGTAAAGTCCACGTTAAATATTTTACCACATTTTTTTTTAAGTGGGTACGAATAACCAATCAAGATGTTGTTTCTGATTCTGGTATATTTCAGCTCGCGGCAATACCTGATAAATGATACATTCTGGTATGCTACAAGATGTGTAAAGTGAATCCGTAAAATTCAGTTGTAGAAACTAAACGTAAAATGGAGAAGTTCTTTTTGTTTACATCCTTACAAACATAATATGATATACAAAAGATTGAGATACTGTTTTGCGTGTACACTCAATCATTTAACAAATCGTTAGGGATACTGAAACTTTCTACTACATTTCTTAGGTTTCTAGAGAGAGAGCGATGCATGATATTTCACCTGCACTGTGAATTTTGTTGTTGTTAAAGCCAAAATAGGACAAAATAAACAGATTACGAGGAATTACTCTTGTACTTGGCAAAGTGACACTACCACTATATTAAGTTATTTATTCATTATAATATTATTAGAAGAGAAGCACTAATGGTTGTATAATTTTATTGAGGTAAAACCCTGGGAAGTAAATTGGCTATAGCATTCCAGCACTAACTCGTGAATGTTCTGTATGTGAAAGACGGGACATTTGGTAGAATTGAACTGCTATCATTAATGTGTAATAAAATGGTCTCTGGGCGGTTTAACCTAAAGGCAAACACCCAAATAACAAGCTGTGATATTATTGTAAAAATTCGTTATGGGTTGCCGAAACTATTTACATAGCGCAGTGGAGATACAACCGCAATACTGGATACTCTAGAAATTACAATAAAAAAGTAGGGCTTGGTATCTGGTGTAACACTCTATACACAGAAAGCCAGGCATTAATCGGAGTGCAAAATTTATTTTGCTGTTGTGATATATAGAGAACATTAACTGAGAAGAGAAGGAAGAGTTATGAAAAAATTGGATTGTAAACCCATATTTATAGCTTTAACATTATTAGTTACGTCTTTATTAGGGGCAAACCAAACATTTGGAGAATCATATAGTTATGATGAACTTGGCAGGTTAACATCTGTTCGTTATGATGATGGTGGGATTGTAAGGTTCACATATGACCTTACAGGAAATATTCTTTCGAGATCCACTGGGCAGGTTTCTGAACCTAAAAACCATGTAATTGAAGCAAATCACCCCTCTTTTAGTGAAATAGAACAAGGTAAAAGATATAGAATAGATCTATCAAGAGATGAAAGTGTTGAGATAACAATACGTAATTTGTCAGAAGATGGGTCCACAAATGTAACAGAATCTGTAGTCACAGCAAACGCACGAAGAATAGAAGTAATTCCTTTATCGCAAACCACTAGAGATGGCGCAGCAAAATTTACCATTACGGCAAAAGCACTTTTAGGTGGTCTAGTTACTTTTACAACTAATCTTGGTACTATTAGTTTGCGAGAAAGACCATAGGAAGAGTAGTTGATCACGTAATAATTTTCTAATCGTAAAATCTCGAACTATTAACGAATTTCAGAGGTAAGCTGTTTGTTTTCAATAATTCTTGATACTGAATTTATAACCTGTTACGGCAGTGTAGCATTATCTTATCCTGGTACATGATTTGGAGCATGGTGATTTCATGCCAATTAAAGGAGGGATTTTTGTGATTCTAAGAATACGATCTATTTTTGTTTTTTTTGTTTTATACCTTTTGTCTTCAATATATATCCCTTCCCAAGTTTTTGCACAATCTAATTCTATCAAGATTATAGCGACTACAGGTATGCAAGCTACTGGTACTCCGGTCGGTAATTTTTTTTCTCGGTTTGATCTACCAGTGATAAACAATGCTGGTAAGATTGCATTCCTTGCAAAGGTCCAGGATAAAAATAAATCTTCAGGTGAGGATGGGAACTTTTATTCCAGCGTTTGGATCAAAGAAGAAAATAGACCGCTGTCTATTTTAGTTCGAGAAGGATCACCCGCTCGTGAAGTCTCAAATAACACCTTTTTTTCCAACCATCCAAGAATGGATGACGGATTTACAACAAATAGAAGGTTCAGGGGGGGCAGAACGTCTAACATCTTTTTAAATGAAAGAGGTGAGGTTGCTTTTAACTTTCGTTTAGAGAAAAGAAACAGCCCTGAAAATAGTTTTTATAGCGTTTGGGTTGGGAGTACACAAAATGATCTCACTCCGGTACTGTTTCACGAAATGGATAATCCTGAAGGTGGGACATTTAATACCTTATCTCCAGATAGCATAATACCATTTTATTTGAATGACAATGGGCAGGTTGTATTCAAATATCCTGAAGATTCATCTATTGACAGGCTTTGGCTTGCAGATCCTGCTTGTAGAGACGAAGAAACTCTTGTACCTTTACTTGATTGGAATATCTGCACGTTCTGTTTTGTAGGTTTTTTCTATTTTGACAATGATGGCTCCGTTGGTTTGTTTGGTTCTACGGATGCTTTGACTGGTTTCACTGAAATTAATTGTCGTGGTTTATGGTCTGCAGAACCAGGTTTATTATCGCAAGTTATTTTGTGGAATGATAGCTGCCCTGGGATGAACAAAGGTGATGTAGAGCTGAACAACTCTTTTAATGCGGTAAATGGCAGGCCAGGATTCTTTTTCAATAATAATGGCTCTGCTCTGTTATATGGTTTGGTTCCGTCAACTGGAGTAGAGAGTTTATATGTGTATGATAAAGCAGGAAACAGACGACTCGTTGCTGGTGATAATGGAATAGACGTGCTTGATCATACCAATGATAACGCAAATCTTTTCCTTCTTGATGATGGACGTGCTCTATTTAGCCGCATTAATGAAAGTACAAAGAAAACTTCTTTATGGCTCGAAGATGAACTAATTGTGAGAGAAGGAGATAAAGCACCTGATTCTGCAACCAATGAACGTTTTCTTGATATATGGATATCAACCTTGGCGAATAATAGAGGTCAGGTTGTTTTTAGGGCCACATTAACAGAAGGCGAATTGGATGGTTTTGGAAACGAAGCAGTTAGCAGCAGCGGCATCTATGCTTATGATGGATCTAAAATAGTAAAGATTCTACAAACTGGTGATCAGTTAGATATTGGTAACGGTAACAAACAAACTATTTCTGAATTATTGATACATCGTAATCAAAATGGAACAAACCCTAAAGCCTTTAATGACCAAGGAAAACTAGTTTTTTATGTTAGTTCAGAAACTGGTATCGAATCAATAGTGACTGCACAGATGGAAGTGCCAATCACTTCAGATTCATGCACAACCTCAACTAATACTCTTACTGCCGCAAATTTCGCACAATCAACAACTGCTCTTGGTTTTGTAAACACCTTTACAGGTGAAATTGTTTTAAATGAACCAGTAGATATCTTTCTAAACGGACCAATGCCAATATCTTTTATACGTTATTATGCATCTGCACTTGATAGAGGAAATATTGATGTGTTGGGTAGAAATTGGAAACATAATTTTCAATGGGAATTTACCAGATTAAAAGACGATGTTGAGATAATTACCCACACGGGACGCATAATTAGGTTTAAGAAAAACAATGTTGATATTAAATGGGATCTTATAGAACCACTGGATATAAAATATCAATTGACAGAGAACGGAGATCAATTTATTTTTGCGGATATCTCAACTGAATTGCAATTCACATTTGAATTTGAAGATTGCAGAAAGGCAAAATTAACCTTTATAGAGGACGGTAGAGGAAATAAACTAACATTAAAATATAGTAATAACGATCTTTTAGAACAGGTATCAAATGATTCTGGATTAAAGTTAACATTAGATTATGATATAGATGATCATCTCACAAAAGTTTCAGACGGTACAAGAGAAGTAAAATATACATATAAAAACAATCTCCTTTCCACTTTTACTAACACGTTAGAAAAAACGACAGCATATAAATATGATGAGCTTAATAACATTTGCGGATTATTGTCTGAAATCACTTTACCCAACGGCAACACTCCTGTAACAATCAGTTATAATGATGACGGAAATGTCTCGGTAGTTGAAGATAAAGCTGAAAACGTTTACTCCTTTGATTATTCCGATAGTGTTACTACTGTTTTTACCCCGATTAATCAAAGTGGAATTGGTAACAGTAGGCAATATTTATATGGAGAAAACGGAGAACTTTTATCTTTTACTGACGAATCTGATAACTCCATAACATTTAGATATGATGATAATAACCGTCGTACATCTGTAACGAATAGGCTGAATAACACAACCTTTTATACATATGACGATGAGAGTGGCAAAATATCATCTATTACTGAACCCGATAACAGTACTACCGAATTCATTTATACTAAACGTAGTACAAATGGTATTGACTTCTTTGATCTCACAAAACTTCTATATCCTGATAGCACTTCAGAAAGTAATGTTTATGACGACTCAGGAAATATAACTTCCAGGATAGATAGAAACAATAAAGAGTGGACGTACACATACAATAATAATGGACGAATAGAAACTTTCAAGAACCCTTTGGGGGGAACTATAACGTTTAACTATAATGAGAATGGTATACCAAGTTCAGTAAATGATGGAAAAGGTACAACTAGTTTTGAGCATGATAACTTAAACAGAATTACAACGATAAAGCACCCTGATGAAACAACTAGAGTATATACGTACGATAATAATGATTTTGTTGTTTCTGTTAAGGACGAAAGTGAAAACACGGCAACTTACACATATAATGACAATTCAAACCTTGCAAGCATTACTGATCCTTTACAAAATAAAGTTGAATATAAATATGATTCCATGGAACGCCTGAACTCAATAATCGAGGAAAATATTGGAACTTCTGAAGCAACTTATAATGAAATCTGGCGATCAAAAGAGATAAAAGATCAAGCCAATAATAGTATTGCTTTTGAATATAGCGAAACAGGAATTGTTACAAATGTGACTGACACTCTTGGCTTTAAATGGAAAGCTGACTATAACAATGAAGGTGTAATCAAGTCTGCTACTGACCCACTGGATAACACTACAACATTTACGTCAGACTCTATGGATAGGATTACAGAGATTAAAACACCTTTGGATAACACACTACAAACAGAATATGATGAAATGGGCAGGGTGAAAAAGATTAAAAATCCTTTAAACCAAGAGGCGAAAATTGACTATGATAAACTAGGATTAGTTTCAAAGATTCAATTCCCTAGTAATGCTGAAATTGTTTATGAAAGAAACGATCTGGGATTGGTTACAAAAACTGTAGATCCTAATAAAAATGAGTGGATAAGAAAATATGATGAATTTGGGAGATTAACAGAAACCAGTGATCCTATAGGCAGTATTGAGAAATATGAATATGACAACCGGAGCCGTTTGTCTAAAGTTACCTATCCGGATAACGGTACTGCTGATATCACATATGATGGGACGAACAATATCACTAGGTTAAAATATACCGAAGGTGATGCCGGACCGATTATAGAGGCAAGATTTTCTGACCAAATTTCAGACAGACCAAAGACATTACAAGGGGATCAAGGGCCTCGTGTTATTACATTGGATTATGAGCGAGATAACCGAGGACAAATAACAAATGCAGAAGGTGTTTCTCTTACTATAAAAAATAAACAGATTGTAGAAAGCAATGGAATTAAGATTACTTATGATGAAAAGAGTCGTATTGAAACTATTACGTATCCATCGGTAGATGACATTGGTGCAAAAGCCAGAACAGTTACTTATAAATATAAAGGTAGAGCACTTGAAGAGATTGTTGATTGGGACAGCAAGACAACAACATTCAATTATCGAAGTGACGGTCGTCTTGCAAACATTACTCGTCCCAACGGGTTTACTACAAAATACAACACATATACCAATCCCAATGATTCCACATACATTTCAAAAAATGAGGCAAAATTTATACCCACTTTAGAAAAAGGGATGAAGATTGAAGAAATTGAAGAGGATTTTCCGGAAAACCTTGAAGGCACTGCAATCCTAACCTCAAAACATGCAGTCTTAATAGGAAAAACCGGTAAAATCCTTGATGCGGTTCAGGGTGGCGTTCAAAGTACCCTTATTAGCGATAAAAGCAATCTTTCCCTTGTTTACAACCAGGGATCGCAAATAAAGGCATTTCAATACGATAAAAGAGGCAGGCTAACATTTGATAATAACTATATGTATAGCTGGGACCCTGCTTCTAGAATTGAAACAATACAAAACACAACAAGCGCTTCAAAGCTTGTAAAAGACACTTACCTATATGATGCCCTAGGTTTAAGAATAGAACGCAAAACAACTATCGGTGATAATGTATCAATAACTAAATATGTATGGAACTATGCGTTAAAGACCCCAAGAGTATCCCAGATAGTTCATACCTCCAACGGGAAAACAATCGTTTGGTCTTACGTATATACGCCAAGTGGAATCCTATTGTTTGCTGTTAGAGCAAACGATAACAAAAAGGTTTACTTTCATTATGATTTCAAAGGGAATACGGCATTTTTATCTGGTGACAAGGGAAATATTGTTGAAGAATATGATTATACCCTAAACGGTGAACAAGCAGAGACAAGAGAAGGTACTGATGAAGATTTTGATGGATTTGAATTTCCCAACATATTCACATATAGAGCTATGCTAGGCTTTATGAATGATGTGGTTAGAGAAGGGGATAATGATGATTTGCATAATCTATATTGCGACGGAGCTGGTTTTATTAACTCAAAATACAATCGATTTATTGAACGAACAAACTGGCATAGGTTTGATCTTGCCGCAGCACCTGAGATCAATTACCACAACTCTCCATTCTTTGATGGCGCGATTCTTGCCGCAACAGGATTCTTAATGGTAGTAATCCCTGAACCTACTACATCTGTAGCCGGTGTTGCTCAAATATTGTATGCGGCTGATATGATGTATGCTGGAACAAAACAGGTAGTTACAAATAAACATCAAGATACAATTCTTCATAAAACATTACGTACAGGTGCGGAAACATTTATTACCGATGACAAGTTTTACGCAGAACTAATTGCGACAGGAGGAGAAATTCTTATACCTGGAGGAATCGCGACAATAGGAAACAGGTCTCGCGCATTAACACAAAGATTAAACGCATTAACACAACGACGATCTCCCGGACTTGCCCTTGCAACAGAGGCAAAAAAGGTTGAAGCAGGTCTATCATCCATCGGAAAGGAACGTATAATTGTTTTACAGGACCAAAACGTTTCAAGTTATAAAAACTGGCTTCTCCATGGCAAATCCCAATTTCCTAAAGGCAGGCCTGATTTAGAAGCCAGAGCAGCAACCGAACTTGGTGGAAAAACACCTACAATAAATTTTACAAAAGAGTTACTGGAGGTTATTCCCAATGGACATGGGATTGATTTTGCAATAAGACCAAACGGTTCAATATTTGTGGGTACAAAACATTGGTATCTTGCGGGTTCTAAAGCACTTGCCAACGGCAGGAGTTTTGGAGGCGCAAGGTTAATCACAGGTGGTGAAATGATGAGAAAAGGAGATACTATAATTTTCAACCTTCAATCGGGCACATACAGAGCGTATGCGCAACCTGGAAGGGAAAAAATAGTAAAATGGTTATTAAAGCGCAATGGATTCAAAGATGCAGTCTTTGCTCCAAAACTAAAGATAGTGAAATAATAGGGTAGACGATTTATTTTTCTATAATTTACAATATAAACCTCTATGGATCTGCTAATAAGTTATCTTAAAATATGATAGAAAAGCAAAGACAGTACTACATTCTAATTTTTTTTAGTTGTAAGAGATTAGAGTCAAATCTTTCAGGTAGATATTAATAATTAACTTGTTGCTCTACGTTTTCCACACTATGGCGCACCAATGGTAACTATACCCATCCATGGCTGACAAGGTGAAGGTGACAGAATGTGTAATACTAATTTTTTCGTTGTACGATTCGGGACTAATGAACATGTTGCCTGGGGCACCACAAGTAACTAGATTAAGTAATCCTTCTTGTATAGAAAATGCATTACAACTTGAATCCCCAGAGTGGCAGACAAACCCATGTTTCGTTATTAGTTGTTCCGCCAACCAAACGTATAGAACTGGCCTTATCAGGTATTCTATTGATCCCACTCCGCTTACAGTAATACTCTCACCTCTATACCCGGAGTCCTTATACAACACAACCTGACGCCCAGGTTGTAGATTCTATCAGCTGGAATCTATATCTTCGTTAAATCAAAACCTGTTTTACGAAACAAAGAAGTGTTACAATGTTAACACAGATATCAGGTTCTGTACCATGTTGGTATTTAACATGTTAGGCCTAGTTAGTCTCTCAGGTATTTTCTCAAGTGTTAGCTTTCTAGCAGTTTGTCTTTGTTTATCGACCTCAGTAAATTTTGACACGGAAGAACGTAAACAATTGTATTACAGTATGTTACAATTAACACTTAGTTAAAGTTGCTTACTTTTGCATAATGGTATGTCATTTGCGATTTGACTTTTAATTCATTATATTATCTGCTTTGAAGCAAATGACAGATTTGAGTTAGCCATAGGTGACGAAGCCGTCCTGAGTAATGAGGAATGGCAAGTATGGGAACTCTTACCGGATTCGAACACAAGAACATGGTCAGGTGCACTTGTACTTTTTTCCAATAGAATATAGGGGAATGTAAAGGGTAGTGTACTCTAACGGTTGAAGAGCGGATAACACAGTTTGGCGGTATGCAGAAAGAAATTTAAATACAATTTTTGAGTATTTTTTTTAATAGAGTTATAAAGGTTTATTAATGAATATAGCTGAATTTGTAAAAGTTAATTCGCCGCAAGTGATTAATGAAATCATTGATGGCGAGGCAATAATAGTTAATATGGAAAATGGATTTTATTACAGTATTGATAAGGTTGGTGCCTCCATTTGGAACCTTATTGAAGAAGGAAATGCAATAGATCAAATAAGCAATTCAATTGTATCTCAATATCATGGAAATGCAAATGATATAAAGAATGGAGTTAGTAAATTTATTTCTCAATTGCTTGATGAAAACTTGATTATTGTTGTAGAAGACGGTAATCCTAAATCAACGAATCTGACAACAGATAATGTTGCAGAAAAGCATGATTTTGAAGTACCTGTTTTACATAAATATACGGATATGGAGGATTTGCTTTTATTAGACCCAATTCATGATGTTGAGGAGTCCGGGTGGCCAAATACAAACCCAAAAACTGATTAAGGTTTTTTTGAACAATATGCCAGAAGATTTACTTAAAGATAAAGGTTCTACACCAGCTGTTTTTTTTGATAAACTCTACCAGATTTTTAAAGAAGTAGAAAGAAAGACAGAATATATACAAGAACAGAATTTTTGTATAGATGATTTGCATATACAGGTTCTTTTTGCAAATGAAGAACTTAATAACCGTTTAGCCCCTGCACTTGACCACCTTAAAGAAGACGCAACAAATCATCCTGATTTACGTATTTGTGTATGGGACGAAGTTTCAACCGGTATTAAGATTCCGCCACCTCCGTGGACAGGTTACCATCTTTACAATCCTAATCAGAATACAAGATTTATGTATACACCAAGAGGTGATATTCGAGGGTATAAATGCGATGATGTGTATACAGCTTTTCATATGGGTGCAGATGTGCTTACTATGTTAGATACGAAACGTAAGCTGGCAATTTATTGGACAAGAGATGCTAGACATCTTCCTGTATATGAAAGCCGCTCACCTTTACGTACTGTTTTACATTGGTGGTTGCGACAATTTGGTCTTCAGCTCATTCATGCAGGTGCTGTTGGTACAAGAGATGCCGGTGTGTTGATTGCAGGCAAGAGTGGTTCTGGTAAGTCCACGACAGCCTTAACATGCCTAAACTCAGGCCTGTTTTATGTAAGTGATGATTACTGTTTAATCAAAAATGAGCCGGAACCTCAAGTCTATACACTTTATAATGCGGCAAAAGTAAATTTTGAAAACATAGAAAGAGTTCGTCACTTAAACCCTGCATTCTGTAATGCAGACCCAAATGAAGTTGAAAAAGTTACATTTTTTATAAATAGAGAGTTTCCTGAGAAAATAGTTCGGAGACTACCTGTCAGGGCTATTCTGCTGCCTCGTGTTACCGGAGGAGTGGATACTACTCTAACAAATGCATCTATAAGCGAAAGTTTAAGCTCAATTGGTTTGAGTAGCATTGCTCAGTTACCTGATGCAGGTCCTATAACTCTAAAGACTTTAAAACAGTTTGTCAGTAACGTCCCTTCTTATCACTTGAATCTGGGAACCGAATTGTCACAAATCTCTAAAATAATTAAGAATTTATTGATTTAAACATAGTTTATTTTGTGCATGCAAGTTTTAAGTTTCTTTTTTATTGTCGTGTTTATATGAATATCCTGTTAATCACACCACTAGCACCATATCCACCAGATGCAGGTGTTAGAGTACGCTTATGGGAGGAAATTAAATATCTTGGACAACGTCATGATTTAACGGTGGTTTCATTTGCTGTTTCAGATGATGAGATTGATCAAAAAGAGATGCTAAATGGTTATTGTAACCGATCGATTATTGTGAGAAAAAATGATGTTGATATGCCGGACAATTTACAGGCATTTTTGAAATTGCCAAAGATATTGCAGTGGTATAATTCTCCAGACATGCATAAAGTATTACGAACATTGGGTTCTGAAAACTTTGATATAGTATTGATTGAGCAGATATTCATGGCACAATATCATGTCTGGTTTTCTGTGCCAGTTGTTTTAATGGAACATAATATAGAATCCAATATTATAAAACAGCTTGTTAATTTGCGACTAAGTATTATACCGCAGACATATTCGGTTAAAGATAAAATATTTGAGCAAACTAAATGGATGTTACTTGCTAAATACGAGAATGAAACATGGCCAAGCTTTCAACTCAGGGTAACTGTTAGCAAGAATGACAAAAAAGAGATGGATACAAGGTGCACTGAGGGGAAGACGATTATAGTTGAGAACGGTATTAACACTGAAGAAATTAAACCCGTAGATAATATAGCGGCAGAAAAAATATTATTTATGGGAACATTAAATTACGATCCTAACGTGGATTCTGTTTCTTTTTTAAAGAATGATATTATGCCAGCAATATGGCAAAAGAATAAATCAGTTTCATTAGTTATTGCTGGACGTGATCCTGAACAGCAAATACTGGATCTAAATTCTATTTCAAATATTGAGGTTATTGCTAATCCTGAATCTATGAGCAATGTAGCGGAGGCTTGTGCACTTACGGTTGTACCATTACGTAGCGGGGGTGGAACTCGTATAAAAATTTTACATTCCATGGCAATGGGGTTACCAGTTGTTTCTACAAGTAAAGGTTCCGAGGGGTTAATGGTTACAGATGGTCATGATATTTTAATCCGTGATAATCCGGAAGAATTTGCAGATGCTGTTTTACAAATTCTTGATGACAAGCTTCTTAGGGACAGTCTTCGAATCAACGGGCGTAAACTAGTGGAAAAAAGTTATGACTGGTCGTATAAATTTGAGATTCTTGAAAAAGAATTAATTGCTATATCAGAATTGTACAAAAGAGATAGCTATTCTGTTTGTTAAATATGACTAATGAAAGATAATCCGTTAATAAGTGTTATCATACCAGCATATAATGGGTCTTTATTTGTTAAAAATGCTTTAGAGAGCGTTTTCAAACAAAATTATGAACCCCTTGAGATTGTTGTAGTTGATGATGGATCAACGGATGATACTGCTGAGAAGGTCAAAGAAACGGGGAATAATATTAACTATATTTATCAAGAAAATAGTGGACCTGCGAGTGCACGTAATCGAGGCTTAGAATATGTTCGTGGCAATTTGATTGCATTTTTAGATGCTGATGATTTATGGCCAGAAAATAAACTACAGATCCAGGTTGGAAGGTTACTATCTGCTCCTAATATAGATATCATCATGGGGCGAATAAAATATGTTAAGTTGCCCGGAGCTGCAGAGACAATAGTTAATGAACCGCAAATTGATGTGCATCTTGGTGCCGGTCTGTTTCGGAAATCTGTGTTTGATAAAGTTGGTAAATTTGATGAGACCTTACGGTTCAGTGAGGACCGGGATTGGTTTTTTCGGGCGAATGAAATGAATATTCCAATAATTGTTTTACAAGAGGAAACGTTACTCTATCGACTCCATGAAAACAATATGACACGGAATAAAACTATAAAAGATTTTCAATATCTTCGGATACTCAAAAAGTCTATTGACCGCCGACGGAAACAGAGTAAAGGTTTAATAAAACCTTTGTCTAAACTTTCGGACTTTGACGAGTCAAAGATATCGCATAAATAAGGATCTCGATTCGTATAACAAATAAATTTAATTTGCAAGATAGAAAGATAGGTTACCTTGTCTGATAATCAACCAAGTGTTAGTGTTATTATCCCTGTTTACAATAGTGAAAGATACATTGAGGAGACCTTGAGCAGTGTTTTTGATCAAACTATCAGTTGCTACGAAATAATTGTAATTGATGACGGATCAACTGACGATACTTTTCATATAATTCAAAACTATAAGAAAAAAATAAGATATGTTAGGCAAGACCATAAAGGTGTTTCTGCTGCCCGTAATAGAGGTTTATCTCTTGCCAGGGGTGATTATGTTGCTTTCTTAGACGCTGATGATCTTTGTAAATTAGGAAAACTACAAAAGCAAATTGACATATTGGAGAAAAATTCTCAAATAGACTATGTACATAGCGGGTGGTGTCGGATTGATGAAAATAATAAAGAGATAAAGCAAGTAAAGCCGTGGCTTTATGCTCCTATACTCGATTTGATATCATGGTTAAAATATCAACCTGTATTTTTAGGAGCTATTCTTTTTCGTAAATCCTGTTTTAAAGAGCTCGATTCATTTAATGAGCAATTGTTACAGGCTGAAGATACGGACTTTCTATTACGTTTGGCGCAAAATGGGGCCAACGGAACTTGGCTAAAGGAACTCACTGTTTGTTATCGTTTTCATGAAGAAAGCCTTACGAGAAATACATTACAAAAGGTAATGAGTGTAAATGAGGTTATAAATGCTTTTTTTGAGCAAAGGGAATTGTTGTTATCTGTAAAACAATTACAACGTGAAATAAAATTCCAGATTTTAATGTGGTCAGTATGGCAGTTATTTAGTTCTGGAAGTTTTGAGGGAATTAGTACTTATTTATGTAAACTGCAGAATTTTTCTAATGATAATCCTATGCAAACAACAAGAATCTGGCTGGGGAATCTATTACAGTATTGTAAAAAGGACGATTATCCGTACGAGAGATTAAAGAGCCTTTGGCCTTACTTTAAAGATGCAATGGGGGTAGACGATGCCGATTGGCAACGTATTCAAAAGCCACTGGATTGGCTGTTAGAAACAGAGATAAAACTTAAAACAAAACAACGAATAAAGACCTAATTTATTGAGCTGCTTTTCATTATGAAATGTAAAGAAAAAGACAACTGTTTGGTAAGTGTCATTATCCCGGCATTTAATGGTGAAGCCTTTCTAGCTGAAGCTGTGGATAGTATATGCAAACAAAACTATCATCCGTTGGAAATAATTATTATTGATGATGGTTCCAACGATAACACTGAGCAGATTGCGAAAACCTTGCAAGGGAATATTAAATATGTATCTCAAAGACATACAGGCGGACCTGCTGCAGGGAGGAATAAAGGCCTGAGAATAGCAGAGGGAGATTTGATCGCTTTCCTGGACCAAGATGATATTTGGCCTGAAAATAAATTGAATATTCAGGTTGAAAAAATAAATGAGTCATCAAAACAGGATGTTGTTCTCGGAAGGACGCAAATGTTGCGAATGAAAACTGTAAAGGATGGCAAATATGAGTTTGAGAAACATTCTAAACCCTGGGTACATTTAATGCCTTCCTGTGCATTATTTAGAAAAACAGTTTTTGATAAAGTTGGTCTGTTTGATGAAAAACTTACATACTATGGAAATGACTTTGACTGGTTCCTGAGGGCAAGAGAATTATCCGTATCAATCTTTATCCAGAAAGAAGTGACACTTTTCTGGAGGATACATGATAAAAATCAAACGCACGACAAGAGTATCCGTGATCATTCTCTTGGACGGGATCATGCCCTGACGGAAATCTTAAAGAAATCGTTGGATCGGAGACGTCAAAGTGACAATAGCAATATTAATATTAAACCTCTTCGCAAATTTACAGATCTTTATGATAAAGGTAGTAAAAATCCAAATTTATTAAACAACTATGATAAGGAATAAGAATTCGATTAGCGTTATAATTCCTGTCTACAATTGCGAAAAATATCTGGAACAAGCACTCTGTAGTATACAAAATCAGACCATTCAGCCCGATGAAATAATAGTTATTGATGATGGTTCAACTGACAGGTCTGCACATATAGTTAAACGTTTTAACGGGATAAAATACACTTATCAAAATAATCATGGCGTTTCTGTCGCACGAAACAGAGGTATTCGTTTAGCAAAGGGTCAAATATTGGCATTTCTTGACGCTGATGACTTATGGCCAGAAAATAAATTAGAAACGCAAATGCAATATTTTAAAAAGGATCCGCTTATTGAGGTTGTAATGGGACACGTGCAGTGTCTGCGATTGTTAAAAGGTATCGGTAAACAGTGCCATTTTGAGGAGTTTCGTAATCCATTTTTTACGTTTTTATTTGGAGCTGTTTTGTTTAGGAGATCTATCTTTGATAAAATTGGTTTTCTTGATGAAGGCTTAAGATTCAGCGAGGATGTTGATTGGTTTTTACGAGCAAAAGAATCAGGGGCTTGTATGTTAACATTACAGCAGACTACTTTGTTATACCGCTTACATGAGACCAATATGGTACGTGCGAAAGATATTCGGAATCAGGGGATGTTTGCTATGCTCAAAAAATCAATCAGTCGAAAAAGAGAAATAGAGGCTTAATACCATGGAAAATCCTTTAGTAAGTGTTATTATCATTGTGAAAAACGGTGAGAGTTTTCTAGCTTCAGCAATTGATAGCGTTTTAGCACAGGATTATCATCCTCTTGAAATTGTTATATTGGATGGAAATTCAACAGATAAAACTGCGGAAATTGCCCAATCTTACTCTCTGGTTCGATATATAAAACAACAGAAAATAGGAGTTTCCGATGCGTACAATGTAGCGATTGATAACGTAAATGGTAACCTGGTAGCGTTTCTATCCCATGATGATCTTTGGTCTACAGATAAACTAAATACACAAGTAAAATACATGCTACATCATCCGGAAATTCAATATACCATAGCAAAAGTAAAATATTTCTTAGAACCAGGTTCACTACCACAGGTAGGTTTTAGAAAAGAGTTATTAGAAGGGATACACGTAGGTAGAATTATGGAAACATTGGTTGCTTGGAAATCCGTGTTTGAGAGAGTGGGAAAGTTTAATACGGAATTGAGTACCGCTGAAGATATGGATTGGTATAGCCGTGCAAGTGATCTTCAAATACCTATGGCTGTAATACCAAAAGTTCTATTGCATAAACGTATTCATGGGAGAAATATCTCTTTAAATGTTGATGAAAATAATCGGAACGTACTGAAGGCTTTAAGGCAATCGGTTCAACGCAAAAAACAGACAGTACTTTGAAATGGAAAGAATTATTATGAAAGATATAAAGATCAGTGTTATTATTCCGGTTTTTAATGCAGAACGATATTTAACTGAGGCATTAGAGAGTGTTTTGACACAGACATGCAAACCATTTGAAGTTATTGTTGTTGATGATGGCTCTGAAGATAAAAGTGCGAAAGTTGCCGAAAGATATGCTTCTGATATTAATTATAAATTTCAAGAAAATAAAGGTGCTGCTGCTGCAAGAAACATTGGGAGTCGCATTGCAAATGGATCCTTGCTTGCTTTCTTAGACGCTGATGATTTTTGGACACCAAAAAGACTGGAGCTACAGGTTGATGCACTGGAAAATGAACCTGACTTAGATATGCTTTTTGGAAATGTTGAGCAGTTTATAAGCCCGGAATTAGGCGATGAACATAGAAACAGATTAAGGACAGAATTAAAGAGAATGCCAGGATATCACGTGGGAACAATGCTTATCAAGAGGGAATCATTTGATAAGGTTGGGTTATTCAATGAGAATTTAGAATTGGCAGAGTTTATTGAATGGTTTAATCGTGCCACAGAAATGGGACTAAATTATAAAATGTTATCGGAAGTGGTTATGAAACGACGGATTCATACCAGTAATCAGGGTTTGTATAAACGAAAACATATGAAAGAATATGCAACTGTTTTAAAAACTGCACTTGATAGAAGACGAAAGACGAAAGATGAAAGAAAATAAATAAATAAACTAAATAAATAAATATTTATTTAGTGTAAAAAGAGTTTAGTTAATAATCATGAAATACGCACAAACAAAAATCCAACTCTTTAGTCAGTTGCTTAAAAGTAACTATTCTCAAGAGGATTTAGAGCTCGTACTAAAAGCTTATGGAATGGCTGTGAAACTTTATACGTGCAGGTATCAATACGATGGTAAAATATTTCTCGCACATGGTATTGGTATGGCAAGTATATTGTGTGCTGAAGCAATGTCGTCAGAACTTATTGCCTCGGCTCTGATTCATAACATTTATAGAAATGGGAATTTTGGTAATGCAGGTAAAGGTTTAAATGCGTCAAACCGAAAGTTGGTTCGCGATACTCTTGGTGATAAAGTTGAACAATATGTTTATATATTCAGCCAACTACCACTCCAAGTATTAGAAGAGGTTGTTAAATGTTATAACAATCTGGATGTGTATGATAGTATTCAAAAGAGTGTGATTTTGCTTTTTATCTCCGATTTCTTTGAGAAGTGTTTAGATGCTGGAATGATTTACAAAAATCTGAGAGAAGATGAGAAAGATGTTATGATACAAAAGTCATATCTTTATCCTAGTATAGCCATAAAATTAGGTTATTCAACCTTAGCAGAGAATCTTGTTAAGGAATTTAAACAAAATAAAATAAAAGATATTTCTCCAGAATTAAAAAATTTGAAAGGGTCCGGAATCTCATATATTGTTGTTCCTTTGACTCTACGTAAGAAGATTTACATAGTAATTTATCGTTATGTTATTGAAAAGGCGAAGCATTTAATTCATAGAACGCATATTAAACTGTATCGCCTGAAAAAGTTTTTAAAAAAAGGTTTACTCCATTTATTCAGGTTTTGTAATTCATAAACCATTGCCGTGATTATGTTTGCTCAAACAAGTATACAATTATACAGACAAATAATTGAAGAAGGCTATTCAAGCAAAGAATTAAAGTATATTCATGATGCTTATCAGCTGGCAAAAGTTCTGTCATCCGGGCAGCTTCGTCCATCAGGGAAATCTAACATAGATCATCTTGTTGGTACAGCAAGTATCCTTAGTTCTTTAAGGGTGCCAGTTGAGATTGTAACCGCCGGTCTTTTGCATTCAATTTATAATTATGGGGACTTTGGGTTTTGGTATGAAGGGATATCAGATAAAAAGCGTAGGATAGTCCAAAAGGTAGTAGGACATGAAACAGAAGAGTATATCGCCAGATATACCGGATTCAAATGGGGCCATCAAACTATTAATACACTTTATGAAGATATAGATAAACTTAACGAGATTGATCGAACCCTTATTTTGCTAAGGTTGGTAAATCTGCTTGACGATATTCAGGAGAATGAAATTTTATATTGCAGTAATGCGGAAGATCGTAAAAATTTTTGCCTGGAATTTAGAAAGAAGATAATATCCATTGCCGAGAGGCTGGGATATCCTGATTTAGCTTCTAATATTGCAGAATCTATTCAAATGTTGGAAGAGGTAGACTTTCCTGAATTCTTAAGGGAATCAAACAAATCAATCCGTTTATATTCTATTCCTCCAAAATCTTATCGTAGAAAGGTTTGGGTAGCTATAGCACAGGAGTCAAGCAGGATTATTATTCTGAATAAAAGTTTTGTTAAAAAACTTATTAAATTTATACACACAAAATTATATAGGGTGAAAGTCGCAACGCTTCGCTTAACAAAATAAATTAATGTTTTATAAAATATCTAAACAAACAAATTGATTAATTACTTTAATAGATCATTGAAAACTTTAGGTAGGTTATTAAAAAAATGAAACAAAAACTAGAATCATATGACAGATATTGATAACAAACAAAAGAAAGTTGATAAATATTCGCCTAGGCTCATGGAAGGTAAAAACGTCCTTATTACCGGCGCTGGTAAAAATATAGGCAGAGGAATAGCTCGAGAGATGGCTATACAGGGTGCGAATATATTCTTTACTGATATTGACAATGAACGATGTCAGAATGTTGAGGATGAATTAAAACAAAAAGATGTTAATGTTAGGGGATTTTGTATAGATTGTTCAAACATAAATGCGCTGGACAAATTAATTACAACGATGAAAAACGAAAAGTTGCAGATTGATGTTCTTGTAAATAATCTAGGCATCCAAAGTGAAATAAAGCCTTTTAAAGAAATTCATTTAGAAGAATGGCGCAAGACATTCGATACTAATATTCTAGGACCCGGTTATTTGACCAAGCATATTGCGCAAATAATGATAGAAAATAATATCTGCGGGTCTATTATCTTCATAACTTCTATTCACCAATGGACCGTCTTTGGACTATCTAGTTACAGTACTTCAAAGGCTGCACTTGGAATGCTTGTTAAAGAATTAGCAATAGAGTTTGCACAAAATAAAATCAGGGTGAATGGGATTGCTCCAGGATGGGTGGCAGAAGATGATGGGGGAACTCCTTTATATCATAAAGAAACACCATTACACAAAAGCTCAATAAATCCACATTATATTGGTCGTGCTGCAGTTTATCTTGCTGCGGACTATTTCTCAAGGTTTACGACGGGTTCAATTATAAAGATAGATGCTGGTTTATCTTTACATAATTATATGACACCACACTTTATTTAATAAATTGCAGATAATGTTTATGGATAAAGCCTTTTTTCGAACAATCGGTTTAACACGGGCTAGTTGTTTTCATATTTAACCTGAACCTAATTTGTAAATTTAATAAAGAAAAAGCATTATCATGTTCTATGATACAATCAGGCAAAAATCTACGGAGCAAATAAAGAGCTTGCATTGGCAGATTACAGATATTTGTAATTACAAATGCAATTATTGTTCCGAAAGACAGTATGACAAGAATCGATTTCATTATGGTTTGTCTGACCAAAAAACAATTAGCAAGGTGTTGGAAACTATTCTTAATCTTCCCGGAAGTTGGCAGATTAAATTTGGAAATGGAGAACCAACAAATCATCCAAAATTTCTTGAAATATGTGAAGAGATAACCAGATCTCGCCACACTCTTTGTTTAACAACAAACTTTTCAGCCCCTAGAGAAATGCTGAAGAAATTTGTAGAAATATGTGGGGAAAAATTGAATTTTGTAACTGCGAGCCTGCATTTAGGTCAAACTAATGTGGACGAGTTCCTTCAAAAGGCGATATGGTTTGATTCCATTAAGGATCCTCAAACATGCTTTATAGTAACCAATGTAGTAACTGATGAAAATTTTATAAAAATAAAACATATATATAAGGAGCTCGAAGAGAACGGAATTAGATTAGAACTCCAGATACGCAAGAGTAATGAAAGAACCGTTATGTACTCGCAAAAAACAGAAGAGTATATTGCTAACAAATTACATGGAAATCAAAGGTTTATACGAGATAATTCTTTTTTTGGGAAAGAATGCTATACGGGTAATCTGTTTTTCATAATTGATCCAATAGGAAATGTTTTTAGGTGTTATCAAATGATAACAGGTGGTTATCTAGGAAACATGGTAAAAGGTACATTTGCAAGATACCCAGGTTCACTTCCATGTCTGTCGTTAAAATGTGAGTGTGTAAATGCTATAGAAAGAAACCTTATTCTCTTTAAAAAGAAAAGAAACATTGGAAGAATAACTAGACACTTAGCCAAAAGCATAAAGGCAGATAGAATGGTTCTGAAAAAACTCCTGGAAAGTTTATCTATTAGTATCTAATGCAATAATTTTTTGACCATTTTTATCAAGATATTTATTTGTTGTTTTTTGCATGATAACTGATAAGCAGTAAATGTCAAATTCCAAATAGCAAACAATTTCCAATAGACAAATACAAAATTACAAACAAATTGATTTTGGTCCTTTGTACATTGTTATTTGCAATTTGTTTGTGATTTGTAATTTTAAGATTTGTAATTTTCTAGATCCTGTTTGGTTCTGGCTTGCAGGTTAGGAACAATAATAATTAATAGCGGTACTCTCATTTTACAAAAGATCGATACAGGCTTGTAGTGGATTTAGTGTCCATTTACAGCTTTATTATTTAAAAGAAATTTATAGCAAATTACAGATAGTTCTTATAAACAATATCCGTTACGGAATAATTGGTTTTGAATGCATGGACAGTATCATATTTAATTTGCAAGCATGATTAAAAATATCGAACTTGTAGTACGTAATATGTCGATATATTAAAATATTTATCTGATTTTAATGATTGGGCATATAACATTTGATGGAAAGAATAAAAAACCTGATTACTCTTAATACCTGGAAAAATTTCATAAAGATACGGGGTAATACTCTTACGAGAGGTAACGTTGTTATGTTCCACATAGGACGTTGCGGAAGCAAGGTATTAGTGGACCTTGTAAAGCAACACCCCCAGGTATTATGGGAAGGAGAGATATACTATCGATATGCCAATATGCAAAAAGTAGGCCCTTTGTCTTTAACCCCCGGTCGTGTTTGCAAAGAAGGAAAAGAAATTTTTCAATTACGGATACCACTTTCTGGCAAACGGTGCTACGGTTTTGAAGTACAGCTTCATCTCTTGGATCCTTTATGTATAATTTTACCGGAATATTTACAACTTCTCCATAGTTATAAATTTACTCACTTTATTATACTGAAGCGAAAAAACTATTTGAGGAAAACATTATCTTCTCTCATTGCAAAGAAAAACGGACTATGGCACCAATTAGATACAGAAAAACAGCTTATTACAAGAATCAATCTAGATATGAATAATATTGAAATAAAGAATGATAACAAACCATTATTCGCTTTCTTTGATGAATGGGATAATCAATTCCGTCTTCTCAAGGAAAAGTTAAAGGAATACGAAAATGTATTGCATCTAACTTACGAAGATGACATTAAGTCAGACCCATCTAATGGATACCGGAAAATTTGTAATTTTCTTGGTTTAAAACCCCATAATGAAGTTTTCACACGGTATGTAAGGACAAATCCATTCAGGTTGGAAGATATTATTATTAATTACGATGAGGTAAGAGCCTATTTCAATGGTACCCGATATGAATGGATGCTTAATGAATAATTGTATTTATGAAAATAACCACTCAACAAACATATACACATGGAGGCACAGATAAAATAAATAAGAAGATTGCGGTGTTGATTATATCAGGCATTATACTATCAATTGTAGCTCTTAAGTTCTTTGCAAATCCTTACGCATGGATTTTCTTATATTTCCTTTTCGTATTTATATTTAAAACAGTAACAGTCAAGAAGTCCATGAAAAAGAGTGCTGTTTTAGATCCGGTCGACGAGGCGCTCACCCGCTACTTCGAATCAGAAGAGAGATCGAATGAACTTGTTTGTAGAAACCCTGGAGAGTTCGAGGTTGATGGTCGGCTTGAACATGTGAATAACATGTTATCTCGGCCGGAGTTGCATAACGAGGACTACAAAATATTTAGAGCATTTACTGACAAGTCGGAAACGATCTTGGATATTGGTGCTAACTGGGGAAGCTCCGTTGGATCGATTTGGGCAAGCGGAGCATCGTGCAATATCTTGTCCTTTGAGCCATTACTGTTATACAGAGACTGTCTAGAATTGATTCGTACGTCTCGTCAAGGCAAATATGATTTTCGTATAGTGGGTTTGGGTGCGTGGCCGGATATAGTGCAATTTGTGACACCGGTCATCAATGGAGTCGCTTTAACATCGTTCACGTCGGCAGACCCAGCTATACATAAAAACGGTCTTTTGCAAAACATCCGGGCTCATATCGAAAGGGAAACAAATGGAGGGGATGACACAACAATTCGGTTATACGAATTTCAAGGCGACATTGTACCACTTGATGATGTAATGCGCAGAGAGACCTTCAGTATTCCTGTTAACCAAATTGTTGCTATGAAGATAGACGTCGAGGGGTTTGAAAGACAGGTATTGGAAGGTGCGATAGAAATCATAAAGATGCATAAGCCGCTCATTATGGTAGAAACTGGCAATAGAACTCCGGGGGTTTCTGAAATGATGAGCAATTTAGGTTATTTTTATGCGGAACGAAACGGCGACAAACTAGTTAGAATATCAGGAGTCACAGATGCTTTAAACGGATTTTATGTATATCGCGACAATGAGGCCAAATATGTTGCCAGCGGTATTCTTAAAGACCATAGAGTGTGCTGATGTATAGTATATGGAAGAGATTTTAAAGTATATATTTCCAATTTAAACAGCGAAAATGAGATAGACAGCGAATGAATAAAATCCGTTACGGAATAATTGGATTAAAAGGTGCGGGACGTTATCATATTCAATTTGCAAATATAATTGAAAATATTGAACTCGTAGCATTATCGGACACCGACAAAGCTTTTTTAAATGATAAATCAAAGGAATTAGGAGTTCAAGCTTTTAGCGATTACAGGGACATGCTTGATTCAGGTGCCATCGATGCTGTTTCCATTGCGACTCCGGCGTATCTTCATTTTGAGATGGGGATGAATTGCCTTCAGGCAGGTGTGCATGTTTTCATGGAGAAACCATTTGCCTTGAGACTATCTGATGCGAAGATCATGCTAAGCCTGGCCAAAGAAAAAAACTTAAAGATTGCGGTTGCACATCAATACCGGACACATCGTTCTTCGCAGATTATTAAAGAAGTTATAGGTAGTGGCGCAATCGGTAATATACAGCGGATACTATGGACATGTTTTGCGTTTCGCACGAAAAATTATTACACAAATTCTCCTTGGCGCAAAACTTGGAAACATTCCGGTGGTGGATTACTTATGAACCAGGCGATTCACGATCTTGATTTGATATGCTGGTTAGTTGGCAAACCGGTTACTGTTTCTTCTTTAATTGCAGACCAATTGCATAAGAATGAAATTGAGGATATTGCCTGTGCCAATATTCAATTTCAATGTGGTGCATTGGCTTCGTTTCAAGGGTCTATGAATCAGCCAAATGATTATTGTGTTCGGCAGATTGCCGGAGATGAAGGTATTATCATCTTTCCAAATGTTAAAAGTTTGATCCAAGATGAAGATGATGAAATTTTATTTGGGAAATACAAAAGTAGTTTGACGCACTTAGTAATGAACTGTAATGATAGCTTTGCTCAACCCAAAATCTCATGGCAGAGGTATAAATTACCTGACAATAACAAACCTATACAAAAAGTAACTGACAATAAACTTTTGCGGTTTGCAAAAAAAATGCAACGCTATGTTCTATATAAGTCTAAGACATCTGATAATAATCAATCTGTTCATGGATGGCCTATTAAATGGAAACAACCCGTAGGGCACTGGGGATTGATGATTGATTTTGCAGATGCGATTATTAATAACCGCGAGCCACTTGTAAACGGTGAAAATACTCTTTCTGCTCTTGAGCTGTCAAATGCAATAGTGCTTTCTGCATTACGGAAGAAAACAGTCGAGTTGCCACTTGACCTGGAAGAATATGACGATTTATTTAATGAATTAAAGGATGGAATTGTTAATGTACCTAAAATCTCTTAAAAATATACCATATAGAATTTTACAAAAGATAAGAGTTGTTTCTAAAAAAAAATGTTCTCCCAAAGCGTTCCTAAATGTTAAAACGGATTCTTTTTATGATATTGTTGCACCGTTTTCAGAGATTCAAAAGGTTGTAACAGGATTTATCTTTACTGAGGGGCCAATTTGGATTGAATCTGAGAAATGCCTGCTTTTTAGCGATATTCCTGATAATAAAATATGGAAGCTGGATATTAGCGGAGAACTTAACGTTTTTAGAGAACCGAGTAGTAACTCTAATGGGTTGACCATAGATCTAAAGGGACGTCTTATTGTATGTGAACATCGCAATCGTCGCGTTACTAGAATAGAAAGAGACGGTTCCATTACTATTCTTGCTGCAACGTATAATGGCCTAAGACTTAACAGTCCAAATGATGTGGTTGTTAAAAACGACGGTTCGATTTATTTTACAGACCCGCCTTATGGTATTCAGAAAGAACAGCAAGAGCAACCTGTACAAGGTGTTTATCGAATTTCGCCAGATTGTAGAGAGATTAAGCTAGTTTCTGATACTTTTGAAAGGCCAAACGGTTTGGCCTTTTCCCCTGATGAAAAAAAACTTTATGTCGATAACTCTGAAAATGATCGTTATATTAGTGTTTTTAATGTAAATGAAGACGGTACATTAAGTCGTGGTGAAATTTTTCACGATATGGATATTGATAAACCGGGTCATCCTGATGGTATGAAGCTAGACCAAGCCGGCAATATTTTCTGTACTGGCCCTGGAGGTGTTTGGGTATTGGATGCTCAAGGCAATCACCTTGGAACTATTGTTACCCCTGAACAGCCTTCTAATTGTGCATGGGGTGACGAAGATTTGAAAAGTTTATACATAACGGCCACTACATCAATTTACAAGATTAGAGTAACTATAGCAGGTAACATTAGAGGAAAGAGTAAATGAATAAAGCTGCGTGGAAATACTATATAAGGTTATATAAAGGAAATTATCCTAGTCTATTGCTAAGTGTATTAATATCAATATGTCAATCCTTGATTGTCCTTCCTATGGTTTGGCTTGTGCGTCATATAATAGATGTTGTAATTCCATCAGGGGATTATCAAAGGCTGATTTGGATTGGTGGTATTCTTTTTATGTTAATACTGATAGGTGCCGGTGCAACACTTTGGACTAAAAGAATTAATTTAAATGTAATTAAGGGTGTGATTCAGCGGTTGAGAGAAGAACAATTACTTAAATTATATAATCTGTCAAGATCCTATTATAGTAACGCTGATAGAAGCAAACTGCACACAATTATCGTTTGGGATACACATAGGGTTGAGGAAATGAGTACAATAATAATTTCTCAATTATTGCCTGCTTTAGTTATAACCTCTGTTTTGAGCGTTGTTCTTGTTACGCTGAATTGGGTATTGTTTCTAGTCATGGTTGCAATTGCGCCTGTCTTAATTTATATCAGTAGAAAGATGGGTAAGAAAGTCAAGAATAAGGTTAAAGCTTTCAGGAGGTCTCTTGAAGTTTTAAGTAAAGATGTGTGGTTTGCGCTTTGGATGGCAGATTTAACAATTCTACAAACGGCGGAAAAAACAGAAATTGAAAGACAAAATCAGAATTTTGATGATTTTAGAAACATAGGTACGTCGGTGGCATGGATTCAAACGATCTTCAACGTTATTAATAATACCATTGTCGGTTTTTCTGGAATTGTGTTTCTCATTATAGGGGGAATAGCCATTGGAACAAATGCAATGACAATTGGTTCTTTTTTCTCATTTTGTGTGGTTGCTAGCTTATTAAGAAAATACATGGGCCCGGTATTGGCCGGAGCACCATCAATTATAGCTGGGAACGAGTCGCTTTCAGAGTTACATGATTTGCTTGAAATGAAAGATATTAATCCATATGCTGGAACTAAAAAAATAAAATTTGAGGGAAATATTTCATTGAGTTCGGTTTCCTTTAAGTATGAAAAGAAGCAGGTATTACAGGATATTTCAATAGAGTTTAAACCAAATACCATGACTGCTATTATTGGCCCCAATGGTTCCGGGAAAAGTACGATTGTTAACCTAGTATTAGGTTTTTACCGTCCACAGGAAGGATTGCTTATTGCTGATGGCATTCCATATAATGATCTGGATTTGGTTGATTTGCGCAAATGTTTTGGCGTCGTCCCACAGTCAATCATGCTGCTTCCGGGGACTATTTGGGATAATATCACTTATGGTTGCCCCGATGCGACTAGAAATGAAGTATACAAAATTGCCGAAATCACAGGATCGCATCAGTTTATCTCGAAATTGTCTGATGGGTATGAAACAATTGTTGGAGATAATGGTTTGAAACTTTCAGGTGGAGAACGTCAGAGGATTGCATTAGTTCGTGCGCTTCTACGCAAACCAAAACTACTAATTCTGGACGAACCTACAAATCATCTGGATAAATCATCAACTTGCAAGTTGATGGAAAATTTAAAAACACTTGATAATTTTCCTAGCACACTCATTATTAGCCATAATATGGATATTGTTAATGAAGCACAATTTGTATATGTTATTGAAGATTGTCAGTTAAGATTGAATAAGATGGATGAAGGAATTGTAATTCCTAAACTATTGGATGGATTTCAACAATCTTAAATACCTGGAATTGAAAATAAAATGGAGGAATGAATATGACTGATTCTAATAATAATAAAACATTTTGGCCAAGCGAAGAGCAATTGTTATTGTTGCGCTCATGTTTATTAAAGGATAATGAAGCAGTAAAAGCCTTTGAAGAATGGATAGCAAGAGCAGATATTGATCACTTGGATCAGGGCTCTTTTAGGCTTTTACCATTATTGTATAAAAATTTACGAGCTTTGGGTGTGAAGCATAGTTTAATGAATAAATTTGGCGGTATTTACAGGATGGAATGGTATAAAAACAGGATTTTATTATATAATACTTCTAAACTTATTAATTCACTCAATGAAGCAGGAATACAGACAATGCTCCTTAAAGGCGCAGCATTAACCTTGCAATATTATAAGGATTTTGGCCTTCGACCTATGTGGGATATTGATATCTTAGTCAAACCTGATAAAATTATGATAGCATCTAATCATTTAATCAAGTTAGGTTGGCAATCCCATGTTAATGATCTTGAAGAGCATATTTCTTACATACACGCAGTTAATTTTGAACATTCTGACGGACGGAACATTGATTTGCATTGGCACGTATTATGTGAATGTTGTGATGCAAATGCCGATAAAGATTTCTGGGAAAATGCAGTTGAGACTGTTTTGTATGAGGTTACAACATTTTCGTTAAATGCGACTGATCAGTTGTTTCATGTTTGTGTGCACGGTTCAAGGTGGATGTCTATTTCGAGCTTACGATGGGTATCTGATTCCATGGTAATACTTAATAATCAAGAGAATTCGATCGATTGGGACCGTTTGATTAAATTGGCACAAAAACACCACTTACTTATTATTTTAAAAGAAACATTGACATATTTAAATGAGAATATAGCCGCCATCATTCCGCAACATGTTATTGAAAGATTAGAAGAATTAAAACCTTCAATGTTTGAATTTATTGATTATCATTATAGAAGTAATCATACAGATATACTTCTGGGTACGTATCCCAGGCGTTTATTACATTATTTGAGATTGATGAATGGTTTGAATTTATTTAGAAAGATAACGGAATGCCCAAATTATCTTAAATATGCCTGGAATTTAAAATATAATTGGCAAATACCTCTGTTTATTTTACACAAAGCAACCAGAAGAATTAAAGCGCAATTCAGATAAAGTACTATTTTAAATAAAATTAAACAAGAAGTATTTTAATAAACTTAAGATTCAGTTCGCATCTGGATCTAATTATGGAAATCTCATACATAACAACTAATATCTATCCTTTTATATTAATAGTTTTCCATTTAAGGTTAAATTGATGGCGGCTTCATTCATAATTGCACAAATTGTTTGCATTACCATATTTCCCGTTCCTCATCGGCAAACCGTACGTTCAGTTTTTCCGAATATTGTTTTTCTATTATCTTCTAAGTTGTCACCCATACTATCCTGAAAACCCATACATCTTTTCGACTGCTATCGTCAAAATAGATGATATAGCCTTCCCTTAGTGAGCAAGAGACTAGCAACTCCAGTTATACTATAGAACAGTACTTAAAACAATGAAAACAGATGCATTTTAAAAGTTTTCCCTTTAAACTTTATTTGTTATTATTAGTTCATGAAAACAAGCAAGTTATTTTAAATCTTAAAAAGATAAGTTTTATAAGGTATAGGGATAAAGGAGGTTTTCCTTTGGTAGATTTATGTAAAAAGAGTATTTCTGAAACAATGAGTGCACTTGTTTTTAATGGTACACTTCAGGTTGAAAAAGTCCCTGTGCCGCGTCCAAAGAGGGGGGAAGCTCTTATCAAGGTAGACAAGGCTGGAATTTGTAATACTGACTTTGAAATAATTAAAGGTTATATTCCAGGCTTTAACGGCGTTTTGGGGCATGAATTTATCGGAACAGTGGTTGAAAGTGATGAACCTCAGATGATGGGAAAACGTGTTACAGCGGAGATCAATTGTTCATGTGGAGAGTGTGAATTTTGCAAAAAGGGGTTATCACGACATTGTTCACTGAGAACGGTTATTGGTATAATCAATAGAAATGGAGCCTTTGCGGAATATATTGTTGTTCCAGAAACGAATATTTTTGTCATTCCAGATCAGATTCCTGATAGTGATGCAATCTTTATTGAACCTTTGGCTGCGGCTTTAGAGATAATTGATCAGGTAAAGATCCCAGAGGATGCAGAAATTCTAATTTTAGGTGATGGCAAATTGGGGTTACTTATCTCATTTGTAATGAAGTGTTCCGGTTACTCCACTACAATGGTGGGAAAACACAGAGAAAAACTCTCTTTTGCAGAGAAAGTGGGCGTATCAGTTATACCGTTGGAAGAGTTTAAAAATGGCACTTATGATCTTGTTATTGAAGCAACGGGAAACAGTGATGCCTTGGAAATGGCCATTGAAAACACCAAACCCCGCGGTATTGTTGTACTTAAAAGTACGTATGCCGGAGATATCTCATTTAATCCGTCAAAGGTTGTTGTGGATGAGATCTCCATTGTGGGATCCAGATGCGGGAGGTTTGAAGCGGCCATCAATTTTCTGTCAAATTTCAATAATCGCCTACCGCTTTCACAGCTTATAAACCAAACGTTTTCATTGGATCAAGCAACAGAGGCTTTTGAATATGCGCAGAATCCAGAAATACTTAAAACTATTATAAATGTAAGCCGTGTCGGATTAGAGACATAGATGTTTAGTTGTGAATTATTAATTGATTATGGTTTTCGGTAATTATTAGCTAATTCTAGGCAAGATAAATCTTGCACTTCATTGGATGTAAATCGTTATTTTATTGGAGTGTAAAATTTATTTTGCAAATTATAGTTTGTCAAATAAAAGAGAGACATCTTTAATTGTATTTGCCAGAAAGTCTTGAATTTAAATAATTGTCCTTCTATCATTAAAAGCGTAAATTGGCAGGGTTTATAAGAAAAATTCAAGTAGTGGGAAAATCAGAAAGGTTAAAAATACTCAACGTTGTCCGGTTAAGGATTTGCTTGTATAAATCAGTAGTGTTCGGTTAGAAATTTGCTTGTACTGTTATTATTATACCCAAAAGTTTTAATTGGAAATGCACTACATTGTTTAGCCTGGATCTACGAACAATAGCGTATTGTAAAAATTGTAGGGTAATTACCTGATTGTCTGGCACCATTACTTATGTTATACTCACTTGAAATACAATAGCATAGAATATACATATAGTTCGCTAAAAGCAAAAGTACATGTTGGTTTTGATAAATATTACTCTAAGATTTGCTAATTTAAGTATATAGCTGTTGTTTTTTCCATTTTCGAAAAAAGTTTAACTAAAAAATATCATAAAACCAATACCACCTGCTTTGCAGAGTCTTTGACTTTAGAATAAGAGAGCAGAAGACTTCTTTAATAGTGTTTATCAATAAATCTTGAATTTAGATAATTCTTCTTTTATTTCTTTCCTAATTGGTAACAGAAATTTATATAAATAACATTTTTGCAGTGTAATTTTATAATGGGAATTTTAAATATTTCAGATATTAAACCAGGCATGAAGATAGCCGCTCCTGTCCTCAACCAGAAAGGGCTTTTACTGTTACCAGAGGGCACTACGTTAACAGAAAAGCATTTTTTCATATTGGAGTCGTGGGGCATCACGGAGGCAAATATTGATGGAGTGTCTACATCAGGGAATAAGCTGGATATTAGTATGTTGGATCCGGCCGCAGTTAATGCACTTAATAATAATCTGCAACGGCGGTTTCCAGACACCAAAGAGAGCGATGTAATGTCAGAAATATTACGTATAACAAGAAAAATAAAGTTGGACGAAATGTTACTGAAGTTAGCCAAAAAGAAGAGTATTGACACTAAAAACATTTAATTTCTAAGAAAATAGACGCCATTTATGGATGATTCAAAAAATATCCGAAAATTAATAGAAAACCTTGATGACTTACCAACCTTACCCACGGTTTTCACTAAGATAAACAATTTAATTCAAGACCCAAAAACCTCTGCAGTTGCTTTAGGACGTGCAATCGGGGATGATCCATCATTAACGGTTAAGATTTTAAGGATTGTTAACTCCGCTATTTACGGATTCCCTAGCAAGATTTCTACCATTAATCAGGCAATCGTTGTACTTGGATTCTCTGCCATTAAGAATTTAGTTTTGACATCTTCCGTTTTTGATCTGTTTAAAGCTGATAAAATCAATGATATAAACTTTGATCTTAATGATTTCTGGGGCCATTCGATGGGTTGTGCAATTATTGCAAACACAACGGCCAAGTATTTACAGATAAAAGATACGGAATCAATTTTTGTTTCAGGTCTATTACACGATATAGGTAAAATAGTATACTTTCAATATTTTAGTGATAAATTCAGAATAGTATTAAATCGTGTGGATGGAAGTAGAGTAAACGATGTATGTAAAATTGAAGACGAAGTTATGGGGTTTGATCATCAGCATACTGGACGTTTATTGAGTGAGAAATGGCAGTTACCACAAGTGCTTATAGAACCCATTGCTTATCATCATAATCCTACCGAATCAAGACAATACTCTAAACAGACAGCAATTATACATATCAGTGATATTATTGCAACGGCAATGGAACTTGGTTCCAGTGGTGGAGGTAATTATGTACCGCAGGTTTCTGAAGACGCGTGGAATAATTTAGGTCTAAAATTAAGCGTCTTGGAACCGATTATAAAAGAAACTAAAGATAAATATGACGATATAGTTTCTTTTTTAATGCCTGCGGAGAACAGATGACTGAATCTAACTATGAAGGAAATAATAGTTACGACGAGCAATTAAAGATTTTAGAGGCCCAGAACTCCTCACTGAATGATAGATTGAATACCATTCAAAAGGTAGTTGAAGATTCCCGTTTTCTAAATGATTTGCAGGAACGACTTTGGCTCTCTTTTGATGTTAATCTCATTTCTCAAGTAATGCTACAGCAAATACAGGGATTGATTCAAACGGAAGGGTGCGCGATTTTTCTGGTTGATGAACAGACATATGAATTTGTTCAACAAACCACGATTCCTGATAATTACAAAGATTATTTCGAAATCGTAATGAGAGATATTGTCAAGAAGGGCTTATTTGCATTGGCAATAAATCAAAACACATTTGTAGTTGAGAATGTAAGAAATGAGGAAACGGAAGAAGCAAATACTTTAATCCTGCTTCCCATGAACACTACTAACAAGACAATTGGTATGGTATTTGCGATTACAAAGCTTAAACAACTAGAGATTCCCAATGACTTGATCCTTTTGTTATTTAGGGTTGTGACACTGTCGGCATTTGCAGTTCAAAGTGCAAATCTATATGAAAATTTAAATAAATCAAAAGATGAACTGGAAAAAGCAAATCTCTATCTGGAAGAACAAGTCAGAAAACGAACGTTCGAATTAAAACTCGCAAAAGAAGCGGCAGAGCAGGCTTCAAGATATAAAAGTGAGTTTTTGGCCAATATGAGCCATGAGATAAGAACACCTCTAAACGGTATTATAGGAATGGCAGAGTTATTAGCAGGTACTAAAATAGATCCTGAGCAAGATGAGTATCTGGATGCAATCACTGCGAGTGGAAATTCCCTTCTTGAGCTGATTAACGATATTCTGGATTTTTCTAAGATTGAAGCCGGTAAAGTTGACATTGAAAAAATCGAATTTAATCTTAGAGATATACTTAAGAGTGTTGTCAATACGGTTATTTTTAAGGTTGCACAAAAGGGACTTGAGTTAATTTGTTTTACACCGCCAAGCAGCCCTGAAATGTTACAAGGTGACCCAGCTCGCATTCGTCAGATCTTGGTAAACTTAGTGGGAAATGCAATCAAGTTTACAAATACGGGAGAGATTATTCTAGAAATAGAGATTGAGGATGAGTCTCTTGAAGAGATTACGTTGCTTTTCTCAGTGATTGATACAGGGATCGGAATTCCAAAAGATAAACAAAAAGATATTTTTGAGGCCTTTACTCAAGCAGATGGTTCTGTTACCAGAAAATATGGAGGTACAGGACTTGGGCTATCAGTTTCTTATAAGCTAGCTTCCTTAATGGGAGGAGAGATAAAGGTCGAAAGTCCTTTAGGTGAAGGGTTGAACATCAATGGTGAAATTGGAACGCGGTTTTACTTTTCATTGAAGTTTCAAAAGCCAATGGGTATGGATAACAAGAAAGACGATTTCTCGTCAATATTTGGAGATTTGTGTGCACTTACTATTGCAAAAAGTAAAACCAATATTAATTTTATAGGGAGAATACTTTTACATTATGGAATTGACTCTACAGGAGTATCAAATGGAAAAGATATTGCCAACGTACTTGGAAGGCTCTCTCAATCAGAGAAAAAGTATAAGATAGTATTAATTGACCTTAAGGCTCCAGGGATTAATGAAACCACCTTAAAAGAAGTATTTACTATCTATAAGGATATAATGTTTGTCTCTCTCGTCCAATTTGGCAATAAAGATGAGCTAGAATTATCCGAGAAGTTAGGATTCTTACATCACATTACAAAACCAGTCAATCAGTCAGATATCTATAATGGCATTATTAATTCCTTTTATAGATCTAGGAAAATTAAAGATGAACGAATTGGAAAACAAACTGCAAAAAAAGTTTGTTCTCAAGAGGATCGAAAAGAGGTAAATATTCTTCTTGTTGAAGATAATCTTGTTAACCAGAAGCTTTCAATGAGAATGTTACAAAAATCCGGATATTCCGTTACGCTTGCGATTAATGGGTTACAAGCAATCGATGCAATTTCTGCTCAAAAGTTTGATTTGATACTTATGGACGTACAGATGCCGGTAATGGACGGATTTGAAGCAACTCGAATAATTCGTATAGATGAATCGAATGATAATATGAGAATACCAATTGTTGCGATGACCGCCCATGCCCTGCATGAAGATCGTAAAAGGTGTATGGATGCGGGGATGGATGATTATATTTCAAAGCCAATTAAAATAGCTGCCCTTCTTGAGATGATAGAGAAATGGACTAATGTTCGAGAGAATGATCTAATAAATATTACAAAACAGAATATCTCCACATGACAGAAACTGATAGCGTAGTAAAGCTAGAAACCATATTTGAACTATTCTGAGATGATCCTGCCTTTTTAGTTGAAATGTTAAATCGGGTCTACACTCTGGAGCTGAAAAACTTTCAACCTTGGTAAAAGCAGTGAAAGAAAAAGATAACCTTCTTGTTCGTGAAGTTGCACATAGTATCAAAGGTGCACCGGCAAATCTGAGTTTTGAAAATATACATAATTTATCAAAGGACATTGAAAAGACAGGAAATACTAGAGATATGCCTGGTGAACATAATCAATTGGATAAAATGAGAGTAGAGTTCGAAAAGGTCACCACTTTTGTAAAAACGCTTTAAATAAATTCCAAGCGATTAAGAAATTATGGCAAAGATGATGTCCTGCATAATCATCTATTATGTTTCCAGCAACACCATCGTGGCTTTTTATATAACACAAAGGCTATCTATCGCTTTGGATTCCTACCCTGAGCATTTTTAGTCATTTTATAGCATCTGGCTAACCATTATGTCTACACAACTCTCAACATAGTAAAATTATACATTTCATTCTCTCCTAATGTAATAACTTGCCTGGCAGGAACATCTATCCAGCCGATTTTATGTCATCAGAAATATTGGCAACGGTTAAGCTGTGCATTATAAAGTGTTCATCTTTTTCGGGTGTTATCATTCTATGTTAATAGTTTATGCCCAAATTTTGCTATATTAGTAGAAATCAGTGAAAGATTTTGACCTGCTTAAATAGGTCGCATAATAATATAAGTCTTATTATTCATTAATGGACAATTAAAGAATCTGTTGTCCGGTTAACTATTTCTCTTACCATAATTCCCCCTCTGTTCTTTTACATTTATATTAAACTGACATTTACATTAATTTTGTCAAATAGAGAGTTAATATTGTACTGCTTCGTAATAATTCGGTAATAAATAAGACTTTCTAATTATCTTACCTTGGAAATGTAGTTTAGAAAGTTGAGTAAAAATTACCATCAGAAGAAATATCTATTCTAAATTTATACTAAGAAATTCTTAATTAGACAAAACTCAGTTAAGGATAAAAAAATAAAAAAAAACTTTAAAAATTATTGTCAAAATGAATTTAAAAACAACGAAACTCTACAAAATGGCGTTGCTAATGTAAGTATTTATAGAAATACAGGTTATAATATATGTATATTGTTCGGAAATTAACCCAAAAATGTTGCTTTGTAAGGATATCTATTTCAGCTTTGTAATACTATTCCCTACAAACAAAACAGGAGACTATTTTGTTCATGTTGACATGCGGCAGTTATTGTGATATATGTTCGACTATTATCAGCGATGAATCAAATTAATTCTTTTGAATCATCTCCTAATTACTTTAAATAAATATGTAAAATATTTACTGTAAGTTGTGCATAATACTATACATGATATCTTTATATCTTTCGTGTGTTAGTCTGTTATGCACATATAACTTGTTTACTTTAATAGGGAATGTTGCAATGAAGTTTACTATATAAGATAAGCGAAAAAGAATTAAGAAATAAGTTACCTATATAATGTAATCTTTGGATAATACAGTAGATGAGCTAGGAAGAGATCTGACAATGTAAATACTTAGCTGGCAAAACTAAATTACTAAATTAAAAGGAGTGATTGTGTTATGAAAAATATTAAACTTGATATTACATTTTCTAGGTTAATTCACAGCGGTAGTTTATTAATTCTTTTGTTAATTACATTGATGTCGTTCTCTCGTCAGGGGGTAGCCCAAAGGCACGAAGTTGAAATCATTAATAAAGGCGAACTTTTTGCAACGGCATCCATACTGCAAGACTTTGATTCTGATGGTGATGTTGATATTATTATTACTCGCAGAAGATCCGGATCCGGATCCGATACTCTTCCAGCTGGAGTAGAATGGCTTGAAAATGATGGGTCCGGACAATTTCCTCGCCATGAACTATTCCAGGATTTAGTTAATCCGGGCGATATTGATGCTGCTGATTTTGATAATGATGGTGATATTGATTATATTGTGTCTGACAAAAAACAAACAACGAGCGAAATTGGTGATCTCGTCTTGTTTCTGCGTCAAGATGACTTAAGTTTCATAAGACGTACTGTTGAGGCAGGGGTTGACATTAATCAATCTGATGTGGCTGATTTTGATAGTAACGGGACGATGGATATTGTTTCTGTTGGTTTTGATCTCTCTACGATTAATCTGTATTTGAATGACGGACTTTTGAATTTCGATAAGAAGGAGTTGGTCAATAATGTGAATCAGGTAGTACTAGTAGAAGCGGATGATATAGACAACGATGGTGATCACGACATAATTTATGGTGCTGGTAGCATTTTTGCTTTACTTTCAAATAACGGTGATGCTGAATTCGAGAAGAAAGATTTATTCTCTGATGGAACAATAGTAGGTAATGTACAGGTATCTTCTGCCACTGGCGGAATCGCTATTTCGGATATAAATAATGATGGTAAGAAAGATATATTAACATTTTCATTTAAAAATGAAGGAGGTCTATTTTTTCTAGACGGAGGCAATGATTTTAGTTCATCATTAATTGATAAAGTAGACGTGGATGCTGGCGGGGATATTGTTATAGCGGACATAGATGGCAATGGTTTGAAGGATATTATTCGTCAACATAGACTAAGTGATTTTTTATCTATCCTTTACCAGGATTCTGACATGCAATTTCGTTCTGAGTTACTTGAGCAGAATTGGGATAATAGATCAACAAACAACGTGGGCCCACAGATGCAGGTTGGTGATCTTGATGACGACGGAGATATGGACCTTGTTTTTCCGGAAGGTGGAAATGTGGATGGTGACCTCTCATGGTTTGAGAATATCGATGGAAAACTCTACCGTCATTACTTACACAGTGAAATCCAGGCTGCACGTATTTCTAAACTTGGAGACATGGATAATGATGGTGATCTGGATATTGTATTAACAGCAGGGGACGATGGCGCGAGTCCGAGTTTCAGGGAGAATGAAATCGTCTGGTATGAAAACAGGGGTGATAAAGGTTTTATTGAATGGAGAATTGATGATAATATACTATTTCCCACAGATATGGAACTTGATGACTTAGATAAAGATGGGATATTGGATATTATCATACCGGCAAAGAATGATAATAGTCTCTTCTGGTATAAGAAGAATGGTATAAATTGGGAAAAGATTATAATTGATGATAATGTTAAAGAACCCATGGGATGTGCTGTGGCAGATATTGATTCTGATAATGACAAAGATATAGTCTTATGCTCTCCCGGTGATCACACGGTTTTTTTGTATCTGAATAGTGGCTCCGGAGTTTTTACTAGACAAGCAGTAGATATTACCATGAGAGAACCGCGGGAAGTTGAAATTGCTGATCTTGATGGTGATAAAGACCTGGATTTAATAGTGGTGTCAAAGGAAAGTGACAATTCGGTTGTCGTTGCATTAAACGTTGGGAATCAATCTTTTCAGGAAGAGATATTATTTCAGGCTCAGGAAGCATTTGATGTTGAAGTTGGAGACTGGGATAAAAACGGTAGTATGGATATAATAGCTGCATTTGCCGGCAGAACATTTGATCGTGATGTAATTGCATTTTTAAATAACAATGCCGAGTTTACAGATTCTACATTGACAAATAAAGAAAATTTAATGTCAGGCCTTGCTGAAAGAAGCATTGCAATAAAGCTGGCTGATATTGACAATGATGAAGACCTCGATCTAATTTTTTCTCGCGACGATGTTTCATCAAGGAAAAGCAACTTTGGTATTGGGTTTAATCAAGATGGAATTATAGAGTCTATTGCGCCTCTTTTTGAGGGACATATTACAGAAATATTTGCCATTGATGCAGGAGATGTAAATGGTGACAATATCATGGATGTTGTAGCCGCAAATGCCAGAAGTAATAATCTCCTGCTATTTGTGGGAAATGACGCGCCAGATATTACACCTACTCCATCGCTATCTCCCACACCAACAGCTAGTCCCACACCAACACCACCTATTTCGGGTAAATCATTTACCTTCAAATGTGAACATGATCTTATTATGGGAAAAGCCGGTATTGAAAAATTAATGTTATCATTAGGTGAAAGTGAAAACTGCATCCTGAAACTTACAAATATAGAACCAAATACTTCAGTGGAAGTGTTAACAAATATCCGTCCAGGCTTAATATCATCTATTAGCGTTACTCCTGTCCAAAGCAAAACAAATGTAAACGGTGAAATAGAATTTACCATAAAAGGTATTAATAAGGGTGTTGATCTAATTTCATGGGCGGTTTCAAATGATAAAGGCAAGACCAGATTTAACAAAAAGGCGTATAATGCAGGTAATGCCTGGGGAATGGGTGTAGAGGTGCAATAATAATAATAGAACAGATGCTAAATTTAATTTTTCCCGTATTTCTATAGTCGTAATCAATGCTTAATCATTTCTCGTGTCATTGTTCTACTAATGAAAGTGCATGTGATTCACACATTCACTTTCATTTATGATGATATAAATGTGTTATTTATTATTTTAGGTTTTAGTTAGATTTAGATGTTATTATTACGTTATAAAAACTTCTTTTTTCTAAATTTTGTTAGCAGTATCCCATTAGCCTTTTGCAGTGCAAAAATATTTCATATTTATGAACATTTTTCAACTAAGTAAGTTTAACTATAGTCGGAAGATCTATGAATAAATATCTTGTTTATACTCATTTATACTCATTCGAAGTATATATCTAGAAACAATGTTGAATCGTCAGAAGTCAAAAGGAGATTTGACCACTATCCCTTTTTTCTATTTTTCTCTCCTGTGCTTTATTCTGAATTCAGACTCCTGACACCTGTATTCTGTATTTTGGTTGAGGTTTTGCCGCGCAATGGAATCATAAGATCGTGATTTAAATAATTGATCCTAATATCTAGTTTTAAAGTATAAAACGAATATAAAGTTATATTTTCAAGAAACAATAAAATATAAAAAGATGTTCTACTCTACTATTAAAATGACAAAAATCATTGTTTTTATAATTCTTCTTGGCTCGCTTGCAACTATTAGCCTGGCCAATGAGTCTGCTAAAACTCTCAATGTACCTCGTGATCTTACAGATTTGAATCTTAATGAATTGTTAGAAATTGAGGTTACTATAGTATCCAAAAAGATTCAAAAGATTTCCAGTGCGGCTTCGGCAGTTTTTGTAGTTACTCAAGAAGACATTCGTCGATCAGGGGCTACAAGTATCCCTGAAGTGCTGCGAATAGTTCCTGGAGTTCACGTGGCAAGAATAGACTCAAACAAATGGGCGGTCACTTCTAGAGGATTCAATGGCTGGTTTGCTAACAAGCTTCTTGTATTGATTGACGGCCGATCTGTTTATACACCATTATTTGCCGGAGTATTCTGGGATAGAAGGGATACGTTATTAGAAGATATTGAGCGCATAGAGGTTATCCGTGGGCCGGGAGCAACATTGTGGGGCTCTAACGCGGTTAACGGAGTAATAAATATTATTACAAAAAATGCTGAAGATACTCATGGTGGTCTTGTTATGGCTGGCGGTGGAACTGATGAGCGTGCGTTTGCTGGACTTAGATATGGTGGAAAGTTAGGGGCGAATGCTTCGTATAGAGTCTATACAAAGTTTTTTAATCGCGACAGCTTTGTTGATAGTACTGGACATGATGCAGCAGATGGATGGGAAGTTTTAAGGGGAGGATTCCGAATTGATTGGAATAGATCGGAAGTAGATACCATCACCTTTTCAGGAGATATCTTTAACGGTAATCGGGGCAACAAAGAGATGCATACTTCCTTATTGCCACCTTTTGAACAGGAGATAGATCTTGACGTTGACAATGCTGGTGGACATTTTTTAAGTAAATGGACACATACATTCTCAAATACTTCTGATATAGCTTTACAGTTTTATTATGACAGGACAGAATTGCGATCTGAAACAGTTGGTGAAATACGGGATACATTCGATATTGATTTCCAACATCGTTTTTCATTAGGTAAACATCATGATATTATATGGGGCTTAGGTTACCATTTTAGTGTAAATGACATAAATGACAAATTTACAGTTTCCTTTGATCCTAATAGCCGTGGCGACCACATAGTTAGCACATTTATACAGGACGATATCACCCTGATCAAGGACCGGGTACATTTGACTTTAGGATCAAAGTTTGAACATAACAACTATACTGGCATTGAAACTCAACCAAATGCCCGTTTTATATGGACACCTAATGACAGACACTCAATTTGGGGTGCCATCTCACGTGCGGTTAGAATACCTTCTCGTATCGAAAACGACGGTAGAATTAATGGTCAAGTTTTTCCAAGCTCACTTGGTGCCGCTAGTTCACCAATACTTATATCTCTCTTCGGAGATCATGATTTCGATTCGGAAAACCTTACTGCGTATGAAATTGGATACCGTCTGCAACCTACAGATAGATTCTCACTAGACATAGCAGGTTTTTATAATGTCTATGACGATTTACGAACATTTGAGCCAGGCTCTCCATTTATTGAAACAGGTCCTGCACCATCGCATATACTGATACCTATTAATACAAATAATAAGATGGATGGAGAAACTTACGGAATAGAATTGGCAGCAGATTGGAAAGTTTTCAACTGGTTACATTTAAAAGGTGCTTATACATATTTTGAAATAAAACTACATCTGGATGGAAATAGCAATGATTTCATTTCAGAAGCGCAAGAAAACCAAAGTCCACAAAATCAGTTTTCTCTTAGGTCTATGATAAATCTACCATGGAAATTGGAATTTGACACAGCGTGGCGTTATGTAGATAGCGTGTCAGACTTTAATGTTGGTAGCTATTTTAACCTTGATATTCGCTTGGGTTGGAAACCGACAGAAAATCTCGAAGTATCAGTTACGGGCCAAAATCTTTTAGACAGCGATCATCAAGAGTTTGGCGAGACATTTTTTAGGGTACCGAAAACTGAGATGGAACGTGGTGCTTATTTTGGTGTAAGATGGCAATTGTAAACATGTTATGGTTGATGCAGTATTTTTAACTCTCTTAGGATTTAAAGAAAAAAAATGTTTCTCGCAGATCTGGAAATTAACCTAAAGAAATTAGTTTTAGTGCACATGGAGATTGATTAAGATATGTGCCTAAAAAATAAAAAAAGTCTTTTTGCGAGAGCTCACCACTCTAGTATTTTTTTGTTTGTTTTTGCAACATTTAACCTTACAAACAGTAATCTATACGCTCTAACCATTTCAAGGTCTGTGAGTGAATATGAGGTTAAGGCAGCTTTTTTATATAATATTGCGAAGTTTGTTGAATGGCCGGCAGAACGATTTTCAGGCCCTGACGAGGCTTTAATAATCGGCATCTATGGTAAAGATCCTTTTGGCCCAATCCTTAACAATACTATTAGAGGCAAAACTATTAGGGGTAGAACCATAGCTATTAAGAGATTCAAATTATTAAAGAGAATCGAATTCTGCCACATACTTTTTGTCAGTTCATCAAAAGAGAAGTATTTAAAAAAAATTCTTGCAGTTACAAAAGATTGGAATTGTTTAACTGTTGGAGATACTAAGCGATTTGCTCAAAATGGTGGTATAATTGGATTTGCTTTAAAAAAAAGAAAAGTTCATTTTTCTATTAACATAAAGGCTGCAGAAGTAGCAGGTCTTAACATTAGCTCTAATCTTTTAAAAATTGCAAATATTATTAATGTTGAAAAGTACAAAAAAGATTAAGTCCAAGTAGGAGATCTTATATTTATGCATATTTCCATCGGCCGTAAATTGATGTTAATCATTATGTCTACCTGCAGCGTTGCTTTATTTTTGGCGTGTGTGTCATTTTCCGGATATGATTTCTTTGCTTTTAAGCGTGGGATGGTATACGACCTTTCAACACTTGCCAAGATTACTGCGAAAAATAATACAGCCGCGTTGGTCTTTGATGACGAAGCTTCTGCGAAATCAACGTTATCAACACTTACTATTAAAAAATACATTGTTGCTGCTTATATTTATAATGTTGATGGAAATATGTTTTCTAGATATCTACGGAGCGATTATACCGAAGAATTCTTGCCCCCTGCCCCCGATGAATATGGAAACAGATTTCGTGATGGATACCTGGAAGTATCTGAACCTATTATTCTTGATGATAATATAATTGGAACAATATACATCAAATCTGAGCTAAAAGAGTTGTATTCCCGGTTGAAACAGTATGGAATGATAGCAGCCATTATTATGGCAACTGCAATTTTCGCAGCATTCTTATTGTCCGTAAAGCTTCAACTATCAATTTCCCAACCAATTTTATCATTGGTAAAAGGGGTTAAAAGAGTTTCTGAAAATAAGGATTATTCTGTAAGGGTAGAAGAGCAGAGTCAAGAAGAGTTTGCTATCCTTACCAGCGCTTTCAACAAAATGCTAACACAAATTCAGGAAAGAACAAGGGAGTTACAAATTGAAATAGCTGAACGAAAACAAACAGAGGAAGAATTGGTGAGCTCTCAAAAGCAGTTTGTTGCTGTTCTTGATACTGTTGGTGAAGGAATCGTAACTATTGATTCTAAAGGGATTGTTATTATGGTAAATCGTGAATTATGTAATATATTTGGTTTTTCTCAGAAAGATATAATAGGTGAGAATCTTCAAATGTTGATTCCAGAGAAATATAGAGAAAAACATTCCGAAGGCTTAAAGCGGTATATTGAAACAAATAAATCAAAAATTTTAGGGCAACTATTGGAACTTGAAGGCTTGAAAAGTGATGGATCAACATTTCCTCTAGAGACTTGTATCACAGAAACAAGGATTGGTAAAAACCTTTTTTTTACGGCTGCTTTGCGGGATATCACTGAAAGAAAAAAGACTGAAGAAGATCTTATAAGGCTAATGACTGCAATTGAACAAGCGGCAGAGGCAGTTGTTATAGCAAACATTAATGCAACAATCCAATATGTTAACCCGGCATTTACACGTATTACTGGTTACACCAAAGAAGAGGTTATCGGGAAATCGCCGTTAATTCTTAAAAGTGGTAAACAGACTAGTACGTTTTATAAGGAGTTATGGAGCAAAATTACTCATGGTGAAGTCTGGAAAGGTCATTTTATTAACAGAAAAAAGGATGGAACACTTTACGAAGAAGATGCAACTATATCATCTGTAAAAGACGCTTCAGGCAAGATAGTTAATTATGTCGCAGTTAAAAGAGACGTCACTTATGAAGTTAGCTTAGCAAATCAACTTCGACATGCACAAAAGATGGAAGCGATTGGAATGCTAGCCGGTGGGATTGCTCATGATTTTAATAATCTTTTGGGTGGTATCATGGGCTATGCCAATTTGATAAAATTGAAAACTTTAAATGATGAAAGTATACTTAAAGCTGCGGAGACGATCGAAAACGCTTCAAAGCGTGCGGCAGAACTTACTCAGCAGCTTTTAGGCTTTGCCAGAATGGGAAAATATGAAAATGTCGTTGTTGATATTCATGATATTATATTAGATGTAATCGCTTTTCTCAAAAGAACAATTGATAAGAAAATTGTTGTTATACATAAATTTTGTTCTGAACCCGCTACCATACTTGGTGATCAAAACCAGATGCATCAGGTGATACTCAACCTGAGTATTAACGCCAGTGACGCGATGCCAAGCGGAGGAAAATTGATCTTTAGCACTGATGTTATTCAGGCGGATGAAGAGTATTGTAAAACATATACTGATTTATCTCCTGGAAAGTATTTAAGTCTTTCTGTAACAGATACAGGCCATGGAATTCCAAAAAATATTCAGGGGCGTATATTTGAACCATTTTTCACAACAAAAGAGATTGGGAAAGGTACTGGAATGGGGCTTGCAATGATATATGGAATTGTAAAAAACCATAATGGTTTAATTCATGTCAATAGCGAAGTAAAGAAAGGTGCAACTTTTAAACTATACTTTCCTCTTTATATGGGTAGTAGTGAAAAAAAAATAGAGAGCAAGGAAAATGGACCAACTAAAGGGCATGGACGAATACTTTTAGTGGATGACGAAGAGCTCTTACGCAATTCGGTGGCAGATATATTGAATCATTTAGGATATGAAGTTGTCACTGCTTTTGATGGTCAAGATGCGGTGGAATATTACCAAAAGTTTGGTAAAGATGTTGATCTTGTTATTATGGATTTAACTATGCCAAGGTTAAATGGGGCCGAAAGCTTCAAGGTTATAAAAGAGATTAATCCTGATGTCAAGGTAATTCTGTCAACTGGTTATAGCCCAACCGATAAAACACAAAAGATGCTGAATGCAGGGGTGGTGGGTTTTATTCAGAAACCATATATAGCGAGACAACTTTCTAAAGTAATAGCAAAAGCACTGGGAAATAGTAATGATGCTGGTTAATGGATTGAGAAGGTATTTAAAACATAGTGCTGTGAAGCCAGAACCAAGATTGAGAATATAGAATCCAGAAGTCAGAATTCAGAATAAATTATAGGTGTTGAATTATTTTGCCATCTGTTTAATAGTAAGATTAGTGTACATTTCCTAAACCATGTTTTCTGTTATTCTAGCTTCTAACTCCTGGATTCTGTATTCCTTAAAAACTATAAAATCTTTTTTAAAAAAAAGTTTTCATGAAGTAATATTATAAATGTAATTTTTAGAACCTACGTCAAGCTTAAATTGGAGGGTATGTTGATGAATAGTACTAAGTATGATATTGTAATTATTGGAGCTGGACCAGGAGGTTTAGCCGCTGGAATCAAGGCAAAAGAAGCGGGTAAATCATATGTAATAATTGAAAAAGGGAAAAAGGTTTTTCAAGGAATAATTGACTCTTACCCAAAAGGAAAATCTGTATATCCTACAATTCCTAAAGGTCACGAGGCACCGTTTCCCATTAAAAGTCTTGAACCGCCGAAAGAGAAGGTCGCAGTTGAGGAATATGTAGAACAGATTGAGGCTGTGGTACAATCTGAAAATTTGAACATTATTTATGAGGAAGATTTTAAAGATATAGAAGAAGAGAGTGAAGGATATATAGTTAAAACACAAAAGAGTCAATATGGTGCGAAAAATATAATCCTTGCCTTTGGAAGTAATATACCGAATGATTTAGGATTATATGGTGAAGCTAAGACCGTTGCCCGCAAACTTGAGAATGTTGAAGACTATGTGTGGCTGCCTACCCTTGTACTTGGTGGGGGAAACGCTGCGGCGGATATAGTTGCGGCCCTTTCAAAAGCCAAGCGTGAAGCGGCGTCGTATATGCCAGTTTATTGGGCACACAGAAAGGAGACATTTAGAATTAATAAAGATACTGCACGGGATCTAGGTGAAGAGCTCTTGCTAGGCGGACATGTTAAAATCTTACAAGAGGCCATACCAAAAATTGGAGAAGTTGACAGTGACGGGATTGATAGGCTATATATTCACCAATCTCCTGGAATTAATCAAAAAAGCGACGTCTTTGTTTATCAAGGTATGAGTTTTCCCATGAAGAATGTGATTGCATGTATAGGGACACAAGGTCCCACTGGAGTTTTTAAGAATCTGGATCTTAAGGTGATTGATAGAGAAGGTTTTACGAGTAGTGATGATCAAATAATATTGCTTGATAAGAATTTACAAACAAGTAAGGATGGAATCTATGCAATTGGGGGATCAATAAGTCCTACAATTATGGAACTACAAGGTGACGGCTCGTCAACAGAGAATAAACATCCGAACCTAATTTATACTGCAATAAAAGATGCACTAATTGCAATTGATGGAATCTTGTCAAAATAATAATACTCACACAAAGACACAGAGCTTCGTGTCTTTGTGTGAGAAACAATACCGTTACTGCGTCTTATTTCACATCTTTTAGTTCATTTCCACTTGATCTTATACTCTTTGTGTTTTCTTTCTATGTATTATAAGAACTAGCTTACCCTTCAATTGTCCAGCGTTCCTGTTCAAAGAACCAATCTCCCGGATCATTGAGATAATCTATCATATTGTCCAACAGCTCTTTATGTTTCTCTTCCATATGCATTAAGGCTCCGTAAAGCTCTTTCTCTTTCTCACTGATAGTTGACTCATGAAGCTGCTTGTAAAATTTTATACCCTCATCTTCAAGTTTAGATGCCATTTTATATGAATCAATAACATCGCTGTCACTCTTTACGCTTTCGCCGACCTTCTCGTCTGCCCTTTCAAATATACTCCTGGCCAGTTCAATACTGCTGCATGCGCCTAGTTTCTCAGGTACTTCGACTGTTTCATTATTCTCAAGTGCATTATAGAAATTAATTATCATCTCTTTGTGTTTCATTTCATCCGCGGCAAATGATTTAAATGTCTCCCTTATTAACTTGTTCTCTGCTTCGTCAGAAATCTTTTTATAAAAATTATAACCATCTTCTTCTGTCTTGATTGCAAGACTGTAGGACCTATACTTCTTACTTACATCTCTCATTACTGTTTCTCCTTTTAGAATCTAATTATGAATCTTAGACTTCAAAAAATATCAGATATTTGCTACTGAATAACTCTCTATTTTTGGAAATTCATCACAAAACATAAAACAAAATTATTACAAAAGTTTCAGATTCTTAACATAATACCTGTTCAATCAAAAAAGCAACATTATCAATATTTAATACTATCCCATCTCTACTATCTATTATGAATCATAAATACCTATATTATCCAATAAATTATTAAATTTTTTAAAATGTTTTTGCAAAGACCAATTGAATATAATCCGACAGACCGCTAAATTGCCAGAATTTTTTAAGGGACCGCATGGATCTCTATTAAAGAAATTAATCATTGATAAGATGGATTCTGCAGATTTACGTATCAATTTATTTACAGAATAAAGACAGAATAGCTGGAAGTGATCTGGATTTGACAGGATAAAAGAGTAAACTGTAAACCTTTTGATTCACTCAGAACATTATATGAATCGAATTCTCTATCTGGAAGTGGTGAATTTTTACCTTAAGAATAAAAAAGCCTTGTAGGGGATATCCTTACAAAAAAACCAGGGAAAACCCCAATAGACAACTCCTCTTATTTGTGTTATAAAGAAACCATATATTATTTTCTGTTTTTATGGAATAGTGCATGTAGGTGCTTGGAGCCTGAATAACAGAAAGCAAGAGCTAGAAAGGGCACACAATTTTACGATAAGTAACATAGTAAAATAATTACAAGACAACACTTTTGTGGTAAATTCTGTCTCATCCATTATGGATTCCCAATCTTGTTATGTCTTATCTGCCATATGTTATATTCGCTTTGAAGTATCGGTTTGTTTGAATAGCATGGGAATCGCTATGTTATTCAACAAATTTCTCTCTTCTTGTAAGGTGAGGCAACGAAGAAGATTTTAGAGTCCTACCTTTTATTACTAACGACAGCCTAAGGAGACAAAAGTATTATGAAGAAAGGGATATTTATTTGCTTTATGTTTTGTGCTTTTATGAGAAGTTTATTTGGTAATGGAGTTGGAATTGTAGATGGAGTTAATGGGGTTTATCTTCAACTTGAATCCACTCAAATTGATATCAATGTAGAAAATCAGGTTGCTGTTGTTACAACAACGCAAACATTGAGAAATAATTTAGAATCCGATGCAATTATAAAATATGGATTTCCTCTTCCAGAAAACGCAAGCGCCTTAAACTTGAGCTGGAGTATAGGTGGGGTTGAGCAAAATGCAAGTATAGAACCAACCCCACAGGATACAACTATTCCCGGGACTGGTGATGGAGAAACTGAGGACCCAAATCTGATAACATTTCTTGGGGAAACACCGCTCTTTTTTGATATTGAACAACCTATTAAACCTGGTTCTACCATTGTAGTTACTCTGGAATATGCCGAACTACTATCGTCAGAATTTGGTAAAGTAGATTTTCATTATCCAAATGATTATCAGCTAATCCAGGAAAATGTACTGAATATTCAGGAGATAAAATTCAATTTATCATCACCAAGAACTATTGAAAGTGTTGAACTTTTGAGTAGTCATCCCGTTGATTCGCAAACAAACAATGGAAATCTTGCTAGTATTAAAAGTGTATTATTTGAAACAATTGCCAATGAAAACTATGATATTAGATATTCCCTTAATTTAGATGAACTAGGGTTGTTCGGTTTAAGCACTTTAATTCCTAATGAATCACTCCCTGATGAACATGGAGGATTCTTTCTGTTTGTTGCTGAGCCTGACCCGAGCGATACAACGGATGTAATAAGTAAAGTATTTACATTAATTATTGACCGTTCCGGAAGTATGTCTGGAGATAAGATCGTTCAGGCAAAAAATGCAGCCGCATTTATTGTCAATAACTTAAATGAGGGGGATAAATTTAATATTGTTGACTTTGCTTCAGATGTAAGTTCATTTAGACCGTCCCATGTTAATTTTACTACAGAAACTCAAAATGATGCTTTAGATCACATTGCCGCCATAGAAGCAGATGGAAGCACTAACATCTCAGGAGCTTTTGATGTTGCTATTCCACAATTTGCCGCAGCAAATGAAACTACGGCAAATATAATAATCTTTCTTACAGATGGGGACGCGACTACAGGTATTACAGATACACAGCTGCTTGTACCACACATTTCAGACATAGCAACTGCAACAGAAACTAATATTTTATTATTTACCTTTGGAATAGGTGAGTCTGTTAATGAGCAACTTCTTACTCTACTTGCAAGCCAAAACAATGGCCTTGCAGAATTTTTGGGTGATGATGAATTGGAAAAACGTATTACAAAGTTTTTTCTACTAATTAATAATCCTGTATTGCTGGATACAGAAATACTCTTCTCTCTACCTGGTATATCTGAAATCTATCCCGAACCATTGCCAAATTTATTTATAGGTCAGCAGATGATTGTATCTGGTCGTTATTTGGAACCTGGCGATGTTGAGATAGCATTAAGCGGGACCGCATTTGGTAATCCTGTAGAATTTCTATTTCCACTGGAACTTGCAGATTCTTTAGTTGAAAGTAATCAATTTTTACCTAAAATTTGGGCTAAGCAGAAAATTGACAGCCTTTTAATAAAGTTTAATAGTTTAGATCCAAACTTATCTGATGCCGAAATTATTAAACAAGAAATCATAGATTTAAGTATTGCATTTGGAGTTGTAAGTCCATTTACAAGTTTTGGTCAATCTGAAGATGATTCTGAAGCACCAATACCCACACCAGTAGGAACACCAATAGGAACTCCAATAGGAACTCCTGTACCAGTTGGAACTTCGACTCCAGATGGAGGATCTGGAAAACCACCAGAAGGAACCCCAGCTCCCATGCCAACAGCAACACCGGCACCTTTTCCTACAGAAGAGCCCGCGGAAACTCTTGGTTCAATTGAGGTTGATCCAGAGACCTTAAGCGCATCTTCTAGACTACAAGTTATTACAGTTACGGCTCTTGATATAAACGGTAATCCTATGCAAGGGGTAACAGTTAAACTTGAAGCAAGGGGAGCCGGAGCTGTTCTTGGAATAGAATCAAATGTAACAGGTATTAATGGAAAAGCAATAGTTTCAGGTAGGTTTAGATTCTTTTCAGGAAGGAGTGCAGTCTTTGTGATAACTGCTACCGATTCAGATGGTAATGTTGTAACTGTCACTATTACGAAAAATTGATGGTAATAATCTATTGAATATGCATAATCCTTAGGCAATAATGGGTGATTTCTTCTGGCGCATCTAGTTAAATCTCTAATATCTGTGGATATATTTTTTCAAATAACTATATATTCACAGATTGGAAATAGAGATCTAAGATTAAAAAGTCTATTAATACAGTTGATTTTCAAATTATGGCCTTCGGCGAACTCTTTACCATAGACTAACTTTGAATACTTTCGTTGTTAGTTCAAGTCTCTGACTTGAACTAATCTGACATTAACAATACTCTTTATGGTTTTGCATTTTGGACACAACCAATTATCTGTAAACATTAATCTCTTTTACTCGCAACAGAGTTGCGTTAAAGTCAGATGTGATTCAAATCTGGAGATTTGAACCAACTGCAAAAGCAAACATAACTCATAGTGACCACGGCAGTTACAGTTTGATGCAAAAAAAACGTATTTAGTCCAAAATGAAAATTCATATACTATTGAAGAAGAAGGATTGACCTATTGTTAAAGCTTTAAATATTTGCACCTATAATTTGTAACTGTATAAGTTATTCTAAAACAAGATTGCGAATTCTGTTTTCACTAGTTTTTTCTTTAGTTTCACCTGCCTGTTTACTTATGCGACGACATCCCTCTTCTATTTCTTGCTTTTGTAGTTTACATTGTGTACTATTGGTACGATTATGAATGTAGAAACAATGTAGTTTATCAAATAAAGGAATACAATTATGCCAATGTCACCCAACAGTACGATGCAAACCTTCAAGTTGCATTCAAGAGGAACGGGCGTTTGCCAGGAGATACAACAGGAAGGTTCCTCCCATGTTATGAAAGTTGATGCTGCTCCGGTTTTCGGCGGAAAGGATAAATACCCGAGTCCAATAGCTTATGCACTTGGAGGCTTGATTTCCTGTTCTCAAGTAACGGCTCAATTGGTGGCCAAAGACTTTGGAATTAAGTTGCACAGTTTCGAGTTTTACCTGACGGCAGATTTTGACACTGCCATCCTGGTTGGTGGGGCTACAGAGGGAAATCCGAACTTTCAGAATGTGGAAGTTAATGTCATAGTTGAAACAGATGCCGCAGACCCTGTCTTCAAGAGGTTTTATGAGGAAACTGAGCGGCGATGTCCACTGTATCAGCTTTTCGCAAGAAGTGGCGCAAAGATTAATTATCATTGGTCCATACGCACAGGCAATTAAAAAAAGGTGTAATTTTCATTTTACGTAAAAAAAATAGATATGCACACGGAGAAATGTTCAAAGTATGTGGCGGTTCAGTAAAAAATAACATTCAAACTTAAGCCTGAAAGGCTTTGATATACCAGCCCAGGGCAACGCCCTGGGTTCTTGATAACCTTTATGATAGCACCCTGAAGGGGTGCAACATATTCTACTAATTCATTTTCAAGTGTACTTTTTGTTATATTCTACCAAAATACTAATTATATTTGATACCAATGTATTAGAAACGTATCACTATGTAACCAAATATATGTTTCGCCCCTACAGGGCTTGTAACTGTTTGTAAACTATTCCCAGGGCGTTGCCCTGGGCTGGTATATTAAAGCCTTTCAGGCTTAAGAAAGTAAAATACATATAAATCTACGTAAAATGAAAATTGCACCCAGTAAAAAACTACTTCTTCTCAAAATGATTAGATCAAAATGAGGAATAGGTAAATAATATTGTTTGCGACACTATTAATTACCCTGGTCCTTTATCCATGCTTCTCCCTTACTCCACCTCCTGAATCAGCTAAATAGATACAAAAAAGAAATTATTATAAAGTCCTGATATTGTTAAAAAATACGGAGTGCAAGATTTATCTTGCTAAAATTGGAGGGTAAAAGAATCTGAAAAAAACGTTAGGAATACTGAAATATTTTACATTCATCCCTAACTTTATCTATGCTAAACGCCGGTCAATTTCGGTATAAACTTTGTCATCTGATCGCTGAACTGATTCTTCAGATCGTCAATGCCGGTATAACTGGTAGGGAAGTGTCCCAGTTCATTAAGTCTTTTTTTGAAATTGAGCAGACTCAAAACATCCTGCGTAATATCGCTAATGTTGACAGCAGTATCATTGAAATATGTATATACTAATGGCCTACCATTCTCTTTAAAGGTCTCCAAAGCCTTTTGGAACTCCTCTTCGGTGTATTTGCCTACTTTGGTGTGAAAGAGGCTCACAAACACATCGCTATCCGCAACCGCCTTGTTATATTCATCTTGCAAACGGGTTTGTGACATGGCGTCTGGGAAGTCTTCCCATAGAGTTAGCTTAAGGTATATACCCTTTTTCCCATATTCATCGTTTTTACAGCGTATAAAGATTTCAAACTCTTTCCGATGGTTTGATAATTCAGATGACGAAGCCAGAAAGATCTTTACTGTTTTTATCTGTACCTCTTTTTCCCATTCCCCTCTCTTGCCCATATCCTCATACTTACCTTTCATTTGCCCTATATCAAGGCCTTCCAACAAAGGCAACATTAACACATCTTCTGCACTGATTTCGCACTCAATTGTGGCTTTTATGCCTTTTTGCAGACGGTTTCGAAGGGCCGAAAATCGGAAGAAATGCGGTACTTTATTTTCTGAGCAAACGCTGCAATTGCATGGTATCATCTTTTCATATTGCAATTTATGGTACGAATTGCTGATTTCATCAAGGGTATCGGTAATAATAGCCCGAAACTCGGCTATGTTCGGGCCGGCAAATCGGATATATATCCTTCGGTCAAAGAGGTTCTCAATGATTTCTGCTTGGGTTCCATCACGTTCCTGGATTACCCCGTTACGCCAAATCCATTTATTGTTTGCGATATAGCGGTTCATCTTCACTGCAAATTGCGAAAAGATCCCTTTTGGCATAAATTTATCATACCTGTACTGCATCAGTAAATTGTTGTTTGTGGCCCAGTTGTAGTCCGGTGTATCTTGTGGCAGCATTTGCGGTGCAACCATATTACCTGTTTGATCAATTTCGTATGCCAGCTGGAAATTTTTCATCAGCTCCATGAAGAGATCATGCATGTGTCTGTATTCATCGCCGTTCCACAAGGCAATACAGTCATTGCGCCTGAAGCGTCCCTCTTTGGCTTTGATGCCATCGTTATCAAAGATGCGGTACACGGCGTTTGTTGCCCAGAATGGTTTTAAGATCACACGATTGCGCAACAGGGGATTCTCATCAAAATGCAGCACAACTCCCAGATCATGGAAATAGCCCAGCAGTGTAGTTATGTCCTGTTCGCCGGTTATCTTGTGTTTACGGCAAATGTCATCAAACTCTTCCCGATAGATGCAGTTGCGGGTACCATTTTCTATAGCTTCCCTTACATCAAGCCAAAGGGCAGGTAGAGGCTCGCCGATGTGGGGAAGACAGTATGCGTTATGCTCAATGTGGCTCTTCAATTTCTCTATCTTTTGCAGTCGTTTCCTACGGATATACTCGTCACTCTCTTCACGGGTCTTAAAGTTAACAGCAATTACCTCCTTGATACTCTCAGGGTAGCGGCCGCGTAATTCAGCAATGTTTATGCTGCGTTGCACATCACCCTTTTCGTTAAGGAGAATGATCATTGGGCTATCCCCAGCAAACAGTTCAATAATATTAAGCCAGTAATTAAAATCCGTGTCGTCCTTACGGTTATCGGCAACCAGCACATAGAGGGAGCGTTTTGAGAGAAAAAAACGGTGTGTTGCATGGTAAATCTCCTGCCCCCCAAAGTCCCACACGTTCAGTTGAAAGGGGCGGGTGCCTTCACCATCTCTTGCATTTACTTTAAAATGATATGGTTTTATGGTAATACCCCTTGTTCTGTCGTCAATATGAGGCAGTGCACAGTCAGCATTATGCACCTTGTGTGATAATGTGGTTTTGCCTGATTCACCCTCACCGACAATGAGCATTTTCGCTTCAAACAGATAATCCTTACCCTGCAATTCCATCTGGGAGTAATAATTTTGGATTGCTTTGTTCCCCTGTCTCACTACTTCCAGAGGTGGCTTTTCAATGGGGTTGCCGTTTAAATTAACACAGTCTAACGCATATTCGCTATCTATCTGTATCTCCAAGCCTTTTCCGGTAAGCCAATCAGGGATCTCTCTAATCTGGTTCTTGCTTAAATTTACAGAAGTGATGCCTTTTAGTTCTTTAAGAAATGAAAATTATATTAATTGATTGTAACTTAAATCTAGTGAAGTGATGCCTTTTAGTTCTTTAAGAAATGAGACATCTGTTAATTGATTGTAACTTAAATCTAGTGAAGTGATGTCTTTTAGTTCTTTAAGAAATGAGACATCGTGCAAACCGGAAGAACGAATACTGAGAAAATTAAGGTAGTTAAAATCTTTTAGAAAATTATCAGATAGTAAAAACAGGGGGGAAAAGTCCAGTGAAAGTCCGGTAATCCTATTGTCACTATTTAAACAGTAGTTGCGTGAACCTTTAAAAGGGAATAAATGGTTCTGTATCTGGCTCAATGAATAGAATGAAATATTTCTAGAAAAAAAATCTTTTTTGCCAATTTCTGAGGGGTCAACCTGTTTCAGACTGAAGCAGAAAACATTTTCAATGAATTGTATACGTTCAAGATCAGTCATCTTCTCTCCCACTTATCATTACAAGGCAAGGGTTTATAACTACGAAAAAATACCGGTAGCCTTCCAGCATATTTACCGGTGAGCTTTATTACTTTTGTAAATTATCGCATACAATATAGGATTGTCAATACCTAACAGTGCAAAGGTGTTACCAAAAACTCATGGCTAAATGCGTCACTGCTGTCAACAGGGAGCAATACAAAAAAGTGATAGCCCATTTGAATGTGGAATGAGAGCATTTGAGACTCGTAACAAGGCTTCAGCCTTGTTACGCACGGTTCAAAGAGGCTCTGCCTCTTGTAAAATAATGAGCAGCAAATACAATACATTTTAAAACAACCAGCCTTATTTCTTTACAATGACAGTTGCCAATTGTGTCTCTAACTTTTTAACTGCTGGAACTAGTATCATGGATGTGGAATTGTTTGTTCCGTAAAACAATGAGAGGCAGAGCCTCTAGGGACAATGCGTAACAAGGCTGAAGCCTTGTTACGAGTTAAGAGTTAAATCCGCCAATAAACTTGACACTTCTACATCCCATGTTCGATATTCATAATATAATTGATGTTTATCTGTGCAACAAGGGTTACGGTTGCAGGATCTCATTTTTTTGTATTGCACCCCTTCAACATTAGAGGCAGAGCCTCTAGGCATTGCATTACAAGGCAGAGCCTTGTAATGAGTAGCAAAAAATCACCAAACTGGTACGGTGAAACCGGAGACTCCTTATAACTTTATACAGTAGTTTTTTTAACAAATAGCAATCTTTAAATTTCTCCCGAAATATCAGGACAAGAATTACGCTTTTTTTACGGACTTTCGGGGCAAACACATTTCCAATAATTATCAATAATTGCAGCAATCAACCTACTGGTAATGGTTTAACAGACATTCCTTTGCTTTGGCACTTAATTTGTTACTTATTATTAGTAGAATGACAAAACTATTTTCCAAAAGAAAGGAGGTGGAAATTGTTAGAGGATTTTGAAAATTATTTTAAGGCTGTACATTTTCTACTTTTAGGTAACAAATATTTATTGGAGGATTAATCATGAAGAATCTTATTATTCTGATGTTAACATTAACGTTTGTTACATTAATAGCAAGCGTTACCTTTGCCTCAAACGGCAGCAAAGGTGATTGGGGTTTTGACCCTAAGTACTATAAATATGCCTTGATTGAAGGTGAAGTGATTTCCGTTGATCATGACAAAGGAACTTTAATGGTTAAGGGAAATGATAAGGCGTTACACTTTGATGATAAAACTGAGTTTGGTAAAGGTGATATTTCATTGCCAATGGAAAATGTTTTTAATGATGTTAAATTTACTGAAGACGAAAGAATATTATCTGGACATGTTAGTGTGGGCGATGTCATAAAGTCCAGGTACAGTAAACTTGACAATGGCAAAATATTACTTGATACATGCTTGGTTGGAGTGGAAAGTAACTCATTTGATAAGGTTGGAAAGAATGACGATACATTAGTGGCAGAAGAATAGCAAATGGAGATAACGTATATTAATGTATTCTATTCAACTGCAATTACAGACCAGTTACCTTCTAACTTAAGTCCCATCTTATAAGATGGGACTTAAGGAGGGGGGCTTGTCTTTTTTTATTTGAAAGTTTCAACGGTACTTATCATCATTGTCAACAGATTGGGTTTGACGTTAAACCCAATGTCTTATCGTATCTCAGGTAAAACGTCAAGAACTGACAAACGTAGATAATCGCGTTCGTAGAAATCTTGATCCACAATCTTACCTTTCCACACTACAATATCTAAATCAATAGTTCTTGGGCCGAACTTATTGCTCTTTAGATTTCTACCCAAATAAACTTCTATTTCTTTTAACTCACCCTTTAATTCACTCATTGATAGTGGTGTTTTTAGAAGTATCGCCCCATTAATGAAATCCGGCTGGTTAACTTCTCCAACTGGTTTGGTTATTACAAATGATGATTCAACAATAACGTCATATTTCCTAGCTAAAATTCTACGCGCATGACGTATATTCTCTTCAGGTCTAATATTAGATCCTAAACTAACAACTACTTTATTCATTGGTGTTTATATTACAAGGATTTTATTATGGTTGAATCGCTAACACTCCTCATCTGAATGTAACTCTATGGAGACTGAATCAGCAAATCGTAATGCTGAGGGTTTGTCTATCCGTACTATGGCTTTTTCGGTTAAAGGATGGTTCATAACAATATCTAAAGTCATTTTTGCCAGTTTCTCTAATAGAAAAAAGCTGGAATTCTCAACTTCTTTAATTATTTCCTTTGTAATGGATTTGTAGTCTAAGGTATCGCTTAAATCATCGCTTTTCGTTGATTTAGTAGCATTGTAACAGATAGTAATGTTAATGATAATATCCTGTTTGATATCCCTTTCCCAATCATTGACACCAATGATGGTTCGCAATCTTAAATCCGTTATACGTAGAGTTGCCATTTTTGTTCCTTTCACAAAGTAGAGGTTGGTCTTGCCTCTCTTTACAAGTGTTCTCCTCCATCTACAAATATGGTTTGTCCGGTAACATAGTCATTTTCTAAGAGGAAGCAAACTGCTAGTACAATATTCTTTACTTTACCCTTACGTTGCAGCGGAACATTTTTTAAACGTTTCTCCAAGTATGCATCCCCTTTACCTTCAGGTAATAGAATACACCCGGGGGCCACCGCATTTACTCTAATACCTGGAGCTAACTCTACCGCAGCTAACCTCGTTAATTCATGCAACGACTTCTTCGCCAATAAATAGGCCATATGCTTAGTCTCATTCTTTACCACTTGAACATCTAGAATATTGATTACATTTCCTTTTCTTCCCTGTTTTGCAAAATGCACAATCAATATAGCAGGTGCTGTGAAATTAATATTAAAATCAACTGGAAACTGTTCTAGAAATCCATTACTAAGGTCAGACGGTATAAAATTTGAAGCATTGTTAATGAGAACGTCTAATCGGCGGAAAGTTTTCAGGACCTTACGTATCAATTCTTCAATTTGTTTAGAATCGGAGAGATCAGTCTTGAACAACTCGCAAACACCACCTTCTTTGCGGATCTGATTGGCTGTGCGCTTTGCTTCTACCGAGGATTGGTGATAATGAATGGCAACTATATATCCTTTCTTGGCTAGATTCAAGCATATTGCTTTGCCTATCCTTTTCGCACCACCTGTAACAAGGGCAACTTTCTGCATTTATAACCCAATCATAATTACTATTATAAATAATCCATATCCGGGCAAGTCCTCAGTATATTAATAGAGTCGATCAAAAGATTAGTTTTCTAGTTTTGTTAAATACCAAGTGGAAATATTATTCTATCTAAATAATTTTTAATGTCAATAGAACTGATTCTATTATTGCCCTTTAAGAAAAAATTTGACTGAATCATCCGTAGGGATAAACGGATCAGGTTTTCCACTTTTATGATATTGTAAAAATAATAGAAGTTCGGATCATATACTATTTAGGAATATATGAATGTGATCAATACACGCTGTGTCTATTAGCACTGCCACGCATTTCTATTTGTATGTCTTAATAGTATTACGCCTATTTCTATTCTTCGCTTTCCATATATTGATTCTTAACACCAGGACAACATGATATTTGCACTAAAATACCGTATGTGATAAACTAAGTTTCATCTTTTATTTCATTAGGAAATATATACCACAGTTCTAGTATGGTCTATATAAACCTAAAGATAGAAACATTCTACTGTTAGTTTACAATTGACGGACGACTATCAGTAAGTTTTATGCCTTACAGGTTTTACATGCCGATTTATGGTTTTATACACAGGAAAAGTATTTTGATGATTAATTAATGTTTTACAAGTAACCCAACAATTATTATCAAATATTGTGGGTATTAGATGTTATCTCTATTATTACGGCAATCTTCTATTCACCCTGTAAAATTAAAAAAAAATTGTAATTAAAAAACCAAAATGATTCAATTCGGAATTGACTGTGGTTTATTTGTCCTTATTTGGATAGTACAATTAATTATCTATCCATCTTTTAAATATTGGCAAAAAGATATATTTGTTAAGATTCATGCTTGGTATAAAAGGATGATTAGCATTATTGTTGTCCCTTTAATGCTTGGACAAGCTGGCTACAGTATCCTTGATCTGATTTACACAAGACAGACAATTAGTTATCTACGCTTCGTTTTTGTAGCATTGGTTTGGGTGGTTACTTTTTTTGTGTCAGTTCCCATCCATCGAGAACTTGCTAAAGGTTTAAGTAATGCGGCTGTTGAGAGACTTATAAATACAAACTGGATTCGAACATTTCTTTGGTCCTCTCTGGTTTTAATTTGGCTTTATAAAATTGTCTAAGGAAACCTTGTGGACGTTCAAGTAAACTTTTAATCCAAGTAAACCATGAGTAGTGGTAGAGGGGAACCCATTAGAGGTTCCTAATTTGCTTTAGGTTTTTCTAGCACTCCTAATTGGGCCTAATTGTAGTGTACAATTAGTTCCCATAGCTTATGCTATGGGCTAACTTCGATATTCTCATATGGGACTAATGTTTTAAACAAAATCATTTTTCCTGCAACATGTCAGCCGCATATCAACTTTACTCTCGCAACTTAATTTTGTTCATCTTTATAACTTAACTTCCCTCTATATGGAAAGAAGTTAATGGAAACCTAGCTACCTACCATACCTTACTAAACAATATTTTGCTTATCATTTATATACTAATTAATTTTCAAATAATCCGATAAATTATTGTAGATTATAAATTTTAAGACAAAATATAATATCCAATCTGTTTACAATAAAAAGGCATGAAAACCATACAATCTCAGCTTTACATAGTTTCTGGAATTATATTCTGCATACTGGCCTTACTAACAGTACTTATGTTTAATAAAGCCATTAAAGAGAAGAGGTATTCCAAAGAGAATCTTATTAAGAATAAACTTGTGGGAAAACTTGAGCTTGTCTCCGAGAAACTTGCAATACAAAGAGGTATTGGAGCGACAATCATAGGAAGTGGTGATGGTGATTTTTCAACACTTTTTACCTCTTTTCAGAAAACTGGACGAGAAGCAGATGAAGAGTTTGAATTAGCGAAAGAATACGCTAAGCAATTATTCACTATCAACAGGAAAAATTATATAGAAAGACAGATTATATTATGGGAAAAAGGACATGATCTATTAAAAAAGGCAAGGGATAGGATAGCAAAAAAAGAGATTGGAAAAGAAGAGTGGCTTAAAATTGCAACAGATGACATTTTTAACGGATTTAATCTACATGATCTGATTTTTGTTCCTGATGGTCAAAAAGAACAGATGACGTACTTAAATAGTATAATCCGTCCTAATATAGCAAGATTAGCAGAGTTTGCCGGACGGGAAAGGGCTTTAATTGGTAATACCATTGCTTCTGGAAAGCCATTTTCAGATGACGAATTAAAAAAGATAAAACAATATAATGCCATTGTTAAAGCTGCTGTTAATAAGGTGTTGATTATAGAAGGATTACCATTTATATCAGATGAGATAAAAATGGCTGTCTCAAGATTCAAAGAAAACTTTTTGATATCGTATTGGGCTCTTCAAGAACAGATATATGAGGCAAACAAAATACAAGAAAAAGATGTAAATGAGTCATTTAAACAAATAACCAGAGCAAAAGAGTCTTTGCGTAAATTTTTGTTCGGGATAACCAACGAGTTACTGAATCTTAGTAACAATAAAGATGTATTGGCATTAGGAAATGCTTTACTGACAGAGAATGATTTACTTATCGCTAAAACAAAAGAGAAAGTGAGGGCTTTTTTTCTCAATGTCACTAAATTTAAAAGAATTTATATGCAGTTACGATATATTGGTCCAAATGGTAACGAAATTGTACGGATAGACTTTGATGGTGATAGTGCCATTAGTGTTGCGGATGGGGATTTACAGGACAAGAGCAATAGATACTATTTTCAAAAAACCATAATCAAGGATAAAGGAGATATTTACGTCTCACCCCTTGATCTTAATATTGAGCATGGTGAAATTGAAATCCCTTTTCAATCCGTAATTCGTTACTCTACGCCTGTCTGCATAGATGACAAGAAGGCCGGTCTAGTTATTATTAATGTTATGGCTAATAATCCACTATTTCTATCAAAGGCAGGGGAGAACAAAAATAGTTTGCATGATATCATTGTGTCAAATAAAAATGGTAATTATATTTATCATCAAAATGCGTTTAAAGAGTGGGGCATGATGAAAGATCTGGATAGAGCTCATCATAACATGATGAATGATTATCCTGAAATAGAGGAACAGATGTTTTTAGAGAATAGGGGTGCATTTCATCATAAAGACGGTGAAATAGTTATATTTGAACCATTGTATTTTCTTCCTAAATCTGTACCGGAAGATTACTGGGTTTTAATAAAATCCATAAAAAGACCTGAATATCCTGTTGATGCGGAAACATGGCTTAATCGGTCTACAATGGCCATTAAGACTGCTTTGGATATTTCAACCGCGACTGGCGATGAGACCGCAGCAATTATGAGTAACATTAATTCAGAATCTGAAGAATGGATAGTTGTTAGTATCCTATCTTTATTAATTGCTTCACTACTTTTTCTTTTGTTTATTAGATGGTCAAAAAACCGCATTATTTTCCCTCTGAAAAAGATGATTAAAATAATTGAAGCGGTAAGCAAGGGAGATTTATCTTTAAGAGTAGAGGTGAAATCACAGAACGAGATGGGCATATTGGGAAATTCTTTTAACCAAATGACGTCAGAATTACAGAGATCAACCAGATCACTTGTGAATGCAAAGATTGAAGCGGAAAAAGCAAATAATATCAAATCGGAGTTTCTTGCAAATATGAGTCATGAAATAAGAACTCCAATGAATGGAGTGATAAGCATGACAGATTTTTTATTGGACACAAATTTAACTAAAGAACAGATTGAATATACAAGCATAGTTCGTGAATCTGCTGACTCATTATTAATAATAATTAATGATATTCTAGACTTTTCAAAGATAGAAGCGGGCAAATTGAAAATCGAAGATATTGATTTTAATTTATATAAAACTATAGATTCAGTTGTAGATGCATTTTCTGTTGCAGCATTAAGAAAAGGATTAGAGCTCAATTTTCTGGTACACCCGGAAGTTCCATCTCTATTATCTGGTGATCCGGGAAGGTTACGACAAGTAATGGTCAACCTTATTAGTAATGCTATTAAGTTTACTGAGAGTGGAGAAGTTGTTATAAATGTCGAACTTGAAAACGAAACAGAATTAGCAGTTAATTTATATTTTGAAGTACGCGACACAGGTATTGGCATACCGTCTAGAACCATTGATCAGCTCTTTCAACCTTTCTCACAAGCAGATTCATCTACTACAAAACGATTTGGCGGAACCGGATTAGGACTAGTAATTTCTAAACGAATTATAGAGTTAATGGGTGGTAAAATTGGTGTAAAGAGTGAAATTGAAAGAGGATCAATTTTTTTCTTTACTGTAACACTAAAAAAACAGTCTTCAGAAAATAAGCATGGTTCTGAATTTGTAGCTTTAGAGAACCTACGGATACTTGTTGTTGATAACAACAAAACAAACAGAACTATATTCAAAACCTATTTGGAATCATGGAATTGTCGGTTTGAAGAGGCCACTTCAGCAGATGAGGCAACCAGGATGCTTTATAATGCCGTTAAAGTGGAAGATCCTTTTAAGGTTGCCTTCTTTAACCACAGTTTACCTGATTCAAGTGGAGAAGTGATTGGTAAAAAGATCAGAACGAATCCTATGTATAAAGATACTTCCCTCGTGATGTTAACTGCCATTGGTAAACAAAGAGATGTAAAGAGTTTAAAAGAACAAGGTTTTTCTGCATATTTGCGAAAACCCATAAAACAATCTCAATTATTAGATTGTGTCAAAATAGTTAGTAGTGAAATTGACGAGAACAAAGGAAACATAACAGATCAAAACGTTACTAGTTCAATAATTAATGACCTTCAAAAACGAAAAGTTTCCATCCTTTTAGCAGAAGATAACTTAGCAAATCAAAAAATAGCACGACTTCTACTGGAAAAAAAACTTGGGTATAGTGTGGATATCGTTGACAACGGTAAAAAAGTTATCAAATTATTAGAAAAAAATAAATATGATCTTGTGTTAATGGACTGCCAAATGCCTGAGCTTGATGGTTATGAAACCACTATGGTAATCCGAAATAGCAATACGCCTGACAAAGATCGCAATATCCCAATAATAGCCCTTACTGCTAATGCGATAAAAGGAGACCGGGAAAAGTGTATTGATGCAGGTATGGATGATTATATTTCCAAACCAATAAAACTTCAGGAGCTTTCAGATGCTATAAACAGACAACTTGATCGTTGTCTAAAACAGGAAGACATATCAAAAGAATTACCAGGAGATTATGAGCTGAAATCCCATACCGAATCTATACCGGACATAATATACTCAGAATTTAGAGAAGATGACGACTTGGTAGACATTATTAATGATTTTGTTACCTCTTTAGGTGCAGATATAAAAAAAATGCAAGAAACGTTTGATAAGCGTGATTACGATAATCTCCGACGATTTGCCCATCAAATAAAAGGTGCCGGTGGAAGCTATGGATATCAAATATTAACAGAAACCGCAAAGAAACTTGAAGATGCCGCAAAAAACAGAGATGCTTCAAGTATTACAACAACTTTAGAAGAAATTGATACGTTATGTCATTCCATAGTTAGAGGGTGGGACAAATGTGTAAACTAGAAGAAATTATACGGTTTGTATCTATATAACAAAAGTCTATTTAAAAGATTAGTGTTAAACTACCGACGGACATAAACTAAATATTTATTAAAAGATCATTAAGCTATTCCTAAGAAATGCTAATAGTGCTTATCCTCAATGTCATTATTGCAAAACCAGCTAATCTCTTAATTTAAATGTCTAGATTATGGTTGTCTGATGTTCTTGAATTTTACAATCTAACCACTTTTCCTGATCCCCAACATCTTTATACGTGAATCTAAGGTGGTTGATTTCATTCCCAGAAGTTCTGCCGCGCCACCTTTTCCTGAGACTTTCCAGTTTGATTGGTTTAGTGCCCTTATAATATTCTCTATTTCAAACTCTTTTACTTCATGGGTAGTTAGTATTTTATCTTCCATGGAAGATTCTGATAGACTAGAAAAACCGTCGCGATTATTTGATAAGGGCAAATCAAGTCTAAGCTCTTTTCCTTTGGACATTATAACCGCACGTTCAACAATGTTTTGTAATTCTCTTATATTTCCTGGCCAATTATAATTTTGTAGCTGCATAACATGCTTATTTTTTAGGTGTAATTCTCTTAACCCCATATTTCTGCAGCTCTTCTTTAGGAAGAATTGAGCCAAGATAGGAATATCATCCTTTCTGTTTCTCAGTGGGACTATTTCTATGGGAAAGACACTTAGTCGAAAATATAGATCTTCCCTAAACCTGTTTATATCCATCTCTTTTTTGAGGTCTCTGTTTGTAGCTGCAATAACCCTTACGTTTACTTTACGCGTCCTTTCATCTCCAATCTTTTCATACTCACCTTCCTGGAGTACACGAAGCAATTTACTTTGAAGTTCAACAGGTATGTCACCTATTTCATCAAGGAATATAGTTCCATTGTCTGCTAACTGAAATCTCCCTGTCCGATCTTTAACTGCTCCGGTAAATGCACCCCTTATATGACCAAAGAATTCACTCTCAAACAGGTCTCTAGGAATTGACGCGCAATTTACTTTAATAAGAGAATGGTTTTTACGTTTACTCTGTTGATGAATTGCAAGGGCAATTAGCTCTTTTCCTGTTCCTGACTCACCTTGAATAAGTACCGTTGTATCGGTTGGCGCCACAAGCTCTATCTGTTGAAGTGTTTTTTGTAAAGCTGCGCTATGGCCAATAATATTCCCAAAGGGACACGTGTCTCGCACTTCGTCTCGTAAATATTCTAACTCCAGTTCAAGCTTTTGATGTAAATGTTTGATCTCCTCAAATGCTTTTGCGTTAGCTATGGCAGCCGCTGCATTGTGAGCAAAGGTTCTAAACATTGCCAAATGTGACTTATCTAATACCTTTCGACTAAATAACGCAAGTACCCCAAGGGTTTTATCTCGAAATATTAGAGGTTGGCCCGCAAAGCTTGTTATCTTCTCTCTTTTGGCCCATTCAGGATTCATAAGCCAGTTGGGGTTTTCTTTTATATCATTTTTTAATATGGGATTACCAGTCCCGCCAATATAACCTATTTTTCCTGTGGAAGTACCCTTATGAGATTCAGCAGTAAAGATAGGGAAACGCCTGAACTTTCCATTAAGTGATGTTGATCTGGGAACATCTTTATCTAAAGATTGACCGTCGCTTGATACCAAATGTAAACACATGGATTTGTCAGGGCAGTTTTCTTGCCAGATACACTCTTTACACATGTCGCCCGGAGCAATAAGCCAAATACGTGCCAGTACAACGTTAGGGTCGTCAGTCAAGCCTTTAACTATCTTATTAAACACAATCTCTACTGACCGTTCATTGGCTACAGATAATGCGACTGTTTGAAAGAATTCAATGTTCATTGTGATAAGTTAAAAGTTAAAAGTTAAAAGTGATAAGTCAAAAGTAATAGAATAATCTTCTATTTCTTATTCTTGTTTTATTTTGAAATATTCTTGAATCTCCCAGAAATATTTTAATAATTTCTCATGGGGAACTTGCGAATAAGAGATATTTGAATCTATAAAGTGTGTCTGGCTCCAGTCTATATTTGCAGGGAGGCGTCCTTGAGATTTCAGATTGTCAAAGAGTAAAGAACCTGGTAACGGTGTAAAGATAGACCAGGATGCCTTATCTAGATCTAGCCGTTTTGCTAACGTAAATGTCATTTCTATATCATCTTCTGTTTCACCTGGAATGCCGATCATGAAAAAACCTGAAACCTTTACATGCTTTTTGGCAATCTTGATAGCTGGTTCAATTTGATCCACTGTAATATTTTTATTAAGTGTTATTAGGCTTGCGGGAGAGCCCGATTCAATACCAAGGTCAATCTGTTCCAGTCCGGCTTTAACCATCTTTGATAACTGTTCTTCTTCAATGTTATCTATTCTCGTATTTATTTGCCACTTCATTTTTAAATCTCTTCTTCTTATTTCGTTACAAAAATCATCTACCCATTTTTTATTAAGATTAAATATACTATCTTTAAACCATATCCCTTCAACACTATATTTTTTTTGTAATATCGACATCTCTTCTACAACCTTTTTTGGATTACGTATTCTAAAAGAGCGTCCCATTGTTTTATTTACTGCGCAGAATGAACATGGATATGGACATCCCCTTGACACTATCATTGAAATAGCCTTTAAAGATCGTAACGACTCATTGTATTTGACATATTTATGTACAGGGAAGCTATCATAGTCAGGAGCAGGATAGATATTCAAATCTTTTAAATGTGGAACTCTTTTTGAATCTATATTTTCAGATCCCTTTTTACTTACTATACCATCTATATGGCTATCGGTTGAATCAGTTTTTAATAATTGCACTAAAGATTCTTCTGCTTCACCACGGATAATATAATCAAAACACTCTTCGGCGATCGTATCATTAGGCATTATTGTGGGATGGATACCTCCTAAGATTACTTTACAGTTTGGTAATGTCTTTTTTACTAATTGGGCAACCTCTATTGCTCTTGGATAGGTTGTTGTCATTGCGGTAATTCCAACATATCGAGGGTTGTTGTTTTTCAAAAAAGATACAAATTCAGGTCTTGTAAATTCCTCTGCCTGCAGATCTAAAAGTTTGGCGCTAACTCCGTTTAGTTGTAAAACTGAAAGAAGTGATGCTAAACCCAGTGGTGGTTCAAACGGAAAGACGTACATGTTGCCAGCTTCAATTAAGGACCGATATGTGTCATGTCTTTTTGAAATATCTTGTGAATCCATATAAGAAGGATTAATAAGCAGTATATCCATATCTATTCTCCAAAAAGCCTAAATAAACTAATGAAAAGCATTAATATGAATAATTAGCAAATATCCTGCCAATATAAATATTTATACTTCGTACGCGGATAAAATTTCACATTTAAGAATTAATATATGGCTATCTATGTACATTTTTCCTTGATATTTCTCACACAGAGACACTAAGACTCAAAGATATTAATTTAGCGCCAACGGCGAACTATAATCTCCCAAAAGAAGCGTCTCCTATCGCAAACGGATATCTCTTCTCTTATATCATCAAGGCTAAAGCCTTGAGTTACGAAATGTAACTCAAACCTTCAGGTTTGACTCGATTAGAAAAGAAACAACTATCTGAATCTTAAAATGAAAATTCCTATACTATCAAGTTATTTATCTAAATTTGATATTAGGAATTTTATCTGCAGACAGCCTATTTTGTTATTTGCTTTTGATCTATAGATTGAAAAAGCCTTTTCATTCACATCAAAACAAGCGAGTTTTCGTAATCATAAAACGAAAAATCGTTATTTATAAAATATCGTTATTACCCTTTTTTTTCGTTCTTTGTTTTAACTTGCGGTATAAGCATAACTTATAGTTGTAGCGAGCAATTGGCACACCGTTTGATATATGAGTTGTGTAGTACTAACATTCTGATATATGGGCTTAATAATTTGGACAACAATTATATCTGATTTTGAGTCGTTATCTTATTTACAGGACTTATTGTGTTAACGTTGAAAGGGGGTAATTTTATATGAAAGCAAATAGAAAAGTTTTTGATATGCATAGTCACATTGGAGAGATGGCTGGATATCCGTTTTACGGGTTACCGGAACCAGTGAAACCTACTGTTTATGAATTCAAGGATGCAGATGCACAGTTTAAACATATGGATAGCTACGGGATTGACATGGCTATTGTGATGTCCAATTACGGAATACCTGATCCTAAACAACCATTTGAATTGAATCCGCTGGTGCTGGATGTTTGTAACGGTAATAGTGATAGAGTTCTGGGTGCAATTTGGTTTTCAGGTGCTGCACGTGATAAAGAACTAACAAGGGAATCATTAAAACTTGCAGGCTCGCCGGGAATAAAGGTTTTAAAGACGACATGTCTTCTTGGCGGTACATACAATCCGGAGGATTGGGATGAGGAGACGCAAAAGTTGTGGGATGAGGTTGTAAACGTAGCAGAGAAATTTGATTATATCTTTCATCTGCATACAAGCCCTGGCGGTGGGTCTGACATAAAGAATGCATTTAATTTTGTAAAGAAATACGGAAAAAGAGTAAAGATCCATCTTAATCATATGGGGGGAGGTGTATCAGGTCACATACAATTTGTGCCGGCTTTCATTAATCTCATAAAAGAGGGATACAAGGTCTACACGGATTTCTCATGGGCGGTTGGATTTGGCCCCCGATATCTATTAAATGAGATTGAAAAGCATGGTGTGGGTGATGACAGAATATTGTTTGCGTCGGATGAACCGTGGAGTGACTTCTGGGGTGAATATTATAAGGTCGAAGGGGCAAATATTTCGGATGAGTTAAAGAATAAGATTTTTTGGGATAACGCATATAACCTTTATTGTGGTTAGAAAAATGGAAAATTATTTTATTAATTGTTGTCAGGGAAGTGGAAATTAAAGAATTATCCATTTTCCTCCTTACTTAAAAGGAGATGAAACTATGGGAAGAGTAGAAATTCCAAGGGCAAAACCAGGTGATGAAATTGTTGATGTTAAAGAGAAGGTATTTGAAGATCATAAAGCCAAGCCCGGAGATAAGGCATTAATAATGATGCACACGGTTCCATATGAGGGATCAGTAGGACTGGTAAATCTTTTAACTGCTACCCGAATGATTAGGAAGGGCTTCGATTTAAGCCTGAGTCTTTACGGCCCAGGTGTTCTGATGGCATCAGAAACCAGAGGATATCCTCGGGTGGGAGATGATGCGTTTCCAGGTAATCAGGCTATTAATAATCAGATAAAGACAATCATCAAAGAAGGTGGGAAGGTCTATGCCTGTAGGTTTGCAATGGCAGCACTATACGGACATCGGGAAGAAGATATGATTGAGGGTGTAAAGTGTATTAATCCGCTGGATGTTTTAGATATGCTGATTGAGCATTGGCGGGCAGGGGCGCTAACTATTGCTACATGGACTGTCTGATTTCAATAAAAAATTATATTAGTTTTTTGTTAGCGCCTCTCTTTACTCAAGAGGGGTATAAATAAAGTTTTCAAAGTTTTTATTATTATCTTTTAAATATCCGCAGGGTTGCGATGTTGCAAGAGAAAAATATTGAGTTATTTATTTTGGAATCAATCTGTACTTTTTACTTTGTATCTAAACTAAAAGACAAGCTAGTTTTTAATCTGTTAATTAACTAAATTGGTTTCTAACTCTGAACGTCGCAACCTCTGCGGTTAGGAGATATATTTGTGCAAAATTTACTAAAAGATATTATAGGACTTCAAGTAAAAGGTGTCCGTGGATCGTTTGTTGAAAAAGGGAGAATAGGGGGGGCTGGCCCATCGGATGACAAAGCATTTAGATTAGGATCATTTACAGTAATGGTTCCAACTCTTAATGAACCCTCGAGTAAATCAGATTTTTATATAGAAAAAGAGATAAATCAACTCTTTCTTAAAAAAGAGAATACTAAACTTGGAGAGATCAAAGAGGTTTCAAGCCCCAAGTTTTACGATTTATCAACAGAGGATGGTATTCCGTATAAAAAGATTGCTCGTTTACATGGTTCAGACTGCCTGGCTTCAACGGTTGTTCAACAGTGTGTCAGGTATGATAATCTTGATACAAGATGTCAATTTTGTGCTGTTGGAGTCTCTCTCAAAAACGGAAACACAATACTTAAAAAAACGCCTGAACAACTTGCAGAAGTTGCAGCTGCAGCTAAACGGCTGGACAACATTAAACATGTAACACTAACTTCTGGCACAACAGATATGGATAACAAAGGGGCTGAATACCTGGGTAAATGTGCCTTTGCCATAAAGGAGGCAACAGGTTTACCAGTTCATGTACAATTTGAACCACCACGAGACAAAGAGATATTCTTTTTATTGGCTAATATGGGCGTTGATAGTGTGGGGATTCATATTGAGAGCTTTGATCCCGATGTAAGGAGAGTTGTTGTCCCGGGAAAGGCTTCTATAAGTGAAGAGGTATATTTTCAAGCATTTAAAGATGCTGTATCTATATTTGGGAAAAACCAGGTAAGTACATTTGTAATTCTTGGTTTAGGTGAAGATGTGGATTTAACGTTGCAACGTTGTCGTCAAGCTATTGAAATTGGCGTTTATCCTTTTATAGTGCCAGTACGACCAATAAATGGAACGCTAATGGAAAGATTTAAATCTCCCAGCGTTGGGTATTTGCAGAAAATGTATCTGGAAGTAGGGAAAATGTTAAATGACAACGGATTGAACTCGGATAACTGTTCTTCCGGTTGTGTAAAATGCAAAGCATGTTCAATGTTGCAATTTGTTGAGAACCGAAAAGGTTTAAGCAATACAAATACCATTAACAAGATAGAGAATCAAGCAATTGAGAATCCTTGTTTGGAAACTGAGGGTTTAAGCCAATTTGAATTAAAGGTTGCCAAAACGACGTATGAGATTAACGAATATTTTAAGATAAGAAAAGAGGTTTTTGTCGAAGAACAAGAGGTCTTCCTTAATAGTGACATAGATAAGCATGATAAAGACTCTATCCCAATTATTGCTACTTATGATAGTAAGATTGTTGGTGCTGTCAGATGTTATCCTAAAACCACAAAGATCTGGTTCGGTGGTAGACTTGCAGTTGTAAAGGAGTACAGGAAATACAAAGTGGGAATACTTCTGGTTCGTAAAGCAGTTGAAATCATGAATAACCATCAGGATGCCGAAAAATTCTTTGCGACTATACAATTACAAAATGCACGTTTTTTTAAACGCCTTGGCTGGATAAGAAAGGGTAAAGTATTTATCCTCAAAGGGAAAAAGCACCAATTAATGGAAAAAATTCTAGAAAAGAGTGGTGATGAAGATTGAACTAAAACATGTTGATAATTTTAAGTTTAAGGTAGTTTCAGAGAAATTTGAAATGACAATAGACCAGGCACATGAGTATGGCGGAGATGGTGTAGGCCCCATGCCCAGTGAGTTATTACTTTGGTCTATTGCATCCTGTATCGGTCAATCAATTGTTTTTGTTGCATCAAAAAAAGGTTTAGAGCTAAAGAACCTAAGGATTCATGTAGAAGGAAATAAAAACAGTGAAACCTTTAGATTAGATAGCATAGATGTCAATATTCGTACTGATAACAAAAGTAATGTTCTTGAAGACATTCTTGATATAGCGAAAAAGTATTGTTTTGTATCTAATACAATTATTAATCAGGTTCAAGTTAATTACAAAACATATGGACTTTGAAAAGTGAGATAACGCTAATACGCCATCACTATAATATACTGATATCTTGTTACTGATTTTGGAGAAACCATTTATGGAGACAACATATACACCTAGTCTCAGTCAGGAAGAGGCCAGTAAGGCCATATCTAAACTTGGTATAAAAAAATCTAACACAAAAACCTGGCAGCTTCTTATCTTAGGTATCTTGGCAGGATTATATATAGGACTTGGAGGGCAACTCTTTTTAGTTACTATCGCTGCCGGAATGGGCAAGATTGCCGGTGGAATAATGTTTAGCGTGGGTCTGATACTGGTTATTGTTGCAGGTGCTGAACTCTTTACTGGAAATATTACAATTCTTATAGGGGTGTTTGCAACTGCTATTTCTAAACGAAAAATGTTAAATAACTGGATTGTAGTTTATATAGGTAATTTCATCGGTGCTATTGTATGTGCATGGTTAATATATAACTCCGGACTTTTAGGAAAAGCAGGCGCTCTAAATGAGCTAGGAGCCGTATCAGTTAAGATTGCAGAGTATAAGCTGGCTATTTCATTTATGGAAGCTTTTATCAGGGGCATTTTTTGTAATATTCTTGTAATACTGGCAATCATTATGGCAATAATGGCTAAAGAGATCGTGGCTAAAATATTTTGCATTTTCTTTCCGATCACATGTTTTGTAGCCTGTGGTTTTGAACATTGCGTGGCTAATATGTATTTGATTCCTATTGGTTTATTAGCAAAAGGAATACCTTTTTATAAGATGTCAATTTTATTTGACAATTTGATCCCAGTTACCCTGGGAAATATTGTTGGTGGTATCTTTATTTTAACAATACATCCCAATAGAATTAGGCAAATAAGGTCAATTTTCAGGAAAGTTCGTCCTGCCATTAAACGGTAAATTATATCATTTGGGGAGAAATGTTAACCATAAGCAATTTGAGCTTTGATAAATGCTCTTCTGATATTAATGTTGTTAAAATTAATTACAAAACAAGAAGGAAACAAATGAATAATCTAAATCAGGATCTCAATGTGATAAATCTGGGGTTAAAGTGTTTTCACGATTCACTTGAAAGCCAGAATGTTCCGGTAACACAAGTAGAATGGTGTCCGCCGGCAGGTGGTGATCAAGAGCTAATTGATCATCTTGTAAGTTTATGTAGTCCGGAGATTGATAAGGCAAATAGCTTGACAATTAAACGTATTATTGACAGTCGTCCTATATGGGTGGATGTGGCCAGGGCATTGGATGTTATACCGGGAATGAAGCCGAATCAAATACTACATTCCGGTCCACCTATTGCATTTGAAGATATGTGTGACCCCCAACAGCGTGCCATTGAAGGTGCAGCTGTTTTTGAAGGGTTAATAAAAAATAGAAAAGAGCTGATACAAAAAGTAAATGATAAAAAGATTATTCTTACACCTAATTACGTTATGGGTAGTATCGGTCCCATGTGCGGCGTTATCTCCCCTTCCATGTGTGTAATGATAGGAAAGGACGCGACACATCATAATGTTACATGGAGTACTTTTAACGAAGGTAAAGGAAACGTCTTGTGGATGGGGACGTACGATGATAATACGATCAAACGTCTTCAATGGATGCGTGATGTTTTAGGGCCTGGACTTAAAGCCGCCATTAATAATAGTGAAAACGGGATTGATATCTTTAATATCATTGCAGAAGGGGTACAGATGGGTGATGAGGTTCATGCCAGGAGTGCGGCCTGCACATCATTACTACAACGGAAGCTCTTTCCTCTCTTATTAAAAACAGGTCTTACAAAAAAGAAGATACTTGAGATCATAGAATTTATAGATTCTAATAACCACTTTTTTCTAAACTTGACACTGATCGGGTGTAAATTAGCTGCAGATGCTGCCCATGGGGTAAAGCATTCTACTATAGTTACTGCTATGAGTCGAAACGGTGTGGATTTTGCTTTGCGGGTAGGCGGAGTAAAAGACAGATGGTTCATTGATAAGACGGCACCTATGGATGAGGCCATATATTATTCAGGTTATTCTGTAAACGATGCGGCAGGTGATATAGGTGATAGCGCAATTGTAGAGACTGTTGGTCTTGGTGGTATGATTATACCTGCCGCCCCTTCAATCAGTTCATTTGTGGGTGGAACTTTAAGTGATTCTATTCGAACAATGGAAAATATGCAGTCCATATGTTTTGCTTCTAATCAGAAATTTGGACCGGGTTCCGCAGATTTTACTCCAGCTCCACTGGGAATTGATATTCGTAAAGTTGTTAAGACAGGTGTTGCACCTGTTGTTGATACGGGAGTATTACATAAAACATCGGGTATAGGTCAGATAGGTGCCGGTATTGCGCGTGCACCAATGGATGTTTTTAAAAAGGCTGTTGTTTATTTAGGCAGTGATAAGAAATAGTTTAATTTGCCCATATAATCATATTATTTGTGGCAAAATCTTTAATTTATAAATAATCACTGTCTTAGGAGAAAATTATGGCAAAACCAATAGCAGTAGTTGCCATCGGCGGTAACGCTATCCTTAAATCAAACGATGACTTATCTTTTGAAGCACAGCTTAACAATGCGAAACAGGCTTGCAAACAGATGCTTGCGATACTTCATAAAAGATATGAATTGGTAATAGTTCATGGTAATGGCCCGCAAGTAGGAAATTTGTTATTACAATTTGAGAAGGCAAAAGATCTAATTCCGGTACCACCTTTGGATGTTGCGGTGGCTTCATCACAAGGTCTCTTGGGGCATATGCTGGAGATCAGTATGCGTTGCGTCCTGGAAGAGGACCGTTTCGCAAAAGAAGTCGCTACAATTATGACACAGGTTGTTGTGGACGAGAAAGATCCCGCATATGAGAATCCAACAAAACCCATAGGCCCTTTTTACAGTAAGGAAGTTGGTGAACAACATAGGAAAAATGATAAATGGAACATAATGGAAGATTCTGGCAGGGGATATAGACGTGTTGTTTATTCGCCAAAACCACAAAAGATATTGGAACTGAATACGATCAGACACCTTATTGAAAGCGGTGTCATTGTTATTGCATGTGGTGGTGGTGGAATACCAGTAAACTACCATACCGGATCGGTTATAGGTACTGAAGGTGTTATTGATAAAGATTTTGCGGCTTCACTTCTAGCATATAATCTTGAAGCCGAACTTTTTCTCATACTTACCGGAGTGGAAAAGGTTGCGATTGATTTTGGCAAGCCAACTCAAAGACAAATAGACGTAATGACCATTAAAGAAGCAAAAAAGTGGCTTAAGGAGGGGCAATTCCCCGCAGGAAGTATGGGCCCAAAGATAGAAGCTGCAATTGAATATATAGAAAAGGGCGGAAAAGAGGTAATCATAACCAGTGAAGATAATGTTGCAAATGCAATAGATCAAGGATTCTGTACACGAATCGTTAACCATGAACAGTCCTGAATGTAGAGGAGAACAAATATGTCGCAAAAGGTAATTGTGAGAAAGAATGAGTACCAGGATTCTGTCAGATTGATGAATATTTCACGAAAGGTAAACGCCATCGATGGAGTAAAAAAAGTCTTAGTACTTCTTGGTACTGATGGTAATAAAAAAATAATAAATGATCTGGGGTTAATGCTTGAAGATATTAAGTCCTCAACACCGAACGATTTGATTATCTGCGTTGAATCTGAAACCGAATCATCTGCGGATAATGCTGTTATTGAAATAGATAACCTATTGTCAAAACCAACAAGTAAAGAGAGTAAATATGCAGTTCTTAACAATATTGATCAAGCGGTTACTACTATGCCTAACGCAAACTTAGCCTTTTTCTCTGTTCCAGGTCAATTTGCTACACTCGATGTGATTAATGCGGTTGAACAGAATCTTAACGTTATGCTTTTTTCAGACAATGTAGCTTTAGAAGATGAAGTTCATTTAAAGAAATTAGCTGTAAAGAAAGACCTGTTAATGATGGGTCCGGATTGTGGAACGGCAATTATTAATGGAGTGCCATTAGGTTTTGCCAATGTTATTAGGCAAGGTGAAATAGGTGTGATTGGTGCTTCTGGAACTGGGATACAGGAGATTACATCTCTTATTCATCACCTTGGTAAAGGTATTTCCCACGCAATAGGTGTGGGAGGAAGAGATCTTAAAGGATCGGTTGGTGGGCTTATGATGATATCCGCAATTAGAAAACTTGCAAAAGATAAGAAGACGAAATCATTGGTATTGATATCAAAACCAGCCTCTCTAAAGGTGATGCAAGATGTTGTAGATGAGGCGGTAAAAACAGCACTTCCGGTAACCATATGTTTTCTAGGTATAGATTCTAAACTTAATGGAAATAAAAATGTAACTATTGTAAATACACTTGAGGATGCTGCATATTCTGCTTGTAAAAAAAAGAAGAAAACAGTAAAAATCCCTGAACCGTTAAACCGCCATTTACTAAACATGACAAAAGAGAGAAAGTATCTTCGTGGTTTATATGCGGGGGGAACTCTTTGTTATGAAGCGTTACTAATATTTAACAATAATAACGATGTGGATGTATACTCAAATATAGCATTGGAGGCAAAATTAAAGCTTGATTATCCGGCCAAAGGTTCTCAACATCTTTGTATAGATATGGGTGAAGATGACTTTACAAATGGCCGGCCTCATCCAATGATTAGCTCTGATTTTCGTGAGGAAAGATTTATAGAAGAGTTTACAGATCCCGAAACAAAGGTAATTTTAATCGATATAGTGTTAGGATATGGATCAGCAGAAGACCCAGCAGGTGATATGGTCAAGGCATTAAATTCAGCACGGGAAAAGATAAACGATGCTGGGCCCATATTAATCGCCCATGTTTGTGGAACAGATAGTGATCCACAATCCCTTAAAAATCAAAGAGAACGGCTTAAAAAAGCAGGATTCTTTCTGTTTGATACTAACGCTGATGCAGCAAGGGTTGCCATGAGAGTTATTAATAACGATTTAGAATAGGAATGCTAATTTTTAAAGTTCCCTTCCCTTCAAATTTACACAGATTCTATTAATTTTGTTATTTGATCAAGTTTCTGTCGCCCTTTACTGGGCTAAAATATGTTTTCATAATTCCCATAGCTTACGCTATGGGCTAACATCTATCGCCCTTAACAGGGCTTACATTATAAATATTTATTAGAAACAAATCGCAAGATAAGTCCCGTAGGGACGAAAGAAGATAGCCCATAGCGTAAGCTATGGGAAATAGTGGTTCAATAGTGCAAGCCCAATTAGGGGCGACAGAGACATTCATTATAAAATTGCTTTACGGTTATATTGTCTTTCTGTAAACATATTAAACTTACATCAAACCTATAAAAAAAAGCCAGGCAAACACTATTTTTGCAAAACATTGTGGCAGGAGATTAAGATGAATCAAAGAATTCGTGATAGATTAAAAGAAAAATTAGAAGAGAGAGTTACGTTCGACTCTGAACTATTAGAGGTTTATGATCATGATATTGGTGAAATACCGTCTATTATTATGAGTATGATTAACTGTAAACCTGAAGCTGCAATTGTAGCGAAAAGTAATCAGGATGTAATCGATACACTCTCTATAGCAAATGAATTTGGAATTGCCGTTACACCACGAGGTCAAGGAAGTTCCGGTTATGGAGGTGCAATTCCTACTAATGGTGGTATAGTTCTGGATATGGCATGTATGAACAAAATAATATCCATTAATAAAGAGCCGCTTACAGTAGATGTTGAACCGGGTATCATCTGGAATAATCTCTCCTTTGAATTACGGAAGATCGGACTTGACAACAGTATCTGTCCTACTAGCGCGCCTTCATCTACTGTTGGTGGATGGTTTCCAAAAGGTGGGGTTGGGCTTGGAAGCATGAGATATGGAAGTGTTAGAGATGTGGTTACAGAGATTGACGTAATTGACCTGGATTGTAAGGTAAGAACATATTCCGGCAGTGATATGGAAATATACCATCAGACATGCGGAATATTTGGAGTAATTGTGCGTCTTAGATTGAAATGTATAAAAGCAGAAAGAATTGTTCCATACGGTGTTCTTTTACCAAATACAGAGTCAGCACAAAGTTTTATTATAAAAGCTCGTGAAAGGCTTAAGCCATATACTATTATACTCCATTCCTCAGGTTACATTAGGATGCGTAAACAGGAGAACTATGAGAATGGAAATGGTACGCAAGATTTTCATGCCTTAATTGCATTTGAAGAAAGCAATAAAGATGATATTACTCTGAAATCAATTATTGATGAATCCGCGGGGAAATCATTAAGCAAAGAGACTGCGATGGAAGAGTGGGAGGATCGGTTTTATCCCATGCGGATAAAAAAGTTTGGGCCATCGGTCTTGGTAGGTGAATTTTATCTTCCGGAGAAATGTTTTGACAGAGCATGGACGGAGATAGAAAAAGATCTAGCAAATGATACCCTTGGAATGGAGGCCGTTGTTGTTAATGATAATAAAATGGCAGTATTAGTTTATATTCTTGATAATGCTAAAAGTATGTTTTATCAGATAAGGATGGCAAAGGCGTTGAGGCCATTAGGAATAGCGTTACGTTATGGAGGTTCTTTCTACACGGCAGGATTATGGTTAGCTAACAATTCTAAAGAGTTGTTTGGCATGAAAAAATACAACTATATTGTAAATACAAAGAAAGAGAGGGATTCTAAACTTTTATTAAATCCAGGCAAGATAATACCTCCTAAAATAAGACAGATACCACTCTTGAATATCTGTGTTTTTATGAATCTAATCTCAAAACTGATGTCACCAATAGCAAAAATATCTATCTATAAAAATAGATATAAATCTGTTTTTAATGAAAAACATGGGGAATAGTTATGACAAAAAACAGTAAGCTTTCGTTATTCGATGAGTTAGGGTTATCAGAATCTTTAGACTATGCACTATCCACCTGTGCTCGATGCGGTTTCTGTAAACCGGTGTGTCCTACACATCCTTTTGGTGGAGGTTTTGAAGCATTTTCGCCAAGGTCAAAAATCTATCATCTAAAAAAGATTAAAGATGGAAAAGGTGAACTCACTAATGATTGGGTAGAAAGACTCTATCAATGTACTACCTGTGAAAGATGTGTTGAGGTTTGCCAGACAGATATACCATTAGTACAAATTTGGGAAGCGGCAAGAGCGGAATCTGTGAAAATGGGCAGTGGTCCAATGCCGGCACACAAGAAATTTGGAAAGTTTGTTGAGGAATTTGATAATCCGTATGGTGAGCCAAAAGCTGAAAGAGATCGATGGTTGTTGCCTGATATAAAACCCAGTGAAAAAGCGGAAATCCTACTATTTGGAGGTTGTACATGCTCGTATAAAATGCCTCCTATGCTGCAAACAGGAGCAAAGATACTGACCCGTGTCGGTATACCTTTCTGCTATGCAGGGGGCAAAGAAGTGTGCTGCTCCAGTCCGATCTTAAGGACAGGACAGATAGAATCAGCAAAAAGGTTAATTGGATCTAATGTTGATCTGTTTAATGAAATGGGTGTCAAGAAGATTGTTACCCCATGTTCGGGTTGTTCGAAAACATTAAGACATGACTATCCTGTCTGGGCAAAACATCTTGGTAAAAAATGGGATATTAAAGTGGTGCATTTCTCGGAGATTTATGTTGATCTTCTCAGGCAGAAAAAACTTAAGCCGGTAAGAGAGCTTAAAAGAAAGGTTACTTATCACGATCCATGTCATCTTGGCAGAGCGCAGAATATTTATGATGAACCAAGGGAGATATTAAACTCTATACCGGGAATCGAACTTATTGAAATGGATTTTAAGAGAAAAGACTCTAAGTGTTGTGGTGCAGGCGGGGGGGTAAAGGCAAACTATCCTGACATGGCAACAGAGATTTCAAATAGTCGTGTTAAAGAAGCGGAAGAGACCGGCGCAGATACCCTTGTGACCATGTGTCCGTTTTGCCAAACTAGTTTTACTCAATCGTTAAAAGCGCTTAACAGCCCGTTACAATTTGCAGGTGTGGAAGAGTTACTTCTAGAGTCGTTAGAATGAAAAATAAAAAACGTAAGTTCAAACTGTTTGCAGATCTAATCTATAAGTTTGGCCCTGTAAGGGGCAGATATACCAGCGCAGGGCAACGCCCTGGGACAAAGTAGAAAAAAGATATAGCCCTGTAAGGGCGTAACATACATTTGATTACGTCGGTTATATATGTTGCACCCATGCAGGGTGAGTTTTAATGGTTATCTTTGCCCCAGGGCGTTGCCCTGCGCTGGTATGTTTCACCCCGTTGTGGTATTTTATATAGTTTTATATCTTTTATATAAATTGATTTCTTTGAAAACAGTTTAAACTTACTAAAAAACAATGGTTATTAATCAAGAAACAGTAGGTTGTGGGGTTATAGAAAACGAGACATCTGAACAAACAGGAAGAGTGACTGCTATATTTGAGAATTCAATACATTTAACGGCAGAAAACTGTGTTTTGACACTTGGTTCCGAAAAGATACCAAACCATCCATTCACCATAAGGACAAATATTTTACCCAAAAGTATTTGTATAGGCGATACTTTTTCTATTACAAAAAGGAGATTGTGTATTAAAAGATGGAGTATGAGCAATTTGAAACAATATCCATATATTGATGGTAATATGGAGTGCATCAACCGTGTTGATGCATGCAGAGACACTGCCACTGCACGTCAAGAGAAGATTGGAAGGTCTTTCTATTTGAATCTAAGATTTATGCCCATTTATACCCCTAGTTTTACAATTAAGTATATCATTCCACAGGAAAATATTATTAAAGAGTTGCAGGAATGCCGACGAGAGGCGTGTCTAACAACTGGAATAGACGGTTTCTTTCCAATTTTGATTGGTAATGATGAGGATAATCAAATATTAGAGGCGGTAAAGCCACATATTCAAAGAATAAGTTTATCCATCAGGGATAGGGATTGGCTGGAATTTTCCAAATATTCCCAAAAAATAGTAGGTGTAGGTATTGGTCTAACTCCTTCTGGAGATGATTTTCTCTGCGGAGTGTTTGCCTCTCTTTATTTTTATAATACTATTTTTAATGATAGGTTCACAGAAGATCAACTTGAAAACCTGGCAAATTCCGTTGGACATAAAACATCTCCTTTTTCCGCTACACTTATTAAAGCTGCAGCACGGGGATGGGTACAGGATTTGATATCCAATTGGCTGGTATCCTTATTCCAAGGTGATAGTAAACATGTTAAAATATTAACAAAAAAAATATTAGAGATAGGGCATTCCAGTGGGGCGGATATCTTGGTTGGTTTGATTACGACTTTAGAGGCAATCTTATCAGAAGGAGAAGAATAATAAAGAGTTTTTAATTTATAATTTTATTATTCAAACTAATTTACAAAACAAGTGATTATAGCTCTAATTCTGCAATACATTCAATATATTCTCTGTCATCGTTGATAATGTGGCGAAGCCACCATTCCTTTATGAAAACTATTATTTCAGATATAGATACAGTCTTGTCTTCATACTTATCAAATAACTCTGCAGTTCTAATCAGCAATGTACGATGCATTTGTCTATGGTTTTCATACTCAGGGAAAGAAGAGTATTTCATTAATGCTTCTTCGTATCTAAAATGGATTTCCAGAACGCTTCTTAATCTTACAATGGATTTCTTAATAGTTTGTTCTCTCGATTTGCTCGATAGAACCGAAAGTAAATCATTCATTCGTTTAACAATTTGCTTATGCTGAGCATCCAATGTGCCATTAGATACTGAAAAAATTTCGCCCCACTCAATAAACATCAACATTCTCCACTTTTTTCTTAAATTAGTGTCTTCGGCAGACTTTTAACTATTAAGTTAACACCAAAAAAACGCTGGCCAATTGGTTGACGCAAATATGTCACCTTGCTTGAAAAGAGAAATCTTTCTGTTTGGAGAGCAGAAAGGTTTCTCTTTAGTTAAATACTAAAATTATTGATCTGATTGCAAATTTCTCTAACCGGAAGCGTGTTGTCTGAAATATAGGTTATAGATCACTATACAATAATTCATAATTTAAATATCAGATCCTTCTTCTTCCTGGCAACCTAAATGCTGAGTTCCTGACCCAATATGAATAGAATTCTCTAATGGAAATACATATATTCTTCCATCTCCTCCTGCACCACCAGAACCAACCTCTCGGATTGTATTAATTACACCATCAACTTTGTCGTCAGCAACAACTAACTCTAATTCAACCCTACTGACAGCATCAACTCTTTCCTCAAAGACATTACCTCTGTACACCTTTTTTATAGTTAACTTTTGTTCCCCATATCCATGGCTGTTCTTTGTTGTAATTCCATGAAAACCTTGTTCTTGTAATGTATCTTTTATGATAACAACTTTTTCAGGTAAAACAATAGCTTTAATTAATCTCATAATGAACCCCTCTCTTTTCTTAAAAAACAATTAACAATCAATTTTAATACAAGTTAAGTCTTAAGAAATAATATTTAGCTACAGGTTTGTAATGATAATCACAGATAGCAAATATCACCTATTATTTACAGCTAAACCAAAATACCTAAGCATTAAGTTATTGCTTTTACAGGGTTGCCTTTTATGTAAAGGCGTCATATCTCCACTAATTTTTAACGCTAAGCTTACCGTTAATATAATTGCTCACTTTTTATTATAACGCTTAGAAAAACTAAACTAATTAGACATCATATACATCTTTTCTTATTAAAAACAACGTAATGATCTACAGGCTTTCATGTTTTGCCAAGATCTTTTTCACTTAGTTTTTCTAGGTTTTACTTTGACAGCCTCCTTTCTTTTAATAAACTATTGCCTCAAAGGTATAAATAAAACGGAAACAACTTCTCTTAAACAATCATTTCTGCTACTTGGGATTGACGAAAACTATTTCAAATCAGGTTAATCTTTTAGTAATAATATGCAAATTTCAGGTTGTTACAATATAATTTTCCTTATAATATGTAATTTATGTTACATTGATTAAATACATAAAATAATATCATATAAATATTAGTATTATTATTGTATGCTATTGCATTAATAATAACTGTATATAATACAACTTATAATATGTTTAATTGATAGATATATCAGTTTTATTTTAATATTATGCATAAAATAGCAGGTGTTATATTTTTTTTATATTATTTCCATATCTTATGCACAAACTAGATAGAAAATTTCTAAAAAATTAACAAAGAAATATATTATTGGATGAGAAAACCAAAGACTAAATTAGAACTGGATCATCAAATTGCAAGTTTAATAGTAAAAAACTGGCCTGATTTTAGGTCCCAACAGTTTTTTGCGGATAAGTTAAAAGTAAGCCAGTCTCAGATTTCGAGATGTCTTAAGAAGTGGAACAAGAATTATCCCATAAGAATTGAAGAGTCTGAGGAGAGAGACTGTAGTACTGAAACGCAATTAAAAGATATATACAATTTAAAGCATGTAATTGTTTTGAAAAGTAAAGAAGTTCATCTAAAATCATATTATGAACTAATAGGAATGCATGCTTCGGATCTATTAGTTAACGTGATACCCGAAATAATAGAAAAGAAGGAAAGCAATCATGACATCAATGATTATGGTTTACAGGAATCTTCTATAAAAATTGCAGGATCTGATGGCAACAATGTTTCTGCATGTTTATCTTGTTTAATCAACGATCTTACAAATACAAATTTAGAAATTGAAATTATGCCGACAATCGCTTTAAGGTGCAAACATTTAGTTGAACTTTCCCCTGCACATTCTATATCGCAATTGTTAAATTTAAAACCAAATGTAAGCGTAACGAATCTGTATCATCTGCCAGAAATAAATATCAACAGTTATGAGCAAATGCAACATTTAGTTAAACAACGCATTACCACAGTACATAGACTTAAATTTAATTACAACATATGTAAGAGCGATATTGTGGTACTTGGAATTGAAAACGTTAGAAGAAATTTCTTTGCAAAAGGATTTTCACAATTTGTTAGCAACATGGGACATAGTGACATAATTGTAAAATTTAATATATTGGGAGAAGTTTCGTTTTCTCCGTTTAGTACAGAATTTGGGTTCTTATTCCATTTTTTAAGAAATATTGTATTCGCACCGAAAAATCAGAGTGGCGATATGGAAGGGTCCATTGACGATTGGGAGTTTAAACATAGCTTAGATGAACAAATAGATTTGCTTAAAAAGATATCATTAAAAGGGAAATCTGTAGATATAAAAGATCTTTACGCTGTAGCAGAGTTATATTGTTCTATATTTACAATAAACTTTTGTACGTTTGAGCAATTTATGCAAAAAGGTTCCGAGCAGAAAAAGCCATTTGTTTTAATAGTTGCGGGTGGTTCAAGCATGAAAGCAGAACCACTGCATTACGTTTTAAATAGGCTCAAATATACCAAAGCTAACATAATAGATGGATTGGTAACCAGCCAAGGAGTTGCTGAAAGGATGCTGGATTTGAACAGCAAAAAAAAAGGCAGGACAAAAAAGAAGCCATAAAAACTTCTAGTTATGGCATAGATGGTTCAGCATAGCTTTTAACGTTTCGTAACTCACTGATAGTTCCACTGATAAACTGGTGACTTTCCTACCAGTGAGTTAAATACCTAAGTTATTGACCTGATTACAAATTTCTCTAAACTCAATCATCATGCCTGAAAATATAAGTAATAGATCAGAATATAATAATTTAAATATCTTCTTCTTCGTCTTCTTCTTCTTGACAACCTAGATGTTTAGTTCCTGAACCAATATGAATAGATCTCGCTAAAGGAAAAACATAAATTCTTCCATCTCCACCTTCACCGCTAGAACCAGAATCACGAATTATATCAATTACTTCATCAACTTTATCTTCACCAACAACCAACTCTAATTCAACTCTGCTGACAGCATCAACCCTTTCCTCAAAAACATGACCTCGGTATACCTTCTTAACAGTTAACTTTTGTTCACCATATCCATGGCTATTCTTTGTTGTTATTCCATGAAAACCTTGTTCTTGTAATGTATCTTTTATCATAACAACTCGTTCAGGTAAAACAATAGCTTTGATTAATATCATAATCCTTCCCTTTCCTTGAAAATAAAAAAAACAAGTAACAATCAATTTTGAAATGAAATAGCAAAACCCATCAGAGCGTAAAGAATTATTAATGACACTGTTCATTTAATCCATTTTTGAAATTTTTAAAAAGGAGGTAAATCAAGAGTGTCATTGATGGGTTTTTCTATCGCTTAACCCATCCTACATTCTGAGAATCATAGATATTAAATATCATAGATTATTTGTATCCTCTTTTTTTTTACAAAGGTCATAATCTCTATGTTTTAATCTTTTGTCCAGATCTGCTTCACTTAATTTTTATAGATTTTAATAAGAATTGGTCAATTTTGGTAGTAAATATATTTTTTTATGGCTTCTGGTTTAAGAATTAGGTATTTTGTATAGTACCTTTTTAGATATGCGGCACTTTCATCATTGGATTTTTAGTTTGTATACGTTTCTAAGGTATTTTTATTTTATGTAAAAGAAGGAGGATTGAGATGTCAATATTTAAGAAATTTTTCATTGTTGGGGCGGTAGTGTTATTGCTTGGTGGTATTTATGGTTGTGGTGACGAGGGCCCAGCTGAAAAGGCAGGGAAAAAACTTGATAAAGCGGTTGAAGATGTAAAAGAAAAAGTTGAAGACGCTGGACATTAAATCAATACAAACGCCTTGTAGTTATATGACTACAGGGCGTTTCTGGTTTTTTAAGGGTCTAAAATGGAAAATCCTCTTTTGGGTCTTCTTTCCAGATTTCATCTTCCAACGGTTTTTTTGCCGTTGCATGTACAATATTACTATCCACATAAATAGACTTCCATGGTTTTGATGGACATGCATACTCACATGCACCACAACCAATACATATATCGCCAGTTACTTCCGGTATTCTAAGGTCCTGATATGGTACCATTCTTACTGCTTTAGTTGGACAATGTTCCGCACATGCGCCACAATCAGTTCCCTGGGTCTTTACAACACAATTATCTTCTATAAATTTTGCTTTGCCTATCTGTATAAGCCTTTTATCCTCCAGTTGCACAGGTGTAATTGCTCCGGTGGGGCAAACATTTAGGCACACAGTACAGCCGTAATTACAAAAACTTTTCTTATAATCTAACATAGGGTGTAGGATTCCAGAAAACCCATAATGAAGAAATGAAGGCTGTAACACTTGAGTGGGACATGCAGTTATACACAAATGGCAAGATGTACATTTATCTGTAAAATGTTCAAGACTTAATGAACCTGGGGGGGATATAGGGTTTTTTATAACAACAGGAGTTTTGTTATCCACATAAACATCTATCTTTTTCTCTACTTTCACTAAACCACTCAAACTAACAAAAGAAATGCCTATTTTTTGAATAAAATCCCTCCTGGATTCAGGGCCATTATATGACAAGATTTTCCCTGCTTTTTCACCAAGCGACATATTATACGAAATACATCTTCCGTGGCAAACCCCAAGGCAATTAAAACATTCAACACACCTAGTCACGTCAATATGTTTTATCTGTGAATCAATACACTCTGATTTACATACACTTTCACAAAGTCCACAGCCGTTGCAACGTTCCTTATTAATCACTACTTTAAAGAAAGAGTATTTTGAAATAATTCCAAAAAGTGATCCTACCGGACATATAACGTTGCAATACAATCTTCCATATTTATAAGAAAGATTAATTACGATAACTAATAACATGGCCGAAAAAATAGTTGATACAAAATTAAATCCTTTGATCTCCACAGGGTATAGAGAATAGTTATCAAATGTCTCTAACGCCAATACAAGACCATTGTTCAAAAATACAAAGACCGGTCTTACAAAAGAAGCAAGAACACGGCCAAAATTACTAAATGGGTCCAATAGTAGCAGGCCGAAATTTGTACCTACCATCAATAAAAGAACGACTAGAAATAATATAGCGTATCTAGATTTGTTATTTGAACGGAGAAACTTGTACTTTGCTTTTCTAAATCTTTTAGAAATGTACGATACTATATCCTGAACGGTTCCAAGGGGGCATATTGATGAGCAATAAACACGTCCAAATATAACCGTTAAAATGATCACAAAGATAAATCCTGCAGTTCCAATTCCTGCAATATATATAAACTTAAGTAATGATGGAACAAACTGCAGATACAAAAAAGGCCCGCTCCAGTTTTCAACTATTTTATTCTCTACATCAATAAATAGAATAGATACCGCAGAGAGAAATAAGAGCGATAAAACCACCCTTATTTTCTTTAATCCGTTTTTCTGCATGTGATTATATCTTTAATTTGGCAATATTCAACTGATCCAGGTTCTTAGTACCGACTTTCATATCATGAGCGATATTAATGTATGGAACATCGTCGGTTTCAAGACCAAACACCTTTGTTGCTGCAGTGTCAACAGCTACAATGTCTGAAGATATTAATTGTGTCTTAATGCGTTTAACGTCTTTTACAGATACTCCTCGAGGGCCATTACGCATCATAACATTATAGCAATCTACAACGTTAAGGTCCGGTTTTCTGAATGTTGCAAAATCGGCAATACATTGGTGCAAATCATTTCTGTGCCAATATCTACGATCCCACACAACCCCCATAAGGTTTTTCATCGCTATTGTAAGCCTTGCACTTCCGTGTGATTTTAGGACAGGAACATTAATAAAAACATCAGATTCTAGTATTCGTTCATGAACCATAGCTTCTCTAAGCCGTTTTCCTTGTTTAACTTTTACATCGCTATAAAATTTTTTATCATTACCTGGAACAAGTTTCCCGTCTACTTCATTAACTGCCTTTTTCATACCACTATTCTCGTAACACATACGCCATTCATCACAGGTATTGTCAAATACATAAACGTTACGAGCCCCTTCTTCGAAACAATGTTGTATGATTCTTTTAACAAGTAGTGGATTTGTGTTCGCACCAAACTCTTCCGTTTTGTCCCATCCTATATTTGGTTTTACAACTACAGTGTCTCCTTTTTTTACAAACCTTTTCATACCGCCTAAAGACGCAATGCCTCTATCAAACATAACATCCGGCTCTCCGCCTTTGATAGCAACAAGATCATATCCTTCTGAATCTTTTACATCGGAAGTCATTGCGTAAATGTCTGTCAATGCTCCTATATTACCAATTGAACCAGCTAAAACACCGGTACCAACCGCTTTTTTGAGAAAATTTCTTCGATTCATTATGTCCTCCTATGGTAAGAAAAAAACATAAAATTAATAAGAGAAAGAATTTTAGATAGTGAAACATTATGTATATTTATATTCTGTCATGAAAAAATTCAATTAGCGCCTAAGTGCACTTTTGACTTTTAAAACCTTAATCTTAATCATATTCATAATCCAAACCCTGAGGTTAAGATTAAGAGTATGAATATGATTAAGACTATCGTAATTCCTGTTGGGCTGAATCAACCAGACATAATTAATAAGACAAAAATTCCTATACTATGCAATTAGTTTTCAGTGTCTGGATCCTCTCCCGATGATTTGCTTTATCGTGATGGACAATCTATTGAGAGGCCAGCAGATGACACAAGAATAGATATTATCTAGCATTGTGATTGCTTATATCTATAATGTCTTTCTACATAACATTTAATGAGCACCTGTCATAGTGAGTCATCTCAATACTTTATTCATGCATTGCACTACTGTTATAAATTGTGCATCGGGTGGACTCGCGATTTACAAGAACTATCAATATTATACACCAAAAATAGTGATGATTTTATTATTGTTTTTTTCAGAGCGTAAAAATTTTTAAATATTAAATTGCACCTGTGCATAGAGAGTCATCCCAATACTTTATTCATATTTTGCACTACTGTTATAAATTGTGCATCGAAAATGGTCCCCGCTACATAAGAACACAATCTTTGGCGAAAACTTCCTTTGAATGCGATTCGATTTGTTCTATAATTAAAATATAGCCAACATCCTTGTTACAAGGAGCATGATGTAGAATTGAGGCTATGTTTTGTCCCAAGGGCATATTTATTAATAGTAATTTTAGTCTGAATAATAAAGGAGAGAAATCATGTTAAATGTTAAAACGTTTACAGCGGTTTTAAAAGTGTTTCATGTTGCAACTGAGCTGAATGATCTGGACAGACGGGTTACCAAATTCTTGAACTCAGACGAGGTAACAAGAGTTATTTCCGTTAGCGATTCCACTACTACAAACGTTGATGGAGGAACTATGGGTATCATTAGAGTTGTTACGTATGAGGATTAATTTTCAATTTGTTTAAATTGATGTTAAGGAAGGCCACATAGAAAACTTTCTGCTGCGAGTAAGCAATTACGTCTCTTTGTTAAAATGACATGGAGATGAAAGAGAATATCCTTCCAAATTATACCCAATTTGGTTAGCGTTATTTGACCTAGGGAGCAGTGGGCAGGTGAACAGATTATTCCAGCATCATGGCATCGGGTGTCAATAACACCCGATGCTTCTCATGTAAAGCCTCGGGATGACCATGATTTGTAATTGGGTTCAATGTTATTTAACACTACGCTTGTTCTCCACACCAAATAAATCAATAACATTCTTTTAATAAATGCAATTATTTTGCACATCATCTTCTATTTTCTTCTATTTTTATGAGGCTTTGTATAAATATAGAGAAATAGAAGATGTTGTTTTGGAAGTAGCAAATAGTAGAAAATAATGTTGTATAGGATAATAATTATAAATGGGGAAATTGATGAAAAGAAATAAGTTTTTGAGCTCCTTTCTAGAGCACAGTTCATCATACTTCTCCTCTATTTCTATTTTTTTGTGTTTTTTCATCTCTGTCATTGCCATTACAGGCTGTAGTACCATGAATAAGATAAGTCCCATGATGGACCAGCTAAAAATAGAAGAGATTACCGCCCAAGAGCTACAGATAAGAGTGCGAGAATTTTCCCACCACTTTGCCCGTATAGTAGAAGAGGCGTCTGAGAGGATCATGGAAATGAGTAATGATCCTTCTGTCAGAAAACATGCTCTAGCGTGGAAAATTTATGCCATTCCTGAGTGCCATTCTACTTCAATGGAGCATGATCCTCTTATGGCTTTTATAGACACTTGGACATTTACTGCTCAGATAGCAGATTACTTTGAAACAGGGAACGGAAAGGACGTATTTGGGAAGTTTCAATCAATAGCCATTGATACTTCTAGGAATCTTGAGACGCAAATAATGAACGATCTCAAGGATTGGGCTGTTCCTGAGGGTTTTGAAAAGGCGAAATGCTTTGTTAAAGATTGGAAGCTTGAACATCCCCTAACAACACATTTTTTTAACCGCGACTCAACACTTCTTGTTCTTTCTGAAGTTTTTAAAGAAGACCGGAAAGGTACGTTTGCTACAGTAGGGAGCCTGGATCAAAATACACGTGATATAGCTGACCGGATCACGTTTCTTACAGAAAACCTTCCTCGTACAGCACGATGGCATGCTGAATACCTTATGGAAACCACGGTATCTAAGCAAAATATTGATAAAATTCTAGATAGCATGACTACATTAGTAGAGTCTATCGACCGTATGACACATATTGTAGAGCAGAGTCCTGAACTCATTAATAATGAACGTATAGGAGCATTTGCAGAGATTCAGAAAGAACGGGAGTTAGTCCTTGAATCAATTAATAAACAGAGGACAGAAACAATTACAGTGTTGCAAAATGAACTAGTGGCAATAATAGAATCCCTTCGTAAAGAAAGGATTGCAACTGTGTCTAGTTTGCAAAGGGAACGGATAGAAACACTAAAAGAGATATTAAATATGACAGATATAACAGTGGAAGATGTTTCGGGGAGAATAGAAAAACTTGTAGTTTCTATGTTTTGGAAAGTCTGTTTGCTTCTTGCAGGTTTAATAATCTTTGGTCTGGTAATATTCATCATCATATACTGGATAAGGACAAGGAAATTGCCTTCTTCTGCGTCCAAATAATTGACAAACCATGAACCAGATGAACTGATAGATGAAGACAGAGATTTCAGGCCCGGAAATCGTTTCACTGAAAAGGATATGCTTCTTATCCGCTATGGGGATCTCTTGCGAAGCATTGTAACTTTACTCTCATTAAAAAAAGAAACATATGCCTTTTTCCCAAATAACTAGTAGAACCTCTATGTTGCGTTGGCGATAGCCATGTGATCTAAACTCTTTTTGTTAACAGGTAGTCATTACGCAGGTGGATAGGCAGGAGGCTAAAGGTAAAGCTTAAATGCAAAAAGGCTGTAGCTTTTGCTTTTTACCATTAACCTGTGCACTTAAAAGGCTTTCTGCTTTTACCTTCTGCCATCAGCCTTCAGTCTATTCACAGGAGTAGTTACAGCGGATAAAACTTGCGAAATTACACCTGTCATTAGAACAATGACTACGTACTAGTAGAAGAACCTTATAATGAAAACTTTAATAAATAAAGCTCTCCATAGAAAATTGGCCATGCGCCTTGCAATGGTCGGATTCATTATTTCTATTGTGTTTGGCTTAATAGTACTTCTAATTGAGAGTAAAAAGGTCGGTGAGGTAGTACTCGACCGTGCACTTCAGGCTGCGATTCACTTTAATGCAGAGGCTGGTGCTTTACTGGACAAGCCCGGTTTGCCGGACCATGATCAAATTCAATGTGTACTCGATACGTTTGTTACACGAGGTTTGAAGCTGCGGAACAGTCATTATAACAAAGTAGGTCGTTCTGTAATTATCAATATACTTGATCTTAATCGAAATGAAGTTGCAAAATATATTGACCTTGACTATGAAAATATTAATGCATTTGAAACACAGATGCATACTTCCAATTTACCGCGCCATCACAATAATAAGGATTGGTATGAGCTAAAATGGATTAAGGGCTTTCCATTTGTTTTATATGGGGTCCCGCTTACTAACAGCATTGGAAAAACCGTAGCACATGCAGAAGGTGTTTTTGCCGTTACGGCCGAGTCCCTGACGGACGTTCGTAGCAGTGCTCTAAATGCAGCCTTAATTATCATTGCTATTGTTTTAGTAACTACAGGGTTGCTTTATCCCGTAATCATCAAGCAAATGAATAATCTTAAAAGCGCTCAACTTCAATTAATACATGCGGAGAAGTTGGAGTCTATTGGGCGCCTGGCAGCAGGTGTCGCACATGAAGTTAAAAATCCACTTGCCGTTATTCAGTTGGGCATTGATTATCTTTCACAAACACAGAAAGGAAATAAGGATGTAACAGAGACTGTGGTTGATATGGATGATGCTGTTAAACGTGCAGATACAGTAATCAAAGGCCTGCTTGAATTTTCCAGACCAACAAAACTTGAGATAAAGACTATGAACGTGAATGAAGTGTTAGAGGAATCGTTATTGTTGGTCAAATATGAATTATCAAAAAATAATATCACTCTAGATAAACAGTTAAAAAATGGCCTTCCTGACATCAAACTGGATCGTAACAAGATGAAACAGGTTTTTATAAACCTATTCATGAATGCCATTCATGCGATGGATAAGGATGGAACTCTTACGGTAAATACATGTTCCAACCAATTGCCAAAAGATTTATACAATAACTACTGTAAGAAGGTGAAGCATTTCAAGGTTGGTGATAGAGTTGTTATTGTTACAATTGAAGATACCGGAATAGGTATTCCTGAAGGCTCTATTGATAAGTTGTTTGAACCATTTTTTACGACGAAACCAACTGGTATAGGAACCGGACTTGGCCTGTCAGTTACAAAAAGTATTATTGAGTTACACCAGGCAATTATTAATATTATGAATCGGAAAGCTGGTGGTGCTTCTGTATCTATTTTATTTAAAACAAAACTAGGGGATGATCATGCCTAAAAAGAAAATTTTGGTGGTTGATGATGAAGCAAGTCTTACTCGCATGTTAAGGAGAAATCTCGAGGCAACCGGGAAATATGAGGTAAAAGAAGAAAATGTAGGAAGCCAGGGATATGCCACGGCAAAACAGTTTCAACCTGACATGATTTTGCTCGACATAATGATGCCTGACATTGATGGGGGAGCCGTCGCTGCACAGATTCAGGATGATGAGCAACTGAAACAAGTCCCTATAGTATTCTTAACGGCAATAATTCAAAAAGAAGAAGTGGATGATACTGGTAGTAATATTGGAGGTAGCACTTTTTTAGCCAAACCGGTGAAACTTGGTGATCTGATTACGTGTATTGAGAATAAATTAGGCAGGTAATTTTTAATAAATTATTCTAATGTTGAGGTATATCATCTTTATCTAGTTTTGTTAGCAAATTTGTGACTAATGGTTATCACTTCTTGCCAATTGATTGCGTAATCTGTATTCCTACCAGCCTTGCGATAATCACAGCAAGATACATCTGACCAAATACTGCCTCAAGAAATGAAAGCGAGCACGCCTTTGAGGTTAATGGATAAATATCACCATAACCCAGAGTAGTGATAGTGACAAAACTATAGTATATAAAAAGGAACCTGCTATCTTTAAATTTCATGTGTCCTTCTGCAAGAGTAAAGGACCCAGGCTGAATATTTTCTAAAACTGTAAAAATAAAAGCCCACATTATTGCGGCTAACAGATAAACAACAATTGCAGCACAAATAACATTTAATGTAACTTCATTCTCTCTAAATATAAATGAAAAAATTACAATTAAAGTAAAAGCTGCAAACAGTATCCCAAAACAGTTACCTATAAAATTAATAGAAGAATTTTCTACGAAATAGTTTGACCAGGTTGACATGAATAATGGTAGGGTAAGAAATGCGGCAACGATCACGATACTTTTTCTCTTACTAATAGCGTAAATGCCAGATATCAACGTGATGGTCAGGAATATGTCCATTATGATACGAATCTTTATAAATTCCTCAAATATTGGACCTAGTAGCAGAAACCCAATAATGGAGATAAGCAGGAAAAGGAATCTTTCTCTGAAACATGTTTTAACTATTTTGGTATAAGATCTTTTATTCATAATTTTTTATGGCCTCAGAGGCAGCAACCATTTGTATAATTGAATTACGGGCAAAATAAATTTTGCACTCCGATTAACCTAACCAGAGCAGTTAATTTCTTTTTAGGAAAGAAGTTTTTATAAAGTAATATCATAGTGCGGCGAAGCCGCAACTAGAATACTAGATGCTTGATGCTTGATGCTGGACAATAGTTAGATATCTAATTTCTTTGTCAAGATGCCACATGAAAAAAAGATGATTTAGATTTAAAATATAACATTTTAAGCTAGTTGAATAAATTATCAAGCATCCAGCATCAAGTATCCAGTAACTATACCGTTACAAATGACTTAATAATGCACGGTCAAAATTTCTTTCTAGAAAAATAAGTTTTTAAAGGGTAATATTATAATGCGGCGAAGCTGCAACCAAAATACAGAATACAGAATTCAGGAGACAGAATCCAGAATAAAGCATAGATTTGTAGTTATTTCACTATGTTACTTAATGGACATAGATAGAAATTATATCTGATTTTCAACTCTTGCTTTTTATTGTACTGACTCCTGGCTCCTGAATTCTGTATTCCATAAAAACTACAAATCTTTAAAAAAAAGAAGTCTTTATAAAGTAATACTATAAAGAGTACTAATTAGCCATACACTCTTTTTTTTCTTCAATAATTGCGTAAATAAGAGGTGTAATAATAAGAGTAAGAAAAGTCGCAACACCGATACCAAATATTATAGACCATCCCATTGGAGCCCAAAAATCACCACCTCCTCCTAGATCCAGAGATATGGGCAGCAATCCGCCAATAGTAGTAACTGTAGTCATTAAAACAGGCCGCAATCTTCTCTGACTTGCCATAACAACCGCATCTTTTATCTTTGTTCCGGTTGCAACCAGTTGATTTGTATAGGTAATCAACACTATTGAATCGTTTACCACAATACCTGTCAAAGCAATGATTCCAACAAACGACATAAATCCGAAATTATTCCCGGTAACAATCAAACCAAAAACAACACCCACAAACGAAAGAGGGATTGTAATCAATATGATACACGGTTGTTTATAGGAATTAAACTGTATTGACAATATAAAATAGATTAGAACAATTGCCAAGGTCATGGAATAGATCAACTCTTTCATCGCCTGGTCCCTATCTTCACTTTCTCCTCCGTACACAATAGTGTAATTATGTGGAATCTCCTCATTTTTCATCTCTTTTTCAAGCTCCTCCTTAATCCCATCCGCTGAGAAGCCTTGTACCATATCAGACCTTATGGTAACAGTTCGTTTACGGTTTAGTCTTCGAATATCTGATACACTGTTTACCAGAGTTATGCTTGCAACTTCTCCCACGGGAATGGAAAGACCATTTGTTCCGGCTACATATAAACTATTAATATTTTCAATGCTTTTTTTTAGCAATTTCTTGTTTTGTATTCGGATATCAACATCTTCGTCATCTATTTCTATTGTAGTTGCAACGTACCCTAGAAAAGATTTTGCCACTGCATTTGCAATACTATTGGCATTTATACCGTAAATAGATGCCTTTTCTCTGTTAACTGCAATCTTTAATTCCGCCCTCCCTTTTTTAAAGTCACTTCGAATATTAATAGTCCCACTTTTGTTTTCCAGTTTAGATTGTATGGTCTCTGCAATAGACGAAAGGGTCTCTAGGTTGTCCCCACTAAGTTTAATAGCAATGTCGGCACCTGCTGGGGGACCTTCTCTTAATTCAAAGTATGTCAACAGCACCCCGGGCATCTCTTTAATCTTTGATTTTATCTCATCCAAGACCTGGGTCTGTGTCCTCTCCCTCTGCTTTGCATCAACTAGCTCTATTGATATCTTTCCATATTCGGATCCCTCTTTTCCTCCTTCCCGAATGTCAGATCTTAAAGCCTCTGTATTACCAATAGTAGTAACATAAGTGACAAGCTCAGGAATACCATATAAGTGTTTTTCTAGTTTGCGGGCAACTTTATCTGTCTCTTCTATACTGCTTCCCGAGGGTAGTTCAAAATCTATGCTAAACCGCCCAATATCTACTTTTGGAAAGAATTCAAATCCAAGAAATCCAGAGACAACAAGTGCAACAGAAATGGCAATTGTTGCTAAAGTAAACAAAGCAATACTCTTTGTATGCGTTAGTGAGTATGTTAAAACTGTAGAGTAAAACCCTCGTATTTTTCTAAAGCATGCGTTTATTACAGATTGAAAGATAGATAATAAAGAAGAGTACTTTCTTTCTCCATCCAAGGAGCTGCGCCCGGCATAATTGTTCTTTCTCCTAACTTCCATAATCCTTGATGCAACCGTTGGAATAACTATGTGATCAACGATGACTGACCCAGCTAATGCAAAAGTAACAACTAGTGGAATGACCAGAACAAACTGTCCGGCAAGTCCCGTAACCAGAAGCATGGGTAAAAATGCAGAAATTGTTGTCAAGTCAGAGCTGAAAACCGGCCAGGCAACCTCTTTTATTCCAACTTTTGCAGCCTCCACTCTGTCAAATCCCTGTTCAAATTTCTGATAAATGTTCTCACCCACTATAATAGCTCCGTCAACAACCATACCAAGAATAAGTATCATACTAAACAATGCAATACCGCTAATACTCATCCCAAATATATACAAAAATAGAATCGTGACAAGAATGGAGAAAGGTATAGCCATGCTTATCAATATGGCATTGCGGAGGCCCATTGTTATAAAAAGGATGATAACCACCAGGATACCGCCGTACATAGCATTTGTTCCCAATTCTCCCACTAGTCTCTTTATACCGCTAGACTTATCATGGGAAAACAATAGCTCAATCCCTGGCGGCAGAGATAAAGATATTTCATTTAAACGCCTTTTAATCTCCTTTATCGTCTTTAAAGTATTTATATCACTTTGCTTCCTTACCGCAAGGGTTACACTGTTTTTTCCATTGATTCGTGAAATAGTCGCTTGCTTTTTATGAGAATCTCTGATATCCGCAATATCTGAAAGCTTTAGCAGTTTGCTATTTTTTGAATAGATAATGGTATCTCCGATCTCATCAACTGTCTTAAATTTACCTGACGTCCTTAGGAGATACTCACTATCTCCAATACCCATGTGGCCACCGGGAAAATTCATGTTCTGACTTTTCAAGGCGTTTGCAATCTGATTATAAGTAATGTTGTAGAACGCTGAACGGGCAGGGTCCATATTTACGTGTATTTCCCGCTCAAAACCTCCAAATATAATGGCATCTGCAACACCCGACACACTTTCAATAACAGGCTTAACGTCTTTTGCTATACTTTTTAGATGAAAGGGCGAGACATTACCTGCAATTGCAATTAGAAGTATGGGCATACTTTCAATATCCATATCTGTAACTATAGGATCTTCCGCTTCTTCAGGGAATTCACTGCGAACACCATCCACCCTATCCCGAACATCACGAACTGCATCCTTGGGATCAACATCATCATAAAACTCAACAAACACCCTTCCCACTCCTTCACTGGAAATGGAATAGAGATTTTTAATATCATCAAGGGTTTCTATGCGTTCTTCAAGTTTCCTTACTATTTGAGACTCTACATCTTCTGAAGCGGCACCAGGATACGGAACTTGAACATTAACAAAAGGAATGACAATTTTTGGAGTATCTTCGATGGGTATTTTAGAAAAGGCAAACAGACTGAGCAGTACGACAAATATGGAAGAAAGGTATACGCTTATGGGTTTTTCAATTAAACTATCGATAAAATACATGGATTTGTTAGTGTTACATTTAATTGCAAGAAAGCAAGAAACGTCCTTCGCAAAGAATTTATTGGTGTATAGTTATTAAAAATTATTCAATGTTGGTATTATCAACTGCCAACGAAAAGCCCATTTCCATGTTAGACTGTATTTTCGTATACCTGACAGGCTCAATATTTTCGACCAATCTTCACGACTGAAAGAGCGTAAAACAGATAGGGGGGCGTCATTTTTTATCATGTGTGAACCGGAAAACGCGGCGGTGATATATTTGATGGAGTGGTAGGCCAGCCAATGTCTGTGAAGATCGTTGATAATTATTCCCAGTTTTGTTTGATTTTTCAAAATTTTAAGCAATGCAACCAATTCTTCGTCTGTGAAATGGTGGGTAAAAAGGGAGCAGGCGATTATATCGTATCTTTTATTTTGGAAATCATCGGAAAAGATATTTACGCAATCATAAGTGATTTCAGGATAATCAACAGTATTTTCCTTTGCATAATCTATGATAGACCGGTTAGCGTCTATCCCAGTTAAACTTATCTTTAAACCCTTTGCATGTGCCCATTGTGCCATTAATTTAAGCATGTCACCACGCCCACAGCCTATGTCTGCAATCGTTGTGGGCGTATCGTTACCTGAAAGCAGAATATTCAGCCCGGAAATAGTTATGTTGTTACCTCCCAACCATCTGTTAATGGTCTCCAACTCTTTGAGGGTAATACGCATCTCATCGCCAGTAAAGGAGAGATCGTCCATAAGTTCAGTTTCTTCAGATCGTTTTAAAAACATAATATTAACTCCGGTAATCTATTTCAAGCAACATACTTTCAAGTGTGAGTCCAGGGCCAAAGGCGAAGCTTAAAACGTTCTTTTCTGAATCGCTTTCGGACAATTGGTCCCAAATATTTCTTAATACAAAAAAAATTGTAGATGATGACATGTTTCCATAGTTCCTCAAGATCTCATATGCAAAACGGTTGCGTCCCTTTTCAATTTTCAATTCGTCTTCAATCGTACGTAGTATCTTCTTTCCCCCTGGATGAATTGCAAAGAAATCGATTTCTTCTAACGACAGAGAGAGGTCTTTTAGCAATTTTCCTGACAATCGCGCAATACCGGATTTGATGACTTGAGGAACTTGTAAAGAGAGTGTCATCTCAAAACCAAATTCACCAATATCCCAGGTCATATCCTTTTTACCCTGAAAGTCCACATCGCAGTAAAATTTTTTTATAGAAAAATTTACACCAGGTCCTCTCTGGGGACTAATTAAAGCGGCTGCGCTACCGTCGCTAAAAAGGCTATTGGCAAGCATATAATTTTCACTGTTTTCTTTTTGAAAATGGAGAGTACACAATTCTACACAAACCACAAGCACTAACGATTCGGGATTCGCCGAACAAATAGAGTCAGCAATCTTTAAAGCATTAAATGCAGCATGGCATCCCATAAAATTAATTGATGTCCTTTGTATCGATCCATTTAGGTTCATCTTTTCGATAATCTCCAGATCTAATCCCGGTGCAGTCATACCAGTGCAGCTTACGGTGATGAGGTGCGTTATTTGATCAAGATTTACATCAGTCAAAGGTTTTAAACAATCATTGATTGCTTCTTCCGCCAGTTGAAATGCATTTTGTTTGTATACGGACATTCTTTGTGAAGTAGATGGAAACGGTTCTAATTCCTGATTTGCAGGGTAAAACCTGAAATCCTGAACTTCCTTATCATAATCTTCCAACACGGAATATCGATATTTAATGCCGCTAGCCCTGTACATTGCTTTCAATCGTTTGATGTTGCCGTTCTCACATTGATGGGTACGCAACATAAAATCTAGAATAGTTTTCTGTTCGTATTTATATCGTGGTGTGGCCAACCCGATGGATCTTATATTACTTGTGATAATCTTGTTCATGTTGTATTATTATTAATGAAAATAAAGTTAATTTAATCAGTGAGGCAATGATGATATCACGTTCAACGTTTCTACATTTACGCATACCGTTTTCATTCTTTTTATTGCCGGTGTTTTTGTTTGCCCTGAGCCTTTCAACAGATATTGAATGTCAGGCGGCCTGGTTGGCATTTTTCATTATCCATTTCCTACTTTATCCGGCAAGCAATGGATACAACAGCTATTTTGACAAAGATGAGGGTAGTATAGGTGGTTTAAAAAATCCCCCTCAGGTAAAAAAACAATTGTATTACACCGCTTTGATAATGGATTTTGCTGCCCTGGTTTTAGGACTGTTAATAAGTATCGAATTTTCATTTATGCTTCTAATATACGGCTTGGTCTCCAAGGCGTACAGTCATCCTTCCATCAGATTGAAAAAATACCCGTTTATCAGCTTCTTTATAGCCGGCTTTTTTCAAGGATTTTTTACATTTATAATGACCTCTATGGCCTTAAACAACATGGGGTTTGACGTTTTTGCAAAGCAAACGGCCTTGATACCGGCACTCTTGTCATCAATGCTACTTTGGGGCTCATACCCTATGACACAAGTCTACCAGCATTCTGAAGATTCCAAACGGGGCGACAGAACTTTAAGTATACTCTTAGGGATTAAAGGCACGTTCCTATTTACTGCCGTGGTATTTTCAATCACCAATGCCTGTTTCATAATTTTTTATCTGAACAATTACAATCTACGGTCAGCTATTCTCTTTCAATTATTTTTACTGCCAGTGCTGACATTCTTCATAAGATGGTCTTTAAAGGTAATAAAAGATCAAACAAAAGCGGACTTTACAAATACTATGCGTCTCAATTTTATAACAGCTGCTTGCATGAATGCATTCTTTCTGCTCTTTAAATTAATTTAAAACGGTTTGCCATGGGTCTGACTCATCATATATCGCGCAACCGGTTTAAAGTATTTCATTATCATTACGGCAATTTCAGTTGAAAAACCGTTGCCGAATAGATTTTGCATTATAGGACCTGCTTTTAATCTAAAAGCAAATAATTTTTTCCATCTTGCACTGTATTCAGCTTCCAGTCTTGCCCTGTCAAAATTATCTACCCTATAATACTCTATGATCAATTCCGACACTATTTTAGCCGCATGAATGGCAAGCGCTATCCCATTCCCACAAAGCGGTGTGATAACACCCGCAGAATCGCCGCACATTAGTACATGATTTTCTATTAAACCTTTAGGCACAAATCCTATTCCGGTAACCATCATTGCTTTACCGAACAGGAAATCCGCATTATTAAAGATATCCTCTAGATGGGGATTCTGGTATAGTATCTCCTCTTCCATCCGCTTGATGTTGCCGAATCGTTGCAAATCCTTTCTTTGTCCCAAATAACAAAGGTTATATTTATCACCATCAATCTTGCATATTCCACAATATCCACCCTTGAAATTATGCAATGCGATGGTATCATCTGGAAAGTCATATTGAATATGATACTTTACACCGATAAATTCACCTTTATGATTGAGGAAATCTCTTTCTAAGGCCCTGTCGATCTTTGATTGCTTTCCCTGACATCCTATTACCAGGTGGGAAGTTAAGCTGCTTCCATCAGAGAGTTGAAGATAAAATGAATCATCTGTAAACGTGACTTGATCAACCTGAGTATTTAACAAGATTTTTACCCCAGCGTTTGTTGCCTTTTCAAACAGAAACTGATCAAGGGTATAGCGACTGATACCAAATCCGCCTAAATCCAATGGCATACTGCAACTTCTTCCCTGACACGATGTTAAAACAAAACGTGAAATCTCCGGCGGATTAAATTTATCTGGAAATGCGTCTAAAGATTCTAAAAATGGCTTTACTTCATTGGAAACATATTCACCACAAACTTTATGAGACGGGTAAGAGTTCTTCTCTATCACAAGGACATTTAACCCATGATTCACTAGATTAATGGCGCTGACCAATCCGGCCACACCGCCACCGATAATAATTATATCTTTCATTAAGTTTGACCTGTTTGAATAGTTATTTTCTGTATCTTATTGATAAGACTTTGGTTCGGAACATACTTGTATGGAAAAGCATTGCTTTGTATGCATATTTTATCATACTGATTTTGATATCTTTAAGGTATAAATCTATTTCCCGCATAAAGACTAGGAAAAAATATTTGCGATTTTTGTGGTTTAAAGGTTCAGCGTTCAAGGTTTAGCGTTCTTTTTTGTTATTGTATCTTTAACCTTTAAACTCTGACATTGAACCATGAACTCAAAAAAACTTTATTTTCAGCTAATTATAAATTTGAGATAAATTCTCTCAATTATGCGGTAAGAACCTAAACATAAAATAGAGAAGTTATTTCTTATCACATCCTTACTTCTGATTTATAGGCTAAATGCAGATAAACCAATGACGAGGGAACACCCATGATAACCCAAAATATGAGTTCTTCAAGAGGGAACGTTGCTCCAAAAATAGATACCTGTGCAATATAATCAACCCCTTTAAATTCCCACCATTTCAAATGAACACCGGCAATCTCGTATAAAAAATGAAAAAAAGTAAAATAGAGCATTATCCATAAGAATCGTTTTATTGGAATAATCTTTTTGTAGAAATTTAATAATATGGGAGGTACTATAACAATCAGGCCAAAAATTATATAAAAGTGTGGAATGATGATCAACCCCACCTCTTTGATAACAAAGAAAAATCCCATTAGAAAAGCGCTAAAAATAGCAAAACAGGGAACAACCTTGGGACGAATAACCGCTATAGTATTAATGTAGGAGAAATAAACAATAGCAATAAAATAGTTTAGAAAAAGAGCCCAAAGCAACTCTTCTATAGTAAAAAGATCTATTATTCTGTAATCCCATAATGTGCTGCCATTAAACCACGCCTTATTAATAAGACCCATATAATCAAAAACTACGAATAATGGAAATACGGCAAATGATACGGCAAAGGCACGCCGTATATGTTGCCTGTTTTTTATTGAAACGTAAAAAGCTGGTACACCGTAGAAAGAAATTAAAGAAAATAAAAACGGTAACCGGAAAAGAAGATTAATAAAAAACACCAAAACCGGATAAATAATAAAGATAATAAGTTTGTTCATTTTTTTATATTAGCGGATTCAATTAACTCCTTAAGCATTTTTCTTGCTAGCTGAATATTGTGAAAACAGATCTTTTCAATCGTTCTGATCCTGTCTTTATAGTACTCCTTTTGTTTATTACTGATTCCGTCCGATTTCTCCACCATTTTTAGGAATTTCTCTGCTTTTTTTGCTTTTCCATCCATCCAAGAGAAATAGATGTAAAAATAGCCCTGGTTATGACAGGAAGCACACCTTTGAGCATATTCAGGGTGAGATTGTTTATTTATGCTTTCAGGGTGGCAATCTAAACACGTCACTTTACAAGCATGATGATCAGGTGCGGATTCAATTGTATCTGATATTCCATTCATAAAATCATCCATATCATTGTGGCATAAATTGCACTCTTTTTGCAATGGTTTATACCTGACAATCTTATCTCTACCGGATAAATGACATGATGAACATGAAACATGTCGGTGTAAATCTTTAATCTTGTAAACAGAATGTTTATTGTGAACAAACAATAGATTATCACCTTTCCAACCTTTCTCTACGTGACATGTTTTGCAAGTATGAGACATCTGTCCACTATGAGGGTCCTTATGACAGGAAGCACATTCATGGGATAAGCCTGCAAACCGCACTTTTGCGAGTTCGCCTTTGGTGTGTTGCGGCTTATGACATTTCTGACATTGAACTTTAGAGTGATTGCCTTTAAGCTTAAATGATGAATGCTTGTTATGTACAAATAAAAGGTTTTTCCCTTTCCAACCCTGCTCAGTGTGGCACGTCTTACAAGGATGAGCCATTTGACCTTTATGTGGATCTTTATGACAGGATCCGCATTCATGGGACAACCCAACGAACTTTGCTTGCGCTAGTACTGTTTTCAAATGCAAAGGTTTATGGCACTCATCACATTTTACTTTAGAATGCTTCCCTTTAAGTGGAAATGTAGAATCAGCCGTATGTATCTTACCTGGTCTCAAATCTTTCCACCCCTTTTCTGAATGACAATAAAAACACTCAGCTTTAAACTGTCCACCATGCGGATCATCATGGCAATCTTTACAATGTTTTCCCACATTAGTAAGTTTAACCTGGACAATCTTATCTTTTTCTAGAATAGTTTTATGGCATTTTTCACAAGAAACCTCGCTATGTTTATCAACAAGTTTGAATTGGCTGTCTCTATTATGTTTAAATTTTAATTGTTTCCTGGACCATCCATGCATGGTGTGACAAGAGAGACAATCTTTATCATCTGTAAGTCCTGGATGGGGATTGCGGTGGCATGATGAGCAAGATTCAAAATCCAGATTAGTGTATTGGATTCTTGTCTGGTCAGTTTTCTTGATATTCTTCAGATGGCATTTTTCGCACTCCAGTTCACGATGCTTGCCAAGTAATGAAAAACGGGCAAGCTTGTGGTCAAATGTGCCCGTGTCAAGTGTGATCATCTTTGCATCAAGCCCTTTATGTTCTTTGTGGCAGACGGAACATTGTCCAGTCAATGTTCCGTGATACCCCTGTCGGTTGGCTAATATTCTTTGAATCTCCTTGTGGCATTTTAGACACTTACCTGATTGCGGCGAATTAAAATATTCATGACAAGAGGTGCAATGCTTTGTATCTGTTTCCGCATCATGATACGAAATCAACTTGCCGGGTGTAATTGCTTCTCTGCCTCTATTGTTTACAACCTTTGTTAATTGTGCATAGATAAGGCCAGGCCCCACATGCCATACAACGAAAGACCCTATTGTAATAAGGATTGATCCAACTATAATAACTGCTTTGCGCGATACATATCCATCATGTACAATATGCCCTTCGCTCTTTATCCAGAGAGGGTGATGTTCTTCAGCGTAAGTCCTAGATACAAAACCCGTAACTATTCCTTTTAACGCCTTGCGCGTGGATGGATTTACTAAAGCCAGAAAAGTATGTAAGCTAAGAAAAAAGGCAGCAGGTGGAATGGTGGAGGCGTGTGCAATCCATGGACCGATAGCTCCCGGCCTGTATATCATCATAGTTAACCCGGTAGTAGCAGAAACAAATATAAGAGACATAATAACCAGCAGATGCATCCGTTGCCCCGGATTAAACCGTGCTGACGGTGGAACCGTTACTTTATGATTAATAAAATTCAACGGCATTTTTACGAACCAGACAATGTCGTTAAAATACCATTTAAAAGCCTCAAGAAACGTACCCCAGAGCGGTCGCATACTTTTAAAAAAAATGCTGAAAAATATCGTCATGGAAATAAATGATATCAATAGTAACCCGACAAAACGATGAATATTGGACAACTTCTCAGGTTCAAATATTTCTATTTCAAACAACCTTTGCACCAGAAGCGCACCGCCGGTATTAAACATGGTGAGGTATAGCAACACCTGAATACCATGGTAGACTACCTCTACGATGGTAAATCTACGCACTAAATCTGTTTTCATAGCAAAGGGTTCTTTATTTGCCATATTTTATAGTTATGCAAACGGGTTTTTTAGAAAACAAACTATATTTAATAGCATATAGTTCTTTTCGTATTTCCAAGAGGTTTCATTCTGAATAGAAAAAAAATTAAAGCCCTATTTGTTTGGATATGAGTCATATGGATGCTTAGATTTTATTATCAACGCTCATGACATATCTTACATGCTTGACCGTTATCAGCGTGTCTCAATCGCCGAATTCCCGAAATGTGACACCTTCTGCAACGAATGATTGCTTCAGGCCTATGGCGAAAATCATCAGGAATTGGAACTGCTTCGCTAATATGCTCTCCTACCCTTGCCGGGTGGCACGTAGAGCATTGCGGCGAATTGGAGATTGGCATATGGCATTGTAAACAGTGTTGATGTCTGGGCGAACCGTATCTAGCCGTGTGGGTTATAGGTTCTACCTCATCATGACTAGGCGTTCCTTCATGGTGGCAAACCATACAGGGCCTTGGATTGGTGTGACAGGCCGCACAATGTTTATTTGCCGGACTGCCCCAGTTTAATATACGTATATGGGACTCCAAATAACTGTCAATGTTATGTGTGGAATTCTCCTCATGACAAACCAAACACTTTGCAGGGGTTCTGTGACAAGTCATACAGTGGTTATTCGCCGGTACTCCCCAGCTCAGGGGGATATGATCAGCTGGTTTTTTTTCATGACTTGGAGTTGTTTTGTGACAAACGCCGCAACTAGTAGAACTGATTGGCATGTGACACGAATTACAATGATTCAAAGTTGGCTCGCCCCATCCATTTTCCAAATGACTCCTGGGCTTAACGTTTTCGTGACATCTAGAACAAAAGTCTGTTTTGTGGCAGGTAGAGCATCTTTCCCTCTCTATGCCTGCTGTAATGCCGTGACCAATGAGTCTCCATTGATTGTTATGATTCTCTGGAGGCATTGCTTGATGACAGCTGTCGCATGAATCCTGAGAATGGCAGATGAAGCAACTAGAGGCAGACGTTAATCTTTTTGCCGGGTCTGCATATTTTTCCTTTACTATTTTTCCATGGTTATTTTTAAAATCATTAACAAAATGTGACTTTGGAAGAGTATCTGCAGCTATTTCCTTATGACATTTTTCGCATTGTTTAGGACCAACCCATTTTTTATGACATTGAAAGCATGATTCCATTGTGGGAACGTGCTCATCTGTAACTTCAATGCTGTTTGCTATATTGCCGTGGCAATCCTTACAACTTATTTCCTTAACATCCATATGTTCTTTGTGAGATATCTTGATCTCGTCAAACTTTGCCCTTGCAATTTTATAATCAGCAGTCCATTTATCTTTATTATATAGCCCTTGTACCAATACTCCCTTTCCAACCTTTTCGTGGCAGAAAATACATATCTTCTCACTGGGCATTCCAGCCAATGAGCTCTTGTATGCGGTGGTATGACAAGTCTCGCAATTACTGGTTCCTACTTTATCGTGAGTCTTATGAACATAGGCTTTTATCTCTTTCTGCGATTTTTCTTGGTCTTTACCAAATTTATACGCACATCCAACAATCATTAGGGCGGTAATAATAGAAACTAATAGGATTACATATGTTGTCTTAGAGTATCTCTTTTTTCTCATGATTTCTAGCTTGATTTTTGAAGCTCAACTTTGATCTAACAGTTCTTAAAATTTAACTTTCAGTGCAGTTTGGAAAGTATGAAAGATATCCGAGTCAAAATTTTCATACTCATATTTTCCCCAGATTTCCCAATTATCAAAGAATCTCTTTTTTACTTTCAGGTAATAACTCCTGACATTATCCCGTTCAGATTCGTTTAGTGAATCAACTGGAAAGAATGTATCTTCAGACATGCTATTTAAAGCAGTGAGGTCTACACCGGATGTTGTGTCATACTTATAAAGGGAATAGTATGTACCAAGGCTGATTTTAAGATTCTTGCTAAAATTATGTGTAACATCAAAACTAATAGACTGAATATCATCTCCGGCCGTCTCATAATCTTCACCGGTTACAGTTGTAGTTAATCCTTTTAAAGGATAATCAAAGAGTGAATATGTGATATAATATCGTTCAAAATCGTTGTTAAATGAGTTTTCATCAGATTCATCTTTTAATTCACGTAAACTTGCTCCAATGTTGATGCCCATATGATTTCCAATCCCTTTGTAAATGTCCAGCGTATATTGATCGTACGCTTCATAGTTTCCCATTGAAGGTACAAACTCGTTGAATGTAGTTGTAAAATCGCCAAGTTTCTGAGATTGTTTGTAATATGAAAACTGAATATTAAGATCTAATGACGAAAAGTTCCAGAATGAGCGTATCTGAAGATCACGGCTTATGGAGTCTAATTTTGAGAATCTGCCGTATATGCGCCACCACTGTTTTATATTGTGCCAGGCGTTGACTATGAAAAGGTTGTCATGATGATTGCCAATTGTATCATCACTGTTGTCACTTGAAACCACATAATCGAATCTTATTGTAGAGTTTTCTAACGGTTTAATTTCAACTGATATCCCACTTATCCAGTCCCCGTCGGAACTTGATTCCTGAAAATGTACAGGAATGCCTGCAAAGGTTGCGAATCGTATATTATGAAAAGGTTTAAATCTTAGATGTAGGCCATCAAAATGTAAATTTTCAACGTCATATGAATACTGTCGACCTATTTTGGCAGATTCAATAATACCAATATCATTGATATTTGCATAAAGTTCATATAGATACCCCCTTAAACTGTTATCATGCGTATCGTCTATAGATCTGAACAGGGTACTGGGATCATCAATATCTTGACGTAACGCTCCACTGAGATATCCTGATATCTTTTCGTTTTTAGGATTAATGTAACTCAGACGAAGAGATTCATAGAAATCCTGATCTGATCTTCCATCTCCTTCGGCATGTCTACCGTGGTATCGTAAGGTGAAAGCTCCGGATACCCCATCAAATATAGTGTTAAAACTGTTTATTGATGAAGAAGGTTCAGTTGCGATTTCCGTAGATTGTGTAAAGATGTCTCTTATAGGAGCAAAGACAGATATTATAATTATTACAATCTGGATATGTTTCCTTTTCAATATATTCAATTTCCATAAATTATTGGATAGCGTTCTCAATAATTGACCTGAAAGAATTTATATAAGTACCTAAAAAACATTAATTAGTCTCTTTTAAAGAAATAAAAATATTTAGTAATTATTTTGCTTTTCAGTTTTAAGTAAACTCATTGGCATATTTTTTATTATATCATAAGAACTAAGAAAAATATTATATTTGATCTATTATTGTTTAATTAATAAATCTATGGTAATAACTATTAGTACCCGCAAAACTGATGCCTAAATATGATTGGATAGTGCATATTCTATCTATCCTATTTGCAATTAATTAGTTAATTAATTTATATATTTTTTACGCTTTTAGATCTATTACTGTTACTGCTTACTTCAATGCAAAATTTGCATATTGTTTGCCATCGATATGCAAATTTTGCGTTTTGTTTATATTGAAAGCTTATCTGAACATTAATTGGAACCCTCAATAGATTAAAGTTTGATTATCTTTCCCTTACTCCTCCGCTGGCTCTCCATCTGGTACCCCTGTGATTAAATTTATACCAATTTGTCTAAATAAATGGTCATTATCTCCCACTAACCACTCTTCTGCAATTCTATAATTTTCCCATCTTGCCAAAGTTACCAGAACTATAAATTAGTTTACTAAACATAGTTTTCTTTATTTCTTAAAAGAAAATACTGACAAAAGTAGTGTCCATATACATAAATGGAAACTCAAAACAGTTTCATATCTGATAATTTATTAGATCCTTTCTTTCATCTTCACAAAGAAGGGGGCATAATACGGGGTAAGACTTTATTAGTAAATTAATGCTGTGACTTAGTGACCAGAATGAATATGGTTTAGTGGCATTGACAACAGACAACTAAACCATATTCTTTTTACCAAATTTCTAAATCTCTATTTTTGATACTATGGTACCATTGAATCCCACAATATACAAAAATCGTTGTGTGTCTTGTTTGATCTTGTCTTGGTTCAACGTGAATCGTAATTTTCCAAATCAAAAACAAGCTATTAAATTTTAAAGAAAAACCCTCTAAAATGAGCATCATTAATTCTATTTTTTACCACCAATCCCAGCGGTGGGTGAGAATTGGCGGTAAAAA
>JAIQZO010000008.1 GCA_021777055.1 Candidatus Anammoxibacter sp. | reverse complement strand
TGAACATTTTGCAACATCATGATGCGAAAAAGTACCTAAAGTTAATAGCTTTGTTTTTTATTAATAATAAATTTCTATAATTTTAGGCATTTTAGCGCACTTTAGGCATTTTAGGCACTTAATGTTAGCACACATATGTGTTCCGCAAATATCTAACCGGACAAGGCTGTCAAATTGTAGAAATATACGGAGAGCAAGATTAATCTTGCTGAAATCAGATAGTAATACAATCTTAGAATAGGTTTTCTAACAAAATTAATCATTACCTGCTTTATATGTCTCTCTAAATCTTCAGAAGATGATTGAATCACATCTGTTCGAAACCGTTAATTCGAATCTTGCATCTTCCATTCCTATAATTGAATTCCTAGCAAAATAAATTTTGCACTCCGATTAACCTGAGCAAATCTGTTAAAAATTTTCTTTCTAAAGAAGAAGCATTTACCGTGTAATACTATAAAGCGGCAAAGTTGCAACCAGAAAATGGATTGGATTATTGGAGTAATGAAGAGTTGGAGAGTCGAAGTCTTAGTTTTTTTTGCCTTTTCCACTACTCCAAACTTACAGTACTCCAATAATCCGCATTTTGGTTGTGCGTTACGACTTTATTGTGACGTATGTTGAAAAGAGTAGGCTATGTGAACTAATTGCACGCAAATAATCCCAGTTAGAGGTGATAGAAAGATATGAGTAAGAAAACATGAATAGAAATCTTTTGATAACAAAATATTTCTACCGATCCTAACGGGGATTATTTGGTAAGGATATTATTATATACCCGTCGCTAACGTTGTGGGCTAACGTCGTTTGTCAATATCGGGGCTATAGTTTCTGCAATCAGTTTGAACATGCAATGTGGCTGGTGGGTGGAGATTTGGAGCAGTCTAACAGACTGCTCCAGCTGAGATGTTTTTATACACGGTGATCGTCACAAACAAACGAGAATGTCAATACCACCGCCAAATTTTTTCCAATTTAAATCTTAAATCGTAGATTTGATTGCGTCTATACCACTTAATGTCATTAGTCTGGTATAGGTCTGGGTAATAACCCGGCCTTTTCTGATATCACTGGAACGGCTTCTTCCCATTCAATAGCCATTATGTGGACACCGGCAACACCTTCTATCTCTCTGACCTGTTCAATAATGTCTACACAGATTTTTATACCTTCGTCTTTCTTGGTACCCTTTGGTGCGTTGACCATTCTGTCTATATAGAGGTCTGGGACCATCATTCCGGGCACTGAATTCTTCATGTATTTGGCCATGCCAGGTGATTTTAGAGGTGCTACTCCTGCGAGTATGGAGACCTTTTCATGGAGTCCCATGTCCCGTACTATCTTCATCCACTCTTTGAATCTTTCCACATCATATACAATTTGTGTTTGAATGAAGTCGGTCCCTGCTGTTACTTTTTTACCCATGCGGACGGCACGGAAATGGAAAGGATCTGCAAACGGGTTGGCTGCCGCGCCTATGAAGAGTTTTGGTTCAACATCTATCTCTTCACCAGACTGCAGTTTCTTTTCATCGCGCATATTCTTTACCATCTGTATTAACTGTATGGAATCCAGATCAAACACGCCTCTTGATGCAGGGTGGTCGCCGAATTTCTGATGATCACCGGTTAAGCAGAGCAAGTTTTTAGCTCCGATTGCCGCGGCACCTAGTAGGTCGCTCTGAATGGCTATCCGGTTCCGGTCCCTACATGTCATTTGTATTATGGGTTCCAACCCCATATTAATTAATATGGAGCCTGCTGCGATGCTTGACATGCGGACTACGGCAGTTTGGCAATCTGTTATGTTAAATGCATCTGCTGAACCTTTTAATATTTTTGCCTTTTCTTCTATAACTGATCTGTCTGCTCCACGGGGCGGCCCCAATTCTCCTGTAACAACAAACTCTCCCTGTTTCAGAAGTTTTTGTAGATTGCTTTCATGTCCGTTATTGTTGGTCTGATTTTCCATGTTTTTGTTCTAGAAGGGGAAATCAAGAAATTGCCCTTTCCTTAAAGTTAAAAATTAAATCTTAAAAATAGAATTAAACTCAGGAAGGTGCATGTGATAAATTACGCTATACCACTTATCTTCATGTAAGATTTGTATGTACAATTTATTACATGCACCTTCCTTAAACGTGGGGCCTTCGCTTATGATCCGGTTTTTACCGTCTTTAAATGGTCAAGTACCATCTTTCTCGGCTGGTTGTTGGTGCTGGTCGACCAGTCCTTAGGTTGAGTTATAGGATCTATCAGGGATATACGATCCTGTTTCTCCAGCTGATCATAAATTTCCTGCCAAACGCAGGGTGTTTCATTGCCAATCTCACATTTGCCGTCTTGTGATCCTCCGCAAGGTCCATTTAAAAGGTTCTTTGCACATCTGCTTACGGGACATATCCCTCCGGTGCTGGCCAATACACAGTTTCCACAGCCCACACATCTTTCCACAAATACCCCAGGTTCTATGGGTGCGCCCATAAATGTCGTGTTAAGCCCTGGTATTACTTTTACCTTTGGGTATCTTTCCGCTAAAAACTGGGTGCCTATACCACAACCGAATGATATAGCTATTTCGTAATTTTCTATATACTCTTTTAGTGGTTCTATAAATTCCCATTCGCACTGTCTCTGAACACTGTCTTCTTTAACCTCTATAGTCTTTCCGTCAATTTTGGCCGCTAACCGTAATTGTGCGGCGGTTTCACCCACCTGTTTTTGTCCTCCTGCATGGCATATTGATACGCAGGCTTCACAACCAAGGATGCAAATCTTTTTATGATGGGCAACCTCTTCCTTCATTTCTTTAAACGGTTTGATTTCTGCTACTATCATTTTTGTCTCTCCAAAGTGTCCTTTCTCATTACTTAATATATTCCACTACTTTAGTGCTTGACCAAAAAACACTTGGTGTTTTCTCAATACCTAAAAATGTTGGATTGTATTAGTATTATAATGGTACCCCCAGTCCGATTCAAACGGACGGCCTTTGGCTCCGGAGGCCAACGCTCTATTCGCTGAGCTATGGGGGCGCAAGAAAAGATTAACTGAAAAAATATTATTTGATATAATACATATGTTAAACAGTGGGAAAGTTAGATGTTAATGTGTCTAACTCACATATTTAATAATAAATTTAACTGACTGTACTGCTTCTATTTTACTAAGAGTTGATTTAAAATCAAGGTGATTATCTGTTGATAATTATTAATATGCCTGATTTAGCTATGTTTTTTTCTTGTTAAATATTTTTGATGGAATTAAGTTGATTTAGTTGATGTTTTAATCAAAAGTAGCAAGTTTCTGTTGCCTAAGTACTTATGTGGACGGTTGCAGACCTTTTTTGATTGACAAATAACCTATCTCTGATATAATCCAAAATTCGAATTATTTTGTTAAGTGTAATTGGCTTGTAGAAACCGGGGAGTGATGATAGTACCGCTTGTTGATCTTAAAAGGCAATACCGTAATATTAAAGACGATGTAAATGGTGCGATAGATCAGGTACTTGAAAGTCAATGCTTTATTCTTGGTCCTAAAGTGGAAGAGTTTGAGTCGTCAATGGCCGATTACACGAACGTAAAGGGTGCCATAGGTGTTTCGTCCGGAACTGACGCCATCCTTCTTGCTTTGATGGCTGTGGGCGTTTCTGCGGGGGATGAAGTGATAACCTCTGCTTTTACATTTGGTGCAACTGTTGGTACTATTCAGCGGTTAGGCGCTGTTCCTGTCTTTGTTGATATAGATCCTGAATCATATAATATAAACCCGGAGTTGATAGAAGGAAGGATTAATGAGAGAACTAAGGCAATTGAACCGGTACATATATATGGTCAATGCGCAGATCTTGATCCCATAATTAATCTTGCGGGAAAATATAATCTGAAAGTTATTGAAGATAGTGCTCAGGCTGCAGGTGCGGAATATAAAGGAAAAAAGGCCGGGTCTGTTGGTGATCTCGGTTGCTTTTCTTTTTTTCCCAGCAAAAACCTTGGGGCGTATGGTGATGGTGGGATGATAACCACAAACTCAGAGGAGTATATTGAAAAAATAAAGATGTTAAGGGTGCATGGCACAAAGGATCGATATTTCTACTCTATGGTTGGAATAAACGGAAGATTGGATGCTATTCAGGCCGCAGTGCTTAACGTGAAACTTAAACATCTGGATTTGTGGTGTAATATGAGACAGGAGAGGGCGTTATACTATAATAAAAAATTTGAAGATGTGCCCGTAAAAGTGCCGAAGATAGATAAATATAACAAGCATATCTTTCATCAGTATGTGATTCGCTGTAAAGAGAGGGATGACTTGTATGATCATTTGATTGAACGTGATGTGGGATGTGCTTTGTACTATCCTTTACCCATGCATTTGCAGGAGAGCTTAAGGTGCTACGGATATAAGGAGGGGGACTTGCCAGAGACAGAGACTGCAGCAAGAGAAACTCTCGCTTTGCCTATGTTTCCTGAATTGACAGAAGAAGAGCAGGACTATGTAGTAAATACTATAAAGGGATTTTACTCAAAAAAATAATATGCAAACTAATATGAGAAAATTATCTGTTTTGTTTTTGTTTTGTTTAGTCATTTTCCAGTCTGCCAGATTGTGTGCTCAGGATATCTCAGTTATTGGTGGAGATTTGCAAAAGCCCATAGCGGTTTCTTCTCCAAAAATAAATTCATGGGAATCAGATGGGGTGAGGGTGTTTGAGTGCCTCGGTGATGTTAGAATTATCAGGGGTGAGAATCTGGAGATCTTAGCCAATGAATGTATTTTCTGGTTTTATGAGGACAAGGCTTTTCAATCTGATGAAGCTACAATCGATGTATACTTGTCCGGTAATGTAAGTCTGCTGAAAGATGGAAAGGTGGATAAACATGGGCAGCTGTTTTTGCGGCTTCAGACAAGCACAGGCCTTGTTATTGAGACAGGAAAAGATGGCGTAAGCATGTTTGAAGAGGTGCAGAAAAATGCATTGTACACAAAGGCGTCTAGTATAAAAAAGAGGGTAAAAAGCGATTCTTCATCAAGAGGCAGTAGTAAAGAAGAGGCTCAGATATTTACAATACCGGAGGAAGGACAGGCAGTGAGTATTCTTGCTGACGAGGTTGACTCATGGGTTGAAGGTGACAAACGTGTTGTTACTGCCATTGGGAATGTTTCCATTAAAAAAGAGGATATGGAGCTTAATGCCGATAGTGTTGTCCTCTATTTTGCAGCAAAAGATGGAAAGACATTTAACCTTGAAGAAGGCGAATTTGATGAGATGTATGCAGAAGGAAATGTTACGCTGCGACGCCAGGAAGATGTGCACATGGCAGACAAGGTTTTTCTGAATTTGAAGAAAAATAAGGGGCTCATGGTTAATGCGCAACTCCATATTGATGTTGAGTTGGATGATGTTAAAGGTGATAAAAAACGTGGGAAAAGAAAGTATGGCAGGGACGATGAAGTTGAAACTGACAGTCATGAAGATAACACATTGCATGCCCATGTTAAAGGTGAGGAGATCAGGCTTGTAGGTGAAGGGCAGTATGAAATAATAAACGGCCAGTTCTCAAACTGCGGCTTCGGTCATCCCCATTACAGGTTTGAGTCATCGAAGATAAGGATTATAAAGGCAAAGGATCAGGGGGTGATATCTCTTGCGGGTAACAGGGCTAAATGGGGTAATCGAACCATCTTTTACTGGCCATATATCGCATTTGATATTAGATCGAAACCCAATGTTCTTGAAAACTGGGAGACTGGTAACTCATCCCGATTTGGTAATATGATGTCAACTGATTGGAATCTGTTTAATCTGGGAATTGCAGAAAATATAGACAAGTGGAGTGATTTGATTATCCATCTCGATTACCTTGAAAAGAGGGGACCTGGTGGTGGGTTGACATATGACTACGACACAGACGATGTTCTTGGTAAACTGGATGCCTATTATATACATGATAAAAAAAGTACAGAGCTGAATAACCGTGAAGTTGAAGGTGAGGATAGATGGAGGCTCTCGTGGCGTCATCGGCAGGAATTACCCTATGATGTGCGTATGGATATAGAAGCAAATAATTTGAGTGATGATGGTATATTACGTGAATACTACGAAAATACCTTTAAGCAAGAGAAAGATGAGGAGACTTACCTTTATTTAAGGAGATTAAAGGATACTACGTCTCAAACATTTTTACTAAAGAAACAGTTAAATACATGGGATACATTTGTGGATGCTGCAAAGATGGATAGGGTTGCTGAAAGGGTTCCAGAGTTGAGCTACAAGATGATTGGTGAGCCCATATTTAAGGATAAGCTAAACTTCACTTCGGATAGCAGTCTCACATATTTTGACCGTGTGTTCACTGAAGACGACTTTGGAGAAAGGCCGGAATCAACGATACGTTTTGATACCAAAAATGAGATAAGTGCTCCATTTCAGGCCTCAATCGTTAAGGTCAGACCGTTTGCCAGTGCTAGGCTGGTGGCGTATAATGAAAGTGTTGAAAATAAGGACAGCCGCAGAAGGAATGATGATGATGGATCAGGGAAGACCCGTGTAATTGGTGAGGTGGGAGTGGATATGAGTACAACATTATGGAAGACTTATAGTTATTATAATGAGTTTTTTAATATTAACAGGTTAAGGCATGTTTTTACTCCAGAAGTGCGGTACAGTTTTAATCCAGTTGTCACAAAAAACCCGGATGAATTTAACCAGTTTGACAGTGTTGATCGTATAGAGGACTCCCAATGGCTTCTTTTAGGTTTCAAGAATAAACTGCAGACAAGGCGTAAAGTGAACGGTGTGGATAAAAGTGTTGATCTTTTATATTTCGATGTGGAGTTTAATTTCTTCTTGGGTGGAGTGGGCGAAGACGACTCTGTATTTGACAACTCTATTGTTTTTAATAAGAAAAGAGAAGACTTTATTCAGATAGATCTCAGAGCACAACTGACGGATGAAATTGCTATTGTTTCGGAGCGTAATGAGATCAATATGGCAAATGGAAACGTTGATGTCTTTAACCTTGGTATCGAGGTAGATTATGACCCAAAATGGAGTGCCTTCTTAGGGCAGCGCTTTATAGATGGGATTAGTTCCTCAGTTGTGTTTTCGGCAGACTTGAGGTTTAGTGACAGGTGGGGTATGAGCTTTCTGGAACAGTATGATTTTGGTGCTGAAAATTCTGAAGACGACAAAGAAGACCGTGACGACAGGGGCCGGAATCTAAAGACTCAGTTTGTGTTTACTCGGTACTTTCACGAATGGGTCGGAAGTTTAACTGCTGAGTTTAATCCGGTTAGAAGTGAAACAACAACAAGGTTTGATATATTTCCTAGAGTGTTAAAGAAGAAAGAGAAACCTAGCCGTTTTTGGTTTTAACAGCTTAAATTTTAGATCTGTTTAGTGTATAGTAAATTATGAAAACAGCAGTTTATCCAGGGACTTTTGATCCCATAACGCTTGGGCATATTGATGTAATTAAACGGGGGAGTCGGCTTTTTGATTCATTAACCGTATCAGTAGGGCATAATCCCTTGAAGAGATCTCTCTTTTCTGTTCAGGAGCGAATGGATATGATATCTGAACATACAAAGGTTTTTACGAATGTAGATGTTGACTCTTTTGATGGAATGCTCGTTGATTATATTAAGAGAAAAGATACTAACATAATTTTACGTGGAATCAGAACAGTTTCTGATTTTGAGAATGAGTTTCAAAGGGCGTTGTCTAACAGGGTTTTGCAAAATGAGATAGAGACTGTGTTTATTATGACTAGCCAGGAGTATGCGTTTTTAAACTCCAGTTTGATTAAGGAGGCCGTCTTTCTAGGTGGTGATGTGGCTGGTTTTGTACCTAAAGATATTGAAATACGTCTAAAAAAGAAATTAAAAACAGAGTCTGGGATTTTCTAAATTTGTTGAGGTATAAAACGTACGGCAGGTTAATAGATTTGCTAATCAGCGTCCTCGATTGTGTGTGTGTTAGCGATCTTTTTGTAAACTCTTTCAAGATATAAGTTAATGAAACTGAAAATATTAGTACTTGGTGATGTAGTTGGTAAACCCGGACGCAATATAATAAAAAATAAGGTTTGTAAATACATAGAAGATGAAAAAATAAATTTTTGTGTGGTAAACGCCGAGAATGCTGCTGGTGGTTCCGGCATTACAAGACAGATAGCGGAAGATCTGTTTGCGGCAGGCGTTAGCGTTATCACAATGGGTGATCATATCTGGAAAAGGAAAGAGGTCTTTGGGTTGCTCACTGATGAACGAAGGATAATTAGACCTGCCAACTATTCTCCGGATGCGTTAGGGTTCGGTTCGGTTGTAATTAATACGGTATTCGGACAATCTATTGGGATTATAAATCTTTTAGGACGAGTGTTTATGAAACCCATTGACTGTCCTTTTCGACTGGTAAAACGTATTGTGCAGAAAATGTCTGCGGAGACAAATATTATTATAGTTGATATGCATGCAGAGGCTACGTCCGAAAAGATTGCTATGGGTTGGTTTTTAGATGGGCAGGTTAGTGTTGTTTTTGGTACACATACACATGTACAGACTGCTGATGAAACCATTCTTCCAAATGGTACTGCTTACATGACTGATTTAGGTATGACAGGGGCATATAATTCTATATTAGGGCGAAAAACCGAAAATGTTCTTAGGGCCATAGTTACGCAGATGCCTGCTAGCTTTGAGGTTGCCGATGATGATGTTAGAGCGTGCGGGGCGTCAATTATGGTTGATAGTGAGACTGGTAGAGCTGAATCTATACAACGTGTTGTGATAAAGTGATGATTCTCTTTTAAATTCATGATCTTTTAATATTGTCTGCTTTTTTAGTTAAATTAGGTTAGCTTAGGTCAAAGTATATATTTATTATGGAAAAACCTTACAATTATATGGAACGTAGAGAGATGTTTTCTCGGGAATTCTTTGATGAATTTGATGAAATTCCCAAAGAGGAGGTTTTCTTTGAAGGTGATTATAAAAACAGACAATACCTTACCGTATCCGAGATTACCAGCAGAATAAAGGATAAACTTGAATGTGATTTTATGGGGGTTTGGGTAATAGGCGAGGTATCAAATGTTCGCAAGCCAGGCTCCGGTCATGTGTATTTAACCCTTAAAGATGGAAATGCTCAACTCCAGGCAGTTATTTTCAAGGGCGTTGCAAGCAAGATTAAGTTTGAATTAAAAGATGGTGAGCATGTTGTTGTGTATGGGTCAATTTCAGTCTACGAACCACGTGGTCAGTACCAGATAAAGGTAGAGTCTGTTGAGCCAAAGGGTGTGGGTGCGTTGCAATTAGCCTTTCAGCAATTAAAAGCACGGTTAGAAAAGGAGGGGCTTTTTGATCCTTCGCATAAGAAAGAGTTACCGTTTATTCCTGAACGTATTGCAATTGTGACTTCTTTAACCGGTGCAGCAGTTAAAGATATGGTTAACATAATTAACCGCAGGTTTCCCGGTGTTCAAATTCTTATATACCCTGTAAAGGTTCAAGGGGAAGGTGCCGCAGAAGAGATAGCTGCCGCTATTTATGATATTAACTGTTTAAACGATATAGATGTTATGATTGTGGGCCGGGGCGGTGGTAGCATTGAAGACCTTTGGGCTTTTAATGAAGAGATTGTCGCCAGGAGTATATATAAATCTGCAATTCCTGTAATATCCGCTGTAGGTCATGAGATTGATGTTACAATTGCCGATTTTGTGGCGGATAAAAGGGCTCTTACTCCATCGGAAGCAGGTGAAATGGTGGTACCCAGGTATGATTTGTTAATTGAAAGACTGGATGGCCTTAATGGTAGATTGGTCTCCTCTTTGCATTACAGGGTAAAAATGGCCAGAAACAGGTTGCATATGATCTCTGGGAGTTATGTGTTCCGTAAACCACTGGATAGACTGAATACTTTGCAGCAAAGACTTGATGATTTGACTCAAAGGATGGAAGTTTCTATTAATCATCGCATGGAAGTTGCCAAGGGTGAACTAGCGGGTTTGGGTAGTAAACTTGATGTTCTCAGCCCCATATGTGCCATGAGTAGGGGGTATTCTATCACTACCAGGATGGAAGAAACCACCCCAATTAAGGATGTAAATGATTTGAAGAAAGGCGACAAAGTAAAAACCAGGCTTTTTAATGGGAGTGTGGTATCTGTTGTGGAAACTCTGGAGATATGTTCAAAATGATCATAAATTCGTAATTTAGCAATCTATTTTTCGGCTATTTTTAAATGTTATTCAATCATGATTTCTTAGGTGTTGGGTAAGGTTACATCTGTGGAATCATTCAATTATAACATCTAAATCTAACCAAAACCTAAATCTCTAAATAAATAAGGGAATTTATAATTACTTTGAGTATAGAATCTTGAGGTTTCATATTTTTTTATAATAATTCGTGGCTTATTAAAAAAGGTGTGTGATGGCTAAACTTAAATTTGAAGATTCCATGCAGAAACTTGAAGAGATTGTTGCGCTTTTAGAACGTGGAGATTTGACATTGGAAGAGTCAGTGGCAAAGTATGAAAACGGTTTTAAAATATATAAACAGTGTGTTGCATTGTTAAAAGGTGCAGAGAAAAAGATTAAAGTCTTGACTAAGACAGATGACGGAGAGTTGCAAGAGAAGGATATTACTATGGAAAATTCAGTGTAAATGGGATCTTAATTCTATTTTATTGTTCTCTCGTAACTAAATTAATACAAAATAAAAAATGTATAAGTATTTAGATGAAATCAATGCACCCGGTGATTTACGAAGGCTAAACACCGAATCGTTAAATCAGTTGTCTAAGGAGATACGTGAATTTATTTTGGAAGCTGTTTCAAAAAACCCTGGCCATTTAGCTTCCAACCTTGGAATTGTTGAACTAACAATAGCTTTGCATTATTGTTATGAGTTCGACATTGATAAGCTGGTGTTTGATGTTGGGCATCAATGTTATGTTCATAAAATATTGACAGGCAGAAGGAAAGAGTTTACAACTCTAAGGCAGCATAGTGGTTTGTCAGGATTTCCAAATAAAAAAGAGAGCATTTACGACCCGTTTACTACCGGGCATTCAGGGGATGCTATATCAACGGCGTTAGGACTAGCATGCGGATATGACATCCTGGGAAAAGACAGGAATGTTGTGGCGGTTGTAGGAGATGGAGGAATGGGGCCGGGGATGTCGATGGAAGCGCTTAATCATGCTGGAGATCTTAAAAACAATTTGCTTGTTGTCTTGAATGACAATAAAGTAGCTATTTCCGAAACAGTGGGCGCTTTTTCAAAATATCTGAATAGCATTCGCACTGATCCCATGTATAACGATCTGAAAAAGGAATTTTTCCACATTCTTAATTCCATTCCTCTGTTAGGGAAACCGGTTGAAGGTGTTCTGGAACAGATTACTGAACGGATTAAACGAGCAACTGCACCAGGTCAAATATTTGTAGAATTAGGATTTCAGTACTTTGGTCCAATTGACGGACATGATATAGATCAGCTGATTGAAACTCTCAAAGATATAAAACACTTAAAAGGTCCTAAACTTCTGCATGTTATCACATGTAAGGGAAAAGGATTCAAGCCTGCAACAATGAATCCAACACAATATCATAGTGCTGGTAATTTTGAATTTTCCAACGGGGAAATTATAGAAAAAAAGGTTGAAACACCGGTGCAAAAGAAACAGCCTTACACAAATGTGTTTGGCCGTGCAGTTATTGAACTGGCAAAAATTAATCCTAAAATTACGGGAATCACAGCTGCGATGCCTGATGGTACAGGTTTGGCGGATTTTGGAAAAGAGTTTCCGGACAGATATTTTGATGTGGGGATTTGTGAACAGCATGCTGTAGGGCTTGCCAGCGGAATGGCTACCGAAGGCCTTAAACCTCTTGCCGCAATATATTCTACGTTTTTACAACGTGCGTATGATCAGGTGTTCCATGATGTTTGTCTTCAAGAGTTAGGTATTGTTTTTGCAATTGACCGCGCTGGTATTGTTGGTAATGACGGGCCTACCCACAATGGGGCATTTGATATAGCTTATCTTAGACACCTTCCCGGTATGATTTTAATGGCACCCAAAAACGGCGAAGAGCTTTGTGAAATGTTAAAGCTGGCATTTACCTGTAAGCAACCGGTGGCAATAAGGTACCCTAAAGATAACATCCCTGATAATGAATTTGAAATAGCTGACTTTGCCTTTGATAAAGATCCGGAATTTAAGGTAGGAGATGGGGAGATCCTCAGGATGGGTTCGGAGGTTGCTGTAATTGGTTATGGACCAACGGTTCAATATGCATTAGAAGCCGCAGACATGCTTAGCCGTAATGCCGGTATAAAAATTACAGTTGTAAATGCGCGTTTTGCAAAACCTTTAGATAATGAATTGCTAATAGATGTTATTAAAAATCACGCTCATGTTTTTACTGTGGAAGACCACATGCTCTCTGGTGGCTTTGGATCAGCTATTATTGAGATGGTGAATAGTCGAGGCATTAACTGTTGCCATATAGTAAGGTTAGGTATTCCTGATATTTTTGTAGAAGCTGGTAATCGTGGAGCTTTATTAAAAAATTTAGGCCTTGATGCAACGGGAATTTATGATAAAGTGATGGAAAAACTGGAAAAAATAGTGCATTATGAATCTAAATTGGGTGTTGCGGGAGCCTAACTTTTTTGTGATTTTTTTTTAATGAAAATAGAGAAAATACTAATACTAGGGAACCTGTCTAGAGCTAAGGTCAATAATACGGTAAAAACATTTAAACCGTGGCTTGAAAAAAAGGTAAAATCTGTAGAAGTTATAAATATAGCAGAAGATTCGGATGATAAGTTATTAAAGAAAACGAGCTTAAATGCGGATATCGGTGTTGTGCTAGGTGGAGATGGAGCAATCCTTGCTGCGTGCAGAAGGTTAGGAGAAAATCAGATTCCGTTAGTGGGCATACATTTGGGCAATTTCGGTTTTTTAACTGAACTGACATTAAAAGATGTATATCCATATATGGAGAACATATTGAATGGGAAGTACAGACTCTCTTCAAGGGTGGTTTTAACCTGTCGTGTTATTAGAGAGAGTAAGATTGTTATGGAATCAATTGGTGTTAACGATGTTGTTATTTCAAGGTCATCCCTGTCCAGATTGATATCCATACAGGTTACAATAGATGGTGACGAGATTGCGCATTATAGAAGTGACGGTATTATTGTTTCAACCCCAATTGGGTCCACTGCACATAATCTAGCTGCTGGTGGTCCAATTTTGGTGCCTGAGCTTAGAGCATTTATAATTACACCAATTTGTCCACATACATTAACTAATCGTCCTTTAGTTATTCACTCCGATGCAAAAATAGAATTAAAAGTGCTTTCCGCATCTTCTGGTGTTGGTGTGACTGTTGACGGACAGGTATATGTTGATCTCTGTGAAGGAGACGTTGTGAGTATTGAGAAATCTGACTTGCAGCTTCAATTAATTGATACAAGAACAAGGACTTTTTATGGTGTTTTACGCGAGAAATTAAATTGGGCGGGTCATCCACAATATGCCAAGAATTGAAATTAATAAAGATCGATGTAAAGGCTGTTTGCTATGTGTTCCTGTGTGTCCACATGATTCATTAGAAATCTCAATAGCCTTAAATGTTTATGGTATTCATATTGCTGCATTTAAAATAGACGGTATATGCAGTGGTTGTACAAACTGTGCTACTGTTTGTCCTGATGCGGCTATAGAGGTTTTCAAGGATTAGATTAAATCTGCGAAATATTATTGCGTGTTGGATTTTAAGATATAAGTTTAATACTATATTACATTGATTGCAAAGTGTTATAATAATATTGATAAATTTTCCATGTACAATTACGGAGAATGTGTTCTTTAAGTTTTAGAGTTATACTTGAGAAAAGATATATTTTGGTTTTTGAACTTTAACGGCTAAAATGGTTGTTTGAAGTGTTAATATGGAAAAGACTTAATGGAAACTAAACATCTATTAACTGGTAATGAAGCAGCTGCTGAAGCCGCAATAATTGCTGGGTGCAGATATTATTACGGATATCCCATCACACCACAGAATGAATTAATAAATTACCTGGCAACACGGATGCCTCAGGTGGGGGGTACATTTATTCAGGCAGAAAGTGAATTGGCCGCCATAAATATGGTTTACGGAAGTGCTGCTGCCGGTGCAAGAACAATGACATCGTCTTCTAGTCCAGGGATTAGCCTTAAACAGGAGTGTATATCCTATATGGCTGGCAGTGAACTACCGTGCCTGATTGTGAATATGCAAAGGGGGGGGCCTGGATTAGGTGATATCTCAACATCGCAGGCTGATTATTTCCAGGCGGTTAAAGGTGGTGGCCATGGAGATTATCGGATAATTGTGCTTGCGCCTTCTACTGTTCAGGAGACGGCTGATCTGGTTTATGATGCATTTGATATTGCGGATAAGTATAGAAATCCTGTAATGGTGCTGGGTGATGCCCAGATTGGTCAGTTAATGGAGCCGGTGGTGTTTCATAAGGAGAGGAAAAATAACGTAGCCGATAAGCCGTGGGCTTTAACTGGCTCAAAAGGTAGAAAAAAGAATATAGTAAAGTCCTTTTATCCGGTAAAAGGTGAGCTTGAAGTGTTTAATAAAAAGCTCCAGGAAAAATACAAAAGGATAGAAGATAATGAGGTCCTCTTTGAGGATCTTAATACCAATGGCGCGGACGTTGTGTTAGTAGCCTATGGTACAACCTCCAGAATTTGTAAAGATGTGATTAACAAATATGAAAGTGGCAATCATCAGTTAGGTATGTTGCGCCCCATTTCATTGTGGCCGTTTCCAACAAAAAAGATAAGGGAAATTTCTGAGAGTGCTAAAGCCATTATTACGATTGAGATGAGTGCCGGTCAGATGGTGGAAGATGTGAGGTTGGCAGTTGAGGGACGTTGCCCTGTACATTTCTATGGACGAACCGGAGGTGGCATTCCTACCCCTAAAGAGATATTGAAGAAAATTGATGAATTGGGTTTTTAAAACATTGATTTATAATTGGAGAGGGAAACATTGTGGATCTGTATACTTTTATACTACCGCTAATTGAGTAACATTATGGAAAAAATTTTTACCAGGCCTGAGTCCTTATTAGATGTGCCAACCCATTATTGTGCTGGGTGTGGGCACGGTGTAGTGCAACGATTAATAGCAGAGGTTATTGATTCATTAGGTGCCAGAGAGAAAACTATAGGGATTGCTCCGGTTGGTTGTGCGGTACTGGCTTATAATTATTTTGATTTTGATATGAGCGAAGCTCCTCATGGCAGACCACCAGCAGTTGCGACTGGTATTAAAAGGGTGCATCCTGAAAATTTAGTTTTTGCGTATCAGGGTGATGGTGACCTTGCTGCAATTGGGATTGCAGAGATTATACACACTGCGAACAGGGGTGAAAATATAACGGTTATATTTGTCAACAACGCTGTGTACGGTATGACAAATGGTCAAATGGCACCAACATCGATAATGAACCAGAAGACGATTACCACACCTCAGGGCAGAACGTCCTCTGAGGGTTATCCTTTAAAGGTGTGTGAACTCTTATCTGTGCTGGATGGCAGCAGCTTTCTTGCGCGGGTCTCAACTTCAACACCTGAAAATATACGACTTACTAAAAAGACGATACTTAAAGGATTTACTACACAAATAGAGAAAAAAGGATTTGCTTTGGTTGAAGTTCTCTCTGCATGTCCTGTTTACCTGCGCATGGAGCCGGAGGAGTCATTAAAGTTTATAGATAATGAGATGACAAAAACATTTCCGTTAGGTGTGTTTAAAGACTGGGAAACTAATAATTCCTGAAGTTGCAGTTTCTACTAATGTTGTTTCGTACTGATTTGTACCGTTGGGTGGAGGGATGTTTGTTAATAAGGATTAACTTATGATAGAAAAGGTTATACTTGCTGGATATGGCGGGCAAGGGATGATGCTGTTTGGTAAGCTTTTAGCGCAATCTGTAATGATGAATGGTAAGTATGTTACATTTTATCCTTCATATGGCACTGAAGTACGTGGTGGTAAGGCGTTTTACCACGTAATTATTTCAACTGATTATATCTTTTCTCCGGTAATTGATGAGGCAGATACACTTATAATAATGAACAACCCGTCGTTTGATAAGTTTCAGAATTGTATAGTGAATAATACACACCTGTTTTATAATTCGTCATTGGTTCATTTGCCAAATGATCTTCCAGATGATATTAATATCTTTAAAATACCTGCTACAGAGATTGCAAACGATATCGGAAATCTTGTGGCGTCAAATATGGTTATGATGGGTGCATATAACTGTGTGAAGAATTTGATTCCCAGATCGCGGTTTCTTTACTGTTTGCGAACTTCGCTTACAGGGAAAAAGGCGGCTCTTTTTGAGATTAATAAGCTTGCTATGGAACGTGGCGAACAGTATGTACAGGAAAATTATAATATAAATTATGATATCGGTCAGGATGAATAAGGTTAAATATTCGGTTTAAACAACCAGTTCTTGTGGTTATATTCTGGCTTCAAAATAGGATTTGAATAGTAAAAATGACTAAAGCGTTAGCATTGTTGTCCGGAGGACTGGATAGTACACTTGCAATAGAGGTAATCAAAAGGCAGGGGATAGATGTAGAAGCATTAAACATAGTGACATCATTTTGTAGATGTACGGCTGCCGGTAGCTGTAAGTTAGAAGCGATAAAGGTATCTGAGAAGCTGAATGTCCCCATTAAGGTGATTAATTCTACAAAAGATATGCTGGAAATTATAAAAAAACCAAAGTTTGGATTTGGTAAAAACATTAACCCTTGTATTGATTGCCGTATAAATCTGTTTCGTGCTGCGGGAAAGTATATGAGGGAGATAGATGCCTCCTTCATTTTTACAGGAGAGGTGCTTGGGCAGAGGCCAATGTCGCAGAGGAAAGAGGCGATGAGGAAGATAGACAGCGAGGCAGACCTTACAGGTTATGTACTTCGTCCACTTTGCGCTAAACACATGGAACCTACTATTCCGGAAAAAGAGGGGTTAGTTGACAGGGAGAAATTGTTATCAATTAAAGGTAGGTCACGAAAAGAGCAGTTCCAATTGGCGGATATTTTTGAAATCAAAGATTATCGATGCCCTGCTGGAGGGTGCGCGCTAACAGATCCTGAGTATGCACATCGCATGAGGGATCTAATGAAATACTCCGATCCGTCTGTTAACGATGTCAATCTCCTCAATGTGGGTAGACATTTTAGAGTTGATCCAAAAACAAAGATAATCATGGGTAGGAGGGATGAGGATAATACCCGACTTGAGAGCCTGGCAAAAGAAAGCGATCTTATCTTCTTTATGGAAAAGATTCAGGGACCACTGGCTATATTACGTGGTGAACTTACTGATGCTAACATCCAGTTGGCCGCCAGTATGACCGCCAGTTATAGTAAGGAGCAGGATCAAAACCTTGCTTCGGTTAAGGTAATGACCAAGGGTGACGAAGAGGGCGGAAGAGTTCTTAGTGTTGCGCCTAAGAATATGGATGAAATCAGGGCTATGATGATAAAGAAACCTTTAAAGAAGTCTGCCAAATCTATTGATAAGCGTCAAGATAATACCAATACCAAATGTGATCAACCTGTTTCTGTCTAAATCATTCCACATAAAACTTCACTTTATGTTTAGGGGCTGAAAATGAATAACATTTACAGCTCCACACTCATCTTCAGACTATCTTTGTTCTGTAGTCAATTTTCAAATCTTCAACTTAGCTAGGCTAGCCTTTTGATTTAGCTTAATTATCTTGAACAAATCTAATCTAAACCTAGTCAAAATATTTAAGCTATTGAGGTTTAACGTCTTTTTCTGTTTCTGTATCTTTAACCTTTGAACCGTGAACCTTGAACCATTAACTCTTAAAAAACGTTATTTTCAGCTGATTATAAATTTGAGAGATTAATTCGGACTATTAGAGTGTAAGAATCTAAGCATCTGGTTGTATATATAATTCGTTTTTCAACCTATTAGGATATTGTCGTGGGATTAATTAGAACGTTGATGGCAATTGCTGTTTTGACTGCCCATGCCGGACCGATTTTCGGTCTGGACATAACATACCTAACCGGAGGACAAATTTCAGTACAGATATTTTATATGATCTCTGGTTTTTATATGGCATTAGTACTGAACACAAAGTACACCTTTAAAAACAGTTATCTTACATTTATAGGCAACCGATTCCTCAGATTATACCCATCTTATATCGTTGTTGTGGCGGTAACTTTCCTTCTTTTTTTCCTGTTTAGTTCATGGAAAGGGATATCAATCATTCCATTTGATTCATGGAAGGAGTACGATCTCTCTCTAATAACTAAAATATTCTTTATCTTTGGTTCTCTTGTATTTATAGGCCAGGACTGGGCAATGTTTTTTTGTGTTGATCCGCAGTCCGGCAATCTTTTGCCTGCTGCCGGTTTTACCAGTTGTGAATTACCCGCGTACAAATTTCTGTTTGTTCCTCAGGCTTGGACCCTTGGTCTTGAGATCACTTTTTATCTCATTGCTCCTTTTATTGTTCGGCGTAAAACATTTTATATTGTGTTACTGGCCTTCGCTTCATTTCTGATTAAGTTTATTCTTAACAAGTACTTTGGTTTGGCAAGGGATCCATGGAGTTACCGTTTCTTCCCAGGAGAATTAACCCTCTTTTTACTTGGTGCATTATCATATAAATTTTACTGTTTTCTAAAGATCGGGGAAAAAAGGTACCTGAATAGTTATCTGTGTATCTCTGTCTGGGCAGTAATATTTGCTATATTGCTATTTTATCGCTTATTACCACACCCAAAATTACCATATCGTTTATATGATTCAGTCTGCTTCTTAATTCCTCTTGCCTTGCCATTTATATTCCATGTTACAAAGAATTTGAGATATGACAAATTTATTGGTGAACTTTCGTATCCCATATACATATCACACTTGATAGTGGTCTTCGGTCTCAAAGCCCTTAATATTGAAACAGTAACATCAAATATGGGTATAATTACCCTTTTTGTTACCATTGGAGCTGCATTGGGATTACTGATGTTTGTTGATCGTCCCATTGATAAATTCAGGCAAACTGTGGTCGCAAGACGGAAGAAGGCCGCTGGTTGATCGCAGATTTTACTAAAGGGGTAAATAGGTAAATAGCAATTGATATTTCAGCTACAATTATGTGACAAAATTATAGAAACCTGTTTTTTCTTGACTACGAGTAAATTATAGTAATACCATGATGTTTTATATCTTTTAATTTTCTCTGATGCTAGTTTGGATCTATCAAATTCTAAGGGGGAGGGAATCATAATGAAAATATTAATGATATATCCGGAATTTCCCATCACTTTCTGGAGTTATAAACACGCACTTAATCTGATCAATATAAAATCTCTTTTACCACCGTTAGGCTTTCAAACCATATCTGCATTGTTTCCATCTGAATGGGAGAGGCGTTTAGTTGACCTTAATGTTGCAGAACTCTCTGATGATGATTTAGAATGGGCAGATTATGTGTTCATCAGTGCTATGGCTATACAAGAAGAGTCTGTAAAAGAGATAATTTTCAGATGCCAAGAATTAGAGGTAAAGATAGTTGCTGGAGGCCCTCTATTTACGGGCGAATATGAACAATTTGATGATGTGGGTCATTTTATATTAAATGAAGCTGAACTTACTCTACCTTCTTTTATTTCCGATCTTGAACAAAACTCTCTAAAAAGAATCTATTCCACTCCCGAATTTTTCGACCTTGGCAAATCGCAGGTCCCCCAATGGGATATCATAGATATGGATCAATACGCCATAATGGGTGTTCAATACTCACGGGGCTGTCCGTTTCAATGTGAGTTTTGCAACATAACAGTACTGCTTGGACATCAAATGCGACTCAAATCTGCAGACCATATTATTGCCGAACTTGATAGTATTTATAAAATAGGATGGCGAAAACCTATCTTTTTTGTTGATGATAACTTTATTGGAAACAGAAGCAGGCTGAAAGCAGAGCTGTTGCCTTTATTGATTGAGTGGCATAAAGAACATCCTGAAATTACATTTAGAACACAGGTATCTATTAATATTGCTGATGACGATGAACTAATACATCTTATGGTGGAGGCCGGTTTCAAGAATGTTTTTATAGGAATAGAAACACCTGACGTTGCAGGTTTAACCGAATGTACAAAAAAACAGAATAAGAATCGTAACCTCATTGAGAATGTTAAACATATCCATAATTCTGGCCTAATGGTAGAAGCGGGCTTTATTGTGGGGTTTGATAGCGATACCCCTGACATATTTCAGCGTCAAATAGATTTTATACAAGAAAGCGGTATTGTTACTGCAATGGTGGGTATGCTGCAAGCTCCGGCCGGAACAAAACTATATGAACGGTTGAAACGTGAAGGTCGGTTGTTAGGGCGAATTTCCGGTGATAATGTGGATGGGTCTACAAATATTATACCCAAGATGGGACTGGAAGCATTGATTGAGGGGTATAAAAAGATACTTGCTTACATTTACTCCCCTGAGCATTATACGCAGCGCGTCAAAACTTTTCTCCAAGACTTTAACCGTGTAAAAGGAGTTGGTAATAAAAAGGTTAAACTAAGTGGTATGTTGATTCATCTTGTTTATCAGCTTGGTGTTGTTGATTGTGATAGAAAATATTTTTGGAAATTAATATTGTGGACTCTTTCTCATCGCCGTGGTTTGATTCTTTTAGCCATTGGCCAGGCCGTTGCAGGATACCATTTTAGAAGAGTCTGCAAAGCAAACCTGCTAAAGAGTGGTTAGCGATTGTTAAATCATAGTGTGGAGAAACCGCAACCAAAATACAGAATACAGGAGTTAGGAGTCAGAATTTAGAATTCAGAATAAAGCATAGATTTATGTTTGTTTTATAATAGAGTGATTAATTGTAAATTTGTATTCACTTCCCGAATCATGTTTTCTATTATACTGACTTCTAACTCCTGTATTCTGTATTCCATAAAAGCTACAAAATCTTTTTTAAAAAGAAATTTTATAAAGTAATACTATTGAGCGCCATATAAGCAAACAAAATAGGTAACGTTGAATACAGGATGTTGGATTTCTGATCAGGATGAGTATGCTAAATGGTTTTAGAAATAATGGATCATATTTATGGATGAAAGAGATGATGTAAATTATATTACCGACATTGAAAAAGTTCAGAAAAATCTTTCCGGTGTGATTCATGGTAAGAAAGAGTGTATTGAGGTACTTACAATAGCTCTTCTTGCCGGAGGTTCGGTGTTGATGGAAGACATTCCTGGGGTGGGAAAGACAACGCTTGCAAAGGCGCTGGCAAAGTCAATAGATTCTGGCTTCAGACGAGTTCAGTTTACTCCGGATCTTTTACCTGCTGACATTCTGGGTACATCTATTTATGATCCGTCGGATGGATCATTCACTTTTCACAGAGGAGCGATTTTTTGTAATATTCTCTTGGCCGATGAAATTAACCGGGCTTCACCCAGAACACAATCGGCTCTCCTGGAATCAATGAGCGAAATGCAGGCAACTATAGAAGGGAATAGTTATCAATTATCTGCCCCATTCATGGTAATTGCCACACAAAACCCCATAGAGTTTCACGGTACATATCCATTGCCGGAGGCACAACTGGACAGATTCCTTGTGTTGCTTAATATGGGTTATCCCGATGCTGATGCAGAAATGAACATATTGTATTCTCAAAAAGAGACCAATCCCATTGATCATGTTGTTCCTGTTATACACAAAGAGACTATTGTTAAAATGCAGCAGGCTGTCAGAGGTGTTCGTGTAGAAGAATCAATTGGCCGGTACATTTTGGAGATTGTGGAGAAGACACGTAATGATTCCCGACTCAAGTTGGGAGTCAGCCCACGAGGGTCAATTATGTTGTTCCGGGCATCCCAGGCCTCTGCTTATTCTCAAGGGCGGGATTTCGTCTTGCCGGATGACGTTCAAAGGTTAGCATCGTACGTGCTTCCACACAGGATAATTTTAACAACCAAAGCTAAGTATGGTGGTAGAAGTAAGAACTCCATAATTGAAGAAATTATTAACTGTGTAAACGTTCCCACATGAAAAAGAGTAGACGCAAACCTGTTCTGATAAAGTTTGGACGTTATCTGTGGCATTATAAAATAACACAGCAAGGGAAATACATGATGGGTGGGGCGATGCTTGCTCTATATGCAGGGATGGTTTCCCTGGAGATTCCTCTCTATCATCTTGTTTGCGGACTAGCCGCACTGTTTTTTGTTACGCTCCTGTCAGGCCTTTTTCTACGTCCCCGTGTTAGGATAATGGGACAACTTGTTCCAAAAACCTGCGTAGGTCATATCATAGAAGGTATATTTGAGGTGGAGAATATATCAAAATTGCCTGCTTTTAATATCGCCCTTGGTTTCTTTCACTTGCCCGGTTCTGTAAGGGAAATTATCGAGACAAGAACGGTTTTCGATTTGAAACCGGGAGAAAGGGCCTTTATTACAGTACAAATCCGACCTGTAAAAAGAGGGCTATATAAATTGCCGCATATCCAACCATTCTCTACATTTCCTTTCAATATTTTTCGGTCAGGATCGCCCGGATGTGCCATAGTGCCCTTACTTGTGCTGCCAGACTTTCATCCCGTTGCAGATATGGAGATCCCTTCCAGCAGACGTTATCAACCCGGGGGGATAACGCTTACTTCACTGGTAGGTGAATCGATGGAATACATCGGCAACCGGGATTACCTTCCCGGGGATTCATTTAGCCGGATTGATTTTCGCTCTTGGGGACGTTTAGCCAAACCTGTTGTCAGGGAGTATCAGGAGGAGTATTATTGCCGTATTGCATTGGTGCTGGATACATATATAACATCCGGGGTGAAATCCGCTAGTAATGGTTATCCTGAACTAGAGGCGGCAATCAGTCTTTGTGCGTCAGTTGCGGATCTGCTATCACGTACAGAATATATTATGGATATTTTTGCTGCTGGCCCGGAACTATACGTCTTTCGTGCGGGAAGAGATACTGCACACTTTGAAAATGTTCTGGATATTTTGGCCTGTCTGGATGGGTGCCGGACAAATCCTTTTGAGATCCTTGCTCCTTCTATTGTGGAAGAGCTATCCAACATCTCTACTCTGATCTGTATATTTCTGGGACATGATGAATCACGAAAAAAACTCGTTCAAAAAGCTGTTGAGGCCGGGTGTAAAGTAAAAATAATATTTGTTAGCAATGATGATTCATCTCAATCCTTTGGAGATATGGAACAGTGGGTAGATGTGGTTTCTGTATATACTCCTGAAACTATCAGAAAAGGGGGTATTGACTTGATATGAAGTCGCAAAGGTGGACTGCTGTAGGAATGATAGTAAATCAGACCGTTGCATATAGCGTCATGTCGGATTCTAACTGGTTTTCTGCAATTATTACAACTGCAGCTTTTACAGGAGTGTGGGGATTAATAAATTTTAAACCGGGCGCTGTTATGAAGTATAGCCTGTTACTTATTCTAGCAACAGGTGCAGGGATAATGACGGTTTTTTCCACGTACAGCTATCCGGTTACTTTGGTTCCATACTTTAATAGTGTCCTGATATATTTTGCTGTCCACTTTTTATTGATGCGGCAGGTTGTTGAACTATTTATTTCTGCAAACAGCAGGTTATCTAAAGACCAACCTGTCTATGGAATCATTGTTTTGGTATTTATCGGCAGTGTGCAGACCGGCATCACCCAAAACCGGATATTTCTTATTTGCTCCATAGGATTCATAATATCCGCTGCTTTGTTTACAAGCTGTTCCCTTGCCGCGTATAAAAAAAAATCAAAAGGATATGAATTTAAGCAGGTCCCGGTTATTTATTTCAATCATACTGTTTGGAATTGTTGCTCTGCTGACCTGGCTAAGTGGAATACTCCTTATAAGCATAGATAAAAATTACACGCGGTACATGCATAACCGCATGAATCTTTTTTCTTCAACCGGTTATAGTAATCGTGCGAAACTAGGTAGTGTCGCACATAGAAAAAGCCATAATGAGAATAAAGTCGCATTGCGTGTGTTCTCGGAACAAAATCCAGTATATTTGAGGGCAAAGGCATACAATGTTTACAAATCTCCGGTATGGATTGCAAGGAGCAGAAGATCAACTATCCTTCCAGAATTAACGAAACAGAAGAATTTACCATCTGTGATAGAGGATCAGAATCTGTTTGTTTTAAAAGAACAGAAACTACAAAGTTGGTCAGAATACCGGGTGTGGGCAACGGAATCAAGTGGACGGGTGATGTTTATACCTGGCAACACCAATGTTATATCCGCTTCATTAACAGAACTGGAGGTTGATGGGAACGATACAGTTGTTTCCAAGGGACAATATAAGAAAAACTATACCGCATTTACAAGTTCGGCAAATTTACTGTCACCAATTTCAGATACATATAAAGAGCAATTTATTGAGGAGCCTGAAGATATTCACCCTGATGTAATAAAGATGGCAGAGGAATTGTTTCAAGGCTGCAATGATATAAATTCAAAAATAGGGGCGGTTGAAAACTATTTTAAAAGCGAATATGAGTATAAACTTGGTATTAAAATTCCCGAAGGTGCAGATCCTTTAACACATTTTCTGCTGGAAAAGCCAGCTGCCCATTGTGAATATTTTGCCACTGGTGCTGCAATATTGTTGCGATTGGCAGGGGTTCCATGCCGGTATGTTGCCGGATATGTCCTGTCTGACTGGAACTCTTTGGGGGAATATTGGATTGCAAGGAATAGGGATGCGCACGCATGGGTTGAAGCGTATGATGATGCCAAGGGGTGGGTCATTGTTGAAGCAACACCGCCAGACGGCGTTCCTGATTCATCGCCACAGGGCAAGGTGGGTTATATATGGGATTATGTAAAATATTGTTTCCAGGTCTTTAAAGCATCATTAAGCTTAAGTGCATTAAAGAGACTTTTTTTTCAGTGTGTATATCTCTTCTCTGGTAAATACTTTCCACCGGTTTACATAGCGGTAGGATTGTTGCCCGTGCTTTTCATACTTGTTGGAATCTACTTTGGAAGACGGATCTTTAAAAGAAAACACCATGTGATAGAGAAGAACACCGTCATTATCTCTTTACACCGGCTACTGGAGGATATGGATATCCAGCTTAAAAAGGATGGCATTGTTAGAAGACCAAACGAAACCATTAATCAGTTTGCGAATAGAATTCTTACTGAAAATGGTGGTAGCGATCAATATTATCATCTATCACAATGGTATAAAGAGTATGCATCTGTCCGCTACAGTGGAAGGGCTGGCCGCGCAGATTTGGAAAAATTATGCTATAAAACATCAGCATTGTCCGGTTAGCCTTTTGCAGTGCAACAATGTTTCATATTTATGAACATTTTGCAACATCATGATGCGAACATGATGCGAAAAAGTACCTAAAGTTAATAGCTTCGTTTTTTATTAATAATAAATTTCTATAATTTTAGGCATTTTAGCACACTTTAGGCATTTTAGGCACTTAATGTTAGCACGCATATCTGTTAATAAATTTCTATAATTTTAGGCATTTTAGCACACTTTAGGCATTTTAGGCACTTAATGTTAGCACGCATATCTGTTCCGCAAATATCTAACCGGACAATGCTGATAAAACATTGAAGTAACCGTCACAGACAAACCAGTTTGTACATGCCACCATACTTTTTCCATTTAAATCTAAAATGCAACATTTGGTTGCGGTTATGCCACACTATAGTAGTATAAGGAGTGTTTTGTTTCATTTGCCAAAGGTTGCATTTATCAGGACATATAGAAGCAGGTATATGAGAACTTAAGAAAAGAGTATCCGTTTATCTACTAAGCCATAAGATATAAAATCGAAAACAATAAAAATTGTACAATCAGAGGAAAAGTTCGTATAAAAAATGTTATTTTCGTGATAATTATCTATTCAGCGTGTGGTTATCTGGTGAAAACAAATTTCTTTGCTCATTGAATTATGGTTACATACTGATTTTGACAGTTTAAAATTAAGTGATGGGAAATAGAGGTTAATTCCGCTATTGATTATTTTGTACACTCTTTCCAAAATATTCCTCATTATTTTTTCTGTTTTCGTCTGCAAAATATTATTACCACACTCAGTAGAGATGCCAGAATGAATATAAGAATTATGAGCTGCGCAACCCTCCATGATATGTGATCAACTAAAGACTGGGTTTCATTAAGCGCATTTTTTATGGATTTATCCATATTTGCAGATATAGTGTCAGGTATCTCATTAACACTCTTTGTCAGTACTTCTGTTTGACTGGAAATAGTGTTAAGGTTTGCGAGAATTGTTTGTGCTGATTTGTTTTCATCTACAGAATTCATTAATAGTTCAATATTCACCCTTATATCATCCGGTAGCTTGCCCGCAATCTTTGTCAGCTCTTCAGAACTTTTTGATAATTTGTTTATGCTATCCAGTGCAGAATAGATGGATTGGTTTTTATCAATGGAAAATAAGAGTAGTTCCAGTTCCCAACGTATCTCCTGTGGAAGATCTTCCATGATATCCGCAAACCTGGAAGCCGTTGTCTTGAATGAATCTATATCTTTTTTTGCCTTCGCTGCAACTTTTACAGGCGTTAACGGTACAGATAGTATCTTTGAAAAGCTTTTTATTGCCTTTTTGTTAAGGCGCAGTGATGAGTTTTTTTTCTCTTTGAATGTTCCGATAAATGGGTTTTGTAATGCGTAATTATAAAGTTCTTTTCTGATTTTTGGTAATTTGTCAGGGGGGATGAAAATAATTACAATGTCCTCAATCATGCTTTCTGACTCTTTCGCCGAATCTATTGCGAGTTGTTGATTGACACCAAACATGTTTGACCCATCTCCGCTTTCAAAAAATCTGAGCATACGCACGCTAAAAAGCCATGTATCCAATAAAGAGACCAATGCGTTTTCCTCTTTAAGTTTGTCTTTAAGTTTGTCTATCATCCTGGTCTTCCAGATTAGACAATTTTTTTGAATCTTTCTATCTGATTGTTTTTCTGCAATATCATCGGCTGTACTTTCAATAAGTGTTTCAAACTCTTCCTGATAGGTCTCAAGATATTCCCTTAAACTATTGTACTGTATTTCATTCCACCATAATTGATTTGTCTTAGTATTATGAGTAGAAATTTCCCTTTTGGCCGATGATTTCTTAATTGATGTATGGCCACGAGTTTTTTCAGTAGCAGAGGATATGTTTTGCGTTAAGAAGATGAGAATGATACAAACTAGAAAGAAGGAAATTAAAGATTTGTTAGTTAATTTGGTCATTAATTTCTTATTAATTGATAAGTTAAAGTGCAAGATAATATCCTTTTGACAAGTTGTTTTAATATAACTGAATGGCAAGTATGAAAAACGAGAATATTCTAGTTTGACTTTTCCATAATGCACGGTTATCTATATTTTCGTCAATAATTATAATAAGATTAATTAGCAATCGCAAATGGATCTAGGTCGTGTTTAAATGGTGTGATTACATTAAGAGAAATGTATGGTGGCATACATCTTTCTGATCAAGGATAGCTCCACACGTCCCGGAGCGAGATTTTAAAGTACTAAGCTTAACGTAATCTATAGGCACCAGATTATTTACAGTCTAAATGTTGTACCAGTACAAAGGTGAATTCAACATCAATGTATTGTAGTTAAATTTCTTAATATGCATAGACAGTAGGAAATGTTCAAACTATATTTCTGTGAAGTACGGATATAAGGAAATAGGAAAATATTCTTATAATAGATTAATTTTCTATTTGTCATAAACATTTACCGTTTTTTATTACTATGAAAAGGAATATGTATGTTGTTTTATTGTTGACGATTAAACAGTCAAAAGTAATAATATTCTAACCCACGCATAGAACTGGTGGCGAATACCTTTGGCATTTTCCTTTGTTGGTTATAGTGTTTTGTCTTTTGTGAAATTATGCGCGCTCTATTCTTGTATTACAAATTATGGACGATAAAAAGAGAAAAGCCTTTATTAATACATCTATAGTAAGTTCTTTGACTGGAAGATCAGCTCATAATCTTCTTACTTAGAGCATGTCAGAGACTGGTAGGATAAATAAGAACAGTTATTTAACTTGTATGTCTCAGAACTTAAACTTGAGAAAGCTGGAAGTGGTAATGTAGATGCCGCGTTTACTAATCAACGCTTGATTGTCAAGCTGGTAATTTTAGAACATTTTTTAGCCGCAAGGTTTTCGCCAACTGTCGGATAGATACAGACGTGCTTAAGGTACGTTTCTCCACTGGCCGTTAGGTCTTTAACTGATATGATAGAACAATGGAAAGCAGGTGTTAGTTTTGGTTTAACGTCGGGTGCGATTACTACTATGGGTCTTATGGTTGGTCTCAATTCCGGGACTCATGAAAAATTAGCGGTTATTGGAGGAGTTGTTACAATCGCAGTTGCAGATGCATTCTCTGATGCTTTAGGCGTGCATATTCATGAAGAGTCTGAAAATGATCATTCGGCAAAAACAATTTGGACTGTTACGTTCGCAACATTTATTTCAAAGTTTGTGTTTTCGCTCTCATTTATTATCCCTCTATTGCTTTTTCCGCTAGCCACTGCAATTATCATAAGTGTTGGATGGGGATCATTTCTTGTTGCGCTTATTAGTGCTTTAGTTGCAAAAGATCAAGGAATAAAAATAAGACCTGTTATTGCAGAGCATGTTTTTATTGCATTGTTAGTCGTTGTTATTACTCATTTCCTTGGTAAGTGGATTAACAGTATATTTGTCATATGACAAGATGTCTAATTATTTGTAGAAACCAATCAGATCTATTCACACTTTATTTGTTGCTTGGGTCATCTCTGGTTAAGCGAAACCGCTATAGTGACTATTATGTGTATAGTACTAAAGGAAAGAGAACGGTTATAAATGTTCTCCTAAATCATGACATAATTCTTTAATTTAAGTGAATGCAAAATTAACGTACTTGATTAAAATCCTTATGCTATGCAAAGCTTTAAAGCATGGAAAGGGTAGAAAGGTTGAACTTAAATGAAAGCAATGGTATTGAATGGGCACTGCAGTCTGAAAGAGAATCAAACACCGCTGACATTGAGGGACTTTCCGGATCCTATCCCAGAAGGAGACGAGGTTTTAGTTAAGGTTTCCGCTTGTGGGGTTTGCCATACTGAGTTGGATGAGATTGAGGGACGAACACCGCCACCTCATTTCCCAATTATTCCTGGTCATCAAGTGGTTGGTAGTGTTGAAGCGACAGGCTGTAAAACTGACACATTAAGAATCGGAGATCGAGTTGGCATTGGCTGGATTTACTCTGCTTGCGGTTCATGTAAGTTCTGTCTGTCTGGCAATGAAAATCTGTGCTATAACTTTAAGGCTACGGGTAGAGATGCCAATGGTGGGTATGCACAGTATATAACAGTTCCAGAAGCCTTTACCTACCCAATTCCTAATGATTTTAGCGATGCAGAGGCCGTGCCTTTGTTATGCGCTGGTGCGGTTGGTTACCGATCTTTGAGACTGACGGGGCTTAAGGATGGAGATAATATTGGTTTGACTGGATTTGGTGCTTCTGGCCACTTAGTCCTGAAAACGGTGAGATATAGGTATCCAAATACAAAGGTCTTTGTATTTGCCAGAAGTGTTAAAGAGCAAGAGTTTGCCAAGGAGCTTGGTGCCGTCTGGGCTGGATGCAGCGCTGAGAAATCTCCGGAAAGACTAGCTTGTATTATAGATACCACGCCGGCATGGGAACCAGTTGTAGAAGCTTTGAAGAATCTAGATCCTGGTGGAAGATTAGTCATTAATGCTATTGGTAAAGAAGAGGTAGATAAGGACTATCTTCTGCGATTAGACTATCCGGCCCATCTTTGGTTAGAAAAGGAGATCAAGAGTGTTGCTAATGTCAGTCGAAGAGACGTGAGCGAGTTTCTGGCACTGGCGGCTGAAATGCGTATAAAACCAGAGATTCAGGAATTTGCATTAGAAGAGGCAAACGAGGCATTAGTGGAACTCAATACGAGAAAGATTCGTGGGGCAAAGGTTTTGAGAATAGGTTAAACAAAGACAGTCCCCCTCTAATAGAATCCGCAACCAAATTTGCTGCTGGAGCTGAGGTCGTCACTGGTAAGGATGTTATGTTACGTATCTGATGTTTAGGCCTGCATTTGGCGATGTTGTAATTACACACGTGGATAGTCTGAAGGCTGAAGGCGGAAGGTAAAGCTTAAAAGTAAAAAGGCTTTAGCTTTTGCTTTTTGCCCTTAGCCAGTTCCATTAAAAGGCTTTATGCTTTTACCTTCAGTCTTTAGCCTTCAGTCTAAGATATAAGATTTTAAGACTGCACAATAAATTATCTAGCATCCAGCATCCAGCATCCAGCATCCAATAATCCATACTTAAATAACCTAGACCCCTGGTTTATCACACCAAATCTAGGAAAGAGCAAAGAGTAAATACTGCTACGGAAAAATGTTTTTTTCTCCTAATCACTTCAGGCATAATACATTAGTTAATTAATTTGTTGGTTTACAGCTAAACTTTTTTTTTCTCAAAATAAGAGATAAATATCACAACAATACCTCAATTTAAACATCTCTTTTACTAATTTTTAAAAAAAAACATTGACAGACAAGTCTGTCTGTTGTATGCTTTGTTTATTATGAAAACAGCAAATAAACAATTGTCTCCAAAAGAGCGAGTTTTGAAAACGGCATCTGATTTATTTTATCGACAAGGATATCATGAGACCGGGATTAATCAGATCATTAAAGAAGCAGAGGTCTCAAAAGCGACATTTTATTCCCACTTTCCTTCCAAAGAGGAGTTAGCCGTGGCGTATATGCAGAGCCAAGATGCGCTTCAAATGGCGGGGATAAAGGAGATGATCCGGAAAGAAACAACGCCATACAATAGGTTTATGGCCGTTATTAAGGGCCTTGGCGATTGGATCCTGTCCACAGATTTTCGTGGGTGTGAGTTTCTTAATATGGCTTCTGAAATTATCAATCCTGACCATCCTATTCGTAAAGAAGTTAAGTATCACATGGATGGTTTTCGTTCCATTATTAGAGATATAACACAAGATTTAATAAAATCTGACTCCAAATACGCAAATTTGGATCTCCAAGAGGTAACCGACGGGTATTTTATAATAGTTAATGGGGCGATTGCTTCTAGTGTTGAATATCATGACATTTGGCCTGCGAGGCATGCTATTAAACAAACGGAAAAGTTAATTCACTGAATTTTTTTATTAACTGTCTAGACAGACTGGTATGTCTAGATAAAGGAGGGGTGATCAATGTGTACAATGTGTAATACAACAATAGACCAATCAAAGTCAGATCAATTTGCAGAACAAATGGTTTCTCATTTAAACAGCGCCGCGATAACCGCTATGTGTTCCATTGGTTATAGGACTGGTATTTTTGACATTATGGGGGAAAAGAATCCAGCAACGAGCCTAGAAATTGCAGATAAAGCTAAACTTAATGAACGATATGTACGGGAGTGGTTGGGTGCCATGGTGACAGGAAAAATTATACATTATGATCCTGATACGAAAACTTATGTACTGCCGCAAGAGCATGCAGCCTGGTTAACTCGCAAAAATAGTCCAAATAATATTGCAGTGACAACGCAGTGGCTTCATGTAATATCTTCAGTGGAAGACCGTATTGTGGAGTGCTTTCAGAAAGGTGGGGGGCTTTCTTATGATGAATACAATCGTTTTCATGATGTAATGGCTGATGAAAGCCGTCAGACAGTAGTTATCCCTTTAATTGATAGATTGTTACCTTTGGTTGATGGTATTAAAGAAAAGTTGGAAGCAGGTATTACTGTCTTAGATGTAGGATGTGGGAGCGGGGGGGCCTTGATTACATTAGCAGAAGCCTTTCCGAAAAGTAGTTTTACAGGGTATGACTTCTCTTCTGACGCTGTTAAAGTAGCTAAAGATAATATAGATCAGAATGGACTACGCAACATTGATTTTCTGGTTAAAGATGCCTCCGCCTTTGATGACCAGGAAAAGTTTGATCTTATTTTCACCTTTGATTCTGTTCATGATCAGGCAAAACCTGATAAAATGCTAAAAAATATCTACAATGCCCTTAAATTAGGTGGTACTTATTTCTGTCAGGATATAGCAGGATCAAGTTATGTTCATAATAATGTAGACCTTCCTTTAGCCCCATTTATGTATACTATTTCTTGTACCCACTGCATGAGTGTTTCTTTGGCTCAAGATGGGGCAGGACTTGGAGCTATGTGGGGAAAAGAGCTTGCATGTGAGATGATGAAAGATGCTGGTTTTTCATCAGTCGATGTAAAAGAGTTGGAACATGATATGATTAACTACTACTATATTGTTAAAAAGTAGTTGTTAAGTTTGTATTCATCGAGGATTAAAAAGGGTGTACATATTATATGATGTCCACATCTTTTTTATATCAATAGGTTACATACATTGATCATTGAGTAAGTAATAGTGAGGTAATAACCCTCCCTTATCCTTGTTTTGGGTTGGGTAGGATAAAACTATAGAGATTGATAAAACTATAGAGATTACAGAGTAGTTTTGCTGATATCAAAAAGAAATCAGTGTACTGAAGTAATTTCTAGAAACAGATTAAACATGCGGGCTATTAACTGGAGCGTTGTCATTATTAAGGCCTATAATGGCAAGTTTTATTTCTTTGTTTATATGAAGCGGTTACGTTACGACTGCCTATGGACAAGTGGGAAAAGGGGAAGTTGTTTTGTTCAAAAAAAGAAATGATGCAGTCAAAGCTTTAGAACACTATTTTGGTTATACACACTTCTTATGGCAACAGGAAGATATCATAAACCATATATTAGACAAACAGCACGCGTTGGTAGTAGCTCCTACTGGTATAGGTAAATCCATATGCTATCAAATTCCGGCAATTATTAATAACAAACTCACAGTGGTAATATCACCTCTAATAGCGCTGATGAAGGATCAGGTTGACGTATTGAATAAAAGGGGTATTGATGCCACGTACATAAACTCTTCATTAGGGCGTAATTTACGGGACAGTAGATACAGTGCTCTTAAAAACGGGAAATATCGCATCATATATGTCACTCCTGAACGATTTCGTAAAAGCGCATTTGTTGAATCAATTTCCGTGCGGGCGATTGGGCTCCTTGCAATTGATGAGGCACACTGCATCAGCGAATGGGGACATGATTTTCGGCCAGATTATACAAGGATGTATGATATCCGTAAAATTCTAGACAACCCGGTAACTATAGCGCTTACAGCCACTGCCACACAGGAAGTTCAAAAGGATATAATCAAAACTCTTCACCTTGAGGAAGAACATATTAGAATCTTCCATGCAGGAATTGACCGACCCAATTTGCATTTACAGGTAGAGAACGTCCTGGGTGATGATGAAAAACTGGAACACATTATCTCTATTGCAAACAAATATAATGGTAATGGTATCGTATACTTTAACCTGATCAAACAGCTTAATAACTTTAGTGATCTATTAACACAAAGAAAGATTACACACCTATGCTATCACGGTAAACTCGAACAGAGGGAGCGTGCTAAAGTACAAGACATTTTTATGGAGAGAAAAAATACTTTTGTGCTTGCAACAAACGCATTTGGCATGGGTATTGACAAGGATGATATTCGTTTTGTGACGCATGCAGATATTCCCGGTTCAATAGAATCGTATTATCAGGAGATTGGCCGGGCTGGTCGCGACGGTATGGACTCTTTATGCACTTTGTTATATGACGAACACGATTTATTAACCCATATGGAATTCATTAAATGGAACAATCCAGGCGTTGAATATTACAGGTGTGTATATCAAGCTTTAGAGGAAAACATGGAAAAGATATCAGCCTACGGTCTTGACTGGCTTAAAGAGAATATATATTTCAAGGACCGTCATGACTTCAGATTAGAGACCGCCTTAAACATGTTTGACCGGTTCGGGGTAATTGAATATGACAGTGATCCGTCCGGTATCAAAATAATTTCATCTATCCCTCCACAACTGCTAGATCAAAACTATTTAGATTCTAAATTAAAACGCGACCTTCAGAAATTACACACCCTCGTGCAGTACACAAAACATAAAGCTGACCGTAAGGCATTTATCCATGAGTACTTTGGTTTACCATACACACCTTGAGTAACAATTATGCTCTCCTGACAATAATATAGAAATATACGATTACCCAGGATGGAGAGAAAATATATTCTTGTAAGTTGTCGTTTGGCAAGTCTCTACTTATGCTTTTCGTTTTATACACTGCACACTATGTCAGTATATACCCCTTCTATTGATTCAGATATTATATCCTTGAGCTTATTTCCTTCATACTGGTCGTAGTTAGCAGGCCCTAAAAACTCAAGAGCAAAATCCAGGCAAGTATCTGTTCCTCGCCAAATCGTTTCGATTTGATCTTTATCCAATCTGGAACTAAATGAAGTGACTATGGTTTGTAGATTACTGTAATATCTACCACCCTTGAATCTATTATTGACAATATATTCTTCAAGGAGGTTTCCCCATAATGATTTTCCATTCTTACAAATTTCTTTTTGGCACAATTCAACTATGAGGTCTGTATGTCTCATTAATGATGTATGTTTCATGATGATAAATTTGCAGGTAGACATCATCTTAGATATTCACTACCCACTTCCAGCTTCTCTCTTTTGTGTAAAGATATATAAGTCCTCAACCTTCTTCCTTGCCCAAGGTGTCTTTCTCAAGAACTTGAGGCTGGACTTAACAGATGGATCGCTAATGAAACACCGGATATTGATGCGTATGCCCAACTCGTCCCAGCCATAATGCTCAACCAGGTTGTTAACGATATGCTCCAGTGTTACTCCGTGTAGAGGGTTGTTGGTTTGTTCTTCTTTCATAGGACAAGCTTACTCCTTGGGGTGACTCGTAGCTAGAAAATGTTCCACAATAGGATATCATATCCAGACTTGTAACAAAAGCGACTTTTTGTCTACAGACATTGGCCTAAGTTTTTCTGGTAAAATGTAGAAGACAGAGAGGTAAACTGATTAATGAAAAAAAGCCAAAGGTGTACTCAATCCACAATGAAAAGTGACAAAGCCTTTCATGTCAGCACCTGACCTTGCAAGCTCAAGTACTGCAGCGCCGCCAAAGCAATATCCGATTGTCACGGCATTATTGGTATTTGCGTCTTTTGATTTGGCTGTTTCCAGGGAACCTCATAACATAGACCGCATTTTTTTTACACAGTGATCTTCAGTTTAAAAACAACAAATCTTTTTTGTTTATTCAAAGTGTGAAATTAATCACATCTAATTTTTCTCATTAGTTTAATAATTATTATACGGTTTCAAAATGTGTAAAAACTATAGTTACATTTAAATACATTTATGAACTACAGTGCCTAACAATAATATTTCTACTGGAGAAGAAATGTATCAGTACGTATGTGCGTGGTGTCGGAAAAAGTTTGGAGAAGCTAAGACAAAAAATTCGCACGGGCTATGTAAGGCCTGCTATGATTTAGTGTTAGCAGAATTTGCAGGCAAAAATCAAAAAACAAGAACAGAAGAATGCAGGGTTTGTCTCGGCGTTCATGAAAATAAAGACATTGATGTTTGTCATGACGTGATGGAAAATTTATAACTATCAGGTACTGTGTTAGCCCATACTATCTCACTCCACACCTTGAGCCTTGACGGATAGACTGAAGGCTGAAGACTAAAGGTAAAAGGATAAAGCCTTTTAGGTTGCCAGGCTAATGGCAAAAAACAAAATCCAGAGCCTTTTTGCCTTTAAGCTTTACCATCAGGCTTCAGCCATCAGCCTATACACCTGAGTAGTTACTATCTGTTAACAAAAAACGGTTAGATCAGATGGCTATCGCCAATACAACATAGACGTTGTACTGGTTGTCCGGTGTTGTCTACACAGGTAACAGTAACAGAGCCTGCAGAAACAGTTTGCCACAAGCCAGGAACAAGTGCAGAAAAGAATCTAACAATTCCAGGGTCCACAATTGCAAGATAACTGGAGCATGTGGATACAGATGGTGGAGGTGTAATGGTATTGCATGAGGAGGATGATGATGACGGCAAAGATAATGACAACAGCAAGGATGATGACAAAGGAGATAAAAAAATAACAAGAGGTACAAGAAACATAAAAAGTGATACATTTTAATTTTAAAAGGAGGCACAGTAATGATAGGAAACAGACACGCTTTATACATATTAGCTGCAGACAATAACGAATTGTTTATGGAAATAGATGAGCGGTATGAATTGCAACCTGATGGCTATATAGAATATGCAAATACTATCGAGTGTATGTCTCAGGAATACCGTATTGATAATTCTTACGATCCCTTTGACTCTACAGAACTAACATAATCTTTTCCGTTATTTTTTTATTATCTCCACGAGAGCAACTAATAAAGTGGGTCAGATTCCCACTCGCTGATCGAGTGCAGGGGAAGAAAGGAGCAATGTTCGAGTCCTTGTGATATGTGGATAAGGCAATAAACCTATCCTGACTCTAGGAGACATATGAACAGGGCGACCAGGCCGTAAAACATATGAGGAATTATATGTAGGGTACTAATAAGAAAATAACCAGACATGGATGAAGATGTCAAAGTGACAATTATATAATGTACTTATATGGAAGCCAGTTACAGAGAGTCTGAGCGGAAATAACATAACTAATGCACAAATAGGTAATTATTAATTCTAATCTTTTCGTAAACGAGAAACAAAACGACAAGGAATGATAACATGATAAAAATGGAGTTGGCTTTAAAGGAACAGGATGATTACCCACACTACTGGGAGGATGAATCCGCGCAACGTACTGTACAAGTTGAAACACTAGCTGTAATAATAATAGGTGAAGATGGTGTCATAACTGATTTAAATAACGCAGCAGAAAATACATTTGGTTATAACTTATATGAATTACAGGGTAGGCATTTTGCTATGTTGATACCGGAACATGTGCAACGGTTCATTCAGAGGAGATTAGATCACGATTTAGATAAAGATTACAGTGATACTCTCTTTCCAAGCATAAAATTTATTGGACTAAACAAAGACGGCGACAATATTCCCCTTGAATTGTCTACTGAATTATACAGAGCATATGGCAGATCTGAAATGTTACTAATGTTTCGTGATGTGTGTGATTTTGAAATAGATAAAGATAACCAAAGGACTTTTTGCAATTCAAGATCTTAAAATACTGTGTACGATAGGACTATCCCAGTATCCCATCGTGCACGCAAGCTTTTAGCCCTCTAGATTTATACCATCTGAAGCCCAAGTATTTCAGGACGCTTAAATTCTTTAGTGGATAGAATTGCTAAGCGTTGCTCCTTTGCAATTCCACTCGCCCTGTTCCGGCATCACTTATCTTCCTCTTCGAAGAGACTGGATCTATTCACTTAAACGACTAGCAAATGAAACTTAGTACTTGTCCAAATCAACTTGGTGATTTGTCTTCCATCTTCAGATAGATTTTGTACTGTTTCTAACAAGTTTTTAGTTATTTCTGATATCAATGTCTTGGCAGGAATTTTCCAATCTGTGCACCAATTTATTCCAATTTCTGTTGACGGTTAGAAGATTATGAGCAATAATATTCTAACAAGTCCAGGAATTCATTCGTGTGTTATCAGTTAGTAAAATATGGAGGTGATAGACAATGGAATATACCAAAAGAATAATATCGGACCCTGATATAATGCTTGGAAAGCCAATAATAAAAGGGACTAGAATAACCGTTGAACTTATATTAAGAAAAATGTCTGAAGGAATGACTATTGAAGAACTTTTAGAAGCTTATCCACATCTTAAAAGAGAGGATATCTTTGCTGTTATTTCTTATTCCGCAGATGTAATTGCAAAAGAGGAGTTAATTGCGCCATAAAATCTTTGCAGATGAAAGTGTTAATTTCCGCATAGTAAAGAATCTTAGAAAAGATGGATTTGATGTAATTTCTGTATTGGAGAGATATCGTTCAATCTCCGACAAAAAAGTTTTAGAATTTGCGAAGCTACACAAAGCAATTTTATTAACAGAAGATAGTGATTTTGGAGAATGGATATTTTCTCATAAGGAAAAAGATGTGGGAGTCATATTCTTAAGATATAAACCGAAGGACATTGCAAGAATAATGAGTTCATTAACAGCTATGCTAAATAAATATAATGATGCATTGTCTGATAAGTTTGCGGTCATAAAAGTAACCAAGATAAGAATAAGAGAAATGTAAAAGATAAATGAAAAAAAATAACTAAAATAATGGGCAGGTAAATTACGGTTCTATTCAATAAAATTTCTGTCAAGCCTGCGGTATTGAAGTGCTTCAGATATGTGTTCGACCTTAATGATATCACTTCTGCGATATTGCAAAGCTTCAGATATGTGCTCAACCTTAATGATGTTACTTAGATCAACATCTGATATGGTTCTTGCCACTTTAATGATCTTTGTGTATCCGCGGGCTGCGAGCCCAAGTTCCATCATCGACTGATTGAGAAGAGATTCTGATTCGCATTCAAGTTTACAATGTGTCTTTAATACACGAGAGGACATATGTGCATTAGTTTTGCATCTGTACTCTTTAAAGCGCCTATTCTGTACAACCCATTAATGAGTTTATAATACCTTAGTTTTTCAAAAATACCAGCATTTTCCGGCCTATCAAGCGGCACATTTCCTAAATACTTAATGATATTTGGAACGTGTTTCACATCAGGCGGCTTTCCATTCTCCCAGTTCCAAATAGTAGCCTCTGAAACCCAGGTAATCCTTGCTATTTCAGATTGTTTAAGGTTACTATCTACCCGTTTTTTGCGAACATGTTCTCAAACCGTATTAGGATTTGTAGGATAGCCTTTGGGTTGTATAATATGACGAGGGATATCTATGCTATACTTTGGAATGTTGTAAAATGGGTTCACACCCATGTCCATGCGGTTATTATGGAGATCAGAAACGGGTATGCCGCTGTACTCCATATAAGATTGAAAACTATATGTCAAAGATTTTCGGTTCTCTACTGGACAGGATTGACATACATGTAGATGTACCGGCAGTGCAATAAAGTGACCTGGTTTCAGCATCTACCGGTGAAACATCCGCTAAAGATAAGGGGGCGAGTTGATTTGGCAAGGGATGTACATTAAACAACTGGCGAAAGAAATAGGGTGTCATCATGAACAATTGATGGATTGGATGACTGGAAATGTTGGGCCGAGTAAAAGGAATTTGGAAAGGATTGAAAAGTTTGTAGAGGCTTTGTAGCGTGAATTGGTATAGGGTGTTTATGTTTTGGTTTAATTAACTAACAGTCAAAAGTTAATTAATACGTGTTTGAGGTGTATGGAAGAACGCGTGATCTAAAATTGATTAACTAATTTAGAGGAGTTATTCAATGCAGGGTAGTATGTTTTAACGTTTTGGTGTCTATTTGGTCATGGTGAATTTTAAGCTTAGGTTGGTAAATTCGATATCTTTAATAATTAAAAAAAGCCACCTGCCAGACGTTTTACCATTCAGCAAGTGGCCTTGATTGTGTTAATGTCTTTTATCCCTAATGCAGGGAAAATCATGATTAGATTTTCCCTTGTATTTTATTAACCACTTTTTGTAATTTTGATATCGTTTCTTGTTGTTCCTGAACCACCTTAGTAAGGACTGCGATTATGTCCATAGGGGACAATCCTTTTCTATCTTGCGTAGCCACAAGTTCAGGAACGTCTTCTGCAATGAACCCAATATATTCATCATCTTTATCAATTTTATAATTGAATATTGTTGGCTTGAGATGTACTAAAGTTTCCATTGCTTCATCTGTTGTAAGGTCTCTAATGTTTTCTTTAAAATCTCTTGATGATGCATTAGTCCATACACCTGCAGCTGTAACATATGCACCACTTCCCATATGTAATGGGTGTTGTGGATTGGCTGTCCCAACACCAATGTTTCCACCATTGAAGTATGTATCTCCGTTAGAATTTAATTTCACCATTGGAGTAGAACCATCTCCGTCTTTATAAAGATAAGCTATCGCATTTCCCGCATCATTAGCCATTTGAAATTTTGTCTCTTCATCATACGAACTAGATATAACAATACCATATGTATTTGTCGCCGTTGCTATGTGTAACTTGTCTGCCGCTGGTAGAATTGTTTTGCCAATGCCAATGTTTCCGCCATTGAAGTATGTATCTCCGTTAGAATTTAATTTCACCATTGGAGTAGAACCATCTCCGTCTTTATAAAGATAAGCTATCGCATTTCCCGCATCATTAGCCATTTGAAATTTTGTCTCTTCATCATGCGAACTAGATATAACAATACCATATGTATTTGTCGCCGTTGCTATGTGTAACTTGTCTGCCGCCGGTAGAATTGTTTTGCCAATGCCAATGTTTCCGCCATTGAAGTATGTATCTCCGTTAGAATTTAATTTCACCATTGGAGTAGAACCATCTCCGTCTTTGTAAAGATAAGCTATCGCATTTCCCGCATCATTAGCCATTTGAAATTTTGTCTCTTCATCATATGAACTAGATATAACAATACCATATGTATTTGTGGCCGTTGCTATGTGTAACTTGTCTGCCGTCGGTAGAATTGTTTTGCCAATGCCAACATTACCCGCATTTGTATTGTAAATATCTGCTCCATTAGTATTAGTATCCCATTGCGCATAAACGGTTTCGTTTGTATAAAAACAGGTTACTACTACTGAAAGCATTGCGACGATAAATGAATCTTTCATTCTTTTCAATTTGCATAACTCCTTTCATAAAAGATTAAATAATCACATATTTTTATAAACCTCGCTAATCTTTCTAAACACTCAATTTCCCATTCTTCATAAAGAATTTACAGAAACTACAGAAACTGCGAATAACGCCCGCATTAATTGACGGTAATTTAGTACATATTAATAAAAACCTTGGAACAGAGCCCGCTGTAATTGATGGTAATTCAGTACAAATCAATAAATAGGATGCACTATCCTAGGTTTTACAAGATGACAAATATGAATCCCTTAATTTTCCTCATTTAACAAAATTTCTGTCAAGCTTACGGTAATGTAGGTTATAAATAGGTTATAAATAGGGCCACCTAATGGGTGCCCCTGATGTTCCTATTGATAAAAGACGAAGCGACTGGCTACAAAGATTTCTGGTTAGTCGCTTCGTCTTTAGTATATTAGAGATATATTATATTTTCTTTTCTAATGCTTTTATTTTATCTAATAAGCTTGATATTATCTTTTGTTGTTCTATACTTCTATTATGTAATTGTTCAATATATATATGTGCGATTTCGAGTTCTTCAACAATACCTTTACGATGAGACCCTACTTCAACAATCTCCATCCCAGTTTCATCTGTCTTAGACTCTGGAATCGCTTTTAGGTGCTTATTTTTGAACATAAACTTGGCGTGGTCTTCGATGGATTCCAATTTGTAATCATCACTAAAAACATAATCTGCATGTAATGACGTACCACGTTGATAGATAGAACCGTTAACATCTAATTTGCCAAGAGGATTGGTCGTGCCAATGCCAACGTTGCCAGCTGAGGCTATCGTCATTCGCGGATTAACACTTCCGCCGTTGGTAAAAAACTGAATTCCGAGACCGCTTTCTGTCTGCAAAGCTAAATCTGAGCCAGACCCAGGCTCCATAGCTCCCCACGTTCCTATAGCCCATTTCCATGCCCCAGCAATAAGCCCAGCAATAGACCCTCCATTTGAATTATCTGTGTCCACCCGCAACGTACCGAAAGTCTGCGCACCTTTTACGTGAAGAATTCCATTAGGATTGACTATACCGATGCCGACTTTGCCATCTTCTCGAATAGCAATTCCGCTATTTACCACTCCAGCTGTATCATCCCCAAAATTAGAAATATCGAATGTTCCCATACCATTATTAGTCGTGCTTGCAATGCCCCAAGTCACTGCACCTGGCCATGTACCTTTGAGTTTAATATTTGTACCTATGCTAGTAATATGTAACGGAGCTTTTGGATCTGGAGTGGCAATGCCAACGTTACCATCTTTTAACATAACGCCTTTCCAACACTCTCCATTCTGTTCAAGACCATCACCGTTTAAATCATTATGAGCATAACCTGAAGGGCAATTACCTGTACTATGCTCAATAGATGGATCTGTTACATCACCAAAATCAATTTTTTGCGTAGCATAAACTGTTGATACTACAATACTGAATAAGATTACCAACACAGGAATAGAAAAAATCGTAGAATAAATTGATGTTTTCAATTTGTAACCCTCCTTTTTTTTAGTATGGAAAAATATAATGATATCTCATAATGTTTTTAGACTTCACCTCCTTTCCATTTAAATTTTCTATTTTTTTTATTCTTAATAACTCAGAAAATGGCCCTATTTTAGCAATGTCCCACAAAAGCTTTGCATTATCCCACAATCCACACCGCTTGACAATTAGGGGTTTCCCTGATTTCTTTGTAGTGGAATGCCCTACAGGCTGAAAGGTTTTTCCTTACAAAAAATAAGGGGAATACCCAATACTGTTCGGCACGGTACTTGATAGAATCTTTAATGATGAGGTGCGTTAGTAAATACTATACAAATCTAACGTGGGGAAATAAGTGTATGGATTCCTGAGTGAAACGAAGAGGAAAATACGGACGTACCTCTTGCCTTGGCGATCAATGGCAAAAGAGTACCATTACCGTTATGGTGATTTTTTCTTTTCTAGTTTAAGTTTCTCGATATGTTTGAGTAATTCATCTAATGTTGCCCATCCTTGAAAGTATAAACATATCATTTCGAATGTACGTTTAGTAGGCTTTCTGCCAGTCCATAATCTGATTAACAAACTGGCAATCAAAGCAGAGTAAACTTGGATAGTTATTCCATTTTTAGAAAGTGCCAGAAGGTGCTGACAACCAAGAATGCGTTTGAACCAACGAAAAAAGAGCTCTATTTGCCAACGGTAACGATAGATGAGAGCAATAAGCTCTGCGGGCAAATCCATACGGTCAGTGGCAATTAAAAGTGTATGTTCTGGTGATCTAGTTCTAAATGTCTTTTTACTGGAAACACGTGCTTTTCGTTTGTAACCATAGAGTGCCCGTTCATCGTAGTAGTGAATTTGTATTATTCTTAATGGTTTGGATATGTCATTACATTTTTGTTTAGATCCAAGCAAAACGGTACGATCGAATTTAAGGCCAGCTTTACGATCTGACTCAGTAAGTACGTGCTCTTTAATAATCTTATAACTTGTGTTATCTTGTAATCGAACAACAAACGAGCTAGATTTTTGTATAATCTTTTCCAAAAATTTATACTCTCTGTAACCCGCATCTAAGACATAAAGTTTACCCGAGGTTAAATTAGATGCAAGATTTGTTCTTTCGTTTGCATTTGCATCAGTAAGTTGAGCTTGTAGAGGAACTGATTTAAGAATATCAAACTCCAGGTGCATTTTAACAGCACGGTGATCGTTGTTAATCCATAGTGCCCATAACATCTTCGGTAATGCTTTAAGCAATGTCCCATCTACAGCAATCAGCGACATGTCAAAATTGTTTAAACAACATTTGGATTTTAATGGGTAAGCCTCTTGTGCCAGTTCACTAATAATAGGCCTTAAGAGTGCAGGGTCAAATACATTGCTTGCTTCTGAAAGACTGCCTAGGCTGGTTTGTTTAATACCGAGTTTTTGTCTGACATTTTCTATGGTACTGGCCTGCTGCAATGAACGTAAACCTGTAAATGTTGGGTTGAAGAAATATAGCAAGATGAGACTCACATATTCATCATAATGTAATTTCCGATTAAAGCAGTCGGCGTGGCTATGTAGTCCTTCAAGAAGTGGTTTAAAAGAACGCAGGATAGATAACTTTTGTATGTCATTTTCCCTGATTTCGTTGCACATGTTGTTGGAAGTTGCTTTGCTCATATGTAATTAATATCATGTGCAGAGGTGGAAGTCAACAGGCAAGTATAGCGTAAGTTATAAATATGTCATAAGTTATAAATTTTTACAATTTATGACTTTAGAAAAATATTGTGCTTTCATCAAGCAACACAAAAAACATTCAGGTGAAATTTCTCATTGATTGACAGAAGCAATTAATTTAAATATTATTGTATATAGAAACGGACGGCTTCTCTCAAATAGAGTGCCGAACAGTATTGGGGAATACCCTAATTGACAACTTACAGAATAATGCTAATATGACTTAGTTTATATCGTTACTTATAATTAATGCGGTTTAAAATTAAGGAGGAGTAAAAAGATGAAAATAATGAACAGTTTTGTGTTTAGCATAATAATATTTTCTGCATTGTTTGGTGGCTTTAATATTACAGATAAAATAGCTTTTGCTGAAAAAGTAACATTACAGAATAATACACCTGGCAATCAAGAAGATGGAAATATAAATATTAGTGGTAAAGCATTATTTGGCGGAAATGTTGGTATAAAAACAGCTGACCCTAAAGCTGAATTACATATTGGTGCTAATAATAATGGCAAAGCCAGAATAAAATTAGGTGATGAAACCACAAGAACATGGCAAATACTGGCAAATGATAAAAAGTTAAAAATAAAGGACGTTACTGCAGGGGAAAATAGACTGGTCATTAATAAACTAGGGAACGTTGGTATTGGAACAGCAACACCTTCGACAGAACTAGAAGTTAATGGTACTGTAAAAGCAACGTCATTTGTGGGTAATGGTTCGGGTCTCACTGGTATTGGTTCGGGTGGGATCAGTCACTGGGATACTAACGGAGTGGATATATACAATATAAATACAGGTAATGTAGGTATTGGGACGACAAATCCTGATGCAACATTAGAGGTTCATCGCAATAGCTGTACCATAGAAATCAATAGCGATCTTGGACACATAGATTTAGTAAACACTGACAGTACTTCAAACAATTGGACACGTTTGAGATTTATGGGTGCATTAAATAATGAGTCAATGGCGCAAATTGCAGTTAAAAACGTTGACCATTCTGCGACAGAGGACAGTGAAATTCATTTCTCAACACGTGGAGCAGGCTCTAGTATTAAGTCGGATATGGTTATTAATAATAATGGCAACGTTGGCATTGGTACTACGGCGCCTAGTGCCAAATTCCATATAAAGGGAGGACCTGTCAAAGTAGAAGATGTTGATGGTGGTTTTTTTGCTATATTTACCGGGTCTCAGCAAATAGGAGGTATAGGTACAGAACGAAATGTTAGTGGTGGCAGTAATACAAATTTAATGATTTTTGCTGATAATACTAGTAATACGACGGATGGTGATATCATGTTTAACACTGGCGGTTTAAATCGCATGGTTATTGATAAAACAAGCGGTAACATCGGCATTGGCACTACGAATCCAGGATGTAAACTAGATGTAGCAGGTTCGGTATGCTCTAACGGTGTGGCACTTTCAAGTGATGTTAGATTCAAAAAAGACATAACACCATTGAAAAGGGCTCTTGAGAAAGTTAATAATTTGGTAGCGTTGTCAATAAGAGACCTGAAAAAAGCTATCCAGAAATAGTATTTTTAATAATTATAGATATCCAAATAATGCTTAATATAAAATATATTGTTTATCGCTTAATATGTTTGCTTGTAAAATTATCAATAAG
>JAIQZO010000070.1 GCA_021777055.1 Candidatus Anammoxibacter sp. | reverse complement strand
ATTCACTTTTTCTTCAGTACTTATCCTTTTACGCTTCTTCTTAGACATTTCTTTCTCCTCTAAATTACTATTATTTCTTAATTCATATTATAGCTTATTTAGATTTGAGAAAATTTTGATTCCGTCTGAAGCAGAACAAATCCACACACGATGATTACCATTAAGATTATGAGCATTGCTCTTATTTGACCCTGAAAGGGGCGTATATACCAGCCCAGGGCAACACCCTGGGACAGAAATACAAAAAAAATTTAGCCCTGTAAGGGCGAAACATGAATTAGATATGAATCTGGAAAATATGTTGCACCCATTCAGGGTGCGATTTAATGGTTATCGTTGACCCAGGGTGTTACCCTGGGCTGGTATGTGTAACCCCGTTGGGGTATCTTGCGTATCTTTAAATCTTTCTATTTTAAGTTAACTATAAATTTATAACCTTAATCTAAATCTAGACACTGCGATTAGAATTATTGATGGGTTTCGCTATCGCTTGACCCATCCTACATTTTAACAAGAAGTAAAAGAAGAAAAAGCGGTGTTTTCTCCAATGAGAATATTCATTCGTTTTAAAATTTTTTTTAAGACAAGTTCATTCACACCACAATGCAAATTTATTACTCACACAAAGACACAAAGGCACAAAGATGTTTACTCTATTTCCCAATTGATTTTTGTGAATATACCTCTATTTATCATTTTCTATCAGTAATCTTTGTGTCTTCGTGCCTTTGTGTGAGTAATAAATTTGGAGGCTGGAATGTCCAAAAACATGCAAAAATGGTCAGCAAAAGTGGTAAAGGTCCGATTTCCCGAAGTAAAACTAAAGCATTGATGGGGAAATGACGATAAATATCATTTGGTAATTATGGTATGGAGTGTTTTTCCAAAAGAAGGAACAGCTTCCGGTGGAATAGAAAAGGTCGCCGGTTTAACACCACAGGTAAACATTGGATTTCTCTTTAGAACAACTGTACTTTGTATATCTATGTAAAATTATGGGAGGGATAGATGGAACAAAATGAAATATATGATGTTATTATTATTGGCGGTGGCCCTTCTGGACTTAGTATAGGTTCTGAGCTATCTAAAGAGTATAAAGTTTTGATATTGGAGAAAGAGGTTGCCGGTAAAACTGCCAGGAGCTGGTTTGTTCCCCCTACTGTGCTAGATGAAAGTGTAAAACCGTTTACATATGGAGGTGTTAGTCGCTATCTGGCGAATACATTTACAGGGGCTAAAATAGCATGGAAATCAAAATTATTTGATAAATACCCTTATGTAGACGAAAAAACACTACTTCCACACTGGGTAAAGACTATTAAGGATAATAATTCAACAATTATAAATCACTGTGCTTATCAAGACAGTGAGGTTAAAGACGGCATTGTTTCAGTAATAACCACTAATTCAACTTTTAGGTCAAGATTACTTATAGATGCATCAGGACATAATTCACCCATTTTAGAAAAGTATAAAATTAAGAAAAAGAACATATATTGGTGGTCTATCTTTGGGTGCATAGGTGAACACCCTGACGGGATAAACGACATGCAAGTTGGTGATTATATGTTGTGGCAGACATTTAGGGATACGAATTTACATATTGATACATCATTGCAGAATGGAAGGCCGGTCTTTGAATATGAAATATTAACTGAAAACACCTCTTTTCCCCTTATTCTCTATCTGCGAAAAGAAAAGATTTCATACGAGATTATGGAAGCCGAGTTTATGCATGTTATCAGAAAAGAGAGATCAACCAAAAACTTCCATAATATAAAAATAAAAGAGTTAAAGCACGGTTGGTATCCATCAGGAGGATTGTCACAGAAGATTGCGGAAGACCATCTGATCTTTGTGGGAGATTCAGCTTGCTGGACAACCCCATGCGGTTGGGGCATGACCTTTATATTAGATAACTATAAGTATTTTTCCCGCCAGATAAGCAAGGTATTAGATGATAATAGACTGGACAAAAAGAGTCTTCTCTCTATACCGCACTTTAAGGTGCACGAGAAATATGAAATACTTCTAAATAGCATCATAACCCATTTTCTTTCAAATGCGTCTGTATCTCAACTTGACAAATTTATCAACCTATTTAAGATTATAGATCCCATATTGTGTGAAAAGATATTTACATTAACAATAACCCATGAAGAGGTAAGGAGTGTATTAAAGATTGTATTAAACCAGTTCGATCTTAGGGAATTGATACATATTGTACCTAAAGATGACTACTTACTAATGCTTGAAGAGGCAAAATACTTTATTGAAAATGCAGTTCTTGACGAAATACATGATCTCTTTAGCTACTTCCATAAGAACAAGGTTAAGTCAAATCTAAAAAACGGATTTAATTTCTCTGAGGCAATATAGTGAATCCATAGGGCGGCAAAGCCGCAACCAAATTTTAAATTATGAATTTTAGATTTTAAATTACGATCTTTGTATGTTCTTCTAATCACTAATTAACGTTGATTATCTTTAATAACTCATATATGCCAAATTACTACAATAGTAATGCCCGCAGTTTCCCATTTACTCTTTATAAATACCTTTTTGCTCAAAGAAATCAATTATACTTTTGTCGCAAATAATATCTTCTTTTTTAATAGGACGTTTGAGATACATGCCATCTATGGAACGGATACGGCTGAGCGCAACGTATGCCTGCCCATGGGCAAACGCCCTGTTTCCCAGATTGACAACCGCCCTATCCAATGTTAGCCCCTGACTTTTGTGGATGGTAACTGCCCACGCCAGTTTTAACGGTAGTTGTGTAAAACTGCCAGTCACTTCTGTTGTCAGGGTGCGTTTGGCAGGGTTATACTGATATTGAATTATCTCCCAGGTAAAGTTTTTAACAAAAGCACTCACCCCCCTATCAAAGACAACATGAATACCATCTTTCTCAATCTCATACACTTCACCCACATCACCATTCTTAAATTCTCCTATATTTGCAATAGTCATAACGCGAGCGTGTTTTTTTAGTCTCAGAATATGGCTAGTGGGATAAAACTTTTCGCTAAACTTTCCTGATATGCGTGCGGAAAAACTAGACTCTTTGTGACTAAGCTGGCTCAATCTGTTTCGGTTAACACTATCTGCCGTCACGTTAGTAGTGCAGAGATTTATCACATCTTCATCTGCCTCTTTATTAAACCTGGAGTTCAAGAATTGGAGTTCAGGTTCACCCCACCTAATAAAATTCAACGCTTGAATAAACGCATCATCATTCTGACGAAATATGAATTGTAAACTCACCACCTTTAAATTAACCGTTTTAAATACTTTTGCGGAGAAAAAGTATGGAGAACCGAAATTATAATCAAGAAACTCCTTTTCGTCACTCCTTACTACCGGAGGAAGCTGAAACAGGTCACCGACAAATATCATTTGCACGCCACCAAATGGTTCCTGCTTGCCACGATGCAGTCTAAGAGTATAATCAATGGCATCCATAATATCAGCCCTCACCATGCTTACTTCATCAATAGCAATTGATTTGACTGCCTTTAGTTTTTTTACAAGTTTACTGTTTCGCTTAATATCCTTTTCCTCTAGAATTCTGTGAGGAAACTGAAAAAATGAGTGAACCGTACTCCCTCTTACATTCAGGGCAGCTATACCAGTTGGGGCAAGAACTACGCGATCTGTTTCTTTCCTATACTGTTGCAATAGGGTAGACTTTCCAGTTCCCGCCCCACCTGTCACAAAAAGGATCTTCTCCTCACACATCTGTCTTAATACAGATTTCTGCTCATCCGAAAGCACTATTTTCGTTGAACCATGTTTCGGATCTGTTTTTGTATGATCATCCATTATTTTTCTCTAATAACCTTCCGCCCTCAGCCTAATCACCTAAGCAATTACATATCTTTTACTAACTCACACAAAGACGCAGAGGCACAAAGAATAGTAATAATCCGTTCTTCCATTCTCATGTACCTTTGTGGTTAAAAACTCATTTTCCGTAACAACCTAGCCAACCACTCTTAACTTTTCACTATTCACTTTTAACTTTTAATGTTTCCTCAACAAATAGATAAACCATCTCTGCCGCTTTTTTAACTGCCCCATTTATCGATTCTTGCTCATCCTGAATATATGTCCTGTAAAATGGTTTTTTACCAACAATGTCTGTGCAAACCATAACGGAAAACACTCTACGCTTTATACTTTGTGCTGCAGCAAATAGTGCGGAACACTCCATGTCAACGACTTCTATTCCCCTCGCCATCAAATAATCAATATATTGCTCTTCCAATTTAAGGGAACCGAACGAAACACATTTAGTCTTGCAAACTCCTACCTCTTGCGCATACTCCAGGAAGTTATTGAGTAATCTATCTTCAGGATAGCTGTAATTCTCCACCTTATTCATTCCCACAAGGGCTTGACTGAAACTCTCCATCTCCAGGCAATCTTCAGGGCAAACAATACTTCCAATATCAAGGCGGTCAGACTCATTAATTAGGCCGCATGTTCCCAGGAAAATAATGTTCTCACATCTTGTTGATTTAAGATATAATACGGCGTCTCCGCATAGAGGGGCCCCTATCTTGGTATGAATAACGGAGAAATGGTGGTTATTCCCGGAAGAATAAATCTTTCCCCTGGAAAGTTGGGGAATCCGAAGATAGTTTAATATCCCTTTTGGCAGATGGGGAAGCAGCACACAGGTTTTTTGAATTTCATCCGGATTTAGACCAAATATAGTTTTAAATGACATGAAAAAATTATGGGAATTTTAAATTTTGGATTTTGAATTAGCGCCTTCGGCGGACTTTTAGCTTTTAAAATTTTAATCCTAATCATAATCTTAATCTTAATCCACACACAATGATTACCATTAAGATTATGAACATTACTCTTATTTGACCCTGAAAGGGCCTGATATACCAGCCCAGGGCAACGCCCTGGGGCAAAAACACAAAAGAAGTTTAGCCCTGTAAGGGCGTAACATACATTGACTATGAATCTGGAAAATATGTTGCACCCCTTCAGGGTGCGAATTAATGGTTGCCATTGACCCAGGGCGCGGCCCTGGGCTGGTATGTATAACCCCGTTGGGGTATTTTACATATCTTTAGATCTTTATATTTTAAGTTAACTGCAAATTTATTACCTTAAGCTTGGTACACATACAACACATACAGCAATTAAGATTATAGAGCTTTTTGAAGACAATACCTCGCACCAGCATCAATAATTTGCAACTATTTAGAAACTTGAACAGCCCATATGCAATATAAACTTCAACAACTTTAGGCATTTTAGCTCATTTTAGGCATTTTAGGCATTCTTTTTACAAAGGTATTATAGAAACTTAGATCGTTATGATAAAGGAATTTGTTGACAAATGTTATCCTCGGTTCGGAGAAAACAAACGGCAGGAGATCACACGCCTTTTGTATGAGATCGCCAAACGTGAGGGGATCGAATTTAGAGAGATAATTAAAGATTGTCCTCCTGAATTGTCAAGGTTTAACGGCTTAAAAGATTACCTGTTGAAAAGAAGATTTCCTCGCTCTACTGCTAATGATCAAAAGATAAGATGCTTGTTACCTAAACTTGAAATTAACCCGCGATTTAAAGTTAATGTTAAAATAGAAAAGAAAGGGTTTAACCCCAAGCATGTATACATAGAAGAAGCGGCAGTGCAAAGTTATCTGACAGGACGGATGAAAGAGATGTTTCCCCATGCCAAATTTGAAACAATTTTATCTTACAAAAAGTATATACAAAACCAGCAATACAGTCTGGAGGATTACAACGACAGACTAGATCACTGTTTTCTTACAAAAGAGAGGTTTGATTTCTTTAAGAGATGCCCATGCACCCCAAAAGCAGCGCCTTGCGGATATCATTTGATTAATCTGGGTATTGGATGTGCCTATGAGTGCACCTATTGTTTTTTGCCAGCCTATTTGAATTCGCCTGGCATTGTATTTCCCACAAACATAGATGACTTTTTTGACAAATTTAAGGAATATCCCCACAACATTAGGATAGGCAGCGGTGAATTTACAGACTCGTTGGTATTTGACCACATAACACAGTACTCACCTCAGATTGTGGAGTTTTTCAAATCATACCCGAAAGCGACATTTGAATTTAAGACAAAAAGTATAAACGTCGATCTACTGACATCAATCAAATCCGGAGGGAATATAGTAGTTTCATGGACAGTTAATCCACCTGCGGTGGCGAATGCAATTGAAAACCTTGCTCCGCCCGTGGAAGAACGGCTGAAAGCCGCTGTTCAGTGTCAGGCAAGCGGATACAGAATCGGATTCCATTTCGACCCCATTGTATATTATGATGGATGGGAAAATGATTACCAATGGTTGGTAAATCAGATCTTCGAGAATATTGATGCAAAAAACATCGCATGGATTAGTCTGGGAACACTTAGAATGACACAAATGTTAAAGAAAACCATTGAAAACCGGTTTCCAGGGAATACAATCCTGGATGAAGAACTTTTCACTGGATATGATGACAAGATTCGCTATGATCTGGCAGTAAGAAAAGATATCTATGATAAAATGACAAGATGGATCCGACAACGTAACCGGAATGTCTTTGTCTATTTATGCATGGAAGATGCAAAGCTGAATAATGAGATATTGAAACAATAGATCTGAATGCAAGGTATAAACTTTTATCTAATATTCAATTGAAAAGCAATGAAGCACCAATTGTACACAGCACTCCTATCTACTATAGTTTCATATACCAGCATCTGTTCATATGCAGACAGTAGTGGTCAGTCTGTATCTAATAAAAAACCAAACGAGGCAGTGGTTAATGAGTCTATGTTCCAGTTGTCAGTAGAATCAGGAGGAGATTATTATTTTTGGATGCCTGGAGAATTTGCTACTTTTGCGGGAAAGATACCTCCAGAAATATTTTTAGGGACAAACAAAAATCCATTGTTGAAAGAGTATGGTACTCTTCATAATAAAGAAATAGTTTTCCAATTCTTGATTGACCGTGACACTAGAAATTTCACACTCTTTGTTGGCGTTCAATCCAATCCTACAATTTCACTAATCGCCCCGTCAGGAAACCCCGTAGCAATAGAAAAGAATAAAAACAATATACTGAAAACATCACACATGCTTTTGGGTTATGTTGGTAATCCGGAAAGGGGTGAATGGAAGATAACCATTAATGGCACTGGTAAATTTTCTGTTACTGTAAATCCAGATATTCCACAAAAGATAGAGCACCTTATGGAACTACCGGATAATCTAAGTCCTGATGAAGCAACCGATTATTATTTAGAGAAATTCTATACCCTTGAACGTGAAAATGGCTGGGATCTTATCAGATCATTACCGGAAGAGAAAATGGTGGATGTTGCACGGCGTTTATTAAGCGATATTGATCCTCTTGTATCCTACATTGCTGCAGGTATTTTAATCCGCAATGGATTTGAGGAAGAAACCATCCCTATAGTTACAGATATTATCCTTAGCGGAAAGGATAAGAGCCACCTTAACAGCCGTTTGGGATATGATTGGGTTCATAGTGATGACGAGAACTTAGCAGCCCGGATGATCGTTAAGATTTTAGAATACATAAATCAGCATTATAAAGGCTTAAAACCAGATGAGAAGAAAATAGCAGCAGAATTTTTTCATCAGATGGGACTGTACGGTGAGTATTCTTATAAAAAAGCAGACCTTTTGATAAAAAAGTATAAGTCAAGAATGCAGATTATGGAATCAGACAAAAAGTAATAATGCACATTCTCTATAGTATTACTTTATAAAATTTCTTTTCTATGCTTTATACTGAATTCTGTCTCCTGAATTCTGTATTCCTAAATAGTTTGATTAGAGCACAGAAAAATAGTTGATTTACTTCAGACTTCAGTCTTAAGCCTATTCACCTAACTTGGTTTACTTCTGCCTTCAGCCTTCAGCCTATTTACCTAAATAGTATCACTACTCTCTAACGATCTCCCGAATCAGTTTTGCGACTTCCGGATATCCCTTCTTTATTGCAAGGTCTATGGGTGTCTGGCCAACTCGGTTCTTAAAGGTTGTATCTGCGCCGTTACGGATCAGGTACTTTATCATTTCTATCTTCTTTTCATTAACTGCGTTGTGCAGGGCTGTATCACCGGTAGGATTAGTGTTTGCGTTAACTTTAACACCTTTCTTAAGCCAGAACTCTGCCATCCCAGTAATGCCCTTAGTCGCCGCTGCGTGTAATGGTGTATATCCCAGTTCTGATTGCAGGTCTGCCCCACCGCCAATGAGCAAAGATTCTATAATCTTATCGTCATTTAAGACTGCCGTATATAAAGGAGTTGAACCTCCCAAGGTAAAACAATTAACATTAACCTGTTTCGAGATTAAGAATTCCACCATGTCCTGATTAGATGATTCAACCGCCATAAAAATGGGAGTTACACCCTCATTATCTTTTGCATCCCTGTTAATACCATTTGCAATCAGAAATCCGGCAAATTCCTTATCTTTTGCTTCAACTGCATAATGGATTGGCGTTCTTCCGTCTTTATCACTAAACACCCCTACATGGTTTGAGATAACAATCTCTTTCGCGCGTTCTATGTCGCCAGCATTGAAGGCATCAACAAACCCACTCATTAATGCATTATCAAACATTTCACGATCAATCTGCGATATCTCCTCCTTGCTATCATACCATTGAACCACTTTTACCGATCTTTTCGCAAGGTCATAGAATAACCAGAAACCACTATTTTTAAATGCCGTCAATCTATTATTTTTATAAACTTTCAAACCTTCATCACTCCACCATTGAGGTATAAAACGCGGATCGAAGACTTTTACGAACTTTTCCATATCAAAGACGTTATCCCTCATCTGATAAAGTTTTACCCCTTCTTTGTCCGCAACAGATTTCATACATTGGTTTTGAATGTATGTAATGTCATCACTCTTTCCCTCTATTTGCGCTTCGTGAAAGATATAAAATAGCATCCGCCCTGGACGGTTGTCCTTGATTACGTATACGTTTATATCATTTGATGTCTCAGGGAGTATATGAGGTTTACCCTTTAAGCTAAGATCACTATATTCACTATAGTTCAGTTTTGTATACTCTTTAGGTTTATGTGTAACTACCCGGGAAGCAATAAACCCTATTGCAACAAAGAATAGCACTGCAATAACACCCGCAATACATTTAAATACAGTTAGAATCTTCATGAAATGATAATTTAAATAGTTTGAATTTATGATCACCAATAACAGAAATAGTTGCCCGAAAACGCGGCGTGGTTTGGCATAAGTTTACCAGAGATTAAAAACCGTATCAATGAAATAAGTTAATATGGATAACTGCCCAGGTTGATAGGCAGAAGGCTGGAATACCATTAGATAAAAATAATGCGGGATCATACAATATTTAATCAATTAAGGTTTTGCGAATCGGCTTGGGTTCCTGGATAATCAGGATTTATCCCCAATTGAGCCAAAGATCATTGAAACTGAAAACACCCTGAATAGCTTGATTAAAGAGCGGCTAAAACGTTGATTTACTTCAACCTTCAGCCTTCAGACTATCTACCTGAGTAGTACAAAATAAATATACTTCTTTTCAATCATAAAGTTTATATCTATAATGAATTTTGGTCAATAATCTAGATTTTTTCAATCGTTATTAATTTCAGATTTAGGAGTTTTAATTGTGATTACAAAAGAAGATGTGCTTGACTATCACAGTAGTGGCAGAAAGGGAAAACTTGAGATAGCAGCTACCAAACCTTGCTTAACACAGAGAGACTTGTCCCTGGCCTACTCTCCCGGCGTTGCCATACCATGTATGGAGATAAAAAACAACCAGAAGGATATCTACGAATATACAGCAAAGGGAAACCTTGTCGGTGTAATATCAAACGGATCAGCAGTGCTGGGATTGGGTAATATCGGAGCCTATGCCTCCAAGCCTGTAATGGAAGGTAAGGCTATTCTTTTTAAAAGGTTTGCTGATATTGATGTATTTGATATAGAAATTAACACACAGGACCCGGACGAATTTATTAAAGCCGTATCTCTCATGGAAGCCACCTTTGGAGGTATTAATCTGGAAGATATTAAAGCTCCCGAGTGTTTTTATATAGAAGAGACACTGAAGAAGATGCTTAATATTCCGGTTTTCCATGATGATCAACACGGAACAGCCATAATTTCAGGTGCCGCGCTTATAAATGCACTGGAATTGGCAAACAAAAAGATTGATGAGGCAAAATTCGTTGTCAATGGTGCCGGTGCGGCTGCTGTTGCATGCGCTAAACATTTCATAGACCTTGGGGCAAAATTGGAGAACATTATTGTCTGCGATACAAAGGGTGTAATCAGCAAAGGACGCGACGGCACACTAAACAAATACAAAGCACAGTTTGCATCGGAAACAGAGTGTAGAACATTAGCAGATGCCCTTGTTGGTGCTGACGTGTTTTTAGGATATTCAGTTGGTGGTGCCGTTACAAAAGAGATGGTTAAGTCTATGAGTGACAATCCCATTGTTTTTGCACTTGCAAATCCGGACCCGGAGATCACATATGAAGATGCTTTAAGTGTGAGGGACGATGTAATAATGGCCACAGGCAGATCTGACTACCCTAACCAGGTAAACAACGTTCTGGGGTTTCCTTTTATCTTTAGGGGCGCTCTAGACGTAAGGGCAACAGCAATTAATACCGAAATGAAGGTGGCGGCAACTATGTCCCTGGTTAAGCTGACAAAGGAGGATGTCCCTGATTCTGTTGCAAGGGCATATGGAGTTAAACGGTTTGAGTTCGGAAGAGACTATATTATTGCCACACCTTTTGATCCCAGGGTAATAGTATGGGAGGCATCTGCCGTTGCAGAGGCTGCAATTGCCTCCGGTGTGGCGGGAATAAAGCTGGATATTGACGAATACAGAGACAGACTGGAATTCATGATGGGCGGGTCAAAAGAGATAATGAGGATAGTGGTAGATAAAGCCAAAAAGACACCTAAACGCATTGTATACCCTGAAGGGGAAAATGAACAGATCCTACGTGCCAGTGCCATCATAGTGGGCGAAAACATTGCAAAACCCATCTTATTGGGAAACAGAGAAAGTATCCTTAAAAAGATTGACGAGCTTCATTTAAATCTGAAAGATGTGGAAATCATTAATCCAAACCGCTCAGAAAAACGAGATCAATATGCTGAAGAGTTCTACAAAATGAGATGCCGTAAAGGGATGACCGATATTCAGTCAAAATATTCTATGATTAATCCAAACTATTACGGATCAATGATGGTACATCTTGGAGATGCCGACGGACTGGTTTCCGGTGTTATGCATCAGTATCCAGACACAATTCGCCCCGCCCTTCAAATAATAAAGACAAAAGATGATGTTAAGCACGTTGCCGGAGTCTATCTAATGGTAATGAAGAATGAGGTCAAACTGTTTGCAGATGCTACGGTTAATATAGACACCACTCCCGAAATACTGGCAGAGATTGCCATCCTTTGCGCAGAACAGGCAAGGAAATTTGACATTAAACCACGGGTCGCTATGCTATCGTTCTCAAATTTCGGTAGTTCCAAACATCCGTTAGCAAATAAAGTCAGAAAAGCAACTGAATTATTAAAAGAAATGGCCCCTGATCTGGCAGTAGATGGAGAAATGGATATGGATATGGCTGCGCGTTCTGATCTACGAAAGAAGAATTATCCCTTCAGCACTCTTAAGGAGGACGCAAATGTCCTTATATTCCCTGACCTGACATCAGGAAACATTGCTTATAAATTAATGAAACGACTGGGTGGTGCAGAAGCAATAGGTCCTATCTTGATGGGAATGAGAAAACCGGTCCATTTACTGCAACTGGGAAGCACTGATGTTAATGATATAGTTAATATGACTGCAATTGCAGTTGTGGATGCACAGGATATTTCCAGCGATTAAATGGTAATATATGTTTGATGGTATCTATTCCGTGTATTCAGGAGTCAGAATGCAGAATAAAAAAGAGAATACGATATTTACACTATTTAACAGGCTGGTAAAAGTATGCAGGTATGTTCTGTTTAAGTATTTAAAGGTTAACCGAAAACAAGTGCTATTTTCTGAATTCTGGCTCCAGGCTTCTGTATTCTGAATAATTACGTTTAAAGTTTGATTTACAAGTTTAATATGGAGTACCAGTATGGATAATTGTGATGATGATGGGCCCAAAAAACATCCATGTAAAGATTGCCATAGCTGCCAATTCTGCAGTGACAGCCGCTGCGGTGTTTGCCGTGCAGGAAAGAAATGCCGCAAACGGTTAAGCACAGAAGAACAGATAGCCATGTATGAAAAACTCAATCAGGATATAGATGAAGAGTTTCATAATATCAAATAATGGATGTTAATGGTCTTTAGAAATGGTGGATTAGTATGAATAATCTTAGAGGTGATAGAAATTTTATGTTTTTCAATACTATGATTTTAATATAAAGTTTAACTTACCCCAACGGGGTAATATTCACTAGCCCAGGGTAGAGTGAAACAACACCCTGGGTAAAATATCAAACTATTGGCCCCGACACAAAGACACCAGTAGACAAAGCATCTGCACTATGATTTTAATATAAAGTTTAACTTACCCCAACGGGGTAATATTCACTAGCCCAGGGTAGAGTGAAACTCCACCCTGGGTAAAATATCAAATAGAAGATAAACCCTGAAGGGGTTTTACAAAGAGCAAAGACAGGTATGCATCCTTAATGTTAAGTTTATGACTCAATAAATTATAAAATCAGCTTTTTTCAAGCAGAGCCTTAAACCCTGTAGACATATTTTCAACTACATTTCCATTTCTATCCTCAAAGATCAGAATACCCTCAACACCATCAAGGCTTTCTATTAATTCTATTCCATCTATTGGCCCCAAGACAAAGACACCAGTAGACAAAGCATCTGCAGTTGTGGCATCTTCAGAGACAATAGTTACGCTTAGCATTGAACGCACTGGCATACCCGTTCGCGGATCAATAATATGGGCATATTTCTTGTTATCTATAATAAAAAAGCGTTCATAATCACCGGATGTCGCAACCGCCCTCTCTTTTATTCTAAACGCGCCCTTTATATTGTCACTGTTTGTCGGATCCTTTAATCCGATAACCCAATCTTTTCGTCCGGGCGGAGAACCAAAGGCATAAATATTACCCGCAAAATTTATTAACCCGGAAGTTATACCCGCCTTTTTTAAGACTTCAGCCGCTTTATCCACCGCATACCCTTTTCCAATGGCCCCTAGATCAATCTGGGTCTTCCTGTTTTTAAAGAAAATAGTACGATCTGACCAGTTATCACTATCTAGAACATCTATTTTGATATTTTTATAGGAAACAGATGGTATAATCTTTTTCAACTCATCTTCAGAAGGAACATTACCTGTAATATCACCGTCCGCATTCCCATAAAAACCCCATAGTTTAACAAGTGGAGAAACCGTAATATCAAACCCACCTCTTGTTATATTACTGAACCGGATGGATTCTTCTATGATAGAGATTAACTCACCATTACAAGCAACAGGTCTGTCTGTAGCTTCTCTATTAATACGTGACAATTCACTATCATTCTTATAATTACTCATCAACCAATCAAGCCTATCCACTTCATTAAAGGCCTTCTCCATTGCTCTCTCCGCCCTATCGTCAGATTCACTGTATATTGAAATATTCAGCAATGAACCCATAGTATAAACAGATCTTCTGTGCAGTTTTAATGCCGTATCATTTGGTTCAGAAGCGATTACATTATTCCACCGCAGATTACCATCAAGCAAACAGGCAGAAAGAAGCAACACTACAAATGACAAGCTAAAACCATAGGATACCTTCTTAGTTATTTTCATTTTATAGTTAGAACCTAAGGAACCGTTCACAAATAACCGGTACATTTTGTGCATAGATATATAGTATTACCCTGTAAAAACTTCTTTTTTTAGAAAGATTATAATATTACCGCAAAGACGCAAAGAAAAGTTTATCCTCTGCGTCCTTTGCGTCTTTGCGGTGAAACCGCTCTATGTAATAGTCGTAGGGGTTCAAAATTTTGAACCCTTACATAGTGAACTAATATCAAAATGCAGGATTTTTTGGCATCCACCGTTCTATCTTTTGGAGAAAATCATTCTCCAAAACCCCATTGGTAGCCTTCCGTTGCCATGTATTTGCCTGCATTCCTCCAGGAGATTTCTCTTCAGCTACTGCATGAATAGTGACCTCGGTACCCGCATCCATCGCAGACAATGATGTGATAGTTATCCTAAAGCGGTAACGTGCCTTCCATTTTCTTCCAAAAAACAGCCCCGACCTTTCTGTATCAGAATCGGTCTCAATCCACCCAGTTTTAATAGTCCCGTTAACCCCGGTATTCTCAATAGACTCTATTGGAGCACTTCCCAATGCATCAATTACCCCACTCCAGGTATCCCTAAAACTATAACTAAAGATCCTGGCATATCCACCACCACCTGGTGCTTTTTTTGTAAAATATGCACACCCTTGTGAAAACGTAACAAATAATATCAAAACAGATGCCCAGATAACCCCCCTACATCCATTATTACATAATCTTTTACCATCAATCCTGTTCATATTAAATTCCATAGTAAAATTTAGAAATCATTACTGCAGAACTATCCTACACCAATCTGTGCCTATCAAGCAATTACAAAAACACAATTTTTAGTTTTTCACTTGAATTCATAAAACCAATCTCTATAATATGTAAATCATCAGTCGGGGCGTAGCGCAGCTTGGTTAGCGCGCCTGCCTTGGGAGCAGGAGGCCGGAGGTTCGAATCCTCTCGCCCCGACCATTTTATGCCTCTTCAAAAACCCCAATTCGTAAAATTCTAGCAAAAACAACTTCCCTATTTTATATTAAGGTTAGATTTGTTCAGGATAGCACATACAGCATGGTAGATTTGTAACATATTTTGTATATGGACTATAATTTGTCAAATCATCCCCACAGAAATAACCTCTACCTTCGTGTAATTTATTATAATATCGAGAAAACCTCTGTTTTAGATCTTTCACAAATTCCGATACATTTGAAAATTTCTCCATAAAAAATTGCACTTGACCATCAGTAATCACCTCGACTTCACATTTTCGGAAAAGCGACAATAGCAGGCGGATAGGCTCCTCATGGGGCTTCTACCAGGAGTGATGTTCGTAAAATAGGTCTGTATAAGGTATAATAGCTTGGATATAATGCAGTATCGATCCGGCTTAATGTATATATGGTAACAAATTCTTATTTAAGTAGTAAAACAGACTTTTTAGAACGAATACAATGAAAATCTTATCAGAAAAACAACTTGGCAATGATTTAGTTGATGCACTTGATGACCTGAACAAAATAGATGATGAGCAGCTGGTAATTGATTTGCATGGACAAAAATTTATTGTATTGAAGGAAGAGATTTATAGAGGTTGGCTTGAAACTGATTATCTCCTTTCGTCAACGAAGAACACTACCGCTTTGGAAAATGCCATCAAAGAGCCTCTTGAAGAGTGTATCGGTTTAAGAGATGTAATTGAGTTGTAGTCCGCAGTCTTTAAAACGCCAGATAAGAATATTTATTATGAATAAATTAAGAATTTTAAAAGAACTAAAGAAATCCCTAGTATTGCGTTTTGGTAATGAAATTGACCGAGTCGTTCTGTTTGGCTCACAAACTAAAGGTACTGATAGGTCTTACTCGGACTATGATATCTTAGTTATTCTCAAAGATGATTATGACTGGCAAAAGGAAGAAGAGATTTCAAACATATGCTATGAAACAGATTTGAAATATGACATCCATACAGATATCAAGGTGATTTCTTTAAGAGAATTAAAAACCTTAAAAGGAAGACAACCATTCATTATTAATGCAATGGAAGAGGGTATAACAATTTGAGTCTTGATGAAAAAGAGAGACAAAATCTTATTGTGCATAGGATAAATAGAGCAATTGACACAATTTCTGATGTACAATTTTTAATTGATAATGAAAAACCGGGAATGGCCGTTAATAGGATTTATTATGGAATGTTTCATGCTCTATCAGCACTTGCATTAAAACATCAATTTTCAACTTCAAAACACCAACAGCTAATAGGTTGGTTTAACAAGAACTATATCAAGGAAAAAAAGATTGATGCAGAGTTTGGTAGAGTCTTGCGTAAGGCATTTGAAAAACGATCTAAAAGTGATTACGATGATTGGGCTGAATTTGATATGGATGAAGTGAATGCATTATTTAAAGATATGAAAATATTCATTGACAAAATGCAAGATATATTGAAAAAGTAAACCAATTTAGCAAGTGCAACTTTTTCAATTGTTCTAAAGTACGTTTCTTGAAATTGTAACGATTCGTTTTAGAAATCTGAATGCATTATATTCGTTCTGTTATTTGCGACTCTGACCTGATATCAGATCCTTACAAAATGTCGTCAGATTGTCGTCGACTGTAGCGTAATAGGCTGGAACCCAAAGTAATTGGCAGTAAACGTTTAAAAGTTATAAACAGTTATGGTATAAGGAGCAACAGTCGTAACAGACCTTATTTTGGGCAGTTACAAAAACATTAAAAATTTATTGGGATCTGCCTTGGGAGCAGGAGGCCGGAGGTTCGAATCCTCTCGCCCCGACCATTTTATGCCTCTCCAGAAATCCCAATTCTAAGGTTTCTAGCAAAAACAACTTCCCTATTTTATATTAAGGTTAGATTTGTTCAGGATAGCACATACAGCATGGTAGATTTGTAACATATTTTGTATATGGACTATAATTTACCAAAATCACACTTTTGCAACAGCATGATTGACAGCCAAACATATTATACTATAAGACAAGAGTTGTTTCGCCCGATGGAGAAGCTAAATTCTGGTTAGAACCAACAATTTCTTTAGCAAATTATTGTGGTTTAACAAAAAAAGAACTCAATTATTTACAAAAATCAGTTGAAAAACATAAAACCGAAATCATCAGGAAATGGAAAAAGCATTTTAAAGCCTGAAATAACAAATATTTCTGAACATGGGTTCTGGATACTGATAGAAAAAAAAGAATACTTTCTCTCATTTGGAGAGTACCCCTGGTTTTTGAATGCCAAAATATCATCCTTAATAAATGTCAAGCTGATACATGATCACCACCTTTACTGGCCGGAGCTGGATGTTGATTTGTCCACAGAAATATTAGAACACCCTGAAAGATATCCTTTAAACTATAAATAAAATTGATTTGTGTATCTTCGCAAATTCCAGAATTTTTTTATCGGAAATCGAACGATATCTTTCCAATACAGAAATTACCTCAAATCCATCTTTTCTAAGATCCTTAACAATGCGGAAATCTACAATTTCATCTGCAAAGATTTAATGGTGCAATTAACTCCTCTTTTGCAAATACATCTGCGAAATAATAAATAGAATATTGTCAGATTACTAACAAAATCATACAATTCAATTTACCTGTCAACGCTTGTCAATTTATACTCTTTATCCCTTTCCTTCTAAATAACAGCCTCATTAATGCACTTCCCCTTTACCGTTTCTATTGCGCCTTTCTCATAAAGAAACTCTCTATAACCAGTAAACCTCTCCGCATCCGACATTACCCCTTAAGAACTTAGTCCAAAGTCAGTTGATAAAAACGCGCTTTTATTGTCAGTCTGAAGATGATACCCTATTGAACACCACCTATAATCCTCTGGTTTTTCAGCCAATCCAGCCCTTATGGGATCTAATCAATATATGCAAGACAGTTAATTAGAGTATCTCCGTTTTCCACTATTACACTCTTAAACCTATCACCCCAGAAATAACCTCTGCGTTCGTGTAATTTATTATAATACCGGGAAAACCTCTGCTTTAGATCTTTCATAAACTCCGATAAAATGGTATCGTAAATTTTAGCAACCAGGTTATTTCTGAGCTAAAGATTCGATTTCTTCTTCAGACAATTGCTCAGGTTTTATTAATGACATGTTAGACATTATTTCTTGCACTTTTCCTTCTTGTGCCATGAAAAAGTTACCAGCGCCTTGTGATGCTAATTTTGTCCCATCAACATTAGTATCGTTTAAAACACCTTTCATCTTTTCTATATCTGTCTTTTGGGTTACTTTTCCAATAAACCATGTTGTTATATTTCCACGACATTTGTAATCAAAATCACCCGGGCTTTGAGTTGCTAGAATTAATCCTATACCGGCTGACCTTGCTCTTTTTAACAAATTCTCCATAGGTCCTTTAGTAGGCGGTTTGGATGTCGCCGGGACATAGATATCCGCTTCATCAAACATTAAAATTCCCTGCAGATGATTTGAAGGATGTTTACTTGCAAATCTGCTCACGTTTGTCAAAAATTGCGAAACCCAAAACAAAAGATCTCTACCTTCTGCTAGAAATTTTGTGCTAATTATAGTTAAAGGCGTTTTCTCTGTATTATCAAACATGTTTGTGATATTTATCTTTTCTCCTTCTTCAGAAAGAAGCTTTTTCTTTGTTATTTGTAACGTTGATAACGCTTTTGCCAACTTCTTAAAATCCTTTGACGAATAATATGGTACATGGCTGACAAGATCTGGATCCTCTTCATATATCATGTTCGTTAAAGATTTTATAGTTAACCCTTTCCCATTGTTTTTTTCGTTTAAGAGTAAAATTCCTTTAATCAATATTGCAACAGACTCGTTAAATGTTTGGCCATGTTTATATTCCATCATTTCAACAAGAGATTCAGCGGCAAACTTAGCATGAGGTTCTTTATCTCCTGGAGGTAACTCATTTAAACCTTCAGGAAGTGCAGGTATTGACAAAGGCCTGCCGGTTAAATGCCCAGGTGTGTATAGTGCCATTCTGACAGAATCACGTAAACTTGATCTCCTTAATTCGTCGTCTCGGTTTTCTAGCAAAGTATTCCATGAGCTGTCTTTTAAATATGAGCAAAGGTCTCCTTTCCTGTCAACTAAAATCACAGGAATTCCACGTGCGAGAATCTGTTCAACCAGATTACAGGCCAGAACAGTTTTCCCACTGCCGGGTGAACCTAAAACAGCAGTATGCCGAATTAGTATTTCAGGATCAAGCGTGATAATGCTATTTATATCTTCAAAACAAGTTCCCACTATTATATGATCTCCTCTTACTTCAATAATGTTATAGGCACACGTTTTTCAATTAAAGAAGACTCGATAAGTAAATCTATCTGTTTCTTTAGACCTCCGCCTTGGGCGGATTTGTTGCAAATTCCTGCTAATAATTTATATCCCTTATTAAAGCGAATAACATCAATAAATATTTTGGACAACCTATCATTGTTTACTTTTGTAATTATATTTTCAACATTTTCAATTTCGTAACAACACCGTCTTATAGCCCAAGCTAATATTTCCACTTGATCTTCATCATTATCCGGAAAGGTTTCTGAATATAGGTTCTTAAAATCATTCCACTCTTGAGATAACAATCCTTAACCTGTCCCTTTTTTTAATCACTTTTTATAAGCTTATATGTATAACGTAGGTGCCTATCACCATTATTACTATAATTTGGGATTTGTCGTTTGTTTAATTTCTCAGTAATAGCTCTATAGGTAGTATAACCAACAAGATTTACCTAGTGCAGTATAAATACTACTTACCCACTCTAAACTCTAAAGAGACATTTCTTTTGTTACTATCTGATAATTTTATACTATACAATTAGGAACGTTTTGTCTCCATATATTTATATAGGGGGAGAAAGAACACTTTGCTTGTACTTTCATTGTCTACCATCCCTGCATTAGATATTTCTTTTTTTCATAGTTGTTTAGAACTAAAGTGCAATTTTCCCAATTAATAGTGAATTAATTATCTTTCCGTTCCCCACTCTTTTCTATTTTCTATAATGTAGGCACACGATTTACGCAAATCATCTTATAGATCATTACCGCCATCTTCTCAAATTAAATCTTATTGAAATAAGAAAAAATTATTGTTTTAATGTTTAACTGAAATTAATTGCTAAAATAATACTATATTCATTGCATGGCATTAATAAAGGAAACTTCCATGAAATTATCAGCAGAAAAAAATTTAAGCTAAATTTATAAATTTCAGGAGAAAAAATGATTAATTACAAAAAACATATTACAATAGAACCAGGCAAACGGTCTGGGAAGCCATGTATAAGGAATCTAAGAATCACGGTATATGATGTTCTTAACATGCTTGCAGAGGAAATGAGCACAGAGGAAATTATAAGTGATTTTCCTGAATTGACGAAAGACGATATCTTCGCATGTCTTGCATATGCCGCCGACAAAGAGCACAAGGTAACTATATGCGCATAAAACTTTTGTTTGACCAAAATCTGTATTATAAACTTTGCAAACGCCTAGAAGATCTCTTTCCTGAATCAAGTCATACTTGTATGTTAAACTTAGCTAAAGCCAGCGATGACAAAAATCAATGGATTTCCTCCACACATAATTTGGTTACGAATTGGTAATTCAAGATTAAATGCAACGGAGCAAGCTCTTCGCAAGAATTATAAGTCTATAGGACGTTTTATAAAAGAGAATAAACATAGTGTTTTTGAAATCGATTAATAAGAGCCTGTCAAGAATTATATGTAAACCTCAAATCACGTATCATAAACAAGCTTCTATTCTTTCTCCGTCATTATGCTTAGATCTTAGGAATATGATGCCAACATCTTTTTCCTTATGAGAACGCATCAATTCGTCAAAATCATTACCTTCTGTTAAAAAAAATGGAAAGTTATTTTTGTCCAAGACTTAAGTTTCATTTGCAAGACGTTTTAGTGAATAAATACCATTCAGCCCTGATATCTTTTTTTGGTCTTTTTTCGTTGCTAGTATAAAAAAACCCTTTAAACATCCCATAATAATGGGAAACAAAAGATTTTGTGCCAATTATACCGCTATCGGTAAAGTACCTTGTCCGGAATCTAAGCCTGTCAACGCTTGTCAATTTATACTCTTTACCCCTTTCCTTCTTAATAACAGCCTCATTAATGCACCCCCCTTTTCTGTTTCTATTGAACCCTTCTCATTAAGAAACTCTCTATAATCTGTTAGCCTCTCTGCTTCTGACATTTCACCATAAGAACTTAATCCGAAGTCTGTTGACAAGAATTCGACATTGTTGTAGGTTTGTGCATGATATCCCATTGAACTCCATCTATAATCTTCTGGCTTTACAGCCAATCCCGCCCTTATGGGATTCAAATCAATATATGCAAGGCAGTTAATTAGGGTATCGCCGTTTTCCACTATTACACTCTTAAACCTATCCCCCCAGAAATAACCTCTGCGGCAGAAATTACTGCATTCATTAAACCACAACGTTTACACATGCACAGATTACTAACGTCCAGGAGGCATGCCTTGACGCTTTTAGAAATCCAAAGCGATGACTTTTTCAAAAGCGGAAAACAGTATGTAAATATAATATCTCTTTACTTTTTCACTGGTTTTTATATTGTCAAGGTATTATATTTATTATTAATTATATTTATTATAAAATGAACCGTTACCTATAATAAGATCTATTTACCAAGAGGAATATCATGAGATACTTTTTCGCAATGTGCTTTATATTTATTATTTCATCTTCCGTTTACGCTTCCGGACAAAGAGTCTCTTACAATGTGGACGGAAAATCGTTTGAAGGGTACTTTGTGAGCACTTCTTTAGACGCCCCTTTAATATTGATAATACATGACTGGGATGGCCTAACTGATTATGAGGTGAAACGTGCCAATATGCTTGCAGAAATAGGGTATACAGTCTTTGCGGCCGACATGTATGGTACGGGGATACGTCCAACAGAATTAAAAGATAAACGCAACCGTACCGAAGCACTATATAATGACCGTAAAAAGATGCGATCTCTGTTACAAGGAGCCCTGGAAGCAGCTAAATCAAAAGGGGCCAATAGCAGTAATGCGGTGGCAATAGGATATTGCTTTGGAGGTACTGCTGTCCTTGAGCTCGCAAGATCAGGTGTTGATATGAAAGGTTTTGTCACTTTTCATGGTGGATTGAGTACACCAAAAGGGCAGGACTATTCTAAGACAATTGGGAGGTTGCTGGTTATACATGGCTCCGCAGATACCTATGTTACTATGGATCAATTCGCTAAACTTGCCGGTGAACTAGAGAAACATGATGTCCCACATGAAATGATTACTTATAGCGGAGCCCCCCATGCTTTTACAGTGTTTGGATCTGACCGGTACCGTGAAGATGCAGATAGAAAATCATGGAAACGGTTTCTCGAATTTCTTAATGATGTGGTTAAATGATTCATTGTGACGGCTGTTTAAATTGTAAAAGGAAAACATGGCAAGAAAGACGCCACAATCCCATTCGAAGACCGCCGCACAGCGTCAACAGACAAAGAAAGGGAATACATTGAGATGCTGCTAACGGTTTTGAGAGGCAAAAGTGAACAAGCAAAAAATACTTTAAAACAGACACTTGTCTCATGTACACATTTCAGCCAAATCTCGGACGAGGAATTAAAAGAAGAAAAAAAACAATCAATATAGTGTGATTTGCTTTAAATGCAGGACTCAGGGGCATTATACTTGCGCCTGTGATACAACAGCGTAACCTATCGTTAATACACTGTTTACAAAAATAGCGTTTTTTCCGTAAGGAAATCCCTGACAAACCGTGTAGGGCATAGCATTACAGAAAAAACAGGGAAAACCCTAATTGTTAAGCGGTTGGCAATGTGAGATAATATCTAATTTTGTTGTAAAGCAAGGAATTGCTGTTAGCTTTTAATCTTTTCATTGTAAGTGCTGTAGTTAGGGCATGTGAATAATTGCTAAGTGTTTTTGAGAAATAACAGGAAGTGATTATTTTATTGTTAGCAATTAAATTGAGAGGACGCATAATGAAGAATAAATACGATTTCTTTATCTCTCATCATCAAGATGACACTGGGGCTGATGCGTCTCTATTGGCAGAGCTACTGAGGAATGAAGATTATAGAGTCTTTCTTGATGTTGACACCTACACCGCAGGTGACATCAGTCAGATTACACTACATGCGTTAGAAAGATCTAAGGCGTTTATTGTCCTAGTCGGTAAAAACTTTTTGGGGCGAGTTAACAGGGAAAACGATTGGGTTCGACTAGAGGTAGAAAATGCAAAAAAATTAGGAAAAGACATAGTTCCTTTACTGGTGACAGATATCGATCTAAAAGCAGAGTATCTCCCCGAAAGCTTATCTTTCATACACAGCCAACGTTCATTTAGTTACGATCGCTCGAGGATTTATGCGGTAGTTAACGAACTTATTCAGGCATTTAATGTAAGGCATCTGGCGCGTCGTGCCCCAAACTTTAGTTATACAGTCGTTCTAGTCATATTGTCATTGTGCCTTGGCGGGTTTCTTCTCATCTACACTCAGGTACGTTCAGATCTATATCATGAACGGGAAAATCAGAAGGCTTTAAAAGAGGAAATCCGCGAGTTAAAAGACGATAACCGAAGAGTAAATGAGGAAATCCGCGAGTTAAAAGACGATAACCGAAGACTAAATAATGAAATAATATCTCTGTATAAGAATTCGAGTGTAAACGAGCAAAACTAATGTGATCTGCATTTAAACGAAAAGGGATAATGATACACAGAAGAGAACAGCTTGATTCCCTTAAAAAACTATAAATTACTATTATTGTTAAATCTTTCTGGAAATGGCGGAAACTGATCATCTCATTATTAGGTAAAAAAAAAAGAAATGAAGCTAACTTGGGAAACACTCAATAGCTTAGGAAAGAGCCGAATCCTTCGAACTTCGTATATTTGGCTTTTAGTAGTTCCTGTTGCGGCTAAGGTTTTAAGCTCTGTCAATTCCCCAATTAAACTTACCGGAATTGGAGAGGGACTACGTTTCAACCTTGAGTTACCATTTACCTGGAAGCTATTTTATCTTAGTTCAATAGCAATTTCTTTTGCAGGTATAATCTACACATTAAAATGTCCGTTGCTCGTTCGTAAATTTAATACGTTTAACGATTTTAAGATCGAAGGTAGAAACCTAGACTATCTAAAATCATATGCAAAGATTTTAGAAGGGTATAAATTAGCAAACGGTTATAATAATTCTGTCCCTATTGATATTCAAGAAAGGGATAAACCAATTTTGTTCTGGAGTATTCGTGATTTTGAAAATACACAATTTCAATTTTGGATATGGCTATGTTTTTGTCTTTATGCATTTGGACTTTTATGTATTGCTCTTGTTTTGTTAGAAAACTTTTTATATGTGGCAAAAAGCTGTTTTTAAGGACAATTCTAGGTCAGTATCTTAATCATTAACTATTGAAAAAACATTCTAACCTTTTCATTCAGCCGACAACAATAATGTGGCGGGTGGTTATTTCGTTAGGCGTAACAAAGGAAACTGAAACTAATATGGATAAAGGAAGAAACCTTCAAAAGATCAATGAAGGACCACATGCTTATCACTTTGAGTACACGAACATTCATAATCAAAGGATAGCGCTTGTCCGGCTTATACACCTTTGGCACCAAATTGGTTTTCCTGCGTCCATTTTAGTGTATGGTTTCTTTTTTGGGTACGGAGATTCTCAATCAATAATTTACTTCCCATTTATTGGCGCAATTTTAAGTACGTTGATTATTTATTTTATGCGGAAGTATGCATTAAATTTGGATCAAAGCGTAATCATGCTTTATCCTCGCATTATAGCCTTAGAGCTAATATTAGACTATCACTTTTATAGGAACTACCTGCGTATTAAGGGGGCTGAAAAAAAGAAATCGGAAGAAAAAACATTTATAGAGAAATGTGAAGGTATAAAAGCTGAAAACACCGATGAGGTATGGGAACAAGTAAAACGTTGTTTCGAGAAGGCATCATTTCCAGCCCATCAAAGAGGACATGGTATTTTAAAGAAAGCCGCTTGGTGCATTGGAGTATCATTTTGGGCAATTGCAGGTATAGATGTTTTGTTTAAAAGGGGCGTATTTTAATCATTAACTATTGAGAACCGAAAAACATTCTACCCTTTTCATTCAGCCGGCTACAAAAACGTGGTGGCTGATTATTTTGTTATGCGTAACAATTTAGAGAAAGGAGGCGAGTATAGATAAAATTGTTATTAGGTCACCAACAGTAGTTTATTGTAAAAGAAACGAAACGATTGTAAGGTAATTATTCTGCCATAAAAATAATAAAGGCATGAATATTCAGAAAAAAAACAAGAAAATAATTTAATTCAAAATAGTTTACTGATAATTAGGAGAACCAAAAAAAACATAGAATCGTAAAAATATATTAGGGAGGTGAGCATGAAACCTACAAAACTTACTAAAGATTTATGGTTTTGTCTCACAGCCTTTAATATGTTTTCCTATAATGGACCCCATAATCTGAACTGCTAGCCAAGCTACATTTTTGCTATAATCTTTTAGAAAAAAAGGAGCAAAAATGCGAAAAAGATATGGAGATAAATTAAAGGCTAAGGTTGCCCTTGAGGCCCTAAAAAATGAGATGACGATTGCAGAGATAGCAACCAAATATGAAGTCCATAGAGATTTGGTTCAAAAATGGAAGAAAATAATTTTAGAAGAAAGTGCAGGTTTATTTTCACCTAAACAGGTAAAAGGAGGTAAAAGTAACGAAAAAAAAGTTGATGAACTTTATAAGCAAATAGGCCAATTAAAAGTAGAGAATGATTGGCTAAAAAAAAAGCTTTAGATTTTACAACAGATCAGAAAAGAGAGTTAATAGATTGTGATACTGGTGAAATGAGATTAAGCCGTCAATGCGAACTGTTGTCACTCTCAAAAGGAGCCCTTTACTACGAACCTGTAGCAATGAATCCACTGAATATATCCATAATGGAATTTATAGATCGCCAGCATATAAAAACTCCGTTTTATGGAAGCCGAAAGCTGGTAGTAGAGTTATGCAAGAGTGGATATGTTGTGAATAGGAAACGTGTTCAGAGGTTAATGCGATTGATGGGAATAAGAGCCATATATCCTAAGAGTAGTTTAAGCCGAAGGAATAAAGAGCATAAAATATATCCGTATTTATTGAAAGATGTAGAGATTGTAAGTCCCAATTTTGTCTGGAGTATTGATATAACCTATATTCAGCTACGAGGAGGCTTTCTTTATCTTACAGCAATAATAGATTGGTATAGCCGTTACGTGTTGTCATGGCGTTTAAGTAACACATTAGACGTATCATTCTGTATAGAAGCTCTGGAAGAGGCGTTGATAAAGGGAAAGCCCGTCATCTTTAATTCAGATCAGGGTAGCCAGTTTACAAGTAATGACTTTACACGGATATTACTAAATAAAGGAATCAAGATTAGTATGGATGGTAGAGGCCGAGTATTTGATAATATATTTATTGAAAGGCTTTGGAGAAGTGTAAAATATGAAGAAGTTTATTTAAAAGGGTACGAAACCGGCAAGGATGCAATAGATGGGTTTAAGAATTACTTCCCATTCTATAACAATGAACGCCCTCATCAAGCATTAGGATATAAAGTCCCGTACGAAATACACTATAGTTAACTACACATTGATATAGTATATGTAAAAGCAAATTGAAAAATTTAATTGTTTTATTGGTGGCTTTGCCCCCAAGCCCCCAGGATTTATCGCATTAAAGACTAAAATATGTTTTAAGGCATATTAGGATGCATACGGTATAAAATATGCATCCTAATATTTCAGTCACCTAGCTCGGCGCTCGGGTCGTTTCCCAACGGAGCCCTATCCTCCGTCTAGACGCACAGAGTTTAACAAATGAATATTTCCTTGAAAAGAAAATATTTAATCCGGAAGGAGATTAAACAAAAGATAGCCATCCTTTATTTTACAGAAAAACGGGAAAAACAATTGTCGTTGGACTAAAAAGCTAATTGACGTCATACGAGAAACACAGAAATCAAATCAAATAATAGACCTAAATATAACAATATTTACTGCAGGATATGTAGCTTAAAAATTCAAGAAATCAGTCTTGACATTGGGTCCACTTTA
>JAIQZO010000069.1 GCA_021777055.1 Candidatus Anammoxibacter sp. | reverse complement strand
AAAAGCGGCCATACTTATTTGCGCATTGGAAACAGGGGGTATCAGGATCGTTTGTTTGATGGAAGCTGGATGAAGCGAGAGTTTCACGTCCAGTTTTGCGAGCGGCTGAGGGGGAAGCACCCTCGGTCGACTCTCCGGCGGGGTGATATCGCCTCTTTTAAGTAATATTTATCTAAATGAGGTGGATAAAATGCTGGAACGTGCAAAAAGTGTTACTCGTTGGGGTAGATATACATACATTGAGTACGCACGTTTTGCCGACGATCTTGTGGTTTTGGTTGATGGTTTTAGAAAATGGGAGTGGCTTTTAAAAGTGGCTTTTAAAAGGCTTGAGGAAGAGTTTGGAAAACTAGGAGTACAAATGAACCAAGACAAAACCCGAATAGTGGATTTAACCAAAGATCAAAGCTTCAGCTTTCTGGGGTTTGATTACAGGCGGATTAAAACCCGTCGGTCTGTGTGGGGAGTGAGAATGACTCCTCGGATGAAGGCGAGAACAGCGTTGTTGCAAAAACTCAAAGATTGTTTTCGCCGTTATCGATCGCAGCCGGTGGATCGTGTTATTTATTTGATCAATCCGATACTCCGGGGTTGGGTAAATTACTTTCGGGTGGGGCACTCTAGTAGATGCTTTGGTTATGTTAAAGACTGGGTTATGAAAAAGGTCCGAAGGCATTTAATGTACGCGAAAAAGCGTCGTGGTTTTGGCTGGAACAGATGGAGTAGGGCATGGTTATATAAAACTCTAGGATTGTTTAATGATTATAGAGTTCGTTACTTAAATGCTTGAAAGTGCTGCCAGCTTAATAGGAACAATAAATTTTCAGATGAAGTTAACAGAGAAAGCGTAGTGCGGGAAATCCGCATGCTGCGTTTGACGAGGCGGGAATTGGAAACGGGCATCAGTACCGCGCCAGTTCTCGGCCCTACTGACGAGGGGGAGCTGGAAATAGGGGTACTAGATGTAACCACTACGCCAGCTCTCTACTCTACCCAAATGCTCTTTCTCGGACAACCTGTAAAGACTTGATCCCAAATTGTCCTCATAATCGCCATCTCCAGCAAACAAAAATGCTACGTCATAATTGTGGCGAAATGCGTTGCCTAGAAAGTCCTTTGCTAACGCGATGTCTACCCCTTTTGATTTTTCCTGTTGTTTGGCCTTCTTAAACACTTCTGGTTGAAAACAAAGGTTCCAGAGACTCTCTTTAACTGAATCGATAGCGCTCTGATCTCCCACTGCACTTGTGTAGTAATAGATTCTAAGTATTCATGAATATGAGCCGTATCTCCGCTGATACAATATGACATCTATTGGGCGAGCAGAGGGCCGCCACATATACACATCGTTTTTAAAATGCGGCCCTTCCTTTAGATCAATACCTTTCTTTTTTGCAAATGCCTGCGATTTAATTGTAAGGTTTTCACCATCAATAAAGCACATCCACCGAGACAGCGATGAGTCAATTTAAATATGTTAGGCAATTCTGTTTTCATATTTTCTTCTGACTTCTAACGTCGTCCTGTTTCAGCGGGATGTTGAGGCGCGCAGCAGAGCAAAATATCCAGCTGGAAACACATTTTTAAGAATTATACTTAGTCATTGAATAATTCTTAAAAATTAAAAGTCCCAGTTATTTCCGGAGGTTTTTTCTTTGAGGTTCTAAATATTTCGAAAGTAATTTGACTAACATTCTGATCATTAATTAGTGATATCGCCATAATATTTGAATGTTTATTGTAAAAACTATCTTGGCCTATAGTAGATGTATAGCCAGTCCCCTCAGCGGTTTTAGAAGAGTAATTCATCTTATAACTAGATGTGCTACTTTTTGATAATTGATTGATTGGACTAGACATTAATTCATGAATAACAATTTTCTTTCCATTAGACTTTTTTATTTCCATTTCCGGATGATATGAATTGTGCATATCACCGGTGAGAAAAACTATACGATCTATATTCTCTTTAGCTATAAAGTCTATTATTTCTTCTCTTTGATGCTTATAGGGATTACTACACCACTTATCTTTTGAACCTCTTACTTGACCTACGAATGGAACGCTAGAAACTATAAATTTTTGATCAGTTGAATACTTAATTAACCATTCTTTTAGAACTTCCATTTGTTCATCACCAATAATTTGATTATCCGGTTCATCCATATATCTTTCAGTTCTTACATCAAGGACAAAGAAATGAACATTACCCCAATTAAACGTGTAATAAAGAGGAGCCGTACCATATGATTGTGGGTTTCTAATGTGTACAAATTCACGATAAGCTTTTAATGCAACTGATTTCCGATACTTATTTTCGTCGGGATCATTAGAAAAGTTATTAACGATCTCATGGTCGTCTAAGATCATATAATGAGGTAATTTTGTGAGAACTTCTCGTGTTGGATCACTGTCCTCCCAAGCATCTAGATACTTATCCCTGTAGTCTTTAATTGAATCACTTTTAAAAGGTATGTCAGAATATATTTGATCTCCACAATGAAGCATAAAAGATGGAGACTTTGAATCAATCAGCCCTGATATTGTTTTATATTTTTTGTCGGGTGAGCTAATAAACCCTAATGAATGTAAATTGCAACTTCCCAGCAGGAAACTTAAAGAAGTATTTATATGGCCATTAGCAGGCGCAGTTGTAAATATTCCAGTATTTTTGCTAAAAGATACGCGGTCATCCTCTGGAGTATTAGCTGTACGACCAAATGATACCGAACAAATATATTTCCTATTAGCGGCTAAAGTATTGTCTTGGTTCAACGTGAATCGTAATTTTCCAAATCAAAAACAAGCTATTAAATTTTAAAGAAAAACCCTCTAAAATGAGCATCATTAATTCTATTTTTTACCACCAATCCCAGCGGTGGGTGAGAATTGGCGGTAAAAA
>JAIQZO010000068.1 GCA_021777055.1 Candidatus Anammoxibacter sp. | reverse complement strand
TTTTTACCGCCAATTCTCACCCACCGCTGGGATTGGTGGTAAAAAATAGAATTAATGATGCTCATTTTAGAGGGTTTTTCTTTAAAATTTAATAGCTTGTTTTTGATTTGGAAAATTACGATTCACGTTGAACCAAGACAGATTAAGATTAAGATTATGAGTAGGATTAAGATTTTAAAAGCTAAAAAGTCCGTCGATGTAGCTAATTAAAAGAAAGATTACGGATTTACCATAGATGTAAAACGAATGGTCGACTAGGTGTGGAAGATACGCAGAATAGATACGAATAATAAAACCGTTCTTTTTCTGAAATTGAAAATATTCAATAACCCGGGGTAGCGCTGCACCACCCCGGGAATATATCATTTCTCTATTCAAGAAGATAAACTACATATACCGTGGTAAAAACAGATATTAATCCCGGCTCAAATGGTTCATTACGGGATGCTGCGGCTGCACGAGCTGATATACCGGGTATTCTTTGCGGTTGTCCGGCTATACTGCGGCCTGGAATGAGTTGAATGCGTTCATCTAGCCTCGTATCAAATTCAGAAACAGAGTGTACATCTCCTAACTCTTTGCCTGATGCGAGTGCTATCATTTCTGCTTGTAATTTTGCATCAGCCAGAGCCTTCACAAGCGCTTTATCACCCAATGACTTTCCATTAGAGACTGAAAGGGTTGTATCAAGTGTTTCAGTTACTTTTGACTCAACCAGACTCATCATTATATCCGGATAGTTTTTGAGATCTTTCAGGGTGATCTCTATTTGTCTAGATACTATCGTTCCTGAAAATACACGTCTATTATCATGGTATTCGTAATCAGGCCTTATTTGGAGTGTGGTTGACGATATATCCCTTCTTTCTATACCCATGTTTATGCAGGAGTTTATCAATCTGTTTGATCTATCGTCAACATCGGCCTTTGCGGTTTTCATGACTTTATCCTTGGCTTCTATACCCACTTTAATGGTCATTATATCAGGTTCAACCTCAACTTCACCGAAACCAACTACATATACATGCGGCTTGTCAGGTAACGGATTTCCAAAGCACTGGATAGATATAAACAAAAGCAGTAATGTTATCATGGAATATCGCATCTTTTTCTCCTGTATGGATGTGAAAATAGATATACATTATTTTCATAAATTATAGTGTGCTCAATGGGGAATAACAATTTAGTTCTTTTATTTCTCACACAAAGACACGGAGACACAAAGATCTTTCTTCAATTATTTCTCACACAAAGACACGGAGACACGAAGATGTTTCTTCAATTTCACCTTTGATAATGCAGGATATACCATCTTTTATCGTTTATTGCCATTAATCTTTGTGCCTCTGCGCCTTTGTGTGAGTTATTGTTTAACTATGTTTCTTACACAAAGACACGGAGACACGAAGATGTTTCTTCAAATTCACCATTGATAATTCAGGATATACCATCTTTTATCGTTTTTTGTCATTAATCTTCGTGCCTCTGCGCCTTTGTGTGAGTTATTGTTTTACTCTATGTAGAGAATGGATTTACCCTAAAAAAAATTTGAAAACGAATGAATTTTATCATAGCAGAAAATACGATATTTTCTTCTTTTACTTCCAAAGAAATGTGTGATAAACTTTTGCTAGTTCTTAAATGAAATCAGTTTCCTGACTGGCGAAATGATATAAGCCCGAACCTGCTCGTTCCCAGGCAGAGCCTGGGAACGAGTCGATGGGATCAGTTTCCTGACTAAAGAAATAATATGAACACTTTATATAAGATAAAAGATTTTTACGGAGTTCATGATGGCAAAAGTAAATATACTGCATCTTTCTGATCTGCATTTCGGTGTGGAACCGTCAGAGGAACGTCCAGCAACAACCGCATTGGCACAACGTAAGAACACTCTTGATGGATTAATAAATGAGTTAAAGGATATTAAGGCCGAATGGAAACCAGATGTTGTTGTTATATCAGGAGATATCGGATGGAAGGGATCTGACGCAGATTATGCGAAAGCACGAACATGGATTAAAGATGATTTGCTGAAGGTGCTAGATTTGAGTGTAGACGATCTTGTTATGTGTGCGGGTAATCACGATATTAGCAGGAAATATACAAAGGGTATGCCGCCACCGTCTTCCCCTGAAGACGCTGACGATTGGCTTTCTATAGAAAGTCTTGAAAATTTTATTCGTCTATTTGAAGGATACAATAAATTTTGCCAGGAATTAAGAATTCCAGAACTGAGTATTAAAGATAATAAGTATCACCTCATTGGAGAGAGGCAGTTAAAAGATCTTAGATTTGTTGTACTCAATTCTGCTTGGTTCAGCAGGGAAAAAGATGATAGTGGGAAGTTATGGATAGGTATGCCGCAAATTGACGTAATGAAGGCTGCTTCCCAACTTACAGACCCGGAAAATTATGATACAGGACCAATTACTATTGCTACTCTGCACCACCCTAAAGAGTGGTTAAATCATTACGAAATTAATGCCGAGGAAGGGCGAAAAGATACGTACGGGTGTCTGGCGGAATGTTGCCACGTTATTCTTTCAGGTCATGTTCATGGAAAGGTAGGAAAACCAGACAGGATCTCTAATTCTGCATATTTATTTAAGGGCGGAGCTACATATTCCGCTAGTAATTACAGAAACAATTTTTCTATATATCAGATTGATACAGAAGTAAGGACGTTAAAGCAACAAATATGTGTGTTTGATCCAGCTGATCGTAAATGGGAAATGAAAGAAATTGATGTGAAGTCACTGAAAAAACCAACATATGACATTGAGGGAAATATAGATATAAATCCCATAGCTCTAAAAATCCCTCCAGCCTACCATAAATGGATTGTTGACCATTGCAGATACATGGATCTCAAGAATTTAATGCCCAAAGGCAAGGCTGTTCGGGTTGAATTACCAGAGATATTTATACCTCTTTATACTTATCCATTAGATAAGGGAAAGAGATCTGCTGATCCAGATAGACCTGAACATGAACTGCAAGAAGAGAAACAGAAGCCGGTTGATATAGAGAGTTTAATTGTAGAAAACGACTATTTATTAATAGAAGGGCAGGCGGGGTCAGGTAAGACAACGCTTCAGAAACATGTGGCATTTACTATTATTAACAGTGAGTTTGATGAAAGTCTACATGGTTATTTGCCAGTAATGATATTTCTAAAAGAGATTCAAGGTAGTCTTGAAAACAGAGGAGACAAAGAAACAAATGCTATTGCAGCTGAAGATATTCTTAAAGATTATTTTGAACCAAATGGCTTAACTCTTGATACGATTAAAGCGTATTGCAAAACAGGTAAGGCTATATTCCTTATAGACGGCCTTGATGAGATGGATTCTGGAAACAGGGAGCGGGTTGTTAATGCCCTAGCGCAGTTTAGAAATAGCTATGACAACTGCAAGATGATCTTGTCTGGACGTCCCCATGGTATTGATAATGGAGTAACTAATCTGTTTGGTGATAAATCAGTCAAGATTCATCCATTAATAAAAGAGCAGGTTGACCAATTTATTAAGAGGTGGTTTAACTTTGTATACTCCAAAGGGGATGAAGTTGGTAAAAAGACAGCCGAAGAGATGATTGGAGAGATTGTTGCACATTCCGGTATAAGTCAATTAACAGAAACACCTTTAATGTTAACCGCTATCTGTATTTTGTACTACGATGGACGTAGACTTCCAGACCAGAGGGCGGAGCTATATAATAAATTTGTGGATAACCTTATTTATAGGAGATATCCAGATCCGGAAAAGGTGAGTAACTTCTTGAATGAGCTGGCATTTGAAGTACATGTTACAGGTAAGAGAGGTTTTGACAGTGATGAGGCGCTAAAAGTGTTGGGACGTCACTATACAAAGAGAGAGAAAGATGAGAAGGATGAAGAGTATCAAAGGCGGCTCGAAGATAACAAGTTGAAATTGAATAAACAGTTTGAAGATATTGAGCAGAATTGTGGTCTGCTCAGACTGGAGAATGGTAAATATGATTTCTGGCATCTCACCATACAGGAATTTCTAGCAGCCAGATATATTGCAACCACGAAGTTTAAATATGGAGATGAGATTAAGGATTATTGGGATAACGATTGGTATAAAGAGGTTATCCGATTATTAATAGGCTTTTTGAGCCTAAATAGCCAGGGTGTAGCAAACAATATAGTTGACGGGCAATTGCAATATGAGGATTCTGTTTCATTTAAACGATGGCGGTTAGCAAGCTCCTCTTTGTCTGATATTCATGAAGACAATAGGAATGAAGATGTTGTTAGTAAAGCGTGCGGTCGTTTACTATCAATATTTGATAGCGATGCCGCACCCGGAATAAAAGCTGATGCTGGAGAAAACCTTGGTTGGCTAGGTGATCCCCGTGATTTGAAAGAGTTTATACTTATTGAAGGTGGCAACTTTAATCTGCGAAGTGTAAAAAAAGAAGTGAATATTGAGTCATTCAAAATATGCAAATATCCAGTAACTAATATCTGGTATGATGAATTTATTAAAGCCAGTGGTTATGAAACAGATGTGTATTGGAGTAAAGAAGGTTTAAAATGGCTTGCAGGTAAAAAAGTAAAAGAGCCTATGTACTGGAATGACCGTAAATGGAATTGCCCGAATTCACCAGTTGTTGGTGTAAGTTGGTATGAAGCTGAAGCGTTTACAAAATGGTTAACTGCTAAACGAGATGATGGTAATACTTACAGGCTTCCAAAAGAAAATGAATGGGAGGCCGCCGCGGGAGGTAGAGAAGGCAGGATCTATTCCTGGGGGGATGTTTGGGATAAGAATAAGTGTAATAATCGTGAAATTGATATAATGAAAACTTCACCTGTGGGGATATTTGAGAGCGGTAATACTCCTGAAGGCATTTCAGATTTGAGTGGGAATGTTTGGGAATGGTGTATGGACTGGCATGATAAAGAAGGTTCGAACCGTGTGTTGCGCGGTGGCAGCTGGATCAGCATTGAGCTTAACTGCCGTTCTGCTTTTCGTTTCAGCGATATGCCTGGTGACCGCGGCAACAGCATTGGCTTCCGCCTTGTGTTCGTCCCGTAAGTCAGTTGGCAGCTTTTCCGCTTTACCTATGAGCAAGAACGAGTTGTTTGAACGGAGAGAGCAGGTCGCTATGGATATAGCGGCAAGCGAACGTAGAGAAAACAAGGAGGGGCCCGGAAAAAGATTATTGTTAAAAGGATGAAAATAGAGATATGCAAATCAAATTATTTACAATACCAGTAGGTGATGGTGGAACTGCTCTTGAAGAGATGAACCGTTTTCTGAGAGGCAATAAAATTCTGGAAGTTCACGATCAATTAATAAGTAATGAGAATGGCGCATATTGGTGCTTTTGTGTCCGTTATATTGAACGAACTTTAAATACTGTTAGCAATGATAAAGTAAAAGTGGACTATAGAAAAATACTTGATGATGAAACGTTTAAGAAATTTTCTAAACTACGTGAAATCCGGAAAAAGGTTGCGGCTGATGATGGCATTCCTGCTTTTGCGGTTTTTACAGATGAAGAACTTGCTGGTATGGCAAAGCTTGATAGGATAACAGAGAAAAACATGCTGTTGATTAAAGGTATCGGAGATAAAAAAATTGAACGGTTTGCGAAACATTTCATAACCATTTCTGAAAAAGATGAAACGACAGGGACAATTGATTGAAGATATTGCTGATTTTGAGAATCTTCAATTAGCATTTTACAAGGCAAAAAAAGGTAAGTCTGAGAAGACTGACGTATTAGAATATGGAAAACGGCTACAAGATAATTTGCTGGAACTCCGGCAACAAATATTAGACGGCAATATTGAGACCGGTAGTTACCGGTACTTTACTATTTACGATCCGAAGAAACGCCATATATGTGCCGCTCCGTTTGGACAACGGGTTTTACATCATGCATTAATGAATATATGTCATCCGGTCTTTGAGAAAGTTCAGGTATTTGATAGTTATGCTAGCCGCGTTAATAAAGGAACTTATGTCGCACTAGAAAGAGCAAGACACTTTACTAAACATTATAAATGGTATCTCAAGTTAGATTTTCGCAAATATTTTGATAATTTAGATCACAAAGTATTAAAAAAACAGTTAATCGCACTCTTTAAAGATAATAGATTATTAGATATATTTAATAATATTATTGATAGCTATTCTGCCAACATAAATAGAGGAGTTCCTATTGGTAATCTGACCAGCCAGTACTTTGCCAATCACTATTTATCGCGAGCGGATCATTATGCGAAAGAATCCTTGAAAATAAGGGCTTATGTGCGTTATATGGACGATATCGTTCTATGGCATAACAACAAAAATATCCTAATGAAAGCAGGATTAGATTTACGACAATTCGCGAAAGAAGAGTTAAGCCTGGAGTTAAAACCGTTTTGTTTAAACAGGAGTTTACAAGGAGTACCATTCTTAAGTTACTTGTTATATCCTGATAACATACGCCTTGCACATAGAAGCCGTAAACGGTTTATTAAGAAAATGATTATTTATAAAGATAAATTAGACCTTGGATTATTGACACAAAAAGAGTATCAGAACCATGTATTACCTTTAATTGCTTTTACCGAATATGCAAATGCCAGGGAGTTTAGAAAAAGAGTAATTAATGATGCATAGTCTAAAAAGGGCATCAATCGTAGGTTCGAACCGTGTGTTGCGCGGTGGCAGCTGGATCAACAATGAGCATAACTGCCGTTCTGCTTATCGTAACAGCAATATGCCTGGTAACCGCAACAACAACATTGGCTTCCGCCTTGTGTTCGTCCCGTAGCTCATAGGTAAAGTCGGATGACTGCCGCTGAACAGATTGCTGTCCCGTTTGCTGTAAATAGCGACAAATAGTTGTTGAAGATGCACAGTGTTGGTAGGGCAAATGGGTTTTTGTTTCGAAGGCTCTGTGCATTTATTAAATGTTCAACCTAATTTCAGAAACTATAGCCCCGGTAGGGGGTAAAAGAAGTTAGCCCATAGCGTTAGCTGTGGGCTAACTTTGGACGTCCCATACGGGACTTTTATTTTGGGGAAACCATTTTCTTTAAAAATCAGTCTTGACATTGGGGACACTTTAGTTCCCAGGGACGGCCTGGAAATGCATTGTTATCGTGGCCCTGACTCGAATATTGCAATTTTTGTTAAACGATAATAAGCAAGTAGAGGCAGTACCTCTTGTAAATTACATTACAAACGTCTTAGATTGCTTGATTATTGGCTGTTTATCTTTAGATTTCCTTCAGCCTTTAGTCTTTAGCCTATCCACCTGAATAAAAATACTACTTAACCAATACATTTCAGAAATGAAGAAACGATATATCTATTTCATGTTGTTTGGTGCACCTGGGTTTTTTGTTTCTCTGATAATTACCTTTTTTATCTTCGGGGGCGCCTCTGGTTTTCTCTGGATTTATGCTTATGGTGATAATCCATGGCCCCAATATACAGGAAAGATACTTCCCGCTTTGTTTATTCTCACCTTCCTGGTACTGTGGATCTCTTTTATAATTGTGGGGTTCATAACAGGAAGAAATCTTGAAGTAAATCCAGGTTTGAACAGAAACCATATTATGGCTTCTGTGGGCGCAACAACAGTACCAATTCTGTTAATAATTCTTCATCAGTTGAGTGTGGGAAATATGGGACAAAAATCTGATAGCAGACTTTGTAGTGAATTTTGTAGCGAAAAGGGATATTCCATGAGTGGTATGCCGCGGAAGGACTCGGGTGAAAGAACTTGTAGTTGTTTTGACAGTAATGGCAAGGAAGTCATGAAAGTTCCCATGGATATTATCATTTTGAGCAAAAGTGAAGAGTAAAGAGTGAAAAGTGGAAAGTGGAAAGCTAAAAGTGTTAAGAAAATATTAAACCAATGATCATCGAAACTGTACTTCCAGTGCCAGACCTTGAAAACAGAGAACAAAGACATAAAATATTCTTTTTCCTGTTTGCAAGGTCTGGCACTGGATTTTCTTACCCCCGATATTGATGTCGGGAGAAAACATTGTGCATCTAATAAATAAATTATTCTTTAGTAAACTCTTTACGATTCAAGTCTTTTATAAATTTTGCATTGGGACACTCATTACGTAAGCGGCTATCAGCCCATCTCCTTTCAAATTTTTCCATACCTGGCAAGCCTGCTTTTAAGCAATCCCTTATGGCCTCCAAATGATGGTACTCCAAATGGATAGAGATCCAAGATTCCTCATTGTCGTATACAAACAGTGGATAGTCATTGTCGTAAACAATTTGAAAATTACTGCTACCTTCCAGTGGTATATCGAAGTCTTCAATTTTTAAAGCATTGTTGTCATCTTCCCCCTTGTCATCTTCCCCGTTGTCATCTTCACAATACCTTTTTATTTCAGGAAGATAGATGTCTAGGTATCGAATTAATAGCCTAACGTGCACTGCTTTTAAATCAAAACTCGCACTTATGTAACCGTTATCATATTTTATTTCACATTTACCTTCTATCTCAAAAAACACCTTGTCGTTATTCGCAAGAGTAATAACGTGTTTTTCCATTTTTTACCTCGTTTAATATTTGTCCAAAATAAGCTTATCAATCTTCCTGGTTAATTCGTCCATTTTCTTCTTCACGTTAGCATTATTGTCCTACGTCATCTTTGGTGGACCAGCACAGTATTGCAAGCGAGATTCCCACCTACCAGTTGGCAAGCACTATAAATACAAAATAAGCCTTAACAAAGAACGCGATAATCGTTGTTGTTTATTGAGTTTCTATGCGCAGACCCTAAGCGGTGGCGGGTAGTATATAATAAAAGCATATTAGTATTACGCCAAACAGATATCTAATTGTCAAGGTTGAAAATTTTACTTTTTAAAATTCTATTCAAGTAGAATATTTAGATGGCTTCAGTATGTCACCTATTGATAGGCTTTTAGGTTTATTGGCCTTTAGGCTCAGACCTTGAAAACAGAAATTAAAAGATGGAATATCCTATTGTAATTGTTCGGCCTATTTCCGTAAAATGTCAACCTGCTCTAGGTAATGGCCTACGGATTTGTAGTGCAATATTGTATTACCCTGTGAAAACTTGTTTTTAGAAAGGATTTTTAGTTCCAACTTGTTAAGTTCCCATTATAATTGATAGAGACTGGACACTTGATGCTGGATATTATTCTGATTTATGAACAAGGATTAACGAATAGCAAATCTATGCTTTATTCTGAATTCTGAATTCTGAATTCTGAATTCTGTATTTTGGTTGTGGCTTTGCCGCGCTATGATAGATCTGTATTGTTCCTAAATCGGAGTGCAAAATTTATTTTGCTTGAAATTAAACCTTGTTTTCGCAAGATAAATCTTGCACTCGGTATATTCTGATAATATTGTTACGTTAAAAAAACTTCTTCTTTCTTAAAGAAATTTTTAACAGCTTTGTTGAAAAGAAACTGTAATCCATTACTCTACCCTAGTGTTACAGCCTTTGGCTGTACATTGCTTTATTCTGAATTCTGTCTCCTGACTCCTGAATTCTGTATTTTGGTTGCGGCTTTGCCGCGCTATGATAGAACTGTATTGTTCCTTACGCGGAGTGCAAAATTTATTTTGCTTAAAATTAAACCTTGTTTTCGCAAGATAAATCTTGCACTCCGTATATTCTGATAATATTGTTACGTTGTTGTTGCTTTGCCGCAATATGTATTACTCCTAAATCTTCATGGCGGTACTGCAAATGTTATGTACTTGCATCTGTTATTGTTTTTTAATAGTTTAATGTTTATTAATAAATAAGCGTAAATTTTTTAAGGTAAATTATGACATTAATCAATTGTCCCGGTTGTAACGAAAAAATCTCAAAGAAAGATCTTGAGTGTCCTCATTGTGGGAAGGCTGTCAAGGCAAAAAGTAGATCCAAAGGGCTGGAAGTTGTAGGAATTTTAGGTATATTAATGGGTATTGCAGGGTTATTTATATCAGTAAAATTAGGCGGGGGGTTATGTGTTGTGAGTTTTATTATTTTTTTGATGGGACGGTATAAGTAGATATTCAACTCAGGTAAATAGGCTGAAGACTGAAGGCTGAAGTAAAGCGACTTAGGTAATTAGACTGAAGACGGAAGGCTGAAGGTAAAAAAAATTCTTCATTTTCTGAAAACGATGATCTAAATTTATTTCTCACACAGAGACACTAAGACACAAAGATATTTATTCTATTTGGGTGGCTAGGTTGAAGGTGAGGCTGATTACTCTAGATTCCTTTCATTTCATTAATGGGAGGGTGTATTATAAACTAAGTTTAACGAATGGATATAGGCTCTTGGGTAATCAGCGTTTATCCCTGATCGATCCAAAGATCTTTGAAACAGAAAAAGTTCTAATAAAATCGCTTTCTAGAGTGAGGTGAAATTGTTGCGTTGTTTTATTTCAGCCGTCCCATACACTATTCTTCCAATTGCTCTTTTAACAACCCCGAATGAATATGTAAATGAGCCAACGAAGCAAGGATTGTACCTAAAACCTCTTCAGACTGGTCTTCTGTTAAAGTTTCAAGTTCAAGCTGATTTGCAAGCATAACAAATGCAAGACACTCTTCTTTAAGTTCGTCAATCAGTTCCTTGTTTATTTTGCTATCTACTATAGTATTCATTTTGATCCTTTCTTTGTTAACGTTCACGTTACAATTTATACCTTTTATTTTACCCTCTTTGAATCCGTTTTTCAGCTTTTTTAATTTCATCTCTAAAGGTTTCGATCTCACGTAGCCAATGTTTAACCACATCGTTATCAGGCGTGCTCTTTGCTTTTTCTTTTGTAATCTTTTCGACGTGTATATCAATTGCATCTTGAAGGCTTATGATTTGCTTTTTATATCTTTATTATAAGTAATTTCGATTATGAGCGTTATCTTTCCATATTGAAAATCTAAAAGTTGCTCAAATAATATAGATTATTGTGAAATATTTATTTTATCTTTTGCTATTTTATGCTGTTTTTGGTATATTTTTCTCCGTTGGATTTGTTGTGCAGGTCTAGCTGTAAGAGGTTGGTTTATCATTTGTTTTAATCCTGCATAGAACGTTATCTATCCATAAATCGTAATGATAAATCTTTTTCTTAAGTTGTAGTATCAGAAAGTAAATTGTAACACTGTAACAATAAATAAATTAAACCATAACGATTGTTCAAATTACACTTGCGAGGGTGGCGGAACTGGCAGACGCACTAGACTTAGGATCTAGCGCCGCAAGGTGTGGGGGTTCGACTCCCCCCCTTCGCATTATAATTTCCTCTTATCTGTACCCATTTTCATAATTTGTTTTTTGCCGAGTCAGTTTCCTGCGTTTTTATTGAAAAACAAAATAAACCGATTCATTATCCTCTGGTTAATACCATAATTTCATCTGTAGACATTTTAACCGTTGCAATTTCTCTGAAACTGGAAAATCTATCTCTTCCTGGTTTAGAAATCTTTCTTTTAGTTAAAAAAAGTTTTCATCTTTAATTACAGTGACTAAGCAATAACATTGCGCCTTTTTCTTAAATTGAGCAACCATCTCCTTGAAATACAAAATATGAGGCGCATAATGTACTTGCATACAAACTTCTTGAAAATCATATTTATTACAATGATGGATAAATAATAAAGACAAAGAAGTTTTATTTCTGATTGGACATGGTTTGTTTCCGGCATTAGTAAATCTTTGTATTGAAAAGCAGGGGGCCAAATGGTGATGATACTTATCATCCATTGAATAGAGTATATTCCGTTAAATCGAGATATATAATCTTCAATCTTCTTTTTGTGCTTTAGATAATTTTCGCGGTAACAATCTTTCCACTCATTATCATCCTTGAATTCATCAGGGTCGGGGTATTTATTGATAATATCGCCGTCAAATTGCAGTATTGTCCTAAATGTAAAACTTTTAAACTCTGCAACGGATACGGGCTTATATATAAAGTCAGTGGATATACATCTACCACCCTCTTTTTTAAGATTCTTACGCTCTTCCCAAAAGAAAATTACAGCTTTAAAGAATAGAGGGATAAAGATAGTGATGTTCTTTATGTTCTTCTTCATCTCTTTTTACCAAAGATTGCGGCTATCGTATCACCCGTCAGTTCAACAAACGCTTTAAAGATATTGGCCCAGTAGGCAGTTGATGTTGAGATAGAATCATTATGTATTTTTAGGACCATTTTATTTGGGTTTTTTGAGAATATCTCTGAGATTCTGGTTGTAACATCACCATCTATCTGCACAAAGGTTTGGAGTACAATCCTGTCAATCCCAATTTCCCACACCTTACGAATTAAAGTTATATCTTCCGGGGCAAGATCAAAATCTTTGTATTTTTTCATTTGGTTAATGTTTATGTCATTGTTCCATCTTTGAGATGCGGTATGGGGTTCTCTTCTTTTTAATGTGCCTTTTTTCATTAATTCCATTAATTCCTCTGTCGCTATATTCTCAGGTATGTCGGAATAACCGGTTTCGCTTTTCTTGCTATTGTTGCTTGCTTCTTCTTTTAATCTTTCAAATAGCTTAACTATCCTTTCCGACTGTGTAAATATCCTTTCGACCAGATAGATCTCTCGTCTAATCTCATCTTTTTCTGCTTCTGTATTGGCTTTTTCCAATTGTCCTTTTAATACCTTATTCCCGGATTTTGCCCTCTCTTTTAACTCTTCAAAAGATCTAATCCCTCCAAAGGCCCAGTGGATAGGTTCTCTTATATTAAGCTGGCCTAGCTTTTTTCCATAGGTTTTTGCGATGGAATAGAGAGCTTCTCTATTTGTCTCCGGCATCTTTTCCGCAGACATTTCAGATTTTATTATGGTATTGATCTCAAGGTTGAGCAGATCTTCTGCAATCTTCTTAAAGAAAGGTTTAGCCATTTATTTCCTCAAAAAATAGAATTTCATTTTGGGCAGAATACGTCTTTTTGTGCCAGGTTGTAACTATTGTATTTGCCATGAATTATAATGTAGGATGGGTTGAGCTATCGATCAACCCATCCTACATTATTTGAGTATAATATTAGACATCCTAGGGCGCTGTTTCCAGTTACAAGTTTCTCCAGTTTCTAGTTGCCAGTCTCAGATTCCTGCATCATCCTTGCCTTTTATTGCGGCAACAACCAAATTTATTAACTCCGACAAGGCTTTTATATTATCATTGATAATTTGATGTCCCTGTTTTTCACGTTCCGCATGAAATTCACGTACTTTGTTCAGAGGTGACTTTAGAAACTCGTCACTAAATGCGGTTGTAATATCTCCCTCAAGTAAATCTATATTTGTAACGATCATTTTTGCATTGCTATCTGGAACAATTTTGTTGCTGTTAGTGTCAATTTCAAAATCCCCTACAATTGTATTGATTTGAAGAGATTTTAAATCATTCATTTTCGCAATGATTGTATCCATAAAATTTTCTGCCATCTTTTATCCTCCTTATCATTCAGTTTTTAAAAGATTAATGTTTAAGAACTGTTTCAAACACCAAATCCTCAGCGTAGCTAAGGCTATGCTTCCGGTTTGATTCAATTAGATTGAACAAATATAACCTAAATCTGAACTCAAAATGTTTTAATTAGCGCCTACGATGAACTTTTTGCATTTAAAATCTTAATCCTAATCGCACTCATAATCTTAGTCCACACGCGACAATTAAACTTATGAACATTTCTCTTATATGATCCTGAAAGGGGCTGATATACCAGCCCATGACAACACCCTGGGACAAAAATAGAAAAAAATATAGCCCTGTAGGGGCGTAACATACATCGGCTATGAATCTGGAAAATATGTTGCACCCATTCAGGGTGCTATTTAATGGTTATCGTTAACCCATGGTGCTGCCATGGGCTGGTATGTATAACCCCGTTGGGGTATTTTGCATATCTTTAAATTTTTCTATTTGTAAAACCCCTTCAGGGTTTATCTTCCATTTGATATTTTACCCAGGGTGGCGTTACTCTCTACCCTGGGCTAGTGAATATTACCCCGTTGGGGGAAGTTAAACTTTATATTAAAATCATAGTATAGATGCTTTGTCTACTAGAATAGTGGTATCTTAGCTCTAAAAAACGTATTCAGCACAAAATGAAAATTCCTATACCATCAACTTATTTCTAGACACCTCCTAAGATTACTATATTATGGCTTATGTGTTTTGTAAAGTGTAAAAACTTGTTTGAGATGTTGGGTCTTAGAAAAGTTTTAAGGCAATATTTGTAGGAAAAGTTAATGGAAGATATACAAATGCCAAATGGGGAACAAAGTAGAATTATTTTACAGGATAATTTTGGTACCTGTAGCTCCGGCAAGTGCCTCTTTAACCTTATCTATGGATGTGATGTAGACCTCTTTTCCGCCGTTCCTAAGGAAGCTGATTCCAGCCTCTATTTTTGGCCCCATGCTGCCGGGTGGGAAGTGGCCTTGGTTTAAGAAATCCTCTGCTTGTTTAGATGAAATCAGGTCTATAGGGGTTTGGTTTTGTTTTTTGAAATCCAAAAAGACCTTTTCCGTGCCTGTAAGCATCATCAAGCACTCTGCCTCAAGATCTCTAGCCAGGACGTAAGATGAAAGATCTTTATCTATTACGGCATCAATACCTTCAAGTTCTCCACTCTGGTTTTGTGTTACTGGAATGCCTCCACCTCCTGCCGCAATTACTATTTCACCCACATCTAACAGCCTTCTGATGGATTCAATCTCAACAATCCTTATTGGTTTGGGAGATGGTACAACCCTTCTATACCCTCGTTGGCTATCTTCTATTACGGTCCAGCCTTTTTCATTTGCATATTTTTCTGCCTCTTTTTTACCAAAAAAAGGACCAATAGGTTTGGTGGGATTGGTGAATGCTATATCGTTCTTATCCACAATTACCTGTGTCAAAATGGTGGCAGCCAGTTTATTGATCTTCTCTTTTTGCAAGGAGTTGATCATACACTGCTGAATCATATAACCAATGGCTCCTTCTGTATCGGCTACGCATACACCAAGAGGTAGTTCTGGTATCTTTGGGCAGCATGCTTCCACCATTAATAGCATATTTCCCACCTGTGGACCGTTTCCATGGGTAACAACCACCGAATACCCTTGCCGTATGCAATGAATAATACCTTCCACGCTCTTTCGGGTGTTTGCAAATTGTTCATTTATGGTGCCAGCTTGACCCTCTTGAATCAAGGCATTTCCACCCAGAGCAACAACTATGATCTTTTGCTGTTTTTTTAACATGGTTATGATTTAGGTAAATAGGCTGAAGGCTGAAGGTAAAAGCATAATGCGGCGAAGCCGCAACCAAATTTGGAATACAGAATTCAGGAGACAGAATCCAGAATAAAGCATCAAATTGTAGAAATATACGGAGTGCAAGATTTATCTTGCTGAAACCAGATAGTGATACAAGCTTAGAATAGGTTTTCTAACAAGATTAACCATTACCAGCTTTCTATGTTTCCCTAAATCTTCAGAAGATAATTGAATCACATCTGCTCGAAACCGTTAATTCGAATCTTGCATCTTTCATTTCTATAATTGAATCCCTAGCAAAATAAATTTTGCACTCCGATTAACTTAATCAAATCTGTAAAAATTTTCTTTTAAAAAAAGAAGCTTTTACTGGGTAATACTATAAAGTCTTTTAGATGGAAAACCTAAAGGTAAAATCCCACAGCCTTTTTGCCTTTTGCTTTATGCTTTTACCTTCAGCCTTCAGCCTTCAGCCTATCCACCTACATTAACAAACTCTTTTAAAATTTCTTCTAAGCCGGGTTTACTATTTCCGTTAAAATTATATTTTACCCTAACTGCCGGTTTGTTTATGTTTATCTTTTTACAAAGATCTATGGGTGTTCCAACTATAACCAGATCGCAATCCACTGCATTGATTGTGTTTTCCAACTCGGTTATCTGTTTATCCCCATATCCCATGGCCGGAAGCAGGTTAGGGATTGTGGGATATTTCTTAAATGTTTCTGCTATGCTGCCTACTGCATAGGGCCTGGGGTCAATAATAGATGAAGCGCAAAATCTCTGTGCCGCAATGGTGGCGGCACCGTAAGGCATGCCTCCGTGGGTTACAGATGGCCCGTCTTCCACAACAAGGACTCTTTTGCCTTTTATTACATCGTTATTATTTGTGGAGATCTCCAGTGAAGAATCGATGACTGTGGCAGAGGGGTTAATTTTGCTGATATTTTCTTTAACCTTAAATATGTTTTCAGTCGTAGATGAGTCTTCCTTGCTAATAATAACCACATCAGCAAGTCTAAGGTTTGTTTCGCTGGGAAAATAGGTAAGCTCATCTCCTGCGCGATGGGGGTCAACTAATGTAATGAAAAGGTCTGGTTGGTAAAAAGGCATATCGTTATTGCCTCCATCCCAAAGGATTACGTCTGCCTCCTTTTCTGCTTTCCGAAGGATATCTTCGTAATCAACACCCGCATAAACTACTGTGTTTTGTTCAATATGGGGTTCATACTCTTCCATCTCTTCAAATGTACAGTTATGAGTAACCAGGTCATCAAGGGATGCAAAACGTTGGGCTCTTTGTTTAGACAGATCGCCGTATGGCATGGGGTGGCGTATAACAACGGCCTTCTTACCTATTTTCTTCAGGATTTCACATACTTTTCTTGATACCGCACTTTTCCCGCATCCTGTACGAACAGCGCAAACAGCAATAACCGGTAAGCAGCTCTTTATCATTGTATGTTTTGTTCCCATGATACGGAAGTCTGCTCCTGCTGCCTGTACCGCACTAGCTTTATGCATTAAATCATTATAGGAGACATCGCTGTATGAAAAGACGACTTCATCAATGGCTTTATCCTTGATTATGGATACTAGCTCTTTTTCGTCGTAGATGGGTATACCGTTGGGATATAGATCTCCCGCAATATCAGGGGGGTATCTTCTATCTGTAATATTTGGAATCTGTGTTGCGGTAAATGCCGTAACCTCATACTCGCTATTATCTCTGAAGAAGACATTAAAATTATGAAAGTCTCTACCTGCCGCACCCATAATAACAACCCTTTTTTTGATCATAACATTGAACTCCTGATACTGTTTGTTTTAGGATGTGAGTAAAAATCAGCGTTGGCCGGTTAGGTATTTGCGTGTGCTAACATTGAATGCCTAAATTGCCTAAAATGCACTAAAATGCCTAAATTGATAGAAATTTATTATTCATAAAAAGGTTGCTATATCAACTTTAGGGTTTTTTTACGTCATTATGTTACAAGAAGTTCTTAAATATTCAATATTTTCTCACAGCAAAAGGCTAACCAGACAATGCTAATAAATTGTCATTTAGAATAGTTTCTTTTCTCTTCTTAATTCAAATCAAGTCTGTTTATTATTACTTTTGTCAATTTAACCGTCAACCATAAAAAGATACCCTGTTTCTGAAGATTTCTTAGTAGTATCATTGAAACAAATAACATTTTTGTATATTAAATATAATTGTTATACTGTTTTAACTTTTTATTTAGCAACGATACTATTGTAATAATAATTGCCTAACATGAATTCCAAAGAACAGACAAACAAAAAAGCGATTTTGCTGGCACATTTTGGTACTACTTTTCCATCGGCATTGGTCTCTTTGACAAATACAAAGAGAATGATTCAAGAGCGCTTACCAGGTATAAAGATAAAGATTAGTTTTACATCTAATATTATAAGGGGGATATGGAGGAAGAGACGCTCTGATAGGGAAAAGTGGCTGGCTCAGGGTGTTCCGGATGAGGTGCTAGACGCACAAAGCATCCTTGGTGCCATAGGTGCCTTACAGGATGATGGCTATAGGACTATTATTGTGCAGCCTACACATATTGCCCACGGTGAACAGTATGAAGATTTAAGCTCTTATATTGCGGGACTCAATGGGATAAAGACGGTTAAGGAGAGATGGATGCCGTTTGATAAGATTGTGGTTAGCAGACCGGCGTTGGGCACTCATGGTGTTATGCACGATTATCATGATGACATGAAGGAAGTTGTCTCGGTATTAGAACCGGATGTTGAGATTGCGAGAAGAGAGAAGTCTTTACTGGTTTATGTGGGGCATGGGAATGAATATTTCTCCACCGGTATTTATATAGAGACGCAAAACGAATTTCGAAAGCAGTATCCTGATGTTCTTACCTTTATTGGGCAGGTGGAAGGGTATCCGGACCTTGATGACTTTTTACAAGAAATAGTGGCAACTAACATAAAGAGGGTGGTTCTCAAACCATTTATGCTTACGGCAGGAGATCATGCCCATAATGATATTGCCGGAGATGACGATGACTCATGGGCAAACAGGCTTCGAGAACAGGGGATTGAGGTTATAAATGTGATGGAGGGGTTGGGTTCAAATGATGGTTTTGCCTCTCTATATGCTAAACGGATCATAGAGACTGCAAGTGATAATGGTATTGTGTTGAATGGTTGAAAAAACGTAAATTTGATTTGTCATGTAACTTCCAGAAATTCCTTGATATTCGAGGTTCATTAATTTATTCTTTAATTCGTGACAAAAATTAATTTATGTGGTTTTTCTTTAATATTCTGTCCATGCCACCATTTCTTTTTCCTGTTTAAATCTAGCCAAAAATATTTGAAATTTTTGGGGTTTAAAGGTTCAAGGTTCAACGTTTTTTTTGTTTCTGTATATTTAACCTTTGAACCGTGAACTTTGAACCGTGAACTTGAAAGAAACTTTATTTTCAGTTGATTATAAAATGTGAGAGATAAATTCGCACAATTACGGTGTAAGAATCTAAAATACAAAATCTAACATTTATAGATTAATAATTTAGAATAATTATAAAAACAAAACGGAGTTTTATTATGGGACTAATTGTTGATGTTCATGCGCGTGAGATTTTGGATTCTCGTGGTAATCCTACAGTGGAGGTGGAAGTTCTTCTTGCCAGTGGATATAAGGGAGTTGCTGCTGTTCCGTCCGGAGCTTCAACGGGTGAGAATGAGGCCCTTGAATTAAGAGACGGAGATAGTAGCCGTTATTTGGGCAAGGGTGTGTTAAAGGCGGTGGAGAATGTAAATACCATTATAGTAGATGAAATAAGAGGGATGAATGTAATAGATCAAGTGTTGATTGATCGTAAAATGCTTGAGTTAGACGGAACAAAGACTAAGAGTAAACTTGGTGCAAATGCGATATTGGGTGTCTCGTTAGCAGTTGCCAAGGCAGCGTCTGCTTTTCTGGAACTGCCTCTGTACAGGTATATAGGGGGGACAAATGCCGTTTGTTTACCAGTTCCCATGATGAATATAATCAACGGAGGCTCTCACTCTGATGCACCCATTGCCTTTCAGGAGTTTATGATTCGCCCGGTCGGGGCATCCTCTTTTAGAGAGGGGTTGCGCATGGGAGCTGAAGTATTCCATGCATTAAAGTCTATTCTTAGCGCAAAGGGGCTTAATACCTCTGTGGGGGATGAAGGGGGATTTGCTCCAAATTTATCCGGTGGTACAGAGGAGGCGCTTGACAGTATTCTTGCTGCAGTTGAAAAAGCCGGTTATAAACCGGATGATGACGTGAAGATTGCCCTGGATTGTGCTGCATCTGAGTTTTTCAAGGATGGAGTTTATGACTATACTTTGTTTGAAGGGGATAAAGGGGCAAAAAGGAATACGCAAGAGCAGGCTGCGTACCTTGAAGAGTTGTTAGGTAAATACCCTATTGATTCCATAGAAGACGGTTGTGATGAGAATGACTGGGATGGATGGAAGGTCCTTACTGATAAGATAGGCGACAGGTGCCAGCTGGTGGGTGATGACCTATTTGTTACTAATGTGGATTTTCTGGAAAAGGGGATTGAGATGGGATGCGCCAACTCCATTCTAATAAAGGTAAACCAGATAGGATCATTGACAGAAACGCTTAATGCCATAGATATGGCCCACCGCCACGGTTACACTTCCGTTACTTCACACCGTTCCGGCGAAACAGAAGATTCTACTATTGCGGATATTGCAGTGGCAACTAACTCCGGTCAGATAAAGACGGGTTCATTAAGCAGGTCTGACCGTATGGCGAAGTATAATCAATTGTTGCGCATTGAAGAGGAGCTTGGGGATAATGCTGTATACGGTTACAAAAAGATAAGATAACACAAACTTAATCTACCGAAATTAAAGGCCTGGAGAGAAAAGCTTCAGGCCTTTTTTAATGGAGGATTAAGTAGATAATATATGTTAAAGCTGTTATAATTTTTGAGAATTAAAACATATTTATAGAAGGTGTTATGCTCAAGGGATTTGTAGATGAAATATAATAAGTGCATAGTTGTTTTTATTGTTCTGGTGGTTTTGGTCCTGCCTGTAGCAATTGTAGAGGCGGAGCGTCCGAAGCGGCCTCCATCACCGGTGGAGGTTGTCAAGGTTGTGGAGATGCAATTGGAAGAACCTGTTACTTTAATTGGGACCGTAGAGACAGAGCAGCACAGCCGGGTTGCAACAGAGATTGCCGGACTGGTTTTGGAACTATTATATAAGGAAGGCGATTTTGTTAAAAAGGGTGATGTTCTGGCCAGACTCAAAAAAGAGCTGCTAGAGATTGAGTTGAGAGAGGCCAGGGCGGCTTTAAAAGAAGGGATGGCCCGACTTGAATTTGCAGAAAGCCAGACTATAAGGTATCAGGACCTTTATGAAAAGGAGGTTGTGCCTATTGAAGAGCTGCAGGAGAGCATATCCGAAAGAAATGCGTGGGCAGAAAGGGTGTTTCAATACAAGGCAAAGATAGAGAGGTTCGATTATGATATTGACAATATGGAAATAAAGTCCCCTTTTAGTGGCTATATTGTTGCAAAACATACAGAGATAGGGGAGTGGCTTGTAAAAGGCGCTGCAGTTTACGAATTAATTAACCTGGATTCTGCTTATGTATTGGTAAATGTTCCCGAACATATTGCGGTTACATTGCAAAGGAATGATGAAGCCAGGATACGTTTTGATGCATTTGGTGATTTGGCCGTTAGTGGCCATGTTATTGCTGTTATCCCCCAATCCTCAAAGACGGCACGGACATTGCCGGTAAAAATAGGTTTCCCGAACAAGGACAGAAAGATAAAAAACGGCCTTTTTTCCCGTGTTACACTTGTTACAGGAACTAAAACCGCTTCTAATTTTGTGCCAAAAGATGCAGTGGTAGAAATAGACGGTAAGAAATTCATATTTACGATAAAGGATAATACTGCTGCGCCCATACCGGTAAAAACAGGAATTTCACACGATAACCTTATGGAGGTAATTGGTCCTGTTAAAGCAGGTATGGATGTTATTGTCCGTGGTAATGAAAGGGTTATGCCGGGACAGGCGGTAAAAGTTGTAAAGTAGGGGGTCAAAATCTTGAACCCGTACACATCATGAATACGTACAATGTATAAGAGGGGCGCTAAACCTCGAATCCGTATAAAAACAGGGGTTTAAGATCTTAAATCCCTACAAATCTGATGTAAATCTTAATGTATAATGGTGGATTTTTCCTTTCTTAATTAGCATTTGTTAACAGGAAATCCGTATTTTCACATATTTTTTTTATAAGCATGAAACTTGTTGACATCTCTATAAAAAAGCCTATTAGCGTAACTGTAGGCATATTAATGCTTCTGCTTTTTGGGACCATTTCTATCTTTAATATTCCTATTCAGCTTACGCCAACGATTGATAAACCAAAGATCACGGTAGATACCACGTGGGCGGGAGCCAGCCCTTACGAAATAGAGAGGGAGATTATTCAGGAACAGGAAGACGTCCTGAAAAATGTTGAAGGCGTTTCCGAGATGAAGAGTGAAAGTTATGATGGTAGGGGAAGCATTATCCTCGAATTCCATACGGGTACGGATATTGATTCCGCTCTGCTTAAGGTATCAAATCGACTCAATCAGGTGCCAGAATATCCAGTAAACGCAGACAAACCGGTCATTTCAAGTGTTGATATCCGTTCAAATGCCATGGCCTGGTTTATATTGAAACCCATGCCGGGCAACCCTATTGACATTAATACACTGTATGATTTTGCAGATGATTATATTAAGGCCCGTTTTGAAAGGGTGCATGGTGTTGGTTACTCGAACGTTTTTGGTGGGTGGGAGCGTGAGATGCAGGTTATTTTTGATCCACAGGCTTTGTCAGCGCGAAACGTAACGCTTCAAACGGTTGCAAATGCAATAACAAATGAGAACAAGAACATTAGCGCCGGTGATTTTAATGAGGGTAAAAGACGTTACGTTGTTAGAACCATGGGTGAATACCTTACGCCGCAAGATGTGGAAAAGATTGTAATAACCAAAGAGAATGGAAACCCCATATATGTTCGCGATGTTGCAAAGGTAGAGTTGGGATACAAGAAGCCGGATTACACTGTTAGACAAAAAGGTGAACCCGCCATTGCGGTGAACGCGATCCGTGAGTCAGGAGCAAATTCTATTGATACCATGGAGGCATTGGTAAGGGCCAAAGATGAACTCAACCAGGGGATATTGAAACAAAACAGGCTGCAGCTTTCAAATGTATATGATGAAACTATCTATATCAGAAGCTCCATATCTTTAGTCCAGAAAAATATATTGATAGGAAGTGTGCTGGCGGTACTTATACTTTTCCTGTTTCTAAGGAGTATCAGCTCTATCTTTATTATAGCCATTGTTATTCCTATCAGTATTATAGGTACATTTTTGATGATGGCACTTCTGGGAAGGAGTATAAACGTAATTAGCCTGGCAGGGATGAGCTTTGCTGCTGGAATGGTGGTTGATAACTCTATAGTTGTACTTGAGAATATATTCCGTCACCTTCAGATGGGAAAGGACAGGATCAAGGCCGCCTACGATGGGACTGTGGAGGTTTGGGGGGCTGTGTTGGCAAGTACCCTGACTACAGTTGCAGTCTTTCTTCCTGTTATATTTATTAAAGAGCAGGCCGGACAGCTTTTTATGGACATTGCTATTGCAATAAGCTGTTCAGTGCTTCTTAGCCTTATTGTTGCAATAACTGTCATACCAACATTATCATCAAGGATCTTAAGAACGCACGTTCCACTGGAAGATGGATCATCAAAGACAAAAAAGGATAGAGTGTTCCTTTTACCGCTTGTTTACCTTAACAGGATGGGTGCTTTACTGAGAGAACTTACAGTTTTCATTGTTAATGGTGTTATAAGCCGTATCTGGTTATCCATTCTAATTGTAATCCTATTTATCTCATTTTCATTAGGAGTGAGCTGGTTACTGATGCCTAAAACGGAGTATTTGCCTCAAGGGAACAGGAATCTGGTTTTTGGGGTGTTAATCCCTCCTCCGGGGTACAATACTGATGAGTTTGAGAGGATAGGTAAAATGATAGAGAAAGATCTTGCTCCATACTGGGGTAGTGAAAATAATAATGAGGGTGATGCAGAGACGGCGGATTCGCCTAATTTGATAAATCATTTCTTTTATGTGGCAAGGGCACGCAGTCTGTTTGGTGGTGCAGTTGCTAGTGACCCTAAGAGGGTTAAGGAATTGATCCCTTTAATGAAAGAGACCTTTAGCAAGATACCAGGGATGATATCGGTTGTTGTACAGTCCAGTCTTTTTGCCAGTGGAATTTCCGAAGGCAGGCAGATAAATATAGATATATCGGGTCCTGATCTAAAGAAACTTGTTGGACTTGGTCGTACTATATTCGGAGGTGTTATGCAGCATCTTCCAGGGACACAGGCCAGGCCTATACCTAGCCTGGAGCTTGGAAGTCCGGAACTACAGGTTGTGCCTGATCGTGACAAAATGTCTGAATTGGATATAAAGAACAGGGATTTGGGGTTTATGTTAAATGCCCTTGTTGATGGAGTCCGCATTAGTGACTATCAATATGGGCATAATGAGATTGACCTTGTACTTAAGGGTAATGATATCTTTGTAAATCATACGCAGGATGTGGAAAACCTTTTGATTAATACTCCTGGCAACGATGTTGTAACTATTGGGTCTATTGCGAATGTTAGTTTGGTAAATGGCCCTGAACAGGTTAATCATGTGGAAAGACTTCGCACTATCACAATACAGGTCACGCCACCCGAGACAGTTGCGCTGGAATATGCAATAGAGATTATTCAATCCAAAATTTTAAAACCGTTGGTTGATGGGGGGCAAGTGAACCCGCCTTATGGTTTAAATCTCTCAGGAACAGCGGATGATCTAACCACTACGCGTAAAGCGCTGCAGTGGAACTTTATTCTGGCATTAATTATTACCTTTTTGCTTATGTCATCCCTTTTTGAGAGTTTTCTGTATCCGTTTGTGGTAATTGTTAGCGTTCCACTTGCGTGTTTAGGTGGTTTCCTTGGTCTCTTTCTTGTTAACACATTTGTTGCATTCCAGGCATTGGACATTTTAACTATGCTGGGGTTTGTTATTTTAACAGGAACGGTGGTTAATAATGCTATTTTGATCGTCCATCAGTCGTTAAACCACATAAAATATGATGATATGGATATTCGTGAGGCGGTAGTGGATTCTATAAGGAAAAGGATACGGCCTATTTTTATGAGTACAACAACAAGTGTGATGGGGATGCTACCTCTTGTACTCTCCCCGGGTTCCGGTTCAGAACTATATCGTGGATTAGGTAGTGTTGTGGTTGGCGGGTTAAGCCTTTCTACCGTATTTACACTGTTCCTGATACCAGCACTCTTAACATTAACACTGAGATTGAGAAACTGGATTATGGGTAATAGAATGGTAAGTTAGTGAATTTCTCGATTGAATACGGGATACTTAATGTTTTGACGTGAGAAAATAGTTAGATTTAGTGCTGGAGCCGTCTTGCTGGTGGCTCCAGCACTTAATATGGTGATATGTACATATTTGCCAGATAAAACCAGTGTTGTCCGGTTAGGTATTTGCTTGGTAGATACAAGTGCTAACATCCAGTGCCTAAAATGCCTAAATTGCCTAAAATGAGCTAAAATTATAGAATTTTATTTATTATAAGAAACAACACTATAAATTTTAGGCACTTTAAGTAATTTAGGCATTTTAGGCAATTCTCGGCAATATGATGTTGAAAAATATCCATAAATATGGAACATTATTGTACTGCAAAAGGCTAACCGGACAACGCTGAGATAATACAGGCAATTAACTATCTTTTTTCTTATTTCTTCTTAAAAAGAAGTCTTTGTACTTACTGTTTCTGTCTGGGGATAAACCTTCCGCTTTTAGTTTAAACATTGCAGGGATAGACCTGACAGTTAAACTTAAGACCCATAAACAGAGCAAGAGCCTGATTATTATGATATATTGACCATCTAAAACAAGAAATATAAAGTAAATCGCGGCAGCGGAAAAAAGAGTAGTGGCCGCATATAAGCTTGGCATATAACCATAACGTATTCCATACCCTAATGAAATTATAAACAGTCCTATTATCAGGCTCTTTATTCCATATCCCCGCTCAGTAAAAAAGCTGCATACAACGAGTGAAAGAATACTTAGAAATGTGTAAAGTATGCCTATAAAGATAATAAGGTTGGCTGTTTTTCCTACCAGTTTTCCCTGGGAACAATTTTCTTTCATCCTATTAAATCTCCGAGTTCTTTTTTATAAAATTTTAATGTGTTATGTTGCAACCTTTAAAGTTGCTAGCAAATTTTTGAAAGTTAACCGCTAGAAGGTCTAAAATTTTATAGAGTTTAACATAAACAGTTTTATTTGTCTCCCCAATACTTTTAGGTGCAATACAAAAAAGTTAGACCAATTAAGCCACCTCTGTTAAGTTATCTATTGTGTCTTTGTCAAACATATTTGTGATTACTCCAATGGATTCGACAAGCATTTTTTCTGTCTGCGTACCTGGTAAGAATAATGATTTTAGAAAGATAATATTCTCTGCATGTTTGCGCTTTCAAAACGAAAAAGCGATGCAATGAGATGCAACTAACAGTATCTGAACGATTAAAAGAGATTCTGGACTTGCTAAAAGAAACATAGGGAAAAGTTTTTTTTTACCTTTTTTTATCAAAAAACTGATTTTGAAACCATCATGCAAAAGATTTTCGTTGCGAGTGGTAAGTGCTGGTTTAAGAACACATTATGATGTTTGTAGAAATACAGTAATCAATTCAATATATCGCCTTGTAGGGGTTTCCCTTACAGCCGGTGTAAGAGTTTTCCTTACACGGTGCTAAGTAGCCAATCTTTCACAAGTTGACAATGAACAATGATTGTGATATATGTCTTACCTATTGCCAAAACAAAATCAAGATAAGACTGTTTATTGTTTGTAATATATCTACTGGAGCTCCGCCTTGCCCGGTTAGGCTTTTGCTGTGTGAAACTATTTCATATTTTTGAACATTTTACAACCTGATGATGTGAAAGGGTGCCTAAAGTTATAAGTTATATAGATTCAATGCCGGTATTCTGTTTTTACTGTGTATAGTTGCGAATCTGATTCTTCTTTATAGCTTTAACTTTTTTGTATTGCACCCATACATTCTGTTTTATTTGAGTATGAAATTTTTGGTTGATTTCCGCAGCAATTATTGTAATATACTATTAAAATAGTAGGTTAATAAATCCGCTAGCACATGGGATATACTATTACAGTTTGTTTATGGTTACTTTCTTGTTTGTATTCTTAGTTCATATTATTTACGGATTTTAAGTTGGGTAAGAATTTAGAAAATATGATTTGTTGGGAAAAAATTAACTCATCTCACGTCGTAAAGATGTCTAGACGAATTTGTTATAAATGGTGGGAAGTTGATATACATTTTTATGACGAATATGGAGAATGCAGAAGCACAAGTACCCCATTTAGAAATAAGCTATGCGGAATGTTGCATGAGAAGTCTGACTCTTCGATGAAATGTTTAAAATGCGATAGAAAATTATTTGCTGATGGATTAAATGAGAAAAAATTTTATACAGACAAATGTTGTGCCGGATTTGATTTAATTGCAGTTCCTTTATTAACAAAAGATAAAAGCATCATGGGGTTTATTGCCGGTTTTGGTTTACAGTTTTCCGATGAAGGTGACCCTGTATTGGAAAAATATATCGATGATCTGGTCAGAGTAGGAATTGATAGAAAAGAGATCGAGGAGAGTTATAGCAGAGCTAGGAGGAATAATTATAATGTACGTGAACGGCTACACGATTTTCTTGAACTAGTTGCGGATGATGTTATGTCTTTTCATGAGATAATGGATGAAAAAGAGGAGATTATCAAGAAACAGTCCGTTCTTTTGGAAAGGGCATATAATGCAAAATATAAGGGCATAATTGGTTCTAGCGCAAAGATGATGAAGATATTTGATACACTTGACCTTATTGAAAACAGTGGTACTACTGTGCTTATTGAAGGTGAGAGTGGAACCGGTAAGGAACTTCTGGCTGCCGCTATACATTATAACAGTCCTCGCAGAGACAAAATGTTTGTTATTCAAAATTGCTCAACTTTTAATGATAAGCTTTTGACCTCTGAGTTATTTGGGCACGAAAGAGGCGCATTTACTGGTGCGGTTAGTTCAAAAAAAGGTCTTTTTGAGATTGCAGATGGTGGGACATTGTTTCTTGATGAAGTAGGGGAGATGGAGTTTGATGTTCAGGCTAAGCTGTTACGTGTGCTTGAAGACGGATCTTTTTATAAAGTTGGCGGATGTGAACCAAAAAGGGTAGACGTTAGGGTCCTTGTGGCAACTAATAAAGATTTAAATGAGATGGTTGAGAAAAAGTTGTTTCGTAATGACCTCTTTTACCGTATTAACACTATTCAGATTACTATACCTCCTCTTAAAGAGAGAAGAGAAGATATCGTGCTACTTGCTGATTATTTCTTGTCTTCCTTTGCGGTAATACAAGGTGGTGAGAAGAAAGAGTTAGAACGCAAAGTAATCGATAAGTTTAACTCATATAAATGGCCAGGTAATATAAGGGAGTTAAAGAACGTAATTGAAAGGGCTATACTTTTATCAGGGAAAAAGAAAGTGATTGAAGTGGAACACCTTCCTAATTGGATAGCAGAGTGCGATGCGGCTGACACTCCTTCACCGACAATCCAAGAAGGCTCAACTTTGCAGGATACATTAAGAGGCTTTGAAAAGGTCATGATTGAAGAAGAGTTAACCAAAGCAAAGTGGAACAAAACGGTTGTTGCGAAGAAATTGGGTGTTAGTCGGGCGACCCTTAATAATAAGATTGAACAGCTGAAGATTAAGCAAGCAGGTTAAGAGTGTTTGCTTTTTTGTACAAATCCTTTTATCATTCCAAGAATACCATCCTTTTTCACGAAAAGATTCGTTAGTTACAGTAATTATAAATCTATTCATTTCCTGCTTTTTGTTGCACAGATTCCAGTTTTCTGATTCACATATCCCATAAAAAAGATAACTTCTTTTAGAAAAGAAGCTTTTATAAATTAATATTATATCACCCTTGTCATGATTATTAGTCATAAGAACTTGATTAGAAAATGTTAGATATTAAGCCCATTGGGAAGTTAAATACTTCAGTAAACGTTCCAGGATCAAAGAGTTATACTAACCGTGCTTTAATAATTGGTGCATTAGCAGATGGAAAGACCGTTCTTGAGAATGCATTGTTTAGCGATGACACAAAATATATGATTGCATCATTAAAGGATCTGGGACTGAATCTTCTTGAAGATTCCAGTAAAAATATCATTACCGTAAATGGTATGGGAGGAAGGATTCCTGTACAAACCGCGGATCTATTTGTTGGAAATGCAGGGACGGCCATGAGGTTTTTGACTGCGATGCTTACATTAGGTGTCGGTCGTTATAAAATTGATGGGGTTGAGAGGATGCGTGATCGTCCTATACAAGATTTGCTTGACGGATTAAATCAACTTGGTGCAAATGTTAGATCTGTAAACAATTCAAAATGCCCTCCTGTACAAATAGACGCTGATTCTCTAAAAGGTGGAAATTGTAAGGTTAATGGTGATTTGAGTAGCCAATACATAAGCGCTTTATTGATGATAGCCCCTTATTGTAGTACTGATGTTACTTTGCAGATTAACGGGGAACTGGTTTCAAAGAAATATGTAGAGATGACTATTGCCTTAATGGAATATTTTGGCGTAACTGTTGAGAATAGGTCATATTCAACTTTTCTTATAAATAGTAATCAGAGGTATAGGGCAAAAGAGTATTATGTGGAACCTGATGCTTCAAGCGCCTCATATTTTCTCGCTGCGGCTGCAATTACAGGGGGGCGAGTAAGGGTTGAGGGGATTGGGTGTAAGTCTGTTCAAGGTGATGCTTCTTTTGTCAACGTCCTTGAGAAGATGGGTTGTGGTGTAGTAAAAGGGGAGAACTTTATTGAGGTGCAGGGTGGAAGGCTAAAAGGGGTTGATATTGACATGTCTGATATGCCAGATGTAGCGCAAACTGCTGCTGCAGTTGCAGTATTTGCAGAGGGGAAGACGAGGATAAGAAATGTGGGGAATCTTAGGATAAAAGAGACGGATAGGATTGCAGCTGTGGTTAATGAAATGAGAAGGATTGGCATTGAGTGTACTGAATATGATGATGGTTTTGAAATAGTGCCGTCTGATCCGAGACCGGGAGAGATTGAGACATATGATGACCATAGAATGGCAATGAGTTTTTCCTTAATTGGGCTGAAAGCTGAAGGCATAAAGATTAAAGACCCTGAGTGCGTAACTAAAACATTTCCGGATTTTTTTGAAAGATTATTTGCATTATCGTAATATACGGTGATAATTTATCTATCTAGCAAGTACCGTGTAGAAGTATTCCAAGGTATTAAGCATATTAATAAAAAATAAGATAATGAATGATCATGATCAACTAATGAAAACAGCTCTTGATCTTGCAGCGATTGGTAGAGGGACTGTGGAACCAAATCCCATGGTGGGGGCAGTGATCGTTAAAGATAATGAAATAATTGGGAGAGGTTATCACGAAGCATATGGTCTGCATCATGCTGAGGTCAATGCTATAAATGATGCGGGAAGTAATTGTAGAGGGGCAACACTATATGTAACATTGGAACCTTGCGCGCACTATGGAAAGACTCCCCCGTGTGTTCAGGCCATAAGTCAGGCAGGGATTAAAAGGGTATATATTGCAGTAAGTGATTCCCATCGTGTTGAGGTTAAAAATGGAGCGGAGATGTTAAAAGAAATGGGGGTTGAAGTATATTCCGGTATTCTAGAGGATGAAGCAAGGGAGTTAAATGCTCCTTTTTTTAAACTGATAGAGGAGAGTATGCCTTATATCACTGCAAAGTGGGCAATGTCACTGGATGGAAGGATCGCCACATATACAGGGGATTCACGGTGGATCTCTTCAGATTCGTCAAGGGCCTATGTCCATAAGATAAGAGGGTGTATGGATGGTGTTATGATAGGTGTGGGAACTGCTATCGCGGATGACCCGCTATTAACCTGTAGGGGAGAGGCGAAGCGTATTTCTAAAAGGATAATTGTTGATAGTAAAGCTAAACTTCCATTGGATTCTAAACTTGTAAAAACAGTTAAAGAGGCCGGTGTTATTGTTGCGGTGACTTCCCAGGCTTCAGAAGATAAACAAAAAAGATTACGAGATGCTGGATGCGAGGTTTTGGTAGTTGAGGACATTAATGGACTTGTTGATCTACGACAGCTTCTTAAGACGTTGGGACAAAGAGCGTTTACCAATATATTGGTTGAAGGTGGTGGCAGAATGTTAGGTTCTCTGTTTGATAATAGTCTTGTTGATAAAGCGTTAGTGTTTATTGCTCCCAAGGTTATTGGAGGGAAGAATTCAATATCCCCTGTTTCCGGTGATGGTTTTGCCCTTGTTTCTGATGCGGTTCAGTTAGATAACATGATATTGAAGAAGATGGATAACGATATTGTTGCCGAAGGGGTAATAAAGAGATAAGGTGAAGGTGAAAAAGAAATACCGGCTTACAGATACAAACGGGAAAATTTATGATAGCGATAAACCCGGTCTTCTAGGTGGTAATAGTGCTGCAAAAATTTATGGCCGCCTTGACTGTTCTTCAGCAAATGTGGCTTTGAAGAAAGGTTATGCAAGGCACCGTGTGTTTTTTAAAGATGAATCGGTTGCTATTTCCGCAGGTTATCGTCCATGTGGGAGGTGTATGTTTAAAGAATACTCTAAATGGAAAGAGAATTCAGGATAGATACAAATGGTCCATAACCTATGGCCTCCAAAACAATGAAAACTATTTTCATGGAAAATTTGCCAGACGTTTAGGTAAATAATTTCATCCATCACTGATATCTTTATTGGTTTCTTTCATAGTTTGCATTAGAACATCATTTAAACATCTCATAATAACGGGAAACAAAACCTTATTAAATTTAACAAAATCAATTCAATGTTGTTAAGATATTAACGCTTCCTATAAAATCTGATAAGGCTTTGCCTTTATCGTTTTTATTCATCAAATTCTTATGAGCAGTCAAACATCTATCTGCACTATTCTCTAACTGAATCAAAAACAATACTTCCTGTATCCACTGATCTTGTTGATTATAAAAACCCTTAACAATATTCTTGGCAAGTACAGTTCTATTAGCTTTCTCTGCATGACTTTGGTTTGAGTAATCTTCTTTCAATGAATCAAAGGTTTCACTGTTGTTCATAAGGATAGTATACTGTAACATCATCAAACGCTTTGATTCATTTAACAGATCTTTTTTAAGGAACGTTACTATGTTTTCTAAATGAGGCTGTGCATCTATAACAGCCTTCCTTATTTCAGACTTTTTCTTAACATTGACATAAGCCATGGCAAGTTTCTCAATTGCAGGACCAATAGCTCTCAACTGCTTCTGCACCTCATTTGTGACAACACCATCAATAAGTTTATTTGGTACTAACCTACTTTGTAGAAAATCTGGGAGTTCTTGTCTTATATTATGAGAAATAATACCTGAGGTTAATGAATTTAATGAGCTAGACAATTGCTTTGATGCTCGTTCAATATCTTTGTCAGAATCAAAATCAGCAAGATCTTTTAATGCCTTTGAATATGTATAAAGAGAAGACATTACAACTTTCCTTCCAATAACTCCTTTTAGCAGGTTAGTCTCTACTGCATCATCAAATGAGTCTGTACTTAAATCTATATTTTCTAAAACAATATTGCGATGTGATACTAAAATTTGGTCGTAATGTTTCTCTGCTCCATTAACCAAAAGTTCCGTTGAATCACCAAACCTTTTTACTTCAGTTAATGTTACACAACTGGAAAACAAGACTGCCAACATAATTAGAATAATCGGTTTAATCTTTTGTTTATAATTTAACCATACCATAAAATACACCACCTTTTTTAATGATTATTCAATACTTCTTATCTTCTGCCTCTATGGATAAATCTTTAATTCATTCTTTTTCTTTTGACCTTTTATGTCTAAGAAAAGATACAAAATAACGAACCATTCTTGGTTTTTCGATATCAATAAATTTGTTACCGTGTACTCTTTCTTCTTCTTTGTTTCGTAACATTAAAGATTTCATCAGTACTTGAACACAAATAATTTGCCCGACACGGCACATCATACAATTTTTAAGCTTCATTCCTTATAGTAATGATATAAACTATGTAATATTAGCATTATTCTGCAGATTGTCAATCATCTGATTAACCTACAATTTTTGTAGTACAATACCGTACAAATTGAGTCGGCATGATAATTTCAGTATTGTTCATATTAGTCCTCTCTATAAAAGTTAAGTTGTACTCTCGTCGTACTGTGCAATAAAAATAGATCGGACTAGATAAAAACAGATAAAAATCATTTGAAATATGCATAAAATACTATATACATATTTTTGTTTATGCTGCAATTGCTACAGCTGCACAATGTTATGTGGCAGTGCCATTTCCTGAGTCGTACTTTCGTCGTACCTTGTGGAATTTACGCAGAAGAGATAACAGACTTTGTTTTGAGAATGTAGTCTGTTATGTTATCAATAGCGCTTCTCTTTGTTTCAAGCTGTGTATGGCTATACCTCATGGTTTGAGATATATCCGAATGCCCTAACAATGATTGCGTTGTCACAATGTCTGTTCCAATGCTCCCATGAAGAGATGCAAATGTATGGCGCAAATTATGGTATGTAAAATTTACAATCCCCAAATCCTTAAATATCTTGCTGAAATATGCGCTATACTTGCCAACCAATACAGATAAAGGACGGTTACTTTCAAATAGTCTGTTGCTGTCTGTCTTAAATGATTTGAGCTCATTAGCCAGGTACTTTGACAATGGCATTGAAATGGTCTTACCTGTCTTTGATTGAGTGAAGGTAATTAATTCGCTGTTGAAATCAATATCATCCCACTTTAACAACAGTACCTCGTTAAGCCTCATACCGGTAAACAGAGCTATTTCAACCATAAGTTTATCTGTTCCCTTCAGCTTGTCCAAAAGTATGGCAATTTCGTCACTACTTAGGATTCGGTCTCGTGCCTGTTCCACCTTCAATGGTTTTAATCCTTTGCATGGATTTTTAGACAAGAACCCTTCTTTTACGGCCCTGTTCAGTATCAAGCTTAGTGCTGCTATATCAAGGTTGATGGACATTGGTTTAAGGTTGTCAGTTTTCATACGGTCAATCCTGTATTTCTCCACCATGAACGGGGATATCTTGTCCAGTTCATGTTTCCCCAGGTAGTAGCAAAGAGCTTTGAAGGCCCTCCGCCTTGCCATATAGGTGTTACGAGTGCTATTGTCTTTTATACTTTCAAGGTACTGGTCACAGTATTCTTGTAAAGTAATGGCCTTCTTCTTGCTAGGCAAATTCAACAGGCCTCTTTCTCTGTCCGTTATCAGCAAAGCCAATCGTTTCTCTGCATCAGCCCTGTTTCTTACATCCTTAAAAACCAGGGATTGCCACTTTCTGTTGTCGTCAAACAGTTCGATGGCCCAACGGCCACAAAGCCTGTACTGCCTATTCTGTGCATTCCTAGGCCTATCATCTGGACAGTATTTGCCTAGCCTGCCATTGCATTTAATATCTTTGCACTGCTTAAAGTACTTCCTGTACCTTACTCCCATCTTTCTCACCCCCTTTCAATCAATAAAAAAAGGCGATTAGCCAACACCGTGCAGAGTGTCAGCCATCGCCTTTATGTCCTAGGTAATACCCAAGACTAAAAATATACTCATGTCTGCACACATGTTTTGATTGTTGCTTACGTACTACCGTACTTCTTAATTAATTGCAAATAGTTTTTATTTAGTTTTATCTTTTCTTTGCTAATTTTATCTAATGCGTTATAATTTATTAAGAATGAACCGAAAACAAAGAGAAAACACTTCTAAATATCTCTATGACATAAGCAAAGGTATTGCATTGCTTTCTGTTATAGGCAACATCATAAAAGGGAAATGGGATATTGCCGTTATCGTTTTTGGTATAATAGCAACTATTTTCTTTTTTGTATGGGCGTATATCCTTGAAGGAGGAAACGAAAATGAGTGAACTAGCCATTCTGTTAATGATATTATCTGTTATTGGTTTAGGTGGTTGCATATGGGCATATTTCAGCACAAGAAAACATAAGCATTCATAGGTTATAATAGTATGAAAGTGGGCTAACCCACCAATGAATCAACATGTGTTAATAAATGATAGCGAAACATACAGCGGCCAATATGTCGCAACAAAATCATTTGTAGACAAAGAAGTAATCTGCCATGGGGATGACCCCGTAAAGGTATCTACTGAAGCAAAAGAAAAGGGCATCGATGATCCTGTTGTTTTTTATATACCTCAAAGAGATGTTATTCAAATTTACCAATCCCTTGCCATTTCTCAATAAAACATACTACCCGGAATTACAGTAAAGCACCTCAACCGTCCGCGGTCTGGTACTGGCTGTGTTAGTTTTTGTAATGCCTTTGCTCACCTTGAAGCTCTCATACTCATGCCTTACCCAACCAGCATACAACTTATCATAGACTTCATTTTCATAGTGACTGACCATAACTTTTGATTTAGCATTATGCAACAACTCGGCAAGTGCATAATGGTCTTCCTCAGAAAAACAATTTTTTTCATAGAAAAACTCTTTGTCCAGGTAGGGGGGGTCACAATAGAACAGAGTGTTTTCTGAATCATACTTTTTTATGCAATCAGCATATCCAAGATTTTCAAAGGTAACATACCGCAGCCGTTTAGCCACAGCATTAAGTGTGTCAGTAATATTCCGGAGCGTTTTGGCTGGGTTTCTGCCTGTGATACTAGGAGCACTGAATCCTCCAGCTCGAAAATCGCCGCTAAAGCATGTACGTGACAAGTAAAACCATTCGGCCACTCTAAGCACCTCGTCGTCGGGCAAATCGCCGTACGCCCAACGTGAAGACAAATCACGCCATGTCCGTCTTGAGTATGGCATCGCGTTCAGTATCCTAGTTAATCTGGTGCGTTTCTTTGTGTCCTGTAGTGTCTTGTAAAACCCTATAAGGTTGCCGTTGATATCGTTCAACACTTCAGCTTTAGATTCATCTTTACGAAAGAGTAAATGCCCGCCACCGACGAAGGGTTCGCAATATAACTTGTGCTCTGGCAGTTTTTCGTTTAGCCATTTCCGCAGGAAATATTTCCCGCCAACCGAAGATACCGGCGATTTAACTCTCAAAATTCCCAGCCTCCACGGTGTTTTTGCTTATAAAGTTTTGTAATTGATCAATTGTAAATCTTATTCTACGTCCCAGCTTTACGAAGGGTATTTGACGTTTAAATGTCAACTGATAAAGACTAGATTTTTTAAGGCCCAAAAACGCGGCGGCTTCGTCAATATCCATCAAGCCCGATTCATGATTAATAATTTTCAATTGTCCTTCCTTTCTCTAATAACTTTTAGCAGTTCTCTAGTCTTTTCTTTAGTGCCCAAACTGCAACGGCTAGTAACATGCGAGTAAAAAAACCATTTGCCGTTTCATATGCTCTTGATAAGCATTTTAGATCGTTAATGTAAAATTCTTTCTTTTGCAATAAATTAATCCTACTAAACTTCATCTCGTCATTCTTAGAATTCTGCATTTAAAACCCCTTTCTGATGTTTGTTTGTGTAATCCCATTAAATAAAAGAATCCTTAGCGTTCTTAAGCAAAACCAATTTCCGGTCTTGCTGTTACTTTGGCGAGGACAGTAAGACTTTGTGCTAAAATAATTCAATACAGCTCTGCTTTTGTCTATGTATTAATTGCCTCCTTTCTTTAAACACATTTGTTAATTCCAAATTGTGGTTGTAATATTCTCCGGCTACGTCCTCGAACGCTTCAATGTCGTATCCCCATAACTCGTCAAGCCTATCCTCAATATCCCGTAGTTTCTGAAACATGTCTGGGTGGATCGCTTCAATATATTCAAAAGTTCCAGGAACATAATATTTACTAAGGGTTGCCAGGCATTTCTTGTGTAAAAGCAGATATTCATCTTCTGTGTTGTTGCTTTTTGTGGGTTTCTTATTTAGAAAACATTCTTTTTCTAATTTTAGACAACTCTTTTTTGCCAAATTTAAATAACTCATTTTTCTTTTTCTACTAATAATAGTTGCGTAAAAAGCGTATTAAGCGTAAAAAGGTTGAGATAATACGCTTTTTACGCTTTTTACGCAGGTTCTATATGTTTTCTGATAGATAAATAATTTCAGCTGGACGTCCACCAGTTGTATCTTGTTTAATTTTTATTAGATTTTGGTTTTCCAAATATTTAATAGCTTGAGCTATACTTTTAGATTTTTTATGGCCTTTAAAAATATCTGTATAAATATCTGTTCTATCCAGTGATTTCCTGATCTTTAAAACCTCAAGAATTTTGTCGGCAATCGTATCCCCTGTAAGTGTGTCAAATATATATTTAACCGAAGCCTCCGAGTAATCCCATAAAGCCAAAGAAGCTAACAAGTGTTGAGGCATGACAGTATCTGAACAATCCATAAGTGCATAAATACACGCAATCCTCATAACTTGCGCCTCTGCCCTAGAAATCAAAGCACCAACAATACCGGGCTTACCTTATGAAAGAGTAGGGTATACTTCATGCCAAATAGACCTGGCGTCCTGATCTTTCCGGATTTCGTTAACAGTTTTACTAAATTCTATTGCGCTCTCTAGCTTAGAAACCAAAGGGTCAAAGTCCACATAACCTCCGCCATCAGGAAGGCATTTAGACCTCTTTACACATAGAAAAATAAACCTATTTCCAAAGCCATTACATGATTCTGTCTCGCTCAAATACCTAATCAATTCCTGCTTAGTGATATGCCCTAAAATGCTTATGTGCGCTCCAGTGGCTTTTACGGGAGCATTTTTAGTTAGAGTACGTAAATCATCGCCATCCCATGCCTGTCTAATTATAGAAGATAATGTGTTGCCCTCTCGGCTAAGCACCTTCAATACAGAAGCAAATTCCGGTTCCAATACGAGAACCCGTTTATCTTTTACCCCCTCATCCACTATGACTTTTTCGGTGTTGACAACCTTGCCGCCTTTTTCAACAGGATCCCTTACCGCCCATATCAGACCCTCCCCAGAGGATAAGCCAGATAAAACATTGTTGTCTATCCATCCAGGGTTAACCATTTTAAACAGCTTCTTTGGATACCCCCAGCTTGTCCCCTTACGTCCTTTTGCGGTTTCGCCAACAAGGACAGGAAACAACTTTAAACAGTGCTGGTCAGATTCCACAGTAAAGTGCGGGCCTTTTCCTATAACATTACCAAAAACCGTCATGATATTTATTAGCAACGCCACAGGGTCAGCTTCCGAGTGTGGCTCTATAGTCCTCACTATTTCACCAGCTAAACCAGAAAAAGCCTCTTGTTTAATGCTTGGAAAATCTTGTACAACATGCGTACTAAGCGTATTAAGCATACTAAGTCCTTCATTTTTGTTCTCAGGTGCACACTTATCCAATTCGACAACCTGCTGTTCTGCCTGTGGCAGTCCATAATTTTCAATAAGCTGCGTCTTGGCCTCGTCAGGAAGACTCAACAAACTATTTGCTAATTCACCCATCTGTGCCTCCATAAAAAACTGATAGCTTATCTTCCGCACTTCCGTTACACAAAATATCAAGCTCGTACTCCAGGATGTCCTTTGCCAAGAAGAAACTTGTTAAGCCATGCGTGTCCATATTTTCAAGAGTGATCATCTCTGCTATTTGGTTGGCCATACGATTCAGAGCACAAAGCTTGTTATAACATTCAGCTTCCATCTTTTTGTAAGCATCGACAAGTCTTCTTTCTCTTTGCTGTTTATCTAAATCAGTTTGCACATCCGCAAGCCTAAAGTTGTTGCCGGTAGTGAGAATTTCCAATGCCTCTTTTGTGCTACAACCCTGAACAATTTTCACAAAATGAACAACGTCACCTTTTTGACCACACCCAAAACAGTGGTATAGATAAGCGCCGTTCCGTTGATAGATGCTCAAAGATGGGCTTCGGTCGTCATGGAACAAACACTTGTTTAAGCCAAGCTTCAAGCCAAGCTGTTTATAAGGCGTAATACCTGCAGATGTTTTTATGCGTTGAAAATCGTATTTGGCAACTTTAGTTTGATCCATTTTGATTCTTCCCTTGCTCCGGTTTGTGGTCAATATCATTCAACCCACAGCGGGCCGTTAATAAGAATTTCCCGATTGCCTCCCGTACAAGTTTCGCAACTGAACAGTCCTGGTCAAAGCTAATCTGCACCAGCTTTTTATAAACATTGTGTGGCATCTGAAAATTAAAAAACCGTGTTGCTTCCTTCATAAAATGTACCTCTCAAAAAAACCAAAAAAAAAGGCCGTAGAGCTAATCACTCTTACGGCCTAATATTAACGAACCAACGAACTAGTTAAATCTTAATAAAAATCTTAAAATTTTTCTTAATTTACAAACCCTTATGATTTGGTGGCTTAAAATTTTACTAATTTTAATATTTAAGGTTTTTGTTAAGGTTTAACTAGTTCTTTTAATTGCAAATGTACATTCAACCCGAACATCTTTTTCTCTCCTTCAACGGGACCAACGAGTTTTTTAACCCCAATGTTCGCCCCCTTTTTATTAACGGCGTGCATCAAAACATCAAAAGAGTTTCTCTCCTCTTTGCTAATGGCGGCACCTATCTGTACGTCCTTCTTAAAGAAGTCTACAAGGATCTCCTCAACGAGAAAACCCCTTTGCGGATTCATATGTTTTAAAAACCTTGTTTCCGCCTTCGTTAACTGAACTTTGTTTTCTTCGCTATAATATAAGATCTCTCTTTTGTCGTCTAAAAATAATGGAGGTGTTGGTGCCTCTTTGCTTTCATTGGTTTCAAGTTGTTGTTCGTAAGGCACAGCATTAGAAATGCTATGAATATCTTTATATGTTTCTTTTATATCAACAATACATCGTTCATCAGTATCATAAACCGCGCACAGATCAAGGAACGTTTCAGATATATCGCCTATTTCTTCACCATCTTTTAGTGTACTAAATACGAACATCCTGTAAGGCGCTGATGGTATAGGGTGGCTATTATTAATTTTGCATGAAAGATCACTCAGAAATATGTTTAAGTCTTTAGAAATATCAAATAATGCTAAGAGTTCAATAACTGGATTTGTTGGATTTTCTCTTACTTCTCTTGAAATTTCATTTTCTATTTCTGTTAAGTTTTTGTTCAAACAATAAATAGCCCTTGGTCTTAGCTCTACATTATTAGCTTGAAAGGTTTCTCCGAATCGCCTAATTTGCTTGCGTTCATTCCTGACAAATCTATGTAAATGGCGAATCCCGTATTTGAGCAGGGAATCTCTTTCGTGTTTTGTACTACCTTTCAAAATTATAAAATGGCCGTGTAACCCGTCAATTCCATTTTCACGATATAGCTCTTTTAACTTGGTAAGATGTGATACATACTTTGGATGACTTTTATCTATTTCTCTATTCGATTTACCTTGAGACGCTAACATTACGCACTCCTTCCGTAACACCCCAAGAATAACAAGAGAAGCCGGCTGGAGTTTTTGCCGGCGTTCGGTAGCGAACCTATCCCTTGCAAATAAAAAAAGCCACATCATACAGGGGTAGTTGCGGTACCCTTGAACTAGTGGCCTAACCCTATTAAATAGGGGTAATTGTTGTGCGTCCGCAACACGCTTATAATAGATATGTTAACCGTACGATACAAAATACAATGCCATATTTAAAGTGAAAAAAGGGGTACACGCATTCATATCCGCCTATAATACAATCACGATACTATATGCTGCGCTGGCTTTCGGGAGAGACGGTGTCAATATACAAATGAAAATTACACAAAAAAAGTGTTACGAATTGTAACATATATGCCACGGCTTGAGGACCAGAAAGAACTATCTTCCCCCACTACACATCCCCATGTTTTATCCTCTTCATATGCACTTATCTGCAATAGAGGGAGGGAGTTTGACAATCCTCCTATATGAGGGTATGGTATAAGCATTTAAGGGAAGGGGTGGGTTATGCGAGACTTATTAGGGAACATGATAACAGGCAACAGGACGCGAATTTTACTGAAGAATATCAGCAACGAATATACCATATCCATCACGCACGACAACATGGACTACCTTGAGGAGCTAATTTGCTGTAGTGTTAAACAAGATAATCGGCCGGCATATGCTGTTGCGTGAAGCCAACGACATAGCTTCAGAAGAGTAGTCTTCCGGTAGGATGTCATTAATTTTCGGGTTGATTTTATCCGGTGTTGTGTTGTTGTGCCTTAATGGCACTTCAAATTTACGCTGCCCCTTGCCTCCAGCAGGGTAATAATCTACCATATATTTATTTTCACCTAGCTTGCGTACTGCGATTTACTTCACCTCCACCTCATTACTATGCTATTCTTTTCTTGTATTGTTTAAATCTGGATGATCTTCAGGACCAAGCAATTCGTCGACGGTAAATGCCTTTGTCTGCCCTCCTGTCGGCAAAGGGCCAAACAATTCATCTAGCGTTAGAGGACGCGGTACTGTCCCTAATCTGTCTTGCGGTGTAATTGTAGGCAGAACTATAGTTTGTACATTCATAATATCTCCGGAACCACGCCTAAACCAGTACACAGTTCCGGTTCTTTTGTCTAAAACTCCTAAATCTGCACAATAAACATACCTATTATTATCATCTCTATCCTTATTGTTTCTATTATCGCTATAATGCTTATCATTACTATAGTGCTTACAATACCCATACACACCAACCGCTGTAAAACCTAACACAAGCAACCCGATTTTAAATATGCCATCTATAATTTTCATAATTAATTTTCCTGTTTCAGTTAAGAGGTACAGGCACAATCCTCGTTTCCCTGCCTCGCACAACGGAAGCAGATAGGCTTAAGATTTTTGTTTTTTTTCAACTGGATAATCTTTCTCCAACAGCTCTACACAATTCGCTATACTCCGTACAACCATTGCCCTTAATTTAGGGCTTGGATCCCAAGGGTCGGTCATAGAACAATTATGACCAATGAAATACTTTGAACAATCTATGAATTATACCCCAATACACCCTTTTTTCAAATGTCCTAGCCAAGAGATGGAGTGCTATATCTTAACGCAGGGGATGACAACACACCGTCGTTCTGACAGATATTCCAATATTATGGTTCACTAAAAATCTGAGGCACGGAGGTTTTTATGCCTATCTCTGAATGTACTCTTTCTTCTGGTAATTATTATACCGAGACAGTCACATATAATGTGATCACACTACAACAAGCAACCACAAGGACATGCTGCCCTCATAGAGTGAAATCTATGCCACATTATACGGTCATATTCTGTACCTCATATCTAAAAAAACACTTACAATCCTATCTCTACCTTTTTTGCCCTTGCCATTAGCCTAAGTAAACCAGTTATACTATCAGTACCCTTCGCTTTAGCCAGTTTTATCAGCTTATTCTTGTCCTTTTGGCTTAATCTAACATCAATCCTTGCGGTCAGATCCCCTTTTTTCTTCATGGTTTTATTGTAGGGCACAAATGCGTATTTGCCAATATATAAAGTTCTTAAACGTGAAAAACAGGTAAAAATACCGATTGTTGATATAATATATAATAAGCAATTTTGTGGATGTGATAATCTAATAATCAAATTATACTTGGTTAAAATATAAGAAATTTCTCATTTAAGGACTATATAAAAATTGGTTAATGATCAAATAAGCAATGACTTACGTATTGAAAGCTTTTTATCTGAATCAAAGGCTCCTTTGTCATTTCAACAGATATACAAAAGTTTACGGAAATTTAAAAATAATTCAAATACTAATCAATGCAAAGAAGGCTTAGAAGAACTTTTGAATTGCGAAAAGGTCTTTAGATACCCTCCTTTACGTAAAAATGGGAAGGAAAGATATTGGAATATCCAACCAAGCCAATATGTAAAGAACAGTATCCATAAATTGTTAAGAAAAAGCCAAAAACGACAAACTTATAAAAGCGTGAAAACTAGTTTACCCAAATGGGAACAAGAGTTTTTTGATGAAGCAATAGGCTATTTGATTACAGAAAGAAATGTATTTGAAGTTACGTTTGGTAGAACGAAATATTTAGAAGGTATAAATACATTACTAAATAAACTTTTAGAATGGTTTAACGCTTTTAGAAATGAGAAACTCACATATGAAGAATTAGAAAACTTTCTTAAGGGAAAATGCACAGAAAAAACAGGGGAATAATACACCCTGAAATACCAAATGAATTATTTAGAAAATGGTATGACGAAGATAAACATAGAAGATACGGAGTAGAAACAATTCAGATTATTTGGACATATGAACGGTACATTTCCTGGTGTAAAGAAAATAATTACCATATTGAAATATCAAAGTTTCATGATAGCTTAAAGGAATTGTCTAGAAATGGAAAGGCCGAACTTACTTATTATTCCATGCCAGATCAAATACCTGAAAAAGAGAGAAAATGTCTCTTTGAAATTAGCCTAGGTAAAGTTGCCTATCACTGGAGATATATAACGGAGGATTAACTAATGTCTTTAGAAAAATATCTCATGCTCAATCCTTTTGTAAAAGACCGTATAGATGATCAAGATATATGGGGCAATAACGATAATTTTCTAGACGTAGCATCTGTCAATAAGGATGTATTAGATAGGTTTTATGAAGATATACAGACCTGTATAACGAAAATGTTTTAACAATAATAGAAGAAGAAATTGAAAAAGGAATAGCCAAGGCTGAGATTGCCGCTAAAGATAGAAATATCTTAAAGAACGATATAACGGCAGGGCAGGTAGCGGAGGTACAAAGGTTGGCGAAGGAGTTTGGGACCTTTACCACTTTCGCTGATCATTTTTACATATTTTTGAACATTACTCCCACCAAATGTTGAGCCTGTTTTTAATTAATTACTAATAGCCTCTTGACGGATTTTTAGATAAAGATAATCAAGGTCACGGTATCCACATGCCTTGCGAATTATTCGTTTTATTGTTGCATTGAACGACTCAATTTTTGCACTGGTTATTCGGTGTTTACAATAGGAAAGCAATCCTTTACGTGCCTTGTTTAGACCTTTTGAAAATCGTATTAATTCTTCTAAACCCGTCTCTTCTGCCCATCCTATCCATTTATTTAGATATCTCCCTGCCCATGCGATGGATGTATATGT